>NZ_BMOK01000008.1 GCF_014647035.1 Sporolactobacillus putidus | reverse complement strand
GGAAACACCTGCATCAGAGGACGAATTACTGATTTCATAGTCGCTGAGAACTTTTGACTGTCCAGTTAGATATAAAGTTGATATTTAAAACGGTTACTTCTGTTTTAAATTCACATGATGCATATTGAATAATGCCTTGGTGGTAAAACATTGACTAAAAGTACATTTTTATTAATTTTCTTTTATAGGAGAAACAATAGATGGATAGGAATAAGACCTCAGTTGCAATCATTATTGTTAATTGGAATGGATATAAAGACACAAGTGAATGTTTAGCAAGCATTGGAAAGTTGAGTTATAACGATTTCAAGGTATTCATTGTCGATAATGGTTCTTCAGATAATTCTTATCATCTATTAAAAACTTTTATTACCCAAACATCTTTGGATTATGCCGTTGAATTACTGAAATCAAATGAAAATTTAGGATTTGCTGGTGGAAATAACATTGCTATTAAGCAAGCACTAAATCAAGGATTTGAATATTTTTGGATGTTAAATAATGATACCGTAGTTGATCCTAAAGCTTTACTCTATTTAGTAGAAGAAATTTCAAAAAATAAAAATATTGGTATTGTTGGATCTAAAATATATTATTATAACTCAGATACGATTTGGTATGCCGGGGGTTTAGTTAATAAGATGACAGGGTTCACAAAACACATTGGAAATAAACAAATTGATACCGGTCAATTTAATAATATAAAATTGGTTGATTACATTACAGGGTGTAGTCTATTATTTAGAAAAGAATTATTAGATGAAATAGGCTTCATGATGGAAGATTATTTTCTATATTGTGAAGAAGTTGATTGGAATATTAGAGCTAGTAAGTTTGGATGGAAATTAGTTTATATACCAAAATCAGTCGTTTATCACAAGGTTTCAAAGTCATCAGGAGGAGCATTAAATCTCTCTCCAGAAGTTACTTACTATTATATTAGAAATCCATTCGTTACAATAAAAAGGACTCAAAATAAGTTTGCTGTTTTTATAGCTTTTTGGGGTATGTTATTTAACGGAGTAAAAAAATTTTTGAAGATCTTTATAATGAATGAAGAACAAAAGATTAAAAGGATTGAATTAATCCTCAAAGCAATGAAGGATGCGCTTTTTGTTAATATGGGGATGTTAAAAAGATAGTAATGAAGAATTTAAAGGAAGGGTATAATACAATGAGAGTTTGTTTTTTTAGCGATAATTTGCCTCCAATGCGTTGTGGGGTTGGCGACTATGTATCAAATCTTGCAAAGAACATTTCAAAAGATAATGAAATTTATTTTGCAACTTTTACAAAAAGGTCAAATGAAAAAAATGTTTTTGTACTGCGAAAAAATAACTACGTAAAAGAATTAATCAATCATGTAAAAAAAAGCGATATTGATTTGGTACATTTTCATATTGCTTATTCAATCACAAAGAATCCTATCCTCAACTTATCATATTTTAGATCAGTAAAAATCTTAATGAAATTAGGTATTAAAGTAGTTGTTACGTTTCACCAATTTCCCAATAAGGATATTTCGAGGGGGTTAGCTTATAGTATTAACAAAAACTTTTCAATAAAGCTAATTAATAAAGTACGATACTTTGTTGATTACTATTTTGGAAAGCTGTATTCAAGGGGCATTAAATATGTAGATTATGTTTATGTAGTAGACCCTAAATATATTGAATTAATTAGTGGGGTAAGAAATAAGGCTAAAATAAGCGTTTTACCAGTTCCATCAAATATTGAAAAAGCAAAGTATACTGAAGAAGAGATGAAAATATTTAAAGAAAAAATTGGATTTAAAAGTACCAAAGATTATATTTCGTTTTTTGGAATGTTGTATCAAGAAAAGGGTTTTGAAGACATATTAGAAATAATAAGAAAAACTGATTATCACTTGTTATATATTGGTTCTTTGAAATTTGACAATCTATATAGAAAATCTTTAGAGAAATTAATAAATGAATATCATATTAAGGATAAAATTATTAGTACTGATTATTTAACACAAAATGAAGTTGGAATGGCGCTTCAATTGGGTGTTGCCAGCATATTTCCATTTATTAATGGATATTCGTCTAAAAATGGAAGTGTAAATGCTGCCTTAACACAGGGAGTATTTACTATTACAACAACCTTAGATAAAAATGAATTGGGTTATGACAAGCGAAAAAATATTTGTTTTGTAGAACCACATGATGTCAACTCAATGATTGATGCAATTCAAAAATACAGAGAGATTAGAATAACTCCTAAGAGGGGTAATTTGACTAGTTGGGAGGATGTTGCTTCGCGCCATGTTGCCATTTATAGAGAACTTTTGGAAGAAAAATAAGTCTATAAATCTGTTTCTTGAATTTTTAGCTATTATTATTGTGGTTTTTACTTCTGTTAATAGTATGAATGGAATTATAATGGGTTTGATAATAACAATTACTATTTTCTCTTTTCAATTTTTAAACACTAGCTACTTAAACATGACTTATGTTTTTGTTCTAGTTTTGTTATTTATAAACTTTATTTTTCTAGTTTTAAGTAATTCATTTTCATTAAATTCCGCTTCCACCTTTAAATATTTTTATGTTTTTTGCAGAGATATTTTAATATATGTTTTGTTTTTTTATTTAATCTTAAAAAGACTGGATATTTTTACAGGCATTTTAAAACGAAATTTAATTGATAGAATTGCATTTATTTTTTTACTCATGGGTATCGTTTATCTAATATTACCTATTGGTCATATTGATTTTAACCTAAAGCTGGGGAGCTTTAAGCAAATATTTAATTTTGTTTTTCTGTTTTTTATAGGCAGAATGCTTGCTTTTTCAGAGAGCTTTAATGAAAATTCTATAAAAAAATTGTCTAGGTTAATAATTTCCTTGGGTGTAATCTTCTCAGTTTATGGTATTATGGAAATCTTTATCCTCCCGTATTTTTTGGGAATGGATCCATTATTATTCTTTGGTGGAGATAAATATTTGTCATTAATGTTTGGAGCTAATTCAGATATATATGGAGGCGGAACAATAAATATTAGCGGATTAACAGGAAATTTCTATTCCCCTGCTTTTGGCATGTCGATAAGAAGAGCTTCTTCCTTGTTAATTGATCCTGTTGCGCTTAGTTTTTTCCTCTCTTTTGTGCTGGTTTTAAATTTTTGTTATTCAAAAACAAAAGTATTGAATACAATCCTTATTTCAAGTTGCCTAATATTAACTTTAGGTAAAGGTGGTATTTTAACCTCCTTAGTTAGCATCACTTTTTGGGCATTAGTACGATTTAAAAAAATAGGAAAATTAGTCGCATTTCTAACTTTTGGAATCAGTGCTGGCTTGTTTACTCTTTTTTTAAGAACAGATAGCTCCGTGATGGATCATTTGAACGGACTTACAAATGGTGTTAAAGATTTTATCGAATATCCTTTAGGAAAAGGTTTAGGAAGTTCAGGAAATTTAGCGACATTGGTTGCCGGTAGTAACAATAATAATTTAATAAGCGGCGGAGAGAGTACAGTTGGAAGTCTCTTAAGTCAAATTGGGATTTTAGGTGGACTATTATTTATTTTATTAATAGTTTTATTGATGTTAAGAATAAAAGCGATAAAATTTACAAATGATAATCAAAATCAACTAAAAATATTCTTAAGTGGCCTGTTAATGGGAGGCTTTTCAGCAAGTCTTTTTTCAGAAGGTGTATTTCAATTTAATGCCTTGGGTCTATTATTTTTATTTATAGCAGCCATGATTTCTGTATCAGAAAAGAGCAAGAAATTTTTTTAAGAAAGTAAGTAGGAGGAAAGCAAAATTGGCGCAAATTGCACTATATCATCCCTGGATTTATTTAATGGGAGGAGCAGAAAAAACAATTTTAGAGTTAGTAAAAAGAAGTAAACATACTTGGACAATATACACCAATCACTTTGAACCTGAAAATACGTTTCCAGAATTTAAAAATCTTAATGTTATAGAGTTAACCAAAATACCTGTTAAAAGAGATTTTTTTAATATCACAAAGGCTTTTTTAGTGATCGTTTTTCAAAAAGTTAAATTTAGTGGCGATCTAGTATTAATTTCTAGTGAGGGCTTTGGGGATTTAATGAATTTTAAAGTAAATAAAAAAAAACCAATAATTTGTTTTTGTCATACGCCTTTAAAAGTAATTTATGATTCCTTTTCGCGTAAGAGATATATTAAACTGAATGGTAAAAGTGCGGTATATAAATTAGCAATAGCGGGCTTCTTTTTTAAACAGATTGAAAAAAGGGCATGGAAAAGATATTCAAGAGTAATATGCAACAGTAATGAAGTGAAAAAAAGAGTACTAGATGCTGGATTGTCAAGTAAAGAAATTGTTTCAATAGCTCATCCTGGTGTAGATTTAAAGAGATATACAAATTTGAATATAACCGCTGGAGAATATTTTTTAATTCCAGGGAGAATGATGTGGACTAAGAATATAGAAATGGGAATAGAAGCCTATAAAATATCTAGAGCTAAGGAGAAACATGTTAAGCTTATAGTGGCAGGAGTTGTTGACAAAAAAAGTGAAGAATATTTCAGGAAATTAAAAGCATTAGCTCAAGGGGATTCTATGATTAAATTTGTTGTTTCTCCTAATGATGAAACGTTGTTAAGGCTTTATCAGGACTGTATGGCAGTCATCTTTACCCCCCCAAATGAGGATTGGGGAATTGTCCCAGTTGAGGCAATGGCTGCAGGAAAGCCTGTTATTGCTGTAAATAATGGAGGACCAAAAGAAAGCATAATTAATAATGTTACAGGATACTTAACTGACAACAATAAGTTTGCTTTTTCTCAAGCAATGAATAAAGTGTTAGCTAATAAGAATTTAAACAATATGTGCTTAGAAGCTAGAAAAAATGCACAAAAATATAGTTGGGATAGATTTGTTGAAAAAATAGATAACAAAATCGACGAGGTATTAGGTTAACTCAAATACATTCTCTTTAAAAAAGGGATCATTTTTCATCTTATAAAAAAATACTATCGCCTATTTTTATAACAATCTTCTTTTAGATAAGGAATATAAGAAAGTTTGCTAATGGTTTTAATTGAAAAAAGGGATATTGGCTATTTGAAAATATTGGGTAATCTATTATGTACTATTTGCATTGAACTCAACAGTTATGAAGATAATAGGATCTTTTAATAATGTTTGAATAAATAACTATGCAAGTTGATTATTAAGAAAATGCTACACATATTATTTCGTCTTTTCTTCAAAACTATTTGATCTATTAATTGATGGGGGCAATTTCTTTGAAAATATCATACTTGATGCCGAATCTTGGAAAAACTGGTGGTTCCATTGTGCTTTATAATTTTATGGATATCCTTGACGCTCGAGGATATGAAGTTTATGCAATAACACCTTCTGAATCAATAAAATGGGAAAAAGGAATTTGGAAAGAACGATTAAATGGGAATAACAAAAGGGGAATAAAAAATAGGATAAAAAGTACTGTTTTTTCATACTTGAAAAAAAATAAAAAATTAGATCAACTGGCTAGTTGGTTTAAGATTTTAAATATGAATAAAAAATTAATTGAAAATTGGGTTGAGTCAGATATCACTATAGCAACATTTAGTTGGACAGCCTACGCAGCAGATTATTTATCAAATAAAACAATTTCTATTTATCATATGCAGCACTTCGAGGAACTGTTCTTTCAAGATACGACAAAGAGATTTTTTACAAGAAATACTTACAATTTACCTCTTTACAAGATTTCAAACTCTAAATGGTTGCAAAACCTTTTAAAAACCAAATTTAACCAAGATTCCTATTTGTTGAATCCAGGAATTGATTTAAGTATTTTTAATTCAAAAATTAATTACAAAGATAAATATATTGAAAAAAAAGATTGGAATTTTGTGAGCTTTTTTGATGAAAAGAGAGAGTGGAAAGGATTTAATGATGCAGCTGAAGCTATAAAAATAGCCAGGAAAAATCTGGAAGAAAAAGGGTACACTATTAATTGGAATGTATTTGGCCTTGAGCCCCCTGCCAAAGAATATGATACTCAATTTCATTATTGTGGCAAATTATTTAATGAGGATCTAGCAGATCTATATAAAAATTCAGACATAGTACTATTAACATCATGGTATGAAAGTTTTCCTTTACCACCTATTGAAGCGATGGCTTGTGGAAGTGTTGTAATTTCAACTCAATATGGTGTAGAGGATTATTTGAATAGCAATGTAAATGGATTTGTTGTTGAGCCAAGAAAAATTGAAGCAATTGCTGAGAAAATAATTTATGCAGTGATGCACCCGTTTCAATTGCAAGCGATTGTTGAACGTGCTCTTGATACTGTAAAAAACTATGAATGGGAGAAAAGAACTGACCAATTAGAGAAAATTCTAAGTCTGATTGTAAAAAATCATTCGTTTAATAAATATAAATTAATTGATGACTTAGTGTCTGGATCTTTTAAAGAATATATGTATCAAGAATTTAAAATAAATGAGGATATCAAGTTGAATAAGGAAAGTTAAGCGTCAAATTTAGCGACAAGGAAAGATAACATGGTTGATCCCCAGCTCAAGATGATGATTTTTTTGGAGCTTGTTGCCAGGGTAAAAGGAAACCCTGTGCCGGATGTGAAACGGCTGCGATTTCACAACGATCACCATGAACCTGAAACAATTCCCATGGGCGCATTTCCGTAAAACAAAAGCAGGGGTTAAACTGCATCTCGCCCTGTGTTCATGGGCAAGGGGCAGGTCTTTCCAGAAAAGGCAGTATTGACGCCGGCTCAGATTCATGACCGGACAGAACTGTATGCTCTGGTCGATGAGGAAGCCATGTACGTCTTTGATCGCGGCTACATTGACTTTAAGCCTGAATTCCCGTGAAATTATACCAAGGTTGGCGGTTCAACACCCAAAAGATGATAAAGCTCAATCTGCTTTTTGGTCAACTCACTAATATGAGTATGGCCTCCAGGTTGACGGTATTGCTCAATGACCTCCAGTTCATCTAATAGTTCCTGTAACGTATATTTTTTAAACAGGTCATGATCACTCATGGCTTTTTTTATGTACGAGAGATAGAACAGAGCTAGAAATTGAACGAAAGGTTTTCCTCAGAAGATACTGAGGTTCGCCGCATATTGTTGTCTATATGCAATTTTATATTGTGTAAAATCTTATAATTTCACAAATAGAGGTGCAAATAATGGATGTAGGCACGGTTGTTATAGAATGCGTTAAAGCCATTGCACCGGTCATTGCCGGAATTACTTCTGCGTATGTAACAGCAAAATATACACTTAAAGCAACTATGGAAAAAGATGCTGCTCAAAGAAAAAGCGATTTACAGGAACAGCGGTATTTGCGTTTTATTGAACTGTTAGGAGTTATAAAATTTCCTCATGATAATAGCGTTAATGCTGCAATGTCGGGGCTGGTAGGGCAGATTTACTTAACTGCCGATCAAGATATGGTTCAAAAGGTATTTGATTTACTGGAACCTATTACCGAACATGATAAAGTAAATAGATCACAACAGGCCCAGTACAAAAACATTATTTTGAGCGGAAGAAAGTCAATGGGTATTCCCACTGATGAAAATACCTTTCCCGATGTATTCCTTATCACGTTTTCTTGACAGTGATAATTTATGGTTTATGGATAATTGGTATCAGAAAATACAAACAGCATTTTATATTTACTGGTATAGTGTCATTAGGGTTGAATGCTATAAGATATATAAAACCTGAATGTGTTGGGGGAGGACATCTTCGTGTAAGTAGGATTACACGGAGATGTCCTCTTTCCTTTCCTAAAATAAGTGCCAGCTATAAAGTCCTACGGACATTATAGCTGGCACTTATTGCCTGCATTCCCGGACATTTATACCAATAAGTGAGCTTAAATCCTTTAATATTCGGGGATTTGAACTTTTTTAGTGTTGCTTTTTTTGCCAAAACATGGTATAATTATACCATGTTTTGGAGGGATGCACATGTCACTCGTCCATTTGAAGAACAAGAAAACCGGGATCACTTACGTATATGAATCCGTAGGGTACTGGGACAAAGAAAAGAAGCAGACACGGAATCACCGGAAATGCATCGGTAAGCTGGATCCAGTAACCGGCGAGCTCATTCCGTCGAAAAAGTATACCGACGGTCTGAAAGAGATCATCAACCAAAAGGAAAAGAAGCGCGGTCCCGTGCCGTCGACCACCTATCAGCGCCGTTTCTACGGGGCAACCTATCTGTTTGACGCCATCAGCGCCAAACTTGGCCTCACAGAAGACCTGGCCCGCTGCTTTCCGGAATCGTACCCGCAGATCCTCTCCCTGGCCTATTATCTGGTCCTGGAGGATCGCAATCCGATGAGCCGTTTCTCCCGTTGGGCGAAGACCCATGTGCATCCCTACGGGAAAAGTCTGCCCTCCCAGAGAAGCAGTGAACTGTTCGGCTCGATCACGGAGAACGCCAAACACCATTTCTTCCTTCTTCAAAGCAAGCGACGTCTCCGTGAGGAGTATCTAGCTTACGATACAACCTCCGTTTCATCCTATTCTAAGGCGCTGAAACAGGTCAAATACGGTAAAAACAAGGATCATGATCCGTTGCCGCAGATTAACCTGGCACTCCTATATGGAGAGACCTCCGGTTTGCCGGTCGCTTATCGCAAGCTTCCGGGCAATATTGCCGATGTCAAAACGATACGTACCCTGCTCGCTGATGTGGACTTTCTCAAGCAAAAGGAAGTAAAAGTCGTGATGGATCGCGGTTTCTACAGTGAGAAGAATATCAATGCCTTCTATCAGGACCATGTGAAATTTCTGATCGGTGCCCGAACGTCACTGAAATTCGTTCGCAAGACGTTGGATGACGTCCGCCAGAAAATGATCACACGCGCCCACTATGATTCCGGCTGCAATCTCTATTATGTCTCTTTTCTGACCGACTGGGACTATTCCGAAGTCAAGAAACGAACCGGGGAACTCATGACCGATAAGAAAAGGCTGTACCTTCATCTTTTCTATAATGATCAGAAGGCGACCGATGATAAGATGGCCTTCAATAAACTGCTGGACCGTCTGGAAGAAGAACTGCAGTCCGGTAGGAGAAACCCGGAACATGAAAGGCTTTATACGCGTTACTACAAGTGGAAGGAAACGCCCGTCAGGGGGCTTTCCCTGACGCCAAAAAACGAGGCCATTGCCAAAGCGGAAAGGGATTTTGGCTACTTCGCCCTTATTTCCAATGGGATCAAAGATCCCATTGAGGCGCTGGAGATCTATCGGACAAAGGATCTGATCGAGAAAGCCTTCGGAAATTTAAAAGAACGGCTAAATCTTCGCCGAACTTCTGTCTCTTCCGAAGAAAACCTTGAGGGAAAACTTTTTGTCCAATTCATCGCTCTGTTCTATCTTTCCTACATAAAAAAGGCGATGAGCGAACATCAATTATTCAAACGGTACACAATCCAGGAACTTTTGGATGAGCTGGATGTGGTCGAGCAGTACCGTCAACCCGGTGGCCATACGCATATTGGCGAACTCACCAAAAAGCAGATGGATCTTTATCAAGCCCTTGGGGTCGATCCACCTGCCTTGGTATAAATTCATGGGAATTCAGGTTGTTCTTATTATTAAGGTACTCAAGTTTCGGAGTGAAAAGCAGGATTAACCCCCTGATTCTATCTGGATGGGGCCAATACGACAGAGAAAAAGAAAGCATCCTACTTATCTGGTAAAATATAATCAGATAGTTCAAGATGGAGAGATCGATATTCTCAATATATCGACAGAAACCTTGCTAAGCCGGTCGAACATTGAAATGCTTATCGGATCGAGAAGACTCGGGCTATTTATAATTGACGAAGCGCGTATAGTGACCATTGGGGAAAACCGTTCCATGTGGATTACTGGTATTTGGGTCACTATTTAGCCCGACTGAGAAAGAAGCATAAGTTCCAATTGCGAGCTTTACGGCTACGGCCATATACGGCGGATCGGAAGAAATGTATGCGGAAACGTTTGACAGTCTGAACATGGTCAATCCGATTGCTACTTCGGATTATGTGAAACGTGATGATCTGATGATGCATGCGCAGTCTTCAGAAAGAAACTATGGGAAATATAATAATGGCTATCGCAAGGCAAAATTTGGGCTGCTAAGTAAATGGTTGAAGAACTTTGTGAGAAGAAGACAGAGGACAGAAGACGCTGGTGTATTTTCCAACGGTCGATCTGTTGAATTACTTTTACAGTCATCTGAAACAGTTCGAAGAAGTTCTTGCGGCTAAGACGGTACCGCTACTATGGGCCGCTCGATAGTGATGAGAAGAAAGGGAACTTTGCTGCCTTTCATCGCAGTGTAGCAAAGACTATGTTGGCGATACAGGCATTTGAGGGGGGCGATCAGTCGTGCAATTTCATTGAAAAACCGTGTTTATCTAGAAATGAATAGTGATGGGCAGGGAAGAAAAATGAAATGGAAGGAAGCAACAGTTCATTGTCAGGCTGCTTTTTCTGACGATGAAAAATACCGTTATCTTTTAACCAAAACCTGGGATGCGGACAAACCCATAGCAGCCGTGTTAATGCTTAACCCCAGTACGGCAGAAGAAATAAAACTGGATAGAACGATCATGAATCTGACCAATTATCTTGTCGATCATGGTTTCGGCACACTTTCGGTTATTAATTTGTTTGCCTATCGGTCAACAGACCCAAGTAAACTTAATCAGGCGAAACAGGATCAGGGTCAGGTAAACGATCAGTTTATTCTGTCAACCTGTTCAGCTGCAGATATGGTCATCATTGGATGGACAAGAAACGGAAATATAAACAGAAAAAGACAGGTAGCTTCTCTGCTAGCTCATCTGTCATGCACTTTCAAATGTTTCAGGGATAAAGAAGGCGTTTTTCCGAGGCATCCGTCACTCCTCAATCCTTCCTGGGAACTTATCGACTATGACTTTACTTTTATTGAAAGAGAACACTGATCTCATTTTGGAAAATAGTTTCGGAGAATCTATTTATTCTGCCTGAGTACATGACAAGAAAGAAACTATTGGACTGAAACCGGTTATGCTCACTTAGCGTTCCACAATAGTTTGTAGTTTCTTCTATCAAAGTTTCTTGCATGTGTTTTTGAAAGTAGGCGCAAATTCAAGTTCGACAGTTGATAGATACACAAATTCCAAGAATGGCTTTATAAAGCTATTTTTTGAGTATACTCGGCTGGTTTCCTGAGATGAATTTACACAAAAAAAGACTTGATCCCCACAAAATACTTCAACTGATCACCATACTATATCTCACTCTAAATAAAATATTATGATCTAAGTGAAACGATGCAAAAAATAAATTAAGGGGTAAAACCTCTGGGTTGATAAAGCCATATTGGCAAGAGCATTATCATAATAAATACTATCGATTTCAAAATTTGGATAAATAAAAACCCCAAATGATTTTGGGGTCATATAATCATTTTTCAAAGATCGGTTTATTATACTCTCTCAATCTGTGTCACGATAAGCACACTTTCCTCAAAGCCTGCCTCCACAAGTACATCAAAGTGAACTCTGAAGCTCGCGGGTTTTGTAAATCCTTTTTTGGAGCAGGTAATTTGTTGTTTTTCCGAGACTTGTTGCCAATTGTTAGGTCGAATACGAGCTTGGCATCCGACGAAGAACTTGCATTCAGAGTCCAACTGTGATGGTGAAAATGTCTTGCCAATGAGATTTTTTAAATGAAGAATCAGGTCTTTGAGCTCCTTAATGGCAATCTCCATCTTTTCCTCATCGTTCATCCATTCACGGCCGAGCAGACTGACAAACTTGTCATCGACAAACGCGTGATGATCAAGCTTGTGCTCTTTGCTCAGAACAATTTCAAACCCCTTTCTTTTGTATACGTTGCATCTTGATTTAATAAACTCAACGGCCAACTCACCGACTTGATAACCCATAATCGAACCGCCTCTTTCTATAGTCTTTAATAAACGACTGGTTTAAACGCTTTGCTTGATTTCCCGCCTGATTTTTGCGAAAATCTCTCTTTTCCAGTTGGTAATGGTGTTTCGGCAGACGCCCAGCCGTTCCGCAATCTCGTTGATTGAATAACCGAGGTCAATATAAAGATGGTAAAATTCACGTTCGTGCGGAGTGAAAGAAGCAGTGATGAGACGCAAGGTCTCCCAATCGAGGAGAGGATTAGGATCGGTCGATCGTTCCGGGATCTCATTGTTTTCAAAAAGAATTTGGTGTTTGGTCAGATTCCGTGATCTCTTTATGCAGAGGAGAAGCCGTCTGTTAATGGTCTTGCGGAGATAGGAGAGGAAAACGGCGTCCGGCTCTTTTCCAACAGGCACTTTACTGAAGTCGAAGCCCTCAGCGGTACGCCAGAGCGCGAATCTTGCCTCTTGGATCAGATCTTCAAGGTCGTATCCATGAGACCGCCAAGCTTGGCCGTATACGCAATGATAGACAGACGAGTAGATCAGCGGACGATACTTTTCGAACAAAGCTTCAAAGGCACGATCTTTGGACAGATGGACTGACGGCATGGTCTGCGAATAAGACATGGGCAAATTCCTTTCATTGGCTAGTACTTTATAACAGCGATGATGGGAGCTGTCCTGCTCATTTGGGAAGAGGGAAATGACCGCCCGAATAACTTTGTCAGTGCGACAGTGGGGAGAAAAGGTTTACTGGATTGGTAAAAAAGGCCTCTTACTATTTATATAGCAGGGAACGTCGGGAAATGTCGATTATTTTTTCAATTGTTGAAAATATTTTGGGAAAATGTGTCCGAGTTGTTCACAATTGAGGGTGTTTTGAGAGGTTAAAGTAGTTTAAAGGCAGATGATATTCATCTCCTTGAAAAAGGAATAGGGCAGAAAATGGCGAATAATGTATTATGAAGCTGACCGGATAAATTAATCGTTAGATACTAACCAGAATGATCCAAGTTCCGAAGTTTTTGGGCAGATCTTTGGAATTAACATGTAGAGCTTAGAAATTAAAGTAGAGCTCCGAAATTAATACAGATGTAGAGCAAGATCAACTTTGGAAGATGACTGAAATAGCTCGTCAAAGGAAAAGACTCTCCGCGATTAAATGGAGAGACTTATTGTTACACTTTGTACATTTAGACATTTCACAATCAGAGAAATGAGCCTGTACCTGCACCGCGCACCCGATTCATTGAGTAAGTTATATCAGGAAGATGGTTCGTAAGGGGATACTGAGCCATTATACAAAACGGATCCGCATCATTCTATCCACGTCGGACGAAAGAAGATTGATTAAGGGAACTTGTGCCTTATGTTGAATTTCCGATGCATTCGAACCGACATAGAGATGTGGCAGAAGGGACAAGAAAAGCGTATTGGATTCAGACGCGGTGCATTGAAATTTACTTTTCCATAGGTGGCTGTCATTCTGCGTGGTGAGCGCTGATAATTAGACGGGGCTTGCTGAATATATTAAAAAAGATTGATTTAGCAGGATTTATGAGGAATACTAGAGTCTTACTTTTAAAAGATAATATTCATCTAAGGGGCGGATAACTTGTGAATCTATCTTATCCTGATTATGTTATTACACCAGCAAAATGTAAATTTGTAAGCTTATCGCATACTGAGATCAGAACAAGATTAATTTTGAAAGCAAATTTGAACATTGAATATCATAACAATCTTCTGTTCATATTAATGAATCCCAGTAAGGCGAATCGATTCTTTTCCGATAGAACAGTAAATAAACTTGCACACATCTCTTATTTTGATCTAAGAAGTTTGTGCATTGGTTCCTTCAGTGTAGTAAATGTCTTTCCATTTTGTCGATCAAATTCGTCAGAGCTGCATGATACATTGGATGAAACTATTAACGTTTCAAAACGATTTTATTATAGGCAATTAACACTGAACTTAAGAGAAATATATAGTTCAATAGACGCAGCAGACTATGTTTTTCTTGGGACGGGCGGTATTCCTGCCAACATTCAGGACAAAGAAGAATATGACTTTATGATTAAAACAATACACAGTTATGTGGAGACATTGAAAGGACAAGCTCTACTGGGAAAGGGAGAGAATAACGAGACATTTCTCAAAGACGGAAAGTACTCTTATCATCTTTGCCCAAACGGTAATCCGCAAACAATAAACAGAGCCAGATTTTTCAAATTGAGAGCCGGCAAGTTTGTTGAAGAATCAAAAATAGAGTATCAACTTTTTTATTAAAAAAGTTAGATTAGCTCGAGTACATAACGGTTACCTCTCATTGATTTGTAAGAAAACAAGCATGATTCGGTGTTAAAATAATTATGAGGATTATAAAAATAATTTATAGACTATTACTGTTAGATTGAAAGATTGTATGCTCTTAATAAGTAATTAAATGAGCCCTATAAAACTTATACAGTTTACAAGGAGGAAGATTAGAATGAAAAAACATGAAATGGAAGCTGTTTTGTTCTGCTCGAATTGCGATCATGAAACGCCACATAAAATAGTCTACATTAATGATCAAATTGCTCAAATAGAATGTCAGCAGTGCCATCATGCTATTGATCTTGAAATTGATGTTGTGAAGGAATTTTATAAGGAATTGTACAAAAAGATCTCAACAAAACCAGCAAGAATCACGAATGAGTACAGGCAAGATCTTAGTATCTTTCTTAGAAAATTGCCTTTTCGGGTGATTAGTAAGCCTTACAGGGTAATGAAAGAATTAAATGAATCAAGAAAAATTATAGAACAGTACAGACAAAAATATGATGACAGTAAATGAAAGATTTGTAGACGAATAGACAGCTCCTGGGTGTTTCCGAAATTTCTTAACCAAGAACAGGAGTCACGATTCTTAAGCCTTAATTTAAAAGACCCGCCTCGCTTTTCCCCGTTTGCCTTACAAATAGGAGCTCCTTAATTGTGGTAACTGGTATATATATACGGTTTAAAGAAGACATCTTGCGGACAAAAGATGTTTTTCTTTTTTTATACTTTTATGGATAATAATGTAAAAATAATAGTGAAAAAGTATTATATTATTAATAAGGATGCTTATGTCGATAAAAGAATTAATGAGCATATGGATGTTCTTTTTAAGATATCATCCGGATGCATCAAAGAGGTTGAGCAACATATTGTCCATTGCTGTGGACATAGAGTAATGGTTTCGCTTCCAATAATCATTATACAATAAACATGTGAGGTGGTAGACATGCAATTAAGTAAAAGAGAACAGGCCCTAACTGATATTCTTTTACAAAAAAACGATTACGTAATTGCTAGTGAAATTGCGAATCTTGCAGACATATCATCTAAAACCGTATACCGGACAATTAAAAATATTAACGATTTATCGAGTTGCGGTGACATTATTGAATCATCAAGAGGACGTGGTTTCAGAATCAATTACGAAAATTACATAAAGGAGAGGAATAATAAAAATAGCGATTTTTTAGACTATACGCCAATCGAGCGAAGAAACAGCGTCATTTTAAACTTACTTTTTAGATCGCCTTTTCCAGTGAGCATGGAAAACGTTTATCAAAAGTATTTTGTTAGTGATTCTTCAATTGACAATGATCTTTCTGTTATTACAAAGATATTAAAAGAGTACCATATTGATCTATCACGTAAAGGTAAATCCATATCTATTACAGGTACTGAAATTGATATTCGGAAAGCGATAAACGTAACAATTTTGAAGATGAACCTATTTGATGCGGATAATTTGCGTGACTTTACATCTGACTTGCATGAATTAAATCCATATGATGAAGAATTTATTATTTCTCAGCTGGAAAAAATAGAGCGTGCCCTGGATTTAACCATACCTTATCCATATAATGTCAATATTTTTTCTCACTTGTATATATTAATTACTCGATTTCGTGAAGGGAAGGTATATGAAAGTGAGCAGGCACCTTTGGATGATAAGCAAAGGGATTTAACAAGAAACAATAAACAATTATACATTGTTGCAGAAAAAGTTATTTCCAATACGAGCAGTTACTTAAATTCAAAGATACCAACGATCGAATCGCTTTATTTATTACAGTATCTCGTTTCTACCAGATTTGATCAAGACGGGGTTCAAAGTAGCGAAGTGCCGGATCTTGTTAAAAAGGTCACAAAGTATTATGTAACGGCAATAAATGAGTTAGAGCATTTAAATATCAATTATGATACTGTTAAAAACGACTTGGCTAATCATATTAAGCCAATGCTGAACCGAATCAATAATCATATATATATCAAAAATAATCTTCTAAATGAGATTAAACTTGAATATGGAAAATTACTCAAGGATATCGTTACGATTTCAAATAAAGCTGAGAAAATTTTTGATATTGAAAAAATCAATGAAGATGAGAGCGGGTTTATTGTACTGTATTTTGCAAAATATATTGAACAAGGGAACACCCAACAAAAAGTATTGATTATGTGTACAAGTGGTGTAGGAACTTCGGAACTATTAAAGGTTAAGGTCAAAAAATATTTTCGGGAATTGGATATCATAGATGTTATATCGACAGCCAAATACCAAAAAGACATCGATAAATACAAAAATATTGACTTGATTTTAACCACTGTAGACGTACGGACGCCTAAGGGTATACCCAAACTATTAGTCAGTGCAATGTTTACAAATAAGGATAAGGAACGTCTAAAAGAATTATTGAGAGATCACAGACATGGAAAATAAAACATACGGAGTATTGAATGTTGATTTAATAACGGTTCATTTGCATGCGACACGTAAGCACGAAGCACTTACTGAGCTAACGAAAATGCTTGCCGATCATAACTATATTAAAAATGAAAACGATTTCATAAAAAGTATAATAAGCAGAGAAAAGAATGGATCCACAGCACTGGGTTTTGGGTTAGTGATTCCACATGGCGAATCAAAAGTTGTTTCAAGATCTATTCTTGCAATCGGTATAAGTCAGCATGATGTTCAATGGGCAACGCCTGATGATGTACCGATAAGAGTGATTGTTTTATTAGCAATCAACAGTAATAGGATGAACGATTTTAGAATTCATCAAATGCAACAAGTAGTATCCAAACTTGCGGATGAAGAATTAATAAATAAATTAAAAAGCGCCGGTACGAAACACGAAGTTATCCGTTTACTGACTGAAAACGAGTAAATTTAAACCATCGGGGGCTTTGATTATGTACTTTGATCGAGAAATTATTCTATTCAATCAGTCAGCTACTGATCGTGGCAATGCCTTAAAATTATTAGCTGATGAATTTTTAAAAAGAAAACTCGTGACCAATAAATTTTTGGACGGGATTCTGGAGCGTGAGAGAAACTATCCTACGGGGTTAAATGTCAATGGGCTGGGCATTGCTATTCCTCATACAGACAGCGATAAAGTGATTGTATCACAGTTAGGTTTTTTGTCACTCGCTAAACCAGTGGAATTTAGAGAAATGGGAAGTAATGTTGGAAAAGTGGATGTTAGCATGATTTTTATGTTATGCCTAAAAAATGCAAACGATCAACTTGAAATGTTGCAAAAATTGGTAGCGCTTTTTCAAAATGAACATTTGGTTAGTCAATTACAAACATGTGATAGTGTTGAGAATTTTATTGAAGTGATGAAACAAGCTGGCATTAAGTGATTTAAATAATAAATATTAAATTGTTTGGAGGAATTTATATGGCTGCAATTCAATGGTTTGTCAGTTTAGGAGCAAGTGTTATGCTTCCCGTACTGCTTTTCATCTTTGCGCTTATCTTGAGAATTAGACCCGGTAAGGCTTTTAAAGCTGGTTTAACTGTTGGTATTGGATTTGTTGGTTTGAATTTAGTAATCAGCCTTTTAACCACAAATCTTGGCCCGGCAGCACAAGCAATGGTTAAAAATTATGGCCTTAGTCTAAGCTCGATTGATGTTGGATGGCCTGCGGCATCAGCAATTGCTTATGGTACGGTTCTGGGGAGCATGGCCATTCCGGTTGGCATTATTGCAAATGTAATTCTGTTGTTTTTAGGCCTGACGAAAACACTGGACGTTGACGTATGGAATTATTGGCATATTGCTTTCACGGGATCTCTTGTTTATGCGGTATCTCAGAATTTCTGGTTAGGGATATATACGATGGTGATTCATGCTGCGCTGCTTTATTTGTTAGCTGATATGAGTTCTAGAACAGTACAAAAATACTATGGTTTGCCAAACATTACTTTTCCGCATGGAGCTTCGGCACCTGGTTTCTTATTAGCATTACCACTCAATTGGTTATTTGATCACATTCCTGGAATCAACAAAATCAAACTTGATCCGGAAACGGTACAAAAAAGGCTGGGTGTCTTTGGTGATTCGACAGTTATGGGTGTAATTATCGGCCTGATCATCGGAATCTTAGCAAAGTATCCAATTGGCGGAACACTGCAATTAGCTGTCAACACCGGTGCAGTTATGATGTTGATGCCTAGAATGGTTGCCCTATTGATGGAAGGCCTAACCCCAATTTCCGAAGGGGCTAATGATTTTGTTCAAAAGAGATTTCCTGGTCGAAACTTGTTTATTGGTATGGATAGTGCACTGGCCGTAGGTCAATCATCGGTGCTTTCTTCATCATTAATTTTGGTACCGCTAACATTACTTATTGCTGTAATTCTTCCGGGAAATAAAGTGCTTCCTTTCGGAGATTTAGCAACAATTCCTTTCATGATTGCATTAATGGCTGCTGTCTTCAGAGGCGATATTTTTAGAACAGTAATTGGCGGCGCAATTAACATTGCGGCAAGTCTGTATGTTGCTTCTTGGGCTGCACCGTTGATTACAAAAGCTGCTATTGCAGCAAATTTCAATTTACATGGCAGTCATTCGATCAGCGTGTTAAGTGACGGCGGTGTTTGGACAACATGGATTATCGTCGGATTAGGAAAAGTGATTAGTTGGGGTGGTATTTCTGTAATAGGAGTTGTCGTATTTGCTGGATTAATCTACTTTAACAAAATTAGAAAAGTTTCTCAGGATGAATCTGATCCGTCAGAATCCTGATATAACGTAAAAAGGAGCGATTAATATGAAAAAGTTGATGATTGTTTGTGGTACAGGCGTTGCTACAAGTACTGTTGTTACAGGTAAAGTAAAATTATTTTTAAAAGCAGAAGGTTTAGATAAAAAAGTAACCCTGTATCAAAGCAAAATTGCAGATGAGGTAAATCATCTGGACGATTATGATATTGTCGTCAGCACAACAATTGTTCCTGACAATGTAAAGGACAAAGTAATTAACGGTGTACCCTTATTAACCGGTATCGGTGCTGATAAAGTCTTTGAAAAAATCAAGGCCGAAATTGAAAAAAATAGTTAATCAAAGGTAAAGTAAAATTGCTTATCGGGGGTAACATTTTATGCTTGTTACATCAACTGAATTATTAAAGACAGCAAAAGAAAAACATTTTGCATTTCCACACTTTAATTTTTGGAGTCGTGCCTCATTAAAAGCTTACTTGGAAGTTGCTCAAGATTTAGATTTACCGGTCATTCTTGCTTGTGCTGAATCACACTGTTCATATATGACTACCGAAGAAGCTGCAGAATTTGGAAAGTATTATGCGAATAAGGTTAATATTCCAGTTGTGCTCCACTTAGATCATGGGATGACTTCATCAATTATTAAATATGCTATCGACAATGGTTTTACATCAGTCATGATTGACGCGTCTCAAGAACCTTTCGATGAAAATGTTAAAAAGACTCGAGAAGTCGTTGATTACGCGCATAGTAAAGGTGTTGTTGTAGAGGCTGAGATTGGGCATGTCGGTACGGGTTCTAAGTATGAGGAAGGAGATAGTGATACAAGATATACACAGGTTGATGCCGCAGTTGATTTTGTGAATCAGACTACCGTCGATTCTCTTGCGGTGTCCATAGGAACTGCTCATGGGACTTACAAAGGTACACCGCATATTAATTTTGATAGATTGAAAGAATTATCGGCAAATGTCCCTGTTCCCTTAGTTCTGCACGGTGGTTCTTCGACGGGCGATGAAAACCTTTCCAGAGTTACAGAGAATGGTATTTGTAAGATTAATATTTTCACGGACATAACAATCGCTGCTCTTAATAAAGTTCGAGAAAATAATCCTGAAACATATTTGAAACTTGAAAATGATGCTTACGAGGGTATGAAAGAAATGGCAACACACTATTATCAAGTTTTCCATACTGAGCGCTACAAAAATAAGTAAGGCTATAAAAGAAAATCAGATCAAGCTTTTGGTATGGGAGGAATTCACTCAATGACAGATGTAAAAGTTAAAAGACCTTTCTTTATAGTTAATCCGAAAGCGTACATTTATGGTGAGGAAGTATTAAATCTGGCGTTAGTTACTGATGAGTTGGCAAAAGAAAATGAAATTGACTGTTTATTTACCGCCCAACTGGTTGATATCCCTGTTATTGTCGAAAGGACATCACATTTGATTGTGACTGCCCAGCACATGGATCCTTTAGTTCCAGGGCGAGGAATGGGACACGTTTTACCGGAAGCTTTAAAAGCAGCTGGAGTTAAAGCCGTTGTTTTAAATCATGCTGAGGATCCTTACACACTTTCTAATCTTGATAAAACCATAAAAAGAGCTAAGAAAGTCGAGTTGCTGACGATTGTTTGTGCGGATACTGTTGAACAATGCAAAGCGGTGGCTCAATTGGGTCCGGACATGATGATTTGCGAACCGACTAGTTTAATAGGTACCGGGAACACAAGTGATGATGACTATATTAGAGAAACCAATCAAGCCATTCGATCAGTTAATCCGGATATCCTAATTATGCAGGCAGCAGGTGTCAGTACCGGAGATGATGTTTATCGGGTTTTAATGGGAGGGGCTGACGGTACTGGCGGAACAAGCGGTATTATCAATGCTTCGGATAGAAGGGCTAAGTTGATTGAAATGATTGGCGCATTGAAGAGAGTACAAGAGGAGGAGATCAGATAATATGATTATTCATAACGATAAATTAGTTTTAACGTCAAACGGTAATCGTCCTTCCTATCATGAAATTACTGATGAAGTGAGGAGAATCGTGAAAGAAAGTCATGTAAAAAACGGAATTGTCGTTGTTTCGACTCCTCATACGACATGTTCAGTCTTTTTTGAAGAATATTCACATGATCGTAATTACAATGGGGATGAATACTTACAAGTAGACTTAGACAATGTACTTGAAGCCATTGTCCCAACAACGAAATCGGATAGACAATATTATCATCCGGGGCCGGAACACACAAAATTCGCCGAAGATATATCAAAAACAGATACAGCAACGGAAGGTACGATAATGGTACCTAATCGTCACTCTTTATTAAACACGGACGCTCATATCAGAGGTTCATTGCTAGGTTCCAGTGAAACCTTTATTATTCAGAATGGTATTATTCAGATTGGTAAGGTGGGGTATGTCTATTTTGTAGACTGGGATCATACGCGCAGCAGAAATCGTCAATGTTTAGTAGAAGTGCTTGGGGAATAAAGAAAGTAAAGAAGCTTCAAAGGCGGGGAGAAAATCTGATATTTTATCAACCCGCTTTTTTTAAGTACTTTAAGGTAAGGTTAAATTATATTTTTGGAGGGTGTATCAGTATGGATAATAAATTAAACATTAAAATCTACGCGGATGGTGCGGTGCTGGACGACATGCTTTCCGCCTATCAGTCCGGTTTTGTCTCGGGCTTCACGACCAATCCGAGCCTGATGAAGAAGGCGGGCGTCACAGATTATGTCGCCTTCGCCCAGGAAGTGGTTGAAAAGATTCCCGATCTGCCGCTGTCCTTTGAAGTGTTTGCGGACGATTTCGAGACGATGGAAAAAGAGGCGGAGAAAATCCATGCCTTCGGCCCGAATGTCTTCATCAAGATTCCGATCACGAACACGAAGGGCGAATCGTCCATCCCACTGATCCGCAAGCTGGAAGCCAAAGGCTATTCACTGAATGTGACGGCGATCCTAACGACGGAGCAGGTCGAGGCAACCGTCGAGGCGCTGAATCCGGAGGTGGAGAACATCGTCTCCGTCTTTGCCGGCCGGATCGCCGACACAGGGCGCGACCCGATTCCGTACATGAAAAAGTCTGTCGCGATCTGCCGGGCGAAAAAAGGTGCAAACCTGCTCTGGGCCAGCTCGCGTGAACTGTTCAACGTCTATGAGGCGGACCGGCTCGGCGTCGATATCATCACCTGTACGCCGGAAATTATCGGGAAACTGAAGAAAGTCGGCAAGCCGCTCGAACAGGTGTCGCTCGACACGGTCAAAGGCTTCAATCAAGACATTCAGGCGCTCGGTTATTCGATTCTGACGGACTCGGAAAAGACGGTTCAGTCCGGCAAGTAAAGGGTTTCATAGATGGCGAAATCTGTATTTTAAGGCAAGGTCATGATTCATTTACCTGTTCGTTAATCAAGTGCACGGGAATTTGAATCACATTTCTACTTATTAAGTCTGATGAATAGCCGTTAAGGGAGATGCAATATGATGACAACATCTATTGAACAACTGTCGATCGATACGATCCGCACGCTGTCGATCGACGCGATCGACAAGGCCAATTCCGGCCATCCGGGGCTGCCGATGGGCGCGGCGCCGATGGCCTACACCCTCTGGGCGCAAACGATGCGCCACAACCCGGCCGACCCGAAGTGGTTCAACCGCGACCGGTTCGTCCTGTCGGCGGGGCACGGCTCGATGCTGCTGTACAGTCTGCTGCACCTGTTCGGCTACGGCCTGCCGCTCGAGGAACTGAAGCAGTTCCGCCAGTGGGGCAGCCGGACGCCGGGTCACCCGGAATACGGGCACACGGCCGGGGTCGAGGCGACGACCGGCCCCCTCGGGCAGGGGATCGCGATGGCGGTCGGCATGGCGATGGCTGAAGCCCATCTGGCGGCGACGTACAACCGGGACGGGTATGACGTGATCGATCACCGGACCTACGCGCTCTGCGGAGACGGGGACCTGATGGAGGGGGTGTCGGCCGAGGCGGCTTCACTGGCCGGCCGGCTGAAGCTCGGACATCTGGTCGTCCTCTATGATTCCAACGCTATTTCTCTGGACGGCAAACTCGATAGGTCGTTCACGGAAAACGTCCGGCAGCGCTTCGACGCCTACGGCTGGCAGACGCTGCTTGTCGAAGACGGCAACGCGGTCGGCGACATCCGGCAGGCGCTTGACGAAGCGGCGGCCGAGGACACCCGCCCGACGCTGATCGAGGTGCGGACGACGATCGGCTACGGGGCGCCGGAAGTGGCCGGAACGAACAAGGTGCACGGCAACCCGCTGGGCGCGGAGGTGACCGCGGCGACGAAGCGGGCGTACGGTTGGACTTATGCCCCGTTCTTTGTGCCGGAGGCAGTCCGGGCCCACTTCGAGAAACTGGCGGCCGCGGGCCGGCAGGCGGAAGAGGCCTGGAACGCCCGGTTTGCGGCGTATGAACAGGCGTATCCGGAGCTCGCGGCGCAGCTGAAGGCGGCGATCGCCGGCCAGCTGGTCCCGGGTTACGCGGACCGGCTGCCGGTTTACGCGCCGGGGGCGAAGAAGGCGACCCGGGAGAGCTCGGGCGAGGTGATCAACGGGCTCGCGCAGACGGTGCCGGCGCTGTTCGGCGGGGCGGCGGACCTGGCGTCGTCAACGAAGACGACGATCAAGGCGGGCGGCGATTTTCTGCCGGAAACCTACAGTGGGCGGAACATCTGGTTCGGGGTCCGAGAATTCGCAATGACGGCGGCGGTGAACGGTCTGGCATTGCACGGCGGGGTGATTCCGTTCGGTTCGACGTTCTTCACCTTCTCGGATTACGCGAAACCGGCGATTCGTCTCGCGGCGCTGATGAGCATTCCGTCGATCTTCGTCTTCACCCATGACTCGATCGCGGTCGGCGAAGACGGGCCGACGCATGAACCGGTGGAACAGCTGGCTGGCCTGCGGGCAATCCCGAACCTGACGGTGATTCGTCCCGCAGACGGCAACGAGGTGCGCGAAGCCTGGAAGGTGGCGGTGGAAAGCCGGAACCGCCCGACGGTGCTCGTCCTGACCCGCCAGGGGGTTGAAACGCTGAAAGGCGAAGCGACCGGCGCGTCCGAAGGCGTCCGGCGAGGCGGCTATGTTGTTTCCAAAGCTGAAATCAATCGACCTGAAGATGGTATATTGATTGCCACCGGCTCTGAAGTTGGACTAGCTGTGGAATCTCAGAGGGTACTGTTAGAGCGTCAGATTAATGTACGTGTGGTCAGTTTGCCGTCATTTAATCTGTTTGATGTACAGGATAAAGAGTATAAGGATAGTGTGCTGCCGCCTGAACTCACAAAACGAGTGGGCATTGAAATGGCGAGTTCATTTGGCTGGGAGCGCTATGTTGGTTCAAAGGGTGCTCTGATTACCATCGATAAATTTGGTTCGTCAGGTAAAAGTTCGGATGTTCTCAATGCGTATGGATTCACTCCCAAACACGTGATTACAGTAGTTGAGAAAGTTATTCATAGCGAACAATATTTGGAGAAGGGCATTAGAAGTTAACTTAAAAAGACTAGAGAATGTATTTTTTTCAAGATAAAATTATGGTAATCGGGATGAGCCGGCTCATCCCGATTCTTTTGAAAACGTCTACATGAGTAACAGCCTGCGGAACAAGTCTACTAAAAACAGTATAAAATTATAGACTGTGTCACTTTAAGGGAACTACTGGTTTAAGATCTATAAACGAAAAACTAACAATCTTGCGAACGCTTATCATCAATGCTGTGCTTCTCTAACTTGGTACTCGTTTGGAGGTAAATATTTTTGTAAGAACAAACGTTTGCTCTGTGATATAATTACAGTAGGAAAGAAGAAGACAGATATTACAGCGGTGATGAAATGAGCGGAGAATATTCCATTAATCAGACAAAAATATTTATTAGTTCACCTGCACAGGATAGCCTTAAAGTAGTGCGCCAAACTATAAAGGAAATGATAATACAGATTGGACATATTCCGATCATGTTTGAGACAAATTTTGGAGTTGCAGGCAATGATTCGATTCGGAAATGTCTTGACATGGTTCATCAGTCTGACATATATTTACTTTTTATTCATAATAATGGCGGCAGCTTTGTACAAGAATATGGGTGCACAGTAACACACTTGGAGTTTTCTAAAGCACTAATAGAGCGCAAAGAGATATTTGTATTTGTTGAACAAGAAGTAAAAGAAATATTTTTTAAATATTTTTGGCACCCTTTACATGAGATATTTAATAAATTAGCTGGACCTTCTGATATATTGAATGAGGTATCGAAGTTAAAAAGACAAAAACCGTTTTCTGAGATTAGCACAGATATTAATGTTATCGTTTTACTTTATGACATATGCCAAAATGGCCTTTGGATGAATGGATTTGATATTAACGGCGGTTATACAGAAATTATAAAGCAGCACCTCAGTGAAGTTTTGCAAAAAGGTTTATCTTATTTGAAAATCGAAAATGAAATTTTGTCAAATAGTATTGATAGTAAGATATTTAATGATTATAAAGGTCTGGTGCTGGATACTTTAAGTAGTTTTGAAATAAAAAAATGCACAAATTGGCATAGATTCCTTGCTGCTGTTATGGAAAATATGAAGGGAAAATCTGTTTTAGTAGGAAGAGAAACATATCTTCCGAAAATGATTGGAAAATATGGGGACTGTAATGGATGTACGTTATATAAAAGAAATGGAGATGCATTGGAGTTAGTCAAACCGGCAATAGGTGTAGCGAGCGATGAGCACCCTCTGTTACAGTTGAATGAAGATGAATACTACGTTGTATTGACATATAACAAGAAAATATCGGATCCAAATGTTTTTGTAAATAGGGCAAAGAAGAGATTGTACATTGCTTTAAAGGTAAACCAGTTTGTGCTCTGTATGCATTTTCCCATTGAGCAATTATGGCCTGACGTGTGTAATAAAGCTGCCAGAGATGATATAATGGCTTCAAAGCAATTTGTTATGCTAATGGGCTTCATAAAATCCATTTTGGGAGGGATTAAAGATGGATGAGATCAGGCTGAAAGACGGTATTGAAATAGTCGGTTTAGGTAAAGACGGAGAACTGGAAAAAATGATAAAAGAATATAATGAGGAATCCAACGAATCGGTAGCTATTGTGCTTAGCACAATTAAGGCGAATGATCGCTTTTATCGAAGAAGGGCTCTAAGACAAAAAGACATCACAAAAAGAATTATTGGTGTAAAGTCCCATTAAGGTATAAGCTTTTATTGTGGCTCTTTGCCTTATTGTTTTGGTGTAAACCTGACTGTTACAATTTTAAGTCAAATTCAACTGGTTCAGCTTGCCTTAGAAAGCTGAACCAGTTTTTACTAAAAAAGGAGTATAAAGCCGCGTGTACATTAAACTAAACTCCGCTGCCGGAGCAAAGAGGGGAGTTTGAAGAAAAATTACTGCTGTTCAGTAATCAATCATGAGATAAAAACAAAAAGAACCCCCAATCATTGGGGTTATAAACGAGATTGATGATAAGCCGGTTATTTTTCCTGAAGCAGCGAATCTCTTAACGGCCTCAGTTTCTTGCGGAGGTTTTTCTCCCAAGTACGACGGTGGGGGGTTCAGCATTCTGTCGAGTCTCCTAGTCTTTAAAGAACACACAGCCTGTTACTTAAAGGAAGATACCTCTTCTGGAATAATCAATGAAAAGGATTTCATTGTTAAATAGTGAACTCTTTAATATCCGAATACCGATCGATAAAGTCTGTCGACTCCTTCTTCAATTCTTTCAAGAGGCAAATTAGCAAATCCCAAAATAAATACAGGATTTTTGGAGAGACGGTAATGAGTGAGACAACACCGTTTTATACTGTATAATTCCAGCTTTTCCTGTTCGGCCTGATTGAGTATGTCCTCAATGGAGCGTTCTGTTTTGAAGGTGCACATGAAATGGAGACCAGCATTGGCTCCATGAATCGCTATGTTTTTGCCGAAACGCCTGTCCAGTTCTTTAATTAACCTCGTTTGCCGCTCTGAATAAATTTGCTTCATTCGCTTAATATGTTTCTGATACTCTCCTGAATCAATAAACTCTTGCAAGGTTAATTGTGCGAGGACGTTGCATGTTTGCATCAGAAAACCTTCACTCTCGCGAAAGCTTTGCAGCAGATGCTGCGGGAGTACCATGTAACTAATCCTCAAACCAGGAAGCAGAGATTTTGAAAAGGTTCCCATGTAGATGACTTTGTCAAATGTGTCCAGGCCTTGAATGGAGGGAATCGCATCACTTTGATATTTAAATTCACTGTCATAATCATCCTCAATAATATAACGGTTTTTGGCTTGCGAAGACCAGTTTAACAGTTGAATACGGCGAGAGATGGGCATGACGATCCCCGTTGGAAATTGGTGGGAAGGTGTAATGTAGAGAATATTTGGGTCTTGCTTTATTATTTCAGACATCGCAATCCCTTTATGATCTAATTCGATGGATGTTATGTCGGCATGCTGCAATTTGAGCAGTTGATAAATTCGGCTATAACCGGGTTCTTCCATAGCGTACTTTGAGCCTTCCGGGAACAAATGACAAAGTATCTGGATAAGGATTTGAGTTCCTCCGCCAATAACAATTTGTTCAGGATAGCATTTAACACCCCGGGTAATCGATAAGAGACGGCTAATGGTACAACGCACAGAATAGATGCCTTGGGGATAACGTGAGGAGTCGTCATTTAACTCTGTGCGTTTCGATTTAAGTGCCTTATGTTCGCAGTTCAGCCAGCTATCAAAAGGAAAAACGGATCGGTCTGCTGACATGTGAGAAAAAGAGATCCAGTCCTTTTTGGGTTCCGATCTTTCGGCAAGATTTGGATTAAGGGATTTTAACGTACTAAATGAGGTGGGTACTTTTTCAAGTTTCTCTACGAAGAATCCGCTGCGTTCAACTGAGTAAATATAGCCTTCCGCAAGAAGCTGCTGATAAGCACCATTAACCGAGTTTATGCTCACATGTAAACTTTCAGCCAGCTCGCGCTTTGAGGGTAATTTTTCATTAGGCAGAAAATGATTGAGTAAAATTTCAATTTTTATTTGTTTATAGATTTGCCGGTAAATATAATCGCCTTTTTGGTTTGATAGATGAATTAAAGATAACATAAAATCAACCTCTGATACCAAAATTATTTGAATCTTGATACTATACATAATACAAAAAATTAATCAAAATATCTATTAAAGGAGAGTGGTCCATGTGTTAAAAGAACTTCTGGAGGATGTATCAACCAAACAATGGCAGGAGAGGAGAGATCGGTTTGTGGCGGCTGCCGTAGGGAATGGGAATCTCCATATCGCTGCCAAAGCGGAGGGGGCTCTAATAACAGACATTGACGGAAATCAATTCATTGATTTTGCAGGTGCGATCGGTGTTCAAAATGTAGGCCATTGTCATCCTAAAGTCATTGAAGCAGCCAAAAAACAATTAGAAAGTTATATTCATCCTGGCTTTAATGTGATTATGTATCCGTCTTACATTGAGTTATGTGAAAAATTGTGTGACATTGCCCCCGGGGAATTTGCTAAAAAAGCCTTATTGTTAAATTCAGGTGCTGAGGCTGTGGAGAATGCGGTTAAAATTGCGCGCCGTTATACGGGACGCCAAGCAGTGGTTTCTTTTGATCGGGCATTCCATGGAAGGACCAATTTAACGATGGGCATGACGAGTAAAGTAAAACCCTATAAATTTGGTTTTGGTCCTTTTACGTCTGAAACATATAAAGCTCCCTATCCCTACTACTACCGGAAACCCGAAGGAATGACCAATGAAGCCTACGATGATCAAATCATTGCGGCATTTGAAAACTTCTTCGTCAGTACAGTGGCACCGGAATCCGTAGCCTGTATCATTATGGAACCTGTGCAGGGTGAGGGCGGATTTATTATTCCTTCAAAGCGCTTTGTCACCTTTGTCCGTCATTTTTGCACACAGCATGGCATTGTTTTTATTGCCGATGAAATTCAGGCGGGGTTTGCCAGAACCGGAAAAATGTTTGCTATCGAACACTTTGATGTTTCTCCTGATTTGATGACGGTTTCGAAATCGTTAGCAGCAGGCTTTCCGTTAAGCGGTGTTGTAGGGAAAGCTGAGATTATCGATGCTTGTGATCTGAAAGGCTCTCTTGGAGGGACGTATTGCGGCAATCCGGTTTCCTGTGCAGCTGCGTTAGCCGTTTTGGAGATCATCGAAGAGGAACACTTGACTGAAAAAGCAGAGAAAATCGGAGCACTGTTTGAGCAGCGAGCAAATGAATGGAAAGAAAAATTTCCTTTCGTCGGTGATGTCAGACGTCTGGGCGCCATGGCGGCGGTTGAATTTGTCCAGGATCGCGTTTCTAAACTGCCTGACCCAAAAAGGACAGGATGCATTGTTCACTATGCTAATGATCATGGGTTGTTGCTTTTGAATGCTGGATTAAATGGAAACTGCATTCGTTTTTTGTCGCCTCTGACGATCACGGATGTTCAGTTGCAAAAAGGACTGGACATTATTGAAGAGGGTTTAAACCAATTAGAAAAATAGACAGTTCGTGTAACCAACAAGGCAGATGAAAACAATAGAAAGCTTACCAATCACTGACAAACATTGATCTGTAGGTTTGAAATAGAGAAAAATGATGGTTAATTTTGCAATATTGCGTTAGAAAATACAAGGTGCTGTTAAAGACAACTCTATTAGGGGATGAAAAAATGAGTCATTCAATGGTCAACGCACCTTCAGAAAAAAGCGGGCTCCGTTCACAATGTCTTTCATTCATCGAAGTTCTTGGTCAGTCTATCGCAAATATTGCTCCGACCGCGACACCGGCGATAACCATACCTGTTGTCTTTGCTACTTCCGGTAATGCTACATGGATCGCATATGTGTTTGCAACGTTAGCCATCATTCTATTAAGTTTGCAAATAAACGTATTCTCTAAGCGTTCTGCCACAACAGGCGCTCTGTATACTTATATTTCAGAGGGTATCGGTTCCGCAGGCGGATTTGTTTCCGGAAGTGGTTTGGTATTCTCTTACTTAGTAACCGGAAGTGCAGTGCTTTGTGGTTTTGCAAACTATGCCAATAATCTGCTTGCCTATGCAGGTATTCAGCTTTCACCTGCCCTGATTATTATCATGGGTACCGCAGTGGCATGGTTTATGACCTATAAGGGTGTTGAACTTTCGGCTAAAGTTATGCTCGTTTTTGAAGCCATTTCTGTGACGTTAATCACTCTTTTGGGGCTTCTCGTTTTGATCCATCATGGGTTCAACCTTGGAACTTCCCAGTTTAATCTTAAAGGCGTGTCTTTTGACAGCATAAGATTAGGACTTGTTTTTGCCTTCTTCAGTTTTGTCGGTTTTGAAAGTGCGACGGCAATGGGGCGGGAAGCCAAAGAACCGCTGCGTAACATACCGCGTGCAGTCATTGGAAGCGGCGTTTTCGTAGGAATATTCTTTGTGGTCATGTCCTTGATCATGGTCATGGGATTTGCGGGCAGTAAAACCTCTCTGGGTGAATCAACTGCACCGCTCACTTATCTTGCGCAGCAAAGTCACGTTGGCATTCTCGGTTTTTTAATTTCAATAGGCGCCATGGTCAGTTTCTGGTCTTGCGGCGTGGCTTCGATAACGGCGGCGGCCAGAGTCATGCTTCATATGAGTCATGAGGGGTATTTACCTGATGCCATAAGCAAGTGCCACAAGACTAACAAAACTCCGTACATCGCCATCATGGTTTGTTCCATTGTCGTAGGAGGTATTCCTGTTGTCCTGGAATGGCTCAGAAGTTCAAACATGGATGTGTACAACTGGACGGGAAGTATGGCTGTTTACGGATTTTTAATTAACTATCTGCTTGTGACGGTCTCAGCGCCTCTTCTTCTTTATAAATTAAAGGAACTGAAATGGTCCCATATCGTCACGGCAGCACTTTCGTTCATCTTGCTGTGCATACCGCTGATCGGAAGTGTCTATCCCTTCCCTGCATTCCCGATGGCCGTATTGCCCATTATATTTCTTGCCTGGCTTATTATCTCTCTTGTCTTTTATATTTTTGTTAAGCAACACAATAGTCTGCAAGAGAATCCGAACACGGAACAAATATAGGATTCTATAATTTGGGGAGGGGGTCACTCATGAAAGTGAACGTGTCTTGTGTTCAGATGGAGCCGGTCATGTACCATGTAGATGAAAACATCAGCAAAATGGAAAGTTATATCGATACAGTAATGATCGAACATCCGGAAACGAACCTCATTGTTTTCCCCGAACTCATCGCATCGGGATATGAGTGTAACGAAGAGTTCCATGCTCTTGCCGAAGTAGTACCGTATGGCAAAAGTATGAAACGGATAGGGGCGTATGCCAAGAAACACGGGGTTCATGTGATTTATGGTTTTCCAGAACAGGATTCCACTCTTACTGATGTTTTGTACAACTCTTCTGTCTTTATTGATGATAATGGAAACGTATTGGGCGTGTATCGGAAGGTTCACCTTTTTGGAAATGAGAAAACCTATTTTCGTTCTGGCTGCGAATATACCCTAATCCACTCATCAATTGGAAAAATAGGAATGATGATCTGTTATGATACATCATTTCCCGAAGCAGCAAGGACTTATGCCCTTCGCGGCGCCGATCTTCTTGTGATTTCTACAAATTGGGAGAAACCGTATGAAGCGGACTGGGATCTTGTTACGAGGGCACGGGCAATGGACAACATTGTTTATATCGCGGCGGCAAATCGTATTGGCTTCGATACGACGCTTGGGTTTTTCGGAAGAAGCAAAATTGTTGGCCCTCTCGGTGAACCGATTAGAGAACTGAACGAAGAAAAAGAAGGCTACATTTTTGCAGAACTTGATTATGAATTATCGCTTAAATTAAAGTCGGGCTATTACACTATTTTTAAGGACCGTAAACCGGATACGTATAGTATGGTTTGCAAGAAATACTAAGGTGATCGGGTGAATTCGAAGACAGCAGCTGTAGATTGTCTCGTTTTACAGAACCTAATATGTGGGGCGATGCACCGCCTGGTAAATTTTGATTCGAGGAATGGATGAATATTCTCGAATCTTTTTTCTTTCTGCGAAAAAAGGTATAACAGTAGTAGGTTAGACAAAAAATCATTACACATACTCCGGGGGACATAATGACACAGGATTCACGAATTTATTGTGTACTTGTACACTACTAGGATCTTAACAAGATTCATAACTCTTTCCGTTTATAGTAGAAAAAATCGATCGGGTTTGTAGAAACTAAAGCAAAGCGCTCCCTAAGGAGGTCTGTCATGAACTGGTTTACCTTTATTTGTTTAAGCATCGTCTTTATGATTTCACCTTTTCAATGGGGTCTTTTCTACGAATCGAATATAAAAATGTGGGAATGGGTCATTTCTGTATTATTTATTCTTAATCTATTGTGGTATTGGATCAGAGAACGTCAGGTGTTAATAAAAAACAGGCTGTATTTTCTGGTCCTGCTGCTTCCGCTGATGTATGTGGCCGCCGTTCCGTTTGCTTTAAATCAGGAAGGCAATGGACAAAATATATTCCGATTTTTTACCTATGCGTTCTTTTTCCTTTTATTAATATGGACGAAAGAATCACCCAGGATTAGCAAACTTTATCCGTACATTTTTAACTCATTAGGCATTGCTTTTCTTATGTTTGCTGTGGCCAATATATTCGGTGTCCTTCATCTTCAAACGTCTATGGTCGGGTGTGTCGAACCGCGATCATGCGGTCCTGTACGCTATCCGAACACATTCGGTGCCATTATGGGCGCTTATTGGTTTTATACATTAGCCGCTTTTATTTACCAAAAAGCGTTAACCTGGCGGGATGGTCTAATCATCTTACTTCTTGCCGGATATGCCGGCATTATTATGCTTACCTTTTCCAGGGGAACGTACATCTTTTTTGGGGCCACATTTGTTCTCGCGTTGCTATTACTATATAAAAAGTGGAAAAAAATCATTTTCATTTCGCTTCTTGTTCTTGGTTTGTCACTGGGTGTATTCAATCTATTATCTATGGATAAACATATAGATTTTAATGGATTTTCAAGTTTAACGACCCGTTTTGCCAGTATAAGTCCTCACGCATCTACTGCGATTGCCCGAGAATCCTTCTACAAAGATGCGCTCTCAATGAGTAAAAATTCTCCATTGTTTGGATTCGGTGGGAAAAGCTGGACGATTTATTATCCGAAATATGCGAATCGAGGTAATGGTTTAGATCAAGTCCACAATGGTTTTCTCGAATTTCTTATTGAGATAGGCTGGGTTGGTCTATCCGTCTATGTCCTCGTGTTAGCGTTGCTTATATTCCTGATTTTTAAATCAAATGAGCCAAAAGAACGTCGGATTGGCGTTGTTTTAGCATTGGCCGCGATCTTCGGGCATGCAATGGTTGATTATGATTTATCCTTTGGAACAATGTGGCTGCTTATTTTCTGGTTAATGGCTATGGGAGTAAGCACCCGGCAGAGTTTAAGCGAATCTTACTCGAAAAGTCTTTGGACAGTGTGGAATAGTGCTCTGTCGCATCGGCACAGCGGCATGAAGAATGAAATACCGCATGAGTAAAACATCGTGTGGGGCCAGTCTGCATCAATAGGAACGAGAATCAAGATCAGCTTTGATTTTATAGCCTGCCGTCACTAGAGATAGTGAAATCTATTAAATGAGTATCCCTTTAACTCATTCAGATTTGAATTTTTAAAAGGATAGGCTGAATGCTTTATTTCTAAAAAGCGAATCTTCAACGCCTTGGGACGATAATCTTCGAGTTCAGGGCGAATCTTCAACGCCTTGGGGCGATTGTCCCCGAGTTCAGGGCGAATCTTCAACGCTTTGGGGCGATTGTCCCCGAGTTTAGGGCGATTCCTTTGCCTTGGGGCGATTGTCCCCGAGTTCAGGGCGAATCTTCGACGTTTTGGGGCGATTGTCCTCGAGTTCAGGGCGAATCTTCGACGTTTTGGGGCGATTGTCCTCGAGTTTAGGGCGATTCCTTTGCCTTGGGGCGATAATCTTGGAGTTTAGGGCGAATCTTCAACGCCTTGGGGCGATTGTCCCCGAGTTTAGGGCGAATCTTCGACATCTTAGGGCGATTGTCCCCGAGTTCAGGGCGAATCTTCGACATCTTGGGGCGTTAATCTCTGAATTAAAGGTGGATTGGGAACTTTTCCATCATCTGCATAAAGCTGTGCAACGAGACAGATAGTGACTGATCATGAGCTAACGGGATCATCAGTATCTATTAATATCAGGTAACCGGGTGGCATCAAGACCTTTAATCATCTTGCTCTGAAAATCTTCTAATGATATAATTTTTTGGTAAAAAAGTTGGAACTATCTAAAATAAACGTCTTAAACCATTTGACAATCCGGGTGAAAAGAGAAGTGAGTGATCCGTCTCTTATAGCCCATGAATCAGGGAGAAACCAAAGATGCCTTTTTATAACCTAAAAGTCGCTGGCATTGAACGTAAATTGCCGATTATTCGAATCAATGATGACCTGGATATTGCCAGTTTTGTAATCCTGGGCGATTCAGAACTCGTCATTCATGCCGCTCAAGAGCTGAAGAAAAAGATTCCAGAAGCGGATTATCTGATGACAGCGGAAGCAAAGGGCATTCCGCTTGTTCAGGAACTGTCCCGTGTGTTGGGTATGAAACGCTACTTTGTGGCAAGAAAAAGCATCAAGCCTTATATGGCCGAGCCTTTTGTAACAGAAGTTTTTTCCATCACCACTCAGAAAAAACAGGTGCTGTGTCTGGATAAAGAGGAAAGCGAGCTCATTAAAGGGAAACGCATTTTGATCGTAGACGACGTCATCAGCACCGGCGAATCCATTAAAGCACTGGAATCGCTCGTCACGAAAGCGGGCGGCCAGATAGCCGGGAGGGCTGCTATTCTGGCGGAAGGCGACGCGGCGGATCGTAAAGACATTGTCTATCTAGAAAAGCTTCCGGTTTTTCCGGTTGAAGCAGCGAAATAAGTATTGATTCAGGCAGAAAGATCTTTTTCTGTGCCATCATTAAAAAGAGACTATTTGATAGGCCTCTTAAAAACGAAGAACTGGAGCGAAGTAGATAGACTTCGCTCCAGTTCTTTTCAGGGCTGGGACTCGGATTCCCCTTAAAGAAAGTCCCTTCCGTGATTGGTTCTTCTTAATCGACTGTGCCGGTTATTTTCAGATGGCTGTTTGGGCAGTTCAAGCTTTTTTGGCTAAATCGATAATCGATTCAAAGAAAGCTTCCCTGTCAACGTCATAAACTACTTCGACCGGGCGGCCGTCTTCAGCAGCCTCGATTTTGCCCTGGCTGGGTTCTTCTACATGAACCTTGGTTAGGACTTTCTTTGTTTTGACCAGATCCGGGTTTCCCGAGGCCATGGTGGTCAGAACATCCCATAGATAGTAAGTCGCGTTATTTTCAAAGTGGACAAGAGGCGGAACGGAGGCGTAGCACTGTCCGATAAAATCAAGTCCGTCATATTTGCGCAATGAAGCCCAGTGGTTGCGGATCGGGATCGTCAGCGGGACCTGATTGGTGCTTTCGAGAGCCACCATCCGGATGTTCAGGCTGCTCTGCCAGACTCTCGCGACAGCCTCCGGATCCCAGAAGGCGTTCCATTCGGCCGAACCGTCATGCTCAGGCTCCTGAACGTTGCCGATCGGATTTAATGTGCCGCCCATCCAAATCAGTTGATCAATTTTCTCTTCAATATCAGGTGCCTGATCAAGCGCGCGTGCGACGTCCGAAAGCGGGCCGGTGCAGAGAATCGTCAGCGGCTCGTCGGCATTCCTCGCTTGTTGAATCAGGTGTTCATGTCCGTGAAGTGCGCTTACAGGTGTTTTCATGTCTCCCGATTCATTCAGAATAGGGAGTGCATTGACATAGAAAGAGCGCATCCGCCATTCCTTTGGAAAAGGATTCATTCCCCGGGAATTAGAACGGGCCACTTCGACTGTTTCCCTTCCGAAACGATCAATTATTTTCCGGCTCGCCTCAATGCCGGGCGTCAGATAACCGTCGGCCGGGATGACGGAAACGCCGCTTAAGCTGATATTTTCCATTTGCGTCAGCAGAAAAAGCGACACAAGGTCATCCACGTCCGCATCGTGAATAAAGTAGAGTGCTTTTTTGTCCATTCTGTTCTCTCCTGTAGGTAGATTTAGATGTTTCAAGATGGATTGCTCCGGGTGTGATGAATAAAAAACAAACGGTGGACAAAAATGTGCGTTTCCCGTCCACCGTTCTTTTTTTACACTATAGGAAAGTATAAAAATTTTAAGGATTATAGTATAAGGGCAGCTAGGACTCAGCCTGCGCCAGGGCTTGGCTTCGCCAAGTTTTCTAATAAGCAGGCAGGGGACCGGCTAAAGGTCAGCTGTCCTGAAATCTTGTCCCGCCTAGCTTTGATTATTTTGATAGAGAAGCCAGATAAGTGCTATATTCTTTATCGGTTGTCGGCACGACGATGCTGCCGTCAATGATCTTTTGCTGATACTTCTTGACTTGATCCAGTACGGACGCGCTGACATTTTTTATTGTCGGAGCGATGCCGACGCCGTTTTCTTTCAACCCGTATTGAAGCACCTGGCCGCCCGGGAATTTTCCGGCTTTTGCCTTAGCAGATGCGTCATAAATAGCTTGGTCGACGCGTTTCACCATGGAAGTCAGTGTTACATTTTCTGGAAGCCCTTCATCATATTGATCCTTGTCCACACCAATAACCCAAACTTTCTGGCCGCTTTTCGCTCTCGACTTAGCCTCGGTAAATACGCCGTTTCCTGTATTGCCGGCCGCTGCGTAAATGATGTCGGCACCTTTGCCGTAAAGTGTAGCCGCAATGTTCTGCCCTTTGTCCGGTGCGTTGAAGTCCCCGGCATACTGTACGAAAATCTGCGCATTCGGATTGACTGTCTTGACGCCGGCCTTAAACCCGCTTTCAAATTTCTTAATCAGATCCGAATTGATGCCGCCGACGAATCCAACCTTATTAGTTTTTGTCGTCAGCCCGGCAACAACGCCGACCAGAAATGAACCTTGCTGTTCTTTAAAAGTAAGGTTGGCTACGTTCTTCAGCGGCTTGTTATTTTTATCGACCGCCACACTGTCAATCAAAGCAAAATGCTGATCCTGATGCTGCTGGGCAATATTCTGAAGATCCGTCTGCATCTGAAAACCGATCGCAACAATCAGATTGTATTTTTGTTGAATCAATGAATTCAGGTTCGGCGCAAAATCAGTCGGCTGCTGAGACTCCAGGTACTTTACGTCAGAACCAGTCTTTAATTCGTTATCTTTGGCAAACTTTGTCAAACCTTCCCACGATGACTGATTGAACGATTTGTCGTTCACGCCGCCAACACCAGTAACCATCGCAACTTTATAAGTGCTTGCCTTGGAACTTCCTGCACTTCCGTTATTCCCGCAGCCTGATAGAATGCCTGCAAGAATAACAACACATGAGACCAATACTGCCATCTTTTTCTTTAACACAAAACAACCCCCTGATTCGTAAATTAACATCAACAGAAATACTATAGCTTATTCATTAATAAAAGGGAACAGGTTTTTAAATAAATGACGAATATTAAAAGTTAGTTGGTTATGTAATGTTCGCTTTTCAGCTAATCTTTTGGTTGCCAATGACCAACGATAAATATTGGTACGGCAGTAAAAATGAATAATTTTTTTGGAAATTTCATTTATCCAAACAAAATTATTTCGTAATTATTGATTGACAATTCAATACAAACAAATTAATCTAAATACATCATAGATTTTTAAAAAATGTGAAACCGGTTTTAGATTATTAATCAATAGAATACATGAGTAATCGTGCTAGATTTGTTATCTGTGTGAAACCGATTTTAGTTTTATGTGCAATGTGAAACCGGTTTTAGAATCTTAATCATAACGCTAGGGAGGTGAGATATTGTCAACGATAAGAGATGTCGCCAAATCTGCAGGTGTGTCTGCTGCAACCGTATCACGAGTCTTAAACAATAAGGGATATGTCAGTGAAGAAAAAAAAGAAAAGATTGAAAAAGTCATACATGATATGGGGTACGAACCTAATCAGATTGCCAGAGGTTTGGCAAAAAAAACATCGAAAACCCTTGCCTTAATCGTCACCGACATCACCAATCCGTTCTTCCCTGAGCTTGCGAAAGGGGCTGAAAAGGCCGCTTATTTAAATGGTTATTCATTTTTGCTCGGAAATACAAAAGGAATGGACAATCACAATGATGATTACGTCAAACTGCTGAAAAATAAATACATTGATGGTGTCATCATTGCTTCGCATGATATTGATATTGAGATATTAAAGGAGCAGGAAAACACACCCATGGTCGTGCTTGAAATGGATAATGATATCGAAAATGCCTGTACCATCAAGGTGGACAACTACGATGGAGCCATGACTGCTACCCGTCACTTAGTGTCGATTGGCTGTCGGAAAATTGCTCATATTTATGGACCTCAATACGATTCTACCGCTAAAGAGCGATTAGAAGGCTATAAAGCGGTGATCAGAGACACTTCGGGTTTATCTGAAATTTTGGTACCCGGCGACTTTACGATCAATGGAGGTGCCGAAACCGTACAAAATCTCTTGACTCAATATCCTGATATAGATGGGATTTTCGCAGGTAACGATTTGATGGCGATAGGGGTATTAAAAAAATTAAACCAGCTTAAGATTAAGGTTCCGGAAGACATTGCGGTTTGCGGATTTGACGGTATTTTTATGACCCAGGTTACTAATCCGGAGTTAACTACCATTGAACAGCCGATTTACAGAATGGGAGAGCTTGCGGCAGAAAAACTTATTTTCAGGATCAATCATCCTTTTTACGGGAAAGAATCTATTGAACTAAAGACAAAGCTTCAAATTCGGGAATCCACGCGAAAAGTGAATCGAAGTGATCAGAAAAAGTCATTTTCCGACGGGGACTGAGCGGACGACCTGAGTCCACGAAGTCCATCAACGTCAATTGTTATTGAAATATTCAAAATTAATATACGTGTTAAAAATATAAAGGGATGAAAAACATGAAGCTATTATTCGTTGGCGAGTCTTGGGTTATACATATGATTCACACAAAGGGATATGACAGTTTTACTTCGACAAAATACGAAGAAGGAGCGACCTATTTACTCCAGTGTTTGAGAGATTCAGGCATCGATGTTGACTATCTTCCTTCTCATGAAGTACAGGTCAGATTTCCAAAATCAACGGAAGAGCTTGAAAAGTATGATGCCATTGTGTTGAGCGACATTGGCAGCAATACCTTTCTGCTCAGGAATGAAACATTTTATGAAATGAAAATCGTTCCAAACGCTTTAGAACTGATCAAAGAATTTGTCAGGGATGGCGGCGGACTCCTGATGATCGGTGGCTACCTTTCTTTTACAGGGATAGAAGGCAAAGCCAATTACAAGAACACGGTACTTGCTGATGTTCTCCCGGTGGATCTTTCAGATACGGATGATCGTATTGAGATGCCTCAAGGGGTTCGCCCAGTAACCATTAAAGAGGATACGATCACAAAAGATTTGACTGATTGGCCTCCTTTTCTGGGGTATAACCAATTTGCTGCTAAAGCAGGCGCAGATGTTTTAGCAACGATCCAAAACGATCCCTTCATCGTTACCGGTCTTTATGGAAAAGGAAAGACAGCCTGTTTTGCCAGCGACTGCGCCCCGCATTGGGGGTCGAAGGAATTTGTCGATTGGGAGCATTACAAACCTCTGTGGACTCACATTTTACAATCCATTTCAAGAAAGAGCTGAATGAAAATGGCAGAGTTAAATGTTAGAAAATCTATTTTGGAACAGAAAGAAAAATTCATTGACTTTCTGTCTCTGATGATCAAAACGGATACTCAGGTTAAAGGGCAGGGCATTCTTGGTGGAAATGAACGATTCGGCCAGAAAATTGTCAAGCAGAAACTTCTCGATTTAAACTTTGACGTTGATGAATTTGATGTTGAAGATGATAAGATCAAGAAATTTCCAGGAGCCAATCTAGGACATCAAAATGAAAATCGGCCAAACGTTGTGGGTGTGCTGAAGGGATCAGGCGGAGGAAGATCGCTCATATTAAATGGCCATATTGATACGATGCCCTATGGTGATCCATCGCAGTGGACAAAAGATCCCTTTCTGGGCGAGGTACTGGGTGGTGAAATGTTTGGTTTGGGTGCCACCGATATGAAAGCCTCTTTATCCGCGATGATTTTGGCGGCTGAGGTGATTCATAACTTAGGCGTTCGCCTTAAGGGAGATTTGATTATTCAATCCGTTGTTGATGAAGAAGGCGGCGGTAACGGAACAATGGCCTGTGTTGAAAGAGGGTACAGGGCAGACGGAGCCATTGTAGGAGAACCCACGCAATTACATCTGCAAACCGCTCATATGGGATTCCTTTTTCATGAAATTAAAGTGTCCGGGAAAAGTCTTCATTCCAGCCAATTATGGGAGGGGATAAATGCGATTGATAAAGCATTAAAGATCTACCATGAATTAAAAGAGCTTGAACGGCAATGGCTGATGACGCGAAGACATCCGCTTTTACCCGGTCCAACGATTAATTTAGGGGTTATTGAAGGAGGTGTTGCAGGTTCGGTCGTTCCGAATTCTTGCACTATGAGATTTTGCCTGCATTATCATCCGGAGAAAAATGAGGCAAAGGAAGTGACTAGAGACAGGGTAGAGAATGAAGTAGCCGAGGTTGTTCATTTGGTCTCACAAAGTGATCCATGGTTAAAAATCAATCCGCCTCAAATAAGTATTTATCAGGAAGGTTTTCCTTTTGAGACGTCTTTAGACCATCCACTGGTTCAAAAAATGAAACAAACTTTGAATAACGTTCTTGATGAGGCAGTAATAGAAGGCATGCCCGCAGGGTGCGATGCAAGAACGCTATCAGAATTTGGACAAACACCAACGATTATCCTTGGTTGTGGAAATCCGCAACACTGCCATTGCGTGAATGAAACCGTTCCTGTTTCGCAATTCATCTCACTAATAGAGATCTATACAAATTTTATTCTGTCATGGTGTGGGACAGAACAGAATGGACGTCCCGTGTAACGTTATTGAGCTGTGATCAATGACAGCGGGAACTTAAAGTGAACAAATCACATTCATGGATTTGAATTTTATGAATATCAGGAGGGGTTGGCATGGTTTTTATGAAAAGCAAAGCAAAAGCACTTCTTTTGGTCATGTTGGGAGTACTGATGGTTTTGGCCGGGTGTTCTTCGAACAGCGGATCATCTGGTTCAGGCAGCAGCGGTAAAAAAATAACGATTGGTCTTGTAACAGTTAATACAGAAGCCTATTTCTTTACGGAGTCCATTAAGGGCGCCCAGCAAGAAGCAAAGAGCCTTGGCGTCAATTTAATTGTTGATAACCCGAATAATGATCCTGTAAAACAGAGTAATGACATCGAGGATCTGGTTAATCAAGGCGTGAATGCGATTATTGTCGATTCCATTGATGTAAAAGGTGTTATCCCGGCTATGGAAAAAGCCGCAAAGGCAAAGATTCCTGTTATATCGATTGATGCCATCGTAAATAGCAAAGCGGTCAGCACACAAATTGGCGTTGATAATGCGAAAAGCAGTGAACAACTTGGAGAATATTTTAACAGTTATGTTAAGAAAAATATGAAAGAACCCGTACGTATGGGTGTCGTAGGCGCGCTGAATTCATTTATTCAGGTTAACCGTCAGAATGCTTTTTTGAACACCGTAAAGAAAACACCAGGTTTGAAAATAGTTAACATTGTCGATGGGAAAAATGTGCAGCAAACGGCAATGAATGCAGCCCAAAATCAAATGATTGGACATCCTGAAATGAATACGGCTTTTGCGACGGGAGAGCCTGCACTGATTGGCCTAGCGGCAGCTGTTAAATCGCAGCATATAGAGAACAAGATTGCCGTGTTCGGGTGGGACCTTTCAAAACAGGCGATTGACGGCATTGATCAGGGATGGGTCAAAGCGGTTGTTCAGCAGCATCCGGAACAATTCGGCAGCGAAGGGGTAAAGGCAGCTGTGAAATTGGCGAAGAAGCAGGCTGTACCGAAGACGATCAACGCACCGGTTACGATTGTGACAAAAAGCAATGTCGACCAGTTCAGAAGTCTGTTTAAGTAATAGAAAATAATTTTTAAAGAACATTGAAATCAATAATTGTTGTTGATTAGGTGTTAATCATTGATTAACACCTAAATTATTAGACTCATGATTTCACGAGCGATTAAATTCGTTAAATTTAAGATGTGAAGTGATTGACTACTTAAGAAAGGGAGAGAGTCCATGAACGATATTCCAAGAATAGCGATGAAGGATATTAAGATATCTTTTGGGAGTATTCAATCGTTGAGAGGCGTTAATCTCGAGTTATACCCCGGGGAAGTTCTGGGGTTAGTCGGAGATAATGGAGCAGGAAAGTCAACCTTGATGAAAGTGTTAAGTGGTGTTCATGTTCCGGACAGCGGTTCAATCGTATTTGAAGGAAACCCTATAACCATTCATAATCCATTGGAAGCGAAGAAACTTCAGATAGAAACTGTTTTTCAGGATCTCGCTTTGTGCGACACTTTGGATGTTGCGAGCAACTTGTTTTTAGGGAGAGAACCTGTGCATTTTTTCCATCGTTTAATTGATAAGAAGAAAATGCATGCTCTTGCCAAAGAGGAGCTCGATCGGTTGGGTGTGGTGATCCCTTCCACATATTCAGCGGTAGAAAATCTGTCCGGCGGGCAGAGACAGTCTGTAGCCATTGCCAGAGCCGTTACTTATCAGCCTAAAGTCTTGATCATGGATGAACCGACGGCCGCATTGGGTGTTAAAGAAGTAAGAATGGTTTTAAATCTGATCAAAAAAGTGAAAGAAACAGGTGTCAGCGTCATTTTAATCACGCATCGGTTGCAGGATCTTTTTGAGGTATGTGATCGGATTACCGTTTTATATGAAGGAAAAATTATTGATAACCGGTTGATTAAGGATTTTACCATGGATAGTCTGATTAATTCAATAACGGGTGAAGTAAAGGAGGCTAAATAATGACTCAGGCTGATGGAACTATGAAAACGGAAAAGAAGCCATTTAAACCGGAACGAATAACTTCGGCAAAAACAACACAATGGCTTTCTAATAATAAACAACTTATTGGAATATTTTCAGTGCTTATTTTGTTATCCGTATTCTTTTCTTTTTCAACCAGTTCTTTTTTCACTACGGGAAATATGCTGAATCTTCTTCAACAGCTGGCGCCAAATCTTATCGTGGTAGTTATCATGACGCTTGTGATCACAACAAGTGGGATTGACCTCTCGGTTGGGTCGATATTATCCCTTGCCAGCGCCTTAATTGCCGTTTTATTAAGTGCGAGATGGGACAGCTTCTTCGCTTTTGTATTTGTTCTGATCGTTGGAGCGGCTGTCGGATTACTGAACGGCTACATTATCTCTTATCTCAGAATACCGCCGTTTATTGTGACCCTCGCTTCCATGATCTACGTTGAAGGTTGTGCACTCTTGATCACAGGTGGTTACTCGATCAGTATTAGTGGAAGCAGCTGGTTAATGTCTTTGGGCGGCGGAGAGCTCTTCACTATTCCTGTTTCAGCCATTATTGCCATTTTAATTATCATTATTGGCTGGATTATCCTCACTCAGACCAGGTTTGGTACTTATATTATCGGTATTGGCGCAAATGAAGAATCCGTAAGACGTGCAGGCGTCAATATCAAAAAAATAAAGCTCTTCACTTACATGTTCAGCGGTATGATTGCGGCATTTGCGGGAATCATTATTGCCACGCGCCTGGGATCCGGATCATCAAATGTTGGGACGGGCTTTGAAATGGATGTTATTGCTGCTGTTGTGCTTGGCGGCACATCGCTTTTTGGCGGAATCGGAACCATGCTTGGCTCGGTCATTGGCGTATTTCTGATTGGCATCATCAATAACGGACTAACGCTTATGAATGTATCTCCGTATATCATTCAAATTATTCAAGGGGCCGTACTTCTCTTTGCTGTCATTGTCAATACTTACTTTTTCGGAAGAAACAAGAAAAGAAATTAGTGAAACCCATAGTTTATGTCAAAACCTAAGGAGAGTGGCATTATTGAGTATTGAAGACATATATCGCTTAATTGATGAAGATGACGCGGTTTTATTTCTTAAATCCTTAATCCGGTTAAACAGTGTCAATCCTCCAGGAAGCGAAAAAAAAGTAGCTGAGTTAATCAAGGAAAGGTCAGAGAAAGCCGGTTTAAAAGCCAGTCTGTTTACCTTCGAGCCGGGCAGATCGAATCTTTTTGTTGAAGGCGCGTCTAATCGAACAGAGAAAGAAAACAGGAATCTTGTGTTAAGCGGGCATTTGGATACAGTTCCGATTGGAAATGGAAAATGGGAGCATGATCCCTGGAGTGCTGATCAAGATGGCGATAGATTGTATGGACGCGGTTCATCAGATATGAAGAGCGGCGCGGCCGCAATGATTCTCGCCCTGGAAACGATTCAAAAATCAGGTGTGAGATTAAAAGGAAATTTATCTTTTCTTGGAACCGCGGGAGAAGAGGTCGATGGCAGAGGTGCCCGTTCTGTCCTGAGAGAAGGGATAATAAAGAATGCAACAGCAATGGTTATCGGCGAACCGACAAATAACGAACTGCTTATTGCACACAAGGGTGTTCTATGGCTGGAAATCATCATTAACGGAAAGACCGCCCATGCCGGATGGCCGGAGAATGGTGTTAATGCCATATCGGCAATGCACGTCTTTGTGCAAAAACTTGGTGAAATAGATCTTCCCAATCATGAAATTCTGGGAAAATCCACCCTGAATTTAGGTCTAATCAACGGCGGAACAGCGCCTAACATGGTCGCTGATCGTTGTCAGTTAACCATTGATATTCGGATGGTTCCCGGTCAGGAACGTGATGGAATTTTACATCAAGTAAAGACGATTTTAGCGGCCATCTCTGATCCTATGGGAATTACATATAAGGTTAATGTACTGAACAACATGCTTCCTGTCAGCACATCAAGAGAGGATCCTTTTATCAAAGTATCCGCGGATACTTTACAGGAAGTTCTAGATAAAAAACCTATTTTCGGCGGAGCAAATTATTACTCTGACGGATCAATTTTTACCACTGAGAATAAAAACATACCCATTCTTATTTTTGGCCCCGGCAATCCGGTTATGGCTCATCAGCCCAATGAATGGGTAGATCTCAGAAACTTTATTGATTCAATTCGATATTATATTGCGTTAGCTGTTCATTATTTAGGAGCATAGATTAAAGTTCATTAACAAACGCTAAGAAAGTCTGAGTGGAAGAAACATTCATTTGGGCTTTCTTTATTATTGCGATGGATAGGGTAGATTGAAAAAGCCATGTCAGAAAATATGACAAAATCAATTATTTTTCAGAAAATGACGCCTATAATATGTTATTAATTAGTTTGTTCACAGTGCAAACATGGAAAAGAACTTCAAGCCTTTTATTCGTTCTTCTAAACTCGGAAAAATGGATTTGTGACCTGGTAAATTAGGATAAGATTGCAAAAGGTCTCCATATTTGTCGAGCAGATCATCAATATCAGCCGGAAGAAACTTATCACCATTCATTTTTATGTTCGCTTAACGAGTGAATAATCCCGTTCCTTTCTTCTTCAAGGTCGCGCCAGCGGTAGTAATCTGTTGGGTCGTCCGTTTCATCGCCATTGTAATTTTTAAATGCTTCGTTGAAAGCTGCGGCACCGTATTTTATCTGAAATTCGGTTATTTCTTCGTTAATCTCAGACAGACGTTCATCAGGCTTCTGCCGACTTATCTTTTCATTCTGAAAAAGCAATTGACACCGAATCGCATAGACCGGGTCTTTCCATAATTCAACCATATGTTTTGGTATTTTATGATGTGAAGTGGTTTTTACGCATTCGAATCCTTGTTTGATATATTTGTTCAGAGTGACTTTGGAAACGCCTAAACGATCAGCGGCTTCCTGAGGTGTCAAAAGATAAGACTCCTTGTATTGAAAGCAGATTGATTCTCCACCTATTTTTATATACCAGTTTTCAAAATCTACCTTTAATTTTCCAAAATCAAGGTCGGAGATTTCTGGTCCCATATTAATTCGATTGAGCCATTTTTTCAACTCTTTTTTATGCTTATCTGTAAGTAATTGAGAAGAATCAAAATTTATAGTAGGTTTTCCAAGAGAAATTCCGCTTACTTTATCAGAAAATAAGCTAAGAAAAGTAGACAATATTTTTCCTATAATGTAATCCGTTTCCTTTTCGATAATTTGATTGTTATGATTTTGAAACCCCTCATCAATACTTTTTTTGGTTAATTCCAATACGGATTGACTCATGATTTTCATCTCCTTCTTCCTCCATTTTATATTAATATTAATCAAATGTACATATCGTTAATTATCGTTATTATGTTATCATTAATATGATATTCATTTATTTAAGAAAAATACGTGCTAAAAATAGCAATAAACGTGGACGCAGACACTAAAAGAAAAAAGAGAAGCTCAATTTGCCATTCCATGACACATTCATTCTAACTGTGCCAATACTGAGCGGGTATTTAATCACAGCTCAGTTTTTGCATAAATTAATATAATAAATTTGTATTAATTTTTCCATTGTACAGTGGAAGAATTTTGGTATATATCAAGATCCTGCTGAGCGTTATGATAAATTTGATGAGGAGTGACCTAAGAAAGAAGTGATATAAAAATGGTTATTTTGACTTCAAGACAAGCTCATTTACTGAAACTGCTGAACAGTGAGGAGGATTATAAAACTACTGATTATTATGCAAATCAGATGGGTATTTCAGGAAGGACTGTCCATTCTGAAATACAGATAATAGATGACTATTTGAAAAGTAAATATAATATTGAAATTATAAAAAAAAGAGGGGTTGGTATTCGATTAGATGGTGGTCAGAAGGAAAAACTAATGCTTATGTCCTCTATTTCCAGCGAAAATTGTGCAAGCAACAATTCGACAATCGAAAGAAGAGAGACGATCATTTCTTGGCTGATAAAAAATGAAAGCGCAACCAATTTCAGAAAACTGTCAGATCATTTTTTTGTCAGTATAAGTTCGATTACAAACGACATGCAAGAAGTTGAGAGATGGCTCTCCCAGTTTCAAATTAATCTGATTAAGGATAAACATGGTACATCAATTAAAGGGAACGAATTGTCCATACGAAAAGCAATGGCGGCATTAATTCAGGAAAAAATTGATCGCTTAACTGATTCAGCGGAACTAAACAAAAACGTTGATAAGGAAAAATATGAGCAGATTCTTAATACAATTACTTATTTTTTATCCAAGGATAGAGTTAACCAGGCTGAAAAAATGATTAGCTTTATTGAAAAGGAGTTAAATTGTCGCTTTAATGACAGCTATTATATCAATATGATGATTTGGATTGCTGTGATGCTGGAACGCCAAGCAATGGGGCATTTATTAAAACTAATTTTTGATGAAGATCATTTAATTCGCAATCTGCATATTTTAAAAACTTACGTTGTTGCAAAGGAAGCACTTGAAAAATATGGTAATAAAACAAATCAAAATATAAGTGAGGGGGAGGTACAATATTTAAATCGTTGCATTATGGGGACAGGAATTGATGAAGATATTGGCAGCGGTAATGTCAGGGAGTATAATTCTGACGTTCAGCGGCTGGCTCTTAAGCTTTGCTGGCTGGCCAGCGACACTCTGAAAATTAACCTGGATCACGATCCTATTCTTTACAAAGGTTTGTTAGTTCATTTGGAACCTATGCTTAACAGAATGAAATATGGCATCGTTATAAAAAATCCACTCTTAGAACAAATTAAAGAACAATATTCTCCAATGTTTGGCCTTACTAGCTTTTTAGGGACTTTTATAGAGAATGAGACACATCTGAAGATAAATGAAAACGAAATTGGATTTCTTATGGTTCATTTTCAGGCAGCTCTTGAAAGAAATAGTACATCTACCAAAATTATGGTTGTCTGCCCCGGAGGCATTGGAACTTCAGAGCTCGTTGCTAACCGGATCAAAAGACTGATGCCGAGTCTGGAAATAGTTGGAGTTTGTTCCTTAAGAAATATTAATAATGCAGATTTAAAAAATATTGATTTTATCATTTCCACTGTTCCGTTGAAAAAGAATATACCGAAACCGGTGGTTGTTGTCTCGCCGATGATGGGAATGACAGATGCAAAAATTATTAATAATTTTTATCTGGAATATATTTTCAAGAACAAAAAGGAGTTCACTCATTTTCATCACTTATCTACTGTAGTGAAGGAAGAATTGATTTTTGCAAATTTAAGCCTGGAAAATAAAGATGACATCATTGATTTTATCTCGTTAAAAATGAAAAAAAACGGGTATGTATCCTCGCAGTTTGCTGATTCAGTTAAGGATCGTGAGAAGGTCGCAACTACTGATTTGGGAAATAATGTTGCGATACCGCACGGTCAGGGTAAATATGTTAATCAGTCGGTGGTTGCCGTTGCCACACTGTCTACTCCAATTTATTGGGGAAAAAACAAAGTATCACTAGTCATTCTCATTGCTATGAGAATTGATGAAAAAAAAGAAACGAAAGCTATAATGGCTGACTTATACAAGCTTTTTGATTCAAAACCGGTATTGGATGAACTGATGAAGGCAAGTTCAAAAACAGAAGTCATGAACATCCTTGGAAAAAATTAATCGTTTGATAATTTCTGCAAACTAGGTTGATAATCATCCTGAAATGTTGGTGAATAGAGAAAGCAGATGGTCAGATTTCAATTACGAATTTATTGTCAAGTTGAGTGGAATGAATGTGTGTCTTATCACGGATTTCAGGAGCTTATTCGATTCTCCAATATTTTCAGGATATTATACAGCAAAACCATAAGTTAAACCTTAGTTTCACTTGCATTTGACAAATTATGATCGAAGTTTTTTCTGCCCATATCGATAAAGTAAATAACTTTGAGAGCGGTCTCCTCTTGTCTAAATTACTTTTCTCCCCTTCAGCCCTTTATCCTCATAGAATTGAAATACTCCATACTCCAATATTATAGATAGTCTTAATAAAGGCTTACTCCTATTTTACGAAAGCAGATAAAAACATTATTAAAGATCTCTTAAGTGTGTTCTAAGATTTCAGTTGACATCATGAATAAACTTGATATTTACGTAAGCGTATACACTTTTTATACTTTGAATTGTAAAAAGAACTTAGGCGCCGGGGAGGAGGAAGTTAAGAAAAGTTATGTTCAGATGCAGAATAGTGAACAGTTAAGGGTTATTGGCAATAAGTCAAGATTTAAATTGTAATGAGAGGCGGTCCAAATGCTAATAGAAAAAAATATGATTCTGACAGATGTTCACGCTAATAATGAACTAGATTTAATTACTGTATTGGCACAACAAGCTTTTAAAACGGGGTGCCTCGAGGATGTCAATGAGTTTGTCGCCGCAGTGTTAAGACGAGAAAAGGAATTTTCTACAGCCTTTGGTTATGGAGTCGCCATTCCACATGGAGAAACGGATGCAGTTAAGTCTTCTTTTTTAGGGTTTTGTAAACCCTTACAAGAAATTTTATGGGGTCCTGAAAAAACCCCGGTTTCAATGGTATTTATGATTGGTGTGCCTAAGAGCCAAAAATCAACGTTACACCTAAAAATATTGGCTGATCTGAGCAGACATCTTCTTGATTCTGAGTTTAGAGATAAGATCAGCAAAAGCAAGTCTTCTTCCGATATTTACAATCTCCTCTCATTGATAGAGAAGGGAATAAAAATACCCTAAAAAATAGGAGGAAAATAAAATGATTTCAATGCTGAAAAACATGAAAACCCATTTGATGACAGGTGTATCTTACATGATCCCATTTGTTGTTGCAGGTGGTGTTTTGCTGGCGCTCTCAGTCATGTTATCCGGGAAAACAGCTGTTCCTGCAAACGGCATTTTAGGAAACATTGCAACTATCGGTATTGCAGGTATGTCCCTCTATGTCCCAATACTCGGCGGATTTATTGCTTACTCGATGGTTGGAAAGCCAGGTATTGGTCCGGGAATGATTTCCGCTTTTCTTGCTTATCAAACGAAGGGCGGTTTCCTGGGAGGCATGATTGCCGGGATTGTTGCCGGAATTGTTGTTTATTATCTAAAAAAGATTAAGGGGCCCAAGCATGTTGGGCAGGTCATGCCTATCTTTATTATTCCTTTACTAGGTTCCTTAATTTCAGGATTGATCATATTACTTCTTCTTGCAAACCCGATTGCATCTTTCATGGCTGTTCTTAACCATTGGCTGCTGGGAATGCAAGGTGGGTCAAAAGTTCTTTTGGCGATCATTCTGGGAAGTATGATTGCTTTTGATATGGGCGGTCCATTTAATAAAACTGCTTTCTTCTTCGCTGTTGCAGTAATGACGACTTATCCTCAGCTCATGGCGGTTGTTGCTGTAGCTGATTGCACACCGCCACTTGGTTTAGCCATCGCAACGTTTATCGCAAAGAAGAAATTCACTCAGGAAGAAATTGAGGCGGGTAAAGCTGCACTGATCATGGGATGTATTGGAATTACAGAGGGAGCCATACCATTTGCTGCGGCCGATCCATTAAGAGTCATACCCTCCATTATGATTGGGAGTGCTTCCGCCGGAGTGACCTCAATACTGTTGAATGCAACCAATCATGCTCCATGGGGAGGATTAATTGTATTACCTGTAACCGGAAATTGGCTTGGTTATTTGTTCGCAGCTATTGTAGGTACGGTTGTAACAACTCTTTGTATCCTTTTAGTTAAGCGTCCTGTAAATCAGAAAGAGAAGAAGGAAGAAAAGGCAATTAAGGAAGATGATTTGGAATTTAATTTCTAATAGTACAACATTTCCTACCATAAAAAGGGGGTTACTAATATGTATGTCGTAGGTGTTTCAGCGTGTCCGACTGGAGTTGCTCATACTTATCTGGCTGCGGAAGCATTGACCAAAGCATTTGAGGCTAGAAATCATCAAGTGAAAATTGAAACTCAAGGCGCAAGCGGGATTGAAAATGAGGTGACCTCGGAAGATGTGGAAAAAGCTGATTTTGTGATCCTGACAAAAGACATAGCAATCAAGGGAGAAGAGCGTTTTAAAGGGAAAAAGATTGTGAAAATTATGTCGGGAGTAGCTATCCAAAAAGCAAATGGAATTGTTAAAAAGCTTGAGGAAATCCAAGAAAATCAAAAATAATAAAGGATGATGTAATAATGACACAAATAATGACTAAAATGCCCATTAAAACAATGGTTCATAATCTAATAAAACTTTCAGAAGAAGGGCAGGGTGCTACCCTTCTAGGAATAGGTCCGATGTCATCACGGGTATTGAGAGCAAGCTTTGAACTGGCCAGAGACAAAGATTTTCCACTTCTTTTTATTGCGAGCCGTAACCAAGTTGATGCAGATGAATTAGGTGGCGGGTATGTCAATGGATGGAATCAAAAAACATTTATGAAAGCCATTCGCGATACAGCCGAGGAAACGAATTTTGACGGGCTTTATTATGTTTGCCGAGATCATGGCGGCCCGTGGCAGAGAGATAAGGAGCGTAACGATCATCTTCAAGAAAAAGAAGCCATGGATCTAGGGAAACAATCTTTTCTCGAAGATCTGAAAGCGGGATTTGATTTACTGATGCTTGATCCTACAAAAGATCCATTTGTAATAGGGAAAGTCATTCCATTGGATCGGGCCTTAAAGCTTACTGTTGATTTGTATCAGTATTGTGAAGATAAACGAAAAGAATTAGGGCTGGGGCCTGTAGGATACGAAGTGGGCACTGAGGAAACGAATGGGGGCTTAACTACTCCGGAAACTTATGTGAAATTTCTTGATAGACTCGAAGATGAGATCAAAAAGCGTAATTTACCAATGCCCACGTTTATGGTTGGTCAAACAGGGACATTAACCCGTTATACTGAGCAAGTCGGAAAATTTGATTTTAAAAATGCAAGATCTCTGGCACAGCTGGCATCTAAATACGATATTGGCCTGAAAGAGCACAATGGGGATTACATGAATGACTATCAATTATTACAGCACATTCCTGCCAGCATAGCTGCTACAAATGTTGCTCCGCAATTTGGTACTGAAGAAACCCGCGCTTATCTTCTGCTCGCCGAGGTAGAAAATGAACTTGAGAAACAAGGAGTAATTAAAGGCTCAGTTTCAAAAACTAAAGCAGTTCTTCAAGAGCACGCTATTAACTGCCAGCGTTGGCGCAAATGGATGGAGGGAGATCAAAGAAACATATCCGTGGAAGCAGTGAAAGCTGATCCAGAGCTGTCTGCAAAGATTCTCGACAATGCTGGCCATTACACTTTTAACGATGAAGAGGTGAAACAGGAAATCAATAAAATGCTCGATAATTTATCGTTTGCTCATATTGACGGTGATCGCTTCATAGTGGATCGAATTAAACGATCAATCGACCAATTTGTTGAAGCATATAATTTAACCGGTGTAACGACAAGGATTAAAAACTATAAGGAATAAAAATTATCATCTATAGGAATTCATGCAACCGATTAAGCGTGAATTCCTGTAGTTATGATTAGCTGGTGAATTTTATGAAAATAGTTATTGGTTCTGATCATGCGGGATTCAAGTTAAAAGAAATATTAATTGATTATTTACAAGAAAATGGATTTCAAATTATTGATTTGGGTACCTATTCTGATGAATCGGTGGATTATCCAGTTTATGGAGAAAAAGTTGCCCGATCTGTGGTGAATCACCAGACTGATCTGGGGATTGCCATATGTGGAACAGGTATAGGAATCGGCATTGCTGCGAATAAAGTTCCTGGATGCCGGGCTGTAATCTGTAGTGAGCCCTATTCAGCAAAGATGTCAAGACAACATAACGATGCGAATGTTTTAGCCATTGGATCACGAGTTGTTGGTGTTGAAGCAGCTAAAATGATTGTGGACACTTGGTTAAAAACAGAATTTCTTGGCGGGCGGCATGCCCAGCGTATAGATATGATACGAAAAATCGAAATAAAGAAGGGATGTTAAAATGAATAATTTAAATGTAAAAATATATGCGGATGGTGCCGTGTTAAGTGATATGCTAGATGCCTATAATACGGGATTTGTTTCTGGATTCACAACGAACCCGAGTTTAATGAAGCGGGCGGGGGTTAGGGATTATGTGGCTTTTGCCCAAGAAGTGGTCGAAAAAATTCCGGATCTGCCTCTTTCATTCGAGGTCTTCGCCGATAATTTTGAAACAATGGAAAAGGAAGCTGAAAAGATCCATACTTTCGGCAAAAATGTTTTTATAAAAATACCAATTACTAATACGAAAGGTGAATCCTCTATTCCTTTGATTAAAAAATTGGAAGATAAGGGTTATTCGTTGAATGTAACGGCTATTCTGACGACAAATCAGGTTGAAGAGACTGTCGCTGCACTGAATCCCGAAGTAGAAAACATCGTTTCGGTTTTTGCCGGACGTATTGCAGACACTGGAGTGGATCCGATTCCTTATATGAAAAAGGCCGTTGAACTATGCAAACAAAAGAGGGGTGCGAATTTACTCTGGGCCAGCTCACGCGAGTTATTCAACGTCTATGAGGCGGACCGGCTTGGCGTAGATATCATTACATGTACACCGGCTATCATAGAGAAACTCAAGAAAGTGGGCAAGCCACTGGAAGAAGTATCGCTGGATACGGTCAAAGGATTTAACAAAGACATCCAGTCATTGGGTTATTCTATTCTGTAATCTTTAAGCGAAATGTGTGAACCAAGCAGGAAAGTAGGACATTGTCGTTTTTTAGTCTCTATTTTGCCTGCTTGATGCCTGTTCTTCGATCGGAAATAGAATGATTTTGATTATGGCTATGTTAAAGCTCAATGTTGATTTTGCTTGATTGTCGATTGAGCGGAAGGTACGAGACTCCTGCGGAAATAGCGTGCGCATGGAGCAAAAAAACAGACAAGTTTAACAGAGCCTTGATTTTAAAGGTGCAAAAATCACGAGAGATTTATACTCTTTCAAATATTTATTAGAGGAGATTTTACCTATGGCATCACCACTAGATCAATTGTCCATCGACACGATTCGTACACTATCAATTGATGGAATTGAAAAGGCGAAGTCTGGTCATCCCGGCCTGCCCATGGGGGCAGCACCTATGGTTTACACGCTCTGGGCAAAGAAAATGCATCATAATCCCTACCATCCTAAGTGGTTCAACCGCGATCGTTTTGTGCTTTCAGCTGGTCACGGATCGATGCTTCTGTACAGTTTGCTTCATTTATTTAATTATGGATTGTCTATTGATGAGCTGAAACAATTTCGTCAATGGGGCAGCCTGACTCCAGGACATCCGGAATACGGTCACACCGCCGGAGTTGAAGCGACAACAGGTCCTTTAGGGCAAGGAATCGGCATGGCTGTTGGTATGGCGATGGCTGAAACCCACTTGGCCGCAGTTTATAACCGTGACGGTTACAAAGTAGTAAACCACAGGACATATGCATTATGTGGTGATGGGGATTTAATGGAAGGAATTTCGGCTGAAGCCGCTTCACTGGCAGGTCGTCTAAAGCTAGGCAGATTAATTGTCCTTTACGATTCCAACAGCATTTCTCTGGACGGGAATCTCGATATGTCTTTTACAGAAAACGTACGTCAACGTTTTGAAGCTTATGGATGGCAGACTCTACTTGTGGACGACGGAAACGATGTCAATGCGATTCAACGGACTCTTGATCAGGCTGCTGAAGATGAAAGCCGCCCGACCTTGATCGAGGTCCGTACAACGATTGGATATGGGGCACCGCATGTTGCCGGCACGAACAAAGTGCATGGTAATCCGTTAGGCACAGAGGAAGCAGAGGCGACCAAAAAAGCATATGGGTGGAATCATGAACCCTTTTTTGTTCCAAAGGAAGTAAAGGCGCATTTTGAGAAACTGGCTGACGCGGGAAAAAGAGCAGAAGATGACTGGAACAAATTATTTGCCAGCTATGTCATCGCATATCCTGAACTTGCCGCAAGTCTGAAGGCTGCTATCGAAGGAAAGCTGCCGGATAATTATGATTCGGCTCTTCATGTATATGATTCGAGGACCAATAAGGCCACTCGTCAGACTTCCGGAGAGGTTATCAATGTGCTGGCTGAAGTCGTGCCGCAGCTTTTCGGCGGATCAGCAGATTTAGCTTCGTCAACAAAAACAACCATTAAGTCAGAGGGGGACTTCCTTCCGGGTAATTACAACGGTCATAACGTATGGTTCGGTGTGCGGGAATTTGCGATGATGGCGGCTGTCAATGGCATGGCCCTTCATGGCGGTGTCATTCCATTTGGCGCAACTTTCTTCACCTTTTCAGACTATGCAAAACCAGCTATTCGACTTGCAGCATTGATGGGTATACCATCGATCTTTATTTTTACACATGACTCGATTGCTGTCGGGGAGGATGGGCCAACTCATGAACCGATTGAACAACTCGCAGGTCTGCGAGCCATTCCGAATTTGAATGTGATCCGTCCAGCGGATGGAAATGAAGTACGGGAAGCCTGGAAAATTGCCGTTGAAAGTAAGTATCAGCCGACAGTATTGGTGTTGACTCGTCAGAATGTTGAAACACTGAGTGGCGAAGTTGAGCATGCGTCGGAGGGTGTCCGCAAAGGTGGTTATGTGGTGAGTGAAGCCAAAGGTGAACTGGAGGGTATTCTGGTTGCCACCGGATCGGAAGTAGCGCTCGCTGTCAAGGCGCAGACTCTTCTTGAGAGAGAAGGAAAACATGTGAGAGTGGTCAGCCTTCCATCATGGGAACTTTTCCGCCAGCAGCCTCAGGTGTACCGAGATGAAGTACTCCCGCCCAAAATCACTGCACGGGTCGGCGTTGAAATGGCTTCTTCATTGGGCTGGCACGAGTTTGTCGGATCTGAAGGCGCGCTGGTAACCATTGACCGTTTTGGAGCATCAGCGCCGGGTGAACGTGTAACCGCGGAATACGGCTTCACCGCGGAACACATAGCTGAAACTTTTCGATCGTTGGTCGGACAGTCAGCAAATGTGTGATTATTCTAAGTGAGCATAAGTTGATGAAGAGCGAAAACCAGTCGGAATGAACGACTGGTTTTTCGGTTTTCTCAAATTGTCATTATAAAAGGTATTTATCGGTAATCTGATTGGACGCAAAGAGGGCCGGAATTCTGCTGCGGATCCCCTCCTGAATTGTTGAACTCGACCTTTTTCGAAGAGGAACTCCTTACTGATGAACAGATTTAATATTTCCATTTCTGATGTATTATGAAAACACTGTGAGGTTTTTTACACAAATTCATAAATATATATAAAGAGCCTCGGAGCGCATAATGCACTTCGAGGTCGAATCAAAATCGTGATTTTTTATTAACTACCGATTATTCAGACAGAAAATCCAGTGTTGTCTGAACAAATGCAGAAACACCAATTGGCAGTGCACGCTGGTCGGCATTGTAATGTTCCGAATGCTGGGAAAAGCAGCAGCCGTTTTCTTCATTACGGCATCCAAGAAGCATGAACGTTGTCGGCACTTTTTCACTGTAAGCCGAGAAATCCTCGGAGCCCATGATTTTTTCCCAGTTAACCAAGTTTTTATCTCCGACGATTTTCCGAACGGCTTTTTGCGCAAGCGGAGTTAGTTTTTCATCGTTGGTTGTCGCTGCGCAGAGAAAATTATAATCAAATTCATAGTCACAGTCATAGGAGGCACATGTGTTTTTAATTACTTTTTCCATCCACTTGGGAATCTGTTTTCTCGCGTTCGCATCGAACGCTCGGTTCATGCCATCCATCTCCGCAATACCCGGTGTAACGTTGAAGCGTTCGCCGGCTTTCAGCGTTCCGATATTAATAACTATTGGGGTCCGGACATCGTGCACACGGCTGACAATGGTCTGGAGATTTTGGACAACCGCAGCGGCGCAAACCAATGCATCATGTCCCTGCCACGGCGCGGAACCGTGACTTGACTGGCCTTTGATTTTCAGTTTCCAGAGATCGGCGCTGGCCATGAATGCGCCCGTAGGCATGACAACTTGTCCGACAGGAACATCCGACCAGATGTGCATTCCAAAAGCATAATCGACGTGTGGATTTTCCAGCACTCCGGCGTTGACCATTTCTTTGGCTCCTTCGGCGACCTCTTCAGCCGGCTGAAAAAGGAACTTCACTGTGCCGTGCAGTTGCTCCTTCTTTTCAGATAAAAGCCGGGCAGCTCCGAGCAGCATTGAAATGTGGTTATCATGCCCGCATGCATGCATTTTACCCGGATTTTCTGAAGTAAATGGTAATCCAGTCTGTTCATGAATCGGGAGAGCGTCCATATCAGCTCTCAGTGCGATCACTTTTCCATCAAACTTTCCCTTCAGAATGCCCACAAGGCCTGTTGGACCGACGTGGTGGACTTCAATGCCGAGTTTTTCCAGGACTTCGGCGACGACTTTTGACGTTCTGAATTCTTCATGTGAAAGTTCCGGATGGCGATGGAAGTCCATTCTGTATTTTTCCACCCAATCCTGAATGTTTTTCGCTTCAGCAAGGACACTGTTTTCGACGATTTGTGTCATCCTAAATCCCTCCTGTTAACTTTAAATTCTTAATTCTCAGTTTATAATAATTTCAGAAAAATACTAGATATAATTACAGATGCGATGGAAACTGTCGCAAATCCTCCAACCAGCATTTTCGGAAGCATATTCGAAACCAGGTAGGCTGTTTCATCCTTGTCCTTTCCGATGCTTTTGCATGTCTCAGTAGTGATAATATAATCAGCCGGAAAACCGAACAAAGCTGTCAGCGAGCAGGCGAAAGCCATATGTCTGCTGAGTTTCAACGGCTTTGCCAGCAGAATTGAAGCTGCAAGCATGCCTAAAATGCCTAGTATTATTAATACAATGATTGGCAGAATGATTGAAAGTAACTGATTGGGCTGGATTACGGACAATTGAGAGAAGACAAAAGCCAGCAGTCCGTAAATTAGCCAGTTGAAAACGCCGGCCTGTACCATAGAATTTCTTTCGAGAAATCCAAGCTGGCAGAAGATAACCCCAAAAATTAAACAAATGATATACTGATTAATTACGCCATGCATTAGTCCGGCCGCCCATATTGCTAGATAGCCTACCAGCATGGTTTTGAAGAGTACCAGAGACGATGTTCTGAATGGAACAGGTACATCAGGAATCCATTTTTTCTTCGAACCGGATTGATCGGTATTTGTCTTTTCAAGATCGATCCGATCGGCGTCATTCAAAGTGATATTTCCAGTCCGGTACTTTTTCGCCAATCTTTGACCTTCTTTTTTCAAACAGTAAGAAGTAATTGGATAGCCGAAGAAACTGTGCATAATGAACATGGACACAGGCAATGCCATCAATGCGGCAATACCTTGCACCTTCAACCCTTGTGTCATTAGCAGCGCGGCTACTAGTCCGCCTGTCAATGGTGGAACAGCGGCGACAACGGTCTGCCAGTTAAACAGCAGGCTGCCGATGGTCAAGGTCAGGATTATAGTTCCGGCCACTCCGGTCAGAGCAATCACGACAGCTCTCCATTGTTTGGCCAATTGCCTGAGATCCATTAATGTACCGATATGTACCAGCAGCAATGCCATGCATATTTGAACGAACGAGTCCCCGAAAGATGCAGTTGTAACGGCAGTTTTCGGCAAGAAAGTCCAGTAGCCGATCAGGAACAGCACGGCTGTAATAAACACTGAGGGAATATAAGCTTTCGTTAGTTTAGCAATCCCCTCTCCAGCATACATAAATAACATTATCACCATAAACGCGATAATTGGTCCATAACTCATCCTTCTGATCTCTCTTTTCTCTTTTTTTATTTTAAAAATTTAAAAACTCTGATTTACTCTTGTTCCGTTACAATGAAAGTCGCCTCCTCAAAAGCAAATAAAAAAGCGGATCCCCATTCAACTGAACGGGATCCGCTTATCTTCGAGTCCCGAAAAGATAGCGCGAACAAGACCCGAATAATCATTGATGAATATCCAATGATTATTGAGCCCTAACTAATCAAAATCAACAAAATATTATTCTCATTTATCTTAATAAGCATGTTTACCGACCTCTGTTATCAATCTGTGTAGTGAACATCTTAACATACTATTAGAAAAATAACAAATTCATCATATAATTTGAAATCTCCTATTACTTTTTAGAACAAGATTTAATTTTTTTTAGATTGAAAAATTTCAAACCTATTTGTTTCATTCGCTTTAATGATCGGAGAAAGCTGAAACCGCATTGCTTGTTCATATTGACATTGTTTACTAGAGTGTTAAAATTTTAACTATTAAAATGATTGTGAAAGATGTTGGCGGGCGAGCCCCATTGTTGAGAAATTTGCTTTCGGGTATTAATCTGGTTATTTTGTTGGGTGTGTAAACCGGCTCGCTATGCAAGTCTCGGATGATCATATGTGCGCGATGACATGTAACATCCTACAAAATTATGAAAAGGAAGGCGCTATCATGTTCACACTTTTCAAAAATGGCACATTAATTGATGGTAACGGAGGGGATCCCATCAAAGATGCTGCGGTTCTGATCGAAGACAATTATATTAAAACGGTTGGAAAGGCGACTGATGTTGCTGTTCCAAAATCGGAAGTCAATGTTATTGACGCAGAAGGCGGCTTTATTCTTCCCGGTTTTTTTGATATGCATGTCCATCTGCTGGTCGAACCGTGCAGCCCGGCACAGGCGCTCAGAAATCCGTTCAGCCTGAAATTTTATCAATCCGTCCATCATATGAAGAGTCTGCTTGACGCAGGTGTGACTTCGGTGAGAGATGCCGGGTATACGGATGCCGGAGTAAGGGAAGCAGTGAACAAGGGACTTGTTCAGGGCCCACGTATGGAAGTCAGCGTCACAGCGCTGACGAGCACAGGCGGCCACGGCGACAGCTGGATGCCTTCCGGACTCGATGTAACGATGCCTTTTATGATGAGCTATCCGACGCTTCCGGACGGTATCTGTAACGGTATCAGCGAAGTCAGACAGAAAGTACGCGAGGTAATCAGGGATGGAGCGGACATCGTCAAGGTTCATGCCACCGGCGGTGTGATGAGTCCGACCGATACCCCTCAGTTCACTGAGTTTACGCTTGAAGAACTGAAGGCTATTGTTGAAGAAGCCGATTTACGCGGCCGGAAAGTCATGGCTCATGCTCAGGGCAATCTGGGGATTAAATACTGCACGCGGGCCGGTGTACATTCAATCGAGCATGGTATTTACCTGGATGACGAAACGATTGAACTGATGCTTAAATGCGGAACATACCTCGTCCCGACTTTGCTCGCAGCGGTCTCGGCGGCCAGGGATGTCGAACATATGCCGAAATATTCCATTGAAAAGGCAAAAGAAGTCGTTGAAATCCATCATGAAAGCATTGCCAAGGCCTATCAAGCCGGTGTCAAAATTGCCATGGGGACGGACTCCGGTGTTATGCCTCACGGTGAAAATCTTCAGGAACTCGGACTGATGTGCGATATCGGTATGAGTCCGATGGAATCGATCGTGGCTTCGACCAAAACTGCGGCAGAATGTATGGAATGGGATGACAAACTTGGGACAGTTGAAGCGGGTAAACTGGCGGACATCGTGATCCTGAGCAAGGATCCGCTGGCAGACATTCATGTTGTTGAAGACACGAACAATGTTATCACGGTTATGAAAGACGGCAAAGTTCTCAAGGACATCAGAAAAGTGACAGGCGTATTTGAGAACAGAGAAAGTGTTATTGTTCAGTAATAAGATGCCGGTGGAATGTTTTACTACCATAGGTACGATGATCAGCAGATCACTGCGGTAAACCTGTTCTATGAAGATTTTGATGCGGATTCCGTTAAAACATTCATTTTAAACGGGAACAAAGTATCACATACGAAAACTGACTAATGAAAAGGAGGATATTACCCAGACGATTGATGTCCGGGTAATATCCTCCTTAATAATTTCAGTTCAAGCCCTTGTATGGCTAAGAGATGGACTTTTTTCAAAATCGGGTATGGTTAAGCGGTGAGCTTTTTCCAGAGTTTTTACAATAGCTGTTGCCAGGATGCTTACTCCGTCGAACATAGCGTCGTGGTTAAAGGTCATATTGGGGTGATGGAGTCCGGGTTTGAGGTCGCATCCGAGACCAAGCATAGTCGATTTGAGATGAGGATTCTTAATGGCATACTGGTGGAAATCATCACCGCCGCTCGAAGGGACCGGCGGATCATAATTTTCAGGGCCAAGGACGTCTTTTATGGCTTCTCCCATGATTTCTATCGCTTCAGGGGCTGAAGTTGCTGTAGGACTCCCGGGTGATGTATCAAGATGGATTTTAACTCCGTAACAATCGGAGACCGAACGGACAACACGCTCCACCTTTTCAGTCAGTTCGCACATCGCTTCGTTACTCTGGGCACGGGCGTCCAAGCTGAATTCTGCATGACCGGGAATAATATTTGTCGCTGATCCGGCATGGAGATTTGTCATTTTAATTGAGGACGAAACCATTGGATTGACGTGGATGGTTGCAGCAACTTCTATTGCGTTCTGCCCGAGATGGGGGCGTGAAGCATGGGCATCGTCCCCTTCGATCAATCCTTTGAACGTTCGACAGGCACCGGAGAGAATGGCCGGTTTCGCTCGATTGTTTTTCGTTTCCTGAATCGGTCTGAGGTGGACACCGTAAAAATAATCAACATCATCCGGAACCCCGCGTTTACAGAGTTCAAGTGCTCCCTGCCCGATTTCTTCGGCAGGCTGAAAAACAAGACGGACAGTTCCCTCAGGAAGTTTCGTTTGTTTGAGCAGCATAGCGACGCCCAGAACCATCGACATATGTGCGTCATGTCCGCAGGAGTGGTTGGCCTGCAATTTTCCGTTTACTTCCTGCCATAACGCGTCCATGTCTGCCCGAAGCGCAACGATTGGTCTCCCGGAGCCAATCTCGCCAACCACACCCGGACAATCATTGAATGTTTTAGTTCTATAGCCTAAATCATCTAATTTCTCTTTGATAAATGCTGTTGTGTTATATTCTTTCATACTGATTTCCGCATGAGTATGTAAGTATTGGAAAAAATCCATACCCCTTTTTTTATGGGTTCAGTGATGCTCAATTCCATATGTGCCAGCTCCTTCTTTAGATAGATTAGTAATTCAGTTCAGAAAATACAGAAATATAAATGCTTATTGAACATTATCACGATCTTTGTTTTTTTTCAATGCTTGATTCACTTTTATTGTAGAACAACAGTCAAGTAGTCTATTAAAAGGGAATGTTATCTATAATTCTTTCAAGTGCTCCGTTCATAACCTGGATGCTGAACTCCTGAGTTGCCCGTATATCTAAATGAGGCATGGACAAGTTTTATGATTAGTTATATTATTATATTCGAAATAATTAATTTAGAGGAAATTATTACTCATTTTAATTCTCTTTCCAGTCATTAACAGAAACTGTTAGGTTAATATGTATTATAATATTTTGAATAATATTACATATTTCGCCTGAAAGTATACAATTTAAATTCATGAAGAGGGATACGTTATGAATAAAGAAGAGGCTATTGAACTGTTAAAAGATATACTTAAAATTAATACAACAAACCCTCCGGGAAACGAGGCACTAGCCGTTAAAAAGCTTTTGCCCGTTTTTGAAAAAGCCGGCATTGAGACGGAAGTCGTAGATTATAGTGAAGGCCGCCAGCAGCTGATTGCTACATATCCCGGAAAAATGCCGGGAAAAACGCTTGCTTTTACCGGTCATTTGGACGTTGTACCGGTAGGTGAAATCCCATGGGATCACGACCCATTTGGCGCCGAAGAAGTCGATGGAAAGATATATGGCCGGGGCGCCGCAGACATGAAAAGCGGGCTGGTTGCCATGGTTGCCTCCATTGTCGAACTGAAAGAAGCGGACACTCCTCTGAAAGGGACACTTAAATTTATGGCGACAGTCGGTGAAGAAACGTCTTCAATAGGTGCCCGGCAGCTTTTAGAAAAAGGATATGCGGACGATCTCGATGCTGTACTGATCGGTGAACCCACTGGAAACGAGATTTCAATAGCGGAAAAAGGCTGTCTGTGGCTGCGGATTACCACTTATGGAAAAACAGGGCACGGCTCAACGCCAAGTCATGGTATTAATGCCAACGAGCACATGATCGCCATCCTTTCAAAATTTCAGTCTGAATTCTCTTTTGATTTCGAGCTGGATGACATGCTCAGCGAACCGACTTCAAGCATTGATGTATTGCACGGAGGCAGCGGGACAAACGTTATTCCTGATAAGTGCACAGTGGAAATCGATATGAGAACGCTGCCGTCACAGGATCATAAAGATATTGTCGGACAAGTCAATAATTTGATTGATACTGTGAAAAAGGATTTTCCGGATTTAAATGCAGAAATTGAAGTCATTAATGATATGCATCCTGTAAAAACGCCAAAAGACAATGACTTTGTGCTGAAGCTGGTGGATGCGGTCGGTGCTGTCCGAGGCAAAAAGGTTGTACCTTATGGATTTTCCGGTTATACAGACGCCGCTTATTTCTCACAGGCTAAGAAATCATTTCCGATCGCCGTAACGGGCCCCGGTTATCCACCCGTATCACACCAGCCAAACGAGTACATTGAGAAAGAGGCATTTTTCAAGGCAATTGAAATCTATAAGAAAATTGCCGTTTCCTTCCTTGGGTAACTCTATCTGGATAAAAGTAACGGCATATCAGAAAAGCTCTTTGTTTTTTCGGGCATGGAGTTTTTCCTTTTTTTCTTCATATTTTGTTTCGTTATGAGTTTGTTTGTATTTCCTTTAAATCTTATTGTATAGAGGAATTGAATTTATGGAAAAAGGGACAAGAAGTCATCTGAACCCGGGAGTTGCATACACTTTTGCAGCTTTTTTGATCTGGGGTTTTCTGACTTTGTACTGGAAATGGCTGGGCGCGGTTCCGGCTGGCCAGATACTGGCGAACCGCGTGGTTTGGAGTTTCGTTTTTATGATCGGGGTACTGCTGTTCAGAAAGGACCTGGGACATTTAATTGTCAGCTTTAAATGGCTGGTCCATCAACCCAAGCAATTTTTTATCGTGTTTTCCGCTTCTGTCGCTATTAGTGCGAACTGGTTGATTTATGTTTGGGCGGTCGCACATAACCATGTGATTGAAGCAAGCCTTGGTCTTTATATTATCCCACTCGTAAGTATGCTGATAGGTATCGTATTCCTGAGGGAAAAAGCAGGTTTTCTAGAAATCATGTCCATTCTTCTTGCAGCAGCCGGAGTCGCCATTATGACGCTTAAATACGGATATGTCCCGTGGCTTGCACTTTCTTTAGCTACAACATCCGGTATCTACAGTCTCTGCAAGAAGTTCATATTGTTTGAAGCCAACATCGGCATGACCATTGAAACGATGCTAATGGTGCCGGCAGCAGGAGTTTATATGCTGATTATTGGCAGCCAGACACCGATCCCGTTCGAAATTTATTCACCATCCGAAGGTGCTCTGCTTATTGGCGCCGGTATATTAACCGCATTGCCGCTGATCTGGTTTGCTGAAGGTGCGAAACGGATCCCACTGACGATGATCGGATTTTTTCAATACATTACTCCTTCGGCGGCGTTTCTGATCGGTATCTTTATTTTTAAAGAACCAATCGATCCGGTACAGTTTCTGTCCTTCGGTTTTATTTGGCTCTCTATCATCATCTACGCATTTGCAGAAGTGCGTAAATAGTACATACATCCGGCAGACAATATTAGAAAATATTGCGATAAAAATTTATTATGGCTAAATAATTATCACGACTAGAACATATCGTTAGGCGGTGATCTTATTAACGCAGTTTTGGAGAGATATAAAGATCTGGTCATGTTTCTCGGAGAAGTCATGGGTGATGATGTTGAAATTATTCTTCATGACGTAACAGATCTTGAAAATTCAGTAATAGCCATAAGCAAAACGAATTTAAGCGGTCGTTCCATCGGCTCTCCGGTAACGAACCTGATCCTTAAAATGCTGAAGAAAGGGAAAGCACAGAACAAAAATTTTATTACAAATTACGAAGGGATCGCCAAGGACGGGACAATCCTAAGGTCATCTACCTTTTTCATCCGCAATCATGAGAATGAGATTATCGGTATGCTCTGTGTTAATGTGAATTATCAGAAAATGGAAAAGGTTATTAATTATTTATGTGAGTTTGTCGGAGTTGATATTCAACACGAAACGAAGAAGAATCAGCCAGTTGAGCATCTCAGCCCTTCGATTGAGGATCTTGCTAAAGCGAGTATTAAAGAGATTGTCGGTGCCACGAAGATTCCACCTGAAAGAATGTCCCAGGAAGAAAAACTGAATATTATTGAACGGTTGAACGAAAACGGCATTTTCCTTCTGAAAGGTATTGTCAGTATTGTGGCCAGTGAATTGAGTACTTCGGAAGCGTCGATCTACCGTTATCTCAGCAAAATTAAAAAAGCAAACTGAACTGAGCATCCAAACCATCGTCTGGTCTGCAAAGAAAAGGAGTGTCGCGATCATGTACAACTTTGATCCGGGACCCCACGGTTGCATACGAACGTGTCAAATGAGATTGCACCGAATATGAGGAACGGCTTCGTCAGCATGAATGCCGCCGCTTCATATTCAGTCATTATTGAAGGAGCCCGGTTTTCAAAGACTGCTGAGTCATGTGAACACAGGAAGATAATTATGTGTTTAGCCATAGAAAAAGAGCCTGAGAGCCGGTTTCCCGATCTTCAAGCTCTTTATTTTTCATTCTTATCAGAGGCTGTTCCTCATTTTGAAATATATTTCAGCAAGCCGTTCAATCCCTCTATTAATACTCTCTTCATCACAAGAGCTGAAGGCAAGGCGGAGATGAGAAGAAGTTGTTTTATTCAGGAAAAAAGCATTGCCGGGAATGAAATTAACGCTCTTCTTATATGCCTTTTCCAGCATGTACGATGTGTCGATAAATGAAGGAAACGTCAGCCAGAGAAAGAAACCGCCTGCCGGTTCATTAAAGCTGACCTCATCCTGAAAATCATTGTGTATGGCCTGAACCATGGCATCTTTTCTTGAACAGTAACAGGCGATCAGTTTCTGAACATGTTTGTCAAAGTTCATTTTTTCGAGCAGGCAGCTGATCGTTTCCTGAACAAAAACGCTGGTCAGTCCGTCGGATTTTAGAATTTTTGCACGCTTTAATATTTCTTCATAGGCGATCATCCAGGCACAGCGGATACCGGGGGCTACTATTTTGGAAAAGGTACTCAGATAGATTACCCGATCCGGCGCAAAAGAATAAATTGAAGGCAGCGTATGGCCTGTGAAATTCAATTCTACATAAGCATCGTCCTCTACAATGTAAAAGTTATAATGATAGGCCAGCTCGGCAAGTTTCTTTCTTCTTTCAAGAGAAAGCGCCGTTCCGCCGGGATTCTGATAATTAGGCAGAATATAGATGAATTTTGGGATCTTACCGTTATCTTTCTTTGCTTTCATCAAGGCTTCTTCTACAAGATCGACACACAAACCTTGACTATCTATCGGAAAGGCGCGCAGGCTCGCCCCTGCAAGTTGGATAGCCCGAATGCCGCCGAAATAGGTTGGCGCTTCGACCCAGACCTCATCTCCAGGTTCAGCCAGTGCTCTCGCCGCGAGATCAATCCCTTGATTGGATCCGCTCGTAACGAGAATATTTTTTTCTTCTGCGTAGATTGAGCGTAAGCGTGACCGGTTTCTGATCCATTCAACAATTTTCTGCTGGCCGGACCCACCGGAATATTGGAGCATTTCAGGTCCGCTCTCCTGAAGTGCCGATACGGTGGCTTCCGAAAGCTCTGCAATCGGAAATGTTTCAGGAGCAGGATACCCATAGGCCAGCGGGATAGAAACTTTACGGCCGCCGCCAAGAGCAGATCCAACGGTGTTGACGTGTACAAAGCGCTTTGGAAAGACAGATGTGCCGGTTTGACTCAAATTCAGCATCTCCTTGAAAAATATGATCAATTATTAAAGAAGCCCGAAAAAGCAATCACTTTTTCGGGTTTTTATGAGATTTCTATTTTAGAGTTATTCATTTTTCATTTTTTTTAGGAAATCAACTGCGAGATTGGAGAAGAACTCTGCACTTGGGAGGATCGCTTTTTCATCGATAATCAGATCAGGGTGGTGCAGACCTGATGTTCCAGAAACACCCATGAAAAAGAATGCACCGGGAATCTTTTTCAGATATTCCGCAAAATCTTCACCTGCAGAAGAAGGAATCGGGGAAACGACATTAAGACCTGATTTCTTGGCGGTTTCCACAGCCCACTCTGCATATTTCTCATCATTGATCAGTGCGGGGCCCAACTTCGTATAATGCAGTGTTCCCTTAGCGCCGAGCGCCTGCGCGACGCCTTCTACCACCCGCTGCATTTTGGCGGGTATGCCGTCTCGCACGTGTTCCTGAAATGTGCGGACTGTTCCTTCCATCTGAGCTGTTTGAGGAAGTACATTCCACGTGTTACCGGCTTCAAGCCGTGTTACACTGATGACGGCGTTGTTCAGCGGAGATATATTTCTGCTTACAATGGTCTGAAGCGCAGTAATAATATGAGAAGCGACGACAATCGAATCGATGCCCTTTTCCGGTGCGGCTGCATGGGTTCCGGTTCCTTCAACATCAATAACGAATTTGTCGACACCGGCCATCAGCGGACCGGACTTGATCCCGATCGTTCCTGTCGGAATATGCGGCATATCGTGCATCCCGAATATCGCTTCAACATCATCAAGAACACCAGTCTCCAGTACTTTTATTGCGCCTCCACCATTTTCCTCGGCGGGCTGGAAAATGATTTTTACAATCCCTTCTATCTCGTCTTCTCTTTTCTTCAGCAGAAGAGCGGCACCGAGAATGGAAGTTGTATGGAAGTCATGGCCGCAGGCATGCATCTTTCCAGGAACTTTGGATGCAAAAGGAAGGCCGGTTTTCTCCTGAATAGGGAGCGCATCAATATCGGTTCTAAGAGCGATTGTCGGTCCTGGTTTCTTGCCCCTGATAACAGCCAGGACACCGGTCTTCATCGGAAGATCAAGCATCTCTATGTTTGCTTCGGCAAGCCAGCCCTTCAGAGCTTTTGTAGTTTCATATTCCTCAAATGATAATTCGGGATGCTCATGAAGCTGATGGTGGTAACCGATCAGCTGCTGCTCCAGCTGCGTTTCTTCGACAGTTTTAACCATAATAAAAAATCTCCTTCGTTCGGTTTGTATAGATACTGCATGTTGGCTGGATTTGGTTATTCTTCACTCTTATTCCATGGCATCATCAGGGATTGTTCATGAGAAAAATTCGGCTGGACGACATTTTTAAAGGATCAATGAGTCCGTGTGTCTGCTTGTGCCGGAGAGCAGCAGCAGCGTGATCAGGACAGCCTGAGCACCGAGAAAGCCCTTTTCAGGATTGAAAAATTCTTCAAGCGTATGCTCCTTGCCGCTGATTCCGCCACCGCTCATTGTAATTGCCGGGATACCAAGGCTTATCGGAACGTTTGAATCGGTACTTGAAGTACGCAGCCTTGGTGAAAAACCAAGAAAGCTCACCGCTGCCGCCGCTGCCTGCACAATTGGCTGATCAGGAGTCTGGGAACCTGCCGGTCGTTCGCCGACTTTTTCAAGAGAGACGGTAATCGCTCCTTCCGTATTCCACCGTTTGTTTTCCTCTTCGGCCGCTTTCTGAACCAGGCTTAATGCCTGCTTCTCCAGTGTAATTAACGCGTCCATCGAAACTGAACGCATATCCAGTGACATGCACGCATCTTCAGCGATCGAATTGATTGATGTTCCTCCGTCAACCGTCCCTACAGTAAATGTAGTTGCAGGATCGTTCGGAACATTAATATCGCTTATGTAAGATATCGCGCGCCCCAATGCATGAACTGCACTCGGGGTACCAAAAGCAAAAAAACTGTGACCGCCCGGTCCCCTGAACCGAATATGGTAGCGGTGGCTGCCGACGGCTGTACAGGTGAGCGCGGCCGGTTCACCCGGTTCAACGGAGATGAAGCCGCCGATATCACTGCGTTCATTGAAAAGGGCTTTGACTCCGCGCAAATCGCCAAGTCCTTCTTCGCCGACATCTGCGACGAATAGAATACTATGTAATGGTTTTATTCCGGTGCTCCGGATAGATCTTAGAATCGAGAGAAGCACGCCCAGACCTCGGCCGTCGTCCGATATACCGGGAGCGTAAATGATACCGTTTTTAATCTTTGCCCTGGTGTCAGTTCCTTCAGGAAAAACAGTATCCAGATGGGCGGCGATAACGATCTTTGGATTTGATTCAATCCCCTCAAGCAAGCCTGTAACATTTCCTTCAGGGTCAATACCGACTTCCGTCAGGCCGAGATCACGGAAACGCTCAGCGATCCATGAAGCCCGTTTATCCTCTTTGAAAGGCGGAGCGGGAATTTCCGTCAATGTCGTTTGTTCAGCTGCTGTGTTTTCGTTATCTGCCTCAAGAAAGGATAGGGCTTCTTTAACTTCGGTCAGAGCTGTCAATTTTACGATTAACTGTTTGATTTTATCTGAAATCACAATTTCATTATTCGATTGAGACATGCTGCAGGCTCCTTAATTTAATATGCTAATGTGATAAAGGATAAAAATAAAAATGTATAATCGGCAGAACTTTCTTCGGCCTCATTTTACACATCGATTTTAGTCAGTATGATTTGGCAATCCCCTTTTTCTATGCTTTTTAATAGTCTAAGAATACACTAGACGGTTTTTCCAAACAATGCTGAACAGTAAAAAAAATAGATAAAATGAGAAAAAAACCATTGTCAAAATCTAAAAAATTATTATTATAATAATATATTATATACGAAAATTTAAAACAATTGATAATAATTTAAAAAAAGAAGGAGTTGGGGAAAAAATTAGTGCTCTATGATGGAAAAATAATGATTAATAAAAAACAAGTCAGAAATTTTTACAATATACGTCAGAGTTATTGACGATTTCATGTAAAATAAATGACGAATTAAAAAAATGACTATTTATTTTTGTCAGATGCTATTCTATAATAGCTTTATTAGTTTTAATAAATTCTGAAAATACCGTATTGTCTAATGACTGACAATACTCGACTTAATCAGGATTTTATGTTCATCAACAAATTGACTCTGGGGGGATCATCGATGAGCGAATCATGGAAAGAAGATTTGGAAGATTTATACGATGACATGGTAGAATGGCGCAGATATCTGCACCAGCACCCAGAGCTGTCCTATCATGAAAAAGAAACTTCGACATTCATTTACGAGAAACTGAAGAGTTTCGGAATTGATGATATAAGGACAAATGTTGGCGGCTATGGAATTGTCGCAAGAATTCACGGCTCAAAACCAGGAATCACTGTAGCGCTAAGAGCAGACTTTGATGCACTCCCCATTCAAGAGGAAACAGACGTTCCTTACAAGTCGAAAGTCCAAGGTGTCATGCACGCCTGCGGACACGACGGCCATACAGCAACACTTTTGGGAGTTGCGAAGGTTCTTCAGATTCATCGCAGCGAACTATCAGGAGATGTTGTCCTGATCCATCAGCCAGCTGAGGAGTTTCCGCCTGGCGGAGCACTAGCTATGATTAAAGATGGCTGTCTTGACGGAGTCGATGTTATTTTCGGCACTCACTTGTGGAGTACGGTTCCGTATGGAACGATCGGCTATCGAAAGGGTTATTTTATGGCGGCGGCCGATTACTTCAAGATCAAAATACAGGGACGGGGCGGACACGGATCTGCACCGCAGCTGTGCGTGGATTCCGTTGTCGTTGCTTCCCAGGTTGTCAATCAGCTGCAAATGGTTGTCAGCCGGGAAGTTGATCCAACAAAGTCGGCGGTTCTGACAATCGGAAAATTTAACTCTGGCGTCGCGCCAAATGTCATCGCCGACACTGCTGTTCTTGAGGGAACGGTCAGAACATTCAATGAGGATGTTCGAAGAAAAATGAAAAGCGAAATGGCCAGCATCATTGAAAATGTCTGCGGCGCATTCCACGCAGAGGGTACACTAGATTACCGGGATGGTTATCCGGCTGTTTACAATCATGAAAAAGAGTCCGATGTCTTTCAGAAAGTTATGGACAAGACTTTTGGAAAGGATATGGCCGTTGAAATCGCACCGCAGATGGGCGGTGAAGATTTTTCCAGCTATCTTTTGGAGAAGCCGGGCATGTTCTGGTTCACCGGCGCGGGCAATCCTGAGATCGGCGCCAGCTATCCTCATCACCATCCCAAATTCAATTTCGATGAACGCGTGATGATTGCAGCGGGAAAGGCATTTCTGGCAATGGTTTATAAATATCTCTGCACTCCTGAAGCACCGGTTCTTAGCGAACTTGTAAAAAGCTGACAAATGATCTAAGGAGGTTAAGAAACTTGGGTGAACTCTTAAAGGTTGACAAAATTAAAACTGAATTTAAGACGGATAAGGGTATGGTTACGTCCGTTGACGAAGTCAGTTTTGATTTGAAAGAAGGAGAAACCATTTGCCTGGTTGGCGAGTCCGGATGCGGTAAATCAGTCACTTCCCTGTCGATCATGCACCTTCTGGATAAGAATGGATCTGTTACCCACGGTTCTATTCTTCTTAATGGAAAAGAACTTGTGAACATGTCTGAAGCTGAAATGCGCAAAGTACGGGGTAATGAAATTTCGATGATTTTTCAGGAACCGATGACTTCATTGAATCCGGTTTTAACGATTGGGGATCAATTAACTGAGGGCATAAGGCTGCACATGGGTTATTCAAAAAAAGAGGCAAGGGATTATGCCGTTGAAATGCTGAAGAAAGTAGGGATACCGAGAGCCGAAGGCATTGTTGACGATTATCCGCACCGCTTGTCGGGGGGAATGAGGCAGCGCGTCATGATTGCCATGGCGCTCAGCTGCAAGCCGAAATTGCTGATTGCAGATGAACCGACAACTGCATTGGATGTAACGATTCAGGCACAGATTCTAAAGCTGATGAAGGGGCTTCGTTCGGAATCCAAAACGGCCATTATTCTGATTACTCATGATTTGGGCGTGGTAGCGGAAATGGCGGACAAAGTTGCTGTCATGTACGCAGGTCAGGTTGTCGAAGAAACAGATGTTTTTACATTGTTTGATAATCCGAAGCACCCCTATACACTGGGCTTGATGAAATCCATTCCCCATATTACAAATCCCGACGATATGCGGCTGGAGTCAATCCCCGGATCCGTGCCGAGTGTCTATAATATGCCCAAGGGCTGCCGCTTCTATGATCGTTGTCCGTTCGCCATGAAAAGATGTCTGGAAGAGAAACCGGAATTAAGACCGATTGAGGATAAAAAGTCACACAGCATCAGATGCTTTCTTTACGAAAAAGAGGAAAGGGAATTTGAAGAGAAGAAGCAGGATGAAAAGGAAGTGTTGTCTTGAGTAAGCCATTGACCGAGCAGGAGAAGCCGTTGTTGGAGGTTAAAAACCTAAAAAAATATTATCCTATCAAAAAAGGAATTATTTCGAAAACCGTCGGCTATGTCAAAGCGGTGGATGATGTAAGTTTCTCTATATATCCGGGAGAAACAGTGGGACTGGTAGGAGAATCCGGATGCGGTAAATCGACTACGGGACGTTCTCTTGTTCGTCTGGAAGATCCGACTTCCGGACAGGTGATCTTTGAAGGTAAAGATCTGGCGAGTATATCAAAGAAAGAAATGCGCGAGCTGCGCACGGATCTGCAGATCATTTTTCAGGATCCGTACTCTTCCCTCAACCCAAGAAAAAGAATCGGTGATTTGCTGGCTGAGCCGCTGCTCGCCCATAAACTGGCAAGCAAAGCTGAAGCCGCTGAAAAGGTTAATCATATTCTTGAGACGGTCGGATTATCGAAACACTATAAAAACCGCTACCCTCATGAATTTTCAGGCGGGCAGCGGCAGAGAATCGGCATAGCCCGGGCACTCATGCTCCATCCAAAGCTGATTATCTGTGACGAACCGGTATCGGCGTTGGATGTCTCAATTCAGGCGCAGGTACTAAACCTGTTGAAGGATCTTCAAAAGGAATTTAATCTGACTTACATTTTTATTGCCCACGGTCTTGGCGCTGTTAAATATATCAGCGACCGGATTACAGTAATGTATTTAGGAAAAATAATGGAGATGGCGAAAACAAAGGAAATTTTTGAACATCCTATGCATCCCTATACAGAGATATTGCTGAATGCTTATCCCGTACCCAATCCCCACATGCGTGATCGTGAACAGATTGTAGTGGAAGGGGATGTTCCGAGTCCGGCGCATCCCCCGAAAGGCTGTGTTTTTCATACAAGATGTCCTTTCGCAAAGGATATATGCCGTGAAAAAGTACCTGAACTGAATGGAACGGATCACTTGATAGCATGTCATTTTCCATTATCACAATGACTGAAGGGAGCGACATTATTTGGCTCAATACATTATACGGCGAATATTAATTGCCATTCCGGTTATTTTAGGAGTGACAATCCTAAACTTCTTTATTATCAATCTGGCACCCGGCAATCCTGTGGATATGTATGTCAATCCTTCAGCAACACCCCAGCAAATTGCGATGGAAAAGCATGCACTCGGTCTTGATCAGCCGATTATTATCCAGTACTTTCACTGGTTGGGACAACTTATTCAAGGAAATCTGGGATTTTCTTATTCAACGCGTGAACCCGTAACATCACTCATTACCTCACACATCGGACCAACCATGCTGCTGATGGGGATCTCGCTGATTATCGGCTATCTAATTGCCATACCTTTAGGAATCATTTCTGCAAGAAAACAAAATTCGTGGGTTGATTATTTAACAACAGGTTTTTCGTTTTTCGGTGTATCCGTCCCGCACTTCTTTTTAGGATTAGGCGTCATTTATTTATTTGCAACTAAAGTCCTTTTGTTTCCTACAGGAGGAATGAACACGCTTGGCGGAAGCGGCAGCTTTTCAGATTTGTTTGTTCACCTGATCCTTCCGGTCGCCGTTCTTTCAACGGGAATAGCAGGTAATATGATCCGTTATGTCCGCTCAAGCATGCTGGATGTTTTAGGCAAAGACTACTTGAGGACGGCAAAAGCGAAAGGGCTGCGACAATTCATCATTACGAACAAACATGCCTTAAGGAATGCACTCATACCGATTATTACCGTTATCGGAATCGATATTCCCATGCTGATCGGTGGTGCAATCGTTACGGAGCAGGTCTTTCAATGGCCGGGTCTTGGTTTGTTAACCATTCAGTCCATTTCCTCCCGAGATTATTCAACGCTAATGGGAATCAATTTAATAGCGGCTATTGCGGTACTTCTAGCGAACTTGCTTACCGATATTTTTTACGCAGTAGCCGATCCGAGAATCAGATATGAATAAAGGAAGGGGGGAGATTCTATGGCGATGAAATTGAATCCTAACAGGAATGTGCCGGAAGCTGCCGACTTAACAAGCAAAGAAGCGGTTCTGGAAGAGTTAGGAAGAGAAGAAAGCTATCTTCACATGGTTACCAGGCGATTCTTAAAGCATAAAATGGCTTTTTTCGGACTGATTGTTTTTGCAATATTTGTTCTTGTTGCTCTTCTCGCACCTGTACTCGCTCCATATGATCCCAATAAAATTTTCGGCGATTTTGACGCCTCCCCTTCATCGGCTCACTTGCTTGGGACCGATCAAGTCGGACGGGATGTGTTGAGCCGTCTGATTTTCGGGTCTCAGGTTTCGCTTACCGTTGGTGTTGGGGCCGTCGCAATTTATGTCGCAATAGGAATTGTTCTTGGACTGCTGGCCGGTTATTTCGGCAAGTGGGTAGATATGATTATTATGAGAATCACAGATGTCTTTATGTCATTCCCTTATTTTATGGTAATCCTGGTGCTTGTCAGCATTGTAGGACCCAGTCTTTCAAACATTACAACTGTGATTGGTTTATTGGGGTGGCCGGCCATTGCCCGATTGGTTAGGGGCAGTGTGCTTTCTATAAAAGAGATGGACTACGTAAAGGCGGGTGTTGCACTTGGCTATTCGACGCCGAAAATAATTTTTCAACATATTTTACCTAATGCTTTAGCACCGATTTTAGTCAATGCAACCTTTGGTGTTGCCTCGGCAATTATCATGGAAGCTTCATTGAGTTTTTTGGGGATGGGGGTTCGGCCGCCTGCCGCCAGCTGGGGCAACATGCTGACTGAGGCGGAGTCAATTACCGTTTTGTCATCGCAGCCTTGGCTGTGGTTTCCGCCAGGTTTAATGATTCTTTTGGCAGTCCTTTCCATAAACTTTATGGGTGACGGACTTCGCGATGCAATCGAATCACAGCAAGCAAAATAAAGCAGCACATAAAATAGAGGATGTGAAGAGATAAAATGAAACATACGGGATCAGTTTCAAATGGAAAACGCATTTTGAAATACTTGCTGACTTCTTTTTTAGCATTGTCAATTGGCTTACTTACAGCCTGCGGCTCATCATCGTCTTCAAACAGCGGATCTGTTAGTGACACGATCACAATGGGCATGGTTAACCCGCCGGCAACATTTGATCCAATTAACGCAGCTGATATTGCCGGACAGTTTGCGGGCCGTTTAATGTTTGATACATTTTTGGATCAGACAGCTCCGTTGAAATTTGTACCGAAGCTGGCAGACTCTATCACAACTACCGATGACCAGACTTATACAATCAAATTGAATCCGAATGCGAAATGGACCGATGGAAAACCTGTTACTGCCGATGATGTGGTTTTCACGTTCAATCTGATTGCCAATCCTAAAACGGAAACAGCCGTAGGATCTAATATTTCGGTGCTTGAGGGTCTGACACCAACCGGAAAACTTCCTGCCGGGACAGCTTCAATTCCCGACCTGACAAAAGTTGATGATCATACAGTTACCTTCAAGACGAAGAAACCCGTTGATCCAAACTATGTAAAAGAGTTAATTGGTACAAAGATTATCACTTTGCCTCAGCATATTTTGAAGGATATTGCACCACAGGATCTGGCCAACAGCAAGTACATGCAGAGTCCGAATGTCACAGACGGGCCATATAAGTTTGTCACATATAGTAAAAATGCATACATTCAATATCAGGCGAACAATTCATATTATCTCGGGAAACCGAAAACACCTAAATTTTTCCTGAAAATCATGCAGGCACCTAACCTCGCGAGCGAACTGCAGGCGGGAACGATTCAAATGAATGCTGCCGGTGGTATCGGGATTATCCCCGTTCAGGACTATAAAACGGTAAAAGGCTTAAAAAATGTCAAAACGATTACGGCACCACAAATCGGATATCAAACGATGATGTTCAATACAAAAACAATTATAAATCCTCAGGTTCGCCTTGCATTCGCGCAGGCGATCAATCGTCAGCAAATTGTCAGCAAACTCTTGCAAGGAAACGGTCAGATCGTTGACGGTCCGTACACGTCGGTCAGCCCTTATCTGGACAAAAACCTGCCTCTCATCAAATATGATCCTGCTCAGGCGAAACAAATGCTCAAAGATGCCGGATGGGATTTCAATAAGACGGTTAATCTTGTTGTTCCGATCGGTAACCAGGTCCGTCAGCAATCAGGCGATATTATCGCACAGGATCTGAAAGCCATTGGCGTTAAAGTTAACGAAACAACTTACGATTTCCCGACAATTATGCAGAAAGGCAAAGCCGGACAGTTTGATTTGCTGCTGATCGGATTTGCGGGCTATGTCGACCCTGATCAATCAGCATATTATGGACCAAACGGAGTCTATAACTTTATGAAGTATGATAATCCGCAGTCTGCGAGCCTTCTTCAGGCGGGATTGAACGAATCGAACCCTGCGAAACGTAAGATTATCTATAATCAGCTGCAGCAGATCTGGGATAAAGATATGCCGATTCTGACGCTGTATTCAGATAATCAGATGATCGTGGTCAACAACAATATTGCTACTGGCGGTGCTTCAACTTTCTGGCCCGGAACGGTTTACGATTTCCAGAAATGGGCCTACAAAAGCGGAAAGTAATCGTTCTTTGACGATGAATGGATAGATTAAAAAGAAGACCTGAACAGCTGATTGACAATGAATCAGCTGTTCCTATTTTATTCGAAAGTAATCGAATGTCAGCAGTTAACGGAGGTTTTAGATGAATGATTAATGAGAAGGAATTATTAAAGGAAAAAGCAGCTTATTTTGCACAGGAATCTCTTGAAACATTAAACCATTATTTACGGTTGCCTTCAGTGTCCGCTCAGCACCGCGCGATACCTGAAACTGTTGAGTTTGTTGCCGGACTGCTTGAGACATTTGGCGGAAAAGTGAAAATACTGGATGATCTGGGCGGAAATCCGGTTATCTATGGCTTTTTTCCTGCGGGTTCACAAGGAAATCAGAGTAAAACATTGCTTTTTTACAATCATTATGATGTCCAGCCTCCTGATCCGCTTGGAGAGTGGCATTCAAAACCATTTGAGCCGCTGCTTAAGGACGGCGTGCTCTATGCACGGGGAACCGCTGACAACAAGGGATCATTGATGCAGCGTCTTGCAGCGCTTAAAACGCTTCAGGAAAAAGAAGGCCTTCCATGTAATGTTAAATTTTTAATTGAAGGAGAAGAGGAAAGCGGAAGCGCTCATCTGGAACCTTATCTGAAAAAATATAAGGAACTATTCAGTGCCGATGCCTGTATCTGGGAGTTTGGCAGTAAGGACAATGAAGAGAGAGTGCAGCTTTACGCAGGAATTAAGGGATCTGCATATTTCGAATTGTCCACAAAGAGCGCTGAGATCGATATTCATTCATCGGAAGCGGCATGCATCGACGATGCGGCGTGGCGTCTCGTGCAGGCGCTATCAAGTATGAAAAACCAAAACAACGACATTTTGGTAGAGGGTTTTTTTGATGAGATTGAAGAACCTAATGAAGCATTAAAAAAATTGGTCGAGAACTTGCCCTTTGATCAGGAAGCGTTGAAAAATCTTTACGGGTTAAAACGTCCGTTGATCACAGAGGCACGCGGAGAGGATCCTCGCCAAGCATTGATGTTTCATCCCACAATGACTATATGTGGCATGATCAGCGGCTATACGGGTGAAGGATCAAAAACGGTCCTGCCAAAAGAGGCAAGCGCAAAGCTGGATTGCAGAATGGTTCCCGGACAGACAGGAGAACACCTTTACAAATGTATCCGACGCCATCTGGAGCGGCATGGCTTTTCCGATATCGAAGTAACATTGATAAATTCGCAAGAGGCCTACAGATCGGACATTAATGATCCATTCGTAAAACTTGTAAATAAGACAGCGCAAGAGGCTTACCAGTCCGAAACAGTTCTTTTCCCGACGTCCCCCGGCACCGGTCCGATGTATATTTTTAACAAATATCTACATCTGCCTATTGTCAGTACAGGAGTGGGTTGGGCACAATCAAAGGCACACGCCCCGAATGAATCCATTCGGATCAAAGATTACATTGATGGAACATTGCACATGGTTTATTTGCTGAAGGAGTTTGCGAAAATCTGACTGTGCGGGAGGACGAATGATGACAACAGACATTATTCAGGAAGTGAATGAACTGATTGAAGGCCAGGCTGAGCTGTTCGGCAGTTTAAGTGAACAGGTTTGGTCCTATGCCGAACTGAGTTTTGCTGAACAGAAGTCTGCCGATCTATTAATCAAAGCATTTGAGGAGAAAGGCTTTTCCGTTGAGAGAGGTCTTGCCGGGTTAAAAACTTCGTTTGTTGCAAGCTATGGATCGGGAAAACCTGTCATTGCCATCCTAGGTGAATATGATGCACTTGCCGGACTCAGCCAAAAAAAGGACAGCACGGTACATGACCCGATCGTACAAAACGGCAGCGGACATGGCTGCGGCCACAATCTGCTGGGTGTAGGTTCGCTGGCAGCGGCTTTTTCTGTAAAGGATTATATGGATCAACATCATTTAGCGGGCACGATCCGTTTCTATGGGTGTCCTGCCGAAGAACGGGGAAACGGAAAGGCATACATGGCAAGAGAAGGCTGTTTTGAGGATGTGGATGCCGCCTTTTCCTGGCATCCAGGCTCAGTCAATATTGTGCAGCAGGCTTCATCCAATGCAGTGATCGAGGCGCGCTTCTCTTTCGATGGAGTCAGCGCTCACGCAGCGGCCCTGCCGGAATTGGGCAGAAGCGCACTTGACGCCGTTGAGCTAATGAATGTCGGCGTCAACTATCTGAGAGAGCATATGCCGGATAAAGCACGGATCCACTACGCGGTTACGGATACCGGCGGAAGCTCGCCCAATGTTGTTCAATCCCATGCTGAAGAGCTCTATCTCGTCCGTTCTCCGGAACCCGCCGATGTCAGGACGCTGTTCGAGCGCGTCGTTAATGTGGCACGAGGAGCGGCCTTGATGACAGAAACAAAAATGTCATACCAAATTGAAGGCGGATGCCACAATCTGATCCCCAACACGGCGCTTCATCAGGTTATGCTCGGCTACATGAAGAAGATCGGATTCCCTGAGATCAGTGAAAAAGATCTTGAATTTATCCGGGCAATCTATGACTCACTTGGTGAAAATGAGAAGAAACACGCACTTGCTCAACTTAACCAGAATCAGAAAGCGGCAATAGCTGATAAACCTGTTGAAGACTGGATCATCTCTTTACCGGAAAAAGACGCATTTATGGAAGGGTCAACGGATGTTTCGGATGTCAGCTGGAATGTGCCGACTGCTCAGTGTATGACAGCGACATGGGCTTTTGGGACAGTTCCGCATACCTGGCAGGTTGTCGCTCAGGGGACACAGCCGTATGCGTTGAACGCCACCCTTTTTGCCGGGAAGGCAATCGCTTGTACAGCCATCCAGACATTGACAGACGAAGAACTTCTGGATAAAGCCAAAGAAGAGTTTAAGGAACGTTTGGCCGGGAAAAAATATGACTCTCTGATTCCTGAAGATATAACCCCGCCTGAAAAATAAGAATCCATTATGTATAATAGAAAGAATTAAATGAGCCGTCTCATCATGTGATGCAGACGGCTCATTATTATTTCATTAAATTTTTAAAATGTTTTTATCGACCCATCTCCTGCAGAAACAAGCAATAAACTTTTTGAACGCGCTCGAAATTGCTTAGGCGATAAAATTCATTCGGCGCATGAGCACGTTCGTCATCCATTGCGGCACCAAGAGTCAGCGTTTCAGCACCAAGCAAACCTTTAAACAGACTCATGACTGGAACGGAACCGCCTGATAGCTGATGCAGAACGGAATGCCCAGTAGCTTTCTCAAGGGCTTTTTCCAGAGTTAGCAGTTGAGGATAATCCTGGGGAACACGGTAAGGATTCGCGCCATGTCCGTTTTCTATGGTAACTTCGATTGACCGAACGGCCTGTTTTTTTATATGTTCGGTCAGCAGTTCCCGAACCTGATCAGGCGTCTGATCAGGAACGAGACGTGTTGTAATTTTCGCATGTGCTTCGCGTGGAATGACAGTTTTTCCACCTGCTCCCTGATAGCCGCCCCAGATACCGTTAATCTCCAGGGTTGGCCGGGCCACACCGCGTTCCATTGGAGTAAATTCCGGTTCTCCAAAAAATTCTTTAAAACCGGTGGTCTTTTTTAGCGTTTCAGTAAAGGAAGAAAACTTGGCGATTTGTTCTTTCTCCTCAGCGGTCAGCTCATTAACCTGATCGTAAAATCCTTCGACCAGAATATGGCCCTCTTCATCGCGCATCGAATTTAGAATACGGACAAGTTCGTGAATGGCGTTTGGCGCGATTCCTCCACCGGCACCAGAATGCATATCCGTGTTTGCTGTTTTAACGTTCAGCTGCATAGAAAAAATTCCTCTGACTCCGGTTGTCACACGGGGTTCTTCTTCACTCCCGCATCCGCCGTCGGCGCTGATGACCGTATCACAGGCCAGCAAATCTTGATGCTCTTTAATAAAAGCATTAAGAGACCTGCTACCGATTTCTTCTTCGCCTTCAAATAGGAATTTTATATTGATTGGGAGTGATCCCCTTGTTTTCAGCAAGGCTTCGCATCCGATGATCGGCAACAGTAGATTGCCTTTCATATCGGATGCTGCACGACCGTAGACTTTGCCATCTTTAACCACAGGTTCAAATGGAGGCGAATCCCATAAGCTGACCGGTACGGCCGGCTGAACATCAAAATGGCCGTAAATCAGCAGCGTCGGCTGGCCAGGTGCATGCAGCCACTCGCCGTAAACCACAGGATGTCCGACGGTTTCCAATGTCCCGGCTTTCTCAATGCCTGCTCTCTGAAGCCTTTCAACCACCCATTCCGCAGCTTTGCGGACATCGCCGTCATAGTCTGGATCTGTTGAAATGCTCGGAATACGCAGGAATTCAAGATATTCACTTAGAAAACGCTCTTGATTTTCATTCAAGTAAACTTGCCAACTTTCAGTCATTTATTTACCAACCCCTTCTTTAAATTAGCTTGTTAAAAGATCCTGCCGTGCAGGATTAACAGCAAATGAAAGCCTATGTATTAGTTCTTCTTATTTCTTAGTTTAATTCACCCCAATCCTGGTGTAAATATTTTAGAATTCAGAATTGATAGTGAAAAAACGGTGTATTCATTTAATCACGAGGGAATCTTTTTAAATCGGTCGATCAATTTTGTGGGATCGTTCAAATGACAGAATTGGAGCATTTCAATTTACTATTAATAAAGTTTATAATAATTAGAAAACAAGGGGGAATCAATATGACAAAACGTTTAATAACAGCTGATGATCTGACTCAATTTACTTTCACGGGTTCGCCCGAACTATCCCCTGACGGGAAATGTGCTGTGTATGTCGTAACAAAGGTTAACAAAGAAAAAAATGGTTATTATTCCTCACTCTATCTTGCTGATGGTTTATCAGAACCGAGACGGCTGACTTTTGATTACATGAGTGATAAACTGGTCAAAAATCATAAACCAAGTTTCTCGAAAGATGGAAGATCCGTTTATTTTCTTTCCGACCGTAGCGGAAAGAGCCAGGTTTGGCGGCTTTCTCTGGACGGCGGCGACTCGCAGGTTCTGACAGATTTCAGTGAAGATGTCACGGATTATCTCCTGTCTCCCGATGAATCTGTGCTCGTCTGCCAGAGCTCAATCAAAGATGAAAGAGAAATTGAAAACGACGATGTCACGGTCGTCAGAAGGCTTCGTTATCTGGCAAACGGGAAGGGCATTATCTCATCAACTGAAGCGTTATTCCTCTTTAATCTTCAAAGTCATGAAAAAAGACTGCTGACGGATAAAACACGGAACGTCTGCAATCCGGCCTTTTCTCCCGATGGGAAAAAATTCTATTTCTGTCAGACCAAAGCGGAACCGGATAAGACAGACTATCTTTATGACATTTACATCTTTGATTTTGAGACCAATAAAACCACTCTTTTCTATAAAGCGAAGGGGAATATTTACGATCTCCAGGTCTCACCTGATGGACATTGGGTTGCTTTTGCAGGAAACGAAGATGGAGAATGCAGTCCGGAGAATATCGGAATCCGGCTTCTTCAGAAAATGGGCGACGTGGCTGAGAATCTGACTGAACATGAACGGCGCTCGCTGGGTAATTATGTGGGTACCGATGTCCGTTTTGATGAAGGGCGACCCGTTTTTGTTTGGAGTGAGGACGGACAGTCGCTTACCTATCTGGTTCAGGACGGCCCTGCTGCCGGCTTGAAGAGAATCGGCCTTAACGGCAATATCTCCACTTTATATTTCAAAGAAAAAGAAGTCATCACCTCATTTGATTCGAAAAACGGGGCGATCGTTGCTGTCATTTCCAGTGCCTTTTCTACCGGTGATCTTTACTTTATCAATAGTGATGGAACCGTAAAACAGGCAAGCGATCATAACCGCCGGTTTTTTGACGGACTGGACCTTTCGGAGCCAGTCCCATTTACATATAAAGCGGCAGACGATCTGGATCTGGACGGATGGGTCATGTTTCCGCCTGATTCAGCTCAAACAGAGAAAAAGATACCGGTGGTTCTGGAAATCCACGGCGGTCCGGCATCTGCGTACGGTTATTCGTTTGAACATGAATTCCAGTGTCTTGCCGCAGAAGGCTATGCGGTTGTCTTTACGAACCCGCGTGGCAGCCGGGGATATGGTGCTGAATTCTGCGCCGGCTGCTACGATGATTGGGGACGAAAGGACAAAGACGATATTCTTCGTGGCCTCGACTATGTGCTGGATCATTTTCCGACCTGCGATCGGTCGCGCCAATTTGTGACCGGTGGAAGTTATGGCGGGTTCATGACAAACACGATTGTGGGGACGACGCACCGATTTACTGCAGCCGTCACGCAGCGATCCATTTGTAATCTCTACAGCTTTTTCGGAACAAGCGATATCAGCTATTATTTTTTGAGGCGATACTTTAACGGTGCAGATCTTTGGACGGATGAAGAAAAAGTGATGAGCTTCTCCCCGATTCGAAAAGCTCCAAATGTGACAACTCCTATCTGCATTATTCATAGTGAAGAAGATTACCGGTGCCCGATCGAACAGGCTGAACAGTGGTACGTCGCTCTCCGCCGGCTCGGAGTAGAGACGCGTTTTGTTCGTATTAAAGGAGAGAACCACGAATTGTCAAGAAGCGGACGTCCGAAAAACCGCCTGAGTCGCCTTCATGAGATCATTAACTGGTTTAATAAACATAATACAGGAAACTTGTCTGCTGATCAGCCGGATACCAAAGCTGAAGTCTGAATCATCTGATCGGTCATCATTAACGAAAGAAACTCAACCGTCTTTTCTTGGACGGAAAAAGTATAGTCTGACAAGAAAAACTGGAGAGAAAGATATTCCTTTTCTCTCCAGTTTTTCTTTTTAAGACACTTACCAATATGAAGTTGTCGGCAGTCCCTAACCTGAGAAAAACATTTTCGTCAGGGGGCCTCACAGAAATGACTTTACTGTGCACTGATTTCGACTAGGTTACTGGAAATGATTTTAACCCAATTTAATGTTATTATCTTCTGTTACTGTCGTTTCATCCGTTTCGTCTGAGGCATCGTCAAAAATGGCTTTGGGTAAGCAAGTATAGGTCCCCCAGTAGTAGGAAACAAGTGAAATGAGCGTAACAGCTATAAAATCCCACGGTTGCTGCAGCAGCCCATTTCCGCCGAAAATACCAAAGTAAGAGACGATCATGATCGCAGCATAATAAAAGATGAGCCACAAGGAAGATTTGACCTGTTGCATCATTGAAACTTTATCCGTTGGGGCTACTTTTTTAAATAACAGATAAATTGCAAACATCACAATTTGTGAACCGAGCAGCCAGGATATGGTTCCCCAGCCTGACCAATAGACGATCAGTGAAGCAATAATGAATGACACCGGGCCGATAACTGACATGCCTTTTAAGTAAAACGGGCGCGGCAAATCAGGTGCATTTCTTCTGAAAGCTGCAGCAGATACCGGTGCGATTGCATAACTCAGAATCAGCGCCGCTGAAACGATACCGACTAATGCTTCCCACGAGGGAAAGGGCAGTGTCCAAAAAATAGAGAGGACAAAGGAAAGCCATAGAGCCGGACGGGGTACACCGGATTTTTTATCTATTTTCGAAAAGATCTTGAACAGCGTGCCGCTTTTCGCCCATCCATAAACCACACGGGATGACGCTGACATAAAGATATTTCCTGTGCCCGTTGGGGAAATGATGGCATCGGAGATTATAAATAAAGTAAGCCAGGCAAAGCCGAGACTCAGCGCGATATCCCTGAACGGAAGACTGAACTTGTTGGAAATTCCAGCCCATCCGGAAGACAGCAAGTTTGTCGGGATTCCTCCTATAAAAGCTACCTGCAGAAAAAGATAGATGATCGTAGCCAGAACTGCGGAAAGAATAAGTGCAATCGGTATGGTTTTCTGAGGATTCCTGACTTCGCTTGCTACAGAGACAATGGGTGTTAAACCAAGGTAGGCGAAGATAATGCCTCCTACGGAGATAGCCGACTGGATTCCGGAAAGCCCAAAGGGTGCAAATCCTCCGACTGTGAAATTATTAAACTTTATTTGTGACAATAAAACAATGATCGTAAGTAATGGAACAATGAATTTAAAGAGTGTAATAATGGTGTTGGATCTTGCAAAGATTTTGACACTCCAGTAATTTAAGGAGAAGAAAAAAGCGAGCAAGACAAATTGAAACAACCATCCGGCAACAGTTGGGAGAGTGGATCCTTTTTGAGTAAGGAAAGGGATCCATGACGCTGCATATTGGCGGGCTGCTTCAACTTCAATCGCAACAAGGCTTGAATTAGCGATTAACGTGATAAATCCGATAAGATAACCCATAATAGGCCCATGAGAATACACAGGAAAGCGAACAACGGCACCGGCCCTTGGCAAAGAAGCACCAAGTTCTGAAAAAATCAATCCTAATAACAGAATGGCAAAACCGCCTACAATCCAGGATATAATGCCTGCAGGTCCTGCGATTGAAGCGACATGGCTGGAAGCGAACAGCCATCCTGAACCGAACATCGAACCAAATCCAATAAAAGTAAGGTCGGACAATGAGAGTTGCCGTTTAAATTTTCCTTGATTGAACACTTTATCACCTCTACATATTTTCACATAAAACTAAGATCACGGAAAGAGGACTATGTATGACATCTTAAAATGTGCTGATAAGAATTATGCGATTCTCAGGAGCGACTGACCATGGTAAATATAGGGCAGGAAAAAGGCGATGAACGGATAGACATGAACAGGGTTTCGGCAACGGCTGTTTTGATGTACAAAGTGACATCTTCCTCTCAATAAATATTAATATTTTATCAGATAATAGGATTGGCGTTCGTTTCTTTCATAATAGTCATTCAATAGTCATAAATCAATTCTAATACACAAAATAGTATGACTTTTTAAATGAATAAGTACAATCAAGTGATTGTACTTATTCTTTACTTAAATAGCTTTTGAGTCGAAGCTGATTTGGAACCCGCGTCAACCCGCGAGCTAAGTTTTAATCGACGTTGCCATCAACAGACGGATTGAATAGGGACAGTCATTCAAATTAGGGTTAGCCTTGATAATTCATTTCTTTTTTTGTTGCTGCTGCGGCAGAGTCTTTTAAGATTTGATAGGCCTTATCGCAGTCTTCTTTTGTCGCGATCAGCGGCGGTATTAATCGGATAATGCGATCCGCGATAAGTGTTACGAGCATTTTCCGTTCAAAACAGCCATGCTTGACGGCAAGGCCAATTGGCGAATCAAATTCGACGCCGATCATCAGACCCTTGCCCCTGACCTCCTTCACATGGGGAATGGTCTTAAGTTTTTCAACGAAATAAGTGCCTACTCTTTTTGCGTTTCCGGCAAGATCCCGATCGAGCAATTCACTGACTTCGGCATACGCAGCCGCACAGCATACCGGATTGCCGCCAAATGTTGTTCCATGCGACCCCATGGTGAATGCCCTGGAAACTTCTTCTGTGGCACAGATTGCGGAAATCGGCATGCCGCCGCCCAGTGCTTTGGCCATGGAAACGATATCCGGTTTTATGCCGTATTCCATATAGGCCATGATGTTTCCGCTGCGGCACCATCCGCACTGTACTTCATCCAAAAGAAGCAGGAGCCCTTTTTCTTTGCACAAATCAACAATTCCCTGCATGAATGCTGGAGTGGCGGGATTTACTCCGCCCTCACCCTGTATCGGTTCCAGCATGATAGCAATCGTATCGTCGGTGACCTTTGCCCGAAAATCCTCGATGTTATTGAACTCTGCATAACTGAAACCGGGTACCAGCGGCTTAAAACCGATCTGACAGGCGTTATCCGGCTGACCGGTAGCGGACATCGCCCCATAGGTTCTGCCGTGAAAGCTTCCTTTCGCAGTGATAATATGATACTTGTTCGGTCCGTACTTTTCCACACCGTACTTTCGGGCCATTTTGATCATGGCTTCGTTAGCTTCTGTTCCTGTGCTCTGGAAAAAAATTTTATCCATCTGCAGTGTTTGACAGATCAATTCGGCGAGCAGCGCTTGAGGTATGGTATAGGGATAATTGAACGTATGCATAATGTCGCCGACCTGATCGCGTACAGCTTCTACGACTTTTTCATTGCAGTTTCCTGCACTGTTGACGGCGATACCTCCATAAAAATCAAGATACCCGGCACCGTTCTCATCATAAAGATACATTCCCTTCGCACTTTGCGCGACAAAATCATAACGTTCGTACGTTTCGATCATATATTTTTTGGTCAGAGCCTTGATTTCTTCTGCCGTTTTATGAACATCTGTCAGTTTCATAGCGCTGCTTTCCTTCTTTCATTATAGATTTATCTTAAACTTCTCATTCAAGAGATAAGCCGAATAGCGTCTCTCAAACATTGTGTCTGTATTCATAAGGCAATGTCTTCATTTGGCCGAAGGTTGTCATTTCCTCAACCTGATTCAGCGTGTCTTTTAATATGGCTGTCTGCATCGCGATATTATTCGGTTCCCCGGCGTTGGAGCCGATAGGTACATGCGGCGCGGTAATGCGGGGGGCGCCTTGCTGTTTGGCAATCGGCGGCAGGGCGGCAATGATGATCGTGGAAATTCCAACAGCTTCAACAGCGCGTTCCACAATCGTCGCTGATCGATGGCAGGTTCCGCAGCCGCCTGTAAACACTGCAATATCGACGCCTTCTCTTTTTAAAATCCGGGCAATTTCAGGACCTGTTTCTTCCTTGAATTTTTGTACGTTGCCGCCGCCGCCCATAAAGCCGATCAGAACAGGTGCAACCTTGCCGATAAATCCTTCCTTTTCTATTTCGTGGAGCCGGTCAATCGGGAACATCGAATTAATGTCCTTGTTGACATCGCTGTTATCAAATCCGCCATGGCTGACCATCAGTTCAGAAGAAGGCGTATCCGACGGGATTTCCCGGAATGAATAATCCCCCGAGAGATTGAACCTTTTCTGTGATTTCAGGTGCACGCCGCCCGCGGTACAGAAGGCGACGGTGCACTGGTTTAATGGTTTGGTTAATTCAGTCCATACCGGAGGCGGTGTAATCGGAACATAAATTTCAGATTTTAGGCCTTTTACGGTTGTTAATGGCATAGTGTTTGACCCCTTTCTTTTGGAGAATGTAAAAAATAGGTAAAGTATCGTTTCTGAACAGCCAAAGCTTTCACTTTCCTGTAGGTTATTCTCTTAAACAACCTGGATATAACTGAGATAAACCCGGATCTCTTGGCCGACTTGTAGCGATTTGTCCGTGATCACCGATCTTAAAGGGACTTGAATGATGCCCATGCGCCCCTTTAAAGTCACTTTGACGCCGAGATCGGTGACTTCGAGAATTTTACCGGGCAGCAGTTTCGGAGTCAGTTCGCAATCCATGAGGCACCACATCCTTTTCCCAAGGCTTTTTACTGAATGAATTGCTGGTTAGCATCAATGACATCTTGCGACCAGTTGCGGTTTGCCGGTTCAATGGGAACACCGGCCATTTTTGTTTTTAACATGAGCAGTGCGCGTTTGGCGTCGGACGGGCAAAGGGTGCTGTCGGCAAGAATTTCGTTTTCGAAGCCGTCCTTATCCTTATTCAGTTCGATCATGGCGTCCATATATTTGTTGCCGACGACAAGCTGCCCCTGATATGCACAATAAGAAGCTCCGACGACCTTGATTCCCCGGCGGCCAATCTGTTCAATGTTTTCGGCAAAATCGATATGGTTATTTCCAAAGCCTTCAGTCGTGACAATGGCTCCTTCGACGTCAAGGGCTTCAGCCAGTGCGCCGAGACGGGCGGATACATAGGATTTTTCATCATTGACCTGCGGGCTGCCGATGAATATAACACCGACCAAATTGATTTCATTGTCTTCAGCCATTAAATTAACGAGCGGTTCACGGAAGTAATGGCGCGTAACCTCCTTGGTGGCCGGTCCGATACAGGTCAGCGCATGGATGCCGCCGTCGCGGACTTCGTTCGGCGACAGTACGACCGGAACGTTTCCCAGGTCGACGTTGCGCCTCCCGCCTTTAACACCTGCGGGTTCAGTAGGGAGAATCACATTATCGTGCATGGCGCCCTGCCCCATTATTTCTTTAACCAGGACAACACGGGGCTTGCCGGTTTTCTTATAGTCGTGGTATACGTCCTCTTTGACGCAGGCTTCCGCCGGGGCTTTCTTCAGCGCCTCACGGATTTCCTGAATGATGTAGTCGCAGGCCTTGTGTGCCGCGAAAGGACCGCGGCGTTCCATTCCGGTATTTTCCTGAACCGTCACATGGATACGGATCATGATATCGTCAGGATCAGGGCTGCCTGGCCGTCCGAAACGGATTTTTTCATCGAGATAGCCTTCGCAGGATCCAAATTCATGAACCTGGACGCCTAGTTCATCAACGCCGGTTAAAATGACGACCGCACCGCGCATGACGTGGGTGGTCCCTTCGCCAAGGATGCCTTCTGTTTTTGTCGCGATCGGAATGACGTCCATAATGGTGTTGGAGTAGACGTGCCTCTGATCAGGAGGAATAATGTCCAGCTCTGCATCTTTCACGAGGGGATCGGCCTTCAAAGATTCCGTGCACAAACCTTCGCGAATGGTCAGCACTTTATCCTGAAAAGACGTTTCCGCTCCGATACGAACTTCCTGAACGTCAAATTCTCTTTGCGTCAATGTTCGGATGATTTGATCTTCCGGTTCCAGCTTTGGAGCTGATGGAATGGTAAAGGGCAGGACGGAAGGATCAAAGCCAGCGGGAATTTCAATTTGTCCTTTCAATTCATTGATGCTGAAGCGGATGACGGAATTATTCAGACCTGAAGCAGCGGCTGCAGATAGGGAAGTAGTGATTTTGCCAGATTCTTCAGTTTTCTTTTCCGCGAAATGACTGACCAATTTCGGGGTGAGCGGTGTCATAGCATCGGCGTCCTGGTCTAGAGTAGAACCCAGTACCTGACCGATTGTCAGCGAATCTTCCGAAAGCTTCAGTAAGCCGGATTCTTCCAGGTCAGGGAAAATAGCAGGGTCTTCCAAATCAGACGCGGAAATAACGGTGCCTTTCTGTCTCAAACAACAGAGAACGGCAGGATCATTGTAATGCTGCTCGGCGGTTTCAACAGTAATGGACATTTGCATTCTCCTTTATTAATGAAATAAATAGAATAAATGCGTCAATTTGACGGCTGCTTTTGCAGCTTTCGGATCAGGTGAAGATCCATGGCACGCATCGCACTGTCGGTGACGTGGTGCACAGGCATGTGCAGTTTCGGGGCAAGCGACATCACGGTGTTGCTGCAGTCGCTGCAGTTGCCGATTAATAGAGCACGTGCCCCGGCTTTTCTCAGGCGCAGCACTCGGTCGGCCTGACCGGGACAGACGCCCGGATTCCGGCATTTCAGACCGCCGCGGGCCCAAACTGCATGCTTGCATCGTTCAATGCCGGCGATGTTCGCGTCCATTTTTTTAGCGATCTCGCGCATACGGTCCTCACTCGCGCTGCAGGCGCAGACTAATAATCCAAGCGGCGACCTTTCCTGGAGAAAAGGCATCGTGACGATGATGCCGCCTGTTGTTTTGGTGATAACATCATCAGGTGTCACACTGCGGCCCATAAAAGGTCCGTCCATGATGATTTCCCCATAGTCTCCGTCAATGCCGCCGGCCTCTGCGATTAAATCGCCTACTCGGGTGCCGATCGGTACATCCATCAGTGTGAGTGCCTTCGGTCCGCCATGAAGTTTTCCGGCGACGGTAAGATTTTTTGAAATGACCGGGCGGCCGAGTTCGACGGCTTGCGTGACGCGGGAAAGGGTTTCCGAATTGATGACAATCGTCCTCGCGGTGATTGCCCGTTCTTCGGGAGGGACGAGGATGTCAAGAATATCGCGGATCAGCGCACGTTCCTCTCCCGCCGGGTACAGGTCCTGCACTGGGAAAACTGAGACGTGGGCGTTATCGATCACATTTTTTAAAAGCGAAATAGCTTTGTGGTGTCTGCTTTTAATAGCGATCACTCCGCGCATGGCATGAACAGCTTCCATAGCATAAAGCAGACCGCGATAAATTTCTTCAGGATCGGCTTCAATCTGAGCAACATTGTGATTCAGAATGGGCTCGCATTCTGCAGCGTTCGCAATAACGGTTCCGCCGGCAATCTCCTGACTCAGTTTAATTCCGGTGGGAAAACCGGCGCCGCCCATTCCGACAATCCCTGCCGCGTGGATTCGTTCTCTGAAGTCTCCGTCAGGCAGTTGTTCAAAAGAATCGCTGTCCGGTTTTTTCCCTCGAATGACGATAAACTCTCGGGTTACTCGAGTGACTGTCCCGGAAACACTGGCATGTAAATCCGGACCTCGGCCGTCCGCTAACGCGATACGGGCGCCTCTTCTGACTTGATCCCCCTCCTTAACGCAGGGAACATCCGGTTTGCCAATGTGTTGTTTCAAAAGAAGTTTATAATCGCTGCTCAATGATACCCCTCCTTTCATGCCCCTCAGCGAGAGTAAATCCATATTCAAACGGATCCTCATCATCAAACAGGAATTTGTTCTCACCGGTTATATAAGCGCGTCCGGTGATTTCTGGAATCACAGCCGGATAGTCTCCCACATGGGCATACTTCAAAGCCCTGCCGATAAATTTTGTGCCCATTATGCTTTCCGAGATAAAAAGCTCACCCGGCAACAATTCTTTTCTGGCGCAAAGTGCGGCAATTTTGGCACTGGTTCCGGTTCCGCAGGGGGACCGATCTACCTGGTTGTCGCCAAATACGACGACGTTTCGCATTGCATCAGGTTTATTCTGGTAGAATTCCACAAGATCCACCGAGTGAATGTCGGGAAGAAGCGGGTGCTTTATTCGGACTTGTTCGTTAACAGCTTTACGAATGGCAGCGCCCGCTTCCGTAAAACGATTCAGATAGTTTGGATGAAGCGGAATACCGATGTTCCGAACGTTGACGAGAGCAAAAAAGTTGCCGCCAAAAGCGATATCCAGTTGAATCTCTCCTATTTCGAGGATATGGATGTTCAGATCTTTGCGATACAGAAAAGAAGGAACATTGACGATGCTCGTTTCTTTTGCTCGGCCTTGATTCACTTTTACCTTGGTATGAATCAATCCGGCCGGCGTTTCAAGTGTCACCTCTGTATACGGTTCGGTAACCGGCACGAACCCGCGGGCAACAGCTGCGGTGGCAACACCGATTGAGCCGTGACCGCACATGTTCAGATAGCCGCCGCTGTCCATGAAAACAACGCCCAGATCGGCTTCACTGCGGGTCGGGTTCATAATGATGGCACCAAACATATTCTTATGCCCACGCGGCTCGTCAATAATGGCGCGACGGAGATGGTCGTAATTTCTTTGCAGATTTAATTTCTTTTCCATCATTGAAGCACCGTCCACTTCAGGAAAGCCGTCCACGATTATTCGGGTCGGCTCACCTAATGTGTGAGTATCAATCGCAAATAAGTTTTTGCAATTTGGCATCCGGCAGCCTCCTTTCTTAACTGTAGTTTTTATCAATGGAGAACTGAGAAAGTATGGTTGCTTTTAATTAAGCAAGAAATGTGCCAAAGCTTTTTCTTGATAAATAGGCCGAATTGTATAAAAAATAGGAAAATTAATGTTTCAATTCTTAAACATGTTCAGAAAAATTGTCATATTAACTATACATAATATGTGATGAAAATGGCATTTAATCGATTTGTCACCATCTATATGTCAGATTATCTTTCGATAGGACTCTTAAAGACTGGTTCTTCAGTTCAGTCCCTTGCTATTATAAAGGGGCAACTGCTATGCCGTTGACAGATGCTTCGCCAGTCCGATCGAATTTAGAAAGCTGAACCAAATTAGGAGAAAGTCGAACCGAAATCATGAAAAGTAAAACCGAATCCGGTCAAAGTCGAACCGAAAATGAGAAGTCGAACCGAAACGCGAAAAAGTCGAACCGAAATCATGAAAAGTAAAACCGAATCCGGTAAGAGTCGAACCGAAAATGAGAAGTCGAACCGAAACGCGAAAAAGTCGAGCCGAAATCATGAAAAGTAAAACCGAATCCGGCCAAAGTCGAACCGAAAATGAGAAATTGAACCAAGTTGCGTCAACATGACAAAAAGGTTCATCCATTTCATATTTTGTCAGTTCATACCCATCGATTTTATGTACAGTACATCTTTACTACGCAACATCTATTCATACTCAACTCTTCCTTAAAGAATTTTTTTAGGACACTACATTAACGGTAGTGTCAAAATCCTATGAAAACGACGCATCGAGGAGGTCCGATTCTACAGTGAGGTGGTGATGTGCCGCAATGCTCTTGACAAACGGAATGGGAGTCGGAATATGAAAGGCTGTATGCGGAAATGGATTGGAGAGAAAACATAAAAAGGCCCAAGGCAGCCTGTGTGATCAGGTTCTTTGCACCGTGCGTCTTACATCATTAAAAAGATGATTATGAGATGCCTAACTGATGCATTTTATTATAAAGCGTTGTTCTGGATATTCCCAATAATTCCGCGGCTTTATTTTTGTTTTCATTGGTTTGTTCCAAAGCCTGTTTGATCGTTTTTTGCTGACATTCTCTGATCGCATCATCCAGGGAAACAGCCGGTTGAGCCTGATCAGTCATTTTTTGTAAAAGCGTGTTCGTTTTCTTGGGATTTCTTTCTGATTCCTGAAGCGCGGCAGGCAGGTCGCCGACGTTCAGGTGGCCGTTTTTTGAAAAAACGATGAGACGTTCAATCACGTTCCGCAATTCGCGGACATTGCCCGGCCAGTGATAATCAATCAATGCCATCATGATCTCTTTTGGGATCCCCTGGCAGGAGCGATTGTATTTCTCGGCAAATTCATAAAGAAATTGATGACTCAGCTCAATCGTGTCCTCAATTCTTTCTCTCAACGGGGGGATCGTTATGGTTATGATATTCAGCCGGTAATAGAGGTCCTCGCGAAACTTTCCCTGACTGACAAGCTCTTTCAGATTCTTATTGGTCGCGGCGATGATGGAACAGTTGACCGTTTTAAGCTTTGTTCCGCCCACTGAATAAAAGGTACCTTCCTGAAGAACTCTTAAAAGCTTGACCTGCATTTCCAGGGGGAGCTCGGCAATTTCATCCAAAAAAAGGGTTCCGCCATTTGCCAATTCAAATTTTCCCTTATTTCCATGAGGATTGGCACCCGAAAAAGCGCCTTTTTCATATCCAAATAGCTCGCTTTCAAAAAGCGCGGCAGGAATTGCGCCGCAGTTAATCGGGACAAACGGCGCAGATCCAGAAGTCCGCATCTCATAAATAGCCTTGGCAAATAGTTCTTTTCCGACGCCGGATTCACCGAGCAGAAGGACTTTCGCCTGAGTTGCTCCGATTTGTCTGACTTTGTCCATGGTATTTTGTATGGCGCGGCTTGATCCTTTAATAAAACGAAAAGGATCAGCAGAGTGATCCATAAGAGAAACCCGTTGTTGTAAGTGTTGAATGGTTTCTTTCGCGTTGTTTAATTTCTGATTCAGATGGGCCTGGAAAGTCACATCTTTTTCACAAGATACGGCTCCGATAATTTCACCGTTGACGACTACGGGGTTTGAATTGATCAATACTAAAAGGTCTTCCCTTGGCTGATGCTCTTTATGGTAGAACCCTTTCCCTGTGTTAAGGGTTCTAAGATTGTCCAGTCTGCTTTCCGGAAAAAAATCGGTCATCGGTTTTCCTAGGATGTCTTCTTTTTTTATTGAATATAATCTTTCCGCTCCACTTGTCCAAACCACAGTATTCATTTGTTGATCGATAACCGAAATGGTACTGTCCGTCGTCTCAAGGATCGTATCGTCGTAGGCTTTTAAATAGGTATAAGCTTGCAAGATACGAGGAATCAGTTCATTCGATTTAATATAGCCGGTTACAACTTTATCTTTAACAACTAAATAATCATATTGCCCCGATTTTTTCTCTATGACATCCCAAGAATCATCTGAATGAATAAACGCAGCATTGTTGATCGTCATTTCGTCTAAAGGAATATGATATTTATTGACAATCGCATAGGACCCGGCAGAAAGTGCAATAAGCTGCAGCGGCTTTTGAACAACAACAAGGTTAATAGAATCATCAAATGACAGCATATTCCATTGTTTTTCACTAGTCACTACAAAGTCTGTGTGGAGCAACTCCTTAAGATCAGGTAAAAGATGCTTCATTTGTGATCCTCCTTCTGCACATTCCGCCGGCAGCAAGATTGCTTTACACAAATTTAAACACATTATATCTTTATTGTCTAATTATTCGGAAACGGATCTATTATCTGTTTTTAAAAACGATAAAGTCGATTTTTTAAGCATGCAACTTTTATCAATGAATCTGAAAGGTTACAGTTTCCTGTGCTTGCATTTCTTAATGAGTGGATGGTGCAGTCAAATATAAGCTTCCCTGAGGCTTATAAAGAGTTTATGAATAACCATAATGTTTCAAAGATGGAACTTAGAAAATTGATCAAGAAACGCCCGTTTAATAAAAATAATGTTGATGTCGGAATTATATTTTACATGGCTGAAAAACACGCCACACCGGATAAAAAAATCGTAGAGGAAATAATCGCTCAATTTAAAAACTTAAATGAAGTGGCTCCCGGAAGTTACGGGATTTTTATTGAAAGCAATGATATCTTAAAACGTACGGGCGCAGCGAAAAGTGATGCAGGAACAACACCAGGTAAAAATGAGATTATTAAGAAATTGGGGAAATGAGGTGATTGAATGACAACCATTAACATTAAGATCTCAAAGACACCCGATCAGGATTTGGTTCAATTAAGTGGATATACCATTTATCAATATCCGTTAAAAGTAAGATTTCCAGGATTACACGTCAACAATCATATCTATAAAATACGTGATACAACTTATGGCGTAATGCCATCCGGTCTCGACGCGATGACTGTGCAGGACCTCCAGACCGGCAACATCTCCATCATCTACGCAGGCACCGACCCGACACAACCGGCCGACATCAGCACCGACGTAAGCCTCGTGCTCAGCAGCGGGACATCGCAGCAGTAACTCACCGAAGAAGCAAAATTAGTAAAAAGGACCTTGTTAGGCATATTGTGGGCATTTCACTTTTCACTGAGCATGCAAAAGACCGATCTGACGCATCTTTTAGTTGAACAAAAAATGATCGTTTATAAATCTACCGTAAACGCATACATAATAAGTGGGTCTATGTTCCAATTTAAAGACCATCTGTATTGGATTAACATAACACTGGAAGGAACTTGTGAAGAAAAATCGAATTTTCATATTGGAAGAATCGGCAAGGGGCGTGACAAATGGATTGGAAACGAGCAAGAACCATATTCACTGTCTGCGCATTGAGCGCAAGTTTTGTGTTGGGAGGCTGCGGATTGACAACGAATGGTACGAAACAGGCACAAAGCGAAAACGTTTCTCCGTACATACCTGTTCAAGATTACGTTGGTCAGGGCTATTCTTTACCGAACGGTGAGAAGACAGGAGAGTTTGCAAAGACGCATCGAAAGGAAATCATCGACCAGGTCAATAAATTTTTCAAAGATAAATATGATCTCGAGGTCACGACGCACAATTTAGTTGGCGCAACCAACGCGGTCGTCGCTTTTGTTGAGTCGAAAGGGGAGCCGCACTTCCATACATCGGTTATTGTCGGTGTCGATCTGGCTAATCAAAAGGTGACCGGAAACGTTTGGGCGAATGAAGGGGCTGTCGAAGGCGCTATTACAAGTGGTTTGTACGAGATGGCCTATGAAGAAGAGTTTAGGAATCTGGATCGTTTTGCGGAAGCTGTTGTGAAAAAGTATCCGGTAATCGGTATGCCTCAACAAATGATTAACCATACAGTAAATGTTGGTTACGCGGCACCTTATTACAGCCTGAGCACATCCGAATTGAATTTTCCGGAAGCTTATAAAGCTTTCATGAATAATCACAATATTTCAAAACAGGAACTAAGAACATTGATTCAAAAACAGCCATTTGATAAAAACGGAATAGATATATCATTGACATTTTTTATGAAGGAGAAACATGCTTCATCTAATCAGAAGATAGCAAACGAAGTAATCGTAGAATTTAAGAAGTTAAAAAAGATTGCCCCAGGTAATTACGGAGTATTCATCCAAAGCAATGACATCATAAAACGAACGGGTACTGAAAAAAATTATAAGGGAACTATACCAGATAAAACCGACATAATCAAAATACCTGGAAATTGAGGCGATCAAGTTGATAAATGTCACCCGGACTCCGGATAAAGATTTGGTTCAATTGAGTGGTTACTCTATCTATCAAGCTCCTGGAAAGAAAGGAAGATTGCAAATTAACGATCATTTATATAGAGTAGATGATACCACTTACAATCAGTTTAAGTCTGGCCTTGATGCCATGACTATTAGAGATCTCCAGACTGACAACATCTCCATCATCTACGCAGGTCATCAGCCTTCCTTTGACAGAGAAAATTCTCGAAACGGTATCCGTCGGGCTGGGCCGGATCACAACGCCGTTAATCCAGATCCCTGCCTCGATGGCCGATCTCGCCCTGAAAACGGAGGATCTGATCGCGCATCTGATCAATCTCCGGGTGAAGGCTATTCCCCTGCTTTTTCACGGATTGAATCAGCATTTTTTTGATGGGATTGTCGACGAATTAAAGGCCCATGACCGCTGACGGGCAATCATACACCGGTAGAAATTATAGCAACACGGAATGATTTTATTGATGGGCCGGCAAAAAGACCGGATCTGAAGGACATCGTTTTCAGCGGAGGCGGCATCCGAGAAAATTCAAAGTTTATTTTATATGCAGGAACGAGTGATACTGAGGCACAGAAAATCGTGCTGAACGATCCTTTCGAAAAATATGACGATTAGAGGCGTTGATCATGGTCACAGTTAAACGGTATTTAGAAAATCCTTTAATTACTCCGGAAGAGGTTAAACCTTACCATGACGGTTTTGAGGTTATCGGAGCATTTAATGCAGGGGTAGCTCAATACGAGGATGAAATTATGCTGCTCCTGAGAATAGCCGAACGTCCGTTAAGCGGTGATCCGTTGCAGGTTCCGTCTCCGTATTACAATATTCAACAGAAGTGTGTTCAGGTGCATTTTTATGACCGCCGTGATCCTGCTTTTAATTTTAAAGACAGCCGGGTAATCAAGCGATCCGATCAGCCGGACAGTTTCTGTGGGCTGACATCATTGTCCTATTTTCGCCTGGCAAGAAGCAGGGATGGTCACCATTTTTCTATCGACGACAAGCCGTTTATTTATCCATCCAACCGTTACCAGACATTCGGAGTTGAGGATTCGCGGATCACACAGATTGGCGACACTTACTATATCTATTTCAGCGCGGTTTCCGAGGTTGGCATCGGCGTAAATATGGTATCAACAAAGGACTTTAAAACTTTTCAGGATCACGGACTGATTTTCTCACCAGAGAATAAGGATGTTGTGATTTTTCCGGAAAAGATTAATGGGTGCTATTATGCCTTGCACCGCCCGTCTCTGAAAAGTGTCGGCACACCGGATATCTGGATTGCTGAGTCCGACAATCTGGATTACTGGGGCAATCACCGCCATCTTCTTGGTGTGAGAAAAGGCCGCTGGGATGGGGGACGAATTGGCAGTGGAGCGGTACCAATCAAGACTCAGGATGGCTGGCTGGAAATCTATCACGGTATGTCAGCGGACAGTCGCTACTGCCTGGGCGGACTTTTGCTTGATCTGAACGATCCGTCAAAGATTCTGGCGCGTTCCGATAAACCCATACTGGAACCGGAAGCGGAATATGAAAAGAAAGGTTTCTTCGGAGAAGTCGTCTTTACATGCGGTGGCATCGTTCAAGGACAGATTTTAAAGCTGTATTATGGAGTATCGGATCGCTCAATGGCCTGTGCCGAACTGGATATAGATGAAATCCTTTCTGAGCTGAAAAACAGTGTAGCGAAGGCTTGAATACTGACAAAACAATTTAGTGATATTTAATGTAAAAACTACCGCCAGTCATAGTCATACGGCCGACAGTAGTTTTTATTGGTAGGCCCGTTATGGGCGACAGGTAAGCGGTGAAAGTACGACTGATCTTAACGAAAATGTCCATAGCCCCGCACACATTTTTGGCCCCCCCTTACGCGACTTAAACAGGAAGAACATTTTTCTTACCCTTTTCATTAGAGTGGGATGGACTTTTCATCCATACTACTCTAGGATGAATATGTTCTGTCAGCAAATCAAAAAACCCGGAAGACGGAGTGCCTTTCCGGGTTTTCCTCAATGAAAGAAGTCATGATTTTTTCTGCAATTGCATCAAGCCTTCAGCGCGTTAAACAGTTCGCCTTTCGTTTTCGCCTGATGGAGCGCGCGGACAACGGACTGGTCCATGAGTTTCTGAGCGATGTCGGACAAATAGTGCATGTGGCTGACGTTTCCTTTTTCAGGGATTAGGAAGACAATGGCAATGGATACCGGATTGCCGTCGAGTGTTTTCCAATCGCTGATCTGTCTGTTCACCTTGACCACAAACATCGCTGACTGCCGTACGGCCTGGGACTGGGCATGGGGGATGGCGAAACCGCCTTCCATGCCCGTCGAACTCTGAGACTCACGTTTGTTGAACGCGTCGATTAAAGCGGCTTTATCGGAAATATATCCGTCTTCATAAGCTTTTTCCGCAATGAATCGGAACAGCTCCTGTTTTGATTGAATTTCATCATTTTCGACATAGATATTGCCGCTGTTCAAAAGTGAACCGGATTGCTCGGCCATGCTCAATTGCTCTCTGTCCGGCTGGTTGAATGAGTTGGCGGTCGAAATCACTTTGTTTGAGCGATTCGCTCTCCGGGAAGTTCTTTTTTGATCCCATGCGATCAGGTATCCGGCAACGAGCGCACCGGCGACAATGTCAGCGACCCAGAGAAACGGATTGGAGACAATCGGCAGAATGATAAAACCTCCGTGCGGTGCAGGAACCTGAATCTTCATATAATACGTCAGAATGGCGGCGATCGATGAACCGACCATCAGGAACGGAATGACGGTCAGCGGCCGTTTAGCCGCAAAAGGAATGGCACCTTCCGTGATATGCGTCGAGCCTAAAAGGAAATTGACATAACCCGCATTGCGTTCTTCGGTTGAGTAATATTTCTTGGCAAACAGAACCGCGAAACCGGTGGCAAGCGGCGGAGCGATGCAGGCGGCGGATACTCCGGCCATGAAATAATAGTTGCCCTGAGCAAGCAGTGCCGTGCCGGTCAGATAGGCAGCCTTATTTACCGGCCCGCCCATATCAAAAGCACACATCATACCAATGACCAGTCCAAGGATGAAAGGACTTGAATTCTGCAACCCGGCGACAAAATGCATCATGCCTGTGTTGATGGCCGACATCGGCGATGAAAGGAAAAATGTGACTAACCCTGCGGCAAATGTTCCGATCACAGGCAAGAGGAAAATGGCTTTCAAACCGTCAAGCTGCTTTGGCAGACTCTTCATCAGATAGTCGAGCAGAACAATGACATAACCTGATAAGAACCCGCTTACAATTCCGCCAAGAAAACCTGTTCCATTCGTAAAAGCGATCATACCCGTGATAAAACCGACGATCAGCCCCGGACGCTTTCCAATGGCCTGGGCGATGTAGGCAGAAAGAATAGGTACCATTAAGCCCATCGCCGTTTTTCCGATCATGTTCAACTGATAGGCAAAGGGATTATACTGCGGATTTCCCGGTTCCGCCGAATGAATGCCGAACATGAAAGAAACGGCCAGAAGAACACCGCCGGCGACGACGATCGGGATCATGTGGGACACACCATTCATTAAATAAACATAAATTTTATGAAGATAGGAGTCTTCACTTTCATTTTTAATCGAATTAGAGTTTGAAGATCTCTGTTTTCCCTCTTTGAAAGGTGCGAGATCATCATTAAGAATTTTATCGATCAGATCATCCGGGTCTTTAATCCCTTTCGATACGGACACCTTGATGACACGTTTGCCAATGAAGCGGTCTTCGTCAACATCTTTATCCGCTGCAATGATTACACCGTAGGCTTCGTCGATCTCCTGTTCGGTCAGTGCGTTTTCAACGCCGACTTGTCCGTGGGTTTCAACCTTGATGCTGATTCCTTTCTTTTTTGCCGCGTCTTCGAGCGCTTTCTTGGCCATAAACGTATGAGCAATGCCCGTTGGACAGCCGGTTGCCGCAATAATCTTTTTTGTCATTGTTCTTAGACCTCGCTTTCAATTTTGTTTTCTACATGAATCTGCTGAAGCAAGCCTGGGACATCCCGCAGATCACTGAGTCCGGAAGTAAAGGCTGTTGAAGACGCAGCCGCGGTCGCGTAGGCCAGGGAGTTGGCCAATGACCGTCCCTTAATCTGGGAACCGATAAAAGTTGCCAGCAACGTATCGCCGGAACATGCCGTGTTCACCACATTCCCTTTTGGTGCGTTGGCAAACAAAACCTGATCCTGATCCATGTACATGGCGCCCTGCGCTCCTCGCGAGACAATGATGTGCTGCGCCCCCATATGGAGCAATTTCCGCGCGCCGTCGATGATATTCTTTTGGGTATCAAAAGTTTTGATATCCGTATCAAGGAAAGCCGCCAGCTCTTCATCACTCGGTTTGATCAGCGCGGGCTGGTATGGCAGGCAGTTCAGAAGGGCCCTTGAACTGACATCCAGTATCAGTGAAAAACCGATCTCTTTTGAAAGGCGGGCGATGGCAACCAATATGCTGTCGTCAACATTTCTCGGGAGACTGCCCGAGACAAAAAGGGTGTCTGTCGAATGAAACTGTTTGATGAACTCCAGCAGTCTGCGCTGGTCCTCTTTACTGATAACCGGTCCGCGGTTAACAGCTTTGTATTCCTTTTCCTTTACCCTGATAAACGTATTGATTCTTGTGATTCCGTCAATATAAATGAATGCGGTGCCGATCTTCTGATTTTTTAATGCCGACTCGATAAACTCTCCGGTAAAACCACCAAGGAATCCTGTCGCGGTGCTGTCAATATTCATTTTTTTCAGCATCAGCGAAATATTGATCGCCTTCCCGTTTGGCTGATAATCCTCAAAATAACTGCGGTTGACAATAAAAGGTTTGAATTCATCAAATTCTGCAAACAAATCAATTGCTGGGTTCATGGTGCACGTGTAAATCATTTTTAATCCTCCTTTCTTTCCCTCTGTCTTTCTCTCTATGTGTTTAGTATCTCATATCCTGTACGAAAAGATTTTCGAATCATGGTATAATTATTGTAAGGCTTTACATAGTTGGATTCGAGGTGTGGTCTTTGGAGTCTTCTTTTCTGACCCGAATAAAAGAAAACGAACATTTGCTGAGCAATAGTGAAAGCTATTTGGTTGACTACATTAAAGACCATCTTGACCATATTTCGCAATTGTCTATCGTTCAATTGAGCCTGGAGGCCAGCGTTTCAACGGCCACGATTGTGCGGGCGATGCAGAAGCTGGGTTATGGCGGATTTACCTCGTTTAAAATCCGGCTTAAGGATGAAAACGCGGAAAACAGTAAATTTTCCAATGTTGAAATAGCGGATCATAAAATCAAAGAAGCTATTTTCAAGAATGAAAGGGAAGTTACCCAGACGATAAAAATGCTGGACAGCGGAACCATCGAGGATGCCGTACAGAAGATTTTTTACGCCGATAAACTTATGCTTTTTGCCAGGGGACTTTCCGAACTGATCGCCAAAGAAATGACGATCAAGTTTCAGCTTCTGGGCAAGTACAGTGAGATGCATAATGATCCGAACATCATTCGCACAATCAGCAATCGGATCGGCGCCCAAAGTTTAGTCATCTTCATTTCGTTAAACGGAAATACAGAAGAATTGGTTCAGGCAGCCAAAAATTGTAAGGCAAACGGAGTCAGCACGATGACACTGACAACCAATCGGCAGAGTCCGCTGTCTGATTTGTCAGAGATTAATTTTGTGGGCTATAAATCAAAAATATCTTATTTTCCTGATTATGAAGTCCGTTCCCGCCTTCCCATTCAAGTGATCGCGCGTATCCTGCTTGATGCTTATGCCATCAGGACACAAGAGAAGGATACGATGTGAACGGCCGCCTTGGCAGTTAGTCCTGATCGCGTATATGAAAAACGGACAAGTATGATGACAACGATAGATTCAAGAAAAATTAAGGGGTATGAGTCCTGCACAATACAGGATTCATACCCCTTAGGAATGCGCACAAACCAACGTTTTTCGGGTCAGCGCGAAAGGAATATCGATAAAAAACCTATTGATATAAAAGGTGGAAAACAGTTAATTTTTACTATTGAAAATACCATGATTAATCATGGGCAAGACTGTTCACATTTACGGTTCAGGCGGGGAAAATCGTCAACAGCGTTCTGACTGATTCCAAAGTGCAAATTGTGGCTGCGGGAAGTCTGTAAACTGAGGCTGTGATCAGACTGCGGGCTGCGGTCAGGGCATTCGCAGTTAAAAGAGGGTAATCGTCAATGTCTTTGCAGCAGCGATTCTCTTAAAGGTTCCAGCTTCTTTCGCAATGTTTTTTTCCAGGAGCGGACGGTATGTTCCGAAACCCGCGCGGCTTCGGCAATCTGCTTTGTATCCCAGTCTTTGAAAAGGGCGAGATGCAGATATTGGCGCTCACGGGGGCTGAGTATAGAGAAGAAATCATCGACGAGGGCATGCAGCTGTTTTTCAGCCGATACTGAGGAATAGTCGGGGAATTCAACGGTTCCGTCACTTATACCGTGTGCTTCACGGCGTGTCTGTTTGCTCACCTTTCTGAGCCTGTCCGACAGCCTTCCGCACATCGTTGCTGTCGCAAAGGCGATAAAAACATTTTCAGGAGTCTTGCCGCGATCCACTTTGGCGGGATCAAATAAACAGTTGGCTTCCCAAAAGGCGATACGCGCGATCTGCATGAGGTCGTCCCAGTCCGCCGCGCCCCGAAGATGCCGGGCGTAGGCGGTGGCGTAACGGTGGACCGTACTGACAATCTTCGGCTCGTACTTTTTGAGCAGCCTTTCAAAAGTCAGTTCGGGTGGTTCGCCGGGTCTTGCGAAAAAATGGGTGAAGGGCATAGTGGAGGTCTCCTCTCGGAAATGAAGGTGGTTTTGAAACAGAAGAAGTGAGGCGAAGTGTGTCAAGGTCGTTCGTCGGTGAAAACGACGAGGCAATGCTGAACGGCCTTTCTACATTCTATATAGCAGGAAAATGCAGAAAATGGTGATGAGAACAGGCTATTTTTTGAACGGAATTTGATTTTGGTTTCAGAAGCCGAGGCAGAGGCTCTAATTATGCTTCTTTTTTCACAAAGTGCGATCCATTGACCTTGGAAGTTAACTATAATACTCGCGCCCAATCTTATATAATGGAACAAGTGGATCCTGAGAACGGCAAGGTTCTTGAACCCTTAGTCCCGGTGTATGAAAAAATATCATTGAGGCAGGGTAGATGCCGGTTCTGCTTTCTTCATAAGACAAATATCGAATAGACGGAGAGATATACTTTGAAGGTTTTATTTTTTATCGGTGAATTTCCCAAACTGTCGGAGACGTTTATTCTGAATCAAATAACCGGAATGATCAGCAGTGGACATGAAGTAACCATCTTTGCGGATCATAAGGAAAACAATTCGAAGGTTCACGAAGATGTTTCTAAATATCATTTAATGTCTAAAGTCCATTACTATGGTTTTGACGGGAATAAGATTCAAAGAAGAGTGTTTTTGCTGGAGCGGTTAATTAGATGGTTTCCTAAAATCCTGTTTGGAAAGAATAGCCTTTCAAACATTAGGCATATCTTAAAGTTTCCCATACTGATTTCTTTCTATCATCAGCTTCACGTCAACAAGATTGGATCGTTTGATGTTATACTCGCCCACTTCGGACCAAACGGTGTCCGCGCACAGGAATTGATCGATTTGGGTTGGTTGAAAGGCCGATTGTTCACAGTTTTTCACGGCTATGATATGATAAAATACCTTAAAACAAATGGAATGGACGCTTATAATAAGCTTTTTGCTTCTGAGAGCGTGCTTCTCCCGATCAGTGAATTCTGGAAAAACAGCTTGATCAGGTTGGGTGCCGATCCTCACAGGACCATTGTTCATCATATGGGTATCGATCTTGAAAAATTTGAATTCAGCCCCCAAATTTATGATCAAGAAATAACGATCCTGTCCGTAGCCCGATTTGTGGAAAAGAAGGGACTGGCCTATGGCTTATTGGCTGTATCTCAGCTGATTAAAAAGGGCTATAAGGTCAGATATATCATCATTGGCAATGGCCCGCTTAAGGCTGACTTGAAAAAAGTGATCGCGGAAAACAACCTTGACGAGCATGTCAAACTTCTGGGATGGAAAACACAAAAAGAAATTGCAGAGCTGATGAAAGCCATGCAAATTGTTTTACTGCCGAGTGTGACGAGCCGGGATGGTGATATGGAAGGCATTCCTGTCTTTTTAATGGAAGCGATGGCTATGGGGAAAATCGTTGTTTCTACCTATCATAGCGGGATACCTGAGCTGATTGATAATCAGAAGAACGGGTACCTGGTTCAGGAAAAAGATATTGATGGATTGGTCGGCGTTCTTGAGTATATCGTGAGGTCTAAAGATAAGTGGACGGAAATAGCGGACAACGCTCGAACAAAAGTTGATAGCGAATTTAATATCCATAAACTTAATGACCGGTTAGTCGAAATCTTTCAGAATGAGCTGAAAAATCATGATGAAGATCTTAAGGAACACAAGTTACCGTTATAAAGAGTGAATGAGTCAGAAAGGCGCTGAAAATGAATCGTGAAACCGCTAATATCAGTCATTATTGCCGCTTATAATGTCGAGCCGTATATTGACCACTGCCTGACCTCAATTTTAAATCAATCCTTAACAAATATTGAAGTCATCGTCGTTGATGATCACTCAACAGATGGCACATTGTTGAAATTAGCTGGCTACAAGGACAAAAGAATAAAAGTTATCGCGAATTCAACGAATTACGGACCGTCTCACTGTCGCAACCAGGCGATGAAAGCCGCGGAGGGAGAGTACTATGCATTTATTGATTCCGATGATTGGATTACAGAAGATCGATTTCAAATTCTTTTGGAGAATATGGATCGGTTAAAGGCGGACTTGATTTCAGACAATCAATTGTGCGTGTACGGCGAGTCTGAAGATCCATGGGGATCGATCTTTGGCGATTTGGAGACGAATGAACGGAAAATAGATCCCGTTTATTACATCGATCAGAGTCTGGGTTTAAAACCAATCATAAGAAGTGATTTCATTAAAAAAAACCATTTGCTTTTTGATGAAAAACTAAAATATGGAGAAGACTACCTGTTTTTTTTCACTTGTCTGCTTCTGGGCGCTGATTTGTGGATATTAAAGGACGGGTATTATTTTTACCGCACAAGAAGGGATTCCTTAATGACCAATAAAGTCGCCCTGTTTCAAAGTACGGTAAAGACAACAGAAGAACTTCTTCTTGATGAACGGGTGATTCACAATAAGCCATTGGTCAATGCGCTGAAAAACAGATTATGCCAAAGAAAGAGAGCGCTGCACTACTTTATGGTCATTGAACCCCTGAATAAGGGAGACTATATCAAAGCTTTGAAAACATTCTTCACGGACATGGAATCTGCAAAAGTCATGCTCACAGAATCGCCTAAAATTATCTTGAGGGGCGCAAAGAAATTATTTAAAAAAATTAGAGCAGTGACTCCTGAAGTCCATAAAAAATAGATCGAACATATAAGCCCTCATATTTGAAAAGAGGAGAACGATGAAAGCTAAGCGAAGCATCCTGAATTTAATCTTTGGCATGGCAAGCATGCTGATAACAGTCGCTTTAGGCATTATTATTCCCAGGATGTTCCTTGTCCACTTTGGGTCTGAGGTCAACGGCCTGATCTCTTCAATCGGGCAGATTATCATCTACCTGTCTCTCCTTGAGGCGGGAGTCGGGGCCGCATCCTTGCAGGCGCTCTATAAAGTGGTGGCAAGAGCTGACAAACAAGATATCAATGAGGTTTTATCGGCAACTCATAATTATTATCAGAAAACGGGACTGTACTATTTCTTGTGCGTGATTGTCATGGCCGTCCTTTACCCTTTGTTTGTGCACTCTTCCATCAGCTGGCCCACGACGATGTCGGTCGTTTTGCTGACGGGGCTCGGCGGAGCCTTTAATTACTATTTTCAGGGAACCTACACGATTTTTGTGGCCGCAATCGGAAAAAGCTACATCAATACGATCATCACAACGACGATCAATATTCTGAGCAGTATCGCAAAGATTGTTCTGATAAAGTTGGGCTACAATGTCGTTATCATTCAAGGGTCCTTTTTTGCACTGACCATGTTTCAGATTGTCATTTATTTGATCTATATTAAAAGAAACTATAAATGGCTGGATTTAAAAAGCCGCCCGAACTTTCAGTCGATTTCGCAAAAAAATTCCGTGATGATTCATCAGCTCTCGACATTGATTTTTAATAATACCGATGTGCTTATTCTGACATTCTTTACGAATTTAAAAGTCGTCAGTGTCTATGTCATCTATAATATGCTTTTTACTGTGATTGACCGGGTAATCGGCACCGTGAACGACAGTATAACGTTTGCGCTCGGACAAACGTTTTATGATAACAAGAAACGTTTTATCATGATGTTTGACACCTACGAAGTGTATTTTATGGCTTTTGTTTTCTCGTTTTATGCTGTAGCTTATATACTCGTACTGCCTTTTATGAGATTGTATACATCGGGAATAAAGGATATCAATTATATTGACTTCTGGCTTCCGGTTCTGTTCGTGACTCTGAAACTGCTGAGCAACGCCAGAACGCCCTCCAATAATCTGATCAATATTGCCGGCCACTTTAAAAAGACACAGTATCGATCGATCCTGGAATCGTCAATTAATATTGTCTGCTCTCTGATCTTTGTTCACTATCTGGGCATGTACGGCGTGTTGATGGGCACGATCGCCGCTCTCTTGTACCGGTCAATCGATATGATCGTGTACGCGAATCAAACAATACTGGACAGAAACCCGTGGCCGACCATAAGAAGGTGGCTGACCGACGTATTGATTTTTTTGCTCATTATTTTTGTTGCGAGCAAAATTAATATTAACCCGCACTCCTATCTTCATGTGATCGGCTGGGCTTGTTTGCTCAGCTTACTGGTCATTCCGATCTATTTAGTGCTCAGTTCGCTGTCTGAAAGGAACGTTTATAAATATGCCAGACAATTGATGATTGAGAACATGAAAAAGATCAAAAAAAGGGTAGGGGCACAAAGCTGATGTACCGGTCAGAGTGTTTTAAGAATTGATGGTTCCACAGCAAAACGCTGCCGGTTTTGAAATGAAAGGATTGGAAACCGATTGGAGGGAATAATTCTTGAGGTTTAATAAGAAAGATCTAGTTAAAATTGATTTTTGGAAATTTGTGCTAAAGAGTTTACTGAATCAATATGCCGAAAGCGCGTCAACACGGGGAAAACGCAAGCTCCTGGGCGGTTTTGGGGGCGGTGGCGAAATATATCCCTCAGCTTCCATTCGCCAGCATCGTCAGATTTTTATTGGCAAGGAAGTGACCATTGGCCCCAAATGTACGCTGTGGCCGGGTACAGGCAAAATAATACTGAAAGATGATGTCTTACTCGGCCCCGGTGTCCAGATTTTCGCATCCAATCATGGATTAAAAAAAGAGGGCATCATCAGGCTGCAGGAATTCGTTTCCGGTGATGTCGTCATAGGATCGGACTGCTGGCTTGGAGCAAACAGTATTATCACAGCCGGCGTCACTCTGGGACAGGGAACAGTTGTCGCGGCAGGTTCGGTTGTAACAAAAGATACACCGGATTATTCGATTGTCGCCGGGGTGCCGGCAAAGATTATCGCCTACAGACAATAAAACGGGTTATAAAAGATCCGGGAATCCGGTATGCCTGCAGAATGGTCTGAAGTAAAAGTATAGGAATGGGCGGTAGATTTAAAGCGCTAGGACGATTGCGGAAAATGCAGTTTAAAGTAATTAACACGGACAGCCCAAATCATTGCAAACACATGGGCGATGTATTGGTGTGTGGATTTTAGATATATTTCCCCAACCAGCTATATAATACTGGCACTTAATTTTATATAATAATAAACGTATACTATAGTAGGAATCATCGTTCTTTTACTAGAGACGGCAAGACATATTCAGTATCTTTTTTTAAAAGGGAGCGTGGTTTTTTGAAGGGGATTATACTTGCCGGCGGCAGCGGGACGCGTCTTTATCCAATCACTCGATCAATTTCCAAACAGCTGCTTCCCATTTATGATAAACCGATGATTTATTATCCTTTATCTGTCCTTATGTTGGCGGGAATCAGGGACATTCTCATTATCTCGACGCCAAAAGATACGCCGCGATTTCAAGAATTGCTCGGCGACGGTTCGGATTGGGGGATCAGCCTTCACTATAAAGTGCAGCCGAGTCCGGACGGTCTGGCGCAAGCCTTTATTCTAGGCGAAGAATTTATTGGCGATGACCATGTTGCCCTCATTCTGGGCGACAATATTTTCTACGGACATGGATTTACCCGCACTCTGCATAAAGCCGCGTCCCAGAAACTCGGGGCGACCGTATTCGGATACAATGTCAAGGATCCGGAACGATTTGGCGTGGTAGAATTTGACGACGAGGGCAAGGTTATCTCGATTGAGGAGAAGCCTGCTGTTCCGAAGTCGACCTTTGCGGTGACAGGACTCTATTTTTATGATAACCAGGTGGTCGACATTGCCAAAAGCATCCGGCCGTCAGCGCGAGGCGAACTGGAAATCACTTCGGTGAATGAGGTCTATCTGAAACAGGGCCTGTTGAATGTGGAACTGCTCGGACGCGGATTCGCCTGGCTGGACACGGGAACGCACGAGTCTTTGCTTGATGCGTCGCTATTCATTCAAACCGTCGAGAAACGGCAGAGTCTGAAAGTCGCGTGTATCGAAGAAATTGCGTACCGGATGGGCTACATTGGCGAAGATCAACTCTATCAATTAGCACAGCCTTTGAAAAAGAACGGCTATGGCAAGTATCTGCTGGATTTAATCAAGGTGCGGGTAAAGTAAGGATCGGGCTTAAAATCCGGTTCGAAGTTTCCTAATTATTGAAGATTAAAATTTAATGGCGGGTGTTGGACTGTGTCAAAGGTAAAAGTAACGGAAACATTTTTAAAAGGCGTCAAAATTATCGAACCGAAAGCCTTCGGGGATAATCGCGGCTTTTTTATGGAAAGTTATAATGAAACGGAACTGGCTGAACAGGGCATTCACATTGAATTTGTTCAGGATAACCAGTCGCTGTCGAGTGAACCGGGGATTGTCCGCGGTCTGCACTATCAGCTGAATCCGAAATCGCAGACGAAACTGCTGCGGGCGCTGACTGGAGCAATACTGGATGTCGTCGTCGATATCAGAAAGGGCTCTCCTACATTCGGCAAGTGGGGCGGCTTTATTCTCAGCGAATACAATCGCCGCCAGCTGCTGATTCCGAAAGGCTTCGCCCATGGTTTCTGCACACTGACGCCCAATGTGAATGTCTTTTACAAGGTCGATGAGTACTACGCGCCGGAACAGGATCGCGGGATCATGTGGAATGATCCGGATATCGGCATTGACTGGCCGGTGAGCGATCCGATCCTTTCGGAAAAGGACAAGCGCCATCCGCTTCTGAAAGATGCGGAGATTAATTTTGAAATGGGAGCTGAAGACTGATGAAACTGCTCGTGACCGGAGGCGCCGGTTTTATCGGCAGCAACTTCGTGCATCATATGCTCCGGTTTCATCCGGACGACACGATTGTAAACTATGATCTGCTCACCTATGCGGGCAATCTGGAGAATTTAAAGGATGTTGAAAATAATTCGAACTATCACTTTGTCCGCGGGGACATCCGCAACCGCGAACTTCTGGACTATATTATTGATCATTTTGATATTGACACGGTCGTGAACTTTGCGGCAGAGTCGCATGTCGACCGCAGCATCACCGAGCCGGACGTGTTTGTCAAAACCAACGTTCTGGGTACGCAAACGTTGCTTGACGTTGCGAAAAGCAGGAACGTGAACAAATACCTGCAGATCTCAACCGATGAAGTATACGGATCCCTCGGGCCGGACGGCTATTTTACAGAAACGACACCGCTCGCGCCGAACAGTCCGTATTCGGCGAGCAAAGCTTCGGCGGATCTCCTGGTCCGGGCCTATTACGAAACATACGGCATGAATGTCAATATCACACGCTGCTCAAACAACTACGGCCCGTATCATTTCCCGGAAAAACTGATCCCGCTGATGGTGACGAACGCGCTGGAAGGCAAAGAACTGCCCGTTTACGGCGACGGCAAGAACATCCGCGACTGGCTCTACGTCGAGGATCATTGCCGGGCAATCGATCTTGTGCTTCACAAAGGGAAGTCCGGAGAAGTCTACAATATCGGCGGGCATAATGAAAAACGCAATATTGATATTGTCGAACGGATTGTCGATACGCTCGGCAAGTCCCGCGACCTGATCAAGCATGTCACCGACCGTCTCGGCCACGACCGCCGCTACGCGATCGATCCGACGAAGATCGAAACGGAACTCGGCTGGGAACCGCAATACACATTTGAGACCGGCATTAAAGAAACGATCCAGTGGTACCTCGATCACGAGGACTGGTGGCGGAAAATCAAGTCCGGTGAATACATGGACTACTACAAAAAGCAGTACGGAGCGAAGAGCTATGTCAAATAAGGTCATCGTCACGGGCGGCCACGGCCAGCTTGGCACGGAACTCGCGGTGATGCTTCAGGAGAAAGGCTACGAAACTTACGGACTTGGTCATCAGGAACTGGACATTACGAGCCTGGATCACGTCCGTAAGGTGTTTCAAGAAATCAAACCCGATGTCGTCTGCCATACGGCGGCTTATACAGCTGTCGATAAAGCGGAATCCGACAGAGACGGAGCATTTCTCGTAAACGCCTATGGTACGCGGAATGTCGCCCTGGCTGCTGAAGAAGCCGGCGCGAAACTGGTTTATGTCAGCACCGATTATGTCTTTAACGGAACGAAAAGCGGTGCCTATTCAGAGTTTGATCCTCCGTCCCCACTGGGAGTTTACGGTCAGTCCAAGTATGCGGGGGAGCAGTTCGTCCGCGATTTTCACACCAAGTTCTTTATCACCCGGACATCCTGGGTGTATGGCCAATATGGCGGCAATTTTGTCAAGACAATGCTGAAGCTTGCCGCTAACCAAGACCGTCTGAAAGTCGTCAATGATCAGAGAGGCTGCCCGACCTTCACAAAGGATCTCGCGGCAAAAATGATTGAACTGTTTCAGACCGACAATTACGGTACCTATCACATCTCCAATTCCGGCAGCTGCACTTGGTACGAATTTGCCCGGGCAATTTTTGAGATCAAAGGGATTCATATTCAGGTCGATCCATGTACAACGGCTGAATTTCCGAGAACGGCAAAACGACCGGAAAACTCGGTATTTGAGCATATGGCATTACGACTTAATGGGTTTGAAGACGTGAGGGATTGGAAGTCGGCTTTGAAAGAGTTTTTAAATCAGGAACACCAATAACTTTAATATGGATAGCATCTAGGTAAATTTATTTCTATTGAATTTAAACGTTCGGAATATTGATCGGACATCTTCTGGAAACAGGAGATGTCCAAAATTATAGAAAAAGACGATATACATAACATATATTTAGAATATTTTTCAGGCATGTGACCACTTTCCAGATTCAGGGTTAAATGTTAAAGTATTGATGTAAAAAGGCGGGTCTAAAATTAGAAGGAGATTGAACGATGCACAAAGTAAAGCTCTTTTTTAAAAATTTTTTTCTCACCCAGAAACTGTATCAATTTTTAAAAAGTGTAAAAAACAATCGAAAGAAAATGAAACGATTAAAAGGGCCTTATCGGTTCATAAACCGTAAAACGGATGCCGAAACTTTATGCGTGATTTTAGCCGGCTATAAAGATTTTTTGTGGCCGAAAGTTTTTGCAAGGATCAAAACTTTCCTTCCAGAGAATATCGACGTCTGTGTCGCATCTTCCGGTCTTTATTCCGATCAATTGGATAAACTGTGCGAGGAAAATGGATGGTCGTATTTGAGTTTACAAAGAAATTGCGTGACTCTGGTTCAAAATATAGCGATTCATTTACACGAACACGCAAAAATGATCTATAAGATTGATGAAGATATTTTTATCACCCGGCATTTTTTTGAAACACTGACGAAAACCTATTCGGATGTTTCAGCGAATGGAAAATACGAAGTTGGATTCGTCGCCCCGTTAATCCCAATCAATGGGTATGGTCACGTTCGTATTCTGGAGAAGCTGCATTTAGTGGATGAATATGAAAAACGATTTGAGAAAGTGAAATACGCGAGCAGATCGGATAGAAAGATTGAGAAAGATCCGGAAGCGGCTAAATTTTTTTGGGGCAAGGATCAAATGTTGGGCAGCATTGACGAAATGGATGAGGAATTCTACAAAGCGCCTTATGAATATCATGCCTGCCCCATCCGATTCAGCATCGGTGCCATCCTCTTTTCAAGAGAATTATGGGAAAACATGGGTATGTTCATCGTTGACAAAGGACCGTGCATGGGGCTGGATGAAGAACAGATTGACAGCTACTGTGTGATGCAATCCAAATCCATGATCATCGCAGAGAATACCGTTGTCGGACATCTTTCATTTGGGCAGCAGAACAAGGAAATCAAAAATTATTTTCTGCAGCACAGCGAGCTGTTTTAAAAATGTTAAGAAGAAACCATATGTTAAAGTGAATTGACACATCCGACTTACCACTGACAAATTCATATTGGAGAAAAAATGGAGGCCGTCTCAAAAGATGGTCTCCTTTTTTTCTCCAATTTCTGAACGGGAATAACCGAGCCGGATTGCTCGAAACGGTCTTTAAACTGCAGGCTAAAAACAGGGGACAGATGTCGATGATTTCGCTTCTTAGACGTTCTATGGATAGCCTTACTGTTTTTTTCCTACATTGCAGAACACTTTTTAATAATGATGTGATTTTGAGTAAAAAAATCCTCCCTATTGAAAGGCGGACAATTGACTGCTCAAAGATTTTAGGCTTTGATCTTAAATGTTGCCACAAGCTGATTGAGCTCATCCGCAATCGTTGAAAGCGCGGTTGCACTGCGGGCTACTTCTTCCGTAGAGGCCGATTGTTCTTCCGTGGCTGCTGAAACATTCTGCGCATTTGAGGATGTTTGAGATGCCAGCTCTTTTATTGGTTGGAATGAAGCGACTGAGTGAGCAGTGGAGGTGGATATATCATGGATCGCAGCTGTCACATTTTTGATTTGTTCACTGACGGTGTTGACGAAAGACTTAATATTGTCGAAGGATGAACCGCTTTGGCTCACTGCTGACATTCCTTTATCGACTTCATGGATTCCGTCTTCCATGGACGTGACGACTTGTTCGGTATCCTGCTGGATGACGGTAAGGATGTCGTTAATCTGATTGGCCGACTGTGCGGATTGTGCGGACAGTTTTTGGATTTCTCCTGCGACAACAGCGAATCCTTTTCCATTTTCCCCGGCTCGGGCCGCTTCGATGGATGCGTTTAACGAAAGAAGACGGGTTTGGTCCGCAATATCATTGATGACATGGATAATCTCGCCGATTTCCTTGGACTGTCTGCTTAAGTTATTGACCATTTGGGATAGGTTGCTCATTTTTTCCTTAATCGTTCCCATTTGATTCGCCGTAATTTGCAAGGCATCTTGCCCGTTTTGCACGATCTGACTGGATTCATCCGATGTCCGGGCAAGGTTACTGGTTCGCTCGGTGATCGAGCCGACGGCCTGATTAACGGCCTCTGCTTCTTCGACAAGTCTTTCCACATTGTTCGCCTGTTCGTCGGCGGCTAGGGCGATCTCTTGAATCGAACGGGAAATTTCATCGGAGGTTGCTTTATTTTCCTCAGTAGAAGCGCTCAATTCTTCTGAAGACGCGGCCAGCATTTCCGATTTGCTTCCAATCGTACGGACCACATTTTTCAGCGAGCCCATCATGTGATTGACACTTACGCTTAACTGAGCGAACTCTCTATTGGATGTGGTTTCCGTATCCATTCCCTGAGTAAAGTCGTTCTTGCTGATTTTCTCGAAAACGCTCACCATCCTGGCCGTCGGTTTCAGCACATATTTTCTGACGATCAGCCAGACGAGCACAGTAACAATGATGATGGTGATTAAGGCAAAAAGTCCGACATTCACCAGAAGCGGCACGACCATGTTATCAATCTCGTTAAGGTTCATTGTGCCGCCGATTTTCCATCCGGTCAGCTGGTTGGTTACAAAATAAACGTGCTGGTTATTCTGAAAAAGGCTGCCGGATGACCGTCCGGCAAATTCTCTGATCAGAGCGGAAGGAGCTTTGCCACCGCTTTTCGCCTGGCTGTTGACTACCCAGGCATAGTTATTATCGAGCAGAAAAGCGTGCCCGGATTCTCCCACTTTGACCTGATTGACAATTGCGCTGATCTTGCTAAGCTTGAGGTCCATTCCGATTACACCGGTTCCGTCAGAGGTGGTTTCCGCAATAGTGACCGTCATCGCATTGGACCCGTCAGATGAAAGATAAGGGGCTGTAATGACCGGCTTCCCGGGATACTGCATCGCAAGTTTGTACCATGGACGGGTACGGGGATCTAGACTTTTTGGAATTTTGGCTGTTGCAGGAAGGAAAATCAGTGCACCCTGCCGGTTTGCCAAATAAAGGGCTGCTTCATCCTGATCGACCCCCTGCACGGTGCCAAGTGTGCTTTGTATATCCTTAGGGTTATCCGTTTTGCCGGACAGACTGTCACTCAGCTGCGTGACGATATGTGTCTTTCCCTGAATAAACTGCGTCAGGTTCTTGTCCAGAAATCGCAGACTGTTTGCTGCGCTGCTGTCCAGTTGTGCCTGAGAAGACGCTTGAACATCCCTGTAGATGAATAGGCCAATCAGAAGATCGGGAATAGCGATAATGACAATGATAAATAGAACGGCAAGGGTACTAAGGCCGAGAGAGCGGTGCTTGTTTTTCTTTAAATGTAACACTTGTATACCTCCACAAGATATTAAGAATGGGGCATGGCTGCTTACCATAATAAATTAAGACACTCAACATTCACTAATATCGTACAAGGACGGTTATTGTTTAATAGTCAGCGGAAATTTTCTTCTAAAGATGAAGCAGTTTTACCGCCTTTTTTGGGGAAAAGATAGATCTATAAGGGGGATTTTAAGCATATAAAAAAAGCCTCCTTGTTCGGTATGCTCCAGAGTTAGAGGTTAATAGAAACAGTAGATAGCCGGTAAGTGAAAGCAGCCACTGCAAGAATGCTTTTATTTGACTTATCCTTTCTTAATCAGTCTTTGAACTGTTTCAGCAAGGATTGATAGGGATTGATCGGATAGGTGTTTTTGGTCACGTGTAGATTATCATGATCATTCACAACAATATAGTTCTTTCCTTTGTATGAAATAACATCCCCTTTTTTATAGTGCGATTTTTTACATTCTACCTCCGTTTCTTTTGCTATGTACCATGATGTTCTTGACGTGTTGACGTACGAAATAATTTTCATTTTTCTTTTCATTAACCAATCATCCTTCGAATCTAATGTCAGTCTTGATGTTATTCACTCCGCGAAGAATGGATGACACTCCATAAAATTAAAACATGATTTCGGCAAGACAACACAACCACAAAAAGAAATGCCTTTTATATGATAGCGAAATCAGATCGAAAAAATCAACTGTCTGGTGATAAAAGAAGGGATGAATGGGCTCCTTTAACAAGGTCCGGGATGAAAATTTATCCCGGCTTTTTTCGTGAGATTTGGTTGAATTTCTGCTATTCAATACTGGACTATTCACTTTCAGGAAGAGAAAATGGACGTGATCCGGCAGCTTAATGAAAACGGAGTCTTCCTTTTAAAAGGCATTGTCAGCACCGCTTCTAAAGAGCTGAGCACTTCAGAGGCCAGCATCTATCGATATTTGGAAAAGATGCTTTACTGAAATTTCTCGCATTGTCCGTGAGGGAAAGAGCCGATACAAAAAACGGTTATGGCGATAGGGTAGTCATGCGCCTGGAACAATATGAAGCGATTCAATCGGCAGACCGAATCGGCAGAGCATTGCACGAGGCAGATCAACAGGCTTCTCAGGATTCTGCCCGTTATGATTTTTCCGATGTGTTCCAAAAAAAGCGCCAAAAACTAACCGATAAAGTGGGCCGAAAAAATACGTGAAATCGTTTTTCTGTCCTTTGCTGTGCAGGATGATGGATAGAAATACACTCTATTTTACATGGAAGCCGAGATATATAAAACTGCTGAGCAGTAAAGGGGCGCTGAAAAGCGTCCCTTTTACTGCAAACAGACTTAAAGATTATGGGTTAAAATCGCATTTTGAGAGAATACTTCAGACGCAAGCATCATTCCCGACTTAAATCCGTCAGAAAAAGACTCAGCGCTGATCACGGAAACCAACTTTCGAAACAGTTCGCTTAATAGCTTAAGACGCTTCTAATCATTCATCAGCATTTGTTCTTATTTTGGAGCAACTTTTTGTGATTTAGGATTAACTTTTACTCATTTCGGAGCAACTTCATCCGGATTCGGATGAACTGTAATCCGGAGATGCGTAAGTTTTTGGATGATTTGCAGATTTGCCTGTCCGGTTTAGATTACTCGACCTTCCCGACATATGCCGGATGGAATTCGCCCTCTTTATAAATGATTTTCGTTATACTGGCATTGGGGACATGATCTGCATCGATATTGCCGATGACGCGCAGTAAAATGCTGATGAACAGCGAGTGGCTGACGAGCAGAATCACCGAGCGGTCGGATTTCTCAAGCTCTTTAAGCAGGAGGAGGACTCTGACTTTGACATCATCGAAATTCTCGGCGATTTTTAAGGTATCCAATTTCTTAATTCCTTCTAGAGCAAGGATTTTTTCGGCGCTTGGAAAGGAATCTGTGAAATCCGGCTTGCCGATAACCCGGCCCACCTCGTGCCACATGTCTTCACTGCTTCCACCTTCGAATCTTCCAAAAGAAGTTTCCCGAAGAAGAGGCGTCTCGTGAAGATCAACTGTGTTATTGTTCGACTGGTCAAGAATAATATTTGCTGTTTTTCGGGTCCGGCCCATGTCGCTGATCCAGGCAGCATCGAAAGTTGTGTGATTTTTTCTGAACATTTTGCCGACACGTTCAGCCTGGGCGATACCCGTCTCCGTCAACAGCGAGTCACACCATCCCTGCACTTTGCCGGTTTTGTTAAAAAAGGTTTCTCCATGTCTGACAAGATATATCGTTTTCATCTCAGATAAACTCCTCCGGAATTTATGGCTCGTTTTGTGATTGCCTGCAACAGACAGTTATTGTACTGCTTGTTTCACGGCCCGCAAAATACACTATAGCAAAAGATTGAGTATTTTTCTATGCCGGATGACGCGCTTTGAAATAAGGATGGACAGTGAATAATAAAAAGGAAGCCAACATGAATGGCATTCAGTTTTAATGGCACCTGAATCCCGTTTTTCACACAGGCAGAAATGAACTTTTACGAAAGGTGACATGTGTGTTAGAGTAAGCATGGATCCATAGATACTTGCGGCTTAATTAAGCTGTACTTTTAATGTACATACCATGTGCACCCTTTTTATACGTTTTTGGAGCGATAGACTCGGTGCTTCGATAATGTTAAGTTGTCGATATCCCGGGATTTTATCGTCTGATTTGTGATGTATCGATGGAGGGAAGCCCTATTCTTATATTCTTTGAAGTTATTTTGCCAGTGTTTCTCATTTTTGTCAGCGGTTTTATCTTGCAGAGAATCTTTATGCTGGACTTGAAACCGATCTCGACGCTCGCGGTTTATCTCCTGCTGCCGTTTCTGGTTTTTGAGACATTCTATACAACGCCTTTAAATCTCAGTTTCTTCTATATTACTATTACATCCGTTCTGATTATGATTATTCTGATCGTGCTGGGGATTGTGGCCGGCAGATTTCTGAAATTTGATAAGAAGGATGAAAATGCGTTTCTGCTGTCGACCATTTTTCCGAACAGCGGAAATTACGGTATTCCGATTATTTTGTTTGCGTTCGGGAAACAGAGTCTGGCTTATGGTATGCCGCTGATGATTATTCATGCGATTCTGATGGGCATTGTCGGTGTTTACATTGCGGCGAATGGCCGGGGCGGCGTGAAAATGTCGGTTGAGACGGTTTTGAGGCAGCCGTCGAACTATGTGATTATTCCCGCCATTTTGCTTCAGCAGTTTCATATTCACCTACCGGCAAATCTTTTCGCAAGCATTCAACTTGTCGGCAACGCGACAATTCCCGTAGTGATGATTATACTTGGGATGCAGCTGGCCAATGTCACGATCCGGAAGATGAAGTGGGGGCGGATCAGCTGGGCTACTTTGATTCGGCTGATCCTCTCGCCGGCCATTGCCTATGGTGTGTGTCTGCTTTTTCCGATGAGCGATCTGCTGAGAAATGTCATCGTCGTTATGTCGGCGATGCCGAGCGCGGCCAATACGACACTGTATGCCATTCAATTCGATGCAAGGCCGCAATTTGTCTCAAGCTGCACGCTGATTACAACCATTTTTAGCATTCTGTCGCTGACCGTCTTGTTAAACATTCTTTAGGCTATTGACTTGGCACAAGTTCGGTCCAATGATCAACCGTTTGGGCTTACTTCATGCAATGTATTCATCCATAGGCATATATGCATGAATCCTTTGAATTGATAAAAATTAACAATTTGACTATAATATGGGCATGTATCTTAGAAGAGTTTCCCGAAAAAATAAAGATGGCAGTGAAGTGGCTTATCTGCAACTGGCGCATAATGAGTGGGATCCCGTGACCAAATACGCCAAGGCGAAGGTGATCTATTCTTTTGGGCGTGAAGACCAGGTTGACATGGACGCGCTCAAACGGCTGGTCGACAGTATTTCTCGGTATCTCTCCCAAAGAGACGCTTCGGACACTGAAATCAACAATCCAGAATTCGGTTCCCATCTTTAAGCCGTTCTGTAATAGACGGGTACTTAAGCACTGTATTTGAAAATGCCGCTTATTTCCGGATTGAATGAGAGACGTGATGATTTTTCTTTTCTACATTCTTGAATTATAAGAATTGACAAACGCTTCTGATTGAAAATAAATAGTCCGTCTGCCCGCTGACCTTGTCGTCAGTGGACAGACGGTTTTTTTTTATGCTTGATTGAGAGTACGCAGATAATAAATAGGCTGCTTAAAATTATTAGTACGCAATAGAAACAGAAACTGTGCAACAGTTTAACAGAAAGGAGAATGTGAAAAATTTCGGAACCCTTTTTGTCTGCTTAGGCGTAACCTTTTTTGATTTCGGATTAACTTTTTTCTGTTTCGGAATAATTTAATCGGGATTCGGAGCCGTTTTCAAAATTGGAAGAATCCTTTTTATTCCTGATAGAACACGCCTTCGAAATCGATATCAAAGCCGACCTGCCTGCTTGCGGCGGAATAAAAATTAACGACCAGATTGTTATTGACCATTTTTAGATAGGGAGCAGCCGTTACGCCATTGCTTGCGTTCCACTGGTGGTTGATGGTCAGAGAGTGGTTGCTGTACGTAACGTCAGCCGTAAAGTAGATACGATCATAGTTATTCGCATATTTGAGGACCAGTTTTCCGTCAAAGGCGGTTGGAAGTTTGAACAGGGTGTAATCCGTATAGCCGTTATTGGGTGCCGTGACCGCAGCCTTTTTAAATGAAAACCCTTCCAATGTTGTTCCTTGATAGCCCTGCGTGCCCGTATACTGAAGGATCGCTGCCGGTTCGGTCAGTGAAATGATCTTTCCGAATCGTGATCCAGGTCCGCCTTGGGCCAGCGTCGGACAATCTTTGGCAAAAATCGTTCCTGACGTTCTGCCGGTCCATAAGGATACGGCTGTATTGCAATCAAGAATGCTGCAGCCATCGATATGGTGAACAGCATCGGCTCCAAGATCAAGCCCGCGATCAAATCCCTCTACAATGTTGCCGGTCAGTGTACTGCCGGTCAGCGTTCCCCTTGGGTCGTACACGGCATAAATGCCGCTTCCTGTGTGGTCGCTTGCCAGTTTTTTAATGTGGTTGTTCGTTAAAATGACCGGTTTTGCGCCTGTCTGATTCAGGAGACGGACGCCATCCCGCAAGCAATCCTTGATGACGTTATTGGAGACAATGACTCTTTCCTGAGCGTCTTCAATGTGTACAGCCTCATTTCGTGAATGTTCGATAATATTCCCGCTCACAACAATATCTTTTCCCCTAGCGATACCGACCGCAAACCCGGCGGTAGCCGCAGTGCTGTCGCCGAGGGCGTTGATTGAATTGCCAATAATTTTAATACCGCTGAAGTTGCCGGCGGTTGTGTTTATCTCAATGGCATCCGCGCCGGCTTTGATACTGCTGTTGCTGATTTCAAGGTTACTGCCTTGGGCATTGTTGTTGAGAAGGATTCCGTATCCGCCCGCCGTGACTTTCGCATCTTTAATTTTTAAGTCAGACCTGGACCCATTCGTATAGTAGCCGTGGAAGGGTGTATTGATCTCAATTCTTTCCATATTCGCCGCGTCAAATTGAACATTTGCATCGGGAACCACTTGGGCACCGTTGATTCCGATCAAATGATAGTTGCTTGGAAGATCGATGTTTGATTTGATTTTATACACTTTGTCTAACAGGACGGTTACGGGATTAGAGCCGTAGGCCGTTATTAAACGATTGAATGCGGGGGCGTCATCGGTAACGCCGTCGCCGACCGCACCGAACTGAGATATAGTGACGGGGTACTCCGATACCCGACTGACAGTGGATTCAATATCGGAATAATAGCCAGATATTCTGTCCGTGAAGTTTTTCATAATATCTGCTAGTTTTTCCATATTAATCACCTCTTTGCTCGTTTCTGTATAGTATATGTTTCGCATATTGTCCAGCTTGTACCCTTGCATCAACATAGGGAAATTGTTCGTTCATCATGTAATGAAGCTGTTACGGCCTATTCTGTAAGATATCTATTAATAAGAGAAGGGATAGACAGATTTTCAGCGGCATAGGGTGAAAGAGTTTTGAATGCGGAGAGGACAGGCAGCAGCTGGATCGTGAAGCCACAGCAACTAGAAGAGCAGGAGCGTATCTAATGAATTTTTCAATGAACGGGATCTGACGGATCGTGAAGCGCTCACTCTTAAATTTGGAGGAAGAATATGAAAGAGGCCATTAGTTTAAAAGACATTTTCCACATGTTGAAGAAGCAGTTGTTGATGATTATTACCGTCACTTTGCTTGCGGGAGCCGCCGGGGCGCTTGTCACCCACTATCTGATGAAACCGAAATACGACGCGTCCACCCGTATTCTTGTCAATCAGTCAAATGCGAATCAGTCAACGCTCTATGACACAAACGCGCTCCAGACCAACGTGCAGCTCGTGAATACGTACAGCGTGATCATCGATGATCCCACCGTGCTGAACCAGGTGATTCGGAATCTTAATCTGAATATGACGGCGGGACAGCTGCAGGGGATGCTGACGGTAAACACGGTTCAAAATTCACAGATTTTTTCGCTGACTGCGGAAACAGGAAGTCCTGAGCTTTCCGTCCGTATCGTCAATGGCGTGGCCGACGTTTTCAAAACACAGGTTCAGAAAGTGATGAAAGTGGATAACGTCAATGTGCTTTCACCGGCGGAACTGGCCGCAAGCTCAACTCCGGTCAAACCCAGGTTGATGATGAATATCGCTATTTCAATCGTTATCGGCCTGATCGCATCGGTCGGACTCGCCTTTCTTTTGGATTATCTGGATAACACGATCAAGACTGAAGAAGATGTGGAACGGAAGCTCGGGTTTCCGGTCATCGGAGCCGTCTCCCATATCGGCAGATATCGGGAAATCAAACCGGAATCATTCGCCGCCGCGGCGAACTGTGAACGACTCATCGGGGGTGAACACGTTGAGGCAAAGTAAAATTCTGGATAAAAGACCGCGAAGCCTGGTTGCTTATTATAAGGAAAAATCGTCATTCGCCGAACAGTATCGGAAAATCCGGACGAACATTGAGTTCTCCAAAGCAGGCGGCGGTCTGAAAGCGATCATGGTGACTTCATCGGGTTCGAATGAGGGAAAGTCGACCACGGCGGCCAACCTGGCCGTGGTCATGGCTCAGCAGGGGAGGAAAGTCCTGCTGATCGATGCGGACATGCGCACGCCGAGTATGCACTATACCTTTCATTTACCCAATAGAGACGGCCTGACCACGCTGTTGACAAAGAACAGCAGATTTGAAGATATTGCGCAACAGTCGGGCATTGGCAACCTTTCAATCCTGACGAGCGGACCGGTTCCGCCGAACCCGGCCGATCTGCTCAGTTCAACGGAGATGGCCGGGTTCGTCAACCGATTCCGGAATCTGTTCGATGTGATCATTATCGATTCTCCGCCGATTCTTGATGTGGCGGATGCCCAGGTGCTGGCCAATCTTTGCGACGGCACTCTGCTCGTCGTAAGAAGCGGATCAACGGAAGTCGATGATGCTAGAAAAGCGGCGGAATGCCTGTCAGAAGCAAAGGCCAGGATTCTCGGCGTTGTTCTTAATGATTTGAAAGTGACAAAGAAAGAGCGAAAAGGCCGCAGTTACAGGGCGGGATGATAGAAAGGAGGAAGCATCGCCGCAGAAAACAGCGGCATTCTATTGACGGAAAAAAGGGGCAGGCTTCTTGTTATATTGGCGTTTATTTCTGACGGAGGGATAAAGATGGCCTTATCAAGGGTACAAACAGAAATTCAGACTCCTTATAACGCTGGAATCAGCAAAAGTTCAGAAATGCTTAGTGAAAAATTAAAGGATCAAAAAGTTTATGAACTGGCCAAAAGAGTTTTGGATCTGTTCTCTGCATTTATTGGGCTCATATTACTGTCACCCGTTTTTCTCATCGTTTCTCTGATGATTAAATGGGACGATCCGCACGGAGAAGTTTTTTTTAAACAAATTCGTATCGGGAAAAACGGCAGAAAATTTTATATTTACAAATTTCGTTCGATGGTTCCGAATGCCGAACAAATGTTGGACGGCCTTGCTGATCAGAACGAGACAACGGGAGCTATGTTCAAGATGAAAAAAGATCCGCGGATCACCAGGGTGGGCCGTATTCTTCGCAAAACGAGCATTGACGAACTCCCCCAACTGGTCAATGTGCTGAAAGGGGAGATGAGCCTGGTCGGTCCGCGGCCCCCTCTCCCGAGAGAAGTTGAGCAATACTCGGGATACGACTTGCAGAGACTGCTTGTCAAACCCGGATGCACGGGACTCTGGCAAGTCAGCGGGAGAAGTGACCTCGGCTTTGATCAAATGGTGAAACTGGATCTGCACTATATTCAGCACAGAAGTATTGCGAATGATTTTAAATTAATTTTGAAAACGCTGTTCCAACTGCTCGGTTCAAAAAATGCCTACTGATAAGAAGGAGGTTTCCGTTATGGAAAAAGACGCAAAGATTTATGTTGCCGGTCATCGAGGGCTGGTCGGCTCGGCCATAGTCAGAAACCTGGAAGCACAGGGTTTCCGCAATCTGGTGTTTCGCACACATGCTGAACTGGACTTAACCGATTACCGGAAAGTAGGTGCTTTTTTTCAAAATGAGAGCATTGATTATGTTTTTCTTGCCGCCGCCAAGGTCGGCGGAATCATGGCGAATAGCAGCTACCCGGCCGAATTCATCAAAGAAAATCTGATGATTGAGACCCATGTGATTGACTGGTCATATAAGACAGGAGTAAAGAAGCTTCTGTTTCTCGGAAGCACCTGCATTTATCCGAAATTTGCCGAACAGCCGATCAAGGAGACGGAGCTGCTAAACGGGCAACTGGAAGCAACCAATGAAGCGTACGCGATTGCCAAAATCACCGGGATCAAGATGTGCCAATCCTACAACGCGCAATATGGAACCCATTATATCTCAGTCATGCCGACCAATCTGTACGGACCAAATGACAATTATGATTATATGACGTCCCATGTGCTTCCGGCGCTTGTCAGGAAATTCTATGAAGCGAAAATGAACCATGATCCTTATGTCGTTGTCTGGGGGACAGGCCGTCCAAAAAGGGAATTTCTCCATTCGGATGATCTTGCGGATGCCTGCATTTATTTGATGAACCATTATGACGGCAATGAAATTGTCAATATCGGAGTCGGAAAAGAGCTGACGATCAGGGAACTGGCGGAGAAGGTTAAAGAAGTGATCGGCTACACGGGTGATATTCATTTCGATTCGTCAAAGCCGGATGGAACGCCGAGAAAGATTGTTGACGTCACGAAGCTTCACGCTCTGGGGTGGAAAGCGAACATCTCGCTGGATCAGGGGTTGAAAAGGACTTATCAGGATTTCCTGAACACATTAAGCAAGGTTGGCAATTGACGATCAAAGGTTGTGAAACTGCTGGCGGAAGATTCTATAAAATAACGGAGGGAAGTACATGAAAAAAGCATTGGTTACTGGTGTAACAGGACAGGACGGTTCCTACCTATCGGAATTTTTGCTGAAAAGAGGTTATAAAGTTTTCGCGCTGAGAAGAAGAACGAGCATGCCGATTTACGTCAACGTGGAACACATAAAGGATCAGCTGGAATGGATCGACGGTGACCTGACCGATCTGGCCTCGCTTATCCGGGCTGTGCAGATCGCCGATCCGGACGAGATCTATAATCTGGCGGCCCAGTCATTTGTCGGTACGTCGTGGAATCAGCCGTTTGCGACAGGGGAGATGACGGGACTCGGCGTGACAAACATGCTCGAGGCCATTCGCCTGATCAAACCGAACGCACGCTTCTACCAGGCGTCCACGAGCGAGATGTTCGGAAAAGTAGCCGAAGTACCGCAGAGAGAAACGACGCCGTTCTATCCGAGAAGCCCATACAGTGCCGCGAAACTGTACGGACATTGGATGACGATCAATTATCGTGAGAGTTTCAGCATGTTCGCCTGCTCGGGGATCCTTTTCAATCACGAGTCTCCGCGGCGCGGCCTGGAGTTTGTGACCCGGAAAATCACGAATGGCGTGGCCAAAATCAAACTCGGTCTTCAGAATGAGTTGCGTCTGGGCAATCTGGACTCCAAAAGAGACTGGGGCTTTGCCGGTGACTATGTGAAGGCGATGTGGCTGATGCTTCAGCAGGACCAGCCGGATGATTACGTTATTTCGACCGGGGAGACCCATTCTGTCAGAGAATTCGTAGAGACGGCCTTTTCATATGTCGGCCTGAACTGGAAAAGCTACGTGGTTCAGGATGAACGGTTCATGCGGCCGGCTGAAGTGGACTTGCTGCTCGGAGATTGCTCAAAGGCTGAGAAGAAGCTGGGATGGAAGAAGAGCGTCGACTTCCGGGCATTGGTTCATATGATGGTTGACCATGACCTTGAACGGCTGCAAGTGAACGAACCCGTCCGCAGAATGGCGCTGTGAGCGAGCCTATGAAACGTCGACTTCTCGTGATAGGTCCCGTCCCCCCGCCGATTCATGGAGAAAGCCTGGCAATCCGGCATCTTACCGAGTCGGAGGACACCAGAGAGAAATTTCAGGTTACAGTGATCAATACGAACAGGAAGAGAGTAAACAGCGGCGGAAAATTTTCGCTTATTAAAATTTTCCAGGATATAGGCAGCGCCATTCGTGTCCGGCGAATAGTCGGGAAAGGGCAGGCGGACATCGTTTACTTATCGATCTCTCAGACGAAACTCGGTCTGATCCGGGATGCGGTCATCATTCTTCTGGTTTCCGGAAAAGTGAATCAGATTGTCGCTCATCTGCATGGAAACAACTTAAAAAATGTCCTGGAATCTCTTCATCCGATCCTGACGAAATTTATTTTTAACATGATGAAAAAAATTGACACGGGTATCGTCCTGAGTCGGGGGCTTTCCCAAAATTTTATGAACTTACCCAAGAGGCTTGAAGTCATTCCCAATGGCATCGGAAGAAATCTTATTCGGGCGCAGGAGATTGAATCCTTTTCTAAGGTGAAAAACGGGGAGGGGCACTGTTTTACGATCCTCTACCTCAGCAATCTGATCGAAGCGAAGGGATTCAGCCATTTGATTTTAGCCGCCATGGATCTGCTCAGGCAGCATGCCAATATTCAGCTGCTGCTTGCCGGCCAGGTTTACGACCGGAAGCTGTTTGAACAACTGATGAACCGGGTCGCTCAGGAACGTCTCGATTCGCGAATCCGTTATTTGGGGACGGTAACCGGGGTCAAAAAAAAGCAGCTGCTTCTGAAGTCCGATGTCATGGCTTTGCCGACCAGCTATAAAATTGAGGGCCAGCCGATCTCGATTATTGAAGGCATGGCGGCCGGCCTGCCGATCATCTCATCCTCCCAGGGAGCAATTCCTGAACTGATCGAGGACAGCGGCATCGTGCTGGACGTGATCAACCGGTACAGCATTGCCGCCGCAATCAAGAGCCTGATCACGGACAAAGCGCTGTATGAACAGTATGCCTTAAACGGCAGAAAAACGTTTTTGAAAAAGTATACGATGGATCACTATATCGAGGGACTTATTTCAGTGTTTGAGAGGGGCGATACGGATGAAGAAAAAAATCTTATTCGTCATCAATTATTTCTATCCTGATCCGGCTTCAACCGGCCAGCTCATTACCGAGCTCTGCCTGGCGCTTCAGGACAGCTTCCAAGTGACAGTCATTGCCGCTCAGCCGGGAGGATACGCCGGAGGAGAAGGCAAGGCCGGCCGATTGATTGAAGTCGGCACACTCGAGGACATTCGGGTGATCCGGCTGAAGCTTCCGAGGGTCGATAAAACATCTAAAATCAGCAGGATCAACTATATTTTTGCTTATTTTATTTTGGCGCACCTGGCATTGCTGAGGGAAAAATCCGTGGATATCATTTATACGATATCGACTCCGCCTGTGTTAGGGGGACTGATCGGCACGATCGGCAAATTCCTGAAGCGTACCAAACACGTTTACAACATTCAGGACTTTAATCCGGAACAGGCGGCTGCCGTAAGCTTCACGAAAAGCAAACTGATTTTTAAGATTGCCCGGCTGGTGGACAAATTCAGCTGCAGACATGCGGACAACATCGTGGTGGTTGGTCAGGACATGGCCGAAACTTTGAAAAACCGTTTTTTGTATCATAAGGTTCCCCGGTATCAGGTGATTCACAACTGGACCGACGAAGATGAAATCGTTCCCCTTCCGAAAACAGAATGGCATGTAAATCGTTTTCTGGAAGAAAACGATTTGAAAGACAAGTTTGTCGTGATGTACTCGGGAAATATCGGTCTTTATTATGATCTTGAAAATCTGATTAAACTGACGAAAGATTTCGCGGAATTTGACGACCTGGCTTTCGTTTTTATCGGCGAGGGGGCTGTCAAAAAACAGATGCAGCAGTTTGTGGATGAAGAGGCCATCAAGAATGTTTTCTTTCTACCTTACCAGCCAAAAGATTTTATTAGGTATTCACTGAATGCGGCGGATGTACACCTGGTCGTCAATCAGAAAGGAATCAAAGGCGTTTCGGTTCCAAGCAAGATTTATGGAGTGATGGCGGCGGGCAAGCCGGTTCTCGGCGTACTGGAAAAAGGAAGCGAAGCCGAGCGGCTGATTGCAGGCAGCAGCTGCGGCCGGGTGGTCGAACCCCGGGATTACAAGGGTGCGGCCGCGCTGATTCGCTCCTTCTACATGATGGACCGCGGACAGCGGGAAAAAATGGGCCTGAGAGGAAGACAATATCTGGAGCAGCATCTGAGAAAAGAACTTTCGATCGGGAAATATAAACAACTGCTGATGGGACTCTGATTGCCTGATCGGATGGCCCTTCAGTCGGAAAGGTTAAAGGTGGTTTTTATGGAATTTTTCATGTATGCCGCGGCTTTTCTATTTTGCATCGATGATTCGCCGTTTATGTTCGGCTCTGGTTATAAACCCATTTCCGTGCTCCTGATTATCGTTTATTTACTTTTCCAGCTGCCCAAACTTTTCCGGCTGAAGTATAGGCGCATTGAGTTTTTTATTTTTGCTTTTTTGGTCGTCTGCCTGCTGATTTCTTTCGTTCAGGTGACTATGAACCATTATCAGTTTGTGGGCCTGATCAACGCGTCCGAGACTCTGGGCAGCGGATTCGCCTGCTACCTGGCCTTCAAGCTGTTCGTAAATGAGTGCGATGGCGACGATACGAAGTTCACGAAGCTGTTTCTGTGGATGATTCGCGGTTACAGCATCGCTGTTGCTGTCGGCTTCCTTGAATTTCTCTACGTCTATGGAGCGTCGAGCGGATTCTTAAGCTCGATCATTCACTTTTTCGTTGAGCGAACCGGTTATATTACAGACGGACGAATACATTTCAGTTTTTCAGAACCGTCTTTTATCAGCCTCCACACGAACCTGCTGCTGCTTCCCGCGGTCGTTATTTTAAAGAATAAAGGGCTTCTGACCCGATACCATAAAATGATTGTCGTTCTGTTTTTCATCCTGTCCCTGTTTTCACTCTCGATCCGGTTCTATCTGGATATCCTGGTCTTTATCGTCGCCTATTTATTCCTGACGTCTAACTCCAGAATCTTTTTCAAACGGATGTTTGTCCTGCTGCTGTCCTGCGCCGCCGTCATCGTCCTGACAAATATGATTTTCGTTCAGAACATATTCGGATTAAATTCCTATCATTTCTACAGAATGGCGAACATGATTGAAAATCCGGGATCGGCGGGAAACGACACATCGACCATGATCCGGGCAACGTATACGAGGATCGGCTTCGAGTCCTTTATGGATCATCCGCTGATCGGATACGGGCTAGGAAACTATCACTATGCCTATGTCGCCCATTTTAATTCCATTAATCCCGCGGATCTTCAAAAAGCCCAGGAACTGAGCAATGCAGTTGATGACTATAATCTGCATACCTATGATATGTTTGCCCGGCTTGCTTCTGAAATGGGATTGCTCGGAATTGCGGCTTTTCTGCTAACTCTGTATTTCGCCCTCAGTCTCCGAGGAGGAAATTTTTCGAAATTAATGATTTTTCTGGTCGTTTATTCCCAACTGCAGTTTGATTCGCTGTCGTTAATCCAGCTGTATTTATGGATTGCATTGCTACAAAGTAAATATATTGCTGACCTGAAGATTGGCTATTCTTTAGATAATCGTCTATCAGAGACAGCAACCCAATACTTTAAAGTGGGCAGTTTTTCAAATCTACCTAAACCAGAAGAACAAGTGGGGATTAATCATGATCACCGTTTATCGATTGTAAAGGAGACTTGAAAAAAATGAAAACATTAATAAGCATAGTGGTGCCCGTTTTCAATGTGGAAAAATACTTATCAAGGTGTATTGAAAGTATCATCCGTCAATCTTATAAAGATCTTGAGATCATATTGATCGATGATGGATCATCTGATCGCTCAGGTCAAATCTGTGATAAATATGGAAAGATAGATAAAAGAATTAAAGTCATTCACAAAAAAAACGGGGGATTATCCGATGCAAGAAATGTTGGGATAGATCTTGCAAGAGGGAACTATATAGGATTTGTTGACAGTGATGATTATATACATGAAGACATGTATCTATTCCTATACAATACAATCAGTGTAAATGACTGTGACATTGCCGAGGTTGGGTATCAGACTTTCTTTCATGACAAAGATATTAAGGACTTGGACAATCATAGTAAAGTAATTCTGTACACGAAACAACAGGCTGTAATTAGTGCGATTGTAAATCATCAATGTCAAACTTATGTATGGAATAAACTTTATAAAAAAGAACTATGGGATAAAGTAAAATTCCCAAAAGGTAAATTATTTGAAGACGAATTTACAACTTACAAGATTTTTAATATATCTACGAAAGTTGCTGTGCTAAATAAAAAAATGTATTACTATTTTCAAAGAGAAAAGAGCATTGCACATACCTTTTCAATAAAAACTCTGGACCATTGTGAAGCTCTAAATCAAATGATGCGCTTTATTGAATCAGAATATCCTGAGGCGCTTCCAATATCTTGCATTAAATATTATATAAATAATCTGTGGCATCTACAAGACTTGCTGATCAATAGAAAAAAAGTAGCTAATTCAAAATGGCTGATAAACGAAATGATAAACGAATTGATGTCATATAGTAAATATCTTGAAAATAAAGAGAAATTTATGAGAACAGCTAATAAGATATTTATGAATGATTATAGCGAGTTGTTGGTACAAAGAAAAAAAGTAAAGATTATATTTTTTTTCTTGAAGAGGTCAGTTTGGCTTTTTTATATTATTTTAAGATTTCGACGGATGGCCAAACGGGTGACAACACTCCCACGTAAAATGCTTCACAGCTAATTACCTGTATTATGAAAAACTCAGATACAATGTACAAGGGTGAATACCATGAGTGTGAAAAAAAATTATTTGTATAATCTTGTTTACCAGATTATGACAATGGCATTGCCTCTGGTTACTGTTCCGTATATTTCGAGGGTATTGCTGGCGAAAGGCGTCGGAATATTTGCGTATACGTCCTCAATTGCGCAGTACTTTGCATTGTTCGGTATGCTTGGTATCGGCATATATGGTAATAAAGTGATTGCGATGACGCGTGATGATAAGAAGGTAATGAGCGAGAATTTCCTCAGCATCTATTTTCTGCAGTTGATCGTCTCTTTAGTTTCCGTTTTTAGTTATCTGATGCTTGTGTTTTTGATGATCCGAACAGACCAGGAGATTGCGCTGATTCAAACGGTTACTCTGCTGGGTACAGTAATCGATTGTACCTGGTTTTTCAGTGGACTGGAGATGTTCAAAAAAATCGTAACTAGAAATATTTTGATTAAGTGTTTGTCATTAGTTGCCATATTTTCCTTTGTGAAGGGACCTGGTGATCTGTATTTGTACACATACATCATGTGCCTGTCTACTTTTTTTGGACAATTAATTATGTGGTTCTACATCAGAAACCAGATTGTTCGTGTTAAAATTACCTTTCGGGCCGTAAAAAAACACGTCAAGCCCGTCTTTATTTATTTTCTTCCGCAAATTGCCATGCAAGTCTATTTTGTGCTTGATAAAACAATGATAGGTGTACTGTCCAGCAAAAGTGAAGTAGGCATCTATGACTATGCAGACAAAATACAGAAAATGGCAATCGCTATTGTTACCTCACTTGGAACCGTCATGCTGCCCAAAATGGCGCATACCTTTATAATGGGACAAACGGATAAGGCCCAAAAATACATTTTGAAATCTTTAGACTTTTCAACGTTGCTTGCCGTACCGATCATGTTCGGTCTGGCGGGTATTGCGCAGGAATTCATTCCATGGTATATGGGAAATGGTTTTCTTAAATGTACGGTCGTCCTTATTATGATCAGCCCTACAATTTTTTTAATGGCATGGAGCGGGGTATTTGGCAGTCAGTATTTATTGCCGCTCGGAAAAATGAAAGAATATACGGTTTCCTTATATATCGGAGCTATCGTCAATTTCCTGCTCAATCTCGTTTTAATAAAATCTTACGGATCGATCGGCGCGTCCATCGGCACTTTAGTGGCTGAACTGTCGGTTACGCTCGTCCAGATGTTTTTCGTCAGAAATGATATTCGGTGGAAACAAATGCTCCCGAAAACGCTGCTTTATTTATGTGCCGGTGTTGTTATGTATACGTTTGTGCGATTCATCGGTCATTCCATGGGTGTTTCCATCGTCACAACCTTTGTCCAGATTATTGCCGGAATCTTCTCCTATACGGCGATTATCTTGACAGTTGAATATGCTGGGCACGGTGGAATTATTCTGGAGGAAATCAGAAAGAGAAGGCCAAGCTATAGGGGAAACAGCTAAGTGTTTTTTGGAGCAAGTTCATTGATCAACCCATTCACATATTGATGAAAGCAGGTGATCCGCATGCGCCATCGTTCACATACAGGAAGCTTTTTACTCATCGCTATCGTGATTATTTTTGCACTGATCATGGGGTACGCTGTCGTTCACCGGACTAAATCAGCAACACCCCCTTCTTCATCAGCTGCCAAAACATCAAATGGTGATATTCATACTAACCCCGCTTTCTTTCAGGCGAAAGACTTCCATGTTACCGGCGACGGAAAAACGGATGATACGGATGCCATCCGAAAAGCGATCAGAGCTGCGGCTGCCGTGAATGGAACGGTTTACTTCGGAGAGGGCATTTATCTCGTTTCAAGTCCCATCAGTATTCCCAAAAACGTGTCGATCATCGGAGCAGGTAAAGAACAGACAACCTTTAAATCTGTAAATAAGAATACTGATCATGTGTTTTCTCTTGACGGAAACCAGACTTTACAGGATATTGGGTTCGACTCTCAGATCGGTATTATGCCCTTGGGTGATAACATCAATATCGATGAATGCAAGTTTAAAAGCAGCGTTCAAGGCATCCAAAACGCCGTGACGGTACGCAATCTGACGGTAACCGATACGTTGTTCGAGGGTTCCGGATATTCCATTCTTTCGAACAAACAGCCAAGCTATAACGTTAGAATTATTAACTGCCAGTTTCTGAACAACAATTCGGATGATATCGAAATTAATGCCCCTAGCGACGGATGGACGATTGAAAATTGTGTTTTCAGCGGGATCACCAGCAACACAAGCAATGCAGGTTTTGGCGTGGGTGTTGCAGTTGGTGCCCAGAATATTTTGATTAAAGGCTGTCTCTTTCAAGACATAGCTGGCCAGGGCATTCACGCTGAAGCTCACTCGCAGGTTATGGTGTCTAATTGTACCTTTCAGAATAATGGCTATGTGAACTATCCGGGAAGTCCGAAAGCGGACATTGCTGTTCTATCTGAGGCCAACGTCTCGGTTTTCAATTGTGTTTTTCTAAAATCAACAAAAGAATACAGCAACCTAGCGATCTATAATACGGACATTCCTGTTGGCGGAACGGCGATGGTTCAGTCATCGCGATTCTCCGGGAAAAAGATCGATACACAAGTCAAATCGATCAATAACAGGTTTTTAAAGTAAGACGAAATTTATTAGAAAGTTGCCATGAGAGACATGGAAGGTGAATATCATTTGAAAACAATCTGTTATTACGTTTCTGATTATGGATTCGGTCACGCGGCAAGAAGTATCGCTGTTATACGATTCTTGTGCAGGGTAAGAAAAGATATCAGAGTTATCATTTGTACCTCTTTTGCTTATTCGTTTATGAATGCATCCCTTAAGCAGTTAATTGTTCAGAGACAAGTTTCTATGCGGCAAGTGCGTAACGACATGGGCTATATTTTAAAGCGTGATTCACTGATTCCCGATAACGAGTTGTTAAGAAAAGAGTATGATGCTTTTGTACATCGGATGTCTGAATCCGTTGAGGAAGAAATAGAATTTCTCAGAAACTGCAAAGCGGATCTTGTGATCGGGGATATACCGCCTATCCCGTTTAAGGCGGCACATTTATTGTCCATTCATTCAATCGGTATTTCCAATTTTACATGGTATACGGCTTATCGGGACGCGCTCTCTGAAAAAGAGTTGCAGCCGTTATTTGATTGCTATACACAAATGGACGATTTTTTTGCTTTGCCTGGAAGTCAAGAGCGGCCTTGGGGACAAAAAAGAAATCGGGCATTTGGTTTTTTTTCGCGTTGCACGGAGACTGAGGATGTAAGAAGCATTCAAACGCGTGTTAACCCCGAAGGCAGCAAAAAAATCATTTTTTTCGGACTAGGTATGAAAATAGAAACCGAAGACCTGACGGCTTATCCATTATGGAAGAGCAAAAACTGTGTTTTTATCGTTTCAAATCATACTCATGTTGAAGGAGACAACATTTATAAAATACCAAGCGGCTATAATGAAACTCAAAATTTCATTGCAGCCAGCGATGTTGTGATTTCAAAACCAGGTTGGGGAACAATTGCCGAGGCTGTCTGTACTAATAAACCGCTTGTTCTTGTTGCAAGAGAAAATGTAACCGAAGATCGCAATACCATAAATTATTTGCAAAGACATAATGGATGTGAATTGGTTAAATGGGAATCGCTCAAAGACTATCAGCTGCTTCCCGAACGTTTGAGTGACTTGAAAAAACCAAAAAAGACAAAGGCATTCGATTCTTATTTTAATTTGTCTATTTTGGTAAATGAAATCACTGCTGTTCTGGATAATAGAGCGTTAAAAACTTTTTAAATCATACACAGACAGGGCTTTAAAATTAGAAGCAATTATCGGGAAATTATATTAATTAATTTTTACAGAGGGTAACAGGATGCTTAATCCTTTACTGTTTAGGCAAATTCTTGAAAAAGAAATTGAGAACAGTAGTAAGAAATCATCAATTGGTATCCTGAGAAAATTTGATTACTGGCATCAGTTGAGCAATAGCAAACCGATCTATATTTTTTTTAGCTCCGTTTATTATTCGATAAGGGGATTTGCAAAGGAAAAAATAAACAAAGCATGATCAGCCTTATCATGAGAGAAACTTGATACCGATGAAATAATGCCTGAATTTCTTTTTTTGCCAGCGGACTTCCGCTTTCACCGGACCAAGATCCGGTTTTGCATTCAAAACGATGGTTTCATTCAGATTAAGTGGGAACGTGGTAAGAATCTGGCAGCCGCTGACGCTGATATCCTTAATGACAACAGGCTTTTGCTCAGGATCAATCGTAAACGGCCGTCGCGGTCCGTCATCAGAAAACGCAACAGCAGCTTCCATGGCAGCGCGGCTGATTTTGGTTTCAGGTATACGAAAAATGTATCCATCTAAATGTACCGATCGTCGCAAGTTCTGTCTTTTCAGTGCTTGGGGGACTTTGAACGATTTTCTGAGAAAACGGGCAAGTGTTCGGACGGACCCTGTTTTGTCTTCCAGAAAAGGTCTCTGGGACTGGACAATGTTAAAGAGATAATGAATAACACGACTGTACTGCCGGTCGCTCAGTTCCTCGAATTGAATGCCGACAGACTCATCGCCATCCTGGCTTTTATGGGAAAGCCATACTAAGCGGCAGGGCAGAGTGCCGATTGGATCGATAGCCAGCGATCGGATGGCAAACTGTTCATATTCGTGGAAATGATCAGAGGCAAAGGAGAGACGTGCCCCGGAATCGCTCATATCGACGATTGTCACCGGTAATGAGGCATTCCTTTGTTCGTCTGTGAACTCAATCCGGCCGGGACGGTTGACACGAAAACGCTCTCCTCTTCTGAATCTCGGCCGATTGACGGCAACGGTCAATGACAGCGCAAGTCCGATCATATTGTAAAAAGCCCAGAAAAGATTGAAACTGACTTCATTCACTCGCAGGTTGTGAAAGAAGAAGTAATCAATCCCGATTTTGGTAAAGGCGGCAGCCGTCATGATCAGGCAGAACAGATGCGGCATCACGGTGGACAGATGAAAATGTCTTTTTTCTGAATTCTGCCCTTTCGGTGTCACTTTAAAATTCAGCTTTTTTCTGAAAAAAAGTTCCGATAACGCCGAGAAAGCGAGAGACGGGGCCATGGATGTGTCATAGATGTGGCTCCAGGTCATGCTGCGCTGCCCCCGCGAGACAAGGCGGAATGTCAGGTAGCTGCCGAGAAAGGAGGGCAGCCAGAAACAGGCAAGCGAGTAAAGGTCCGTTTTAAGAAAATAGACACCAAACAGCATATAGATCAGCGGGGCGAGAATATAGACTAATTTAAAAATGCCGAAAAACCAGTAAACAATACCGTCAATATAAAGCAAACGCTGCATAAATGATAAGCCGGACAGGGTCAGCGGATTCCATTTTCTCGCGCACTGAATATTGCCACGGCACCACCGGTCGCGCTGCTTCAGCATGTCGCCCCACGATTCCGGAGCGAGTCCCATGGCCAGAACATCGCCGACAAAGAGTGTGCGGAATTTCTTGGCCTGTAGGATCATGCCAGTGGCCATATCTTCCGTAATGACACCCGTCGCGAACCCGCCGATTGCTTCCAGAGCGCTGCGGCGGAAAACCGCGTTGCTGCCGACAAACATGACGGCGTTGAAGCGGGCTTTACCGGCCTGCAGCGTTCGCATAAAGAAGTCCTGCTCGTTAGGCAGATGATCGGTTGAAAATGTATTGAACTGGTATGGATCGTCATTGTAGAATGCTTGCGGAGTCTGAACGAAAGCGACTTCCGGATCCGAAAAGAGGCCGATGGTCCGCTGAAGAAACGGCGCGAGCGGAACCATATCCGCGTCAAGTGTGACAATAAATTCTCCCGAAGTATGCTGAAGCGCGTGATTCAGATTCCCCGCCTTGGCAAAAGAATGATCTTCACGTTTCAGATAATGGACATGGAACTGCCCGGCCAGCTTTTCAACCGTCTCACGGCTCCCGTCGTCGCAGATATAAATGTTGAGACGTTCTTTCGGGTAGTCGAGGTTCAGGCAGCCTGCGATGGTTCTTCTAAGCACGTCGAGCGGCTCATTATAAGTGACGATAAGCACGTCGACCATCGGCAGTTTTTCAAGACTTTTAAGCGGCACTTCTTTTTTTCGGGCGGGTTTCCAGACGAGTATGTAGAAGACGCACAACTGAAGAAATCCGATGAATTCGGTGATCCACAGCACCATGCCAGCCGCAAAACTGATCGATCCGATTGAAGGAAGTGTGAAGAAAGCGCGCCAGATCAGATAAATCATGCTCGTTAGCCAGCAAATGAGAATAAGAGGTTTCTTAAAAAGATTTTCCCATTTCAAGCTTAAGAAGAAGAATAAAATCAACAGATTGATTACACTGGCAGGATAGATTAAAGATGAGTATGACATAGAAGCTCCTAGCAAATAATAAATAGATTCCTGTGCGCATGATTCTATTATAATGAAAAAATCCGACAAAAGGCTAGACGACTTTTGTGCTAATTAAAGGGAGCGAAACTGACGACTACAATGGATTGAACAGATTCATTCACGGTAAGTCTATTACATGTGTGGTGTCTAAAGGTGTTGCAGATAGGCAATCGGCGGTTGAGACAGCTCCGTCCTATCCATGATTTCCACATAAATTTAATGGCATTCTGGATGAATTTTTTGTGAAGCATAATCTTTAATATTAAAGCAAATTTTATAAGAATCGCTTAATCAGCCACTTTTGAGATTTCTTCAGGAGTGTTTTTTTTAATTGAGAACAGTTGCTTTTATCATTCAATAAAATACACAAATAGTTAGCGATTCGTTGATTAACCGACTGCTTCATTCAATATAAAAGTCTTACACCTTGCACTCCGTCTGATAAAAGACTATACTACTGTTCCTTGAAAGGACTGTTGAAAAGGAGTATAAGAATAGCCATGAATCAGGCAACAGAGTGCAGGACGCTTGTGGAGAGATACAAGAAGAATCACCAACCTGTTCACTACGTGGAAAAACTGAAATTTATGGGCGCGGGACTGAATGATGTGTACAATATCACCGCCCCTTTTTCCGATGAGACGAAACAAGTCATTGCCGCCCGGGTGGAACCGAGGGAAAGCGAAGAGTCCACTGTGGCTTTTTTTGAAAAAACCGGAGAGAGCTGGGAGCTGATGAAAGACATGCCGGTTTTTCCCCTGCAGGACCCCTTTGTCACGCGGATTGACGGACTTCTTGTTTTCGGCGGCGTCTGGGTGACGAGAGACAGTGCAGGAGAAGCGACATGGCGGACGGTTCTTTACAAAGGGGAAACCATTAAAACACTGGTCCCTTTTTTTGAAGGGCCGGCGGGCATGAAAGATTTGCGCCTGGCGCAGATGCCGAACGGGATCATTCTTGTTCTGACGCGGCCGCAGGGTATTAAGGGAGGCAGAGGGAAAATCGGTTTCTTTCTTCTGCCCGCATTGGATGAACTGGATGTCCGGAAGATTGAGGATGCGCCGCTTCTCGAAGGCCACTTCGCGGAAGGCGAATGGGGCGGAGCGAACGAGATTCATCCGCTCAGGAACGGCGACGCCGGGGTGCTTGGGCATGTCGCCTATTTCGATGAGCGGGGAGACCGCCACTACTATTCGATGATCTTTACGCTGGATCCGTTGACGGGAAACCATACTCCGGTGGAAATCATCGCGACACGTGACAATTTCATTGACGGTCCGGCGAAACGAGAGGATTTGAAAGACATTGTGTTCAGCGGCGGGGCGATCCGTGGGAACTCGCGGGTGATCCTGTATGCGGGAACGAGCGACACGGAAGCGCAGAAAATCGTACTGGACGATCCTTTTGAAAAATACGAAAAATAACGGGCAAATAGAGTCGCTTTCTTGATCCAAGTTTACAGATATGCGGGAAATTCGTAGATTACATAGGACGAGGTGAAAACCAGTCATCAGGCACAGGCGAGTTGTATTGTTTTGCCATCTGTCATTAAAATGACCGTATCATAATTAACCGAACAAAAAAGCAAAACTAAAGAAGATCTCCGGAAACCGGGGATCTTTCTGGTTAGTTAAGTATAACTAGTCTTTTCTTATATTGGAATGATGGAATCAACTTTTAGGTGTTATTGAGAAATATTTCTTTAGAAAGCGGAATAATAATTTCTTTGTCATAATCGTTCAAGTAAAATAACTTATAAGTTATTTGATTTTTCTTTTTAATCGGAAAAATAAAATCAGTTTGGAGTCCTCCTGATGTTATTAACGCTAAATGCTTTTCTTGGAAAGTGGATGCCTGTGCTCACACCGCTTAGTGTTGTTCTGGGTGTTTTGGCATCCGGTCATCTTCATCCATTTGCCGGATGGGTCCCCTTGATTTTCGCATTTATGACTTTCACCGGGAGCCTGAATTCAAACTTCAGATCGCTCTATCAATCCATTACCAATCCGCTGCCGATTATTATTTCGTTGATGGTGCTTCATGTTTTGACACCGATATGGGCCTGGGGTATTGGTCATCTGCTCTTCAGCGGTGATCCGATGACCATTACCGGGCTGACTTTGGCCGTGGTTATGCCCACCGGGATTACCAGTGTCATTTGGGTTTCCTTATATCATGGCAATGTCCCGGTAACCTTATCGATTATTTTAATAGACACATTGCTTTCACCGTTGATCGTCCCTTATAGTATTTATTTATTGGTTGGTCAGTCGGTCGATATAGATGTGACGAGTCTGATGCAGGGACTCATTGTCATGATTGTGGTCCCGACTATTGTCGGAATGGTGATCAACCAATATAGTAAACATACTCTTACGAAAAAAGTCAGCCGGAATTTAGCTCCATTTTCAAAGTTATGCATGCCGTTTATTATCGCTGTAAACAGTTCGGGTTTAGCGCCCTATCTTAAAACGGTGAATTTAAAGTTTTTAGCTATTGCCGGCACGATCTTATTTATTTCCAGCAGCGGATTTTTGCTCTGCTGGCTGCTCGGATACCTATTCAGACAGAAACGAGGAAACGCTATTGCCTTAATATTTACCGGAGGAATGAGGAACATCAGCACCGGCGTTGTCATTGCGGTCAGTTTTTTCTCACCTCATGTTGCCGTGCCTGTGGTCATTGGCATGCTGTTCCAACAGACTTTGGCCGCACTTAACGGGCACTTTATCGATCACAGTCGTAAAGCTTTGAGAGAAGTGGGGTGAATTCTTAGGTTTTCAGTGACCTAGTGGTAAAAAAACGCTCGGAAGACTTTTTTCGGAGCGTTTTTAGGTTACATGTTCATAAACGGATTACTTTAAGAGACGTTATAATGTTATTTGACCTCATGGGCATTTTAAAATCGTAGCAGTATACCGTTTGTAAAAATGTAAAGGGCCAAAACGAGTTCTAAAATTTTGGCGCAGTCAGGAAAGCTGTTAAAATAGAATTATGGGTTTGAAAAACAGGAAGAAAATTTACGCTTTGACAGAATTTTGTTTTTCACAAAATAAACGTTCAGTTGGTCGCGCGTATGAGAATAAATTCACTTTTTTTATGACAGACATTTTTTAATAGGAAGCTTTAAATTTCCTGCCTGTTTCATTTATACAGGAAGAAGACAAAAGGAGTCGCGAGACCAATATCTCGCTACTTTGTAAAAAGGCGAGCAAACTGTCCTGATAGCTAAAGGAGGGACGCAGGGTGAAGGTTCTTTTCTGTGTGGGAAAATCCTATTTTCCGATTTACCAGACCATGGTTCATCAATTGGAAGAAGCGGGGGCGGATGTAACATGCCTGATGTACGATCAGGCGCAGAATAAGGAAACAATTAAAAAAAATATTTCAGATGCGGAGATCTACATAACGGCAGTTGCACCGGCGGATCAGGAAGTTATTGATGCGGCTCCCCAGCTGAAATATATTCTGAAGACGGGAACAGGACTGGATAACGTGGATGTCGACTATGCTAGCGGAAAAGGAATCTTCGTCAGCAATGCGCCAGGGGAAAACGCGACGTCGGTCGCCGAACTTGCGATCGGTCTGATGATCGGCATCTCCAGAAAGATTCCGCAGTTGGACAAAAAGACCAAAGACGGTGTATGGATCCATAGTAAGGGATACGAATGCTGTGGTAAAACACTTGGGATTATCGGGTTTGGTTCGATCGGCATGAAGATTGCCAAGTTTGCCGGTGCGTTTGATATGAAAGTGATTGTTTTCGGAAATTACAAGGATCACGAGGTAGCGAACAGACTTGGCGCCTCATTTGTGGAACTGGATCAGCTGCTGGAAGATGCGGATTATATCGTGGTCAGCACGGCACTTACAAAATCAAATTACCACTTGATCGATGAGCAGGCGATTGGCAAAATGCAGCCGTCAGCGTTTCTGATTAATATTTCCCGGGGAGCGATCATCGATGAGCAGGCCCTTTTTGAAGCTCTGCGGCAAAAAAAGATTTGCGGAGCCGCGCTCGATGTCTTTGAGAGTGAACCGCCGAAAGAAAAGCTGCCTGACCTTGACAATCTGATCGCTACACCACATATCGGCGGCATGACTCAGGAGAGCGTCAATCGGGTTGCCGGGGTAACGGTTGAAAACATCCGCCGCTTTATTCATCAGGAATCCCCGCAATACGTGGTCAATCTTAAAGAATTGGAAGAAACACATAAACTGTGACAAGGTTTCCAGCTCACTTTTCGCCAGTAAAGAGCAGAGAATCTACAGTAATGGGTTGAGAATCAACAGTAAAGAGCAGAGAATCTACAGTAACGCTCAAAGAATCAACAGTAAACGGCCTGAAATCAATAAGTGCGAATAGTCAGAACACGAATTGGACTTTTTACGCCGCGAACTGCCCAAATTCACGGGAGCAGGGGGATAATCTTTAATTTTCGATTCGCTATTAATCATTCAGGACGTATTTTGCCGACTTAAATGAGCAATGGGATAATCATATTTATTTTTACCGAATTGGGGGAATGATCATTGTCAGAAACCATCCAGGAACATGCACGGCGCCTCCATCAGCAGTACTTGGTCGTCGATGCGCACTTCGATCTTCTGATGGAGGTCGATTTGCGGAGAAAACTGGGCTATAAAAAGGTCATCGAAACGCATTTTCTCCCTGCTCTGGCAGAGGGCGGGGTCAGCGTTCTTGTTTGCTCACTTTTTATCGAAAACGAATACTTGCCGGAATTAGGCCTGAAAAAGGCGCTTGATCAGATCAGTGCGCTTTACGCTGAAATTGAGGAGTCGCCGGATAAGATTCAGCTGTGCACGACTTATGATGACATTTTAACCGCGCACCGCAATAATCGGCTCGCTATTCTATTATCGCTTGAAGGCGTCGACCCCCTGACAAACGACCTCGATCTTCTGCCTATTTTTTATAAGCTGGGTGTCCGGTTTGTCGGCCTGACCTGGAGCAGGCGCAACTTTGCCGCTGACGGCAGCCACTTCTCTCCAAAAGATGAAGGGCGCAAGGGCGGCCTGACGGATTTTGGCGTCAGTCTGATTCAGCTAGCTGAAAAAAAGAACATGATCATCGATGTCAGTCATCTGAATGATGAGGGATTTGAGGATGTTCTGGCTAGAGCCCGAGGTCCGGTTATCGCTTCACATTCCAACGCCCGCGGCCTTGCTTCATCGATGAGAAACCTGACCGATGATCAGATTCGCGCGCTGTCGGCGAGCGGTGGCGTGATCGGGATGAACGGATGCAACATGTTCGTTTCCGATAAGTACGAGCACGGTGATGTCGAACATTTACTCGATCACGTCGACTACATGGTTGGGCTGGTCGGTGCGGAGCACGTCGGAGTCGGGCTGGACATCTGCCATTTTCTGACGGGGATCAATCTCAGACCAGCGGGACAAACAGGACCCGACAACTTTGACGTGATTGCCAGCCACAGGGACATTCTTAAATTCACCGGGGGTCTGATCAGCCGCGGTTATACGGATGAGCAGATCGGCCTGATATTGGGCGGAAACTTTTTGAATGTCTATCGGCAGGTTTTGAACTGAGTGTTAAAAACAATCCATTATGATAGGGCAAGACACCGTTCAGAATGTTGAACGGTGTTTGCTGTTTTGAGAATGTTTACCATGTTATGTAGTGTTATTTATAAAATTGCTAATATTCGGCACATTTTCAGATAATGGACACAATGAATAAAGAACTATATAGTAAAAATAAAAATTATTCACAAAATATCTTCAATTAACAAGAATCGATAAGTCAGGCTGCTGACATATTGGAAATCACGCGACTCTTTCGTTTTGAAAACCCCACATCGCAATAGGTTCATTGTTTTCGTTTGCCGGGAAATGATCGCTTTCTCTCCTTTTCAAAAGGCTTTGTTAAACTCAGTTGTTGTTTTTATCGTTTATGCTTCATGTGCTCGCTTGGCCGCGGGCGTAACGCGGGCCTCCTCGAACAGGCTGGAGGCTGCGGGGTCTCGCTGGCACGCTGTTCCCGCAGACACTCGCACATTGCATTTTCGTCGAAATAACAACATTAGATTTGAACATAGCCTTAAAAAACTTCTGACTTATTTTCTTAGGAATAAACAAAAAGCAGGATTGATTTCGAATGGGCCGCAAGGCGGCTGATATTCGTAAAGGAGATTAAGAGAACATGATAACACTTAAGAAATTATTCTCTTTATCCGAATTAGAACCGATTCATTTAGTTGCGGGCGAAACAGGAATAAACAGGCCGATTACCGGTGTGAATGTGATGGAAAGCGACCGTCTCGCCGAATTTTTTAAAGAAAATGAGCTGCTTGTCACAACCGGAATCAATATGCAAGGAGATGAGATAAGATTAATCGCGATGCTTCATATGGCATTCAAACGAAAGGCAGCCGGTATCATTCTGAATGTCGGGCCCTACATTCCAACCATTCCGGAACAAGTGTTTCAGTTTGCTGATGAACACCAGTTCCCGGTTTTTGAAATGCCATGGGTCTACCGGATAGCCGACTTTGTCAAAATTACCGTTCAATACTTGGCAACAGCAGAACAAAGACAGACAAAAACGGAACGCATCCTTTCTGAAATCTTGTTCAATCCTGAACCCGATCACGAGTCTCTTGACAAAGAACTTTCTCAGCTTGGTATTAAAGCGGAAGCAGATTTCAGCATTATTGTCTGTACGACCGGTTCTGCGCCGGACGTTCCTTCACGATTAATCTATATAATTGAAGATGAATTGTCAAAAAGGTATAAAATCCTTCTGTCAATGAGTCACAAGGATCAAATCATTTATATGGCTGATCGGACTGAAATACAAATTTCAGATCCTCCCCTTTCGCAACTGGTTAAGAATATTCGCGACAAGTACTACGGGAAATTGGAGAAGGCCAATTTGTTGATTGGCGCGGGAAACGACTATCCGATAAAAGAATTGTCAAAAAGTTATGAGGAGGCCGCAACGGTCATTCGCCTGACCCGTCACTATCCGGATCTCCTGATCTCTGAATATAAGGACATAGGGGCCTATAAAATCATCATGGATGTGCGTGACCGGAATGTGATCGAAACGTTCCATCAGGATTCGCTCGGTCTGCTTTACCGTTATGATAAGCTGCACGAGACGGATTTTGTTCATTTTCTCCGTGTATTTCTTGAAGAAGACGGACGCACGGCGAACATTGCCCGAAAAGAATTTGTTCACCGCAATACGGTACTCTATAAAACAAAAAAGATTGAATCGATATTGGGCGTTGATTTATATCATCCTTTTGTGAAAACAAATCTTTCGCTGGCCTTTATGATTGAAGACGTTATGGAATGAAATGTGCCTTCTGTTTTGTGCAGATGCACAATTTTTTTCGTTTGAATTGTCATTGTTTTCGATCAATAAAAGTATATCATTAAATTATATTAATTCAGAAAATTGATTGGAGTTGTCGGTTCATGAAACAAATTGACGATGGTCAAATCAAAAAAGACGACCAGCATTATGTCCTGCATGCCTGGGCAAAGCAAAAAAATATTCATTCGAAAATGATCAAAAAGGGTGAAGGCGTTTTTTTCTGGGATGAGTCGGGCAAGAAATATTATGACATGTGCTCTCAACTTGTTTACTTGAATGTCGGGCATAACCATCCGAAGCTGATGGAAGAATTCAGGCACATTGGTGAAATTCCGCTGGCGGCGCCTGGTTTTGCCACCGCATCCAAGGCGGAACTGGCGCGCAAAATTATTGAAGTGGCACCCAAGAATATGGCCAAAGTCTTCTTTGCAAACGGGGGCGCGGATTCAAATGATCACGCGGTGAAAATCGCGCGTATGGCCACCGGTCGTTATAAAATATTCTCCCGTTACCGTTCCTACCACGGAGCGACATTCGGAGCAGGAAATCTTTCCGGGGAGAGTCGCCGATTTGTAGTGGAACCGGGAATTCCGGGATTTATTAAGTTTGATACGCCTTATCTGTACCGGGAATCGATCGACTTTGAAAGCGAGGAAGCGGCCACTGCTTTTTATTTGGACCGGCTTAATAATCAGATTTTATATGAAGGGCCGGATTCGATTGCCGCGATTTTCATGGAGCCGATTCCGGGCAGCAACGGGGTGCTTGTTCCTCCGAAAGGCTATCTTGAAGGAGTGCGCAAACTATGCGACAAATATGGCATTCTGATGATCTGTGATGAAGTCATGTCGGGATTCGGCCGCACCGGCAAAATGTTTGCCGTCGATCACTTCGATTTCGAACCGGATATCATGACCTTTGCGAAGGGCGTGACGTGCGGGTACAGCCCGCTCGGCGGCGTTATCGTCAGTGAAAAAGTCGCCCAATATTTTGACGACCATGTCCTGATGACTGGTCTGACCTACAGCGGACATACCGTCTCAGCGCAAATCGGCTGCGCAACCCTTGATATCTACAAGGAAGAGCACTTGATCGATCATGCTGCGGCAATGGGGGAGGTACTCGCCGAACGTCTGGAAAAACTGTACCGCTTCGCTTCGGTCGGCGATGTCCGCCATATCGGGCTGTTCGCGGCAGTGGAACTCGTTAAGGATAAAGCGACGAAAGAACCGCTTATCGCTTACGGACTGGACTATGGAAAGGATACGGTCGGGCTGATGAGTAGGTTCGTCGGTCTGCTTAGTGAAAATGGCTTCTATACGTATTCGCATGAATCCAGCGTCATGATCGCGCCTCCGCTCATCATAACGGAGCGGCAGATCAATGAAGCGATGGATATCTTTGAGAACGTTCTGGCTCAGTTTGAGAAAAATGATCTGTTCGCTGATCAAACCGTCATTTCTAAATAAAAGATTGGGGATGAATCCGATGGAGAATTTTTTCTACAAACAGCCTGTTCCAATCGACTTTGGCTCGGGAAAGCGGAAAAAGCTGCCGGATATTTTAAGTCGGATGAATGGAAAACGCGGTATACTGATCAGCGCGCCGTCCATGGTGCGGACCGGGATTGCGCGGGGAATCATGGATCAATCCGAGGGTAGAATAGTCGCGGTATTTTCGGAGATCCAGCCTAACCCGACCGTCATCAACACAGATGCCTGTGCGGCGGCTATTCGCGAATACCAATGCGAATTTGCCGTCGCTCTTGGCGGAGGAAGTATCATGGACTGCGCGAAAGCCGCCTGTTTCGTTGCAGGAACACCGTACAGCGCGGCCGATTTTCTATCAAATGCACGGCCGATCACCCAACCCGGCATTCCGCTGATTGCGATGCCGACGACGTCCGGGACAGCCAGCGAAGTGACGGCCGCATCGGTTCTGACCGACACGGAAAGAGGTGTGAAGGCTCTGCTCGCAAGTGACTATTTCTATCCGGTCTATGCGTTGATTGATCCCGAGCTGACGGTGTCCTGTCCGCCTCAGGTTACGGCGGCGAGCGGACTCGACGTGCTGGCTCACTCGCTGGAAGCCTACTATGGAAAAAAACATCAGCCTCTGACAGACATGGCGGCAGAGCGTGCGGCGTCTCTTGTTTTTCACTATTTGTTAAAGGCATACCATGAGCCCGGAAATAGGGAAGCCAGGGAGAAAATGAGCGAGGCTTCGGTGACTGCGGGCCTGGCATTCAATCTTACACAAACAGCCGCCGCGCATGCCTGCTCCTACCCGCTGACTCAGGATTATGGTATTCCTCACGGGGAAGCCTGCGCGTTTACCCTTCCTTCTTTCTGGAAGTTGAACAGCCGGCTGGGTCCTGAATCCGATCGGCTGAATGGTTTCAGTAGGCGTTTGGGATTTGAAGATTCCGATCGTCTGGCCGATCGTATTGACGAAATGAAGAAGGAGATGGGGCTCCGTACAACTTTAGAGAAGGTGGGCATCCTTTCGGAAACTGGTCTGGATGAACTTGTTTCTCGTAGTTTCGCGCCGAACATGAAGAATAATCCGGTGGAGATGACAGAAAGCGGTTTGAAGGAGATGTATCGTCAACTGCATTCAAGCTTGGCGCAGCGCAACTAAAAGTTCTTTGGTGATCAGGTATTGAAGGGGGTGGGAACGTGCAGCGACAGAAAATAACGATTAATGGAGAAAGACTCAAACAATCCCTGGAAAAATTTGCGGCATTCGGCCGTACAAGAAATCATGGAGTCACCCGATTATCCCTTTCAAGGGAAGACATTGCCGCCCGAGATTATTTCGTTTCCTGCTGCGAGGAAATAGGTATGACGGTGAGAATTGATGATATGGCCAATATTTATGCGACGATGGCCGGAGAGGAAGACAGACCCCCGATTGTGATGGGTTCACATTTGGATTCCGTGGAAAAAGGCGGGCGTTTTGACGGCGTCCTCGGCGTTCTCGCGGCCTTGGAAGTTAGCCGTACGCTTTATGACCAACGAATGAAACCCAAGATTCCTTTTACGATTGTTGATTTTACCAATGAGGAAGGCGCCCGATTCGATCCGGCGATGATGTGTTCAGGGGTCATAACCGGTATGTTCGATAAAGCGGGGATCCTGAAAAGTAAGGATAGCAAGGGGACAACATTTGGCGAAGCACTCGCAGCAAGCGGATATGAGGGCGACTCAAGAAACAGGTTAACGAAAGCTTCAGCCTATCTGGAAATGCATATCGAGCAGGGACCGATTCTCGAAAGCGAATCCGTGCAAATCGGCATTGTCGAGGGTGTTGTCGGCATGGTCAATTACGAAATTGAAATTACCGGAGAAGCGGATCATGCAGGAACGACACCCATGGGTATGCGAGAGGACGCACTTTTTGCGGCAACCGATCTGATTGCAGAGCTGCGCCGGTCGTTGAGCCGATTAGACGGCGGGCTGGTGTACACGATGGGCAGAATGAACGTATTTCCGAATATCCACACAGTTATTCCGGATAAAGTGCGCTTTACTCTTGAGGCCAGACACAAGGATCCCGAGGTGATCAGTCAGGTGGTCAAGGTCATTCAGGAGCTTCCCGAATCCATGGAGGGATGTACCATTGAGACGAAAAAGCTGTGGGCACGCGACACGGTCGCTTTTGACCCGGCAATCTGTCATCAATTAGAAAAATCCACACAATCCCTGGGGTATTCGTATAAAAAAATGTACAGCGGCGCGGGACATGACGCTCAGTATATGGCAAGCATGGTTCCAACAGCAATGATTTTTGTGCCAAGCGTCAGAGGGAAAAGCCATTGCGAGGAGGAACTGACGTCGTATGAAGACTGCGTAAAGGGGGTTAATGTGGCACTGGATACCCTTCTGGCCATCCTTTCCGATCACTGAATGTGTGTTGGAAGTGGATTGCCGGTCCTTACATTTTTTACTAGAAAATATAACAGAAAATTCTGCTATAGCAAAGACTAAATATATAATTTAAAATATTACGAGTTATTTGATGGCTAGTCTGCAACTCAATTCCAATTAAGGGGGAAATCACACGATGAAATCACAAGTTGAACAAGACGGAATTGTTACTCTGACGAGCGAAGCTGCAGACAGCCTGAAAGACAGTCATTTGTGGAATGATGATTTGCGGCCGACAACAAAGGCGGAACATTCATGGGGCGGGATTAACTTTGTTACCTTATGGATTGGCATGTGTCTTGTCATCCCATCGTATACCATGGCCAGTGGCATGATTGCACTGGGCATGAACTGGTGGCAGGCACTGATCACCATTTTTCTGGGGAACTGTATCGTATTGATTCCAATATTATTGAATTCACATGCCGGCACAAAATTTGGGATTCCGTATCCTGTATTTGCGAGATTGTGGTTTGGGTCAAAGGGCGCACACATTCCGACAGTCGCGCGGGCCATCGTGGCGGCCGGCTGGTTCGGCATCAACACATGGATCGGAACAACGAGTATCGATGCGCTCCTTATGAAAGTTTTCCCGGCCTGGCAGAACTTCGGCCTTCATACAGCTATCGTATTCATTCTTTTTTGGGCGCTTAATGTCGTCGTCGGCATGAGAGGTCCTGAAGGCATCAAGTGGCTGGCCATGATTGCGACTCCTATTGTCGGCATTGCTTCGGTTGCATTGTTTATTTGGGCGATCGCTCACATTAACGGCCTCGGTCCGATTATGACGGCGCCCAGCAAGTTTCAATCAACCGGCCAGTTTTTTGCAACATTCTTTCCCGCGCTAACCGGCGTCATTGCTTTTTGGGCCACACTCGCGCTTAACATTCCTGACTTTGCCCGGCAGGCAAAGGATCATAGATCGATGATGGTTGCCCAGGCTTTCACACTGCCTCTGACTATGACGATATTTTCTTTTATCGGCATCTTCGTTACGTCGGCAACGGTCGTCCTGTATGGGCAAGCTTTGTGGCAGCCTGTTGATCTGCTCTCACATTTTCCGACCTTCATTGTTTTTCTGGGTGCCGTTGTCATTGTCATTTCCTCACTGACGATTAATGTGGGCGCGAATCTGGTTGCTCCGGCACGCGCAGCAGAAAATCTCTGGCCACGGCACATCACCTTTGCCATTGGTGCAGTCATTACCGGTTTATTCGCTCTGGTGATGCAGCCTTGGTATCTCATGGCTAACTTTCAAAATTATATTTTCGGTTTTCTCGGCGGATATGGTGCCCTTCTTGGCCCGATTGACGGAATCGCCATCGCCGATTACTGGATTGTTCGCCGACGCCATCTAGCACTGACGGAGCTTTATACAAGAAACGGCCGCTACAGTTATTCTTCCGGGTTTAACAAAAACAGCGTATATGCGTTGATTGTAGGGATTGTCATCCCTCTTCTCGGACTATTTATACCGGCCCTTAAATTTCTGTGGGATAACGCATGGACCATCGGCTTGCTCATCGCTGTTGGGGTATACAGTTACCTGATGCGCAGCGATGCCAGTCTCCTGAAAGCCGGGGAATATGAGGAGATGACGGTTATCATGGATTCTTCAAAGACTTCCAAAGATATGGCGGTCCAGATGGTGAAACAGGGTCCGGAGAACATCGGATAATCACATGAGCTAATGAATCATTCCGATTAAGCCATTCATGGAGGTGATTGCCGGAATGCGAATACCGGATACAAAAGAAAATCTTTGGAAAAATTTCGATGAAGTGAGAGCTGATCTAAAGCCGAAGGAAGTCATGGAAGAAGTGAGCCGATGCCTGTTCTGCTATGATGCGCCCTGCACAAAGGCTTGTCCGACAAACATTAATGTCCCTTCTTTTATCAAAAAGATCGCTTCGGGAAATATGAAAGGAGCCGCTCATGTCATTATGGAAGCCAATCCGATGGGGGCGACATGCGCGAGGGTTTGCCCGACAGAGGAGCTGTGCGAAGGCGCCTGTGTTTTGAATGATGCATCGCTTCCGATCATGATTGGGGATCTGCAGAGGCATGCGACAAATTGGGCAATGAAGAATCATGAGCCATTGTTTCAGCCGGGAAAACCGAATGGCAAAACGGTGGCCATTGTCGGAAGCGGACCGGCCGGGCTTTCGGCGGCACGCGAACTGGCCCGATACGGATTTAAGGTTACAGTCTATGAAAAGAAGGATAAAGCGGGCGGGCTGGACACTTACGGGATTGTCCCCTTCCGTCTGCCGCAGGCGATCTCACTCTGGGAAGTGGAACAGGTTGAGAGCCTTGGGGTTGCGATTCATACGAATACCGAGGTAGGAAAAGACGTTCAGGTAGAAACATTGATGAACGATTTTGACGCGGTTGTTCTGGCGGTCGGCATGTCGGATGTTCCGCTTCTGGGCATTCCGGGCGAGGATCTGGATGGTGTCCATGATGCGATTCAGTTCATCGAAAAAGTGAAGGACGGTCATTTAACCGACCGATTTATCGGTAAGCGCGCGGCGGTGATCGGAGCCGGGAATACGGCAATTGACGCGGCCACATGCCTGAAACGGCTGGGAGCGGCAAATGTCAGTATGGTTTATCGCCGCTCCGAAGCAGAGATGACCGCCTATCCATTTGAGTACGCTTTTGCCAAACAGGACGGCATTGAATTCAGATGGCTCACCCAGCCGAAAAGCTTCATTGATGACGGGTTGGGGCATGTTGCCAGGATGGAATGTGTGCGGATGAAACTTGGGGAAATCGATGCATCCGGCAGGCGGCGACCGGAGAAAGTTAAAAACTCCGAATTTTATATGGACATTGATGTTGTGGTCAAGGCAACCGGTCAGGTACGTTATACTTCATTAATCGAGGCATTCGGCCTTGAAAATGACCACGGTATCGTTAAAGTAAATCCCGAAACCTATCAGACATCAAATCCTAAGGTTTACGCTGCGGGAGATGTCATTTTTGGAAATGGAAGCGGCGAAGCGATGGTTGTCGCTGCTGCCGAGCAGGGAAAAAAGACGGCGCGGGCTATTCAGGAACAAATGCTGAGCAGAATTTAAGACTGGGGGGATCCTATTGGCAGATTTAAGCATAAATTTCGCTGGGATAAAGTCTATGAATCCATTCTGGCTTGCCTCTGGGCCGCCAACGAATTCCGGTTATCAAGTACAGAGAGCATTTGAAGCCGGATGGGGCGGTGCAGTCTGGAAAACTCTGGGTGATCCGATTGTCAACGTGACTTCCCGGTTTTCTGCGCTTCATTATAATGGACAGCGGGTTGCGGGTTTTAATAATATCGAACTGATTACAGACCGTCCGCTTGATGTCAACCTGCGGGAGATTGCCGAAACAAAAAAGAAGTTTCCCAAACAGGTCATCATTGCTTCACTCATGGTTGAACCGGTACAAGAGAAATGGCATGAAATCGTGAAAAAGGTTGAAGACGTTGGCGTTGACGGCCTTGAATTAAACTTCGGATGCCCTCACGGCATGGCGGAACGCGGCATGGGTTCAGCCTCCGGGCAGGTGCCGGAGCTGGTTGAGAAGCAGACCAGCTGGGCGAAAGAAGCTGCTGAAACACCGGTTATCGTAAAACTGACGCCTAATATCACGGATATCACAGCTACGGCCTATGCGGCAAGCCAGGGCGGAGCGGATGCCATCAGTCTGATCAACACGATCAACAGCCTGATGGGTATTGATCTTGACACTTGGAATACAATCCCGAACGTAGCCGGGAAGGGAACCCACGGAGGTTACTGCGGCCCGGCGGTCAAACCCATCGCATTGAGCATGGTTGGAGAATGCGCCCGGCAGACGGATAGCAACATTCCGATTTCAGGCATCGGCGGGATCGGAACCTGGCGGGATGCCGCGGAATTCATGCTGATGGGGGCGACAGGGCTGCAGGTGTGCACTGCGGCGATGCATCACGGATTCCGTATTGTGGAAGACATGATTGACGGGTTAAATAACTACTTGGATGAAAAAGGACTCGCCTCAGTCATGGATCTGGTTGGCCGATCCGTACCTAAATATAGGGATTGGGGCGATCTCGATCTGAATCACCGGGTGGTTGCCCGTATTAATCAGGATCAGTGTATCCATTGCAATAAATGCCACATCGCCTGTGAAGATGGCGCGCATCAATGTATTGAAATGTATACCGATAAGAATGGCAAGCCTGCACTAAAGGTCCGCGAGGAAGATTGTGTCGGCTGCAATCTCTGCTCTATTGTCTGCCCGGTTGACGGGGCGATCGACATGATCGAAAAACCGGGGGAAGAGCCGATGACGTGGAATGAACGTCAGGCACTGCTTAACACTTTATAAAAAGATGTTTGAATGGTCCCGCGAATGTTTTCCTTTCAGAAAAAATTTTATTAATCTATGAGGTTAGGAAAATGCATGAGTATAAAATCTTTTTAAAAGAAAAAAAGCAGATTGACGAATTAATGGAGCAAGGTTGTCAAATTGTCAGCGTCAAAGAAAATCTTAACGGGGCTTTTGTTCAGTTCAGACCGATCGATGAGGAGGCTCTCGATCAAGTGAACACTTTACGACTGCTCACTCCGGATAGCAGAAAATATTTTACGAATCAGCTGCGCTTAAAACGCCAAGTGAAGAACTGACTGGATCTTATCCATGCAGTCAATCTGCAGTTATTGTTATCAGAAATATTAAATGATTTTGTTGATTCAATTATGTAAATCGGATGGAGGCAGGATGATATGAAACTCATTGGTGTTGACATAGGCGGCACGTTTACAGATGTTATATATACAGATACGGACACCGGTGTATCGCGTATTCATAAGACACCTACCACGACAAAAGACCCTTCGGTTGGTATGGTCAAAGGAATCACAGAGATTTGCAGCCGGTACGGCATAGAAAGAAACCGTATCGACCATGTTTTTCACGGGACGACGATCGCGACGAATGCTGTTCTTGAACATAACGGAGCAAAAACCGGACTGATTACCACAAAGGGCTACAGGGATATTCTGCAGATCGGCCGGCATCAGAGACCGGAGAATTATTCCATTGCGCAGGAGATACCGTGGCAGGACAACAACATGGTTGAACGCCGCAACCGCAGGACTGTTTCAGAACGGATCGGTGTATCGAATGGAAAAGCGTATGAAAAGATTCCATTGGATGAAGACGAAGTCATTAAAATTTTAAACGAATTTAAAGATGAAGGGATCGAATCCGTTGTCGTCGGGTTCCTGTTTTCCTATTTAGAACCGGAACATGAAGAGCGGGTAAAAGAAATAATCAGTGAAAAGTTCCCTGATTTTTATATCACCACTTCGGCCAATATTTCTCCGCAGTTTCGCGAATTTGAACGCTTCGCAACAGCAAGTATGAACGGCTTTGTCGGCCCGGTCATGAAGGGGTACATTGAGAGTCTGGAATCGCGTCTCCGTGATGCAGGAATGGACTGCGACCTCTTGATCATGACATCCAACGGTGGTGTCGCTAATTCCCGGACGATATCGGAAAAGCCGGTCATGACGCTCTTATCAGGGCCGGCGGCCGGCGTGCTTGGCGGACAATGGGCCGGGAAATTGTCCGATCATCAAAGATTGATTACTTTTGACGTCGGTGGAACAAGCGCGGATATTGGGATTGTGACAGAACGGGGTTTTTCAGAGGCGACAGCCGGTGATACCCAGATTGCCGGCTATCCGGTGCAGGTGCCGATGATCGATATTCATACGATCGGTGCGGGCGGTGGCAGTATCGCCTATGTTGACGCGGGAGGCGCCTTCAAAGTCGGCCCGAGAAGCGCCGGTTCGTATCCAGGTCCGGCTTGTTACGGGCGCGGCGGGGAACTGCCGACGGTAACCGATGCGACGCTGGTGCTCGGCAGACTGGATCCGGATCATTTTCTCGACGGGGAAATGGAGATCTACCCGGAAAAGGCGGTTCAAGCCGTACAAAGTTTAGCATCGAAACTTGGATTAGGCTTATATGAAACGGCCGAAGGAATTTTAACCATAGTCAATAACAACATGGCCAACGCGATTCGCTCAAGAACTATTCAGAAGGGCTTTGATCCCCGCGGTTTCACTCTGGCGGCGCTCGGCGGCGGCGGACCGATGTGTTCGGTTGAGGTTGCAAAAATCCTTGACATTCCGGAAGTCATTATACCGCCGTATCCCGGTATTACTTCGGCAACCGGTCTTTTAACAACGGATCTGAAATATGATGCGGTCCAGACGATCTTTATGTCCAGCGATAGGCTCGATACGGACTATCTGAATCAAAAATTCAAAAGTCTGGAGGAAGAGATTACCGGGCAGCTGGGAGAGGCCGGGTTTGCGCCGGACAAAATTACTCTGCTGCATTTCTTTGACTGCCGTTACGTCGGGCAAGGCTACGAATTGCGTATCCCTGTTGCCTCCGGTTCGATCGATGCAGCAAATATTCACGCGATATGGGAAACCTTCCATACGGTTCATAAACGCGAGTATGGGCACGCTTTCCAGAATGCTCCGATTGAAATTGTGAATATGCGTGTGACCGGTATCGGCGATATGCCAAAAATCGGGGATCCGGATTTTTCGGGGACTTTGTCAAATAGTGTTGATGGTCCATAGAACTCTATCTTTATGGTAGGGTTCTTTTTTTACTG
>NZ_BMOK01000007.1 GCF_014647035.1 Sporolactobacillus putidus | reverse complement strand
GACTTGCATGTATTAGGCACGCCGCCAGCGTTCGTCCTGAGCCAGGATCAAACTCTCCAAAAAGTAGTACTTACCGGATAATTTCTATCCGTATCAATCTTTTATACGCGTTCGAATCCATAGCTTTTTTGAATTGATTCAAGGGTTTACCCTTTTTCAATCACGCTTGGCTTTTGTTCAGTTTTCAAGGAACATTCATAAAACTATCATTCACAAAGACAGCTAAAACATCCTATCAAAAAATGCATCTTCTGTCAACTGCTGCTTATGGTAGTGCATAAATATTGTACCTTCGTATTCATCATCTGTCAACAAAAATTTAATTATCAACAGCGACCAAATTAATATACCATCCTTATCAATCGCTGTCAATAACCCTTTTAAAATTTTCTTAGATAAATTCATTCGCCCAAGGAGACATGTCTGGAGGAACAAAGTATTTGAATGATCAATTTGAGAATAACCGCAAAAACCGTGCAACGATTGAAGTAAAAAATACGGACCCCTCCTGCGTTTTTTGATCCGCCGCAAGTCAGTTAAACGCCTTTCAAGGCTTCTTTTGATTCGGAAATCCAGGTCCTGGCTGCAAAGGAAAGGTAATGGTTTTTCTTCCAGATCATGGACAGCCGCCATGTTAGATCCTTTTCTTCAATCGGCAGCGTGGCTACCGACTTCTGATCCGCTTTTTTTGTCATGCTCTCAGGAAGAAGGGCGATACCGAACCCCTCGGACACGAGTTTAATCATGAAATCCCACTGTGAACTCTCAAAAAAAATTCTGGGCTGAAATCCGGCGCGTTCACAGTTTTTCAAAATCATTCCCCGAAGCGAAAATCCGTCTGGAAATAGAATAAAAGATTCCTTTTTTAAATCTCTAAGCCTGATACTTTCTTTTTTTGAAAGAGGATTTGAATGGTTCACGACAAGCCGCAACGGATCGTCATAAAAAAAGAAAGAGTCGAAAACTCTTCGGTCAAACGATCCGACTGTCACCCCGACATCAAGCTGGCCTTCGGCTACGCAATTTGCCACTTTCCTTGCACCGTATTCGACAATGTTCAGATTGATACCCGGATAGTCGCTACGAAACTTTCCAAGAATCGCGGGGAAGAAATAGGCTCCGATCATCGGGGGCAGCCCAATCGTCAGCTTCCCTTTCTTAGCGTTTGTTAAATCGGCCAATTCGTCCGAAAGATGATCAAATGAACGAACAATTTCTCGGGACTGTTCAAAGACAATTTTCCCGGCATCAGTCAATTCAATTTCTTTCCCCGACCGATCGAGAAGTGTCATGCCCAGCTCATCTTCAATATCTCGGACCATCTTGCTGATTGTCGGCTGCGTGATATATAAATGATGCGCGGCTTTCGTAAAACTTTTCTGGACCGCTACCTCCAGAAAATAATGAAGATGTTTAATATCCGTTTCCATCGCCGCCCATAATTGATTGGAATGTTATTCATTCTTAATATCTATTGTACCTGCGATTATTTCTTTTGTATAATACGTGTGAGTTATGTCACAGCTTTTGCTTCTCTAAAAATAAGGAAGTGTTATTCTGTTATGAAAAAAATTTTCTTTACTGCTGTTCAGGTAGCCGTCCTTTATTTTTTTGCTCTGATCGGCAATGTCATTGTGTCGGTGCTGCATCTTCCGGTTTCCGGAAGCATCGTCGGCTTGTTTATCGTTCTTGCCCTGCTTTACTTTAATGTTCTGAAACTGTCAAAAATCGAACTTGGAGCAAGCTTTCTGATGTCCGAGATGCTGCTGTTCTTTATTCCTTCTGCTGTCGCTATCATTCAGTACAAGGATCAAATCCTTCAGCATGGTTCTCAGTTTCTGATCGTGATTATTTTAAGCACGATTACGGTCATGATTGTCACCGGACTTGTCGCCCAGTTTTACGTTCATAAGTTATCCGGGAAAAAGGAAGAGGTATAAATCCATGTTTATTGCATTAAGCTGTATTATCATGACCATCGTGATCTATTATTTTTCAAAACTGTTATACAGGAAAATCAAGTTTGCTTTTCTATCGCCGCTTCTTGTCGCTCCGTGTATTCTGTCTTCACTGCTCGTCGGTTTTCATATAGACTATTCGGATTATGACAGCGGCGGACGCTGGTTAGGCAATCTGCTCCAGCCGGCCGTCGTCGGTTTTGCCGTTCCGCTTTATAAGTACCGTAAAGTCATGAGGAAGTATTTAAAAGTCATTGCGGTCAGCATGACAACAGGCGTAACGGTTGCACTGATCAGTTCCGGCCTTTTCAGCCATATTGTCCACCTGCAGAGCAGCTATCTGCTTAGCCTTCTTCCAAGATCAATCACCACACCCATCGCCATGGCTGTTTCATTCAATATCGGCGGCGTGCCGACAATGACCGCAATCTTCGTTATTGTCACAGGGATCTCAGGTCTGGTTCTCGGCCCGATGATCATCCGCTATTTGCATATTAAAGAAAAATTAGCACGCGGACTCTTATTAGGAATGGGCGCTCACGGAGCCGGAACATCGAAGGCGCTCGAGTTCGGCAGCGAGGAAGGAGCTGCGGCTAGCCTGGCCATGGTGCTTGCGGCTATTTTCACTCTTGTATTCGCCCCCATTCTGACTCCGATTATTCTTTTATAGTTTTAACTACCGCCATGATTCATTATGTTTAGTTTAGGTAAGATCTGGCCCGTCCTTTTTAAAGGGCGGTTTTTTTTTGAATCTAGCCGCTGATCCGGAAAAAGGCGCGACAAAAGAACAGCAGGACGTATCGTTTCCTTACAATCCATTGATGATCACTTTTCAATATAAAAGGACAATCCGTATGATATAATGAATACAGTTTTCAACGGAAAGAAGGTGACAGTCATGATCGATTTACTGACTTACATGCTGAACGACCCTGCGCTCCCGTCACTTCTTTTCATTTTGGGCTTGTCGGTACCCTTCCTTCACGCCTTCCGTTTCGGTAAAGCCCGTGCATATTCGCTTCATTATTGCAGCGAGTCTGAGCCATGCTCTCTGATCAGTATCTCTGTCCAGACACATGTTCATCGTGTTGATTCTTTCAGCATCTGGCTGTCGCATGTCATGGGCAGAAAAGAAAGTTCGGGCGGCGACTCTGAACATCACGATTTTCCTTCTAAAATTTTGAGTGCTTGATCTGCGTTTTTAATACTCAAAGGCTGATGCATGATGACGAACATCAGCCGTATTTTAGGAGGAAAATATTTGGGACAGCTAATTATGCCTTTTACGACCATGATCCAGTTCACAGCTTCTTTGTTCGGAAACAACTACGGCATGGCGATCATTACCCTGACCGTTCTGATACGGCTTGTTCTTGCGCCACTGATGATGAAACAATATATCCGGCAATTTGACTTAAGAAAAAAAACGGAAGCCTTAAAACCTGAACTGGCAGACATACAAACGAGACTGAAGAAAGCAGAGGATCCTGTTGAAAAACAAAAAATTCAACTGGAAATGATGGATGTTTACAAAAAGCATAATATTAATCCTCTTTCTACTGTCGGCTGCCTGCCTATTCTGATCCAGATGCCGATTCTGATGGGTTTTTATTATGCGATTAGAAGTTCACGGGAAATCGCCTCACATCGATTTCTGTGGTTCAGTCTGGGGCATACCGATCTTATTCTGACGGTTGCCGCCGGAGTCGTCTATTTTTTGCAGTTTAAAGTCAGCCAGAAGCTGATGCCGGTAGGTGATGACAGCCAGCAGCAGTCCATGCAGTGGATCGGCCTGATTTCACCGGTCATGATTGTTTTTGCATCTATGTCTACTTCCGCAGCACTTCCGCTTTATTGGGTCGTTGGCGGGCTCTTTCTGATCGTCCAAACCTATGCGGCACATGTGATGCTCAAGTATACGGCGAAACGCAGGTTGACTATGCAGAATGACTAGTCTCACTTTTTCTCAGGCAACATAACAATAAACGGCCGTATCTTGAGAGGCTGTCCGATTAGCCGATTTTCCGGCAATGGGGCAGCCTATTTAAATTTTGGATTGGCGACTTTTATTTTTTTAGCCAATCTCTTTTCCCTGTATGAAATTTTCATAAAAGGCGCCATATCGGGCGCACTAAAAAAGCGAATCCTCAGGGAAAATTCCCAAGGATTCGCTTTTTCTGCTCGAGCTAAGCGGAAGCATTCTTATTTTTCTTTGCCAATACCCTGTGCAGTAATGACTTTTTCGATGGCCGCAACAGCTTCATCCGCGTCGGAGCCTTCAGTCGTTACCGTGAATTCAGCGCCTTGCATAATGCCTAAAGCCATAACACCCATAATGCTCTTCAGATTGGCTTTTTTGCCGTTGTATTCAATGTTAATATTCGATTCGAATTTACTCGCTTCGCTTACCAGAACCGTCGCAGGACGGGCATGAATACCTGTTTCATCAGTGACTACAAACGTTTTTTCCATTTTTCACTCGCTCCATTTCATTTTCAAAATAAATTTAAATCAACAGGCGGCATCCGATTAAAGGACACACCCGCAATTAACGAAACAACCGTTTACAATACAATAAACGACAGCAATCAACAAAGCATGACTTTATTTTATCATTACTGAGCGATCATGTCATGAGAAAAAAGCGAAAAAATTTCTAACTAGTGAATGAAAAAACCGAAACAGCCGATCATCATGCGAAAAAATAAGTACGATACCTTCTCAAACCCCTCAATATCACTTTTCCCTGTTTTTCTCCGTTCATTCGGCTTAAATAAGAGAACACAAAGAAAAACACCCCTCATCCGATAACATGAAAGGTGCGCTTATTTCTCAATTACGATAAACGATAATGTTCACTCTTTTTCTTCCCCATTTAATCGCCTGCGCATAGGACCGAACATGCAGGTCAATAATATGTCCCTTCACCCTTCCACCGGTATCTCTGGCAACAGCGGTTCCGTATCCGGGTATGTAGACCCTCGAGCCCAATGGAATAACTCGCGGATCAACAGCGATCACCTTTGCATCCGGATTTTTTGAAAGATCGAAACCGGTTGCCGTCAGTCCAAGTTCGCAATAGGCCGTTGCCTGGACACTTAATTTTATGTACGAGCTTCTTGCTGAGGCTACATTGTTTGAGAAACCCGATAACAGAAACATGACTGCCGCTAATGACAAAATGGCTTTTTTCATTTTAAGAACATCCTTTACTCTAGCTGCTTTTACTTTATCAGTTGAATATAACACTCATGTTTCAGAAAAATTCTCATTTCGTTACATTGATGCTTAACAAACAGACGACAGAACTGACAACTCGTTTGAAAGATGTAGTTTTATTTTGAAATTTTAAAGCTTCCTCTATCACCGCTTTATAATATCTTTATCAGAAAAACAGAGGCCGGGCGCACCAAAAAAAATCCGGCGGGGATCATCCGGCGGATTTTTCAATGGATCGCTGCAACACCGGCACTGATACTGTCGGAGGGGAGCTGATTTTGCAGCTGATGTCTTTTATGCTGTTTCTGTGAAAGTCCGGCAGTGGACCTTAGAGAAGCGAGATCCGTTTCTGACTCTTGCTGCCGGGCAGCAGATGCGCACCGGTAAGAATCGGCAGCAACACTTGCAACGTAACGTAAAGTATGGCGACTTCGATCGGCAGCATCAGCGTATTTTTCAGCAAACTGGCGATGAAAAAGAAAGAGTAAGCTTTACCGAACAGCATGGCGCTCCAAAGGCATCCGAGTCCGACATTGATGCCGTAATTGATAATCAGTTTCACGAGTATTAATCGCAGCACAGTGATCCGCTGCCGATAGAGAAACAAACCGTAAATCAGCCCGCTGAGTATAGCCGACAACGTATAACCGGGGAAAAAGGCGCCGCTCGGATGGGCGATGAAACCGACGATATCTGCCGCCGCCCCGGCAGCCGCAGCGACAACCGGGCCGTAGATCATGGCACCGAAAGCGAAAAATAAAAAGGTGAAGACAATATGCAGATTTTGCGAAACGGGGATAGCGAATGTACCGACAACAGTCACAAGCGCAATGACAAATGCGGCCAACGTCAGCCGGTTCACTTTTTTCAATTCGGCCGCGGCACTTTGCCAATAAGCCTTTGTAAAAATGGACATGATCATTCCTCCTAAATTGGCACTCTTGCCACATAGAGGAGGATGCGCTCCAGAATGCGGCAGCGGGATGCGACGACTGCACGGCAAGCGGTTGCTTTTCGTCCCGGGGACAACTCCCCGTCCCCCGGGCACGTGACCCGCAGTCATCTACTCTGCCAAAAATGTTGTAATCTTATTTTAGTAAAAATATGACAGATTGCAAGTGAAAAATTGTTATGTATACCCGCAAAGCGGCTTTAATAGCTTGCTCATAAGACATCAATTTTTTTTGGAAAGGTTTTTGACGTGCCATACAACATGAAATTTTCAATGTAGAAATCGGAGTCCTTCAAATATAAAACACCTCCTTTTTACTGAATTTCTCAATCCAATAAATTGAAGGTGTTCATATGAATAAGGAAGAAATATTTGTGGGTTTGGTGGTGGAAAATTCCAATGTTTGTTGGTTAATCGGGTGTGGATTCCAACAATATCCTTTTTGAAAAAATCCCTTCATTTCAGTGAAAAACGCCGCTGCGTTCGACTTCATCCGCCCGGTTCTCAATCCTGAGCTTGTCAGCAACCATGGCGATGAATTCGCTGTTCGTTGGTTTTGCTTTTGATATCGATATCGTGTAGCCGAACAGGGAACGTTGATTTAAAGGGATTTTTGAACCACAACTCACAAATTTTGTTTCCAATTTATATGAACATTTATTGGTTTGAGATCGTCTAGTTAGTTGATTAACTTACTCTAACAGTATAATTCTGGATATTCATGAAGTCAACCGATTTCTAACAGTTGAAAATTATTTGATTGTTTTTTCATGTTGCATCGTGTACAGGCCAATGATCATCAAATATCTTTGCTTCTTGGTTAACTTTTTCCATTCACCCGTTTTAACAACCATGTGATCACTTCCTCCAAATTGTGGTATAATACTGTTGTACTCTTTTAAGTACAACAACATTATAACGTACTTAAAAAAGTACAGTCAACCCTTTGGAGTGATTAAGTTGAAAAACGTTAAATTTCAAATCGAACATTTAAAACAAAAAGCAAATGTATCATCGATAAGCGAATTAGCAGAAAAAGTAGACATAAGAAGAGCAACCTTATCTGAATTGGCAAATGGAAAGCGTCAACGTATCCAATTTGAACATATTGAAAAGATCGCAGAGAAGTTGGATATTGAGGATATAAGAGAAATCATTAATCTTGATAGCAATGAACAGTAGACGAAAACTACAACACAAGATGTATTTGGGGAGGCGGGCAACATGTTAGGACATTTTGGATTTTCATATGTGGGCTGCATTTATCTACTGATGCTGTTCATTCCCAATATTCTCTGGGTAAAGTATAAACCGACAGGCTATGATGCTGTCGTTTCAAATGAAAATAAGGTTTTATTGGCATTTGAACGTGTGGGCCAGGTGTTGGTTACTTGCGTTTCAGTAATTTTCAATGATTATAATCTTAAACCGTTTTCCTTATGGAGTTTGTGGCTAATTGTATCTTTTATCTTGATGATTATTTATGAAATTAGCTGGATACGGTACTTTAACAGTAAACATTCTCTAAAAGATTTTTATGGAAGTTTCTTAGGAATTCCAGTACCAGGAGCAAGTTTGCCAGTAATGGCATTTCTGCTATTAGGTATCTATGGAAGGGTTATTTGGCTTATTATCGCAATTACTATTCTTGGTATAGGGCATATCGGAATTCATTTGCAGTATTTGAAGGAATGCAAGACAGGTAAATTGTGGTGATAAATTATAGTTCGCAATAGCAAATTTAAGTTATTTTAATCCTAATCATTCTATCTCTGAATGGTTATTTTTTCACCTTGAATATAGAACATATATTCGCTTATAATATTCTCGGGTGATAAAAATGGACGAATCAATGCAATCAAATAAAGAACTATCCAAAATTGAAAAACAAATTATCGATCATTTTATATTCCTTCCAGCTATCCGTTTAGCGCTTAATCATGATAGAAAAATCATTATTGCATCAAATCCAAAATTCAAAGAGGAATACATTAAATATATTGATGAAGCCATTCACCGAGTTGTTGCAGCTATGAGAAAGAATAAAGATGACATATTCGATCACCATATCCGAATGACTCGGAAAAGTTGGTTTGAATATGATGTATACATTAGAGGACAACTGATTCATGTGAAATATCATAAGAGCGTTGCTGCTGAGTGGATCTATAATCAGATTGAATATTACCTGAACAAGCAGGATTAGTATCATTTACATTAATATTAACATTTGTATTGATATATCATTATTTTTGATCTATTATATTAATATAAAAGCTAATATTAATGGAGATGATATTATGTGTATCGTTATTGCTGTTGCTAATAATAAAGGTGGCGTATTGAAAACAACAACTGTTACAAACCTAGCCGGGATAGCCTCACAACATGGACAACGTGTCTTGATCATTGACTGTGATAATCAAGCCAATGTGTCGCTTTCCTTTAACAAGAATCCTGATCAGTTTGACAATACTCTATTTGATGTATTAGTTGATGAAGTTGATCCACGCTATGCCATCGAACATGTCACGGATAACATTGATATACTTCCTTCGAATGATTCCTTGTCTATGCTTGAATTTGAAATCTTAACCAACCTAGATAAATACCCGAAACCGTTCTACCTATTAAGAGATTTGCTTAAAGACACTGTAAATGATTATGATGTGATCTTTCTGGATTCACCGCCAAACCTTGGGTTGGTCAGCGGTAACGTTCTGTCATTTGCAGATGAAGTGCTTATTCCTTTTCAACCTGAATCCTTCTCTATGCGTTCCCTTATTAAGATGTTGGATGCCATCAATGAATTTAAACAAGCGCATAATCCACGTTTAGACATCTTAGGTGTCGTCGGAACCTTGGTGAATAATCGGACGAACCTTCATACTAATATCTTGGATCAATGCCGTAAATACTGCGATCATAAGCATATTAGGATGTTTGATACAGTTATACCAAGATCCATCCGTTTTGCCTCTGCTGTGGCTTTTGATGGCTTACCCGCAACCTTAGTTAAAGAGAATAAAAATAATGATATTGTTAACACTTATATTAACCTGTATAATGAGGTTAAGGAGGCTGTTAATGTATGACACAACGAAAGAAAGCAACTTTGGCAAGTTTCGGCAATGTCGCTAATGAGGATAATAATGAAAACATTAATGAAGAAGTTAATGTAGATAATAATGAAAATGATAGTAATAGCATTGTAAAATCAATGGTATCTGATCGACCACAGAAGAAAAACGAAAAAAAATTAACTGGTATTTATTTTGATCCTGATGTCTCTGTTGCTCTAGACAGATTAAAAGCTAGTGGTAAGCTAAATGTCAGTAAATCAGTTTTCGTTAATAATGTAGTAAAAGCTGCATTGAAAGAGAATGGATTGATGTGAATGCTGATATTCAGATTTTTCTTTATCAAAACAAAAGTTGATGGCGAATGGATCGATCTAAGGGGAACAATTGACAGCAAAGATTTCATTGATGAAGGGGAAAATGGAGACGTATATTTTTATGCGGATGATGAGATTAAAGAAGATATATTGAATTATCAAGGCCATCCGTTACAGTTATTTACTATGACTTTTGACGACGATGAAAACCAATTAGACATTTTTGTTATCCGTCAATTTGATAAATGGACAAACGAAGGAAATAAAATAGTCTGTTTATCACCACAAGAATTTTATAAGAAAATCAATTAACAAAAAAAAGACATCACCCAAATTAATGGATGATGCCTTTTTAATTAAGAGAAACCCCCTGTTGTTTTAATTTATTATTTACTTGTGCAAAGAACTGATTTGCAGCATCTTTCGCTGAATTCCTATCCATATTACCAGTTACATTAATATTTATCGCTGGAAGATTGATGTGATTTGTAACCGTTACAGGATTATTGTTTGATCCTGATGAATTTGATCCATTCTTACCCTTCAAATAATCGAGCGTTTGATACATTAATTGTATCGCACGGTTTTGATTGGTTAGAGGAATGATCATTTCAGGATTGTTACCTTCAGCAATATTAGCCACCTGTGCTGTTGTGACCAGTCCACCATTCGCATATCCATGTCCCTGACCTAAATAATATAAACTAGATCCGTAACGATTCTTCGCATAGTTTAAAGCAGCCAATAGATTGTCAAAACCATTCATAATATTGTTGTGACCTGGCAAATGATACTGTGCAAAGGTCGGAGGAATAACCTGCATCAAACCTTCAGCTAAGTTGCCTGTAATGGTGTTAATATCGGTGTATCCGTGCTGAATCGCGTTAGGATTACCGCCTGATTCAGTTTGAATCTGTTTTAACACTTTATTAACCATATCAGATGAGGTTGATAATCCGTTCATCTGCAAGGCTTTAATGACATCAGGTTTCCATCTCTGAACACCTGAGCCACCAGGATTATCACCATTGAACTGTTTAGACAGCCAATCTCCTGCACCTTTGACGACCGTTTTTACAATTCCTGTTGCCACATCTGCGACTGTTCCACTTAACTTGCCCATAGCAGAACCCGCGAATTGATTCACAACAGTATTCAATAATTGTGTGGGATGAGTCATGGCTGACCAGATATCCGATCCAGCCGTTGTTAGTGCATTCCATCCACCCTTTATGAAATCTACCGCTGACCCTAGCCATGAACCCGATGCAAACTTGAGAAGACCAGATTTCAATAATTGTTCTGTCTTATCCCCACCAAGTATTGAATCACCCTTCTTTACAATGACGAGTGTGTCCTTAGCCGGAGTTTTCTCAATCGTACCATCAGCATGTTTAATGAGTTCAGGTTTACCACCATCACCAACATGGACAACCGAGTCCTGCACAAATCGACCCATACTATCCACTGTACCATTTGCAAAATAGGGGATATTCGGAAAGTTAACATGGTCAATTTTGGGCATACTGATCTTTCCAAGTAACCAGTCGACTCCATCAATCACGCCATTGACAACATTTTGAACGCCATCGATCAATTGGTTTCCGATAAAGATGCCAGCGTTACCTAATGCTTTCGCCCCTGCCTTAATACCATCGGCCATATTACCAGGAAGAGCTTTAAAGAAATCAATAATCTTACCACCGACAGAGGTTACAGAATTCCACATGTTGCCGAGCATCCCACCTGTTAAGTTGTTTAATAGATTGAATCCACCCTTAAACGCACCACTGATAAGATTCCATCCAGCGCCAGCAATATTCTGAACATCGCCCCAAAGTTTTCCCCAACGTCCAGTAAAGAAATCTGAAAATAAGGTAACGATAGATCGGATATATTTTATGTAATTGTTAAATGTGTCGCTAATTACAGACCAAATTGAACCAAAGGTTTTAGACATTGACTGGAAAGCTTTAATACAAAAGTTAACGGAAGCTTGAAACATATCTTTGACGAAAGCCCATACGGTATTGACCACATCACGGAACGTCTTAAAGTGATTGTATGAATAAATAGCAGCAGCAGTTAAAGCTGTCACAACAGTAATTACCTTAGCAATCGGGTTAGCGTTCATTGCCATATTTAATGCTTTTTGAGCGACAGACCAAGCGGTTGATGCTACAGCAGCAGCTTTCTGTGCAGCCGCAAACGCAAGAACTTTAGCTTGATTTGCCAATGATTTAACTAAACTCACTGACATACTTCCTATGAAACTTGCAGATGTTTTAGCAGCCGATCCAATGGTTGAAATACCCTTTGATACACCCGTTACAGAAGCCTTGCCAATCGTTTTAAGACTGTTTCCAATTCCCAAGAGAGCCTTATTACCAACAGTCCCTTCAGTCCCAAGATACTTTATTGCATTGCTTGTTCCCGTAATGGCTTTACCCGTATCACTCAACAATTTACCTATTGGTAACAAACCTGTCTTCCATCCAACAAGGCCGACTGCAACAGGTGCTAATACGTTTGGATGACTGATAAGAAAATCAAAAACAGGTTTGGCAACTTCCCAGGTTGTTTTCACAGTATCCTTAACTGCATTGAGATCCGCACTGATTTGCGATTTATGACTATTGATAAAGCCTACAAATTTACTTAATTCAACAGAAGCCATCGACATAGCCTGACTAATTCCCTTACCCAAATCAGTGGCCGCTGTTTTTATTTCTGGACTTTGCAAAGTCTTAGTTAGATCAGTTAATCCCTGTTTGTTCGTGGTTGTGATCGGCTTCATGATATCGCCAGCGAGACTAGCCCATGTATTTTTCATGGATAGCTGTAATCCAGCACCTGTCTTATTAAAAGTGTCCAAAGATTGGGCATTAGACTTACCCATAGAGATCATAGTGTCCTGAAAGTCTTTACTCGTTATCTTCCCCTGCTTACCAAGTTCAACGAGTTTTGACTGTGATACGCCCATTTCCGTTGCCATCGCCGCACTGAATCCAGGCAGAGTTTTTGTCATCTTGGCAACATCAGCGTAAGTTATTCGACCATTGACACCGACCTGTTGAAGACGTTTAGAAATATTAAGGAGCTGACTGTCATCAAGTCCTTTAGCTCGTCCAACTTCCATAATCGACATCGCCAAGTCTTGCATACCCTGTTTATTTTTCGTCAGCGCAAACATCGTTTTAGATAATGCGGAAACTGTGCCAAGGCTATAATTTGTCTTCATGTGCATGTCATCTATGACCTTAGTCATTTCCTGGCCTTGACTAGCCGACTTCATGAGGCTTGTCCACTGAAACTGTATTCCGGCAAGTGTTTTATCCTCTGCTGTACCTGCGGCAACAACCGATTTGATTCCCGATTCAATTTTTCCAAATGCTGCTGTGGCAACATTACTTGCTAATCCACCAAGAAATGAACCCATAAATACACTTTTAGCAGACAGAGCAGACTCGCGAACTTTGCCTAGACGATCAGAAAGAGTTATGGATTGTTTTCCAAGATTATCATATTCAGATTGAGTATGAGCAATTTGCGTAGCCAGTTCATTCATGCGAATTGTTTGTTCTCGATAGGCGCTTGAATCTTTTCCCGACTCTTCAGCTATTTTGGAAAGCATGTCCTGTTCTTTGGCATAGGTTGAATTCATATTATTCAATTGATCCTGAAGACCCTTAGACTTGACTCGGTTTGCTTCCTGTTCATTACCTTGGGCTTGATACATTTTAATAGTGGATTCCATTTCACGCTGAAGCAAAGATAATTGATTCTTATTATCTTGAATCCCCGATTTTTGATAATCCCACATCTGTTTGGTTTTTTCTTGTTCAGCGATTTGTGCGGCCATGCTCTTAACATTATTGTTAATTTGAGATGTGAGTTTGTCATAGGCAGAAGCGTTTTGTTCAGTTCTATTTCCCATGTCTGCAAGTTGCTGTTTCTGAGAATCAATTAAATTTTTCTGCGCTTGAATGCTCTTTGTTAATCCGTCGTATTTCGCTTGGTAAGCTCCAACCGTATCACCGAGTTTTTGCATAACAGAAAACTGTGCGCGCCATTCAGAGGTGGCAGCACTAACAGAGTTTTTCATGGCAGATAAACCTTGAGTCATCTGCTGATTATCCAACCCTACATGTACGACAAGACTAGCAAGTGCTTTTGCATTTCCAATTGGCATTGATTAACCTCCCTTCTAAATTCTTTTTAGAACATTATTCAGAGATTCCATATTTTCAGGATTATGGTCTGAGAACAAATCATTCAACTCGTAATAGTCTTGATCATCAACCTGTTCCAAAGTCCAGCCATTTTCTTTCATGAGTCCTCGGCGAAGATCGTTCAAGCCTTTGAGCGCTTCGCCGATGCTAACTTTTTTACTTGCTTCACTTCTTCATCCTTTTCTTCAATATGCAGAATTCCATTAATAAGCTCCGTCATCACCTGAGTCAATTCTTCAGTCGTCAAATTATCTTCCATAAAATCTACCGTTAATCTTTTATCATTGATGACATCTGCAATGTAATTCATGATATCGTCGAAACTATCGACGTTTGCGCTAATTGCTTCTTCAATTTGTTTGGGGGTTGCATTTTCTCCATCAATATTCACTTTTGAACCGAGTTTAAGAAACATTTGTTGTATCTTATAAGTCCTTTTTACATTTCTGATGCTTTCTTTTACTGCATATTCTTTTCCTGAAATTTTAATTCGTACTGTCATTTTTAGTCCTCCATTTATAAATAAAATAAAAAAAGGGTTAGTTAGCCGTTTAAAACTAACTAACCCTTGTGTTTCAATTGATTAAGCAACGGTTACTGAAACTGTAGCTGTCTTGCTTGGATCTTCATTTGATTTAACTGTGATTGTTGCTGATCCAATTGCAACACCAGTTACTAATCCGTTACCAGTTACCGTAGCCTTCGATGCATCCGAAGTTGAGTAAGTAACTGCTTGATTTGCGTCAACCGGCAAAATTGTAGGAGTCAATTGCTGAGTCCCACCAACTGCGAGCGATACGGTTGTAGGCGCAACGGCAATTGACGTTACGGCCGCATAATTAAAAGGGAAAACAAAGGCATCCCACGCTGCTTTTTGAAAACTTGGATCAGATTCAAAACCCTTTGCAAAAACACGATAGTCCGAATCTCGACTTGTGCCGGTAAATGTAAGGGAATCTGTCTGAATCGTTTGATTCTGCTGATTGGTCTGCGGGTTAGCATCGGGAAATCCAAAAGTTCCCTTTAGTAACGCCAAGTAGACTGGATTGTTCCCATCACTAGAAACAATTTCAATTGCCGAAAACGGAGGCTTAGTATCTCGTCCAATTGTCCAAATACCATTTGCATCCTTGACAGCTCCTGTAATAGCGCCAATGACTTCTTCAGGAACATCTTCAGCAGCTAAGGTCAAAGTAACATTACCTGTTCCGACACCACGGATTTGCTTTGGCGTATTGGATCCCCAAAGTGTTGTTGGCGTACTGTTTAGCCCCTGAATATTGGCTCCAATTGTACGACCAGATGATTTATCAATGGTAAAAATATTAGCTGATGTAAATTTCTCTGTCCCTTCGGTCATTACACCGATGCGAGCAGATTCAAAACCGACTAACATATATTTTCAAATCCTTTCATTTTTACTGTTTAAAAAACAAAATAAATAGAGACTGCCAAATGACAGTCCCCTCAGATAAAATTATTAATTTATATAATCAAGACATTCCATCGTCCTCGACAACAGAATCCTTGGTGTATTGTGTTGTAAACATTAATTCAGCAGTGTTCGGATCAATGTTAAAGCCACCATCATATGAGTTGTAATAAGCAATACTTTCACATGCAGTGTTTACAAGTCTACGAACTTTATCCGCACGAACAACATCTTTGCTATTAAACCATCCCTGAATCTCAACCGTCCGATAAGCTCCATAGGCATGATTACTCGCAAACTTGTTATATAAGCCTCGGATATCATCAATTCTGATAACGGGTTGATCCGTAACTTTTTGAAATTCTTCGGGAACTGCATAACAGAATATATGACTGGCAGGAACAATGGCCGTTAGCTGAGGAAGATTAATTAATGCTTGCTGAACTTCAAATGATTGCAGCATAATTAATCACCTTCCATGATCCTATTGATAATCGCTTCCTGCATCTTTGGTTGGGCTTCATCAAGAGAGTGTTCCATAAAATGTTTCCCTGGCATACTCTTTGTCCCATTGTTGACGAATCGGTAATACCAACCATATTTTGAGAAGCCCACATCTACACTACCATCAGGATATTGATTCTTTTTATATGTAACGTCATCTCGCAAATGGTTTTTCTTATCCTTATCGCTGACAGGAGTATTAGAAATTAAGATGTTGCCATAGATATCGGCAGCCTCACCAATGGCTTCTTTCCTGACAGTATCGGAAATGTTAATCTTATCCAATTGACTGAACAGTTCATCGAGTCCATCAATCTGAATATTGTTGTTACTCATTGTGTCACCTTCTTAATCGTTACCAAATCAAAAGTCACTGGGTTTGGTGTATCATCAGGCGCTACGTCAATCACTCGGTAAGTCACACTATCTAATTGAGCTAACAATGATTGATTCACATTAGGATTATGACGAATGATTACTGTGATGTCGTCCTGATGTTCCGTACCAATTACTTGAAATTTTTCCGCAAGACTACGATTCCAGATTCCACACCAAACAGAAAAGGAATCTTGAAAATTAGAATCATCGTGACTCACAGCAATTTCGCCAATGTTATTTGATGGAATTGTCGTCCCGAAACTTATCCGTTTATTTAAACGTGAAGGATCATTTGCTAATGCCATTAGAAACCACCACCCGTTGAAGTAGTTGTAGGATCAGGCGTAATGATCATAATTCCACGTAACATGCTGATAATTTCAGTGACACCGAATGGAATATCGAGAGGAAGCATTCTTGAGGCTGTATATGATTGCTGTCTATTGAAATACCAATGTCCGACAAGCAAAGCACAGGCACGGTCAAACATAAGATGAGTTTCATAAACAGATATGTCTTGCGTTGAATCAACGGAATGGATTATGTAATCTTGTGCTTCAGCAAGAAGTTCGCTGATAAATGCATCATCATCTGTGCTGTCAATACGAAGTTGCGACTTTAATGTGTCAACCGTGAGCGGCATAAAGCATTACCTCCTATCAGACGGTAATAGCAAGTGTCATAGAGATACCAGCATCAGGGTCAGCTACACGGAAGTCTGCGCGATAGAACGCATAAAGCTGAAGTTCATAATTATACCCAGCGAACCAACGAGCTGTCGTATCAGCCTTATGTGCATAAAGGCAGAACATTTTCGGATCGCCAAGCCACAGATGGGCTTCACCCTGAGCGCCCATCGCAACGTCTTGGACAATAACCAATGGAACGCCAAACATCGTTTTACTTGAAGCATCCGTAATACTTTGCTGTACAAGGTAACGTCCATAGTTGTCTCTCAACGTATCGAGAATCTGGAAAGCACTCTGAGTTGCAACGAATACACGATTTGTGTAAGCAATGTTTAATTTAACGTTAAACTGTTCCTTAATCTGATCAACTAGGTCAAGTTGATAGCCAGCCGTTCCTTTAGATACGGAGATTGCTACAGGTGTAACGACTGTTGTATCATCGCCAGCGACCATTAAGTGACCGATTGCATATTGTTCTGTAAGGTACTTCTGTTCGTTTATGTAGTCTGCAATTTTCCCCGTAATATCCACATTGGTGTCGTCAATCATTTCCTGAGAAACGTTCAATTGTTGACGATAGGTTTGTACCTGATATTCAACTGGGTAAATGGCAGGATTTGCGGTAACAGCGTTTGGCTGAAGTGGTGATACAACAGTCATGCCAAGTGTCTGACGTTTGAAAATAGGTGCAAACCCGTGAGGTTCTTTGACTGCAACTTTATTAACAAGTGGAGCCAAACTATTCGGAGGAAGCGGCTGATCGGTTGCGTTCAGGTATTCTGTAGGAACAATCGCGCCGTAGGATGCATCAAAGGCCAGACCTACATCACGACGTTCTCCCTTAGATCTGACGTATGATTCAAAAGAACGTACATGTCCTAAGCTTCTGCGTTCCGCATTTTTTACATTATGCATCGGAAGGATAATTCCTCTTTCCTCAGCAGTAATAATTCTACTATTACTTTGTTTGCCAGCAGGAATGACTCCAGCAGCTTTATTATGTGCAGGAGCCTGTCCATTCGTAGAAGTTTGGGCTGTAGAATCGGTAGGATCAGCAGAATCCGTCTGAGCATTATCCATATCGCTGTCGGTATTATCAGGTTCATCGGGATCTTGAAGAAGTGGGCTGATCTGTTCAAGTGCGTCCAAATCCGCAGCACACTGTTTGCAGTCGTTTTCAATGATTGTAATCTGTTTTTGGATTTTCTGAATGTCATCAGCAGATAAAGAAGAGTCATCCCCTGCTACTGCTGCGCGAGATTCTTTAATTCTCTTCTTAAGTTCTGCACGTTTCTCTGCAAGTTCTTTCTTTTTGTTTGCAATTTTTTCCTGGATAGTCATTATTGTTATTCATCCTTTTCTAATTTTTCTGTTAAATAAAGCCATAATTTAAGGCGCTCCATTTGCTGAGAGCGCCTGTAACGTTCATATGATCGTTGTGCCTGAACACTCGTTTCCGGATAAGCCGGAATACAGGTCAGCGATATTTCAAAGAGTTCATCAAGTTTCAAGATTCGTCTTGTTGTGTTCCCTTGGTCATCAGTATCAAATTGATCATCTGCTACTGTAAATCCAAATGAACACCCCTGAACGTTCCCATTCTGTATGTTCTCGAACACATCGGCACCAAGTGATGTGTTAGGAATAGCACAGGTAAATGCCAATCCTTTATCATCCACTTTTAGAGTCAGCGTCTTAGTGTCCGTTCGGGCTAATACATTGCTGAAATCGTGATTGTACAAGCAGAAGACTTTGCTCATATCCACGCCATCTAAAGCTTTAGGGTCTACCGTTTCGATAAATCCAATGTCCTCAGACGGTTGATTGAAGACAATTGCATAACCTGAAATCACATGCCCACCAGTATCATCACTGGCCCTAATATCAAACTCTTGGGAAAAGGTTCTTTTTTCCATATCTTGCATACTCTTACCACCCTCCTTTCTTTGAGAGAATGGCAAGCGCCTGATCACTTGTAATAACTCCGTTTTTAACCAAATTAGCCATCCTGGTCTCGATAGCTGAATTGTCCGGATCAGTAATAGAACTTACATCGAGTGCGACTATCTCACCTGGAAGAGTAGCTAGTTTATTTGTAATTTCGCTCGTGATTGGCTGCATGTATCGATTTAAACAAGCAGCATAATACGTCATGATTTGTTGAATGTTGCTGTGTTCTGACTCCATTTGAAGTAAATCACTGGGAAGTCCAAACGCTTTTGCTATCTGTTGTCTTGTCCAATCCGTTCCTTGTAGTAGATTCAGAACATTACTATCAATGGCAACGGATTTATACGTTGTTAAATTGTCTAGAACTAAAGGCCTTCCGGCGTTTGTTCCTGAATTTGCAGCTTCAAATTCTCTACGAATGTTTTCCTTTTCGGCTTTTCCTGGTAAGCCTTTATTGACTGTCAGAATTCCGCTAGGATTGATGGATTTGGCTAAGGAAGTTAGGGTTAAGTTGTTAGTTTGATTCTGAATCTCAACTTCTTTGGATAAACTCATGAGTGGTGAAGTACCGAGTACCATCAATTGAGTGGTTGTATTTGCGGAGAGTAACCTGAAGTGAAGCATATCTTGCGAGGCGACTAAAGTATCTGGTCGATCATCAAAGAATCGAATATCATAAAAAAGTTGCTGAGAGTCATCCGTCATTAAGACATTGACTTCCATGTTAATAAGAATCTCTAATTTTGTGGGTTGATTCGTTATAGGGTCTCGCCAAATTAGCACAAAGGAGTTACCATTTAGCAGAAGGTTTACTAAAACAGTTTGCCAAAAGTTATATGGAGAAAAGATAGGACTTGGATTTACTGAAAGCAGATAATTTAAGTTTGGATCGGGGATGTTAGTTTTAAATGCTGCTGTGGCAACATCAGAACTAATTCGGTCAATCACGGCATAGACATCAGAGTTTTGTATAGCAGCAGTTGCATTTACACCAGAAGCAATTGGCACAAGTTGTCCATTTTGCATGACAAGTTGGACATTGTTTGCACCAGAACCAAGATTGAGGGATCGTTTTTCCCCTCTTTTACCGAAGAACATTTACATTTTTTACCTCCCTCCTGTTGGGATATTGTTAATCAATAAGCCAAGCAAAATTAAAACGCCCGACAATGTAAACAGTCCGGCGATTGTATTAATTAGGAACACTGTAAACACTAAGATTCCTAATCCCAACAGGAATAATATTGAATGAATATTATTCCAAATGAATTTAATTGGAGAATTCAAGTTTAGTTTGATTGCCACTACCTCCCTTTTTTAGAATCCAATTTGAGTTTTGAAATACTCATTCCATTGTTCGTCTGTCAGATTAGGCAATCCGTCATCATCTTCATCTGATCCATCAAAATACAAATACCCTTGTGTAAATGCGTCAATCACGGCGTCTACACAGTCAATTTTATTTGCATTCTTTTTCTTGTCCACTTTCAAGCCGTTATTGTCTTCAAGCAAAATCGCATTCAGAAAGCTCGCTCTGAGAATAGGATTTTCGTTGTGCAAAATTTTCTTATCGTAAATCTGCATCCTCATCTCTCGTGTCGGTGTGTTCAGTGTTTTGGTGCCCTGTCTTATACCGACAAGTGTCCAATCCTGATGATCCCGCTCAATCTTGGCAATAAGCGGATTAAAATTCCAATCATCATAACAAATTGCTTTCACGTTTAAATCATGATCATCAATATAATTGCAGAGCCACTCATACACGAAATCAATGTCTATGATCCCTGTCTCAAGGCGTGTAATATCGCAATAGCCTTCATCTTCAAGTCTGCGATAGGGTAACTGGTGAGTCTTTTCAACTTCTTCAATCCCGCCATATCGAGTTGCGATAAAACTATGAGAGTCAATATAGAATTTATTTTTCCCATCTTCATGATCAACAAAAGGATAGACAAAGCCGATTGCCGTTGTATCATTGCTCTTGCTTAAGTCAATCCCGATATATACATCTTGTTCATCAATATCAAACGGCTTATCAATCACCGTTTCATTCCAATCATTGACATTAATCATGGATTCTTCAGAAGCCTGTCGCCACAAGTTGAGATTTTTAACAAGAAAGGCATTAACATTTTTCTGAGCGATTGCTTTGTCACGTTCGGAGATAATACCTTTTGTGAGAGATTTTTTCTTCTGAGGATAAGCCATAAGAGGGTTTGATTTTTCCCAAGTGTCAGGATTATTCATTTCTTTTTCGGAGTCTTGTTCCCATATGGCAACGAAATAATCATCCATTCTGATCTTACCATCGAGGACTTTAGAGAGCATCACATAATCATCGTATAGGGGAACTTTCGGGTCTACACCGGCTGTAGAAGTTTGCAAGAGTAGTGCTTCATCATTGGCAACCATGCCTGATTGGAGTCGAGAAATTAAGGAACGAGTCTTTGCCTGGTGTCCTTCGTCAAAATCGCAAAAGGTTGAATGAATTGAGTCTACGCCTTTTGTATCTTCCGAGACTTTACGAATGAAAGAACCCTGACTCTTTATAGTTATTTCGTTGTATTTAAGATCGACAATTTTTTCAATCTCATCAAATTGATTACCTAGCCGGTCAAGGCTATTCCAGCAATAAGAGAATAGTCTATCTGCCTGATCCATTGAGTTACTAGCACAGATAATTTGCCGGTTATTCTTTGGCGTACCAAACAGAAAGTCATATATACAGAGCCAGCTTGCAATCTGAGTCTTACTATTGGTACGGGCCATTGATATAAACCCATTACGCCACCGCTTGCCGCCGTCTGTCCTACGCCAGCCGAACAACATAGCAAGAATCCATTTTTGAAACGGCATTAACTCAATAGGAACACCCTTATCAACGTCTGGAACAATGCTGATAAATTGCAAAACCTTTTTAACAATCTCTTCATCATAGTAATAAGGGAAATCCTTTGTTCGTACATGTTCTAAATCGTTCAAATGTCGCTGACAGGCTTTTTTAATCTTTTCACATGCGACAATTTTTCCTGAAAGCACATCATGACAATATCTGTTACCTGCATCCATTACTTGCCACTTCCAAACACATCAAACAGACTTTCCCTATTTTCGTCATCCTTGTTTGGGATTAATAATCGAAGCCTTGAATCAACCGTGAGACCTAGTTCCGATGCACATTTTCTCATACTATCTGCTGAATCCTTCATTACACGGAAACTTGGTGACAATTTGCTTCCGTCTTCTGTCTTAAAGCCATTTTTCTTAATATCCTTTTCCGCATCAACATAATGTTGATAAAAATTGCAATATTGTTCGAAAATACCGCTGTCTAAGTCTTTGATAGGTAACTTTTTAATCTGCGGGGCTAACTCTTTCCAGACTCTTTTTGCCAAACTGTCAAGGTAAGCTGGCGGTTTATCACTGAGTTCAGGAAACTTGTCCATTTCTTTCTCAGCCTTTTCACGTTGCGCTTTTTCGGCATTTGAGATATGCGAATTTAACCCATTAATCGCTTTAAGTTTTCTTCCTCCCCCGTTGTTCGAGCCAGCGTTTGCACTCAATTTAATCAAATCCTTCCCCAATAAAGTAAAAATCTTTTACAAACAGGAAATTTTACAGACGAAACCCCCACGACTCGTTGCCCAATATAATTCAGGTAGGCGGGGACATCGTAAAAAGCCGATAACCACAATGTTTTTTGAGATTATCAGCCGACTTTTCAAATTGATTTAGTTTGTTCAATAAAAACTGTTTTTCATATTCATTTCAAACTTTTATTTCAAATTTCCATTTAAAATTTTTCCAAAAACAATTTTCCGTTTTTGATTTCAGAAAAATTTTCCAAAATTATTTTTCAAATTTAATTTTGTTTTTTAATTTTCATTTTTATTTTCATTTATTTATTCATAAAGTTAATGTACTTATTACCACTAACAAGGTTATTACCTTTATCGATCACGTACACATGATTGCCACTATAAGTATCATGATCACTACTATTAACTAAGTCGATTAGTTCCTGTCTCGTTAATTTATATTGAGATGTCGTACCATAGTCACATACAACGAACACGTCCATTAATTCATCTTGGTTGTATCCTAGTACTCTAACCACTTTGTCCACTATCTCAATGGGTTCACCGTTATTAAAAACTAATTTCTTATTCTTAAAATGGTTAACTGTAATCTGTCCATTGAGTTTCTTTCCATCAATATAATATAAGATACTGTCTTTATTTTCATCATTGATTTTTGGTTCTGTATAAACAATCGTTAATGTCTTATCTTCACTCATTTTTTAATCCACCTTTTTTATTGGCCCATTTTTTCTGTCCTTGTTTTTTTATCCTTTGTTCTTCAATTGTTTTCTTTGTATGGCATGAAGGACAAAGGCTTTGTAAATTATCCATTTGCCAAAATAAATCCAGCCTTTCAACAGCCGGTTCAACATGGTCAACATGACTAGCCGGTTTAACATATCCTTGTCTTAAACATTCCTGGCAAAGATGATTATCCCTTGCCAATACCGCTTCACGTAATTTTCTCCAAGCCGATGTATGGTAATTGGCCGTTAAGGAATTCTTCTCATATCTTGTCTTGTTGTATGTCTTATTCCATTCTTGCTTCTGCTTAACTTCGTACTTCTTATGTATTGGACAATACCGCTGATTTTGTGGGATTAACTTGTGGCAACTGGAATAATTACATTGATGCACTAATTTCATTAAAACCAATCCTTCGTATCACATGTAAATATATCGATAAAACATTTTCATCTTGCATGTTCCATTTACAAATAAACGATTAACCCCTAATTTCAATTTAAGGAATATGTCATTATGATTATCATAACGGTATGTATTAGGTAGATCAGATTCAATGATCTCATTTTCTCCATCAATGGTGAGTGTTTCACCATCTTTTAACCCTACAAAAATACACTGACTCCCACCATCGTTATAATTCAAAATAGAAAAATCACCATCGCCAGTTTTGGTTAACTTAATGTACGGACAAAATTTATAATCGCCCTTATTATTGATTTCAATGAACTTTCCTTCATCTGGGATTTCATGATAATCTGTGATCATTGGTGAATAGGCATATGGCCCATTACAACGAATCTTAACAGTCGCAAAACCTTCACCAGATCCATTGTGAGTTAGTGTTCCATCAGCATACATAATCCCAAAATAATGCCGGATAGGATATTCTTCAAAATAAAATTCACTATATGTATCTTTATTCAACCATTGCTTAACGAGCTGTAATCCTTCTTCATTAAATCCGTTTGTCCAAAATAAGTTGATTGGAGGTAAATCAAGAGGGGCTTTACTCACGTATTTAAAATAGGGGATAGGTTGCTGATCGTTAGTGTCTTCATTGATTGTTTTGTTAGCAACGAATATATCCTGAAACTGGCTGTTGCCTGTCCCATTTGCACAAACAATACCAAAATCAGACGAACTTTTACCATTAAAGTTTAATGTTACATACTCAAGCATCAGTTATTTTATTCACCTTCTTATTTTTAGACATGGGAAACTTTTGTTCATTCATTATTCTTTGTCCCTTCACAGCCGATTTTAATTTTAACTAGCGACCCATCTTTAATTCCATCAATTAATTCTTTATAATCTTTTTTACATTTTTCCAATTGTTCTTGAAACATAAAATCATCAAGTGAAATATGTACTATCATACTTGCAAGTTTTTCTTTATCCATTATATTTCTACCTTCATTTCAGCTACCGCTTTTTTAATGACTTCTAGGCCATTAACCGAACGATCAATAATAAGAATTTTATTATCTGGAAAATACGTCTGTAATTTTTCTCTAATTAAATTTCTTTCATATTCATCTACTAGTCCATAAATTTTTAATACGATTATATCTTCTTTTCCAACATCGATTTTACTCACGATAATCGGATCTGTATTAATTTTATTTTTAATTTCTTCCAATTCTTCTTTAATATTCTTGAGTTCTTTCCTTAACATTTCTCTTTTCCCCTTTTCATTTTCCTAAATTTAGGCATAATAAAAGCATCCTTATTTAGAGGATGCCTACATTAAATGTAAATTAATATCCTAATTCTTTAATTTTCTTTGCAGTATAACTCTTAGCCGCTTCTTTTTTAAACTCGTCATATGAAGAAAAATCCGTGTGTTGTTTAATAAACTCATCATTAAATAAATCTTCAATGTTCACATTTTTTAAATTATCATTAATTTGTTTTTCGACTTTTTTTAGTTGAGTTGTTAAATCCATCTTTCCCATCTCCCAATTTGTTATATGACTTAATTCAATAAAATAGGATATTTTTCCTGCTTATTCAATCATCAATTTTTACTTTCCAATTAATCATTGCCTGATAAACCCGATCAGGTATCCATTCCCTATATTTATCAGCAACTTCCTTAATCCGCTTTTCCTTAGCCACTTTATAAGCTTGAAACGCTTCTTCGGGTGTATTAAATACACCAATGCAGCCTTTACCGTTTATTTGTGCCATAAATTTATCCTTGTGTTTATTTACACCAATTGGAAACGAACCTCTAAACTTTGAATTGCTTGTGAAAAGTGAATTAATTTCATGGGGTACAAAAATACATGTAGACGGGGAATAGCATTTATTACCTTTAACGAGGATGTCTTTATCTAATTCCATTTTATGACCAGGTACTTTATAATAATTCTCTAGATACCAATTACGAAAATTGCTGTATGTATGCCATTCCTGTGCTACTGTACAACCTTTGTACCGTTCCCAATTCTTATATTTATCGCTTAAATATGTACGTCTCATAAGATTATTCCAGCAACAATAAATCTTATCATTCTTTTTAATTCCTTCAATTTCGCCTAAACTGTAATCTTTTACGACTTCTTTGATATTCGCCAACCATTTCCATTCCAATTCTTACCCTTGCCACAATTCCACTTTCATCAACACAATAAATCATTTTTATCATTCTCCTCTTTTTCATCATCATCATTTTTGAAACTGTTTCAGGTTTAATCTCCTTTTACTCCGCCTTGCTTCATTTTAAAAATTGCGCTGCGAAAATCATCGCAAAGAATCCGACTTCGCAACTTTGCACCATCACAAACTTTGTCCATTCAAACGCTGACAACCTTTGATCACTTATCATTCTCTTTAACTTTTCCATCACTTATCTTATCCTTGAATTTTTCAACAGCTTATCTACAGTTTTTTCAAATTCATCATCAGCTTCAACTTGTTCAGCAAGTGTTGTCAGTGAAACTGGTTCGATCTTTTCATCCAATGCTACAAGATCGAGAATCTGTTTAATATCACCTTCGCGATCTTTTTCATAAACATATGTGTCCTCGCTGAGTTTATAAACATCCCCAACAATTTTATCTTTAGTCAGGTATGTTGGAATAAGTTGCCCTCTCACATTCAACATCACAAAATATTCAGTGTCATCTTTCTTATTACTTTTTTTACTCTTTGCCTTAACAGCCATAGCCATATCATCCTTATTACAATATTTTTATCCGATATTTTCCGATCAAACAATCTACAATGCTATGATAAATAAAATTCAAATTTTGCCCACGCGTCAATCTGAATTTTATTTTAATCTCATATGTATCAATCATTTGAATTAATATTCGATTAGGGACAACTTCGCATAATGAGTCATAAACACTCATCATTGACACATTCCTGGGCTTATGTATTCTAAATTCCAGCGTGACAACAATCCCGCGGCTCATTTTTCATCAATCAATGACTCATTCAATTTATTAATAAGTTTATTAATATCTTCATCAACGTTAATGTTCGATTTTTCGATATTGATCTGAAGAAGCGAATCTAGATACTTAAGTCTTAACTCTGTCCATCTTATCTTGTCATTGTTTCGATAATGAGTTAGATTATTATTTTTTGTCGTATGACTCACATTGTTAACCACTGTGTTTTTTACCTTTGCCAACTTTTCATTTGTCTTTTCATCCATGCTGTTCACTCCTTATCTTTTTTCAATTCCGCCGGTCAGCTTTGCCTTAACGCCTTCAAGCTGTTTGTAAATTTCACGATTGTCTTCCAACAGATTATCAATCATTTTAAAAAGTGTAGATTCTTTTTCTTCGATTTCTTTAAGCCTTGGCATGATCGCGGACAACAATTGCTTATTTGCCGAGTAACATGCACCATAACAAATGTGGTCAAATTCTCTTAAAGTTAATTCACTTAATGACTTCTCCCTCTCACCATTTTCATAGCGGTGAATGCCATCATAATAGATGGCTTTACGATAATTCCTGACATCTTTATCTCGATCATCATACATGTATTAATCAGTCCCCTTTTCATCATGAATTATGCTAACAAATCTACTACCACAAGCTACATAAACATCAATAATGCTATGCGTGTCGCCTTCCTTGTCCGTGTAACCTACAGCACCATTTTCTTCAATTTCTTTTTTACAATAAAGGACTTCTTGCATTGGCAAAAAACGGTGAATCCAAGTGCCATCTCCACATTCCATGGCAACCACTGGTTCTTTATCAATTAATTCCCCAATAAAATTACTTAATTTCTTTTCTTTGTAATCCTTGATACTAAATATCTTTTCTTTTTCCATCCTTTTGAATCCCTTTCAGTCATTCAAAACATCTATATAACTCAAAAATAAAAGACACGCAGCGGCTAACTGCATGTCAAAATACATTATGGAGATTATACATACGCAAGAAATTAATAAAAATTAACGTCTTGTCGAAGCGCGATGCCCTTTTATTTATAATGGATGGTCGGAAGGATCGCAGTCGAGGTAATTAAACCGTCTGCCGACCATGAAATTAAACTTTGGAGGAAGTTTAAAATCGCAGGGCGAATAATTATTTAACGTCGCTACTCGCATAAACGACAAGTCCATTAGTCCTTACTCTTAACTGCCACTTTAAAAATGGCATATTCCGGATATTCTTCAATAAATTTTTTTAATTTGTCCTGTTTTGGCTCTGACATTTTATGTTTGTGATTAAAATAATAACTAATCATTGATGCCGTACACCCACATGCTTCAGCACATTGATTATTTGTTATTTTTTTTCTTCTCTTCTTCATATACAATTGATCAATTTCTTCATGCTTCATCTTCTTCATCTCCTGTCTATAAAAAAATCGGGACTATCGCCCGATATCATTTATTTTTTCAGTTTATGTATTTGATTTTAAAAATTAAATAAAAATATCATATCCATATAGGAATACTTGCCACATTCAATTAATACGATATTTTCAGTTTATAATCATTATAAAATTTTAGTTTGCGGAACTTTTTCATTAAAACATTCTATAAACGTTTCCTTATCATTCTTATAAATCGCATTAAGCACTGATACCCTAGCGTCTAACTCACCATCACTCGCTCTTTTAAGTATGTTAATCATCGTTTCCTTTGCAATTTTCATCCGACTAATCTTCTTCAAATTACCATTAATAATTCTCATCTGCTTTTCTTTGTTTTCAATTGTTTCTTCATCATCATCGCTTTTTCCTTCAATTTCGCTTTTCAATTCATTGATTTTCTTGTTCTGGTCATCCATAATTTCTTCTAATCGGCTAATTTGCTGGTTGTTCGAATTTCTAACACTCATCGAATCAACCAAGTCAAACAAATCAATGTTCATTTTCTTTTCAGCGTTCTTAATCTCATCCAATTTTTTTTCAAGGAAATTCATCGGACATTTTATTTCATCGTTGTATGTATCTTTCTTGCTATTCTTCTTGCCTCTGTATTTCCAGAATATAGGTAGCTCATGTCCGAATCCGCTTAATTTTTTTAGTTTCTTGATCTCGGTGCCAAAATCAATATTATAATATTTCTTCGCCAGATCAATTGCCACCTCACTTAGAATTGTTGCAATGGCAATTCCATCATTTAACCCTTTGCCTTTTCCTCCGAGATCCCAATATTTACTCATGACAAGCTGACCAGCGTTAACAATCTGACCGATTAAATACTGACTGACGCTCAATTGATTGTCAATTTTAAACATATCATCGGTTATCAATCTATACTTTCTTGGCTCTCCATCTGTTATTCCATTGACACAAACAGGATATTCTTCTTTCTTCCAAGTTCGATGTGCAACATTAAGAAGGCAATCATTGTCAAAAAGAACAATACTGTCACTATCGTAGTCCGACCCTGACAAAATTCTTTGTATTGGAAACTGCCGGGTATTCACACAAACAACATTTGGAGACAATTCAAAATAACGATTAATTCTTTTCTTATAAGTATTTCTTGCGACTAAAATGTTACTTGGCGAAGTGTTAGGATTCCGGAAGCCGACAAGTTCCTTACCATCATCAAACAACTTTGTATAAATCTGATTGCCGATTAATTCATCTTCCGGCAACTCATCTACTGTCGCAAAGAGATATGATAAACAATTTCCGAAAAGTACACAGTAATCTCCATGCAACTTTACTTTTCCTCTTCTCACATTTTTCACATAGTTGTGTATTTGTTTCGCTTTAAACTTACGGAAAATATCTGTGCAAATAAAATTTAAATTTCTGTTGCAAATATTAACAATCATTTCATTAGAGTTAACATCATTCTTTGTTTCTTCGAGATACTTCAAAAAAGTATTACTATCATTCTTTAATTTGTCGATATAATTTAATTCATATTTCAGAATGTCATCCATATCTTCAGACTTCATCTTCATGCTGTTAATCATCTGGTAACTTGTCTGTTGCAATATATGATTACCCGTATCATAGCCTAGCTTACTTGGCTTCTCATGCTTACATACTCCAAAAATCTGATGTTCATTCTTATCCACGAGATTAACCCAGTAATGCCACATTTCCTTTTTACTTTCCTTGAGATAAGCGAACCTCAAGAACTTACAGCAACTTGGTGTGACAACCATTTCAATGTTTTTGACAGGGATCGTTTCATGAAACATATTCTCAGTTTCCCATTCATCATAGGGAATAACCATTTCTCTTTTTTTGTAAATGTCTTCGAAGAATGTCTGTAAATTAGTTGCAAATGCCGCTGCTTTAAACATATGTTGTCTGAGAAGCATCATGCTCTGTCCATCTTCAAACTTTCCAGCATCGAGAAGTGCTTCCCCATCGGTCAGACAACTTTCAATGTCCGTCGTTCTGCGATCAACCGTCAAACTGCCATTTTTCATTTCAACTACATTTGCCATAGTGTTCAGCGTATCAGGTAAATCATCAATAATTAAAATATGATGAGGATCAATTTTGATTGTTTTTTCAATGCTCGTGCTGACCAGACATTCAGCGCTCAACAGCCTAGCCAGATCAATCTCTTGACCTTCGACAAAGGAAAGATTCATTCTTGACCAGTCAATCATTGGTTTAACAAATTTATCATTGATGAATAAGCATTGTCCTGTCCTGCTCTTTGCCGCTGATCGTTTATAGTGGACATAATGCTTTCTTCCAATAGTGAAACCATTTTCATAAAGATATTTTCTCAAATCTGATGCGTTCATTCCTTCAAAATTGTCATCAACCTTCTTCAATACATTTTCAAAATAGGATAATAATTCTTTTTCTGACTTCAGAATTTTTTCACTTGTTTTCGATAGCTCTAATTCTTTAATTCGATCTTCTGTTTCTTGTTTTTTACTCTCGTATATTTCCTTGAGTTTGTCACCATCATCAATAGTCCACTTAAACTTCACATTGATTAGGTCATCCGTTCTTTCTTTACCATTATCCTTATCAACTTTTACTTTGATACGAAGTTTTCTAAGTTTGATTAATTCCAGAGAATAAGGAAAACAGCCCAAATACTCTTCTTTTAACTTTTTGCCAAATAATTCATTAGCATAAATATCCGCTGCCTCAAACGAATTAATGTAAACCTGCTTTGTGTTTTTCTGGGCTTCAACCTCAACATTCTTTCTCTCTTCAACTCTGCTTACAACTTTTCCCATATGTATTAATCTCCTCTAATTTTTGATTTATATATTCTATGTATGTGTCTTCAAGTGCCTACCGCGCACCTTTTGTTCCAAAAGCCGCTTGCTCACATCCTTGTTTTTGCTACGCAAAAGCCAAGTCTGTGTATTTTTTTTATCTAAAATTATGTAACACAATCAATTCCGTGTTTATTTTGGACATTAACTGGGAGAATAATATATATACTTTACTTATTATTAGTCGAGTTATTGTCCAACTTTTTTCTTGTATGTTTTGGAAGGTGATTAACTTCATATCTTATGTATGTATTTTTCTTATCATCTATCAGATAATTAATTAATTGATCATTAAATATCAGGTATTTTTCATCTTGTCTAAGTGGATCATTTTTATTTTGAAACTTTCTTTTGATACTCTTCTTAATCCGCTCAACTGTATTCTGGTTTAATTGTAATTGCTTTTCTTCTTCTTCTTCTGGCATTAAAAAGTACGACTCAATGTCTTCCAAATATTCTTCCATATCTTCTATATCCTGTGAAAACAATATCCTATATGCCGGAAAGTAATAAACTATATTATGTTCCTGATACAGCAGATCGTTTACTTTACATCGAAATTTCACATATTGACCAGAAAGAAATATTCCTGTTTTTGTTTTAAACCCTAATTCCTTCATAACCTTCCTTTCTGCATCGGATATGTAACCATATTCTTCCTTAGTTGCTTCTCGAATATCAAACCATGAATCAACTACAGTTTCCCAACCATCCTCGATGGTATCTCCGTATTGATCTGTGTACCTTCTCTTTTTATTGATTAGCTTATCTTTGTTTCGTTTTAAGTAACAAACAGCAATTGCATCTTGCCAAAAAATTAAAGAGCGATTTTTTAAATCGTTTAATGCCGTTTCAATATTTCTTTTTAATAAATTATGTGTTGATTGATAAAAGTCATTTATGTATTCTTTTGGGATTTTACTTGCCTCTGATAGTTTCCCTCTCTTTGGTTTTAATCCCCTATACTCATCTTTAATCAAATGAAGAAAAAGCATAAGATCCATTCTTGATATGAACTTTTCGCCTTCATGCTTACCACTAACTAGAAAATCAAGAATCAATTCCTCAATAAGTTTTATATGTAAAACTTCTCGTTTCTTATGCGCCTTGGGATCTTTATGTATTTTAGTTATAGTGAATTTTCGGCCATCTTTTTCATAATCAAAGTAATCCTTCCACTCTAGTAATTGGGACTTCTTAGAATTTCCATCTTTCACATTTTCCCCTAGCACATCACACATTTCTTTATAATTTTTATATGTCTTCCCTTCTTTAAGCTGATCGGTATTCAGTTGTCATTCCCTCTTCCATTGATTGATTCTCCTATGTATTTTCTTCACCGCGAATGTTGTGCCATCAAAAAAATTCAAACAAAGTTTCTAATTCCCCTTGACCATTCGCATCACCTCCTGTATCATGTACTTGTAAGGAATGCCAGAACCCATATCAAAAATAAATAGATAGTAGTTAACGAGAAAAGACTAGACTTATCTCGATTTTTTGGTTTCAATATTATATTACTAGCTTTATAGATTAAAGTCAACACTTTTAATTGTGACAATTATGTGAACAAATGATAGATTAAGAGATCGGTTATGCGCCGGTCTCTTATTAGTTCCACAAATATGTTATGATGGTACTTCGGCATCCTCCATCTGACTAATGAAACTTATTATCAATAAACTTGTCTGCTAAATGAAAAAAATTTTGTTCTAACAGATCCAATCTATGTAATGACTGATTAATATTAGTTTCCCTTTCCCAATCTCTTAAATACCTAATCATTTCCATATATTCATCTAATTGATTAATTATTAGCATATTTTGATTAAACTTATCCAACTCTTCGATATAACTATCAATGATCTTTTTATTATCCCGAATATGATCAAAATTTTTTTCGTCTCTATTTCTTATTAAGCGAATATAAATAGCTATACTTTGAGCTTCCTCACCTATTTGTTCTTTAATGTAATTTATCCTTTTGACATATAAACTTTGTCTTTTTTCCTTTTCGATTATCTCTTTATTCTTTTTCTCTTCATCTTGCTTTCTCTGTCTCTCATTTTGTCTATAGAAAACAAATAGAGCGGCACCTGCGCTGATCATTGAGCCTATTATTGAACCAATAACTTTTTGTATTGGGTTTAATTGATGGAACGGTAAATAGATTAACACTATCAAAACAACGATCAGTAAAATCCATAAAATTAACCATTTCCAGAACTGTTTGTCGGAGAACAATTTCAAAACTCCTCCCCTCACTCTCTATGCTTCACATTCCCGTTCATAAATAAAACGATTATTTCATATGAATGCAAAAAGAACCTGTCTCTAAAGCCCCTTTTGATTTTTCTAATATTGGAATTAAGTTTAATTCTAACTCTCATAACCTTATTCCATTCAATATTTCAAATGGTTCAAGCAAAGGCATATTTTTCTTAGATATATTTAATCCAAACTCAGGCTCAGGATAATCTTTTCTATTTCGTATCAAATCATTTTCATCTTGAAACGCTTTTGCAGGAATCATGAAATGTCTCGGTGATTCACCACGTACAAAATACAATAGATATACATATAAATTTTCCTTAGTATTATTAAAATATTTTTTCTTGATTAGTACATAATTCGAGGTTCCATTTTTAATTGGTTTTCTAAACGATTTAACTTGAATATCAAAATACTTTCCATCTTTACAAACAATAAAATCTATACCATGATCATCTACTTCATTGTTGTAAACATAATAACCATATGACAAAAATTCAAGTCTAGCTAATGCCTCGCCGAACGATCCAAGTTGTTGATTGTTAAGCACGCTCCAATCAGTATTCATAATTATCTTCTCCTTTTAGTATTAGATATCATACTAGAATTGATGAGTTAATAAAATTTCAGGAAAGTTGGGTTTTTCTTAATTCTGATATCCTTTGTATCATCTGTTTTTAATTTGTTAACTAATATTCTCAACATCTTTTGTTTTAAGGTAAACAAACTATAATTTGAAGTTTTAAAGCTATGTCCTTTCTCACAATTAAATTGATATTTATGTAAATATGTCAGAGTTTCAGTTAATTCTATACCACAATTTGGACAAAGCGCTGTAATATCGCCAATTTCCATACTATTAAAATTATAATACAATTCCCAAAAGATTCCGCTGTAATTAAAATAAAGAAGATACTCATAGAATCTATTATCATTAATGGACCCTACGAATAAATTATCTTCTTGAAGTGAATCAAAATATGAGCGCATTTTATTAATAACAAATTTATATAAAAAAGAAATTATTGAAAATATCATGTAGGCTATTGCTATATATCCTAATAAAACAAAAAACCATTTGGGGATAAGTTTAATAAATTTTAAATTATTTTTTTCAAGATAGTCAGCACCTATTTTTACAACCAAAGAAATCATTATCTTCTCTGCTAATCCGATAATTTGTTTTAACATTTCATTACCTCCGCAGTTATGATAGCATATCTCTCATCAACTGTAACACAAAATAAAATTTGAATATTGTTTTAAATAAATAATGGTTCAATGATGTTTTTCCATACCAAATAATATTTTAAAGGTTATCTAATAAATCTTGTCGAATATGGTAAATATATAGATGAACACATGCCAAGATCAAACGATGAAATCATTACTGAATTAGGCACTGAGTCTGTGTTGAATTATGAACGAATCACGGCCATGTTTTATCTATTGATGGATAAAGGAATAATCAGTCAGGAAGAATTTGACGCTAAATTCAAGGAAATACATACACATTTTGAGGATCACATCAAAGGAATCTTTGGTGAAGATGTTGAAATCGAGTAATTTAAAAGCACTCCCTGAAAGAGTGCCGTAGAAATGAAAATTATTTTCTTGGTACTTTAGGAATTGAAGCATTAATTTCGTTATATTCTGTTTCAATTTTACTTGTTATTTCATCACATTGATTCTTATAACTTGAAAGAGAACCGCTAGAATCAGGTGCAGACGCTAAAGAGTATAATGTTTGATAATCGCCATATAGATTATTTAATCTATCAGTAATACTCTTAAACAACTCAGGTGGGGCACTCAAATTAGACATATCTTGATGTACATTGTTATTAAAATCATCTAGTGATTGCAAAACTGATTTATTATCGTCCTTAACATAACCAAAAAGGCCATTAACATCTAATACCAATTCAGGCATATTATCTGTTTTACTCCAGTAAGATCCATTTATGAGATAATAGCCCCAAGCACTAATATATTTATCAGTAATTGGTTTAGCGTATTGATATGATGAATATATATCGGAAAGAGCAGTTCTAAAATTCTCGTCGTATTTGTTTTCTTGATCAATTAACTTTGCTTTAGCGACTGCCACTTGATGTTGATGGTAAAAATAATATCCTCCACCACCCCCTGCACCTATAAAGACAGCGATAATGGTCATAATAATCCATAATAACTTATGATTTTTATGTACCTCTTCACTCAAAATAAACTCCCCCAGTATAAATTATCTGTATCTTTACTCCTAATAATTGTACATTAAATATGGATTTTTCTACCATTTTATAACAAAATAATACAATTTCTTATGTCCAACTTTGGGCGTATTTAATATCGCCAAAGTTGGCGGTTGAACTTTCAAAGTTTCACTATGCAACTTTGGATTATTTTGACCTGATATTGACACTGACAACATCATGGCCTGGCAGCGCAATTCTTCGCCGTGAAAGGGGCTGTATGCATTGCATACCCAGCAAATTTGATGCTTCCCAAATCTGGGAACGATTCCGCTGTTCTTTAAAAGAACCTTGAAATCATCCCCTATGACAAATTTTCAAGCACTCTCTGTGAGAGTTATTTTACTTATTGTTCTGCTGCTTTTTCTTGCTCTATTGGCGTAGTATCTTGAATCGTTATTTCTTTTTTCGGCTTTGTATCTGATTTGTGAACTCCCCGTATTATTGCACATGTACTACCAATGATTGCGGAAATGAATCCTATTACAATCCATACCAACCCTCTTAATCCCATGATTATATAATTGTAAGCATCCCCACCAACAACATGATTAAAAATTGATCCGGTAGGATTACCAAGTAAATCCTTCTGCTGATCGGGATAATAATAAGCAGTAACAATTCCGAAAACAATACAACCTAATGCAATAAGATAAAAAATCCAGATTACAGCTGATAAACTGTCTTTTGCGCCTTGAGCCTTCATACAAAATTCCCCCAATAGGATAATCTATTTATATCTTTACTCCTATTAGTTTGACATTAATTTTGATTTTCCTGCCATTTTATAACAAAATCAGACAATTATTTGCAACTCCTTTTGAAAAAGGCGATCTACCCAATTTCCATTTGAAAACGGGAACCCCACCATTACTATTTAGAAAAACAATACTCTAACAATCCAAATCAGAATAAATAGTACAATTCCAACCTTCAAGAGTTGCCATCCGAGGCTTATAAGCGCACCAATTAACTCAAATACAGCCACAATTGAGCTTTTATTTTGCTGATTAAACGCAGCGGCATCGTGAACCTGACCTTCTTTTGGCTTAGTTGAGTATTGTTTGCTCCAATATAGCCCTTTAACAGGTGTACTATAAGACTGAGTAACCTTTTTGGTAACAGGATTTATTGTAGTCCGTGCTGCTTTACCTCCAACCGTCCATGAATGTGATTTTTTGCCGAAGTTTAAGGTTAGTCCAGGAAATATTTTAACGCTTCGCCGATATCGCCAGCCCATTTTAATCAGACTCCTTTTACTAAATTATAATCCATTCTGAATTTATGGTAAATTTTATCTATTGATTATAAAGCCCATATAAAGCCATATAAAAGGCTTGCTGTGTTTTCGATAGATTGTACCTAAAATTAATTTGCGTTAAATGTGGCTAATCCTGAGCATTTAAAATTAATCAGTGTGGTATTTCAAATGCTAATTTGCTGAAGTCAGCACCATATTCGTTTTCACACTCATCTAAGAATATATCATGGCATTTATCCTTAACAATCTGCGTATAGTATGCATATATATTTTTGACTTTCTTAATCTTCATCTGCCCTATTAGTTGCTTGAGTGACCATATTCCCGCCTGTGATACATTCTCAGGCTCGATATTAGCTTTATATGCTTGCTGGTGAAGAATTTTCCATAATTGGTTTATACGTGCAACATTCAGACCAAAATGAACTTTGTAGATAGTTCCAAATTCTTTATCAATGTATTGTGGCAAGTAATCCAAGTCAGAATCAGTAGGAGTTTCATCATTCTCGCTACGATCTTTTACAGATTCTTTTGATAGACTTCTAGGTGAAAAAGAGGTAGAAAACGGATCGTCGGCTGAATCAATTGATAGACTTACTGTTTGCGAGTTTCCAGTAACGACATTTGCAACGTCATTATCAACGACATTAAGCGACAAGAAGGAAGTCCAATACTCAAAATATGGGTGTGAAATGAATAAGAAAACGGGCTTCCCAGTTAGATTCAGGCATCCTCTGCGCCGGTAAGCTATATAAATCAACCCCTTATTAGAAAGAAAATTAATTGCTCTATCAAGTGTCCTTTTGCTGATATTATGACGTGTTAAATAGCCTTTTGAAGCGTAACAAAAGCCCTTTTCAGTAGCCATAAAGCATAATTCGTCAATTGCCGAACGTGTCCCATCGGCTAATCTCTGCCATTTATCCTCATAAGCAGCCATAATTTCACCTTTAAGTGAGTTTTTAATGTCTTGCTGCTCTGATTTATTAGTGTAGCATGTATGATAACTTAGCATCTGCCTAAATTGGCTGTGTTCAATGATCGTTCTCTGTTTTGTTCGTGTTTTCATATTGTACGCTCCATCTTCATCAAAATTTGAGCGTAACTGAACAAGCCTAAGCATTGACGTATTTTTTTACGTATGCTAGACTATGGCTATTAGGAAAATAACCGTATATTCAGTTACAAGAAAATCACCTCGGCAAAGGTGGTTTTCTTTTTTGTTCATTTATATAGCTGTTTATGAATGATTGTTATCTTATACTCGCTTTGCAAGAACTTCTTTTTGGACATCTGTTTCTATCTTCTTGTTATATTTTCCGACTATGCCAGGTATTAGAAACAAATCTACAAACGTCCAAACAACCGTTATGGCAAGGAAGAGGTATCCAATCAGAAAGAGTACAGTTAGATAACCAAGAATACCTAAAACAAGCATGGCACTGGCTGATCCTTTTCTTCCAAGATAATAACGATGAATGCCGAGTGTTCCAAAGATGATTGCCAGGACATAGGCAACTAAGATGTTCTTTCCTCTCAACTGGACTTCACTATTCACGACAAGTTTTTCTTCGTTTGTTAGATGAATTATGCTCATTTGTTTTCATCCTCCTCATAAGGCAGGTAAATGCCTAGAATAGATAGTGCTTTTTCAAACCCATTTAACCGAGACTCATGAAAGTGTGTGTCTGGATGTGCTTCAGCCAGATCGTAGAGCCGTTTCTGTTCTGCTTTGAGCTTGTCAACGATATGTTGCGGCAGATTGGCTCTAAATGGCTGCTCTCCTCTGTATGCCTCTTGATAGGTCATCAAATGTACCTCCTCCATTTCTCCGTCTTCTGGACTTGCAATACCTTTAACATCAATGTCCCAATCAGCAATATCGATTGGTAATGCTTTTCCCTTAGTGTTTTTCAATGTTGTTTCAACGTTGCTTAGTGCGGTTACATCAGCAATGGCATTATCCTTGTCATTCGATTTTGTATCAACAAATCCACAGAGTTTTGCTTCGACAAAAAGACGATAAGATTTTTCTTGAGTTTCTTCTTTTAATTCAAGTGCGTTGATTGCTGACATAATTGATGGTCGCTTCCTTATCTCAATTTTTTCGTTAAGTTACTCAATGGCGAATAGCGTTGATAAATTTGTCCGATTTCTTCGTTGGTAAAGTCTAAATATGCTGATTTGGTTACTTCTGTGGAACTGTGTCCGAGTAATTGAGACAAAGATGCTAAGTCTCCTCCATTTAACAAATAGCGTTTCGCATAATTATTTCTTAGAAGATGAGGATGAACATCGACATTTGCCCTTTTCCCCGCTTGGCGAAGAGCATATTCAAAATTACGTTCTTCAAGTTTCGTTCCCCTGATTGTTGGAAATAGCCATTCACTATCTGAATAACGATCCCAAAATTTAATCCAGTGTTTCAAGTTCCGTAACATTTCAAGTGAAAAGAAAACATATCTTTGCTTTTTGTTTTTTGGATTCGTAATAAGCAACGACTTATGCTTAAAATCTAGATCACGAACCATAACATTTAAAGCTTCTCCAATTCGAATACCAGTATCAAATATCAGGAGACAAACTGTGTAATTACGATAACCATGAAATGTCGTCACATCGAATTGCTTCATGACATTAATAAAATCATCATCTGAAATGAGTCGTTTGACTTTTCGCTCAGATTTGATATTCGGTATTTTTTTGATTGGATTCTTGATCAACACTTCTTCTTCGTGAAACAAATAATTAAAAAAAACTTTCAGATCACGCACATAATTTGAAATGGTTGTAATTGACAATTCTTTTTTATAATCTGTCCTGTTGATGGGATGATTAATCTTCTCTGACTCAGGATTGCTTACAGCCGTATATTTCCCACGCTGTTTCAGATATTGGATATACTTTTGAATGTGTATTTTTTCAACTTTTGCGACTTCGTCAATCTGAAATTCATTGTGCATGTAAATAAAAAACAATTTAATAGCTTGCTCATAAGACATCAATGTTTTTTTGGAAAGGTTTTTTGACGTGCAATACAACATGAAATTTTCAATATAGAAATCGGAGTCCTTCAAATATAAAACACCTCCTTTTTACTGAATTTCTCAATCCAATAAATTGAAGGTGTTCATATGAATAAGGAAGAAATATTTGTGGGTTTGGTGGTGGAAAATTCCGATGTTTGTTGGTTAATCGGGTGTGGATTCCAACAATATCCTTTTTGAAAAAATCCCTTCATTTCAGTGAAAAACGCCGCTGCGTTCGACTTCATCCGCCCGGTTCTCAATCCTGAGCTTGTCAGCAACCATGGCGATGAATTCGCTGTTCGTTGGTTTTGCTTTTGAGATCGATATCGTGTAGCCAAACAAGGAAGAAATAGCTTCTACGTTTCCCCGGCTCCACGCAACCTCTATGGCATGGCGAATGGCCCTTTCTACACGGCTTGACGTCGTTTTATATTTCTTGGCAATGTCAGGATAAAGCACCTTTGTTATTGATCCAAGCAGTTCTATGTCATTGTAAACCATAGATATAGCTTCCCGGAGATACATATACCCTTTGATATGAGCAGGCACACCAATTTCATGGATGATACTGGTAATGCTCGCATTTAAGTCGTGGGGTCTGCTCGGAATTGAAGGAGCGGGCACTCTGCCTGAAAATACGGGATCCATCTCTTTCTTTCCGGCAACCTGACGGATATTGCTTGCTAAATTGGCCATATCAAACGGTTTCAAAATAAAATAAGAAACACCCAGCTCCACAGCCTTTTTAGTCACATCTTCCTGGCCGAACGCAGTCAGCATGATAATGCTGGGCTTGGGAAGCGCCGGGTTAGCATGAATCTGCTCCAAAACGCCAAGACCGTCAAGATGAGGCATGATAATATCTAATAAGAGTACATCCGGAATTACAGTTTTCAGCATTTCCAGGCATTCCTGGCCGTTCTTCGCTGTTCCGATCACCTCAATGTCATCCTGAGACGTTAAATATTCGTTAATCAACCGTATTAATTCCTGATTATCGTCAGTCAGACATACTTTGATTTTTTGCAATAGTAATCCCCCTCATCAATGTTCTCCATATAATTTTTCGACAAGGGGGAAAACTTTCCTTTTATTTCTTAATTTGATTCATCTATTTTTATCTTGCATTTTTTTCATTTTTCCGTTTTTTTCTACAGTATTCGTTCCTTTTCGACAGATGCCGACAGTGCTTTGTCGTACAGTTTTTCAGCTCGATATACCTTTTTTCTGATAGAACTTAAAAAATCTCTGCGATTTAATTTGTTAACCTGCCGCTTGTCTCAATTGATTTTTCTGGGAAACGGCCAATCCCGCCTCTTGAAGCATCCATTCAATATGCACACCGTAACCGCTTGTTGGATCACTGACAAAAACGTGAGTGACCGCGCCCACTAATTTTCCATCCTGTATGATCGGGCTGCCGCTCATTCCCTGAATAATGCCTCCTGTGGCCTTCAGAAGACGAGGATCAGTTATTTTAATGACCAGCCCTTTTGTCGCCGGATATTTTTGCGGAACCGAATTCAGAATTCTGATGTCAAATGCCTGAACTTTATTGCCGTCAAGTACGGTCAGAATTTGGGCAGGCCCTTCTTTAACCTGATCGGCCAGCGCAATCGGGATGGCTTTTCGTTCTGCCACCGAACGCGTTTCGTAATTTCCGCGAAGATGACCGTAGATACCGAACGGCGTGTTTTTATCAACAGATCCGATGCTTGAGGCATTATCTGGAAAATAGGCAATTTTTTCTCCCGGTTTTCCTTCTGCTCCTTTTTCAATGGCCTGAACGGTAGAACGCACAATGCTGCCTTCCCTGATCCGGATCGGCTGTCCGGTATCCCTGTCGGAAATGACATGCCCAAGTGCACCGTACGATGATGTCTTCGGGTCGTAAAAAGTCATCGTCCCTATACCTGATGCCGAATCACGGATATACAGGCCAAGCTGATAATGCCGATCATTTCTGTCCATGACAGGAACAAGCCTTTTATCAAGTAGCGTCTGCTGACGGAGAATAGTCAGCCTGACGGGCGCTCCTCCTTGAGAGTCCGTGATCATCTGCCGGACGTCTCTGATCGAAATCATTTGTCTGCCATTTATTTTAGTGATGACGTCCCCAACATGAATCCCGGCAGATTCACCAGGTGACGCCTGTCCTTCTGCACTGTCCACAAGATGATAGCCGACAACCAGAACCCCGCGTGTATTCAGTTTTACCCCTATAGACTCTCCTCCAGGGACCAAGAGAAGATCAGGCCGGATCCGGGCATCCGCTTTTTGAAGTTGCCGACTGAAGAAGGATGTACGCTCTATATTCTCCCCATCTTGCCTCTGATAAACAGAAGCAGCTCCTAATTTACGATTCTCCATGGCAATCGGCGATCCGCTTGCCGGCTGAGCATGAAAGCGTAATGCCCCCGTTTGATCCAGTTTGGATTTGTCGACGATCTGCACGGCCTTCATACTGCACAGCCCAACCAGAAAGCCGAGAAGAACAAATCCGGTCAGCATTCCGAACCATTTTCTATGTCTCATGACTCACTCTCCTCGCTCCATACGCACTCCTGTCTTGCGGTGCATTATTTAAAATGACCTGCGCGGAGAAGATTTATGAGCATTGTGAATCAAGTATTGATTCCATAACAGGATAGCTGTTCCAACTTACATTTTCACTTTTTCAGCCATTTTCAGTAATTCTTTGGCGTGTTTTTTTGTCAGATCCGTTATTTCTGTGCCTGAAATCATCCGCCCAATCTCGCTGACTTTTTCCTGATCAGTCAGTTTTTTTACAATGGTTTTCGTTCGGTTGTTTTCCGTCACCTTTTTTGAGATATGCAAATGGTGATCTGCCATAGCGGCAACTTGAGGCAGATGAGTAATACAGAAAACCTGGGAGGATTTTGAAAGGCTGTAAATTTTTTCCGCCATGGCCTGGGCAACACGACCGCTCACACCGGTATCGACCTCATCAAAAATGATCGACGTCAAACCGATGACTTGTTTAAAATTGGATTTAATCGCCAGCATGATCCGTGAAAGTTCTCCTCCCGATGCGACTCTCGCAAGCGGCTTTAATGGCTCCCCAGGATTTGTCGTGATATAAAATTCGGCTTTATCAATACCATCCGCCTGATAGCTCCCAAACGACTCCAGAGCGTCTTGCTGCTTCAGCCGGACATCAAACAGGGCATGTTCCATATATAAATCCTTAAGCTCACGATTAACGGACTGTGTCAGCTGAACAATCGTTTTTTTTCGCACCGCTGATACGGTCAGCGCCTTCCTCCTCAGTTTATCCAGATGACTGAGAAACGTTTTATTAAGTTCATCATACTTTTCATCCCGATGAGTCAGATCATCATATTCCTTTTTAATTTTCTCATAATAATCCAGAATTTCCCCGATATTTGCACCGTATTTCCGCTTGAGCAGATGGATATCATTTAATCTAAGCTCGATTTCGTCAAGCCGGTCGGGAGTATACTCCATTCTTTCCAGATAATTCCGGATCGAAGAGGACTGTTCTTCAATGACGTAATAACAATTGGAGACTGATTCATAAAAATCTTTCAGCCCTTTGTCCAGATCCTGAACCGATTGAAGCTCTCCTGCAGCGCGCCTGAGCCAGTCAAGGCCCTTATCTTCCCCGCCCAGCGCTTCATAGCTTGTTTTCAGAGCCTGAAAAACCTTTTCGAAATTAACGAGCTTTCGTTTTTCTTCGAGAAGCGTTTCCTCTTCACCTTGTTTTAATTGTGCGTTTCCGATTTCTTTGATCTGAAATTGAAGGAGATCGAGACGCTGCGCGATCTGCTTTTCATTTTTATTAAACTTCGCGCACTGCCCGGCCAGTTCCGCGGTCGTCTGGTATTCCTCCCGATAGGCCGACAATAGGCCCGCGATCTTGTCTCCGCCAAACTGATCAATCAGCGGAAGATGGCGTTCGGGGTCAAGCAAAAGCTGATGCTCATGCTGGCCGTGTATGTCAATCAATTTTTGGCCAATTTCATGAAGAGAGGCAAGGGTAACTAGTTTGCCATTCACCCTGCAGATGCTTTTCCCCCTCCCGGAAATTTCTCTCTTTAAAATAATCATGTCTTCATTCTTATCGATTCCCAGATCCTCAAGAAGCGGCAGCACTTCATGGTGATCATTAATTTCAAATAAGCCCTCGATTTCCGCTTTTTTCGTTCCGTGACGGACATACTCAGAGGAGCCACGTCCGCCCGCAAGCAAACCGATCGCGTCAATAATGATCGACTTCCCGGCACCGGTTTCTCCCGTGAAAACGGTCAGACCGCTTTCGAATGTGATTTTCAGCTTTTCGATAATGGCAAAGTTCAGAATCTGCAGTTCAAGAAGCATCGCCATAACTCCTTTCTTACCATCGAACATAGGTTCTGTATCTATTTTCTCCTGTTTCCACCTTTTCGTCAATGATCAACTTTGGATATAAAAAAAGAGCAATCTGATTGCTCTTTTTTACTGACCAGATTTAGAAAACGCCCGGTGTGCGCGTTCGACAACTTCCTGGACAGGAACGGCAAGTTTGTTTTCTGCTTTTCCCGCGTCTGAGTTCAAGTGAGCAAGAAATTCAATATTGCCGTCTCCCCCCGTTATCGGCGAGTAATCGAGTCCGAGGACACTGAACCCGGTTTGCGCAGCAAATTGCAAAAGATCGCTCAGGACACGCTCATGGACGTTCGGATCATGAACAACTCCTTTTTTCCCAACTTCGTTTCTTCCGGCTTCAAACTGCGGCTTGATAAGCGCAATAATATCGCTGCCCTGAAGCACAATGTTTTTAAGCGGAGGAAGGATTTTTTTCAGAGAGATAAAAGAAACATCAATCGTCGCGAAATCGGGTGTCCCTTCAGAAAAATCAGCAGGCGTGCAGTAACGGAAATTGGTCTTCTCCATAACGACAACCCGGGCATCATTTCGAAGCTTCCATGCAAGCTGATTGTAGCCGACATCCAGGGCATACACTTTAGCCGCACCGTTCTGAAGCGCACAATCGGTAAATCCGCCGGTTGAAGCTCCTATATCCAGCATCAGTTTACCGCTGACAGTGATCGGAAAAATTTTCAGCGCCTTTTCCAGCTTAAAACCGCCGCGTCCAACATAAGGCATAGGGTCGCCTTTTACGTTCAAAGATACCTCAACATCGATTTTACTGCCGGGCTTGTCGACACGCTGATTGCCTATATAAACCATGCCGGCCATCACCGCGCGCTGCGCTTTTTCCCGGGAATCAAACAATCCTTTCCTGACCAGCAGGACATCCACGCGTTCTTTGTCTTTCATTATGAAGAAACCCTCTGCCGTCCGCTCCCGTCAGCCTTTCGATCCTTGAGCATCTGTTTCGCGAGGGTGCAGACGTGATCGCTTGTCAGGCCAAGTTCTTCAAGCAGTTCCCTGACACTCCCGTGTTCAATAAACCGGTCAGGTATTCCCATGCATTTGATTGCCACATCATTACAGCCGTGGTCATGGTAGAACTCCATGACACTCGAACCGAATCCCCCGGCAAGGGCACTTTCCTCAAGTGTCAGAATCGGCAGCCTGCGTGCTATCAATTTATTTAACATTTCGCTGTCCAGCGGCTTCAGAAAACGGGCATTGACAACAGAAACCTGGATCCCTTCGGACTGTAATTTTTTCGCTGATTCAAGCGCCACCTGGAGCAATGGGCCAAAAGACAAAATACAGATGTCTGATCCTCCTTTGAGCAGTTCCCACTTTCCAATCGGAATCTCCGACGGTTTTTCATCGACAGATACACCGAGACCATTTCCGCGCGGATAACGAACAGCGATCGGACCGTCGTCATATTTAATTGCCGTATAAACCATATTACGCAATTCATTTTCATCTTTGCCCATCATAATGACGATATTCGGCAGGCATCGAAGGAACCCGACGTCAAAGACTCCCTGATGGGTCTCTCCATCAGCCCCAACCAGTCCCGCCCGGTCGACGGCAATGAACACATTCAAATTCTGCCTGCATATATCGTGGATGATCTGATCATACGCACGCTGCATAAACGTCGAATATATGGACAGGACAGGCTTCATATTCTGAGTCGCTAGTCCCGCGGCAAATGTGGCCGCGTGCTGCTCCGCTATTCCGACATCAAAAAGCCGGTCGGGAAATTCTTTGGCAAATCCTTCCAGCTTCGAGCCAACAACCATCGCCGGCGTGATGACAACGATACGGTCATCCGTTCGCGCAAGATCCTGAAGTGTGTCGTTGACAACCTTGCTGTATGAGGGGGCCGATGTTACAGGCTTGATAAAAGCACCCGATTCAATCTTATAAGGACCCGGCCCGTGCCAGGTACCTACTGCATCCATTTCCGCCGGCTTATAGCCTTTTCCTTTCTGTGTCAGAACATGAATCAGAACCGGGCCCTTCCTTTTTTTGGCAAAATTTAAATTATCAATCAACGCGCTTATATTATGGCCGTCTACAGGACCAAGATATGTGATCCCCAGTTCTTCAAAAAAAACACCGGAAACAAGCATATATTTTAGTCGGTCCTTTACTCTTTCTGCAACAGAGGCAAGCTTCCCGCCAAAAGCAGGTATTTTTTTCATCAAATACTCTATATCCTCTTTTGCACGGTTGTACTTTTGAGCGGATCTCATACGGTTAAGCATGTTATGCAGTGCGCCGACATTCGGTGCAATCGACATTTCATTGTCGTTTAATACAATGATCAAATCTCTTTTTTGATGGCCAATATCGTTCAGCGCTTCCAGAGCCATGCCGCCGGTCAGCGCGCCGTCACCGATGATCGCAATAACATCGAAGTGCTCCTTTTTCAAATCTCTGGCCACAGCCATGCCGAGGGCCGCGGAAAGTGACGTAGAACTGTGACCTGTTTCCCAGACGTCGTGTTTGCTCTCGTTCCGTTTTGGGAAGCCGGAAAGGCCTTTATATTGCCTCAGCGTGTCAAAATTATCTCCTCTTCCGGTCAAAATTTTATGCACATAGGATTGATGACCGACATCCCAGATCAATTTGTCTTTAGGGCTGTTGAACACACGGTGAAGAGCCAGCGTCAATTCGACGACACCCAGATTAGGCGCAAGATGCCCGCCCGTCTTGGAAAGTTTATGAATCAGGAAGGATCGTATGTCTTCCGCGAGACCATTCATTTGTGCAACTGACATTTTTTTTAAGAATTTCGGGTTTTTTATAGATGTCACATCCATGATTCATCACACACCTTTTTTATCCTTTCTTTTTCTTGCCCTGCCATGTTTCTTATTGTTCATAAAGCTCATGATTGGGATATGAAGGTGATTTTCTGCAAAGTAAATCACATAGCCGGCATTGTATATAATTTTCGTCGCATTGTTGATCGCAAAAGTTTTCCCTAGCGCCTTAACGAAAACAGTCAGTGCCGCTACAATGCATGTAAGCACAACAGATATGACGTATTCATTCAGCTTTTTATTCGTGTCCGAAAGAAGAATAACCATTTCAGTCACTACTACGGAAACAGCCGTCCCGCTCAGAATCGCATTGATATCACCAATCACATCAGTACAAAATGTGTTGACACGATCAGCATTTTTCGTCAGCCAAACCGCATATTTGGCTCCACTCAGCCCTTTCGAAGCCATCGAGTGAAAGGGGGTTTCACTTGAGGCCGTGGCGGCGACGCCAACAATATCAAAAAACAATGCGATCAAGATAATGGCTAATATAACCGTTATCCCGCCGATAACACCAACACGACTTAGTACAGCGGTTGCAATAATTGAAAAAATAGCCGCTAGCACGAGCGTGATAACGGCTAAGGGCAAAGCCCATTTTAAAGAGTTTTTAATTTCGCTTTTCATTCATTAACAATCCTATTCAGTACTTTATCAGTTTATGTAAAGCAGGAGGCCATTTGAAAAGTAAACATTGCGGCTTAGGTCCAGTAGGTTTTCCCGCCAAGTCACCCGATGTTGCCATTCAGGCAGTTTCCTTTTACAACTCAGCCGGTGCTGTCACCAAACACCGAACTGGAACGCCACTCAGACCGCACTCTAATCCTTTTCAAATGTTGCATGGTGCAAACAGTCTAGGAGATTTCCTCAAACACTCTTAATACTCTGTTCTATCCTCTTTTGCAGAATTGATTTCAAGGAAGCACTCACTTATAACGCCGGCCAAGCATTACAAGTTGTGTGTTGCTCCTATCCCCTCTTTTCCACTCAAGGCAGGCTACGCTGTTCGCTTTTCTACAATGAGTACTAACGAGACAGGTTTTCCACATAATTATATTGCTAAAAAAGCAAACAACGTTACGTGTCTCCACGAGCGCAGGGTCTTCGCCCACATGCCGTTGCGGATCGCCCTACGCTCTTTACTCCCAGAGCCAACCCAAAGCTGGGCGCCTTAAGCCGACCCCAGGAACTTCATCGATGTGCCCTTTGACGGATTTTTAGCCCCGTCTTCAAACAGATTAGAGCGACTAGAATACTGTACCACCTGCATCTTATACATTTATAATTTTAACATATATTTATCATTTTCTCAAACAAACTTCAAGTTTGTTTTGTGTTCAGAAGGTTCGGTTTAAAATAAATGCGGCAATTTGGGCAAGCAAACTATTTTCAAAACCGGATTTGCGTAAAAACACGACTGCCCGGTCAACATGGTCGGCCATTTTTTTCTTTGCCCCTTCAAGTTCGAGCAGGCTGACATATGTATTTTTATGATTGTTGAGATCGCTTCCGACCGGCTTGCCCAGTTCTTCTTCATTTCCTATAATGTCAAGAATATCATCGCCGATTTGAAAGGCGAGACCAAGGTGATCGGCATACCCGGTCAAAGAATGCGTCTGCTGTTCCGTTGCGCGTGCGATCACAGCCGCCGCTTCCAAAGGAAATCCTACAAGCCTTCCTGTCTTCCGCCTGTGAACTGACATCAGCTGCTCTAAAGTCAGAACTTTCTCTTCAGCTTCCAGATCATCTTCCTGGCCGCCGACCATCCCCTCAGGCCCTGCAGCACTGGCAAGCAAGGCGACCAGTCTGCTCTTGATATCTCCATCAAGTGCGGGATCCGAAGCTATGATCTGAAAGGCAAAGGTCAGCAGGCCGTCTCCTGCCAGTATAGCTGTCGCCTCTCCGAACATTTTATGATTGGTCGGTTTCCCCCGTCTCAAGTCATCATTATCCATCGCCGGCAAATCATCATGAATCAAGGAGTACGTATGCACCATCTCCAGTGCAATCGCTGTTGAAAGCCCTTTGTCTTCACTTTCTCCCAAGGTGTTCAGGGCTGCAAAAAGAAGAATCGGGCGGATACGTTTTCCCCCCGCCATCAGTGAATAAAGCATGGACTCTTTCAGTTTGCCGGGAATGGACGTCTCCTGTAAGAAAAGCGGAAGCTGACTGTCAATCCAGGCTTTTTTTTCATGCATATAGGCGTCCAGCTGCAAGGTCATTCCTTATCATCTCCCTGAACAGAGAACGGACGGGCTTCGCCGCTGCTGTCAATCAGCTGATCCATTTTCTTTCCGACAATTTCTAGTTTTTCATGGCAAAGTTTGGAAAGCGACATGCCTTCCTGAAACAAGTCGATCGCTTTTTCAAGAGGAACGTCATTTTCTTCAAGCTGCCGGACAATCATTTCCAGTTTTGTCATTGCTTCTTCGAAAGTCGGCACAGCGTTCTTATCCGTCTCACTTGCTTCGTTCACTTTCTTTCGCCTCCTCAATTCCCCAAATCTGACAATCTATTATGCCGTCATGCATCTGAACAGTTAACGGATCTCCGGGCGAGACCTCTTCGACTGATTTAACCAATTGTTCATGCTGATTATACGCTAGATTATATCCGCGCGCCATAATCCTGAGCGGGCTGAGCGCATTCAGCTGCAAAACCATCCGTTCAAAACCCGCGTTTTTTTCTTTGAGAAAACGATTAAAAGACTGGATCAGGTGCCTTGAATGTTCCTGAAGCAATTTTCGGGAACGGTCGAGCATGGCAGCCGGTCGATTATTGCTCAGCAGCCGATCCGCCAGAACAAGCTGATCCCCTTTGCCATTCAGAAGCCGCATCATTGCTTTCCGCAGATGCTCGGTCATTTGATCCCGCTCCTGTTCTTTCTGAAGAATCAGCTGTCCCGGATATTTAAAAGCATAGGCCTGCATGATCTGGTTTAAACGGTCTGTTTCCCGAACCAGTCTCGCTTCCACGGATTTCTCCAGCCTGCCGGATAAATTATCAATACGCCTCCCGAGTTCCTGCCTGTCCGGAACGACAAACTCGCCTGCCGCAGTCGGCGTGGGTGCACGTCTGTCCGCTACAAAATCCGCTATGGTAAAATCGGTTTCGTGACCGACGGCAGAGATGACCGGAAGCCGCGACTGAAAAATCGCTTCTGCGACGATTTCTTCATTGAAAGCCCAAAGATCCTCTATCGAACCTCCACCGCGTCCGACAATAAGGACGTTGAGATCTTTCATTCTGTTGGCCTGCCGAATGGCTGCGGCTATAGACGGGGCGGCATCAGCTCCCTGAACAAGCACGGGAAAAACGGTAAGTCTGGCCGCAGGAAATCTTCGCTTGATTGTTGTGAACAGATCTCTTATTACAGCCCCGGTTGGTGACGTGACAATGCCGATTTCATAGGGAACCTCAGGCAGCGGCTTCTTCCGTGACGGGTCAAACATACCGAGCGCCTCAAGCTTTTTTTTCAAAGCTTCAAAGGCCAGAAAGAGCCGCCCAAGCCCACCCTGTTCCATTTCTCTAATATAGATTTGATATTCTCCATAGGGCTCATAGAGAGAAATCGAGCCCTGAACAAGCACTTTCATTCCGTCCTCAGGCTCAAAGGCCAGATTTTTTGCGTTGCCGGCAAACATCACAGCGCGTATACGGGCGGTTTTATCTTTAATGGTCATGTACAGGTGTCCGCGTGAATGTCTTTTAAAATTCGAAATTTCACCCTTCAGCCATACGTCCTGCAGCTCGCCGTCTGATTCCATCAATTGTTTAATATAGCGCGTCAGTCTGGTGACGCTGATATAGCGGTCACTTAGCATGGGGTTCCCGTTCCATGAAAAAGTTCCGCGCAGCCTTCAGGGTATTTTCCAGCAGCATAACACGGGTCATCGGCCCAACACCTCCGGGAACGGGCGTTATGAAGCTTGCTTTCTCCTTGGCTTCTTCAAATTCAACATCCCCGACAAGTCTGCCAGCGGCATTACGATTCATGCCAACATCAATCACTACAGCTCCCGGCTTAATATCTTCTGCGCTGATCAGGCCCGCATGCCCGACCGCAACCACAAGAACATCCGCTTGTTTCGTGTACTGGGCAAGAGGCGTCGTCTTTGAATGACAGATGGTCACGGTCGCATTGTGGTTAAGGAAAAGCAGAGAGGCCGGTTTGCCGACGATATTGCTCCTCCCGACAATGACGACGTGTTTTCCGGCAATTTGCACGTTCACTGCCTGAAGCATTTCAATAATGCCCGCCGGTGTGCAGGGCACGAAGCTGTCCTGACCAGTCATCATTTTGCCCAGACTGATCGGATGAAAACCGTCAACATCCTTGGCCGGGCTGATGGTCTGAATGACTTTCCGCTCCGATATTTGTTTCGGGAGCGGTAATTGGACAAGAATACCGTGAATCGAATCCTTTTCATTCAGTTTCCTGATTTCGTCAAGCAATTCCGCCTCTGAAACCGATTCCGGAAATCGAACAAGTTCTGAATAAATTCCGACTTCCTTGCAGTCTCTGATTTTTCCCTTCACATATGACTGGGACGCCGGGTTTTCTCCGACAAGGATAACTGCCAGTCCGGGAACCATGCCTTCAGATTTCAACTTTTCAACCGTCGCTTTCATCGCAAGCCGCTTTGCACCTGCGATGCCTTTTCCATCAATCAGTTGTGCCGTCATATTACCATGCCGCCTCTCTGGGATCGCTAATGAAGTTGTTAAAAATAGAGAAAAATTGTTCCATTCGGCTCAATTCCAAAAAAATTCTGCCGATGATCTCGCTTCGGTAAAAAAGCCGCGCCGAAAACGTGATTTTAAAAAACCGGGAATAACGGGAACTGTACAGATGCAGTTTTTGTCGCCAAACCGCATCCGTGGTATGACGTTTATCGGAAGTTATTTTTGTGCTTCATGTCCCCCTCATATTTCCTTGGAAATGCCGGACAATACCCCGTTTACAAATCTTCGGGTCTCTTCATCGCTGTATTTTTTGCAAAGTTCAATAGCCTCATTTATAGTCACTGTCTTTGGAACATCGTCAAAGTAAAGCATTTCGCAGACCGCAAGACGTAAAATTGTTTTGTCAATGTTCCCAATACGATCAAATGACCAATGGACGAGATGTTTGCCGATGAGCCGGTCTATTTCTTTCTCATGAGCAACCGTTTCATTCAGCAGGCGGTCAACAAACGGGTCGACCGGCTTGCTGTCTGTTTTAACAGCCTCAATTGCTGTTTCCCTGTCCGTATCACTCAGCGTGATTTGAAACAGTGCCTGGAGCGCCATTTCCCTTGCCTGTCTTCGATTCATCCCTTACTCCCTCTCTGTGTTCTATTAGCTTCATCATAGCATAAACGGTCATTTTATCAGACCGTTAATTGGGGATCCGCAAGTGTCTTCACACCGGTCAGGCTTTCTCAGCATCTTTTCGTGCACAAGGCCCCGCCGCAGATTCTCCTTCACAATACGGAAAGAAGCAAAGGGCCCCTTCCGCTTCTCCCCTTTGCTTCTCAATAGTCTTCGGGCATTTTCTTGTCCTTCTGATCAAAACGAATACCGACGACGTGAATCTTGATCTCATGGATGTCCAGCGCTGTCATACGTTTCAATGTCTGAGCGATATTTTCCTGAACCTTTTCTGCCACTTCAGGAATCGATACGCCGTAATTCATGGCCAGCTGAACATCAATGACGATGCCTTCGTCCGTCAGATCCACCTTAACGCCCTTGCGATAATTTCTTCCGCCGAGTTTTTCAACGACGCCGGCAGCAAAATTTCCGTGCATATCGCTGACACCGACAACTTCAACCGCTGCAAGACCCGCAATGACTTCGATGACTTCAGGAGAAATTTCAATCTTGCCCAGATCGTCCTGTTGTTCCTCGACTTCGACCGGCCGATTTTCGTTTTCAGACATATGTTCACACCTCCATAGTTAACTTTGCTCGTTCAGAGGATATTTTTTAAGAAACTTCGTATTGAATTTGCCGCTCGTAAAAACAGGATGATTCAAAAGGCGCAAATGAAAGGGAACCGTAGTGTCAATTCCCTCAATGACATATTCTCCAAGGGCACGTTTCATGATTGCGATCGCGTCATCCCGAGTTTTGCCGTATGTGATCACCTTCGCTACCATTGAATCATAGTAGGGCGGAATAAAATAGCCTTGATAAACAGCTGAGTCAATCCGAACTCCGGGTCCGCCCGGCGGAAGATAAGTTTCCACGCGTCCTGAAGACGGCATAAAGTTTTTCTCCGGGTTCTCCGCATTGATCCTGCATTCGATCGCATGTCCGGTTAAATGAATATCTGCCTGTTTAACGGAGAGCGCCTCTCCGGAAGCAATTCTGATCTGTTCTTTGATGAGATCTACGCCTGTAACAAATTCCGTAACGCCATGCTCGACCTGAATACGCGTGTTCATTTCCATGAAATAAAAGGAACCGTCCGGCTCATAGATAAACTCAATGGTCCCTGCTCCGGTATAATGAACGGCCATAGCAGCCTTTACCGCAGCCTCTCCCATTTCCTGCCGCTTCTTTTCCGTCAGCGCCGGTGAAGGGGACTCTTCCAGAAGCTTCTGCAGACGTCTTTGCACGGTACAGTCGCGTTCTCCCAGGTGAATTGTATGGCCTTGCTTGTCCGCAAGTATCTGGATTTCAACATGACGAAAGTCTTCAATATATTTTTCAATATAAACTCCGGGATTACCGAAAGACGTATCGGCTTCCTGCTGAGTAATTGCAATCCCGTGACGCAGTTCCTGCTCGTTCTGAGCAACACGGATACCTTTTCCTCCGCCTCCTGCCGTCGCTTTGATCAGCACCGGATAACCAATATCGCCGGCTATTTTCACACCCTCTTCGACGCCGGCAATCACACCGTTTGAACCGGGTACCACAGGGACACCGGCGTTTTTCATGGTCTGTTTGGCCACATCCTTGATACCCATCTTACTGATCGCTTCGGCAGGGGGACCGATAAAGATCAGCTTGCACTCCTCGCACATTTCAGCAAAGTCGGCATTTTCCGCAAGGAATCCGTATCCCGGATGAATCGCGTCACAGCCCGTCAGCGAAGCGACACTGATGATGTTTGTAAAGTTTAAATAGCTGTCTTTCGCTGCATTTGGCCCGATACAGTAAGCTTCATCAGCCAGCTGCACATGAAGCGCTTCTTTATCTGCCTGTGAGTAAATGGCAACTGTTTCTATATTCAATTCTTTGCAAGCGCGGATAATCCTAACCGCAATTTCTCCTCTGTTTGCTACAAGAACTTTTTTTATCATGAACGACGGCTCCTTAATCTTCCTTAACCAGGAATAACGGCTGGCCATATTCAACAAGCTGGCCGTCTTCGGCAAGTACATCGACAATGGTGCCATTAACTTCCGCTTCGATTTCATTGAAAAGTTTCATCGCCTCAACGATACAGACGACCGTTGTTTTGTCGATCTTGGAGCCCTTTCTGACAAAAGGCTCCGCATCGGGAGAGGATGCAGAATAAAATGTACCGACCATCGGAGCCGTAATTTTGTGAAGCGAAAGATCGGAATCCTGCCCGCTTGCCGCTTCACGGGCCGGAACGGTCTCTGAAACGACCGCCGGCTGAACCTGAGGCGCCAAAGCGGCCTGCAAAACCGGCTGCACAGCCGGTTTTCCTGAAGCCGCAACAATTTTCCGCAAAGTAATCTTTGTGTCCTCCGACTCAAATTTCAACTCGCTGATTGAAGATGCATCCATCTCCTTCATTAAAGCCTTGATATCTTCAATACTTAACAAATTCAGCACTCCCTTGTCCCAACCGCTTTCGTTTAATTATATCATATCCTCATTTATTGCTCGAACCGTGCGGAGGACTGATAAAATCAAGCGGTAATAATATTAAATAATGACTCTCTTTTTTTCAAAAGAAAACTGCTGCGTCCGTCCGCAACAGTCTCTATTGTACCTAATTCTGTTCAAAAAATCTTCAAATTCATTCATTTTCTTACTTTTTTTGACCCAATGCGTAACTGACACTGACTACCCTTCCCGAACCAAGATACTGGTCGGCAAGCCTGATCATCGCGTTTGCCTGTTGATCAGTCAGCTTGTTTTCCTCAACAAAAATCTGAACCTGGTCTCCGCTTGTTTTGACGACAGCATTTTTAAATCCCTTCGCTTGAATGACATCTTCAAGCATCATTTCATTATTTGCCAGTGTGTTCATCGATTTTATCGCGTCATAAGCCGCGCTGACGTCAGACGGGGAGCTTTTTCCCGACGCGATGACGCTTTGATATTTCTGCTCCTGCTGATTTCTTTCATCCGCTTTCTGAAGCTCGATCTCAGCCAACTTATTGTCAACAGCACTCACAGATGCGGACGGCTGGCCTTTCCCTGCTGTCACTTGTTTTGAAGGAGTTGCCACGCCTGGAGAAGCACTGTTGGACGGCTGGCCGGGAGAGGTCAGCGCATAGACTGAGAGTACAACGATTAAACTGAGCATGGTCAGCAACCAAATAGTTTGTTTCTTCAACATATTTAAACTGCCTCCTCATTCACTTTTTTGCAAGACCTTGACTTTATAAGAAGGTATGTCCAGAACCGTCGCAACGGCATCCATGATTCTTACTTGAGTAGCCGGCTGATCCGCGCCGCGGGCCACGACAATCACGCCGCGGACAGTCGGCTGTTCTTGTCCGATAACCACGGGTTCCTTGACTCCGTTTTTGTCTACCATAACGACTTGGCTGTCCTGACTATGGTCGTTAACCTGGCGCGTTCCTCCTTTTTGATCGGTCTCTTTTGTCTGGTTGTCCTGCGTTCTGACGTTATTCTGGTATATTTTTTTCTCTGTCGAAGAAAATGTCACCATTACGGAAACATCTGAAACACCTTGGATCTGCTGCAGAATGTCTTTCAGATTTTGGTCAACGTAAGATTCATATTTTTCAATTGGAGTCAAGGTGGCCTGACTGAGATTTGATTTTATTTCCGATAAGCTTTTTGCATCCTGGCTGTTAAACACCGGGCTGCCGGCCGCTTTATTCGTTCCCTGATTTCCGGATAAAATCTTGCTGCCTGCAAGAAGGGCAATCCCGATCACGGCAATGATCCCCAGTCTGATAAGCATCTCTTTCTGTGTTTTCACACGTTTGCCGTTTCCGCTCCGTTCACTGTCAAGCCACTCTTTCAGTTTCATCATCCAGTGCTTCACGGAACTGAACCTCCTCCTTCCATGTGAAGTGTGATGAGATTTTTATCAATCTCCCACCGTCCGGCAAGGAAGGAGCGAATCTTCTCGATCTGAGTGTTTCCCTTTGAAGGTCCCTGATCAGGCGTTTGCCGGCCCACTCTGATGGACACTTCCTTAACGGGCCGGACAGCCTGGACCGAGGGGGGTGAGGTATTGCCCGGATTTCCCGTCTTTTCAAGGACCACTGTGACGTTCTGAAGCAGCAGGCCCTGCTTGCCTCCTTGCTTCGCGGATAATGCCAGATCCTTGATGCTCATTCCGTACTGCTGATTCAACTCCTCCTTCACAAGATCCTTCATTTGGACAGCTACTTGTTCTTGAATATATGCCGTTTGCGAGCTTTCTATCTCTTTTTTTTGTCCAACTGTTTCATTTTGTATCTGAACGTTTCCTTGGCCGGTCTTCAACCCGCGGATGAGATCGACAGGATCCAGCTGAAACAGACGGATAACCGGATCCATAAGCGCCACGATCAGAACCAGCCCGACCACGAACTTCACGTATCTCTGGAAACTGCGGGCCGGGAGCAGGAGCTCCAGAATCACGGCAAAAAGAACGATCAGGACCAGCTGCGAGACCCACTCTCCGAGATAATTCATTGATGCCCCCCTAACGAACCATCAAAGAAAGATTTCCTGAAGTTATGATAATAGTCAGGGCAAGAAAGAACATGAGCGACACGATGGCAAGCGCTGAAAACAGATAGAGCATGCTTTTCGCCATGATGCCGAGGCAGTCAATGACCGGTCCCCCTCCGAGAGGCTGAAGAACCGCCGCGGCAACGTTGTAAATAAAAGCGAGAGACAGGACTTTAAGAAGCGGAAAAACTGTGATGCAGAACAGGATCAGCAGACCGGCAATGCCGATTGTGTTTTTTAACAGGACGGAGGCTCCGATCACCGTGTCCGCAGCCTCAGTAAACATGCGTCCGACGACAGGAATAAAGTTGCCTGTAAAAAATTTGGCCGATTTGACCATCAGACCGTCGGAGATTGCCGTAGCCGCTCCCTGAACGGACATGACTCCTAGAAAGACGGCAAAAAATGCGGCAAGCGTGAACACGGCAACATTTTTCATGAAATCGCCAAGTTTGGTTAATTTATAATGGTCCGATAAAGTGCTGACAATACCTAGCAAGGCGGACATAAACAGCAGCGGCAGGACAAATTTGGAAACCAGCCAGCCTGCGGCGTTAACTAGAAAGATGATCAGAGGATGAAATAAGGTAACTGTGGCGGCCCCTCCTGCGGCAGCTGTCAGTGCAAAGATCAGAGGAATAAGAGCAATAAGGAACTGGCTCATCGCGCTAACCGTCCCTGTAATGTAGCCGATTGCCACTTTGAAACTGTTGAGCAGCAGAATCAGCAAAACCAAGGTGACAACCATATAGGCCACCTTTGATACCGTTTTGTTCTCAAAAGCGGACTGGATTGCCTGAAGCAGAGTGGAAAAAATAGAAAGCAGAATCAGTGTACCAAGCAGTTTGCTATTGACAAGAAGCTCATTCAGGAAAAAATGAAGTAATCCATCAAACAGCTTGTTCACAAATCCCTGTTTGTTCGAACGGATAAAACTCTTAAAATCAGGATCGCTTTCAGGGAGAAATCCGTGATAATCATTCACCACTTTGTTCCAGTACGTTTCGATCTGTCCCGTGTCGATTTTGTTCAGCTGAGTGTCCGACCATTTTTGCGGCGTGTCTTCCGGCTGAACAGCGAAAACAGGAACTCCCTGCAACAAAACACAGAGCGCAGCAAAAACGCTCAGCAGCAGCTTCCCAAAAAAAGCCTTTTCCCGTTTTTTCAGCATTACCCTCCCCCCACTTGCGGCATAAGATTCATTACGGTCTCAACAATCGATGTCATTATCGGAATCGCCATGACCAGAATGACGACCTTCCCGGCCAGTTCAATCTTGCCGGCCAAAGCGCCCTGCCCTGCATCCTTGGCGATCTCCGCGCCAAAATCCGAGATATAAGCAATGCCGATGATTTTCAGAATGGTAGCCACGTAAACGTTATTCAAATGGGCGGTTTCCGCCATTTTGCTGAGCATATTCAAAATGAGCTGAATCTGATCGACAAGCATGATAAAAATGATGATGCCGGCAATCATGGACAGCAAAAGAGCGAAAACAGGATTTCTTTCCTTCAGGATGAGTACGAGAAATGTGACCGCCAATCCCAAACCGACGATTTGCAGAATATCCATCGCCTTGTCCTTCTCTACATGAAAAGAAACACATTTTTTATTTTGTCGAACAGATTGCCGATCAGAGTGGCAGCCATGTAAAGAATTACAACGAACCCGATCAGCGTGACCCACTGTGCCCAGTCGTCTTTACCCATCTGTTTAAGAACCGTCTGGATCATGGCGACAATGATGCCGATGCCGGCAATCTGAAAAATTGTGTTGACGTCCAGTGGCATAAGGCCCCTCCTCTCCTGCAGGTGAAATCCGCCATTTTATTCAAATGAAAAGAAGCACAAGCAGTAACCCGGCCAGAAAGCCTAAATTTCTCATCAATTTCTCGTTGGCCGCTTGAGCATTCCGTGCTTCCGACTCTTCTCGCTCGAGATGGGCCAGCGCTAGTTGAATATGTTTCTTTTGGTTTTCCGTATCCTGAGTGCCTAATGTCACTCCGAATTGAAGAAGAATTTCTTTCTCCGCTTTTTTTAGTGAAGTCTCCGGCCAAAATTGTTCAACGCTCTCCTCCCAGGCCTTCTGAAGGGTTGGACTGTCTGTCCTCATTTTCTTTTGGAGCCGGTAGAAAAATGAAGCAACCGGCTTGGGGAGTTGGCTGGAGAGGTGACCGGCCAGCTCTTCAATCGGCACGCGGCCATATACGATTTCCGCTTCTATGGATTGCAGCGCAGAACGCCATTGTCTTATCTCTCTCGGACGATTGCGGTATTTTCGGGCAATCAGCATCCCTGATGCCGTCGATGCAAACAGAATCATGCATGCTCCAAGAATATGAATCATTCCCATCTTTCCTCCGCTGACACGATCGATCTGCCGAGTTTATCATAAACTGTAAATCTGCAGCCTGATTTCCCAGTTCTCTTGAGCCTCGAGAGGATGATGTACCTTTCAAAAAGCTTCGAGTCAATCAATGGCCTGAGGGACGGCCTCCCGCTCAATTGTTCGAGTGTCGAACCGTGAGCAGTGGCCATAACGGTCACACCTGCATTCATCGCTTCGAACAACGCCTCTGTATCATTTTTCCGTCCAATTTCATCGACGATCAAAACATCCGGACTCATGGATCGGATCATCATCATCATGCCTTCAGCCTTCGGGCAGGCATCAAGAACATCCGTCCGATCTCCAAGCCTGTTCTGAGGAATGCCTGCAACACATCCTGCGATTTCCGAGCGTTCATCCACAATTCCGGTTTTTTGTGCGGCTATATATCTTTCAGAGATACCCTCGCTGATCATCCGCGCCAGATCACGAAGCAGTGTTGTTTTCCCGGTCTGGGGCGCTCCGACGATCAGTGAACTCTTCCAGTGTCCGCTCCAATAAAGATAGGGGACAAGCGGAAGTGCGGCCCCTATCTTTTGCTTTGCAAGCCGGATATTGAAAAATGTCACATCACGAAGGCGCAGAACATGCCCGTTTTCTGTGATTACGTGTCCCGCAAGCCCTATTCTGTGGCCGCCCTGAACCGTAATGAAACCGCGCCTCAGCTCTTCTTCCAATGCATAAAGCGAATATTTTCCTATTTTCTGAAGCATTTCTCTCGCTTGTTCCGGCTGAAAAACCGGCATTTCACCGTCCGGAGCCGTCCGGATCGCGCCGGACACAATCAGTTCCAGCGGCCGGCCGGTTCTGCATCGGATCTCTTCAAGGTTCTTCTTCTCCTCTTCGGGCATCTCCAGAATCACTTTTTGAAAAGATTCAGGTAAAAAAGACAAAACTTGTTTCATTGCGGACCACCTGCTTTTGACTTCTAGAATGGTAAGCCTGTCACTGTTTGAGCGTCATCCGGCGTTTCCCGATAATCGGCCGAGCTCCTTTTCCAAATATATGCGAGCCTGCAGGCAATATGCTTTATCCCTCCCTCCCCTTGAAAAGCAAAAAAAATAAGCATCCTCCGAAGAAGATGCTTACCTATCTTTATTAAATCAGGCACGGGAGACATAGAGACCCGAGCGTGTGTCAATGACAAGTTTGTCTCCTTCATTGACAAAAAATGGAACACTGACCACGTATCCCGTTTCCATAGTTGCAGGTTTCGAACCGCCTGAAGCCGTATCGCCTTTGATACCGGGCTCCGTCGACGCCACTTCCAGTACAACCGTATTCGGTAGAGCGACGCCGAGCGTTTCACCCTGATAGGACTGGATATTGACTTCCATGTTTTCTTTAAGGAAGTTCAGCTGTTCTTTAATCTGGCTCGCATCCAGATCCAGCTGTTCAAAAGTCTCCATATCCATAAAAGTATAAGCTGAGCCGCTTGAATACAGGAACTGCATCTTGCGGTTGTCAATCCGGGCGGCATTTACCTTTTCTCCTCCGCGGAACGTTTTTTCCTGAATCGCTCCCGTCCGAAGATTTCTTAGCTTGGAACGTACAAAAGCCGCTCCCTTCCCCGGCTTTACATGTTGAAATTCAATGACGGATAGTATATCCCCATCGACCTCAATTGTTAAACCTGTACGAAAATCATTGACTGAAACCATCGTCTTCCTCCTTTTAAATTGCGCCCCACGTGACACAAGACGGGAATCCCCGATGCTTGACGTTATTCATATAATTGCGGAAACACGCGTTCAACCGGCGTTAACAAGCCGGCTGAGCCGAAGCCACTTTAAACATTTTACCACAGCGCTATTCATTTGAGTAGTTCTCGGAGTTTGAATTTTCCTCAATTTCAAAAGCAATCGAATAACCGATAAAAAGTCCATATAATACATAGAGACACAGCGTGGTCGTCAGTGTGTTCCAGCCGATTTTTTTAAGCGGTGGGAGGCCCGGAAGTAAGGGCTGCGCCGCAAAAAAGACGATCGTCCAAAGAAAAATTCCGGAAACGATGCCTACCCAGATCGTTTTGAACCTGCTGAGTGTAAGCTGATAGAGAAGAGCGAAAGCAATCGAGATCAAACCAATGCAGGCAATCGCTAAAAACTGTCCGTAAAGATGATTTTTCCAGGATCCTAAAGGAAGAGGGGCAAAGAGAAGAGAAGGACCGACTTTTGAGAAATTCAGTAACTGACAGACAAGCGCAGCAGAACTCCAGATCAGTCCGCCGAAAACACCAATTACGGAAGCTCGCCCAATTGATTTTCCCAGATTTTTTTTGTTGTTGTTTTTCTCTGTCTTCTCTTTTTTCGTTTTTTTTATCCGTCTTGCCATCTTAAATCCCCTCATTAGTCTGCTTTAGTTTTTTATTATGCCCAGAGAATGGGCGTTCATGAGCCCAAGTACACGATAAAATGATAAAACTTGTATAGGACGCCGGTTTAATGTGCAAAACTATTTTTGAAAATGGGCCGCCAACCTAGAGGTTTTAAGCCAATTCGGGTAGAATATTATTAGTAGAGGTAAAATGCTTGCCTTCTCCATTAATTTTTAGAATCGGGCTGATCATGATCATGGCAAAAAGTCTTCCTGGATACGGCGGTCAGGCGGTTATTGAAGGTGTAATGATGGGTGGAAAATATACGACTGTCACCGCCGTTCGCAGAACAGACCATTCGATAACTTTTTTTGAATGTCCAAAAAAAGAATATCCGTCACTGATACTTTTCAAGAAAATCCCTTTTGTGCGTGGCATTTTCGCTATTTTTGAAGCGAGTGCAATCGGAACAAAACACTTGAACTACGCTTCCGGGGTTTATGAGAAAGATCCGGATACTGCTGAAGGGGCAGATGCTGCGGATGAAAACCCGAAGAAGTCTCACGGGCTTGGAGCCATTCTCGGTCTGACTGCAATCGGCGTTCTCTCCTTTCTCTTTGCAAAATTCGTTTTCACGCTTGCTCCCGCAATTGCAGCGAGTTTTTTTGAACCTTTCATCAGGGGCGGTGCCGGGCAGGTCTTACTCGAAGGATTTTTTAAAATTGTGCTGCTTTTAGGCTACGTTTATTCCATTTCTCTGACTCCTATGATGAAGCGGCTGTTTCAATATCATGGAGCAGAGCATAAAGTAATTAATACATTTGAGAACGGTGCCGCTCTTACGGTAGAAAATGTGAGAAAGCATTCAAGATTTCACTACCGCTGCGGATCCAGTTTCATTCTCTTTACAGCGGTCATCAGCGTATTTCTTTATTTCTTTGTTCCGACCGACCCGCTCTGGCTTCGCCTTGTTTTTCGCCTGATCCTGATACCGGTGGATCTGGGACTTGCGTACGAGATTCTAAGGTTCACAAACAAGGTACGCCACATTCCTGTTCTTCGCTGGCTCGGCTATCCGGGGCTCTGGGTGCAGCTCCTCACGACAAAGGAACCCGACGATGACCAAATAGAGGTGGGTATCCGGGCTTTCGAACAGATGCGGCTCAGCGAAGCCGCCATGGAAAAAAACAAACACGTGCTTGTTCATCAAGTGCTTTAATCTTTTGGAGGTGAATGTCCGTGAAAACGTTCCTGTATTCCCTTGTGTTCTTTCTGATCGTTGCCCTCGGACTTTTCGGCTTGCTCGCTTCTTTCCTGAACAACTCGACTGCCCTTCTCATCCAGCTGCTGATTATTGCCGCCGTTGCCGCCGCAGGACTCTTTTTTTTCCGGCGTCTTGCAGGCGGATCCGGGAATGGAGAACGCGCCCGCTACAGAAAAGCAGCGAAACAGTCTATGAGACGCCACAAGCTGTCTGTGCTGGGCCGAAAGGTTCGCGGCATTCATCCGTCAAAACTGAAAGTCATCTCGAACCGATCCCGCAAATTGAGGGAAGTTTCCCGTCAGTCGACAAAAGATCATGGCCACCTCACTGTGATTGACGGGAAAAAGAACAAAAAGAAGAAACGGGTGCTGTTCTGATGATGGTGTTTAAAGACAGCCGAGAGACCCAAAAAAGGAGAGAAGATGGCCCTTCTCTCTTTTTCTGTTGATCTCTATGCTAATACGACCACTTTTTCAGAAATCGGCCCGTTTCTTCGGCTCCGATCTTGAAAAGCCGTTCCCTCTCACTCCGAGAAATCTGAAAGTCTTTTGTATTTACCTTATCTACAGGAATAAAAACAATATTTGACCCCTTCAATTTCTCAATCGTTTTTTCATCGTGTGCCTCGCGCATTGCGGTGAACAATCCGTGAAACAGATCCGCTGCATTCTTTATTTTTCTAGGACTCTCGGCATAGGGTTCCCTGCCGAGAGTCTGTAAACCAATGAACGGACGAACAGGCAGTTCATTCTCTGTATCAAAGATCCAGAGCGGAAAATTACTCAGAATACCGCCATCCACCATTAATGATCGCTCACCGTTTCCGTCAAATAATGAAATCGGCTCAAAAAAGAACGGGAGCCCGGCACTCATCCGAACCGCTCTGGCTACAGAAAAAGAACCGGGATCCATTCCGTATTCCTTCAGATCGTCTGGAAAAACTACCATTTTTCCCTTAGACACATCGGATACGATAATTTTCAGCGATCCCTCGGGAAGATCTGAAAAATTTGCGATCCCTTTTGCGGAAAGCAGTTTCACCAGCCACTTTTCGAGGGAATCGCCACTATAAAGTCCCATCTTAAAATAGATTTTGAACCATTTGTAGAATGGAAAAACAATCCGGTCGGGCGCCTCGAGCAGCCGATCCGGATTTAATTGTTCCATGACCCTTTTCATCTCCGCCGAAGAATATCCGGCCGCAAGCAGTGCTGCCACAATTGCTCCGGCACTCGTCCCAGCCGCTCTTTTAAATTGATATCCGGACTGCTCAAGCACATCCAGGGCTCCTACGAAGGCAAAACCTTTGACACCTCCACCTGAAAATACGATATCTATCCACATGGATTTTGCCTCCTTTTCCATATTACATTAAATGACGGAATTAAAAAAAAGAGACCGGAAGTGTAAGTTCTTCCGGCCATTTTTGCTCAAAATCTGTTTATTTTTTGTTTACTCGTCGAGCTCTTCATTTCTTTCCTTAATTTCAAACAGTTGGTCAACCCGTTTCGGATCCTCTTCAAAATACTGAACAACATCACCGATCCGGTCAATCGAGTCCCAGCTAAGGTGATGTTCAATTCCTTCGACATCCTTATAAACATTCTCATCATGAACACCGATCAGCTTCAGAAAATCTTCAAGAAGCTCATGCCTGTAGACAAGACGCTTGCCCATCTTTTTGCCCTTCGGCGTCAAAATGAATCCCCGATATTTTTCGTAGACAAGATACTGATCCTTATCCAATTTCTGCACCATCTTGGTCACCGAAGAAGAATGGACATCAAGCGCCTCGGCAATATCGGAAACCCTTGCGTAACCTTTATCTTGTATCAGCCAATAAATCCGTTCAATATAGTCTTCCATACTTGGAGTAGGCGACATCATGTCTCCCCCTAACAAACACCCATTATCGCTCTTTTCATGTTACTATAACAGCGCTTAAAATACAAGAACATCAAAGTTTCATGAGAAATACACACCACCGCCTCAGCTTGTATGCTTTGTCCGCTTTCAAAATAAGTCTCAAAAAGCTATAATGAACTTGAAATCGGTTGGGGGGAAGAGTAGATATGGGTTGGATTTTACTAATTGTCATGGTGGCTGCTTATTTAGCCTACACTTTTATGGCAAGATACTTGCAGCGCAGATATCTTACAACTTTAAGCGAAGTTGATTTTCGGGCCGGATATCGGAAAGCTCAGCTGATTGATGTCCGTGAACCTGATGAATTCAAGAACGGCCATATTCTTGGCGCCAGGAATATTCCGCTGTCTCAGCTGAAGATGCGCAAATCGGAAATTCGCAGCGACATGCCGATTTACCTCTATTGTGCGAACGGTGTCCGGAGCGCAAGAGGTGCGGCGATCCTGAAAAGACTGGGCTTTAAAGATCTTTATCAGCTTCAGGGCGGTTTTAAAAAGTGGGATGGAAAAGTAAAGAAAGACTGAAAACGGATGATTCATCCCTATTATCCGGAGGCCGTTCAGCTGTATAGAAGCAATGATATCATTAATTTTATAATTCGATTCTTGCATCATAACTGAAAAATGGACTAACCTTTCGGAGAGAGCTAATGGGATTCCGTGTATCATCTTGGAATCTTCCCTGTTCGTATTTTCCGTTTCCTGAAAAAAAGCGTCTGCCTCAGAGCAGACGCTTTTTCATCATCATTTCCATCCCATCGTACCAGCCTGTTTCTCACAGGATCATTCCGTGTCCAGAGGGTTCTTGTAGCGTAAAACCGGGTGCCTTGCCGCCTGCGTCTCATCCAGTCTCCTTAAGACCGTGCTGTGCGGGGCCTCCTGGACAATCTGAGGGCGGCTCTCGGCTTCATGGCTGATCTCAATCAGATGATCAGCAAATGCGTCAAGTGTTTCCTTCGATTCTGTTTCCGTCGGTTCAATCATCATTGCCTCATCAACAATCAAGGGGAAATAGATTGTCGGCGGGTAATAGCCGAAATCGAGGAGACGTTTCGCCATATCCAGAGTCCGTACACCCAACTTCTTCTGACGGCTGCCAGAGAGAACAAATTCATGTTTGCAGAATTGTTTGAAAGGAACCTCAAAGTTTCCCGAAAGACGTTTTAATAAATAATTTGCATTCAGAACGGCATCCTTTGAAACCTGACCGAGGCCCTTTCCGCCCATTGTCCTGATGTAGGCATAGGCCCGGACATTAATTCCGAAATTGCCGTAAAAAGCTTTCACACGGCCTATAGACAAGGGCCGGTCATTGTCGAAACCATAACTTCCATCTTCTTTTTTAATAATAAGCGGCTTTGGAAGGAATGGAGTCAGCTCTTTCTTTACGCCTACCGGTCCCGAACCCGGTCCGCCGCCGCCATGAGGGCCGGTGAATGTCTTGTGCAGATTCAGGTGCACGACATCATAGCCCATGTCGCCCGGACGGGTCACACCCATGATGGCATTCATGTTCGCCCCATCATAATAGACTTTTCCTCCCGCTGCATGCACAATTTCCGCTATTTCCTGAATATGGGTCTCAAAAAGGCCAAGTGTGTTTGGATTCGTCAGCATCAGCGCAGCCGTATTTTCGTCAGCTACGCGTTTCAGGTCTTCCAGGTCAACCAGACCGTTCTCATCAGATTTGACGGTCACCGCTTCAAATCCGGCAACCGAAGCCGACGCCGGATTCGTCCCATGAGCCGTATCCGGTATAATCACCTTAGTCCGCTTGCTGTCATGGTTTGCTTCATGAAAAGCCCGGATAATCATCAGACCCGTCCATTCGCCATGCGCTCCCGCTGCAGGCTGCAGCGTCATTTCGTCCATGCCGGTGATTTCTTTCAGGTTCTCCTGCAGCCGAAAGAGCAGTTCAAGAGCGCCCTGAACTGTTTTCTCGTCCTGATAAGGATGAATTTTTGCCAGTCCGTCAAGTCGGGCAACCACTTCATTGACTTTCGGATTATATTTCATGGTGCACGATCCGAGTGGATAAAACCCGTTATCCACACCAAAATTCCGTTTGGACAGTGCCGTGTAATGCCGAATCAGCTGCAGCTCGGAAACCTCCGGCAGCTCCGGTTCCGTTTTGCGAAGATAATCCTTTTCAATCAGTTCATAAACCGGTTTTGCCGGAACATCCAGTTCGGGCAGGCTGTAAGCAATGCGATCTTTTTTGGACTGCTCAAATATAAGCGGCTGATTTTCATTAGCCATGAATAATCCCCTCCAGAACTTTGGCAAATTCGTCAATCTCTGTTTTTGTCCGCATCTCGGTTACCGCGACCAGCATTTTGTTATTAAGGTTATCCGATTGGCGCCCAAGATCATATCCGCCAATAAAACCTTTTTCCAAAAGCTTGTTGTTTATCTCGCGCACCGATTTCCCGCAGTCGATCACAAATTCATTGAAAAATGATCCGGCTGTTTCTACTCGAATACCGAGGCTTTTAAATAAATCGGAAGCATAGTGCGCTTTCTGAACGTTTTGTTCTGCGATTTCGCGAATACCTTTTTTCCCGAAAGCGGCCATTGCCACGGATGATGCCAGTGCATTAAGCGCCTGGTTGGAGCAGATATTTGATGTCGCCTTATCACGACGAATATGCTGCTCGCGGGCCTGAAGGGTGAGAACATAACCGCGCCTTCCTTCCTCATCAACCGTTTCACCGACAAGCCTTCCCGGAACTTTGCGGATCAGCTTTTCCGTCACCGCAAAGAAACCGCAGTGCGGCCCGCCGAAAGACTCGGACAGACCGAGCGGCTGACAGTCGCCGACGACAATATCCGCTTGAAGGGCTCCGGGAGGCGTCAACAGTCCGAGCGCGAGTGGATTACTGGAAACAATCAGATGGATTTTCCCTACTGAGTGAGTCAATGATTCAATCTCTTTAAGGGGTTCAATCTGCCCGAAAAAGTTCGGATATTGGACAATTACACAGGCCGTTTTGCCGTCTATTGCCTGACTGAGCGACTCAAGATCGGTTGTTCCTTGTTTGACAGGCACGGTAACCACTTCCAGATGCCTGCCGCGTGCATAAGTGTTCAGCACCTGACGATATTCCGGATGTACCGCCTCTGAAACGATCACTTTCGTATTGTGGGTTGCTCCGCTGCTGAGCAGAGCGGCTTCAGCAAGCGTCGTCGAGCCGTCATACATGGACGAATTAGCCGCGTCCATTCCTGTCAGTTCACAGATAAGTGTCTGGAACTCAAAAATTGCCTGAAGTTCCCCCTGCGACACTTCCGGCTGGTAAGGTGTATAAGCCGTGTAAAATTCCCCACGCGAAATCACGCTGTCCACGACCGAAGGAATATAATGATCATAAACACCCGCCCCCAAGAAAGAAGGGATATCACTCGTTGAAACGTTCTTCTTTGCCAGTTCAGAAAAAAAACGGATGAGTTCCAGTTCTGACAGGGCTTTCTCCGTTTTAAGCTCTCCTTTAAAACGGATATTCTCAGGAACGTCTGAAAAAAGTACTTCTTCAGAATCTGCGCCGATTGTTTTCAGCATGGCCTTTCGGTCATCTTCCGTAATCGGCAGGTAGCGGAAATCTGCCATCAAAATTGCCTCCTCAGCTTCTTTTATAAAAAGGTGTTTTTACAATTTTTGCCTTTTTTCGTTTGCCGCGAATATCGATCTCAACTTCTGTTCCGATTGATGTATAAGGAGAATCGATTAATGCCAGTCCCAGATTTTTTCCAAGAGTCGGCGACTGTGTCCCGGTAGTCACGGTTCCGATTTCCGCCGATCCCGCGTATACGGCATAATGTGTCCGCGGAATGGCCCGGTCGATCATCTCAATGCCGACAATTTTACGCGGAACTCCTTTTTCTTTTTGCTCAATCAATGCTTTTTTTCCAATAAAATCGGGATGCTTTCCCAGTTTGACTGCAAAACCGATACCGGCTTCAAGCGGTGATATAGTCGGGCTCAGTTCCTGTCCGTACAAAGGAAGGCGCGCTTCAAATCGCAGTGTGTCCCTTGCGCCAAGTCCGCAGGGCAGCAATCCGTCCTCTTTGCCTATTTCAATCAGTTTATTCCACAGCATCTGTGCCTGATCCCAAGGACAGTATATTTCAAACCCGTCTTCACCGGTATAACCCGTCCTTGAAACCAGCACTGAAACACCGTCAAGCACGACATTTTCCCTGAATTTAAAATGCCGGATTTCGGTCAGATCAAAAGAAGTGGTCTTCTGCAATACTTTTTTGGCCGCAGGCCCCTGAATGGCCAGTAGAGCAATCTCTGCCGACTGATTCGTAAGTTTTACATCGCCTTCCAGATGACGCGAAAGCCATTCGAAATCTTTGTCAATATTGGCCGCATTCACAACAAGCATAAAAGCCGTCCCCGATAAACGGTAAATCATCAGATCGTCTACAGTACCCCCGTCTTCAAAGCACAAAGCCGTGTACATCGCGTCTTCCGGTTCAGTCACGGACACATCGTTTGTGACCATACGCTGCAGGAAGGCCTCCGCGCCCATTCCTTCAAGCCGGAATTCGCCCATATGCGAGACATCAAACAAACCTGCACTCGTTCTGACTGCCTGATGCTCCTGTTTAATTCCCGAAATCTGAACAGGGAGGAGGTAGCCTCCGAAATCGATCAGTTTCGCCCCCATTTTTCGATAAGTCTCATAGAGCGGTGTCGTTTTGCTTTCAGACATTTCTTTTTTCCCTCCCATTTTTTGTTTTTTTTGGGGATAAAACAAAAAAGGACAGAGGAAAACACTCTTGTATTTTCCTCTGTCCTTAGACCTGAAAGTTTATCGTCCGAGCAGCAAGCCTGCCGATCAAACGGTATCCCCTTTGGTGGCTTTAATGCACTCTCCAGAGATGCGTCCTGCATGAGTCTTTTTGCCTGAGAGATTCACTGTTGTTTGCTCCTTCGGCGTCGCTTTCCGCGTTCTCTCCCCATGCTGTCATCCGCAAGACATTCAATTATTATCCGTTTATCCCATGATTTTTTGTCCATACTAACATTAATTATCCTACCATTTTAACCGGCATGAAAGCAATGCTTCCGTTCACAAAATTTTAACAAATATCGGGTGTAAATGATGGAACCTATCATCCATTTTGATCGATCGTGGCAGGGCGAATTTTCAAAGCGTATTCTTGAAGACGGGCCATGGGCCAAAGCAGGCATGTTCGCGCTTGCTTATCAGGCAGAAAAAGAGCGGCTTATTCCTTCATTTCACGGACTGATTGCCCCGGGCCGACTGCCGCATCTCTCGCTTCATCCGCACCAAATTGAGACGGCCAGAACTGTAGTTGAAGAGATGCATGGGAAAGCCATACTCGCCGATGAAGTCGGACTGGGAAAAACGATCGAAGCCGGACTGATCATTAAAGAATACATGATCCGCGGGCTTGCAAGTAAAGTGCTCGTATTGGTGCCTGCTTCCCTCGTCCTTCAGTGGGTTTCGGAACTGAATACCAAATTTTCTATTCCCGCCGTTCCCCAGCGGAAATCCTATGTCTGGGGCCGGTGCGATGTTGTTGTCTCTTCAATCGATACGGCAAAACGCGAACCCCACCGCAGTCTGGTTCTGGAGCAGGACTATGACCTTGTCATTATCGATGAAGCTCATAAATTGAAAAATCATAAAACAAAAAACTACCAGTTCATCCAGCTTCTTAAAAAGAAGTTCTGTCTGCTCCTCACCGCAACGCCCATTCAAAATCGTCTGAATGAAATCTTCTATCTTGTTTCATTATTAAAGCCGGGATATCTCGGAGACGCGGATAGTTTCGCGAAAACGTTCAAGTCCGGCCAGCGTGCTGTAAGAAATGAAGAAAGATTGAAGGCTCTTGTCAATCAGGTGATGGTACGCAACCGCCGCGAAGATACCGGCTTGCATTGGCCGAAGAGGATCATTCAGTCTTTTGACATCCCGTTCTCAGCAGAAGAGCAAATTTTCTACCAGGCACTTTCAATGTTGCGAAATAACGGGATCATTCGAGGTTTTTCTCTGCTCACTCTGCAGCGCGAAGCTTGCAGCAGCAGGGAGGCCGCTTTTTTGACACTCAATAAGATCTACCGAAGCGGGTCGGCTCCGGATTGTGAAACGATATGGCAATCTATTTTTGAGAAACTTAATGCTGTGAAGCAAAATGCCAAGGCGGAAAAAGCGCTTGAACTGATCCATCAGATCAATGATAAGGTGATCATTTTTACAGAATACCGGGCGACCCAGCTCTATCTCCAATGGTTTTTCAAACAGCACGGCATCACGTCTGTCCCCTTCAGCGGCGGTTTCAGACGGGGGAAAAAAGACTGGATGCGCACCCTCTTCCAGAATCATGTACAGGTACTGATTGCAACGGAAGCAGGCGGAGAAGGAATCAATCTGCAGTTTGCCAGTCATCTGATTAATTACGACCTTCCATGGAATCCGATGCGCATCGAACAGCGGATCGGACGTATTCACCGCCTCGGTCAGGAAAGCGACGTGCACATTTACAATTTTGCTATCCGCGGAACGGTTGAGAGCCACATTCTCAATCTTCTTTACAACAAGATCCATCTGTTTGAACAGGTCATCGGCGAGCTTGACGCGATTCTTGCCCGGATCGAACTCCGCGATGTCGAAAAACAGGTTCAGCAAATTTTTGAAGAGTCCGAGTCTGAAGGAGAAGTGCGTGTCAAACTGGACAACCTGAGCAGTGTGATTAATTCAGAGAAGGCGCTGGCCGGGGAGGAGGTTCACCATGCAGCAGGCGGCCATTCATGATTTTCTCACTCATTTCTTCACCGCGTCCGGATGCACTCTTCTGCCGGTTCCGGACAGCGACGTGCTGAAAGTTAAACTGAATAAAGAAATCGATAAGCTCCTTATGAACCGGCCTTTTTACTGGCATTATATTGAGCAGACCGGCGGCACTCCTGAAACGGCAACGCTCGTCTTTCGAACGGACGACAAAGCGGAGGAAGGGGAACTGATCCATTTTGGTTCGCCCCGTCTTCATCAGATTTTTGACGCTGCACTTAAGCTCGCCCCTTATATACGTTTATACCAGAATCTTCCGCCCCAGTCCTCTTCCGCTCTTGAACCTTGGCTTGCCATCAATGCAAAAATCAGTTACAAGTGCGACCTTAAAAAGGACCGGATCTGTTCCATCGGTCTGCAGCTGATTAACGGGACACTGATCGATGGATTTCAGGATATTCTTGATAAACTACCGCTTTTACCTAAAATGCCCGACTATTGCTACACGCTGAGTCCGTTGATCAGGATCGGAAGCGGGATCAAAAGGATTGAGACTTTTTTGGAATCCGTGCTGAAAAGTGAACCCACCGGCTGGGCAGATGACGCCGGAAAAAGATGGGCACGCGATCAGGAACTTCTTGATTCTTTTTATGAACAGCAGGATCCGAAGCCCGAAACTTATTTTCAGGAAAAAGAGGCAATCCGGGAGCAGTATCAGCCGCGCATTCTTGTGCAGTTTATTAATGCCGGCTTATTTTATCTGAAATCTTCCACTTTTCTTCCCGGTTCAATCAGAGACCATTGACGATATGAAAAATCGGAAGCAGTATCGAGGCGAACAGAAAAAGCACAAGTCCCCCGACAAAAAGAAGCAGTGCCGGCTGGCAAAGGGACAGAAGAACCCGCGTTTTTTCATCTATTTTCGCCATGACAAGACCGCTGTATCGATACAGTGAGGCGCCGAGCATTCCGTTAAGCTGACCCTGATGAATGATCGTGGTGAGTTCAGGCATATAGTAACGAGGTTCCGACATGACTTGTTCGAAGTGCCTTCCCTCAAGCAATGCCTTCTGAAGGCGCTGCGCCTCAAACTTCAGAAATGGGGTTGTTCCTTTCTGTGTTAAAGCGGTGACGGATTGGCGGATGGGGAGTCCGGAGCGAAGCAGGCTGCCGAAATGAAACGAGAAAATGTGAGTCAGGTAAAGCCGGGTGTAACTGCCGACCAGAGGAATCCGTGTCACGAGTTTTAATTTTTGATCCATGGTCATTCGGCGAATGTACAGGGCTCCGGCAATCCCTGATAAAAATACGATGGGAAGAACGAAAAGAAGGTAATAGAAGTGGCCTGCTGAGAATAGCATAATTTTCGTAATGAGCGGAAGATCTATTGAGAGCGAACGATACAGCTTAAGGAAATTAGGGAGCAGAAAGTGGCCGATGACAAACATCATAAGGCCGAAAATCCAAAGCAACAGAATTGGATAACGGAGCAGTCGGTGCAGTGTCTCCCTGTACTGTTCCCGTCTTCTCATCATCTCACCGCTTTCAATCAGCCCTTTTGCAAGATTCCCGCTCTCTTCGGCAAAATATATGAAGCTGGAAATTTCCGCCGGAAAGTTCAGGTCACGCAGCGTTTCGAACAGGCTATGGCCACCTTCCAATTTTCTCGTCATGGAATCAAGATCGCGTCTCACCCGAGTCCGCTGCCGAAAGAGCAGCAGTTTGATCGCCAGCGCCAGCGGATAGCCGTCGCTCAGACATTGACCAAGATGAATCAGCAGATCAGCCTGTTCTTTTTTAGTCCAGCCTTTTCGGAAAGCCATGCTCATGTTCACGCCCTTTCGAAAGATCTTCCGGAATCCAGCCCCTGGCGATCCCTTCCTGAAGATAGTCCTCAATTGTCTTGTAATCCGGACGATGAACGTTTCGTATACGCGATGTGAGCAAATCGTGAAGCGGCATTCCGGCCAGAATCTCGAAAACACCAGTTCTTTTTGGATGATTACTGTTCATACAGCCCGGCCTGCACACGGAGCCGCACACCGGACACTGGACAGTAACCAGGCGTTCGGCAATAACACCGACAAGTGTTTCTTTCAGATCAAAACGCGGAATACCAAGTTCCAGCATCCGCTGAATTGTCGCCGCGGCATTGGACGCGTGGACGGTCGAGAGAACGAGATGTCCCGTTAAACTCGCCCGTATAGCAATTTTCGCGGTTTCTTCGTCACGGATTTCACCAATCATAACAATGTCCGGGTCGTGACGGAGAATGGCTCTGAATCCGTCTGCATATGTGAATTTTGCTTTTTCATTAACCTCCATCTGCACGAAAGCTTCATTTTCTTTTTCAATAGGATCTTCGAGAGTAATTACGCGGGCGTTGTAGCGCTTTTGCAGAGCGGAAAGCATCGTGTAAAGCGTTGTCGTTTTTCCGGAACCTGTTGGCCCGGAAATAAGCATCAGACCATTTTCATAATTCAGGAGCGATGACAGGCTTGTTGTTACTTCTTCAAACAAGGATAAATCATTAATGGTGAGATCTTTTCTTTGCGGCAGAAGCCGGATGACGAGACTTTCACGGTTGGGGGTTGGTAAAGTGGACATGCGGAGGGAAACGGGATCATGATCGATGACAGAGAGCATGGCACCGCTTTGGGGCAATCTGCGCTCTCCGATATCCATCCCGGAGAGAAACTTAAAATGGTTGATGATTCTCTCCGCTTCCTCCTTCGCAAGAATCGCCAGCTCATACAGGTAGCCGCGAATTCTCAGCTCAATCAGCATGTCCCCTTTTCGAGGAATAAAATGGATGTCTGAAGCATCGGCCCTGTAAGCGTGTTTCAGCAGCGCCTGACTCTTTTCTTCAACATCATTTGTCAAATCTTCCAAAAATCCACCTTCTTTCTGCTGTATTAGATATCAATCGGGGACAAAGCGCGTACATATAAAGATTTCCATATTCAGAAAGCAAATTCCTTTTTCACAAAAAAATTTTTTCGGATTGTCAAAAAAGAGATGCTGGGCAGGCATCTCAGGGATTTTCAGGATTTAATTGCGGTCTGTTTCTTATCCTCTGTTTTCCGGAAAGCCATTTGCATCAAATCATCTTGATGATAGCCGACAACCAGCCGTTCCCCGTCAGTAAGTATCGGCCTTCTTAAAAGTTTGGGTTCTTCAGAGAGAAGCTGAAGTGCCCGGCTTAAGGGAAGATTATCCAGATCAACACCAAGTTGCTTATACGTTGTACTTCGGGTAGCAAGAATGTCTTCCACTCCTGATTTCGACAATTTAATTAATTCCATCAGTTCAGTGACATTCGGCCTGTTGCGGAAAAGGTGCCTTTCTTCGTAACTGATTGCATGCTCCTTTAACCAGCCCTTCGTTTTTCTGCACGATGTACAGCTCGGATAAGTATAGAAAATCAGTTTTTTCATCAGCTTCCCTCCTCGAATTGTTATGAGTGGATTTGCTTTATGAATTCCCTGATTTTTCAGAAGTCAAACACTTTATTCTTCATTCATCGTCTTTTTTTGCGCTATTTTTTATCGGCCCTCCGTATCAGGTGCAATTGATACAACGTTTTTGATCCATTATGGACCGACACTATTTTCTTTTTATAATGAAATCAAAAGCGGCCACAAGAATTCCGTCACTGAAAAGTTCCCTCACACGTCTCTCCGTGCGACCCTCGTCTGTCTGATCGTTAAAAAGAGCAAATTCAATCGCCTGATCAACGGGTGTCGGGTTAAAAACGGCGATTGTGAACGCTTCGTCTGAACTGTAGCGAATGAAACCGAAGAGGCGGTCTATTGAAAAAGGAAAAAAATTGCCAACTTGCAGATTAATGTCTTTTCTTCGTTCTCCGATCGCGGATCGATAGAAAGACATAGTCTCCATGTCTTCGCGTCCCCACGGAAAAAACCGGCGATTATCGGGATCCTTTCCGCCGGGAAGTCCCGCTTCATCTCCATAATAAATACAGGGCACACCCGGAAGCGTCATCAAAAACTGTACGGCGAGACGAAGTTTTCTTTTATCCCCCCTGAACACCGTCAGAATTCTCTCTGTATCATGGGTGCCGATATTGTTCATATTGGCGCGAAAAGCTTCATCGGGATAATTTGATTTCTGAGTCATACTGATCCTGACAGCCTGCTCCGCTGTAATTTTCTGCTTGATTAGATTAATGATCATCAGGCGGAACGGATAGTTCATCACCCCGTGAAGCATACCGCCTTCAAGATAGTGACGCCTGAGACCGTAAGAAACCTTGTGTGATGCATCTTCCCAGACTTCCCCGATCAAAACCTTTCCTTCTTCCTTCGTTGTATGCTGATCAACCGCCGAACGAATGCCGGCAATGAAAGTGTCGGGCAGTTCATCCGCTACATCGAGACGCCAGCCTCCGATTCCCATTTTTGTCCATCGATGAATAATACTCTCAGGGGATCGATAAATGAAATCCTGAAACAATACATTTGATTTATTGACGGACGGCAAGTCCCTAACGTTCCACCATGCATCATAGCAGTCCGGGTAACGGCTGAAAGTAAACCAATCAAAGTAAGGCGAGTTCGGGTTGTTATAAGCGCCCCCGTCACCGTAAGTTTTAAATTGGTTAAAGTAGTGGCTGTCTGCACCGACATGGCTGAATACACCGTCGAGAATGATGTGCATGCCCAGCCTGCCCGCTTTCGTGATTAGTTTTTGCAACGTCTCCGTGTCTCCGAACATCGGATCGATCGTTCGATAATCGCCCGTATCATATTTGTGATTGCTGCGCGCTTCAAAAATCGGACTAAGATAAAGCGCCGTCACGCCCAAGTCATGGAGATATGGCAGCTTGGCAATGATTCCGCTCAGGTTGCCGCCAAAAAAATCCCACCGAATGATCTCCCCGTTTTCATCCTTTATATAGCAGGGTGTATCACCTTCAGTTGCGTAGATGAACGAATTCTTTTTCGGATTCTGAATTTTGTGATGCGGATCCCCGTTAAAGAATCGATCGACAAAAATATGATAGATGACTCCGTGACAGTACCAGTCAGGCGCAGGATCCCGGTGATCATAACTTGTCAGCTGATACTGCTTCAGGAGAGACCGATCTTCTGTAATATTCCCTCTTCCTTCGCAATCGTCATCCGCTTTGCCATAATAGATTGTTCGCTCGGTTTGATCACGGTCACGGTACACAATCCGGAAGTGGTAAAAGTAGAGGCCACTGGCACCGTAAGTCTGAAAACTCGCTTCAAATTCCTTGTTTTGTACCGCTTTTCGTACCATTTCAATTTCGTGGAATGTTTCTCCGTCTTTATGGATCATGAGGATCACGCTTAAAACGTATTTCAGCTCTATATGAATTCTGAAACGCACACTTTCACCTGTCTGGATCGCTCCAAACGGTCTCCTGAAGTGTTCCGACCAGGAATTAAAATAAACCTGCCGCCGACTCATCGGGTGCCTCCCTCCCCAGTGCAGATCATCTAAACTGACCTTTGCAGCCCTTTAATTGTTCAGATTTATTAAAGAATCAGACCGGCAACCGACCGCCTTGTCAATCACGGGCAGTCTTTCTTTTGTTCCGTCCGGCTTTCCCTATGTAAGTTTTACGGCGGGTTCACATTCCGCTGCCCTCCCGATCACCGATAATATATGCGGTAAATCCCCCCGTAAGAACGCAGCTTCAAATTCCCGAACAGGGCTGCACCAAAAGACGCGCGGATAGACAACTGACGACTCCAGAGAATGAAGCGACCGTACCGAAGAAGGGAAAGCGCTGTATATCAATAGTATAAGGACAAAGAGAATGGGAATCGAAAAAGAACTGCCGAATTGCGGAATGTCCGCTCAATCGGAGAATTCAAGAAAAGTTTGAAGAAGGTTTTTGGTGTAAAGAGACCCGGCACCGCTCAAATGTACTTTTGAAAATTAGCGGAATACTTTTCGGGAATAAAACTTAAATCCGTTTATCATCATCTTCGGCAAAGAGCATTTGCCGGATGAACCTTTTACTTTAGAGAAACGGCGATGTGAACTTCTCACTGATGACGATAACTCCAAAAAAATTTTTGAACTGGAAAACGGCAAATAATCAAGTGATGATCATGCCCTTCCAAGATAAAAATAATCCTGTTCTTGTTGCTCACTAATATTTTTTTCTTTTTAATACAAGTGACCATGGCAACGCCCTCACTGAGACATATGATGATACCATAATCAGCAAAAAACTTATGTATGAGGGGGAAGCGCATTGCTTAACAAGGCGACTATCGATATGCTTTCTGACTACGTAGGGTCCGACGTGAAAATAAATTTTGGCGGGCCTGAATCCAGAACGGGCGAGCTCGTGGCAGTTAAATCAGATTATCTTGTTCTTAATACGGAGGAGGAAGGGGTCGTTTACTATCAATTGTCCCATATTAAAGGGGCTTCGATCAAGGTTACGGAAGATGACCCGCTTCTTTTTTCCAAAGTCTCATTTCTTGACAAACCTGATTTCGAAGGGGTATTGGAAGCTTTAAAATATAAAAAAGTAAAGGTTAACCGCGGCGGTCCTGAAAGTGTCAAAGGGGTTCTCAATGATTTAACGAGTGACAGCCTGGTTCTGAGCGTGAACGACGACCTTCTGCTTGTTCCTGTGTTTCATATCAAAAGCGTGAGCCGCATCTTGAGAACGAGGAGAAGTTCGGATGAAACGTTCGGCCAGTCGTCTGACCAATTATCGGGTCAGGACTTAGATATGTCGCTTGCAGCAGACGAGACTTCAAAGGCCGGAACAAGCGCGACACCTGGCGATTCACTAGACGGTTCAGAAACCCTTTCTTCCCTTTCCTCTGATAAATCATTCAAGCATCGACCTTTAGGAACATACTTCAAGGTTAATTAAATGAGAAGCAACGAGAACCAGTGAAGGGAAGGAGGACCTATCAAACCTTTTAACACTCAAATTGGTGAGCATGTCCGGATTTTTATCAACGGGCATTCCGAGGTTCAGGGTATCCTGATCGACAGTGGACCGGATATTCTCGGCATTTATGATGGAAATGATTTTAAATAATGTCAAAAATGTCCTGATAGAGATTTTTATTGATCACCATAGTATTATGGAACCGTCACTCAGATCCTGAACGACTATTTTGTATTCTACTCTCCTGCCTTCCATCACCTGTTTATTCCGATAAAACATCTAACATCTAAAATGGCTGATCCCTGTCAAAGGTGACCAGCCTCCCTATGCATCTGAAAAAGTGATGCACTCACCGGCCTTGACTGTAAAACAAAAAAACTTTGAACAATTATGCAACGATCATATTGAAAAATTGGTTGTGTTTGACCTTGGCTCACATCCGGATAAAGTTGGAAAATTAGTCGGTATCGAGAACGATCAAATCGAACTGATTAACGCCAAGGGTAAAAACATCTCCATGAATATGAATCATGTGAAAGCGTTTCAGGTTCCAGAGTGAAAGGCCAATCAAGATCTCTGGATCCGTCTCAACAACGAAAACCGGAGTGAAAATTCTAACGCATTTTCACTCCGGTCGTTTTTGTTACTGAAAAAAAACAGATATTTGTCAGTTTTTTTATGCCTGGATCCTGTAATAAAAAGTATCTCTGTCCGCTCTTGGAAACACTCTGACTCATGATTTCCTATAAAATACAATTAACTATAGGCGTAATCTGATTGTTTCAGAACAGAGCTTATCGGATATAGTTCATCGGATTCACAGCGCCGTGATGCGGCGGCGGAGTCCACGGCCCGATGTACAGTTCAAAGTGGAGATGAGAACCAAATGCTTCGCCCGTCTGGCCCATCGTCCCGATTTCCTGCCCTTGCGATACTTTCTGACCGTCAGAGACGAAATAGGCGGTCATATGTGCATAAACTGTAGTATAAAGCTGTCCTCCGATACTATGCGAGATCATGACGCAATTTCCGTAACTTGATGACTGGTACGCTCTGAAAACAACACCATCCGCAGCAGCCCTGATCGGAGTCCCTGAACTATTAGCGATATCGATCCCTGGATGAAAACTATTATCAAAACTCCTGTACCCGAATCCTGATGAGATAACGCCCGCTGCCGGCATGATGAAATCAGCGGAAGCTACCGGCGCGGATACCGGCAGCGATGGTACTGAGCCTGTCTGCGAATTCGGCGATGCAGGTGAATTTGTATTCACAGTCTTGACTTGCGAAGCAGCGGCTACCGCTTTTTTGCTCGCTTCTTCTTTCGCTAAATCGGCAAGCTGATTTTTTATCACGTTTTCCTGTGCCTGCAGTATTCCCGCTTCTTCACTCTTGCTCATCACGGTTTTATTAAGCTCGCCGGCATCGTTTTTCAGCTTCGCCAGTAGCCCCTGCTGATTTTGCTTTTCCTGATTCAGGCTTTCATTCATAGCCTGCAAGCTCCCTAGATCCTGTGTCGTTTGTTCAATTTTGTTTTGCAGCAGTTTCCGGTTGGATTCCTGGGCCAGCTGATCTGCCTTCTGAGCACTTATGATCTTACTGTCCTGATCCGTAATCATTTTCAAAACGAGAAGTCTGTCAAGGAAGTTTCCGAAATTTTTTGATCCGAGCAGCACATCCAGATAGTTGATCGCACCGCCATTTATGTATATGGAACGAATTCGTCCTTTTAATATGTTGTTCCGATCATCAATACGTTTCACAATTCTATTAATCTCACTCTTCAGCTGCTTCATTTCAGTCTGGTTTCGGCTGATTTCGGCTTGCTTGGCTGTGATCTGTCCATTCATGGTTTCAATCTTCTTCATTGAATCATTAAGCTGAGTAACAACACTGTTCTGCTGCTGGTTGTTATCCGATAACTGCTTCTGCGAGGAATCAAGAACCTTTTGATTCTGCTCCTGTTTCTGTACGACATCATTAAGTTTGTTCATAAGCTGTGACTGCGTCTCCGCCAAGACATAGCTTCCGCTATAGCCCGCAGTTAATGCACATGCCAGACCTGCAGCAAAGAGTTTTCGAATAAATTCTTTTTTCAACACGACCACCTATCTCCATTAGAGAATCGTTAATAAAGCGGGTAAATCTCGAAAACTTTCAGTTTCACGAAATTAGAACTCCCTTTTCCCGGCTTCCGTATCCGCTTTAGAGATCTCACGAATTTTGGTAGAAAATGAGCGATTTAACAAATATTATAGATCAAAAAAACTAATAATCTCTCATATATCGACTTATTTCTAATTATAACAACACTTTGTAAAAAAAAAGATAAAATTATTTTACAATATTATATTAAAAAAAATCTAATATTTTTTGTTGCCATAAAATAGAATTCAGTGCATTATTAAAAGGACGACTGTCATTAAACTGTCATTAAAGGAAAGTATTTAAAAGCTGGCTGTGAAGACGTTTTTAGTGTTCTTTCATTTCACAATGATCGTATTACATTAGAAATTGGTTTCATCTTTTTAGAAGGCCATGTAAAATAACAGCACTTATCCGAATGATTTATTATCCAGCGTGTGAAGCTTGTTTCACACGTCCTCGAAGCATGCTAATCTATTCAAAATAGCAGGATTATTTAACCAATCTTTAAAGAAAAAGAAAATATTTAAAGCGGGGGAACAGATCTGATGCAAGTGATTCGTAAGATGGACGGTTGGCTCGTCCTGATCGTTTGTTTGTCTTTGGTGCTTAATTTTTGGGACGTCTGGACAATACAAACTGCAAATCCTTACTATATGGCTGCCATCACCAGCATGACCAAAAGCTTTCACAATTTCTTCTTTGCCTCATTTGATCCGGCAGGATTTGTGTCAGTGGACAAGCCGCCTTTAGCACTCTGGGTTCAAACTGTCTTTGCCCTTGTCTTCGGTATTCACGGATGGAGCGTTATTCTCCCTCAGGCATTGGCTGAAGCAGGATCAGTACTTTTAATCTATTTTTTGATTAAACCTTCTTTCGGCCGTTTCAGCGCGCGTGTTGCGGCGCTTCTTCTCGCTACAACCCCTGTTGCTGTTGCCGTCTCCAGAACAAACAATCTCGATCCCATCCTGATCTTTGTGCTGCTTATCGGGACATTTTTTTTGTTCAAATCCATTAAAACGCATAAAGACATCTGGCTTTATGCTTCCTTTGCCATGCTCGGGTTAGGTTTCAATGTGAAAATGCTGCAGGCCTATATTGTACTTCCGGCTTTTATTCTATTCTATCTCGTCGCATCAGATGAAAATATGCGGAAAAGGCTGAGCAAGCTGACCGTCGCTCTAGTAGTTATGCTGCTTATCTCTTTTTCCTGGGCTTTCACCGTCGACCATATATCAAAATACGCCCGGCCATACGTTGGCAGCAGTATGTCCAATTCCGTTGCGGAACTGGCATTAGGCTACAACGGATCGGAACGGTTTTTAGGCCAGTCAACCGGTCTCGGATCAGCGAAGGGGGAAACGACATCCACTCCGGTCAATCGCCTTCTTAGCTTTCCACGGCTTTTGCGGGTAGGTTACGGAACCCAAATCAGCTGGTTTCTTCCATTCACCTTTTTTGGTATGCTGGCACTTTATATAATCCTTAAGGAAAAAGATCGCAGAATGTGGTTTAAAGGGGAAAAAGGCAGAGAAGCAATTTTTTGGGCGGTCTCATTTATTACGGCTTTTATATTTTTTAATCTCGCAGGATTTTTCCATCGTTACTATTTCATCATGCTCGCTCCTTCCATTTCTGCCTTATGCGGCATCGGATGGAGAACCATGAGGCAACTTTATGAAGAAAAAAACAATTACATGGCCTGGTTCTTTCCTTTGTCTATCCTGACAACCGCACTCCTCCAGAGCATGTTCGTCGGCTATTATTTTAAACTACTGGGGATTCTCATGACGGCTGCAGGAATCATTGTTTCGTACCATTTGTATAAGCAGAAAAAACGCGGCCTGAGCAACCGCCTCAGCCGTTCCGGCATTCTGGCGATCATCGGGTTTCTCGTTTTCTTTCCGCTTTGCTGGGCGGTGACCCCCATTCTGTTTGGCGGAAATAATGCACTTCCTGAGGCGGGACCTCAGCTTTCAACGGAAAAGGCGTCAAGCGGATTATCCAATAACTACATCAACCCCGATTTAATCCAGTACCTGAACAAGCATGAATCCGGAGCGACATATCTGTTTGGGACAACGGACGCTCCGACAGCCGCTCCCTATATAATAAGAACAGGAAAGGCTGTCATGGCAATCGGCGGTTACAACGGAACAGATCCAATCTTAAACCCTGGCCAACTGAGCGAGCTCATAAAAAAAGGACAGATTCATTATTTTTATCTGCCAACAAACAACCGGGCTCAGAAGACGCCTATAATCAAATGGATTGAGAAAAACGGCAAGCTGATCCCGACAAAAAAATGGGAAAGCTCAGCAGTTTCCAGGAACAAGATTCGTGCCAGGGGACTTGGAACAAGCACAACAGGCCTGCTTTATCAGCTGGCTCCTTCAGACGCGCATCCTGAAAAGTGAACGATCTGATGAAGGCAACCCTGCTGCATTTTATATTTGCTAAAAAGCCCAAAGGTATGACACGTTGGGCTTTTTAGCATAGAATCAAATGATTTTTTCCCATTAATTACCTGTATTAATAGCCGAGCTTTCGATTAACTCTATTCACAAGCGGCTTTTTGTCTCTGTAGTTTCCTAGATTCCGCCTGATCAGAGCAGCAAGCCTTTCCGGTTTCCCCGGGGCAATGCCGAGAGAATGGGAGGTGATCACTATATTGGGCAGATCCCATAATTCACTCGTTTTAGGCAAAGGTTCTTCAGAAGTTACATCGAGCCCTGCGCCCCCAAGCTTTCCGGTTGTCAGCGCATGAATTAGGGCACGCTCATCCACCGTCTGTCCTCTGCCGACGTTAATAAAAAATGCGTCCTGTTTCATGCGTGTAAATCGGTCGGAATCAAAGAGTCCGTCTGTCTCAGCCGTCAGCGGCAAAACATTGACAACAAAATCACTTTCGCCGAGCGCCTGGTTGATCTGATCCATCCCGTAAAGGCGGTCGATAAAGTCCGGTTTGTTGTGAACATGACGCCTGACTCCGATCACACGAGCCCCGAAGGCTTTCAGACGGACGGCAGCTTCCGTGCCTATGTCGCCAAGTCCAATGATGCCCACAGTCGATCCTTCGATCAGGAGAGAGTGTTCATTTGGCTGCCAGATATGTTTTGCCGTCTGACTCATATGTACAGGTAGCCCTCTTGCAAAGGCGAGGATTAATGCAAGGATATGTTCGGCACCCGACACGCCGAAGACACCGCTGGCATTTGTTATCACAACATCGTCCGCGAGCAAAGGATGATTCACAAAATCATTGGCTCCTGCGCTTGGCAGCTGCAGCCAGCGCAGATGGGACATGGCCTGAATCATTTTGTCGGTCGGCCAGCCAATGAACGTATCCGTATCGTTTAGCCGGTCCAACTCACTATCGCTGCTAACTTCGCTGAACTGAAACGCATCCTGAAAATCTTTTTTCATTTTCTCTTTTAAAGAATCCGGTAGATAAAATTCTTCGTTAAACCCAAATACGACCTTTTTCTTTGCCACTGTCCTTTTCTCCCTTCACTCATTTTTTGATGCCGGCTTAAAAGCTATCGAAAAGATTCACTGTTTCACTGGAATCGCTCAGCGGCCACAGGGGTATCTTTTCGATCAACGTTCCTATTTCAGTATAGAATATTTTAGTGTTTCTTTTCTATCGAAACGAATTTTCAATGATAAGCAGAAAAATTCGGATGAGTGTCCCAAAGGATTCAAAATGGATCAAAAAAAGATGTTCGATGGCGCACGCCATGAACATCTTTTCCAATGAATCAGTCTTCAAGTGTCGACAGATCTCCTGTCGGTAAATTCAGTTCCCAGGCTTTAAGTACCCGACGCATAATTTTTCCGCTGCGCGTTTTCGGCAGTTTATCCTTGAATGTAATCTGCCTTGGCGCAGCATGCGCAGCAAGACCATTTTTTACAAAGTAGTAGATCTCCTCTTTTAATCTTTCACTCGCTTCAAATCCTTCTCTCAAAGAGATAAAGGCTTTAATAATTTCTCCGCGGATCGGATCAGGAATGCCGATCACGCCCGCCTCGGAAACGGCCGGATGTTCAATCAGCTTGCTCTCGACTTCAAAGGGACCGATCCGCTCTCCGCTCGTCATAATCACATCATCCACTCTTCCCTGGAACCAAAAATAGCCGTCCTCGTCCATATATGCAGAATCCCCGGATACGTACCACCCATTAGGCGTAAAATATGAATCATATTTTTCCGGATTATTCCAGATCGCCCGCATCATCGACGGCCATCCTTTCTTGATCGCCAGATTACCCATTGTATTCGGGGGAAGCTCCCGTCCTTTATCATCGACAATTGCAGCGGTGACTCCGGGAATCGGCTTTCCCATCGATCCGGCTTTGATGTCAAGCGTCGGATAATTGCAGATCATATGAGCCCCTGTCTCAGTCATCCACCATGTGTCATGGATCCGTCTTTTATAAACTTCCCAGCCCCATTTCACAACTTCCGGATTCAGCGGTTCTCCCACACTGAGAACATGGCGCAGACTTGAGAGATCATGCTTTTCCGCCAAATCTTTTCCAGCGCTCATCAGCATACGGAATGCCGTCGGCGCACTGTACCACACTGTGACTTTGTACTTTTCAATCGTCTCATACCAGTCTTCCGGGCTGAAACGCCCCCCGCGAACCACATTGGTTGCTCCGTTCAGCCACGGAGCAAACACACCATAAGATGTTCCGGTCACCCAGCCGGGATCTGCGGTACACCAGTAAATATCTTCTTCCTTCAGATCGAGTACCCATCTCCCGGTCTGCGCGTGCTGAACCATTGCCTGATGAACGTGAAGCACACCCTTGGGTTTCCCGGTTGATCCAGACGTGTAATGCAGAATCAGACCGTCTTCCTTATCCATCCATTCAATAAGAAAACTCTCTTTCGCACGAGCCATCGCTTTTTGAAAATCAATAAAATAGCCATCCTCTTTGATGTGGTCGCCAAATAAAATAATGTGTTTGAGATGCGGCAGAGATTTGTAGGGAACCCGGCTCAGAAGTTCCGGTGTTGTGCAGAGCACTTTTGCCTCACTGTCCTCAAGACGGTCTTTGACCGCCGCTTCCATGAATGCCTCGAACAATGGGCCGACAATGGCGCCGGTTTTAATCGTTCCCAAAAACAATTCATAAAGTTCCGGTGATCTTGGCATAAAGATAAAAACACGGTCTCCCTTGTTAACTTCCGCCTCCTCTCTTAAAACACAGGCGGCTTTGTCGCTCAGAACCTTCATTTCTGAAAAAGTAAAAGATTCATCCCTGTTCTGATCTGAATAGTAAAGCGCGATTTTATTACCCTTGCCATGATCAACGTGCCGATCGACAGCTTCATAGGCTGCGTTGATTTTTCCTGTTTTATGCCAGCTGAAAAATGCTTCCGCCTGGCGCCAATCAAAAGTCTCCCGTATTTTTTCAACATCGTCAAGGGCATGTGTTCCGTGTTCGGCCGGTAAGACAAAATGATCTAACATCTAAATACCTCCAGTCGATATAATCGTCACAGAATTGTCACATTAAGCGCTTTCATAATTATACGACGTAATTTCTTTTTTATCAAAAAGAACGACTCGATGGTCCTGTGCTTTCTTAAAAAGTGCCCTCCTTCAAAATCTATCTAAATTGACAGATCTAATGAACGCGTATACAATTAGCTTATTTAATTTAATAATCTGTTTTTACTTGGTATTCTATTGTTTTCAAGATAGATAAGGGAGAGAGAGTTCAAGATGCCATTACAGTTTGTACAAAGGATTGCCCCACAGGAATATATCTCGGAAATAAATGCTTATGACCGATTAGCTGATGCTTTGAAGGCGCGCTATATCAAACGCGTGCTCTTTCTGCACGGTACAAAGTCGCTCCAAAAGGCGCTTCCTTATTTGCCTGATCTGTCAAAGTCGGGTATTGCAGTGGTGGATGTGTCGTTCAACGGGGAATGTTCAAACAGTGAAATCGGCCGCGTGATGCGAATTATGAAAGAAGAGCGTGTTGACGGGATCATCGGGCTGGGCGGCGGGAAGGTCTTGGACACGGCCAAGGCGGCGGGTTATAAGGCCGGATCATATCCTGTCATTCTGTTGCCGACCATGGCCAGCAATTGCGCAGCGTGGTCTCCCCTGAGCGTCCTTTACACAGACAGCGGAGCCTCGATCGGCCATGAAATTTACCCCCATTCGTCAAGTCTTGTGCTCGTCGAACCAAGAGTGATTCTCGATTCGCCGCTTGATTACTTCATTGCGGGTGTCGCTGATACCCTCGCAAAATGGTATGAGTCGGATTTCTTGCTGACACACACGACCGAAAACCGTCTTGCTCTGAGATTCTCTCGAGAGGCTGCCCGACTGTGCCGGGACATCCCCCTGAAATACGCAAAAAAAGCCATTGATGACATGAGAAACGGCAAACTGTCCGATGAATGGATTAATGTAATGGAAACGAACATCATGGCAAGCGGACTGGTCGGGGGTTTTGGCGATGAATACGGCCGTGCAACTGCAGCTCACTCTGTTCACGACGCCATTACGGCACGTCCGGAAACCCATCATTTTCTTCATGGGATCAAAGTCGCTTACGGAATAATGGTTCAGCTGGTCATTGAACAAAAATGGGATGAAATGAAACGTCTTCTCCCTTTTTACAAGTCCTTTAACCTTCCGATATCGCTGGCTGATCTGAATTTAGCATCACTTTCACAAAAGGAGCTGCAAGTGATTGCGGACGAGACGGTCAGACCGAAGGCCCTGATCCATCTTCACCCGCTGAACATCAGCGCTCAGGATGTGGTCAATGCCATACTGAAGCTTGAGGACTGGGCTGGAAAAAATCACTACAAAATCAAAGACATTTCCAATCCATGAACAGGTTTCCGGAAAATGAACCTCTCTGTCCGGCTAAAAGTCGAGACCATCGCGTCCCGATTTTTTTTATTGTTTCATTAGCCATCTTGCTCATCTAAGCCGGCAAAATGCGTCCTGAATTTTTGATAGCGAATCAACAACTAAAGATCATGGTCCCGCTCCGCCGCCGGGCCCTTCTTCACAGTTTGGTGAAAAAGGCTTCCGACTGTTGAGAGGATTGGTATACGCGTTCAAATGTCGCCGAATAAAGAAAAAAACGCACCGTTTTTCACCGGTTTGTTCAATTGTCGTATTGAAATAAAGTTCTTTACTTACAAATAAAGTTGTTTACTGGACACAAAAAGTCCTTTACTGAAAACGGTCTTGTTGCGCGGCAATGTCGAACTGTTCATAAAATGATAGGAGTGAAGTAAAGAGCTGACAATATATGGCTGAACTTTTTTGTCATGTTGACTCAGCTTGGTCCAATTTGAATTTCGGTTCGACTTCTTCCCGTTTCGGTTCAACTTCTCATTTTCGGCTCGACTTTTGCCGGATTCGGTTCTACTTTTCAATAGTTCGGTTCGACTTCTTCCCGTTTCGGTTCGACTTCTTATTTTCGGTTCAACTTTTGCCGGATTCGGTTCTACTTTTCAATAGTTCAGTTCGACTTCTTCCCGTTTCGGTTCAACTTCTCATTTTCGGCTCGACTTTTGCCAGATTCGGTTCTACTTTTCAATAGTTCGGTTCGACTTCTTCCTGTTTCGGTTCAACTTCTTATTTTCGGTTCAACTTTTGCCGGATTCGGTTCTACTTTTCAATAGTTCAGTTCGACTTTTTCGCGTTTCGGTTCAACTTCTTATTTTCGGTTCGACATTTGCCGGATTCGGTTCTACTTTTCAATAGTTCGGTTCGATTTCTTCCCGTTTCGGTTCAACTTTCTCCTGATTGGGTTCAGCTTTCTAAATTCGATCGAACTGTTGCGCATTGTCCGTCTACTACGCAACAGACCATTTATCTAATTATAGAGCAGTAAAGAACTTTTTTTCGTGAAATCTGTGGTTGACTACGGGTATGCCAGCATGAGTAAATAACTGTTTTCCTGAATGGCTGTTTAGTTCACCGGGAAAATGCTACTTTACACTGCTCCTAGTAAATAACTTTATTTGAACTTATCATCAATACAATTGAGATCTAACATGCGCCGGGGATATACACCTGGAAAACGCACCGGAAAGCTGATTCTTCCGGTGCGTTTTCTCACGGTAGATATTCATTTTTCGTAAGACGATTCCCTCAGTCAAGGGGGAACCAGCCTGTAGGCTGGGTGATGATCTTCCAGAGCCGATCAGGAACAACAAGTTCCTCCTGACGGGACGGAGAAAGCGTCACATTGATTTTATCAATCTGCTGATCACGGACTTTCTGTGTCCAGTCCGGGTCCATAATAACTTCACGGCCCAAAGCAATCATATCCGCACCATCGTTCAGGCCGTTCACAGCCTCTTCAGGCAGATGAATGCCCCCGACGGCAATGAGCGGAACGCGGCCATGAATATGCTCCGCCAGCTTATGGACAATCGTTTCACTGCCCGGTTCACTGCCGTGCGGTGCGGTTTTAATATTCTGCTGCGACGCGTGGAGATAGTGTATGCCCCGTTCGATCAGTCCGTCGACCAAACGCAGTGTGTCATCGACGCTGTACCCGTATTCACGATGGATTTCCTCAGGTGAAAACCGATAGCCGATAATAAACGAATCGTCTGCATATTTTTTGACAACCGACTGCACTTCTTCAAGAACCGCAAAAGGAAACCGCAGCCGCTTATCCAGTGTCCCGCCCCATTCATCGCTTCGCTGATTGAAGTGTGCGGACACAAATTGCTGAATCAGATAATGGTTCGCCCCATGGATCTCTATTCCGTCAAAACCGGCTTTAATTGCCTGTCGTGCTGCAAAGCCAAATTCCTTAATGATGGTCTCGATTTGTTCCTCAGACAGAGCGGCCGGCACTTCTTCCGGATTTGAAAATGACGGTACGGCACTCGCACTGACCGTTTGATTAAAGATCACAAAGCGTTTATCTGCCTCGCTGCCGCCGTGATGAATCTGCAGAACGGCTTTGCTCCCCGCAGATTTCATCGCTTCCGCCATTTTTTTTAATCTCGGGAGCACGGCATCGTCATAGGCGATAAACTGGTGATCAAAAGCAAGCCCGGTTGGCGATACGGCAATACAAGCCGAAACAAACAATGCAGCCAGCGCCGCGCGACGTTTATAGTAGGCCAGTTCCTGATCGGACACGGTACCGTTAAGGTTGCCTGACCAAGTCGTCATCGGTGCGATGGCAATTCGATTGGAAAGACGCACGCCATTGGGCAGATCAAGCGGCTGAAACAATTCACTATAAGATGACATCAATAACATTCCTTCCCGAAAATGATCAATTGAAAAACTGCTCAAAAACCATTATAAATGAAGCGGCAGTCTGATTATAGCGATATGCTTTTTTGTCGGTGCCGTTACTCTTTCGCTGTACGTTTTTTGATTTTGTGGAAAGGCAGGCATCCGCTCACTCGGCAATATCCAGTTCTACAGGACAGTGATCGGATCCGAAAACATCGCTCAATATTTTCGAATCCTTAACTTTTGCAGTTAATCGATTGGAAACAACGAAGTAGTCAATCCGCCATCCGATGTTCCGGCCTCGCGCGTTGCCCATGTAAGACCACCACGAATAAGCACCCTCGCGGTCAGGATAAAGATATCTGAAGCTGTCGGCAAAACCTGCCGCAAGAAGCTGCGAGAAGTCTTCTCTTTCTTCTGCCGTGAATCCGGCATTTTTCATATTGTTTTTCGGATTCTTCAGATCGATCTCCTGATGAGCGACATTCAGATCCCCGCAAAAAATGACCGGTTTCCGGCTGTCCAGCTCACCGATGAAATGAACAAAATCTTTTCCCCATTCAAGGCGGTATTCAAGCCGTTTCAAATCCCGCCGTGCATTCGGTGTGTAGACGGTCATCAGATAAAATGGGTCATACTCCAGGGTGATCACTCGGCCTTCGTGATCATGCTTATCAATGCCTATTCCGTAAGTCACATTCAGCGGTTCTTTCCGGGTAAATATTGCAGTACCGGAATAGCCTTTTTTCTCCGCGTCATTCCAGAATTGATAATAGCCCGGTATTTGAACGTCAACCTGATCCTTCTGTAATTTCGTTTCCTGGATGCATAATGCATCTGCATCCAATTCATTCAGCCACTGAGAAACATCCATTTTTCTCTGCAAAGCGCGAAAACCATTAACATTCCAAGATATAAGCTTCAAATCTCTTTCTCCTCCGATTGTCAATCTATGTATGTCACGATTCTATTACATAAAAGTGATTTCGGCAATCGAACAGGCTTAGGAAACGGATGAAAAACAAGGAAAAGCTGCTCCTAATTTCGAAAACTGCTCTGTGGAACTTCATCCGAAAATGGTCCGGGCCCCTTAAGAATTTTACGGACAATTATCCCTAAGTTCACACATTATAATTTTCCAGATTGGAAAACTTGGCGAAGCGGGGCCTTTGGCGTAGGCTGAGCCTTAGTTGCGGGGGCCAGGACGGCCTAATGCCGAACGTGCCGCAGGACGCGGCGATCTGTTCGGTCGCTATACTTTCCTATAGTACAAAAAATGCGGCCGTCTCCGGCCGCATCCTTATCTGGTTATTTAATAAAAGAATCAGTTATTTTCCGCTGAATTCTTCAGAATAATTGTTCAGCAGATTGTGTTTCTTGTCCCAAACTTTTCTTGAGAGATCCACGTAATAATTATGCGGATTTTCAAAGCGAAGCACCTCTGCCCACTGGCGATCGACCTGCTGTGACGCAAACTTTTGAATTTCTCGCACTGACGGGCTCTCGTAGCAGAGCTTGCCGCTGCTGAAAATCTGCTTGCGCAGCAGCTCCGCTTTATAGTTTACCAAGGTCTTCTTTTTCCAGGTGTATACCGGATCGAAGATGGTCAGCGGCCGACTGTCGTCCAATGACTCATCATAGTCGCAGATAAGATCGGCGATTGCCTTATCCGCATCTTTTTCATAAATCCGGTAGATTTTTTTGAATCCTGGATTAGTGATCTTCTCTTCATTTTCACTAATTTTAATCCGGGGAATAATTTTCCCGTCCTTTTCAACAGCGACCATTTTGTAGACACCGCCGAAAACCGGTTCGGACCTGGCCGTGATCAGCCGTTCGCCGACACCGAAGGAATTAATCTGTGCGCCTTCGGCAAGGACATCCTTGATGATATGCTCGTCAAGTGAGTTGGAGATGACGATGACGGCTTCCGGAAATCCCGCTTCGTCCAGAGCTTTTCTGACTTTCTTCGTCAGATAGGTGATATCTCCGGAATCGATACGGATGCCAAGCGGCTTGTGTCCTTTCTCCTTCAGTTCGCGGAATACCGTGATGGCGTTCGGAAGTCCGGATTTCAGCACATTGTACGTATCAATCAGCAGCAGACACTGGTCCGGGTAAGCATTCGCCCACGCGCGAAAAGACTCAAGCTCACTGTCAAACAACTGAATCCAGCTATGCGCCATCGTTCCCGAAACGGGAATATCAAACATCATTCCGGCCAGCGTGTTGGCCGTGGCTGAACAGCCTCCTATGACTGCAGCTCTTGCTCCATAAATTGCTCCGTCATAACCCTGTGCGCGCCTGGAACCGAATTCCATCACCGGCCTCTTCCCGGCAACACGGCAAATCCGGTTCGCTTTCGTTGCGATCAGCGTCTGATGATTGATGGTGACAAGCACCATCGTCTCGAGAAGCTGCGCCTGAATCGCAGGTCCTCTGACTGTCACAAGCGGTTCATTTGGAAAAACAGGATAGCCTTCAGGAATGGCCCATACGTCGCACGTAAACGTGAAATGAGCCAGATAATCCAGAAATTTCTCGGAAAACTGGCCGGTCGATCTGAGATACTTGATGTCATCTTCCGTGAAGTGAAGATCCTTTAAATAGTCAATCAGCTGGTCAACACCGGCCATAATACAATAGCCGCCGCCGTCAGGCACCCTGCGGAAATACATATCAAAATAGACGATCTGGTCGCCCACTCCTTCTTCCAGATAACTGTTCCCCATCGTGAGTTCGTAGAAATCCACCAGCATGGTAAGATCTCTGTCGTTTCTCACGTCAAACCTGCAATCCATGTCGCATTTCCTCCAATGTGGTCGGTTATGTAAGTCGAACTTTGACTTGAGTATACTATTGCCGGGCAATCTTGTAAACTGAAAGCGGATTACAGCTTAACAGGGCCGCAGATTTCGTAAAACGCGACAAATTCAGCTCATATTTCAGAAAATATTTTTGTATGAATCAATGGATAAACAGCCTAAAATCACCATGATCCATTATTCCCACTTTTAACTGTGAAGCAGTATACTTAGATTATTATGAAAAGCGTTCTTTCATGGAGGAAAAATGAATGATTAAGCTGGTAGCTATCGATCTGGACGGAACATTGCTGAACGAAGAGAAAAAAATTACGACAGAAACACAGACAGTGCTGAAGCGGGCAAAGGAACAGGGTGTCAAGGTGGTTCTGTGTTCGGGCAGGCCGCTGCTCGGCATCGCGCATTATCTGGATGAACTGGGACTAAGGGAAAGCGGCGACTTCGCGATTACCTACAACGGCGGCCTGGTGCAGAAAACGGATACGGGAAAGATTTTGTCCGAGAAGATCCTGACCAAGAGCGATGTTGTTTCGCTCTATGCTTTAAGCCAAGAGCTTGGTGTACCGATGAATTTTATTGATCTGGAAAAGGTCTACAGCCCTGCTCCGCCCGCGGGAAAGCCTTCATTGTACGGGAATATCATGAAGGCGCTGCCGTTCGTCAGTGTTTCCATGGCTGCGCTTCCAGACGATTTGAAAATCAACAAAGCGATTTTCTGTACCGATCAGCAAGCCCTGGATCAGGCAATTGAGCAGATACCTGAATTTATTACGGAGAAGTACACCATCATGAAATCAAGACCGTTTCTCCTAGAAATCCTGAATAAAGAAGTCGATAAGGGAAAAGGACTGCAGGCTCTTGGCCGTCATCTTGGCATCCGCGCCGATGAAATGATGACGCTCGGAGACCAGGAAAACGATTTGGCAATGATTCGTTACGCAGGTTTGGGTGTAGCCATGGGAAACGCGATCGACGATGTGAAAGCAGCGGCTCAGTTTATCACGCGAACCAATACGGAAGACGGTGTCGCTTACGCCGTTGAAAAGTTCGTGCTGAATCAATAAATCATTTTGCTCATTAAACATCCTTTATACGGAAAGAAACATTCAAATCAATAAAAACAGCCGGCATGACTCAAGACATTCATGCCGGCTGTTTTCATTCCTGATTTATTGAGCAACAAGCAGCGCTTGATTCAGGCCTCTTTAGATTTTCTTTCATTCCCGGTTCCTGCACCTTCAGCAGCTTTGCTTCATCCATTCGTTTAAAAAAACTACAGTTTTGTGTTTAGAAAGCTCGCCGGAAAAAAGAGTATTGGCAAACGGAGTTTAAAACAATCCGAAAATATTTTTTATTTTTTCAAATGAAAAGGAACCGTTGTGATTACAACGTCTTTATGCAGGAACAGCCAGGCGCGGAGAATCAGCGCACTCTGGTTATGCAACAGGTTGTGCCAGCCCTTCCTCATAATGAACTGTGGCATCAGAATGTGAATATAATCCCCTTCGCTCTTCTTAGCCTCTAGATCATGGATGAAAGACGAAATCGGCGCGAGCAGAGACCGGTACTGGCTTCTAAGCACGACAAGTTCACATGGTGAGCCCCATTCCTCCCATCGCTTCTGTATCTTCTCTATTGATGCCTCATCAAAGCCGACATATACGGCAATCACGTTCGTTCCTAGACTCTTTGCGAATGACAAAGTGTTATCGACCACACGGTGAATGCCGGAAACAAGGACAATCGACGTCACTTTATGGGCTGTTGGACGATCTTTCGCCAGATCAATGCGAAGCTGCCGGGCGACCTCCTGATAGTGCCGCGATATGGACAACGAAAAAGAGACAAAGAGAGGTAAAATGACGATAATCAGCCAGGCACCGCTTGTAAACTTCGTAACCGCAAAGATTACTGTGACAACCATTGTCACGATGGAACCGACGCCGTTGATCGCCCGGTTTATCCGCCAGTGACGCCCTTTCACACGGTTCCAGCGACGGACAAGACCCACTTGGGCAATGGTAAAAGAGACAAACACACCGATCGCATAGAGCGGTATCAAGCTGTTTGTATTGGAATGAAAAAGTGCGACAAGCAGACCGGCGAGAGCCGCCACCATCAATATACCATTGGAATAGGACAACCGGTCGCCCCGCTGTGCGAGCTTGCGGGGAAGATAGCCATCCGAGGCAACAATAGCCGCGAGTTGTGAAAAACCATTAAATGTTGAATTTGCGGCTAAGATAAGAACGACAAAGGTTGACCAGGTGATCAGCTGGTAGATCCATCCATGTCCGAAAGTCAGCCCCGCCAATTGCGACAGCATTGTATTACTTGAATTAACAGTTATCCCGCGAACATAGAGATGGTAGGTAAATCCAAGCAGCGTCACACCTTCAAGGATTCCCAGGGCTATATACGTCTTTATCGCATTTTTTTGCTTTGGCTCCCGAAAAATCGGCACCGAGTTGGAGATCGTCTCGATACCGGTCAGAGCTGAACAAGTGGAACTGAAAGCCTTCAAAATCAGAAGTGTGGTCAGATCTTTCGGCACTGTTCCGAAAGCAGGTGTGGCTGCCTGGACGAAACCGTGCCGCACTTCATCGGCAAAGCCGAAAAAGATAAGGGCAAGCATACAGGCCATGAATAAAAAAGTCGGCCAGGCGAGTAAATTGGCGGCTTCGGCAACACCGCGCAGATTGATAATGACCATCACGAGAATGCAGACAAGAGCAAGCGTTGTCCGATAGGGAGTAACAATAGGATAGGCAGAGGCAATGGCTGCCATTGCAGCCGAGACGGACACGGCCACTGTCAGCACATAATCGACAAGAAGCGCGCTTGACGCCGTAACCGCCACCCAGGGCTGCTTAAAATTGTTTTTCGCAATCGCATAAGCCCCGCCACCGTTCGGATAAGCGAGAACACCCATAATATAAGAATTGATTAAGATTGCAAGCAGCAGTACAGTCGCTACGGTCAACGGCAAAATCAGCCATTTCGCACCAGAGCCCAGCTGAACCAGTTCGGACATGCCCGCTTCAGGACCGTAAGCAACAGAGGAATAAAGGTCCGCCGACAAGATCGGCAGAGCGATCCACCATAAAAGCAGCGTGCGATTTGATCTTAACGCCTCGCTTTTCATCGGCCGCCCGATCAGAACGCGCTTGACGGAATTAAAGTGCGAGATGCCAAGCCAGCCCAAAAAAGCCACAACAATAACTACAGCAATATTTAACCACTCTACCTCACCCATGAAACCTCACCTTTCTTTTAGTCCAACCCTTTTTTTCGAAGAGAGGCAAAAACCGCAGAGCGCAGGCTCTGCGGTTTTCATTCAGAATGCACAGTTACCGCAACCTTCTCCTTGAACGCTGGCGAGGTTAGCTGACGGATTCGGGCAAAAGAGTTGCCCTACCTTGTGACAGGATTCACCCCATGCGGCTTCGGCCGCAACTGGTTCCCCCGCTTCGTGACGAATTAAGCGATTTAAGATTGAAACTATAATCAAACCGTAACATAGCTTACTTCCAAAATTTAAATTTGTAAAGAAAAAAATTTCCATTTCTATTTTTAATATTCTCCATGCTTCGATAACTATTCTCTTTTGGCTCCATGAGGCACAAAGTTCTTCAGCTTAAGAACCGAAGTAGCGCCATCGCCGCAACACCGGCAATGACCGCATAGAGCAGATTTTTAGTCAGAATTGAAACAATTAATGCAGGTAAAACTGCGACTGCCGCTTGCCAATCGATCAGTACACGGCCGCCAGATCGGATAAAAAGGCTGCTGACAATGAGTGCGGTCATAATACATACGGGAATATAGGCCAGCCATTTAATAACCGGTGCCGGCAAGCGGATACTGCGAATAACAATAAACGGTAGAACGCGCGGCAACGCTGTAACCAGAGCGCATCCAAGGAAAAGCAGCAGATTACTTATCTGAACCGTCATTTTTCCGTCAGCACCCCAATCGTTGCGCCTATAAGTGTTGATGTCAGCACGGCAAGATATGAAGACATGAAAAAAGATAACACTGCCATCAAGAAAACGGTGCAAAAAACAAGAAAAAGTTGATGCACGAGTCTGCTCCGTTTTATCCCGTCCAGGTGCAGAACAAGCAAGGCGCAGAACATAGCTGTCAAAGCAAAATCCAGGCCCAACGAATCCGGAGACGGCACCCATTTTCCGAGCAGGGCACCCGCCGTGCATGAAACGATCCAGACAACATACGCCGAAAGATTGAGGCCGTACATCCAGCGTGCGCTGATCCCTTGTTTTTTTATAATTTTTCCAATTGCTACCGCAAAGGTTTCATCCGTCACAAGAACACCCATACCGATGTTCTTCAAGAGACCATACTTCACGAAGGATGGGGCAAGTGTGGAGCAAAGGAGAAAATGCCTGCTGTTCACAATAAATGTCGTAAAAATGATCGCCGAATACGGGCTTCCGGCCGCCAGCATGGCACAAATGATAAACTGTGACGCGCCGGCGTAGATCCACGCCGCTAGAAGCGCATTTTCAAGAACACTTAAATGCGTCGCCGATCCGACAATTCCAGCCGCAAAAGCAATCCCGACATAGCCAAGAAGAGTCGGCAGACAGTCCCTGACACCTTGAGAAAAGGTCGGTGCTTCCCGGGCGGCATCCGCCGGTACATTGACCATCTCACTCATCACGATCCCACCATTCAGATGATGTTTGTTATAAAGAACATATGTATGCTATATACTATTATCATGTGTTATAATTGTCAACAACAAATCACTTTGGAGGTTCGATCATGGATCATCTGCAGCACTGCATCGCACGAAATTTACAAGCCGTCCGAAATCAAAAGGGATTGAGCCTGGACGGAGCTGCCTCGCTCACCGGAGTCAGCAAATCGATGCTCTCACAAATCGAAAAGGGAAAATCCAGCCCTACGGTCAGCACACTATGGAAAATTGCTTCGGGCCTTCAAGTTTCCTTTTCTTCTCTAATGAAAGAAGAGGCTGCGGAAATTAAAAAAATTGACAGCCGGAACCTCTCCCCCGCTTTGGACGATAGGAAAAAATACAGTGTGTATTCACTTTTTCCTTACCACCCTGAAAAAAAATATGAAATTTATCTCGTTAAACTGAAGCCGCACGCCGCCCACACATCCGAAGGGCACACCGGAGAAGAATATATGCTGATCTCAACAGGATCGGTCGCCCTGACGATCAATGAACAAACCTCTGTACTCCATGCCGGCGACGCCCTTCTTTTCACCGCCGGCAGCGCTCATACCTATCGCAACGAATCAGATCAGGAGGCGTCTTTCTTTGATCTGATCTACTACCCAGAATAAATTTTCCCTCAAGTCATACCGACAAGGCTCTTCCAAACGGCAATCATTCAGCTTGCAGCATTAGACGTTCCATTTCCACGGCTGTTTCTTTTGCGAAAACGGAGAAAGGCAATAAAAGAGAAGAATGATCTTCTCTCGACTGCTGGCTTTCATTATACATTTTTTTATTTCTTAGTCGCTTCAGAATAAGAAATATTTCACAAACAAACGTCAAAAAAATGAGAGACGCAACAACGGCTGACACTCGGGCGCTCGAAGCACGGCTCTCAACTTGTCCTGTCACTTACTCCAAAAAATATGTAAATCCAATCGATATGAGCGGGACAGGCCCTCACAGCCGCAAAACGCAGCCGAAAAAGAGCTCCGGCGCATTCCTGTATCGCTTGATCCGCATAGCGGCAGGCACCAGGAAACTGTCTATTATTGATGAGCAGGAGCGTCATATTTAATAGATAGGCAGGTTTCAGCCTATAATTGCCGTTGATGTAGGAAAATTTATTGATCTCCCGCAAAGCCCTTTCTACGATTGCAGTCCCTGTATCAAGAGGAAACAAAAAGAAAATATTATTGATCAGTTTGAGTTCGATTGAATACCAGCTATCCAGATTAGAAAGCCGTTCCCAGATTTTGATTGCATATGAATGAACATTTTCAAAGTCGTTTTCTGTAGAAAGAAGGAATTGGGCGCGGCACGCGGATCTAATGTCCTCGACCACACTCAGAAAAGATATGATCTGATTTCCATTGCCTATGCAAGAAAGGGTATAGCCTTATGCAATATGGATAAGAAGAACCCGGGTGTCTCTGCCATCAAGAAAGCTCTTGAGGTTAATTCGGCCCTTGACCAGCTTAAAATGAAAGAAGCAATCTGCGAAGAAGTCCGTCAAAAAACAGACATCGACTCTTCTCTTTTATGATTGGTATTTTTAAAAAAAAATCACTTTTAAGTACATTGTCACGCGATTGTGTAATTATTTTGATAGATGTTACATTTGGCCCGTTTTTGTGAAATTTAACTTGAAAATTTACGATATACCATCTGACAGGGAGGTGAAAATATGCCAATAAGCGGTGTTTCAAGTCCTTCTTCTTTTGCTGTTTATCAGCAATCTCCGGCTCAGCATTCGCAGCAGGCTGCCGCACAGAATCAGGCCGTTTCTGCAGATCGTGATCACGACAACGACACTGACAAAGCGGGCAGCCGGGATAATGATGGCAACGGAACGGCAGGAAAATTCATTGATGTACGGGCCTGACCCGGTTTTCCGAAACACTTGGATTAATTGTCCAGGTGTTTTTTTATTTTTCCAGTGAACTGCCTCGATGCGATCGTTCCAAACCATGAATCTCCGCATTTCTTGACCCTTCCATCGTTCTCCCGAAAATATTTCCCCTTCTTTTTCTCCCATTCAACAAAAAGTACTTAAAAAAAGAACCGATTTCCGCAGGATGATTTATTCAAAACGCTTAACCTCGTCCCCTGGGAAGCGAGTACTTTGAAAAATAAGATTTTCCTGTCGAGCGGTTTCCGCGACCAACCGCTCAAAAGAGAAGGGATCAGCCGTAAAGTTATTGAAGTAAAGTTAGGCGAAATAAATCTTCACTCTTAATCGTCATCTGCCATGAATGCTTGAAACGGAGAGTCCGCAGCAGTAGCCTGTCGGACGCTATCTTGTCTCAGCCCGAAAGGTCCTCAAACCCAATAAAGGAGAGAATTAAAATGGGAGAACAGGAATACAAAGAAAAGCTGCCGATCGGATCGGAACAGCTCAGATCATATTATGGTCTCAGCTACGAAGAGTTGTTTCATGAACTAGTTGCATTTAATATGATTGATGAAACCGGCAAACCGACGGAACTTGCGCTCAAAAACGGGTGGATGAATATGATCGAAATCAAGCAGGGGCACTGATTTTTCAATTCGTTTCATCACGAATCAGAGTCTTAAAATACACGCCAATAGTCTCGCGTCAATCATTTAGCAAGGCCTCTCCCACTGCAACGAAGACAAGAAAAAAGGTACCGATTTTGATAAATACCGGCACCACCTGATGATTCTTATGATTAACACGGCGAACATTGAAAAGGCGGAATCAGGCGTATCTGCTCCACACTTTCTCGGCGGCTTCATGTTCCCACGAGTCATCGAGATCCGCAAGTTTTGCCTGGCCATACTTGCGATCGAGCGCGTTGCCAATGAGAAAATCAGCAATAGAGGGATTTTTCGGAAGAACCGGGCCATGGAGATAGGTGCCGATCAAGTGTTTATAAACAAGTCCTTCCTTCTTATCCTTCTTGTTGTTTCCGTAGCCCTTAATAACCGTACCAAGCGTTTCGTAAGGATGAAAGGTCTGACCCGCGTGATTTTCAAATCCAACGAGTTTACCGAATGTTTCCGACTCCATCAGTACGTCTCCGACTAATCGGTTTTCTTTAGAAATCGTGTAAAAATCCACGATGCTTAATCCCTCAAGTTTCTCACCGCTTAGCATCTGATAATAGTTGCCGAGAAACTGATATCCGCCGCATACCGCCAGACAGGGTGTCCCGTCTTCTACAGCGGATTTAAAGCTATCCTTGATTTTCTTTAATTCTTCCGTACAGAGAGCCTGTTCTCTGTCACTCCCGCCGCCTATAAAAAGAATGTCGGCCTGAGAGAGCGGAACGTCACTCGCCTGATCAATTTTATTAATAGGAACGACGTTTAATGAAATTTCACGCCATTCACATCTTTTCTTCAATGTTAAAATATTTCCCCGGTCGCCGTAAAGGTTTAATTTATCCGGAAAAAAATGAAAAAGAGTCAACGATTTCACATTAAGAACCCCTTTTATTAGTGATACCGGCACTCCGGTCCCTGGCAAGCTCCTCCTGAATCAAGTCTAATTTCGGACCATCCTCTTTTCCGTAACGGGAAAAGAATGATCGGACTGCATCTTTTGTTCCAGATAGCTTCTGACATGCTCAAGCGGTGTGTAATTCGGCAAGTAATAAGTTAGAGATTTTGAATCCAAGGCCTGATCGATTGCTTTTTTCAGGTCGGGAATAATCCTGACTTTTCCCTCCTCGATCTCTGCGTATTTCATCCTGATGGCCAAATCATAAGCTCTCGTACCGCTGCAAATGATCTGCCATACATTCTCGTTTCTGAATTTTTCAAAATCCACATCCCAGATCCAGGAAATATCTTCACCGTCTGCCTCGAAATCGTTCAGAAAGAGCACAATTTGTTTTTTCTGAGGATCATCGTTGACTTCAGAAATTGTTATATTATAACCTGCCGGATTCTTCACGAGGTTCAGCACCTGGCGGGCATGATTGATCATATACGTCGTCATTCTGCCATTCTTTACACTATACGTCTCTAGTCCCTCTCTGATGGCCTCGACAGGAATCCGAATTTCCTGCGCGACGGAAAAAGCTGCCAGTGCATTATAAATGTTGTGCACACCTGAGAGGCTAAGCGTATAGTCCGACTGATTAATCGTCATTTCATAACCGTGATCTGCTTTTCGTACGTTCTCCAGCTCGAACTTCGGGTCGTGTCTTTTAAAACCGCATTCGCATGAGTAGTAGCCGAGCTGCCCATAAAAGGTATGTGAATATTGGAGCGGTCTGCCGCAATGCGGGCAATATTTTGAGTCCGCCATGCTGTTTTTTTCAAAATGAATCGCGTCAGGGCCGATACCGAAGTATATTTTCTCATTCTTGAGATCGGAGAAACGGTTAACAAATGGATCATCGGCATTTAAAACAAGCTTTGCGTCGACATTTTCGATCGCCTTATAAATCTTTTCAATCAATAAGTCAATCTCTCCATACCGATCCAGCTGATCCCGGAAGAAATTGTTGATCACAATGATTTTAGGTGTGATTTCCTTAAGGAAGGGGATCATTGTCGCTTCATCCACTTCAACAATCGCCCATTTGTCTTTCATCTTTCCATTAAGACCGGCGTCATCAATAAATGCTGTCGTGATGCCCGACATCAGATTATTGCCCAATGAATTATGAACAGACGGGATATGCCCCGACTTGAAAATATTGGAAATCAAATTGCAGGTTGTTGTTTTTCCGTTCGTCCCGGTAACCGCAATAACATTCATTGTTTTTGACAATTTCTTCAAAATGCGGGGGTCAATCATTCTTGCCAATTCTCCGGAAATGGTATTCCCCTGCCCCTGATGCATGAGCTGGATGAATTTTTTTACCCCTCTGTTTGTTAGTATCGCCATGTAAGTATTGATAGCTGGCAAGGGATGTCGACCTCCTCTAATCTGATCTCCGTAAATAAGACCTGGCCGGTCAAATCTCAGCAATTTGTCCTATTTTTTTATCAAACAAGTGTATAAAATATTTTCTATTGTCCTAGACTGATTTTGGTGAACAGTACAGCCTACAGCAACTTGTTTTAGTCGGCTTTTTAGTGTATATGCTTGAAGATGGAACAAAAATACTAAAACATTTTCAAGTCACTCATGATCCTTATTTTTCTTAGTTTGAGAAATCGATTCATTTTTATTCCTTTTTTTTGATCCATTTTGGCGGATTCAAAAAGTCTTAACCGTCCCCGAAACCGGTGCAAATGGTTTAACGGATCATTTGTGCCAAAAAGCTTTATTTACATTTCATTATCGTTCATGTCATTTATGGAGTCAATCAGCATACAAAGATTTTTGTCACTTTCTATCTAAATTTCGGCCGGACGACTCTTCTTCTCCTTCCACAAGAAATTCCACGTCCCGAACTTCTTCCAAACGGTTCCTGATCTTGTGCCCAATCACAGACTTTCACTGAATCTGTGATTCACTTTGCTGAAATCCGGTGTTCCTCAGGTTTGGCTGAAGCCCACATCCGATCCGTTTTTCTAGATATAAAAGGCCACCAATTGCCTCTCCCAAAAAGTTTAACCATAACAGGGACAAACAGCGGAATGACGATCACCGCGTACAGCAGCAGCCCGATGATGACGGTCACGGCAATCTCCACAAGTGAGAGCATACCGGACGGCAGCATGGCTGCAAAAGTGCCGCCTAGTATAATCACAGCTGAAAAAATGACACCGCCCATATGCCAGAGTGTCAGCAGCATGCGCTCTTTAATCGCCAGTCTGGCATACTCGTTAAATCGAGTCATCACAAAGATCGAGTAATCAATACCGAGTGCTATCAGGACGATAAAGCCAAAGAACGGAGTCGTCCAGGTCAGCCCCGAATAACTGAAAATTTTCGTAAAGATCAACCCGCTTAAATCGAGCGCCGCAAAATAGGTCAGCAGTAACGAAGCCATAAGATAGACCGGCATGGTCAGAGATCTTAATACTACAACAAGTGCGATGAACACGCCTATAAGGACAAAAGATACTGCGCGCTGATAATCCGAGTTGGCCATTTTCTGAATATCGCTGTTGGAACTTGCGACCCCGCCGATCCCAATCTGCGCATTTTCCAATTTAGTACCCTTCAGCAGGTCAGGAAGCTGCTTAACCAGTGACTGAAAATGGCTGATACCTTGGTTAGAATACGGGTCGTCTTTTGAAATAATACTGATGCTGGCGACTTTTCCATCTTTGCTTATATATTGATCGAGTGATTTTTTAAAATCAGGGTTTGAGAAAATATCTTGCGGTACATAGATTCCGGAATCATCATAAGAAACCTCGGTCCAGTTATTGATAAAACTGTTGGCCGAGTCAATGCCGTTTCTGATTTGCCGGGCACCGGCCGCTCCCTTTGAAAGACCGGAAGACAGACTGGCCATCTGACTTTGTACCTGTCCGAATCCCGATTGAATCTGACTTTGTCCTGAAGCGATCTGAGCCAATGCGCCGGATAACTGAGGTGTCTGCGCGATCACCTGATCCTGGCCGGCGGCCGCCTGATTCAGCCCGGTCTCAAGCTGGCTGAGGCCGGTGCCGATCTGCGACAGGCCGCTCTGGAACTGGCTGAGGCCATCCGCCACCTGTAAGGATTGGCTGTTAAGTTGATTCATCGCGTCCGCCAGCTGCTGGATGCCCGCGTTGAGCGCATTAAGTTGAGCCTGAGCGGTTTTTGTTTGTCTGTCGATTTCCGCTTGAATCGATTGCATCAGATTCTGCGTGACTCCGGGTAGCTGCTTAAGGTCTGAAGTTAACTGCACAAATTTCGGATCGTTCGTGACATTCGGATTCGCTTTGATATAAGCTAATAAATCATTCTGGATATGTGCGAAAGCCGCCGTCAGTTTCGCTGTATCGATCGGCGCGGGCTGGCCGGAAGCAGCAGATAAAGCGTGGAGCTGATCGGCGATTTTCTGCAGATTGGCTGCAACCTGCCCGTAGCCGTTCTGGAGTTGAGTCTGACCGGATTGCAGCTGAGCCAATTGTGTCTCTGCGATCTGAATGTTCGTTCTTATTTGCGAAGTGCCTGAAGCACCGGATTTGATACCGCCGGAAATCTGCGCAAGTGCATTCTGCAAAGTACCGATTCCGTTTTTCGTCTGAAGCGTTCCCGCCTGCAGCTTATCGATATTGGATCTCGCAGCGTTTAACGAAGGTTGCGAGGCGCTGATCTGATCACTCGTGTTTTTCAAATTATCCTGGATTTGACCGATTCCCCCCGAGGCACTCGCCAATCCCTTATGTACCGTCTGCGACTGATTTTTCACATAGATATCGTTCAGCCTGCTGCCAAGCGGACGGGAGACACTCAGTACCTTGTCCACATTCCCGTTCTTGCTTAATTCATTGGAAATACGCTCAAACAGAGCAACGTATTCCGGGCTGCACATGTTCTCGTCATTCTTAAAATAGATCGTTGCCGGGGATATATTCCCCGCCCCGAAGTCGCGGGAGATCATATTGAAACCTGTTTTCGAAGGATATTTGTCCGGTATTTCCTGGGGCGAGTTGAAAGAAAGCTGTCCGTGATAAAAAATGATCGGCGGAACGGTGAACAAGCCAACGATGAGGAGCGCCAGAACGGGTTTGGTAAAAGAGAGATTCCCCGCCCACGCCCAGATTCTGCTTTTCGACTGCTTCATGTTTCGATTTAACGGCCAGAACAGCTTGTTTCCAAGACCGACCGTAAATAACGGAAGAATCGTAAATAAAGCCATCATTAGAAAGACAACACCGACCCCAACCGCAACGGCACTTCGGTATAAAGAGAACTGAACAAAAGCCAGGGCGAGAAAAGCGATCAGTACGGGGATGCCGCTGTGAAGCACGGTAAGCCCCGCCGTCTTATAGGTGTTCAACGTTGCCTGAACTTTATCTCTTCCATTTGCCAGTTCTTCTTTGAAACGGCTTAAAAGCAAAATGCAGTAATCCGTTCCAATGCCGAACATAATGGCAACCATAAAAATTTGTGTGAAATTAGAAATTGGGAAATTAAAATATTTTACGAGAAAGGAAACGACAGATTGTGCGACAACATAGCTGATGCCGACTGCGACTAATGGAACAAATGGGGCAACGACAGATCTGAAAACGAGGAGGAGCACAATCAGTATAAAAGCAACGGTAATACCCTCCGTTTTTTTCAGCCCCTCTTCCGCTGCTGTGCTCATGTCGTCATTGATCAGAGCTTCACCGGTCAAATAGGTCGTTACTCCATTGGTTTTCACTTCGCCGTCAATCGCCGACCTGACTTCCCGAGTTGTCAGACTCTTATTTTTTTCAATTTGGAAAGCGGCCATCAGCGATTTCTTATTTTTCGACAGCAATGTGCTTTTCAGCCCCGCGTTGTCAAAACTGTCGGTCACACTTATGATGTGGAGCTTTGCTTTTTCATTTTTAATTCGCTGCAATGTATTTTTAATCGCCTTCATATTTTCTGCTGTCAATCCGGTATCTGAATGAAAGACTGCCATATAGGTCGTTCCGCCATTCGCTGCCTGCAGCTTTTTCTGCAAAGTTGCAGCAATACTCGAAGAGTAATCACTCGGCAGTGCGTAACTCCCTTTATCCCGGACGAGCTGGTTCATATTCGGTGCAGTAATAAGCAGAACGATTAGTGTGGCCAACCAAACGATTAAAAGCACCCAGCGCAGTGTGATCATTTTCTTCATTTTTCAATCTCCGATTTTGTTATGATTTCGTTTATTTTCTTATAGATGCGAATGAATTCTTTGCTGTCCTTTTCGCCCACTTCCTGAATCCATCGACCGACAAGTTGCTGTATTTTCTGCTCCCCTTCCAGAAAAATCTCCCTGCCCCTTTCGGTGTTATACAGTCCGAAGCTCCGGTTATCGATCTTCTTTTTTTCAATAAGCTCCCGGGTCATCAGACGGTTGACACGTATACTGACGCCGCTTTTATTGATCTCCAGTCTTTCCGCAATCTGGACGGGGCTGAGGCCCGGACTTTGTTCCAGCATTCTCAGGATGCAAAGCTGTTCGAAAGTGATCGAATGCTTTTTGACGATTTCTTCAACGACTTCGTGGATCTTGCTTGATGTGTAAATTGACAGTTCTTCGTAGTCTTTTATCAGAGCTTTGATCGATTCCAGTTCCAAAGTTCTGCTCCCTCCCGAAAAATAGATAACTGTATTAACTATCGGTTATCATAGCGGATAAAAGTTAACTGTGTCAACCATTATTTTTAAAAAAATTTCGCAATTGAACATGGATCGTCGAAAAAGCAGAAAGAGAGTGCCTGACTTTATGAACAGGCACTCTCTCTTCTGGATTGCAAGACAAACGGTTTTATTGTGGTATGACAAGCTGCTGATTCGGAAAAATCAGTGTAGAAGTCAGATTGTTGGCTTTAATCAGCTGGCTGACAGTGGTTCCGTGGGAAGTGGCGATCCCCCAAAGTGTGTCATTTTTCTTGATTGTATATTTTTGGGTGGTTTCCTGAAGGTACAACTTTTGGCCAGGATAGATTGTGGTAGATTTCAGATGATTAATCAACTGAATTTTGCTGATGCTGATCCCGTCATGCCTGGAGATTGCCCAAAGCGTGTCGCCCGTTCTGACCATATAGAAGTTCTTCTGTGCCGGGTTCGAAACGGAGGCTGCAGGAGCTGAAGCAGGCACCTGATTCACCGGTTTTGCCGAGGTCTGATCCGCAGAAGGCTTTGCCGGTGAGGGAGCTTGTCCACTCAGTTTAAGCGTTTGTCCGGCGATAATCAGATCGGAAGAAAGTCCGTTCAGCGCTTTAAGTTCGGATACGGATACATGCGCCGCCAAACTGATCGATGAGAGCGTATCACCTTTTTGAATAGTATACGTTGCTCCATTAATCGCAGAACCTGCTGTTTGTGAAGCGGCCGGGGTGGCCGGGGTCACCGGGGCAGCCGCCGGCTTTTGAGGGCCGGAAGTTTGTTGCTGACCGGATGGCTGCGATGCGCTGACGGCTTTTACAACAGGTGCCGGTGAAGCACTCGCAGAATCGGACGAATTGCTGATCAGGCGGCGTGCAGTCACATATCTCGGAGCCCAATAGCTTGAAGCGCCGCCTCCGAAAATCTGTGTTTCGCGAACGCCGACCTGCTCGTTTTCGGAACTGATCATCATATTGTTACCTACATATATCCCCACGTGAGTAATGCCGGGTGCATATGTACTGAAGAATACAAGATCGCCTGGCTGAAGGTTATTCTGGCTGACATAGGTTCCATAATTAGCCTGCGCTGCGGCGTTATGCGGCAGATCGATTCCAAACTGTTTGAACACATTCATCGTAAAGCCCGAGCAATCATTTCCTCCCCACACATACTGCTGTCCAATGCCCTGCATGGCAACACTGACGGGAGTTGCCGCCAGCGCGTGTTGAGCGCCTATCGTTCCCGTCAGAACCAGACCCCCGATGATCGCGACAGGTAAAACTGATTTTTTCATAAAACACTCCTCCAGATTTTTTGTTTCCCATTCCAAAGTTATCGTTTACAATCCGAGTCTTCTATGTAGTCGATCCGAACTTCATCGACAAATTAATAGTAACACATTTAGCCGGTTATACCGATTACATCTTTTTAACACTTAACTTATCATAAATTTATTGGTTTTGATATTTCAGAAAACAAATCAGGAAAAAGCAAGAAACCGCGACACAAAAGGAACAGTTTATTAGATGCTCTTATTTTACAAAAAATAGAAATGCCGATCCCCCTTTCACAAGGATCAGCAATGACTGTTTTCCTTTTTTCCTTTAAATTCCATAGGTACACAAATAACATCTTTTTCCTCTATTGAGATGACTTTGTTCTGTAAAAATATGAACACCTTTTCCGGTTACCCTGCTTAAAACAGGAGCCAGAAAGGTGTTCGGCACGTGTTTTTTGATTTTTATTGCATCTTTTCAACAATACGCCGTTTTTAATTATTTATCTGAAGATAATGGAATCAAGGCCGTAACTGCCTGCACCAATCAGAGCGACGCCGATGACAACAGCAGTAATAAGCAGGTTATATTCGTAGCCATTTCCAGTCACCCAATAGCCGTTTTTTGCATGAACGGTCGCAATGGCTACAATCATTGTGCCTGTAATCAATACCGCTGAGAGTGGCGTAAGCAGTCCAAGAGCAAACAAAGCGCCGCCTGCCAGAACGGCCAAAGAACGCGGCGGCCAGTACCATCAGTGCACCGATCCAGGTACATTCACATGCTTCTCCCTGCAAATAATAAAACAGGCACAAACCCGTTGTGGATCACGCCTGTTTTGTTTGGATTGAAATTGAGTCACGAATTTTCCGTCTTACTCTATTTAGCAGACTTGGCCGTTTGCTTGCTTAATGAGAATATTTGATGGATACAGAAACGCAGCATGTCCGGAAGCGGACCAAATGCATAATCCGTATCCAGACGTTCGGTCCATTGATGGGCATCCCTTCCCACCGGCCCGAGATTGATTACAGGTACGGATAGTTTTTCAATTTCTTTAAAGGGAATGGAATAACCTTTGTTCCATAATGGCATGTTTGTGATCAGTGTGTCCATCGTCGCCTTTTCATTGGCCAGTCCGATGTAGCTTAAATCGGAAATGCCGTTGAAATAATGCCGCCAGATCATCTGAATATGATGAGAATCGCCAGCGTATGTTCCAACTTTCGAAATAACTTCCTGTACCAAAGGAAGTTGGTGCGAGCTGACAGCCGGATAAAAGGGCGGGGCAAAGAAGATAACGATGAGAGGCTCCAGTTCCTTACACATGCTCGATAACCGGTCCGCCAATTTGATCGTGATCCCGCGGTCATCCAGTTCACCGCGTCGGCTGAGCACCTGTTCCAGTTCCGAACGGACCCGCTTCTTTCCAAGCCGTTCGCAGGCGTAACCGCTCAGTTCCTCATAAGTCATCACATTGACCTTTACACTCGCCGGAGATGAAGATGTGCGTTCGGAGAAACGTTCGGCCCGCTCATTAAAAGTTCTTTCAATCTTTAAGGCCGCCTGTCCTGCTTTTTGGCGAAGCAAAGAGACAGCCTCTTTGACCGTCCTTTCCAGCAGAAAAAAGTTAAATAAAGTCACCGCACGATGCGGAATTTGCACGGAGTAGCCCTCTTTCAGATCACGTTGCATTAAATTGCTCGGGGGAGGAGCAGCGTTCCCTTCATCCGAATCGCATAGTTCCGTGTCCAGCTCCAGCTCTGAAGTTAGAACGGAAGCCATAAAGTTTCCGTTTAGTCCGGCAAATGGTTCACCGACATGGGTGGCTTTTCCGCAGCATAGAAAACCGGGCATGATTTTCCCGATCGATCCGGTATAAATATACTTGTTACGATCTCCCGGATACGCTGTAAACATCGGTTCGGCGTTGAGTGCGAAAATATAGCTGAGATTAAACTCTTCCGCAATTTCAACCAGACCCGGAACAGCGGCTCTCATGCCGATGGAATTCGCTTCTTCATCCGGTACGGAAACAAGCAGTATATTCCCGTCAAACTCTCCTTCGCAGGCCCATTCGATCATGGACAGGTGCAAAGCGAGTCCGCACTTCATGTCCATCGTTCCCCTTCCAAAAAGCCAGTTGCCCGTTTCTATATCCCGGCGGACCTGCTCAGTACAGTTGATACCGTTTTGATAAAACATCTGTGTCAGTTCTTCCGGTTGGAAGGCGGCCTCCTTCCATCTCCCATAATCCTGGACACCGACAACATCGAAGTGGCTGAAGAGAATAACAGTTTCTTTGACGGATGATCGGTGTTTCACAAGAGCCGTTGCATAAAAACGGCCGTCTCCCGTCGGTGTTTTTTTCAGATGATCAGGATTTTTTTTAAAATAGGACAAATCGGATAATTGGTTGATAACGACATCCGGAAACATTTTTTCAGCTTCCGACTCCGAAATACTCGGAATTTTCACGAGATCGCACAACAGCTCTATCAGTTGTTCTCTCGTTCTCCATTTAGTCACCGGGGAACACCGCCTTTAAGTTCTTGCTTCTTGAACAATCAATGTCTCTTTTCTTTCCGACCAGCACATTCATAGTCATCATAACGGCAAATATCAGTGATTCGAAACTCAATCTACCCTATAGATTTGACGGGGGCGGAAGCATTCCCTGGCTCACAAAATACAGGGCGCCGAGAAAAACTGTCAGGCATACATAGGCCATGCCGACTACTATTTTTTCTCTGATTGATGTCTTAAAATAATTTTTGGCGCGCTTATATTTCTTTTCTTCACTTTTGATTGTTTCTTCAAGCCACTTTAAGCTGTCGTCCGGACCTTCTAATGACGTTTCATGATAAATTTCCGCCTGCTTTTTCAATAAATAAAGCCGTGCTTTCTGAAAAATTTTTCCTGATCTTTTCCGCTCTTTCAGCCGTCTGATTCTTTCCATGAGATTTGACCGATGCCGTTCATCTTTGTAAATCGTTAAATTACGCTGATAAATATCCTCGTTCTCCTGAAGTTTGCCGAAATCCTCTTTTCTCCTGTATAACATTCTCAGATAGGCTTCAGTCAGCCGGCCAGCATAAGGTTCACGAATTTGAATAATGACTTGGGTAACCCCGATGAGCAGGATAACAAGCAAGATTGGGTTAGGCGCTATAAACATAAAAGCGCCTAATAGCAGCAGACCGGCAAACCATATTTTCGGCGAAATCACAGTTACAATCCTTCCGCCGTCGAGCGGAGAGATCGGAATGAGATTAAAAAGATTGATAATGGATCCTAAGTAGACCGCCAGAAGCCACACATCGGCGCGCGTCACAAGGTACAGACCGAGCGCGAAGACTGTGGCAACGGCTCCCAGAAAGGGGCCGCCATAAGCGACAAAGCTCTCATCCTTTGAATGCTTGGGCTCTCCTTTAAGCCCTGCTGCCGCGCCGATAAAAGGAATAAAAAAAATAGCCGATGTTTCGATTTTTCGCTGTTTGGCAGCGAGCATATGCCCGGATTCATGCAAAACGAGAGAATACATTAAGGCGATAGCAAATGCCCAGCCGTAGGCAATTGCATAGACGCCAAGCGACAGGAAGAGTGTAATCAGTGTGGACAGCTTTGTGAATTTCAAAATTATTAAAAGGTATTTAACCTTCGCAAAGAAAAACAACGCAACTGACATGAATCCGAATGCTGCCTGTCTTCGCCTGTTTTTGCGACCGGACACAAGCGTTCGCCTCCCGCTTCCGCCCCTCGGAAAGGGCTGAAAATGTAGAGAGGGCCGGACTTGATGGCCCAAATAAACCGTTTAATTTTAAGTTTCTTGTTTTTATTTTATCGTTAATCAGCCGGACATCAAATCATTTTGTCCTTCCCTTTCTAAATTTTAACGAGTTTCCCGGCAAATGCTTTTTTCCTTACGAACCATAGTCCCTAAATTTACAGCGGATGCTCGAACTGCACGTTTCTTTGAACGCATGAAAACCGGTTTTTTTCGGTTCTGCATATTAAGCGGTCTTTGGCTGCTTTCATGATTCAATCAATCTATGCGTTACGAAAAAAAATCTTAAGCTAGTTTTAATCTTTTTTTCAGTAATTTTTCATGTTTGACTGATATAATGGTAGTGTTTGTCAAAAGAGGCCATTTGCTGATTTTTACAAGGCAAGTGATCTTTTCTCAACTTTTTTGCTTTTCCCTGTTGTTGTCTTTCAGAAAATCAGCGGGAATGAATGGACACGGAAAGTTTTTTGTCCGCATTAGCTTTATGAATAAAGTATCAGACAGCAACCGCAGCACGAGCGTTAAAACTAACCCAATAGGAGTGCCATGACATGAAGATTATTGTTGCAGGTGGAGATGGATTCTGCGGATGGCCGACCGCTCTGTATCTTTCGAAAAAGGGCCATGAAGTGTCAATTATTGATAATTTTTCGAGAAGAAAATGGGACAAAGAGCTGCATTCCAATTCCCTGACTCCGATTCTGACTTTGAAAGAGAGAGTCGCAAAATGGAAAGAGCTCACCGGAAAAACCATCGACATATATGAAGGCGATTTGAATCACTACGATTTCCTGAGTCAGGTACTCAGACAAGTCGGACCGGATGCCTTTGTTCATTTTGCTGAACAGCGCTCGGCGCCTTACTCGATGATCGATCGAGAACACGCTGTTTTTACGCAGGTAAATAATGTTGTCGGCACGCTGAATGTTCTTTACGGTATCAAGGAGATTGTTCCCGAATGCCATTTGATTAAGCTTGGAACCATGGGCGAGTATGGAAATCCGAATATCCCGATTGAAGAAGGCTTCATCCGTATCGAACACGAAGGGCGTGAAGACGTCCTGCCTTTCCCAAAACAGCCGGGTTCGATGTACCATCTGTCCAAAGTCCATGACAGCCATAATATCATGTTTGCCTGCAAAACCTTTGGCATCAGGGCGACCGATTTGAACCAGGGTATTGTGTATGGCCTGTACACCGACGAAACACTGATGGATCCTTCCCTGATTAACCGGCTCGACTATGACGGTGTATTCGGAACCGCTCTTAACCGGTTCATCATTCAAACCGCAATCGGGCATCCGCTGACCGTTTACGGAAAAGGCGGGCAGACCAGGGGATTTCTCAACATCATGGATACCGTCCGCTGTATCGAAATCGCGGCGGAAAATCCTGCGGATCTCGGCGAATTCCGCGTCTTTAATCAGTTCACTGAAGAATTCTCCGTTCTGGATCTGGCCCGGAAAGTACAGAATGTCGCCGACGAAGAAGGCATGCCTGTAAAAATCGATCACCTTAAAGACCCGCGTGTCGAGCTGGAAGAGCATTTCTTTCACGCAAAGAATACGAAACTGCAGCAGCTGGGACTGAAGCCTCATCTGCTGACCGATGACGTTATTCGAAATATTTTGCATGCGGTTGTTCAGTATAAAGAACGCGTGATCGCTGAGAATGTCATGCCGACCATTACATGGCGATAACCGGCGAGGTGATTTCAGGATGAAAATAGCGATCGTTACGGAAACCTTTCTCCCTTCTACGGATGGAATTGTGACGCGGTTATGTGAAAGTGTCGGATGGCTTAAGTCCCAGGGACATCAGATTCTGATCATCGCCCCGGACCTGGGTGTGAACGAGTATGAAGGAATACCTGTCAAAGGGATTCCTGCTCACCGGCTGTTCTTTTATCGAACAAAAAAATTTGCCTTGCCGCATCCGCTCGTTAAAAAATACCTGGAATCTTTTCAGCCTGATATCGTTCACATCGTGAATCCGGCGCTTCTCGGACTGGCCGGTGTTTTCTACGCGAAGCGGCTGAGACTTCCTTTAATCGCCTCTTATCACACAAATGTGGCTCAGTACATGAATTATTATCACCTGTCCCTGTTTAAGCCTTTAATCTGGCGATATTTCCGTTCCATGCACAATCAGGCGGAAATGAACCTCTGCACGTCTCAGACTGTGAAAGAAGAACTGGAAAAGAGAAAGTTCCGGAATGTTCATCTGTGGAAACGGGGCGTGGATCTTCAGAGATTCCGTCCGGAAATGAGAAGTACGAACATGCGCCATCGATTGACCGATGGCCATCCGGATAAAACGCTGCTTCTTTATGTAGGAAGGCTGGCTGCTGAAAAGGAGATCGAAAAGATCAGAGAGGTTTTGGAGGCCTCTCCCGATTTATGGCTGGCACTCGTCGGCGACGGACCGCATCGAAAAGAGCTGGAAACTTATTTCAGCCATTCCAACGTGACATTTACCGGTTTCCTGTATGATGAAGCATTGGCCGAGGCGTATGCTTCGTCCGATCTATTTGTGTTCCCGTCGACTACGGAAACGCTTGGCCTGGTCATTCTTGAAGCCATGGCGTCCGGTCTTCCGGTCGTTGCCGCGGACAGCGGCCCCTCGCGTGAACAGATCGAAAACGGAAGGAGCGGTACGCTCTATGATCCGGACCGTCCGGATGATTTTCTTCAAAAAGTGCTCTCGATTGTCACCACTCCCCGGTATCTCGATACAATGAGAATAACGGCGAGGCAGGAAAGCATTCATTTGGGCTGGAATAAAGCATCTGAACAGCTGCTTGGGTTTTACAAAGAAGTAGCTAAAGGAGTCCCGCTTTCTGTGAACAAAAGAAAAATCATATGATTTGAATATTTGCTGCATTGGCAGTACGCTTTTCTATTTGAACAGCTTACGGTCCGGACCAACGCACCGGAGAGGAGGCCCTTCCCTTGTTCCAGTTTACTCAGTTTTCGATCATCGGAATGACCAATGCCGTCGTTGATCTTGGCTCGATGAATCTCTTGCTTGTCTTTTTTCCCACAAAATTGCACGCTCTGCTGCTTTTATATAATTCTATCGCCTATATTCTGACGATGATTAACAGCTATATTCTGAATTCGCGAATTACCTTCAAAAGAAATTCAGATCGGACAGCTAAACAAAAATTGCATTACATTGTCCAGGTCGTCATCTGTTTTCTTGTAAGCAACGTGGTATTCATCGGCGGCGTTTTCGTTACGGAAGGACTTTTTAACAATGCCTGGATCGCACAGAACACCTCAAAGTTGATGTCCATGGTGCTTTCTTCATTGGCAAGCTTTTATCTGATGAAATATTATGTGTTTAAAAAAAGAAAACCAGAATCAATTTAATGACAAACCGATCCGCGTCAGAAATGGATCGGTTTGTCATTTATGATGATCACTATATTTTTATTCTTTCCAGATTGGTTATCCTGTTTTAGCCGGGTGGCTTTTGGGCTCTGCCGTTCTCCGGTTTCCAATCTGTTCCCTTCAGGAGGCCCGATGACAACCGACTCTTTGATGCAAGATAAAATTTCTGCTGCTTTACGTGCATCAATGCCGTAAGAAAGCTGGAAAACTTCCGGCGGTGTCAGGCGGAGTGTATCGGACCCTTCAGCCGTTTCAAACTGATCGTTGTTAAAAAAGAGATGGAGATGAAGTTTTCCTGATCGCGGTCTGATCCAGTGCCACCATGCCATGGGAATAAAAACGACCTGGCCGGGTTTTGCTGTGTAGCTGTGCATCCGGTCATGATCCGGATCAATAACTGAGATGACCGCTTCGCCTGAAACAACAACATCCAATTCCCAGGCATTCGGGTGCCAATGAGGTTCCCGGATGTGTCCTTCTGTCAGGTAGAGATCTACGAAGGCCCCGCCTGCCAAAGCAGGTAATTGTGTTGAGCTGACTTCGTAGGCCGCATTTCCCGCGTCCCGTTTAAAAAAAAGATTGTCTCTTGGATCATAAAACAGATTCGGTGTACCGCTTGTTTTCTTAATGTTTGTATTGTCTGGAACAAATCCGGGCTTCACCGCTTACTCCCCTCCCATTATCCCGAATAGTCAAAAGCGCGCCGCTAAACCTTTATATGTGGAAAACACGGGCGGTGTGAATGAACTGAAAAAGTATTCCCTGATACTTCAGGCTTCCTGTCCAGCTCAACTTATCGTCTTAAAAACGTAAGGATTGCGGTCAGCCCCAAAATAACCAGCACAGGAGGCAGCGAGACCCATTTACTGAAACGAACCCATACTGAATCTTTTATTTGATCATTAAGAGGAACAACGGTAAAAAAATCATTCGCCAGCATTTTCTTGAACAGGATTTTCAGCCACGCGTTCACAAAAAAATTAAAGATGATTGCGACAATCCATTTCAACCAGAGAGGCAGGACTGTGATGGCTAAACAGGTAACCACAATGATCTGATAATAGGAAAAGACATAGCTTTTATTTCTTAGGAATGTTTTGAGCAATAATTCCAGCAAACCGTGCTCCTTATCCCTCTTTTTAAAAAGCCGTCCGGAATGCCTGAATAAGAGCAGCGGTTTCTTCCGTCTGCTGACTGGCTGTTTTTCCACTTCAGCTGAGAAATGTAATATAAATTTGATATATTTATTTCTTTCCCTTTCGTCAATTTCCAGTTCCCGGAACCATCTGTTTGTTTTCTTCAGCTGCGCCATATGAAAGCAAACAATCGCTAAAATACAGACAGCTCCGCAGATTCCGTACAGGACGGAACTCAGGCTCGCAATTAGACGAACCGATCCTATAAAGAGCACTAGATAGAGTATCCACCTGTATATGGTGCGATCGATCGTTTTCTTTATGGTGAGAATGAATAGTTTGAACGCGCAGACTGCCAAGTACAGACACAGAATTTCTATTAGAGAAAAATGATAGATGTTTACCAGCACCGGCAACATGACAATAAAAATCAAGGCAACGCCCGAAAAGGCAAGAAATATGGAAAACAGGAATCCGCCCTTCTTTAACTGGCCCAGGATATCTCTTCGCTGAATAAGAAAAAGCAAATCGGCATCGAAGAGATACGTTCTGATGTTGCCCCCTGCCGACAGAAAAAGAATCACCAGTAATAATAGAGAAAATGGAAGCTGTCCGTCCCAGTAAATAAGTATATTGCGCCAAAAGTCCGCATACAGAAAGGGCGCTATAATCAGGGCAGGGACAAGAACATACAGGGTTATCGTCCAGTCAAAGACAGAATGACGTTCCAATGAAAATGCCATTCCCGAATGAATCTTATCATGAATATTTTTTTGCCCGTCATCGTTCACGCCTCTGTCAGGACATCAAAACAGTCCAGCAGCGATGCATTGCTCAACCCGCTCTGTTTTCTAATTTCACCGAGTGTCCCCTGAACGATCAGTCTTCCCACTCAACGTCTGCAGCCAGTCTCGCAAACTCTTGTTAAACAAAAAGAGGCCGTTCCATAGACAGCCTCTTTACATCCCGTCTCTTATCCTTATCCTCCCAGAGATCAAATTACCGGCTGATCACGGTGCATCGTCTCACGCCGCGTCTGATCAGGCGCTCGGCTTCTCTGAGGCTAATTCGTACAAGCACCGCTTCATCCGTCGTGTCTTCAACATCAAAAACCGCAAACGCTTCTCCGGCGACAATCAGCACACAAGTCAAGACTGCATTGCCGGTTGGAATACGATTTGAGATCTGACAGCGCTTGACACCTGCCGCCAGCAGGATACTTGCCTCCCGCCCGGAGATTTGGATAAACACAAATTCCGACAGATTGATCGCATCCACCTCAATTTCAACGACAAGGAAGAACATGTTCCTGATCCGAACGACACAATTTGCACCGATTGCCACCACATTTTGCGCACTCATTTCGTTCACCTCCCTCTTAATACTATAAAATGCAAAAAACGCAATTAAGTTTGGACGAACAGTAGATGGTAAATGTGTAAAAAAAGAGGATTGATTCCCGATTTAACAAATTTGTAAGATCAGGCTGTAATGGAAGCGATACTGCTCCTTTTTTGAACTGTTTCCGGCGAACCAATTTTCGCTCGCCGTTCTTCTACGCTATTGTCTATCGACTATCCGGCAGCGATAATGGTTGCTTTCTGTCAAAATAAATCGAAAGCGACCTCTCTTATCCTTGAGTTTCAGGCGAATATTTAGAAAGGAATATTTTTCAGGAGACATATTCAGATTCTGGATATTCCGCGTTCCATTCACAAAACCCTATAAATCTCTTAATCGGAATAGTTCTATCTCCTTATAAGTGAAATCGTTTGAATTTTATACACTGAATCAGCTTAATTCTTCATAGAATAAAAAATCTAAAACACTATGGATAACCGGAAAAGGAGCAGGAAATGTTACAAAAAGAATTAGATATGAAATACCGCAAGCAAAAGCCTAAAAAGAGTCACAAACGTCTGCGCTATGCTCTTCTGATTCTCGCCATATTACTTCTTAGTGCGACAGGCTTCGGAGCTTATGCCTATCAAAGACTGAATCCGCAAAATCATTTCAAAAATCTGCAGGCTATCGGTGGCAGCCCGACAAGCAATTATAAAGCGAAGTCCGGCGTATTCAATGTGCTTCTGATCGGGACCGATGCAAGAAAAGGGGATCCCGCTGGGCACACGGATTCAATGGTCCTCATTAATGCCGATCTGAACAAGCATACGTATAATCTCCTTAGCATTCCTCGAGACACACGTGTTTATATGCAAGGATACGGCTATACGAAGCTGACAACCGTTCAGTATATTTCTCAGATAAAACATGGAACTCAAGCGGGTATTGTTGATACGGTGAAAACCATCTCAAACCTGACAGGTGTTCCGATCAATTTTTACGCGGAAACGAACTATTGGGGGCTTCAGTACATGGTCGACGCGATCGGCGGCATTGACATGAATCTTCCTTTTGACGTGACATTGACACATCCTTGGTATGCCGAAGATAACGGCCTGACCTTCAAAGCCGGTACCCATTCACTCAATGGAAAGATGGTTACCGAAATCGTTCATGAACGTTATTCACTGCCCGGAACCGATTACGGCCGTCAGCAATTGCAGGAAGAAGCGCTGATCGGCATTGCCAAAAAAATCGTCCAGCCGGCTAATGTGACCAAATATCCAGCTCTGTCGAATTCACTTTCCAATTTTCTTGTCGCAACCAATATGAGTCAGGAAGATATGATCAGCATGGGGCTTGGCATTAAGAGCGATTTTCATCCGAATCAGCAGATTCATTACCGTCAGGTCAAAGGAACCAATGTTGTCATGTACGATGATGTGCTTCAGGCGAATAATGATCAGGTTGTCCTTGATTCCGGCCAGCTTCAATCCGTTGTTCAGCAGTACTTCACTCCAGATGCAAGCAATTAATTTATTATAATTCCTGAAAAGCCGAAGAGGAGAGCCACTATTGCAGCGCTCTCCTCTTCGGCTATATACAGCCATTATTTTTCAATCTCATGGGTTACGGCCTTGGATCTTCTGCAATTCAATGAATAAAGGGTCTAAATAACCCTTGGCTCTTTTTTTGAAACAGGGCAACAGATTCTAAAAAACGTTCAAATTGAAACAATGCCTGACCCCCTGAACTGCTGCAACCATTAGACCGGACCAAAGACCGATTCTGCTAAAAGCTCAGCGATGTCTTTCGTTTTGACCGATTCCTCAACGCCCTTCATCTTCGTTCCATCGGACAACATGGTCAGGCAATAGGGACAGGCGCTGCTGATAACGGTTGGGCGAACCTCAAGGGCTTGTTCCGTACGCGCTAGATTCACACGCTTGCCGGCGCCTTCCTCCATCCACATTCTCCCCCCGCCGGCTCCGCAGCACATGGCGTTCTCCCGTGAACGTTTCATTTCGACCAGTTCCGCGCCCGGAATTGCCCTTAGGATATTTCGCGGTGAATCAAAGACACCGTTATAGCGGCCTAGATAACAGGAGTCATGGTAGGTGATCCGCTCTTTCACGAAATGTCTGGGCTTGAGTCTGCCTTCCATCACCAACTGTTCGAGCAATTGCGTATGATGCAGCACTTCCGCTTTCAGCCCGAATTCCGGGTATTCATTTTTAAATGCATTGAATGTGTGTGGGCAGGCCGTGACAATCTTTCTGACATGATACTTTTCAAAAACCGCAATATTTTCCTTGCAGAGCTGCTGAAATAAAAACTCGTTGCCTAAACGGCGCGGCGTGTCGCCAGAACCTTTCTCTTCGTTGCCGAGCACAGCAAAATTCACACCGGCTTCATTCAGCAGACGGACAAACGAACGGGTGACTTTAATACTGCGGTTGTCGTAAGAGCCCATGCTGCCGATAAAAAAAAGATAGTCAAAATCCGGATTCTCCCGGACTGTAGGGACGCGCAGCCCTTCCATCCATTTCGACCGGTCGTTGCGGCTCATTCCCCACGGATTGCCTTGCCGTTCTATATTCTGCATCGCCCGCTGCCCTTCCTGAGGCACTTTCCCTTCCGTCAGCACCAGATAACGGCGAAGGTCAATGATCTTATCAACATGTTCATTACCGACCGGGCACTGATCCTCACAATTGCGGCAGGTCGTGCAGGACCAGATTTCATCTTCTGTGATCACGTCCCCAATCAGATTCACATCCTTGATATCCTTGTCGGTTGTTTTTCCCCAGGAAAATTTATGCCACGTGATCGTCGGTTCAATATCAGTAACCGGCCGATGCAGAAAACCGGCCGGGTCCGTATCAGACACCGGTTCCGATACCCCCCCTGTCCCCGGTGTTGCTTGTGCAGCCGCTTCTTCAGACATTTTTGCCATCGGCCAGGTCCCGTTCGGATCCGGTTTACTCCGCAGGACATGCGCGCCTATGCCGGCATCTAAATTGGGAATCCACGGCGATTTTGAAGTCACTGCCGACCCTTTTTCCGTCAGATGATCCCGCATCTTCGTAATCAGGTGCATTGGGGACAGCACCTTTCCGGTCGCTGCAGCTGGACACATATTCGTACACCGTCCGCATTCGACGCAGGCGTAAAGATCGAGCAACTGAGTCCGCTCAAAGTCCTCGATTCTTCCAACTCCGAATGATTCTGCTTCTTCATCGTCCAAATCGATCGAACGCAGTTTGCCTGCAGGATCCGTACGATGGAGGAAAATATTAATCGGCGCAGTGATCAGGTGAAAATGCTTGGACTGCGGAATATATAGAGCGAAAGAAAGCAGGATCAAGAGGTGAGCCCACCAGGCGGCATAGTAAAGCACTGCTGCCGAATTTTCCGGTATACCGGAAAATGCCAGGACAATCAGCGAAGATATTGGAGCGTACGGAGACGCTTCTTCACCCATCCGCACATGGTCAAATCCTAAAGTAAACAGTACCGCAAGCATCAGAAAAAAGATAAAAAAAATCACAAGGCTTGGTTTCCATCCTCTTTTCAGACGTTTCAGTTTCTCTCCGTAGCGCCGATAAAAGGCATAAGCTGCGGCAATCAGTACCAGGAAAACCGTCAGCTCCTGTAAAAATTGAAAATAGCGAAACCCGGGAATTGGCAAGTGGCGGCCGGTCAGTCCCCTGAGAATAATGTCCAGCGCCCCGAACTGCAAAATAATAAATCCATAAAACATGACAACGTGCATGATTCCGCTTTTTCGGTCTTTTAGTAATTTCTTTTGGCCGAATACTTGCGAGAGAAGGGCCATTGTTCTTTCTTTTAAATTTTTACGCAAAACGGCCGTTTTTCCCAGTTTAATATAACTGTAACGATGGTAGATGACTTTGACTGTCAGATAGATTCCGCATCCGGCTACGAGCAGGAAGAGGAGGAACTGGATCAGCTGCCACATAGCGCTCAACTCCCATATAGATTAAATGGAATGTATTATCGTTTTTCCAATAAGACTTTTTTGAATGCTTCCGTTAATTTGGGTACCACTTCAAACAAATCCCCGACAATACCGTAATCGGCGACTTGAAAGATCGGAGCTTCCGGATCTTTATTAATCGCCACAATGAGTTTTGATTGCGACATTCCCGCCAGGTGCTGAATCGCGCCTGATATGCCGCAGGCAATGTATAATTCAGGAGTCACAACTTTGCCTGTCTGACCGATTTGCAGGGCGTAGTCACAGTAGCCGGCATCGCAGGCCCCGCGCGATGCTCCGATCGTGCCTCCGAGAACATCGGCCAGCTCCTGAAGCGGCTTGAAACCTTCGGAACTTTTCACCCCGCGCCCGCCGGAAACAACGACTTTCGCTTCACTGAGATCAATGCCGGACGCCGTTCGCTGGACCACTTCCTTGACCGTGGATCGCAGGTTCCTGATTTCGACGTCAAGAGGGATGACTTCGGGTGAACCGTCGTTTTCTTCTGGCTGAATGTTATTCGGACGAATGGTAACGAACAGCTTTTGATCCACGAACTTTTTCTTCTGAAACGCTTTCCCCGCGAAAATCGGCCGCACAAAAATCAGATCGCCGCCCGAACTCTGCACATCCGTACAATCCGTGATCAGCCCTAGACCGAGACGGGCCGCAATTCGGGGAGCAACGTCTTTTCCTATTCCCGTATGTCCAAGCACAATCGCATCCGGATTCACCCTTTTAATTACCTGCAGCATGGCCTGCTTATAAGCATCCGGAGAGTATTGTTTCAACTCGTCGCAGGCAACTGCATATACCCGGTTTGCTCCGTATTTTCCCAGTTCTTCTACCTGTCCGCCCTGCACGGTGCCGAACAGGACCGCGGCCACTTCCCCGCCTTCGGCAATCCGTGCGGCGGCCGTTAAACTCTCAAAGGACACATTTCTCAGCCGGCCGTCTTTCTGCTCAGTAAAAACTAGTGTTGTTCTGCCCATTTTACATCCCCCTCTTTACAAGATCAGCAAGCTCCCGTTTTGTTCCGGCCTTTAGAAGAGCCGGAGCAAACCTATTGCGGATCACACAAAGCCGCACTTTATCCGCAAAGTTTCAACCAGTTCCTTCACCTGATCATCCAGTTCCCCGCTCAGTATTTTTCCGGGTTCTTTCTGAGGAGGTAAATAAGTATCGATCACGGAGGTTTTCGCCTTTAAAGCATCCTTTAATCCCAGGTCGTCCGCAGAGAAGTGCACAATCGTTTTTCTCTTCGCTTTCATGATTCCCGGTAGAGAAGGATAGCGGGGTTCATTCAGCCCCTGCTGCGCCGTCGCTAGAATGGGAAGCACGCTTTCCACTACTTCTGTCCCACCTTCTGTATCCCTTTCCGCGGTGACTTGATCGCCTTCCACCTTCAACTTGGTCACTGCGCCGATATGCGGTATATTCAGTTCTTCCGCCACTCGGATCGCGACCTGACCGGAACCGCTGTCAACATCAAAGTTTCCGCCAAGAATGAGGTTGAATGCTTCCCGACGCGCGATTTCAGAAAGCAGTTTGGCGAAAACATGTTCATCGTCCGGAAGGGATTCATCACTGATCAGAATAGCCTTGTCCGCTCCCATCGCAAGCGCCGTACGCAGCGCACTTTCCGAACGCTCCGGCCCAGCCGTGACGACGGTTACCTGCCCGCCATGTTCATCACGAAGCCGGAGTGCTTCTTCGATCGCATATTCATCATAGGGATTAATGATAAATTTTACTTCAGATTCATCAACGGTTCCGTTTTTGATCGTTATTTTTTCCTCAGTATCAAATGTCTGCCTGATACAAACGAGAATGTCCATCGCAAATCTCACTCCTCATCCTTTTTTAAACCGGGCAAGCAGCATCATGAGAATGATTGACTTTTTTTGATCCATCCACTAAGATTTTCGCCGTTTTACCTTCTGAATCCTTCCGGAAACGGTTTTCGGACGCTGCGAAGAAGCAGGAATCAGGTGCCTCGAACTTGGAGAAGATTCTGCCTGTCTCCGCAAAGCCTGGAAAATCGTGAACATGCGGTTCCACATCTCTCCCACAAGTACGTTTTTCAGCTCGGACTTATGCATTCTTTTCAACATATGCATCTTATTTGTCAGTAGACGGATTGGCTGAATCAATAGAGCAAAAGCTCCCACCATTCACTATTTCCGAATGGTAAACGCTTTCATTTTTTGGATTTAAATGACCTCCTGTTCGATTCGATCAGCCTGTCTGAACATTCCGTGCTTCTCGATTTTCGAAATTCACTTATCGTCTGATCCAGCGGGGCCGGATCAATTCTGACTACAGACTCATCCTAAGGGACTCCGTAACCAGTATGAGCTTTGAAAAATGACGGCAGGATTCAGCTTCCGCGGCTTCTCAAGCGATCATTTCTTCGTAATCTCCAAGATTTTTAATTTTTCCGTACGGGATTTGTGAACGATTTGTCAGATGAGTATTGCCATTGGCGTAAATGGTACACCAGCGATCATCAATTGAATGTCGCCATATTTTGTGAAAGGTAAAGACTTGTCAGTGAAAGTCGATGATTTCAGAAACCTGATATCAAAACAGATATTGATATCAGCCTTTCAGGACTGCGGCAGCGCCGGTCTCTGATCGGTACCTGTTACTGCACCATGCGACTCAATCGGAAAGGACGGTATGATAAAAGTTTCTTCACGAATGAAATTCTATAAGCTCCCTAAGCATTTGTCAACACGATTATTGTATTTGTCCAGCAAGAAAAATTCCGTACGGACATTATTCTTATTTTAATTTTCCGTTTCAGGTGCGGGACATGAGTCATTTAATGGGCTAAAAGCGCTTCTGCTGAGAGGCTTCATGTTCATGGATCTAAAAGGAAAATAAATTCCAATTGTTCTAATTTTAACGCGAACAAAATAATTAATACTTGTCGTTTCTTTGACTAGGTTCATTTTCATATCAGAAAAATGTTCACGAACAAAGACGATGAAAAAAATCCTATCGGGTTAAAGTGAGTCATTGTTGTAAAGTAACTTTTTTAATTGCTGAGCGCCGGGCCAGGACGTCTGTAATTTGAAAAAAGGGAGGAAGTTTCATGAGAGAGGTCGTTATCATAGGGGCGGCACGAACTCCGATCGGGACGTTCGGCGGCAGTTTGTCCACTGTTCCGGTCGTCGATCTCGGGGTAACGGCGGCCAGGGAAGCGATCCGACGCGCCAACCTGTCCGCCGATCTGATTGACGATGTCGTTATCGGTAATGTTTTATCCGCCGGACTTGGACAGAATGTTGCCCGCCAGGTTAGTATCTACGCCGGCATCCCTAATACAGCCCCTGCACTGACTGTGAACATGGTCTGCGGGTCCGGTCTGAGAGCGGTGATTTTAGCTGCTCAGACGATTGCGACTGGTGATGCGGATGTGATACTTGCCGGCGGTATTGAAAATATGAGTCAATCTCCCTATCTGCTCAAAAATTTTCGCTGGGGAAAAAAGATGGGGGATGCAAAAGTTGTCGACGCAATGCTCACCGATGCGCTTCTCGATGTTTACAATCAATATCACATGGGCATCACTGCCGAGAACATAGCCGAACGGTGGAAGATCAGCCGGGAAAGGCAGGATGAATTTGCTCTGAACAGCCAAAAAAGGGCGGAGAATGCACAGCTCTCAGGTTATTTCAATGATGAGATCACACCTGTGGACGTGATCATTAAGGGGAAGAAAACAGTCGTCGGCAAGGATGAACATCCGCGTCACGGAATGACCCTCGACAAGCTGAGCAGGCTCCAGCCCGCTTTTAAAGAAAACGGAACGGTTACTGCGGGCAATTCATCAGGAATTAACGACGGTGCCGCCATGCTTATTCTGACGTCCCGGGAGAAAGCCGAAGAAAGGGGCCTTGATATTCTGGCTTCCGTTAAATCTTACGCGAGCGCCGCCCTTGATCCGCAGATTATGGGCTATGGGCCTGTCCCCGCCTCCCGGAAAGCTTTGAAAAAAGCAGAGCTGACCGCCCGCGATATTGATTTATATGAAATCAATGAGGCTTTTGCCGCCCAGTCCCTAGCCGTTCTCGACGATCTTGAAATAGACCCCAAAAAAGTGAACATCAGCGGCGGAGCGATCGCACTCGGCCATCCTGTCGGTGCATCGGGCGCACGAATATTGGTAACACTCTTGTACGGGATGAAACGGACCGGAGCGAAGAAAGGGCTGGCTTCATTATGTGTGGGCGGAGGTCAGGGTACGGCCCTGATTGTCGAACGAAAGTAATCCGTTAAATGCAACGCTGTCTGATCATAAAAAATTCGGTTCTCACCTAAACTTATTCGACAAGATCTTCTTTAAACTTCATTATTCACGTTTGTTCCATTATAAGCCAGTTCAAACCCGTTGATCTTTTCTTCTGTAGTGTGAAACGTTAATTTTAACGTATGCCGGCCCTCCGGCAGCCTGAGGTCAATCGTTTCTCCGTTCTTCCAGTTATGGCAGCCTCCTGTCGCTTTCTCCTGTATCGATCGCCCAATTTTTCTGCCGTCCAGGAAAATATCAAAAATTTGGTGGTCATACCTTGTTGAGATCCTTGGCGTAAAGGAATACGTTCCTTCTTTCTCAACAAAAATGATAAAGCGCATCCATTCGCCGTTACCTGCTTGTGCGGATTTTAACCCGCTGTCTTTTCCCGGGAAGCTTCTAATGTTGACTCCTGCGCTCGCATCGATAAAGTCCGCAGCTCTGATCCGGGTCGCTTCCGATACGCTGATTGCAATGGGTGCTTGCTCTGCCGGCCGATAGTTCTTAAAAGCCTGTGTCTGCAGAATCATTTTTAATATCGGCCGGACATTGTTTTGCAAATCCGTTCTTGTGATCAGCCCTTTTTGCAAAGCAATCATCAAATGATCGGCTGTCGCGCTCCCGGAAGGCATTCTGACGTGGTTGCCGGCCAAAATTTCTTTGTAAAACGCAGCGGTATTATTCCAGTCACTCGTCACGACGCCTTGATAGCCCCACTCATTTCTGAGGATATGGGTCAGCAGGTCTTTGTTTTCCGAAGTGCGAATGCCATTGACCAGATTGTAAGCGCTCATGACTAACCGTGGGCGTGATTCTTTTATAGCTATTTCGAACCCTTTCAAATAAATTTCGCGCAATGCCCTTTCAGACACTCTGCTGTCTGATTCTTTCCGGTTCGTTTCTTTATTGTTGACTGCAAAGTGCTTGATCTCTGCCAAGATGCCCTGAGATTGCACACCCTCAATCAGCGCTGCACCCATTTTACCCGCAATCAACGGGTCTTCCGCCCAATATTCAAAATTGCGTCCGTTCAGCGGGTCACGGTGAATATTCATGCCCGGTGCCAGCCAAATATCGACAGAGTTTCGCAAAGCTTCTTTTCCCGCTGCTTTCCCGACAGCCCGAACCAATTCCGGATCCCAAGTGGAAGCAAGCAAGGTTTCCATCGGCCAGGCCGTTGCCGGATTCGTGATTCTCAATCCCGCCGGCCCATCGGCTGTCTGTACATTCGGAATGCCGTATTCATTGAGGTTCCCGATTCCGCCGGTTCCGCCGGCTACCGTCGCTTTTGTTCCTCTTGAAAGGCCGGCCAGCTGATCGTCTTCCAATTGTTCAATAAAGGCGTCGAGTTTGGCAGGCTTTCCGGCAACATCCTGCAGCATGATTTTCGCCTTTTTCTTGGAAAATCTTAACTCGACCGTACTTTTTTCCCCACTCCCGGTCAAATCGTTTGCTGACTTTGTCTTCATTTTTTTGTGAGCGGTATCCATACGCAGCCGTTCATACGATCCGTCCGCCAGCAGGCGTTTCAGCAGTCTGACGGGAGCCGCGTGCTCTGCAAGCTGTCGGATAATTTTTGTCGCGTTGACTTTAATGATTCTCTGCACGCCTCTTTGATCTGCATCCAGTAAAGAATTACCGATGAAAAAGCGATAGTCTCCCTTCTCTAATAACCATGCCGATTTTTTGATTCGGCCGGTGTCATCATAGCCGGCCATATCTGTTATCGGGAAACTCATCGAGAGGACTTGCGACCGGCCGGGTTTTAATAGTCCGGTTTTCCGAAAAGCAGCCAACTGTCTGGCGGCTTTTCCAAGCTTCCCCTGGGGTGCGCCGCAATAAACTTGAACGACCTCTTTTCCGGACAACTTGCCTGTATTTGTGACTTTCACCGTAATTTTGACGTGTTTTTCTGATTCGCTTAATTTTATTTTTGACAAATGAAAGGTTGTATAGGACTGTCCGTAGCCAAAACTGTAGATAATTCTCCTATGTTTCGGATCAAACGTTTCAAAATAACGGTATCCGTTAAAAATGTCTTCTTCATAATTCACATAATCAGTGTGCTGACTGAAATTCCTGGAGCTTGGGTAATCATCGTAAGAAGCAGCGAATGTATCAACCAGCTTCCCTGATGGATTAACATCCCCGCATAAAATGTCTGCCACGGCATTCCCCCCTTCCATTCCCGGCATCCAGGAGATGAGGACAGACATGTCAGGATAGCGGGAAATCCAGGATGTATCCATTACGCCGGGAATGTTCAGCACAACAGCAACATGTTTAAACCCGGCCCTGTTTATTTTTTCAAGCATGTCAATTTCCTTGTCTGATAAATAATAATCTCCCTTGGCTGCTTTTCGATCAGATCCTTCTGAGGCGTACCGCGAGATCGTAAAAATTGCGGTATCGGCATTTTTCACGGCCTTCTTTAATAGCTCTTCCGATAGCGGCATTTCACCCCTGCCGTCCATCTGAATATAGGCGCTGTACGATTCAATTAACGGCTTATAGAGAAAAATTCTGCCGCCCGATGCCTTGTTTTCCATACCTTGAAGTAAATTGATGTTTTCAGAAGCGTTGGGAACGGATCCCGATCCCCCTCCATACAGATGAAATTTAATTTGTCCGATCCCGAAGAGGGCAACCGCCGCTCCTTTTTTTATCGGCAGGGCATTTTTTGTATTTTGCAGCAAAACCATACCCTCTCCGGCAGCCTTTCTCGAAAGCTCAGCATTTTTCTTTTTCAGAAAAACAGCCCCTCTCTCCCGGCGAACTCCGACATTCAGCAACTTTAAAGGAAACCAGCCCATCGGTTCGATCACCTCGCTGTTGATGTAAAAGGACACGCAAAGGAAGGAGAAAGCGGGTGTTACAGCCTATGCGCACGGCCGATTGTTAGAACCGTTCTTTATTTTTATAGCAGCGAAGTTACGCCCCGTATTGGTCCCACTTTTTTTCGATTCCGAATATCTTCCATATCGCGTAAGAAATCATCCATAGTCCTAAGAATATCACGATCAATCCGCAACCCAGCCAATTGAAAGTCAAGCCTTGAATCCAGTCCCAGAAACCGCCCTTCAAATCCAGCGCCCCCGCGATAATCTGGATCAATTCAGTGCCGCCGATGAAAAAGGCGGCAAGCACGGATATCGCTGTAATCGTCAAGTTGTAATAAATTTTCCGGACAGGTGTATCAAATGCCCATTTGTAGGCTTTGGACATCATGATTGAATCCAGAGTATCCATGAGGTTCATTCCTGCCGCAAACAAAAGTGGAAGAGCGAGGATACCGAAGAAGGATACCGCGTTTCTTGACGCGCCTGCAGAGAGAGCGAGCAGTGCGACCTCGGTCGCTGTGTCAAAACCAAGCCCGAACAGAAATCCAAGCGGATAGACGTGCCAGCTCTTATTAATAAATTTTAATAGAGGCTTGAACAGTTTTGAGAGAAACCCTCTTGAGAGTAAAAGTTCCTCGAACTTCGCGCGATCAAATCCCCTCCGCCTCAACTCGAAAAACATTCTCTGCAAATCAAGCAGAATCATCAAATTGAACAGCGCGATGAAAATCAGGAAGACACCGGAGACGATTGAACCAACCATACCGCCAACCTGTTCGAATAACGGCATATGCTTCTGTGCCCATTGAACCGACAAACCCAGTACCACTGCCATCAGGAACACGACAGTCGAATGGCCGAGAGAGAAAAAGAAACCGACGCCTGCAGGATTGCTTTTCTGCTGAATCAGCTTTCGCACCGTGTTGTCGATAGCTGCGATATGGTCCGCATCGAAAGCATGGCGTAAACCCAGTGTGTAAGCAACAAACCCAAGTCCGATCATCATAGGGTACTGATGTCCCGCAACCATTAATAACATCATCCCGAGTAGGTGCAGGATTAAAGTTCCTGATATAAAGGGCAGCCACCTGTATCCGGAAAGAAAACTCTTGATATTCATCATCATTCTCCTCGCGATTATATCCATAAAGAAAAATTTGACGAAGCCCATTCAGACGCCGGGGCTTTGACTTAATTTTTCTTATACTAAATTCCGCTAATCTTCTTATGCTTTTTTGTATAAAAAAACAAACCACGAAAATGGATCGTCCCTTTCCGGGACGATTAACCTTCGTGGTTAGCATTTCCTTAGTTTATTTATGCCAGCAAGCCGGACCCATTAATCGATCATGGGAAAGTACAACTTTTCAAACGAATTCACAACAAAGCTTCGTGCCTTGTACTCCAAGATTACATCACCCGACATTTTTAGTAAACCTATTTCACCATTTTGAAAAAGTTCGCTCCATCAGGGCAGAACGATTAAGAAATCTGCTGAGCATCGTTTTGATCACTTTTTCTACACAATTTCTTTACAATTTATCAGTATAATAATTAGAGAACCAGTGAAAGGTATGCCGGGCCGGCTTCGTTTTCATTGATCATTAACACCGGGAGACATGCCTCAAAACACTTTAATCAAGAAAAGAAAGGTTCGTGAGGACTATGTATGGATGGAATGGCGGAATGATGGGCGGCTGGGGATTTGGATTCGGCTGGCTGCTGCAATTGCTGTTCTTTATTGTCGTTATTTATCTGGCGGTTGTTCTGATTAAAAGATTGAATGTGCCTCCAAATTTCGAAAAACGGGAAAATCGCAGCGAAGAAATATTAAAAGAACGGTTTGCTAAAGGCGAGATAACAGAAGAAGAATACAAAAAAATGAAAGAAGTTCTGAAGAACTGAAAACGCTCGCTTGCCGGCTCTGTACCGCCCCTTTTCCAAAGCGGGCGGTTTTTCCAATTATCCGAAATTTAAATGGGCGATTACAGGTGATTGGATTTAATCGGAGCACCCGTACCACTCAGGGACAGGAAAAGGAGCAGTTTTATTGACAGTGAAATCGAAATGCTCTACTATACCCTAGTGGGTATAGTAGAGCGATCACCATAATCTATCAGCGAGGAGATTATTTTATGGATTTTCACTATTCAGTGACGACAGATAAAACGATTGATGAAGCGATTTCGGCGCTCGAGCAGAATTTGAAGAAAAACAAATTCGGCATTCTCTGGCACCTCGACCTTCCTGCAAAACTTCAGGGAAAAGGGGTGAACAGCTACACATCCCCTTTTCATATTTTTGAAGTTTGCAATCCCGCCGAGGCTGCAAAAGTGCTGAACTACAATCCACTGGCCGGTTATTTTCTGCCTTGCAAGATCACGGTTTATGAATGTGAGGGAAAGACAAAACTCGGGCTCCCGAAACCGACAGCGATGATCGGATTACTGAACGATCCTGATTTAAAAACGGTGGCGGAGAAAGTAGAAGGAATCCTTACCGGTGTTCTCGAAGATAGTAAATAAGCAGTGATTGATGGCGTTAAGAACTATACGGTGCATCATTTAAATCCGATAACAAACAGAGACGACAACCCTTTTGGCTTGTCGTCTCTTATTTTATCGCCTGATCGTTTTATGTCTTCTAACTGCGCCGCATCATGTTTGTCAACATGGCAGGTACGATCGCTTTGTGAATTCTTTTAACGATGAAAAAGTAGAGTCTGCCCAGCCAATTATGGAAAAACACGACGGTCGAAACAGAGACATATTTGACCTCATCTGCTTCGCTTAGCAAAATGGACACCCGGAAATCCAAATGACGATCATCTTCCCCGAGCAATACCTCATGAGAATCCCTGTCTATTACGCGAAAGATCCCTACCCTGCTTCCCTGCTCCAATGTGATATTTTTACGTTCGGAACGGCTCGACGTCTTTAATCCGATAAATCCGACTAAGCGGTCACGTACCTTCATCATTTGGGAAACCCAGGAAGGAACAGAAGTCAGAAACAATCGCGTGAGCGACGCGACATCACCAATAGATTCAGCAGAAAATGCGGCCTTATACGAATCTGAATAGTGTATGCTCGGAAGCGACCGGACTGCCAAGGAATTTTCAGGAACCGATACCTTCTCAATTTTATCAGCGGTCATAATATGTCTCCTCCTTTGAAGTCTTTGCATCCAGTTTTGTTCGGAGCTGCTGCTTCCACTGGGCTTCATACCCATTTAAACGTTAAATTCTTAATCACATGCCGTATAAATCCCTTCTTCCCTTTTCGGTAATTTTATGAGATAACTGACAGTGTTAGAGACAGCTAAACAGAACGTATCTGTGACCATTATCCGTCAATTCCCTGCTAACCCGCAAACATGAAGTTCAATTTAAAATAAGGATGAGTAGAATGGACGACATTCGCTATTTGTCAGATGCGGATCAAACGATTGAAATAAAAAAATGCAGCAATCGGCTTCATACATCAAGGACTCATTTTCATGATGAGGTGTCCATCGGCTTGATCGAGCGGGGAAGCTGCCTTGCCGAGATCGGCGGTCAATCTTTTCACCTGACCGATCGGACACTTTTAATCATTCCAGCCGGATCTGTCCATCATTGTCTTCCATTGAACAGTAATAACTGGCAGTTCCGGATGGCTTATGTGAATAAAATCCGGTTCGGCAGGATGTGCGATGGCAGGATCAAAGCTGGAATAATCTATGACGATCTTAATCAAAGCAAATTTTCATACCTGATCCGTTGGTTCCGTTATCTTGAAATAAATCTGACAGTCGGCAATGAAGAATCTGAATCTTTGGCGGCTCTGTCAAATTTCATCGATTTGTACCAGCGAAATTTCAAAAAACAGCCGATTCAGCGGCCGGATTCTGAAAAAATAGACAAAACAAGGCAATATCTTAATCGCAACTATCGAACGGCGATCACAATCGATGAACTATCGGAACTCGCGGGTATGGACAAATACAGTTTGATCAGAAGGTTTCATGAACGGGTCGGCATGACGCCGCAAAAATATTTAATTAACCTGCGCATCAATTTTGCTAAAAAACTGCTTCGGAGCCGTAAAACCATTGCTGATATCGCCGCAGAGTGCGGATTCTACGATCAGAGCCATTTTACCAAGTCATTCAAGGCCTATGCCGGCGTTACACCAATAATTTATCGAAGGGGCCTTTTGGGCACAATATCCTCGGCTATAGAAAAAGATAAAAACGACCCAGCCGGTTCAACCGGCTGGATCTAAATGAAACTTTTGTTTAAAGAAAGCTCCTGCTGCAGCGTAAGCTACTTGAGCATCGGGAGGCTCCCGGTCAAATGATTGACGGCCTTTTTCTCCCCGTACAGGCATAGCCCGAGATAGCTTAGATCATCGGCCGATGCGGCAGCCATTTTATCTGCGTAATCCTCATAGTCTTTGCTCCGCTGGGCGATATCATTGAAGCTGATCAGCGTAATCGCTTCACTGTATTGTTCTCGGATCGTGTGATACAATTCTTTCAGACCATCTTTTGTAGAAGAGAGGATCGGAATCGGAATTTGCACAATTCCTCGATGCATGGTGCCGCTTCCGTCAGCTACAATTCTGCCCACGATCTCGCCCTGATCCTTGCCTAAAGTACATCCCAAAATGGCTGCCGCATTGGCAACTAATCCTAACGGCAATTGATGATTGATGACCATCACACACTTTTTTGACTGATTCATTCTTTTACCTCCCATTGTCATTAACCCATAGTTTATCGGCGTTAAGAAACACGGGATAGTAAAAAATTGATCAGGATTGTATTAAGACAGATTTTCTCAGAGTATCTATAGCTCATTTTCTCATATTCAGATCACCCTATTTACACAATTTTACGGACTTAACTCGACGGTCTCCCTTTTCGTAGAAGCAATGGATAAGGAAAGTACTGCTGCCGGTACTTTTTTCATGATTAGTGTTAGTCTTCTTACCCTTCTGCTGATTGTATTATGCTAATGAAATTCAACCGCTGGCAAGTACCATTGTGGATATTGACAAAGGACACTGGGAAATTTATTGTAACAAGGGCTCAGAAGGTATTTAAAAGTAAATAAAATTCATTTAGGTTTAAGAGAAATGTTCCTCAAGAAATAATCTTCCTGTAAAAACGCTTTAAACAGAAAAAATCATCCGCTTTTCAAGTTATCTTTTCTCCCCCGGCCAGTTCCATCACCAATTTTCTCAGTATACGAATGGCTTTCTTCATCTCTTCTGATGCTGCATAGGCGTAGGAAAGGCGTAAATATTGCCGGGCACCTCGATCATACATAACTCCGGGATTGAGTAAAATCCCGTGCCGCAAAGCCTCTTCAAAAAGCAGATGCGGATCGATCTTCGGCACCAGCTTCAGCCAGACATAAAACCCGCCCGTCGGTATCCGCCAGGCGGCGATGTCTGAAAAATATTGGTCTAATAATTCAGCGAGATCATCGCGGCGTGCTTTCAATTGTTCCCGAACAAAACAGGCATGCTCTTCGTACAGCCCCGTCCTCAGAGATTCCTCGGCCGCCCATTGCGACAGAGAGCTCGCTCCATAATCGCTCTGCATTTTAATGTCGGCCAGACGGTCGATGACCGGTGCAGGACCGACAACCCATCCGATCCGAAGACCTGGGCTTAAAATTTTTGACAGACTGCCTATGTAGAGTACGTTGCCCGACTGATCCATTCCTTTCAGTGTACATGGCGGCGGAGCATCAAGCCAGAGATCGCGATAGACGTCATCTTCAATGATCGGGAGCCGCTCCCTTCCGCATTCCAAGAGCAGCTCTCTTCTCCTCTTTTCAGTCATCACAACGCCTGTCGGATTATGAAAAGAAGGAATGGTGTATACGATGGAACCCTGATACTGTTTCTTATAATCACTCAGCTTTTCCGGCCGCATGCCGTCCGAGTCAATCGGCAGGCCGACAAAACGCATACCGAGAGACTGAAAAACATGGATAGAGTATAAATAGGACGGTTTTTCCAAGATTAGCGTTGATCCATGATCCAGAAGTCCGATTGAAATCAGCTGCAGGGCCTGGAGCGCACCCGATACGACGAGAATGGATGAGAGCTCGGTTTGGATTCCGATAGCCATCAAATGACGGGAAATTTCTTCGCGAAGACGGATATCCCCTTTAGGCTCCTGATAGCCGAGTGAGAGCAATCCGGACGGCGCATTTTTTAGCAAACCGGCAAATCTTTCATTGGGCAGCAGGGCAGGACTCAGTTCGCCTGTTCCCATTCTGATCATACCTGGATAGAATTCGGCCTCATTGATTTTCCTGATCATCGGAAGATTAGATTTGTAGCGGCCAGCCTCGACGTAATTTCCCCAATCTGCGGGTTTCCTCCGGGCAACGAGACCCCACGTATTATTGATCACTTTCGTACCGCCGCCGTGCCTCCCCTCGATCAATCCAAGCGCAGCCAATTCTTCCAGAGCCGTTATAACCGTGCTGCGATTAACTGCAAGACTGTCAGCCAGCGATCGCTGTGAGGGCAGTTTCGTCCCTACCGCCCACTCTCCACTGCTTATCTTCTTTTTTATGTAATTTTCCACTTGCCGATGCAGCGGAATGGTCGAATTCCGGTCAAGTTCCACGACATTTTCTCCTCAGAGCTTTTTTTATAATCGCCGGTTCGGAATGATAATGAACCCAAAATGGCTGGCAGTCTTCTGCCGGTACTATCCACTATCACCTGTTTATTCCAACTGTTATCCTATATTATCACAATTTGGATGGCTGATCCTTCTTCATTTGGCGGGTGACTTAAATAATTTTACTGAGAAAATAGATTAGAAAACTTGGCTTCGCCAAGCCTTTGACGCAGGTGAAGCCTTAGTTGCGACGGCCATGGATGGCCAAGTGCCGAACAGGCCGCAGGACGCGGCGCTTTTGTTCGGCCGCTTATACTATAATCCTTAAAAATTTTATGCTTTCTTATAGTATAAAGAAACATTCGCACTCTTTCCTATCAGATCATTTAAAAACTTAGGAGGCTTTCCCATGCTGCTCGCAGTCATTCACGGTTTCATTCTCTCATTTGGACTCATTTTGCCGCTCGGCGCGCAAAACATCTTTATTTTTAATCAGGGGGCACGATCCAGGCACCTAACAGGAGCCCTGCCGTCAATCCTTACCGCCTCACTCTCGGACACGCTGCTCATTTTCCTGGCAGTGGCAGGTGTTTCGCTTGTCATCTTGTCTTTTCCGTGGCTCCAGAATATTTTTCTTGCCGCGGGATTAATTTTTCTGGTCCGGATCGGATTTTCCATCTGGAAGGACTCATCCGAGAAAAGGGAAAACCATTCCCCCCGTCTGACGGTAAAAAATCAGATGATTTACGCTCTGTCTGTCTCGATCCTGAATCCGCATGCCGTTCTGGATACAATCGGTGTCATCGGCACCAATGCACTTCATTATTCGGGGAGTATAAAATGGGCTTTTGCGGCAGCCTGCGCCTCCGTTTCATGGCTCTGGTTCTTCGGACTCGCCCTAACCGGACATCTGACCGGAAAAATGGATCAGGGAGGAAGAGTCTTGGTTATCATCAACAGACTGTCCGCCCTGATGATCTGGCTGATTGCATTGTACATTGCCGCCATTTTAGTACAAACCTTGTTATGATGCGGTTTAATAACTTCTTCATACTGAATCGACTCGGCGGATTCATTGCCTCCCAAGAAAAGAAAGGGTCAGAAAAAAGAACTTGCCTATCCAAATTTTTTCTGGAAACGAGTCAATGCCAGCAACGGCCAGATAAGATGATAGCTGTGGTAATGAATGTAAAACGCTCCGGCCATGCCCCTTCCCATCGGGTAATTCGCAGTCCAGTCCGGTTGTACACCTGCATTAATGAGGAATTGAATGCCCCGTTCTATTTCGGGTGTCACGGCAGCGGAACTTGAGATCAGCGCGTCCAGCGCCCAGGCTGTATGTGTTCGTGTGCTGACCCTAAGCGGCACGTAATGTTTTTTCAAGTCGCTCATACACGATTCGCCCCATCCTCCATCCGGATTCTGGATCCCCCGCAGCCACTCGGCCGCTCTTCGGACCGCAGAATGTTCCGACGGCACACCCGCTGCTGCCATGCCGGTCACAGCCCCCCAGGTTCCGTAAATAAAACAGATACCCCAGCGGCCAACCCAGGACCCATCTTTTTCTTGGTTATGGAGCAGCCAGTTGATCCCCCGGTTTATCAGCGGATCATGAATGTTAAGATCGGTGCAATTCCCGAAGAAGTTCAATACCCTTCCCGTTAAATCAGGTGACGACGGGTCAAGAAGAATGTCTTCCGGCTGCTCAATCGGCAGCCAGGCCAGATACGGTTTATTGATCTCTTTTTCGAAGGCCGGCCACCCGCCGTCACTGTTCTGCATCGATACGAGCCATTTTATCCCGCGTTCCCACGCCTGACTAAATGTCCCCTCTTCCCGTGCAGCGAATCGAATGGACCGAAGGACGGCAGTCGTGTCGTCCACATCCGGATTAATCGTATTCATATTGGAAAATCCCCAGCCCCCCGGACGTGCGTCCGAATTATGGATCGACCAGTCCCCGAATTTCGTATGCTGGCGTTCTAGCAAATATTGATTGGCCCTGCGGATTATTTCTGATGAATGAGCCATGCCCGCTTCCTGCAATGCGCAGCTTATCAGCGCCGTATTCCAAACCGTTGCAGTCGTATATTGGACATGTATGTCCCCTTCAATCCGGCAAGTCATTGACGTTAGGCCTTGAACCGCTCTTAAAATGACTGTATCTCTCTTTGAGTAACCGCGGGCCAATAAAGCAAAAATCATGAGAAAAGTCGCGCTGAAATAGCATTCAAGTGTCCCGTCCGGTTCAATTCTCTTCAGCATATACTGTTCCGCTTGCTCCAGAGCTTTTCTATGGGCCGAATCCACCTGGCCGGCAAGAACCTCCGCCCAATGTTCGACCAAATCTGTTACGGGCTGCCATGGATCGATATCCGGACGGTCGGCGCCGGTTCCCCTGTACGTGTACAAATCCGACAAATCGGGTGACTGACTCGTTTTAATGCTGAAGCGGTTGTCTGAAAGTATAAGGATCGGGGCAAAATTAGCCCGAGTAAACACAGATAAATCAAAAAAACTCACGGGAAATGAGGCTGGAAAAAGGATGGCTTCAACTGGAATTTGAAAAAGATCGGACCAGTCATATTGTCCGAGTATAGCCAGCATGATTTTCGTAAATGTATTTGTTTGTCTCACGCCGCCCTTAGTGCGTATAAAACGCTTTGCCGCCTGAATACGGGCATCATCCATTTTCAGGCGGCCTGAATGAAGAAGCGCAACATAGGCTTCCACTGTTGCGGAGAGATTGCCGTCCGTCTCGTCATGAAATAGCTTCCACGATCCATTCTTCTCCTGTTTCTTCAGGATGCGTTCAACAAGCGATTGAACGAGAGCCTCATCCCGAATCTCCAGTACCCGAAGCAAAATAATAAAATAACAATCTGTAACAATTCCCGTTTCAAAAGGATAGTTCCATGAGCCATCCGGCAACTGTTCTTTGAGCAATAGACGCACAATGCGATTGATTTCAGCTGACACATCGGCTGCCATAGCTGTCCCCCTCTCTCCGCAAATGCATTTTTATAAACATATTTAGAAGAGCTCCCGGACATTCATCTGACCGGAAAAGGGAAGGCTGTCCAACATCTTGCGGCAGGGGGTGGCTCCTATCATCCGGGTTCCGTGGTTTACCGGTACGAGTTCAGTTCCAATTTCAAGGGTTTACCTGCTGGATTTTTACTTCTTCCGGCAAGGTTCCGTCCTGTAAACCAATCCAAAAAAGGGCCGGTTCACCCGGCCCGTTCTTCCATTTTTATTCATTTTCCTCAATGAAAAAGTTTGTTAAAACATCTTCCTCAGACTCTTCGAGACTGGATGGCGTAAATACCCATGGTTCTCCGGTTCCTCCGATTAAGCGGAACAGCGCAACAATTAGTGCCAGGCGAATGAGCAGGCGTACTATCCGGCCTCTGATTCTCGTACGCAAAATCAGAAAATCAGTCCCAACAGATAAAAGAGTGCCTCTGAACGTGCCGTGTACGGTAATCACTTCAACTCTTTTTCCGATAAGCGCATGAAGGTCTTTTCCATTCATACTTTTCCCTCCCTTCGTGATTCCTTATTACCAGTTAATGCGTGTTCAGAAAGAAAAGCTTAGACAAGACTCATAAAAGCATGCGGAATTGAAAATAAATAGTGAAACCGTCGATAAACGAATAGGTTAGATTACAGCATTTCTTAAAAGCCATACGGAACGGTCTGCCCAAAAGGAAGAATAATAATGTCGATGAAATAGTTAAACTGATCGTACCGTCTCCTTATGTTAGATCTCAGTTGGATTGAACAAAACAATGAAAAGTGAGGCGGATTTTCTTTATTCGGTGACCATTGACGCCATTTAATCATCATCTTAACAGTCGGAAACCGTTTTCTATCTGTTCATAGGCGCGCATAGCTGGACAATCGCCAGTAAAGAGCGGAGAATCTACAGTAATGGGTTGAGAAATAACAGTAAAGAACAAAGAATCTTCAGTAACCCTCAAAGAATCAACAGTAACCGGCCAGAAATCAATAAGTGTGAATAGTCAGAACTCATGTTAGGCTTTTTCGCTGCGAACTGCCCGAATGAACATGGAGCAGGACGATAATCTTTAGTTGTCGATTCGCTATAATTCAGGACGTATTTGCTAGAGCGAGCGGGATAATCATAATCGTTAAAAAGGGTTTACGCTGGCCGTCTAGCGAGTTAGACTGATTTAAAGTGGAGACAGCGACTTTCCTCGAAACATCCTTCCATTATCCATTTACAAAAGTGATGCAACAAACATACGCCTTAGTCCCGGAGGAACCTTCATGTACGCCTATCTCCATCTTCTGATATCTATTACCGTTCCGATCATTATGATCTGTACCTGCGGTGTACTGCTTCAGAAGCGCCGTCCCGTCGATACAAAGCTTCTTGCGGACATCACTCTATATATACTGGCCCCCGCACTTATTTTATCTGCACTGTCGGGATCTCATTTGCAGGGGGGAAACGTTCTTCACATTGTTTTATTCACATTGGTCATGACCGTTTTGCAGTGGGGGCTGGCTGTTTTCACTTCCAGGTGTGCCCGTCTGCCGGAAAACGCAACCCGTGCTTTAACCCTGACCACGCTTTTCAGCAATGCAAACAATTACGGACTGCCCGTGCTGCTTCTGGCTTTTGGCCGCCAAGGCTTTTCTTTGGGCGCCGTTTACGTGATCGGCCAGATCATTCTCGTAAATGTTCTCGGCATGTATGTCGCTTCACGTTCCAGCATGAACGGAAAACAGGCGCTGGAACATATCTTTAAATCTCCGATCATTTATGCCTGTCTTGTCGGGATTGTCCTGGACGTGCTGCATCTGCCGCTGCCGCCCGGAACAGATACTGCCGTTCAGATGCTCGGCACAGCATACCCGACGCTTGTGCTTTTGATTCTGGGCATCAAACTGGGGAATACAAAGTTATCAGGGCTGCACCGTCGCGATGTGTGGCTGGGTGTCATGTTACGAATTGCGGCCGTTCCTGTCCTCGCAAAACTGGTGCTGTTTGTGCTCGGGATACACGGGTTGCTCGCTTCTGTTCTGTTTGTGGAAATCAGCATGCCGGCTGCCATTAACACGGTCACGCTAGCAGAAAAATTCGACGGAGAAACGCAGCTGGTCTCCCTGATTGTTTCCATCACAACGGTTCTCAGTTTCGTTTATCTGCCGCTGCTGATCAGTTTGGGTTAACGAATGGATCAGAAACCGAATTATGGTGATTACCGGTTCTTTAGACGGATCTCCAAACCACACCTTTTGCTATTGATAAAGAATAAACGCGGAATTCATCCATTACGATGTCATTCCGCGCTTGTTTTGACGAAAAGCAAGAAAAATGTAAAGCTATTTAATGCTGTTTCTCCAAGTATGTTTTCATATTCGAAAGATTGGCGACCTCAAGCTGCATCTGCTTATTGATCATCGGATCCATGAGCCTTGCGATTCCGGTTGGCGTCAATGACAGGGTGAACGTAACCTTTGTTGATGTCCCCTCATCATTAAAGTCATAATTTCCGCTTGGTCTAGCCGGTCCCGAGACAACCTTAAACGCAATATTGTTATTCGTTTCACAGCCGGTTATCTCGTAATCTCCGCTGATTTTTTTCCCAAAAGGGCCCTTCATACTCTGAATAAACTTTGTTCCGACGGCAACACTTTCATCGGTTTCCTTTTTGACCTCTATGACAGAAGGCCTCCAAAATTTATTATTTTCTCCGTTTAAAATAAAATCATACACTTCATTGACCGGCCTGTTGATGGAAACCGTAAACTGTGCATACGCCATGAATGGTGCCTCCATTATTTTTTCTAAACTATAATTTATAGATTGACAACTTCTATTGCAAACCTGCTCGAACAATTTTTCAATCACACGCGCTCACGAAATAAATTTTCTCATGTTTTCCAGGTGTTAGCAACATTTTCCAAGAAAAACTTGGTCTTTGACGACAGCCTGAGCCTTAGTTTTTCTTATACTAGACACCTCTAATCTTTTATATTTTCTTATTTGTACAAGAAAATACAGAGACCGGGGAAAATTTTTTTTAGATTAAAATTTCGTTCAAGTCAAATTCATAGAAATCCGGTCTGGTTTTCATTAAAATAAGGGTATTGATAAATTTAGGAGGTTCCAAAATGGCTTCACTAATTGATGAAATCAATGAATATAAAGCTTCCTCCAGTAAAAAAGCGTCACCTGAGAAGAAGCGGATTAATGCGCAGGCAATCAAGAAGCTGGAAGAGTCCGGAATCGCGAAAGGCCTGAAGAAGGGCGATCACGCCCCGGATTTTACACTGCCTGACGCGACCGGCCGCAATATCTCCCTGTCGGATCAACTTGCCAAAGGCCCGGTTATCCTTTCATTCTATCGCGGCGGCTGGTGCCCCTATTGCAATCTCGAACTCAGAGCCTATCAGCGGGCACTGCCTGAAATTAAAAACGCGGGTGCTCAGCTGATCGCAATCAGCCCGCAGACACCTGATGCTTCCCTTTCAACAAAGGAAAAAGATGAACTGGAGTTTTTTGTATTAAGCGATGAAGGCGGAGAAGTGGCTAAGGCGTATGATCTGCTATTCAAATTGCAGGATGAACTGATCGAGCTCTACAAAAAGTCTGGGATCGATTTGCCTGCCCATAATGGGAACGAGAACTGGGAACTGCCGAAGCCGGCGACTTTTGTTGTCGATCAAAGGGGAACGATCGTATTTTCCCATGTCGATTCGGACTATAAGAACCGAACGGATCCGGAAGAGGTCATCGGTATTGTCAAGGCTCTGCGATAAGGGCAAAACAATTTAAAGAAAAGGACAAGTACTCCCCTCCTCTCTTTAAGAGTCGGGGGGCTGTTTTTTGTTGGAATTTTCAATAACTAATGACAAAATCGTTATTGCTCGGAAAGTCCGTCCCTCTAAAGAAAGCCAGGCAAACTGAGACATCCCTATCAATACGATTGGATTGCTTTTAAGACATTGCGGAAGCGTGTTTATCTTTCATGGATAAAATGAAAATTGTACTCATAATAAAAAGTGCTCCCACATAATCAAAAAAACCGAAGGGAATACGAAGCCATATTACCGATAACAACGCAGCAGACAAAGGTTCGGCAGTTGCGAGCACACTCGTTTCAGAGGCACTTAAATAGTTCAGGCTCTCCAGGTAGCAAAAGAAAGCGATCAATGTCCCGAAAATAATAATAAAGCCGATAGATACAATGGAAGAAAAAGTAAATCTGCCCGTCATCATCCATAGAGGATGAATAAAGCTCAAACCCGCTCCTCCAATCAGCATCCCCCAACCGACAACAACAATAGATCCCCATTTGTGAAGAAGCTTCCGAGGCTGAAGTGTGTAAAATGCTGCAGCAAAAGCCGAACACAAGCCCCAAAACAGAGTTAAGACAGAGACCGACAAACGATGAACGCTGCCGTGAGTCACTAACAAGAACGTACCGAAAACTGCTAAACTAACAGCCATTATTTCTTTGAATTTAGGCAGTCTTCGGAGGCTAAACGCCAGGTAACAGGTTATAATCACAGGACCCAAACTCTGAAGAACGGTTGCTGTTGCCGCATTGCCGTTCTTAATCGCTGCAAAATAGGCGTACTGAACACCCAGCATCCCGAATAAACCAAATAGTATAATACTTATTCTTCCGCTTTTATCTTTCCAAATACCCCATATCTTTGCTTTTTCTTTATTGTAATTAACTCCGAGCAGCAGGAGTCCGGACAACAATAGTCTTAATACGGTTAACCATTCCACGTTTATTTTTAAATTTTGAAATAAAAATTGAGCGACAGTTCCGGAAACGCCCCATAGAATCGCCCCTGTTAAAACAAGTGCCATTCCTGTGATCCTGGAGTAACTGTTATTCCTATAAAGAATTTTTTTCTCTGGTCTCCCCATACTCATCCCATCTTCATCTAACTGAGTTATATTTTCTAATGATCGTGTTGAAAAACTTCGCTTCATTACTGAAAACATAATATAATTATATTGATAGTTAACGTTTTTTCTACAAAAATATTAACCTATAGTAGTGTTATATTGACCGAGGCGACAACATGGAGAAAAAAGAGATACCTATTGACGAAAATCACAAGGAAACAACATTGCATGGAAGTTATGAATTCCCGATGGCTGTTTATGTGGATCAACTCGATAAAAATGTCTTAGGATTCGTCAACTGGCACTGGCATGACGAAATTCAGTTTTCACTGGTGACCAAAGGAGAAGTGGAGTTTTGGGTTAATCAAAAAGCATATGCCTTAAAATCAGGCCAGGGTATTTTTATCAACAGCGGGTGCCTGCACCGATCAAAGCCGGTATCAAAGCCAGACAGCACTTTTATTTGTCTGGACATCGCTGTTAAAATGCTGTCATTCTTCCAAGGCAGTGCCATTGAGCAAAAGTATGTGAAACCTTATCTGAAACTTGAAGGTTTTTCCGCGGTCACATTGGACAATAAAGTGGAGTGGCAAAAAATCATATTAACAAAAATAAAAGATGTTTATCAATTTTATACCCAAAAAGCTTATGGATATGAACTCGACATATGTATATCATTAGCAGCTATTTGGAAACTGCTTATTTCAAATCAGAATGGATTGAGATCAGAAACGAATGCGAATGAGTACATCGATCAGCAGAGAATAAAAACAATAATGTCCTATATACATGCCCATTATATGGAAAAAATAACACTTCAGGAGATAGCAGCTATCGCTCATATCAGCAAAGGAGAATGCTGCCGCTTTTTTAAACGGATTGTAAAATGCACGGTGTTCGACTATATCGTGAACTACCGGATCAATAAAAGCATAGAGCTGCTGTGGGCAACAGATATGACTGTAAGCCAGATTGCCGGGTTTGTAGGATTTGGAAGTACAAGTTACTATATTGAGCGTTTTAAGAAGCAAGTTTCATGTACACCCAGAGAATATAGAGTGCTCCATGTAAACTTGCCCGTTGTTCAGTAACACATTGCCTCACCTGATGAAACAATGGCTTTTTATACGGCGCTTCTCTCTTCCCATCCGCCGGTCCCCCTGTTATGTTTCTCAAAAACGGCAACAGATCGCATGGAACCCGCTGCGCATGACAGATCTTTTTGCAGCCGATTCAGCTCAGTTTTCGGCTCGGCTCTGAAAGCAAAAAACAAGATCAGGCTTTTTCCTCTGACCGTTTCTCTTTCAACGCTTTTTCTTTTGAAGAACCCGGATGATATTCGGATGAACTTGTTCTCATTAGAAGCATGGATAGTGTAATGAGAAAAAAGGCCGTTCCCGACATAAAAGGAATCGTAACAAAACCTAAAACGGAAAAATCCTGATCGGTGCACGGATCGGCGACCGAACATGTCCGGACGTAGTATAGGTCCGGAAAAAGCTGGATCGTATAATGGTATGAAGCAATAATGAAACCCAAGATTGAAATGGGAAGGATATACTTCCTGATTAAAAAATCTTTTCTAAAATAAGCGATACCCAGAATAATCGTCAGCGGATACATTAAGATTCTTTGATACCAGCAGAGCGTGCAAGGTATTAAATGTCTGACTTCACTGAAATACAAGCTCCCGCAGGTGGCGGCAATCGCCGCCATCCATGAGAAGAACAATAACAAGCGATCGGATAAACCCTTCCTGCCCATTTTTATCATCTCCATAATTAAAGATCGCGATCTGATTGATACGAAAAAGCATGAATGCACCAAAACTCTCTCTCCTGTTCATTTTACTCAACGTTCTATCTAAATTGCACCGTAAAGAAAATACTTAACTCGGAGATCAATCAGTGTACCGCACTTTCTCTTTCATTCGGTCGATCCATCACGCGTAAAAGCGCAAAAATAACCGGCGCAAAAGGAGTCATTTTTACGCCGGTTTCATGTATTTTGACAGACTTTCTGGAACACCGCACCTCTTTTAAATGCTATAGCTCTCTTTTTCTGCCACCCGTTTCCCGATGCGTTTTTTTACCGTCATAGAATCGATCGGCACCCGGCGTGTTAATTTTTCTAAAACAGCCAGTCTCTGAAGCAATGAATCTCCTTCTTCAATATGAGCCAGCGTTTCTTTGGCAAGGCACCCGATTTTTTCAATTCCTTCATTAACAAACACCCGCATCATATCCAGACCGTTTTCCGCCTTTTCCTGCCCCAGTTTCTCATGACGTTTCATGGAGCGCAGAAAAACACTGTCCATGGCATAAATTTGGATGATCATATCACTGAGATGGCTCATCACCTGTTGCTCCAGCTGCAATTGCCGGTCATACTTTCTAATCGCGAGCCCGAGAACGAATAAGAGGATCTTCTTCGCCGAAGATACGACATAAGCTTCCGGTTGCAGGCTGCCGTCTCCTGTTTTTTTCTGCAGCAAATCGTGAATTTCGGATTCCAGCGTGCCCAGTTTTCTGAGCAGCGGCAGTTCGCCTCTTTCCGCTTTCTTCAGAAGGGTACCAATAATCAGCAATCGATTAATCTCGTTCGTTCCTTCAAAAATGCGGTTGATTCTGGAGTCCCTGTAAATCCGCTCGATTTTGTAATCCTGGGTGTAACCGTATCCGCCGTGAATCTGCACACCCTCATCGGCAACGAAATCCAATGCTTCGGAACCAAACACCTTGTTGATGGAACACTCAATCGCATACTCGGACATACCTTTAGCCGACTTCAGTCCCGCGTCCGGACTGCTGTAATCGAGATCTTTCAATGAGTCGTCAATCAGTCCTGCCGTGCGGTAAACCATGCTTTCCAGAGCGTAAGCCTTCGTATTCATGTCGGCAAGCTTTTGGCGAATCAACGGAAAAGAAGAGAGCGGCCTCTGAAATTGTTTCCGTTCATTTGCGAATTTCGCTGAAATCCTGATGGCCTCCTTTGACGCGCCGAGCGCCCCGGCGGCCAGTTTGAAACGTCCGATGTTTAAAATATTGAAGGCGATGATATGGCCCTTTCCCGGTTCGCCAAGCAGATTTTCCACCGGAACTTTGACATCCTCGAGAATGACCGGCCGGGTTGAAGAACCTTTAATCCCCATCTTTTTTTCTTCCGGTCCGAAACTGACGCCCTCCATCGAACGCTCAACGAGGAAAGCTGAAAAATCCTTTCCGTCGATTTTGGCGTAGACGGTGAACAGATCGGCAAACCCCGCGTTCGTGATAAACTGTTTCTGTCCGTTCAAAAGATAATACGTCCCGTCCTCGGAAAGCTTCGCCGTTGTTTTTGCGCTGAGAGAGTCCGAACCCGAAGAGGGTTCCGTCAGGCAGTAAGCCGCAAGTTTCGTTCCGCTTGCCAGATCGGGCAGATACTTTTCCTTTTGCTGCTTGTTCCCGAAAAAAACGATGGGAAGCGTTCCGATACCCGAATGCGCCGAGGCGGATAAAGAAAATGAGGATCCCCTGACCAGTGATTCGGTAATCAAAGTGGAACTTACCTTGTCCGCGCCCAAACCACCGAAAGATTCCGGCACATCCGCACCAAGCAGCCCGAGTGCTCCCGCTTTCCGAAGTAAATTCACTGTCAGGTCATAATCCAGATTTTCGATCTGTTTGTCGTTCGGGGCGACCGACTTATCGATAAAGTTCAGGGTTGTTTCCGCAAACATGCGCTGTTCTTCAGAAAAATCTTCGGGTGTCAGTACCCCGGCCGCATCCGTTTCTTCGATTAAAAAGTTTGCACCCGTTCCTTTGCTCTTTAAGACCATCCTTCAACTCTCCCTTCAAAATGTTTGTCGCAATGGGCCCGCAGCAGCGGCAACTATCACTGCGGATTTAAGGGGCGTGCACTTCAAAAATACCGGCCGCACCCATCCCGCCGCCGATGCACATCGACACCACACCGAATCCGCCTCCCCGTCGCCTCAGCTCATAGATCAGACTGGAAGTCAATTTGGCGCCTGTGCAGCCAAGCGGATGACCCAGGGCAATTGCTCCGCCGTTTACATTCACTTTTTCCTCATCAAGTGCCAATTCGCGAATCACCTGCAGGCACTGAGAGGCGAACGCCTCATTGATTTCAAACAGAGCAATGTCTTCCAAAGCCAGGCCGGCCAGCTTCAGTGCTTTGGGGATGGCTTTGACCGGTCCGATTCCCATGATTTCCGGCTCCACACCGGCAACGGCGAACGAACGAAAAGTGGCGAGCGGTTGTAAGCCGAGGATCTGTGCCTTCTCTTTACTCATAACAACAGCGGCTGCGGCACCGTCACTCATTTGCGATGCGTTACCGGCAGTCACGGATCCCGCAGCCGAAAACGAGGGGCGCAAAGTCGCCAGCTTTTCTACAGAAGTATCCGGACGCACGCCTTCATCTGCAGCGAATGTAAACTCTTTATTCCGCAGACCTCCATTTGCATCGATCCCTTTGAGCTGCGTATGAACCGGAGTAATTTCTTCTTTGAACTTTCCATTTCTGATGGCAGCCGCAGCTTTTTGGTGGCTCGAAACGGCAAACCGGTCCTGATCCTCCCGGCTGATTCCGAACCGTTCCGCCACATTTTCCGCTGTATGGCCCATGCTGATGTATAGTTCGGGCATCTCTTCCACGATCTTCAGATGAGGCGACGGCTTGAAACCGCTCATCGGAACTTGGCTCATACTTTCCACGCCGCCGGCCACGATGACGTCCGAATAGCCCAGCATAATCCGTTCAGCGGCAAACGCGATGGCCTGCAGCCCCGAGGAGCAGAAGCGGTTGATGGTCAGAGCCGGTACGATCTCAGGAAAACCGGAGTAGAGCGAAATGATTCGGGCGACATTCAGCCCTTGCGGCCCCTCCGGCATCGCGCAGCCGATGATGATATCCTCCACATCTTTTTTCTCTAGACCGGGAGCGCGATCGATCACGGCGTCCAGAACCGTTTTACCAAGATCTTCCGGTCTTGTTTGTGCCAAGCTTCCTTTTTTCGCTTTGCCTATGGGCGTCCTTGCGACTGAGACAATTACGGCTTCGTTCATTCTCTTCACCTCTATCGTTTCATCTTGAACCGTCAGTTTCGCAGCGGCTTCCCTTTAACAAGCATGTGCTGAATCCGATCCTGTGTTTTTGTTTCACCGCACAGACTGAGGAATGCCTCCCTTTCTAGATCAAGTAAGTATTGTTCCGTTACTAAAGCGCCTGAAGGAACATTTCCGCCTGAAAGAATGTGTGCCAGTTTGCCGGTAATGATGCGATCATAATCGCTGATGTAACCGCCCCGGCGCATGTGGTAAGTGCCTAAGAGAAGCAAAGCCTTTCCGCTTTCTCCGATGACCTTGATTTTTTCTTCCCTGGGCGGTACATAACCGAGGGCATCTAGAGATAAAACTGTTTTCTTGGCTTCATATATCAGGTCATCCCTGCTGGCGATCACACGGTCGGTTTTTCTCAACCATCCGATTTTTTTCGCCTCATAGGCGCTGGTTGATACTTTTGCCGTTCCGATCATTTCGAACGGTCTGTTTACAAAAGGCTGCAGATCCGCTTCCGGATAATCTTTAATGACTTCCGCCGCGCGAAGAGCCATCTCCTTGCAGCCGCCCCCGGCGGGGATGAGACCCACTCCCGTTTCGACCAGCCCGGCGTATGTCTCCGCAAACGGATTGACTTGATCTGCGGCGAGGCACACTTCAACGCCGCCTCCCAGTGTCATCTGATGCGGTGCGGCGACCACCGGTTTTTCAAGATATTTTAACCGCAGCAAGGTGTCCTGAAAGGTGTGGATCATTCTGTCGATTGCCGGCCAATCTTTATTTGCCGCGTAACCCAGCAACTGCTTGAGATTGGCTCCGACGCAGAAATTCTTTCCTTCATTGGCGATCACGAGTCCTTTGAAACGGCTTCTTACCTCGTCCATGGTTTTTTCCATCATCTCAATGATCTCGTCGCCGATCGCGTTATTCGGCGAATGGAATTCCAGACAGACTACGCCGTCTCCAAGGTCGATCAGACTCGCGCCGTTGTTGGACAGGATGATTTTGTTTTGCGTTTTCAGAGACTGAAGCGAAATAGAGTCCGAAGTTTGCTCGAGCGCCGTATACTGCTGCCTCGCCGGTTGGATTTGGACAGCTTCCCTTCGTTTTTCCCATAATTCGTCCGGCTGAACGGCGGATTCATCGGGGACGGTTTGAAAATGATAGATTCTGCCTTCCTGCCATTTATAAAATGAATGATGACCGGCGGCGATCCATTCTTTAACCCATTCGGGTATCGTGAGACCTTCCGCTTCCATGCGTGAAACGGAGGCTTCAAGTCCAATCGCATCCCACGTTTCGAAAGGGCCCAGTTCCCAGTTGAAGCCCCACTTCATCGCCCGGTCGATTTCCACTATAGAATCCGATATTTCACCCAGTTTTTCCGCTGAGTAGAGCAGCATTTTTTTCGTCACGGTCCATGCTAGTTTCGAAAACCGGTCGTCGCCGTTGATCAAAGCTCTGATTCTTTCCCGGGTTCCCCTGATCTTAGCAACTGTGGCCAGAGTCGCTGAAGCGATTTTCTGACGCGGCTTATAGTCCATGGAATCGATATCAAGCGCCAGGATCTCTTTTCCCTTTTTCGTCGGAACACTTTTATAGAAGCCCTGCCCGCTTTTGGCTCCGTTCCATCCAAGGGCGACCATTTCGCGCAAGTATTCAGGAACGGTAAAAACGGTCTTCTCTGTTTCGCCTGAAACGTTGTCATGTACGTTTTGCGCGACATGGATAAACGTATCGATGCCCACTACATCAAGGGTTCGAAGCGTAGCGCTCTTCGGGCGGCCCATAGCGGGTCCCGTTATAGCATCGATCTCATCCACACTGTACCCTGCATTGCTCATCTCCTGCAATGTAACAAGAAGACCATACGTTCCAATACGATTACCGATGAAGTTCGGTGTATCTTTGGCCCTGACAACACCCTTCCCAAGCGTTTTATTGCAAAAGGAGGACATAAAATCCACGATTGCCGGATCCGTCTCCTTCCCCGGGATTATTTCCAGCAGTTTTAAATAGCGCGGAGGATTAAAGAAATGTGTTCCCAAGAAGTGCCGTTTGAATCCATCACTCCTTCCCTGTACCATTTCATTGATGGAAATTCCGGAAGTATTGGAACTGACGATGGTTCCCTCCCGCCAGTTTCTTTCTACCTTCTCAAGCAGATTTTTTTTGACTGCCAAGTTCTCTACGACGACTTCGATAATCCAGTCAACCTTTTTTAACTGCTCTAGATGATCTTCAATATTTCCCGGAGTGATCAGATCCGCGAAGCTGCTGTCATATAAAGGAGCCGGCCGGTGTTTCTTCAAACCGGCGACAGCCGACGAGGCCAGGCGGTTCCTTACCTCCGGATCCGTCAAACTCAGCCCTTTGGCAGCTTCTTCGGGGGTTAATCGATCCGGTACAATGTCCAGCAGCAAACAAGCGATCCCTGAGTTTGCCAAATGTGCGGCGATCCCTGATCCCATCACCCCGGACCCGATAACCGCTGCTTTGCGTATCATCCGACTCATGAATTCTCCTCCCGTTCCTTCCGTCTCTTTTCATTTTTCACCGATCAGCTTAACGTACGCCAGCTTTTATCCGTTAATTAACCTTTTTTTCTCTACCTGACCAAAATGGGTTGCGCAGCTCCATTTTGCGGATTTTTCCCGTTGCCGTTCTCGGAAAATTTTGCACAAAAGAGCAGGATTTCGGCGATTTGAAAGAAGGCAGGTTGTTCCGGCAAAAAGCAACCAGTTCTTCTTCCGTCACGGTTTTACCTTCTTTCACTATGCAGATGGCATGCGGTACTTCCCCCCATTTTTCGTGAGGAACGGCAATCACCGCAGCCTCCAGTATTGCCGGATGACGCGCGATGACACCTTCCACTTCAATCGAAGAAATATTTTCGCCTCCGCTGATGATGATGTCTTTTTTGCGGTCGACAATATCAACGTATCCTTCTTCGTCAATCGTCGCCATATCACCGGTATAGTACCATCCATCTTTGATCACTTTATCCGTTTCCTCCTGCTGCCGCCAATAACCCTCCATCACATTGTTGCCTCTGACAATGAGCTCGCCGATCTGTTCTCCGTCATGAAGAACATCCCGTCCCGCCTCATCCACCACCCTAATATCCATATTCATCATGCACATACCGGCTTTGGCCTTGATCCGGCGTACATTTTCTATACTCGGATCCATATGGGACTTGAACTGAGTAAGCAGCACTAAAGGCGCCGTTTCCGTCGCTCCATACCCTTGGATAAACTCCCAATTCAAGAACTCTTCCACCCGTTCAATGTAGGAAGGAGGAGGCGCGGCGCCCGCAACAATAGCTTTTAAATGATGACTGATCCGCGCTGTTTTTGCTTTCGGATCATGCAGCAGCATATTGATAACCGTCGGCGCCATACAGGCCAAACTGACTTTCTCCTGCTCGATCAGATCAAAAATATGCGGAGGATCGATTTTCCTGAGCATCACATGCGTTCCTCCCATAGCTGTAATAACAAAAGGCGTGCCCCAGCCGTTCACATGGAACAAGGGGAGGATGTGAAGCAATACGTCGTTGTCGGTTACACGAACATGAATTAACCCGTTGATTGCGTTAAAATACAGGCTCCTGTGAGAATGCATGGCTCCTTTCGGAGGACCCGTGGTTCCGCTCGTGTACAGGATGCTGGCCAGATCCATTTCATCAATCTCAGGGATAGGCGGTGTCTCGGCTGAATAATCCTCGAGCAAAGTTTCATAACTGATCCAGCCTTCTCTTTCTTTCTGGACAGGAGAGGGGAGCAGTATAAAATGGTCCACGTTTACCAGTTCCTCCTGCACCGGCTCAACAAGCGGAGCCAGGTCCGCATCAACCATTAAAACCTTGGCTCCGCTGTGATTGATAATGTAGGCGTATGCGGAAGGTATCAGGCGGGTATTTAATGGAACCGTCACCGCGCCGATCTGTGTCACCCCGAACATGCCCTCAAGCTTTTGCAGTGTGTTGGGTGCAAGATAGGCCACACGATCCCCTTTCTTGATCCCTAGGTCAATAAGCATGTTGGAGAGCTTGTTCACTCGTTCTCCCAACTGTCGATACGTTAATCGGATATCGCCGTCCACCACAGCCGTTTTATCCGGATAATACGTTACCGCCCGTTTCAAAAAATCCGGAATAAACATTCGATGTTTCATGAAAGTCCCCCCAATAATAATTTGTTCAACGGAACATTCGCATTCGGATAACCAATCACTGCTTGAGTTTACTGCCTTCCCGATACAAAGAGAAACGGTTTCATCATTTGTTTCCGCTTCATTTTTTGACAGCAAACGAAACCGTGCCCAGCGAATGGTAAACGCTTACATTTTTTAAAAATCTTTCTTAACTGTGTTCGGTTCTGCTGCTTAACAATAAACGCTGATCACTCGGATGTATTTCCGGATAATGAAGACGATAATCTATTCTTATAACTTATATCCGGTCTGCGAAGGTTGAAAAATAATCTGAAGGGTCGTTGGTTTAATCAGTGAAGGTTGATTCGTCGAAACATTCAGGATTGATCGTGATCCGTTGAATGGAGCCGCCAATCAATAAACGAAGCAACAAGCAAAAAAAGGAAGGTGTTCACTTAAATAACTCGCAAGCTTGCTTCCATAGTCTAAAAGCAAATCGCATATTTGTCAAGAAAAATTCACATTTTTAGTTTTGTTCCCCGATACCAACATTTCTAAATGTTATTCCGGAGCGGATTTCCCGTGTAAAGAAACTCACCATGTAATCGACTGCCCATCCGTTTATTCCATGAATCGGTAGCCAATCCCAGGCTCCGTTAGGATCATTTTAGGCAATGTCGGATTTTCTTCTATTTTTTTACGTATATGCCCAATATAAACGCGAAGATAATTGCTGTCGCTATTCAGCGGATGCCCTCCCCAGACTTGCTTGAGCAGCTGCCGGTGTGTCATGACACGTCCGGCGTTTGCTGCCAGCAGCCTGAGCAATTCATATTCTGTAGGAGTGAATTTGACTAATTTCGTGTCGACCCAGACCATCCGGCGGGACAGGTCAATCACAAGGCGCCCGAAATCCAGAACAGGTTTTTCCTCCGATTTTGCCGTATGTCTCAAAGCAACCCTTATCCGCGCGATTAATTCCCCCATGCCAAACGGTTTTGTGACATAGTCATCCGCCCCGCTTTCCAAGGCCAGAATTTTGTCTTCTTCACGCTCTTTGACTGTCAGAATAATCACAGGAATCTGCGACCACTCGCGAATGGTCCTTAATACGTCAATTCCCGATTCATCCGGCAATCCCAGATCCAGTACAATAAGATCCGGACGGATGGTCGAAGCCTGGCGAATCCCATCCGCGCCGTTTGATGCCTCAAAGATTTCAAAATGATAGGCGCGCAATGCGACACTCAATAATTTGCGTATCTGTGCTTCATCGTCAATAATTAATAGTCTTGCTCCCGAATTGGCCATCAAAAGTTAACATCCCCTATATCTGCAGGCACTCGCCTCATCTTACGCATCAGTCTTTCATGGGAAGGCTGATGGAGACGGTGATTCCTTTATCAAGATTCTGCTTTGCGCTGATGCTCCCGCCATGGGCCTTTATGATCCCCTTTGCGATGGCCAACCCGAGTCCGGTCCCAGGTACATGCGCATTCGTTTTCAGACGGTAAAATTTATCAAAAATGTGATCCAGTTCATTTAATGGAACACCGATTCCCTGATCTTTAATATTGATTTCTATATTGTCACCCTTTTGACATGCGGAGATCACGATCCGGCTTTTATCGGCAGAATATTTAACAGCATTGCTTAATATATTGGCCAGCATCTGCTCAAATAAGAGTTCATCAACTTTAATCGGCGGAAAAGAATCATTGATTTCAACACAAAGTTCCCGCTTTTCAATTGAATCTTCAATTTGCTTCATCGAAACACCTATAATATCTTCAAGATCACACCACTGCCGGTTTAAATGAAGCATGCCGCTTTCCAAACGTACCATTCCCAGTAAATTGGTGATCAGCCGGTTCATTCTCACGGCGCCCTGCCGTATTGTCGCCAGAAGTTCCCGCCTGTCCTCCGGGCCAAACACTTCATCATGGTCGGAAAGGGCCGTGACCGAGCCAATGATTGCCGAAAGCGGTGTCCGCAATTCGTGCGAAATAGAATCCAGAAGAATAGCCCGTAATTTTTCCGACTCCGCTGCCAGTTGCGCTTTCTTGGCTTCTTCCTGGAGTTTTATCCGCGCAATTGCCGTAGCAACGAGTCCTGCGATCGCTTCGATCAGTCTCTTGTGCTCGAGCGAATCTGGAAAATGAAAACCGCCATAATAAATGACCATGACACCGTGAATAAAATCTTCCGTACGCAGAGGTATAAATAAACCGGGAGATTCACTCAATGTTTGCGTGCCGCGGCCGGCCATTTCGCCATGAAGATAGACCCACTTTGCAATGGCCCCGCCCGCTTTCAGTTGTGCCCAGTCGGCAGTAGTTGAACATGCCGCTACTTCCAATTCATTATTTTTATCGGGTAAATAGATGGCTGCCTGAAAGCCTATCTTGTCGGATATCTGCAATACGATTCTATTCATAGTGGATTGCAATTCATCCACAACGGTCATTTCTCGGCCCAGTGTATAAAGAGTCAAGGTTATTTTTTCATTTTCCCGCGCTTCTTTCAACTGATTTTTTAACTTTGACGACAAGCTTGCTGTGATCATCGCAACAATCAGGAAAACGGCAAATGAAAGAATATAGCGCAAATCGGCGACTGTAAAGCTCTGAACAGGCGGAACAAAGAAAAAATCAAAAGAAAGGATGCTCATCAATGAAGCATAAAATCCAGGCCCCATGCCCCATCGCGATGCGCCGAACAGAACAGGCATTAAAAATAAAAGAGCCACATTGACCAGATCATTGGCTGGTCCTAAAAGCCGTAACAGCAAAGTCAGCGCGATAATTATTCCCGATAAAATCAAATAGGGTGTCCATTCAACCGAATGCTTCGGAAAGATATAATTTATTGCATTTGTTCGAATTTCCCTTCGCCCGGGGATCACGTGGAACGTTATATTCTCCCCTTTCCGAATGACTTGATCGACGACGGAAGGCCGCACCCATTCGATAATTCTTGAATACTTTGGTTTTCCTATGACAATATGCCGGACATTGTGCTTCCTCGCAAAAGATATAATTTCATCAGATATCCGGGTTCCTGAAACGGTAAATGTTTCGGCACCCAAGTCTTCGGCGATTCGTAAATTTCTGGAAATTTCCATACGATCGCCCATGGTTTTTGGAACCCTTTTTGGGGTATCCACATACAATGCGGCCCATTTCATTTTTAAATGGTCAGCCATTTGCCGTGTTGTCCGGATTAGCTCTCTGGAAAAGGGGCTTCCGCTGACGCAAACCATCATTTTTTCCGTGACCGCACTTCGGCCTTCCGTTTGGATTCCATTCGCCTTTGTCCCTTTATTTACACGTTCGCTTTCCAAGCGTTGCCCTTCTTTGACCGCTTTCACCAATTTTCACCTCTATTCATCAGAAACTGACTATCCATCATGAAAATGCCGCAAAAAAGAAGAAACATCAGTTGCCTGATGTTTTCAATTGTCAATCGTTTATGCTGTTAATCTATGCTATCATTTTCATCGTTCTTTGGAAAGACTTCCAGTAATTTAATGTGATGGGTTCGGTTTACTTTTTGAATAAAATCGGAAACATCTTTTTGATTTTCACATACAGCCGTGTGATTGAGCCAGGTCGAAAATCTTTTGACGTGAACAGCTGATATATAAAGCGGGTATTGTTTTCTTGAACGGACAATATACCAGCCGGGCTTCATCTTTTTCCAGGGTGATTCTCGGACGCCAAAAAGATGGAGTCTTGACCGTTTGCCCCAGTCCTCATCTTTTTGAGTATTTCTAATAAATTTATAGATTTCCTCCAAGTGGGCATCATCTCGCTTGGCAGATTCCCCACTCTGGATTTTTGCCTTTGCTACCTCTTCATTATCGGCAAAGGCATAGCGTAGCAGAATTGTAGTTTCCGCCCTGACTTTCCAAACGGCTCCAAACCATCGATAACGCAAGGAAAAAATGTCTAAATAGTTTTGACCTGTCCCAAAATAAAGAGGTTCAAAATTTATTTCACTGCTCGTCATGATCACCTCTTGAGTTGGCTACAACATGCAGATTGACAAACTCCGCGTGCAGCAGGACATAAATCACCGGATTACGCTTAAACTTATCAAAAAAATGCCTGACGGGAAGCGGCTGGCCGACGATGATTTGTTCCGCGTGCAGTTCTCCAGCCGTTTTAGCCATCATCTCCCCTACCCGATTTTCAGGCGCTTCTTTTTTGAGAAATGTTGCCTGAAGTTGTTCGCTGAGCTGTTTCATGGTTTCTAAGTCTCTTTTTTCTTTTTCCTGCAAGGGCTTTTTCGATACAACCGCGAGGACATATAAGTCGGCATGATACCGGTCGGCAATGCGCCACCCTCTTCGGATCAACTTTTCAGAATGGGGGCGATAGTTGACGCAAGCAAGAATCCGGGGATTCCGCCCGAATCTGTTTTGTTGGTCCAGACTCTGATCCACATTGTCTGCGACCTCAAACAAAGCCAGTTCCCGAAGCACCGATAAATTCCCCAAACGGAAAAAGTGATTCATCGCATGTTCAATCTTATCTTTTGAATAAACCTTGCCTTGTGCAAGCCGACGCTGCAGCATTTCTGGAGTGACATCAATCAGCTTTATTTGCCCTGCCCTGTCCATAAACCAGTCCGGAACGCGTTCCTTGACTTTTATGCCGGTAATATGTTCCACTGTGTCACGAAGGCTTTCGAGATGCTGAATATTGACAGCTGTAACCACATCAATCCCATGTTCAAGAATATAAAGGATATCCTGATATCTTTTCTCTCTTTCGCTGCCGGGAACATTAGTATGGGCCAGCTCATCAATCAGCACAATTTGCGGATGACGTTGTATAATTTTTTCTACATCCAGCTCCTCATATCGGTGTCCATTATAGTGAATCACCTGCTGCGGAAGCATATCCAAACGGCCGATCTGATCGGCCGTTTCTTTTCTTCCATGGGTTTCAATAAGTCCCGCGACAACATCCTCACCCTTTGACAGCCTGTCATTCGCATCCTGCAGCATTTTATAGGTTTTACCAACGCCAGGTGCCGAACCCACATAAATTGTCAGCCGCCCGCGGCAAGAATCCTGATCACGTGAAAGCCCGATTTGGTGATTTTTCCGGGTTCTGTCATTAAGTGAATAAGGCCTTCCCCCATCCTTCCATCCGATGATATGAAGATCGGCGTATTTCATATGCATCAATAAATACTTGACAGGGTTGGAGCTCCACAGTGCCCAGTCTCGTGAAGAATGCGTCTGTCCGACAACAATCTGTGTCACACTAAGCCGGTCTGCCACGTCCATGACGACCTTCCCGATCACCCGGTCGTTGCGCTGCTCAACAATATATTTTGCATGGCAGAAATCAGCCAGACTTCTGAGCTTTTCAATTCTGTCTTTATTTTTTGCTGAAAGATCATTTTCGGGCACTTCTAAAATGGTCAGTATAACCAGATCAGCTTTCATTCTCCTGGCCATCCTGTAACCTTTTCTAATCAGAACGGCCGATCGGGCCCAAAAACTCGTACATACCAGAATGACTTCTTTGGCGCCGACCGGCCCCGGTATGCTCTTCCGCTCAAATGATTTTTGAAATTGATTATCCACTGTATCCGCAACGACGCGAAGCGTCAGTTCGCGCAGCACAGACAGATTCTCTTTCTTAAAAAAATGATGCAACGCCTGATTAATCGTACTTTCGCGAAAAATGTTTCCATCTCTCATTCTTTGACGCAACGTTTCCGGCGGTACATCAACCACCTCAATTTCATCGGCACTTTCAATAAAAGACTGGGGAACGATCTCCCGGACTCTGACTCCCGTTATTTTTTCCGCCTCGCGATAAGTCCCTTCAAGATGCTGGACATTAACCGTCGTCAGGACGTCGATGCCATGTTCCAGAATATATTCGATGTCCATATACCGCTTAGGAAATCTTGAGCCTTCCAGATTGGTGTGGGCTAATTCATCGACGACAACGGCCGCCGGACACCGCTCAATGATGGCGTCGACATCCATTTCTTCGAACAGTCTGTTCTGGAACATCACTTTTTTACGCGCGATGATTTCCAAATCGCCTATTTGTTCAGCCGTCTCTTTCCGGTGATGAACCTCTATAAAACCGACGACAATATCCGTACCTTTCCTCAGAAGATCATTGGCCTCTTTCAGCAGCTTATAGGTTTTTCCTGAGCCGGCGGCTGCCCCGACAATGATTTTTAATTTTCCTTTTTTATTGAAAGCGTGCGTGTTTTCAGCATCACTGCCGTTCAACGTTTCTTTTTTTTTCATAATTGCACTTCCTTGTTCCCAAAGGGATAAGTTCAGAAATGCCCTTCTTTACAGTCCCAATTTATTTTTGATGGCAAGGTTTAGTTTCAGCACATTCACTGCCGGGTCACCCCAAATGCCGAGGAACCGATTCTCTGTATATTGTGAAACCAATGTCTGTAAATACGTCCGGCTTAATCCTGTGGCACTTGCAATACGGGGAATCTGAAGCCTCGCATCTTGAACAGAAATATCAGGATCCAGTCCGGATGCCGATGATTCGACCATATCTGGAGGAATAGATTGAGCGGTGTACCCCGTCCAACTTTTCACCTGAGAAAGATTTTTACCGATCTCTTTAATCAGTGCCGGATTCGTCGGTCCGAGATTTGAACCAGCCGATCCGTTACCTGCATAATCAATGGCCGACGGTCTTGGATGAAAGTATTCCGGTCTTGTGACGGCCTGAGCAATCAGTTCCGACCCGACAATCGTTCCGTTTTGTTTCACCATGCTCCCCTGGGCCTGATAAGGAAACAGCAGGTTGCCAATCAGAGACACGCAAAGCGGATAAATAAGTCCAAGCAAAACCGCAAAAACAATGGTGACTCTTATCGAACGCCATACATTTATCACAAGTAACACCCTCCTAAATATTGGATAGCCCCAAACCCGTGATGATGAGATCGATGATTTTAATGCCTAGAAACGGCACGATGATCCCGCCGATTCCATAGATCAGCAAATTTTTCACGAGCAATGTGGTCGCGCTTACCGGTCGGTATTTGACACCCTTCATAGCCAGAGGAATGAGCAGCGGGATGATCAGGGCATTGAAGATGATCGCTGACAGGATCGCGCTTCTCGGGCTTGTCAGATGCATGATATTCAAGCTTTGCAGTTGAGGAATGATCGTTGTGAACATGGCCGGGATGATCGCAAAGTATTTGGCGACGTCATTGGCAATCGAGAATGTGGTAATCGAACCGCGTGTGATTAAAAGCTGCTTGCCAATGGAAACGACCTCAATTAATTTGGTTGGATCCGAATCCAGATCCACCATGTTTCCGGCTTCCTTCGCGGCCATCGTTCCTGTGTTCATGGCCAGGCCGACATCCGCCTGTGCCAGTGCGGGCGCGTCGTTCGTTCCATCTCCGGACATGGCAACCAGTTTCCCCTGCTCCTGTTCTTCCCTGATTAATCGCATTTTATCTTCCGGCTTGGCTTCGGCAATGAAATCATCCACACCGGCTTCAAGAGCGATCGTTGCAGCGGTCAGCGGGTTATCTCCCGTACACATGACCGTTTTAATCCCCATTTTCCGTAATTCTTCAAAGCGCTGACGCATACCGGGTTTAATAATATCTTTTAGATAAATCAGACCGTAAATTTCCTGGTTTTTGATGACGGCAAGCGGCGTCCCGCCTTCTTTGGCGACGCGCTCCATCTTCGCATCAAGATCTTCCGGAATTCGGCCGCCTTTTTTCTGAACGTCCTCTTTGATAGCGTCAACCGCCCCCTTGCGAACCATGGTTCCGTCTGGCAGGTTCAGCCCGCTCATACGTGTGTCCGCACTGAAATCTACGTTCTCTGCATCGTTGTAGTCTTCACGCGACAGGGTGACACCGTCTTTTTTGGCCAGATCAATGACCGAACGTCCTTCAGGCGTTTCATCAAACAATGATGAAAGCACAGCCGTGTTAATCAAATCTTTTAAATTGTGCGAGCCGACCGGAATAAAATCACTCGCGAGACGATTGCCAATCGTAATTGTCCCCGTTTTGTCAAGAATCAGTGTATTGACGTCGCCGGCCGCCTCCACTGCCTTGCCTGATTTAGCCACCACATTAAATCGAATGATCCGGTCCATTCCGGCAATACCGATTGCGGAAAGAAGCGCCCCGATCGTTGTTGGAATCAGGCAGACAAGCAATGCAATCAGCGTTACTGTATCGATCGAACCATGGACATAGCCGGCAAATGGGCCAAGTGTAACGACAACGATCAAGAAAATGAGTGTCAGTCCGGCAAGCAGAACGGTCAAGGCTAATTCGTTCGGTGTCTTCTGCCGGCTCGCGCCCTCGACCAATCCGATCATTTTATCCAGGAACGATTCACCCGGATTCACGGTCACCTCAATAATCAGTTCATCGGAGAGCAGCTTTGTCCCGCCAGTAACGGAGCTGAAGTCTCCCCCCGCCCCCCTGATGACCGGGGCGGATTCTCCGGTAATCGCCGACTCATCAACGCTCCCGAGTCCCTTGATTACTTCTCCGTCCGCGGGAATCATGCCTCCGGCAGTCACGCGAACGACGTCCCCTTTGCGCAGCGTTGAAGCGGGAACTTTTTCGTAAGAGCCTTCTTTTTCGCGGCGATCCGCCATCAAATCGGTTTTCGTTCGGCGCAGCGATTCAGCCTGCGCTTTTCCTCTTCCTTCCGCGATGGCTTCGGCAAAGTTTCCGAAAAGTACCGTGATCAGTAAAATAAAACTGATAACCAGATTAAAAGGTATCTGAGACAATTCGTAATGACCGCCAAACAGGTTCGGGAAAATACTCAGCAATAAAGTCAGGAAAAAACCAATCTCGACAACAAACATCACCGGATTTTTAACCATGTTTCTCGGATCAAGTTTTTTAAATGAATCAATGATCGCTGTTCTAAAAATATCTTTTCCTATGGATTGATTTTTTTTAGCCATTCGTTACGACTCCTCTCATTCATCGCGGGCTATTTGCCAAGAAAACCCGACCACATTTGCAGATGTTCGGCAATCGGTCCCAGAGAAAGTACCGGGAAAAAGGTTAAAGCGCCGACAACCAGGGCAATCGCAACAAACACTCCGCCAAACGCAAACGTATCGGTCCTTAGTGTGCCGACGGATTCAGGTATGGTCGCCTTGCTCCCCAATGATCCGGCAATGGCAAACATGGCGATGATCGTGATAAACCTGCCGAGCAGCATGACCGTCCCAAGCATCAGATTGTAAAAGAGTGTATTTCCGCTTAAACCGCCAAACGCGGATCCGTTATTCGCCGCAGCGGAAGTGAACGCATAGAGCACTTCCGAAAAACCGTGAAGCCCGGGATTGGCCATGCTCGATACCCCGTTTTTCGTGACAATCGCAATCGCTGTAGCAACCAGAATTAAAAATGGATGCACCAAAAGTGACATGGTGGCCAGTTTGATTTCTTTGGACTCAATCTTTTTCCCGAAAATTTCCGGCGTCCGTCCGACCATCAGACCGGAGATAAATACCGTAATGATCAGATACATGATGATGTTCAGAATACCGGCACCCGCACCGCCGAAAATCAAGTTCAGCATCATGAACAGCAGAGGAACAAAGCCGCCGAGCGGAGTCAGACTGTCGTGCATAGCCGTAACCGCACCGGTGGAAGTCGCGGTTGTCGCGGCTGTAAACAGACTGGTGAGCGGCAGCCCAAACCGCACTTCCTTCCCTTCCATATTGGCTCCGGAAAGGCCCAGCATTTTGTTCAGCAGCGGATTTCCGGCTGTTTCACTCCAGTAAATGAGGAAGGCACCAAGCACCAGCATAGCGGTAATAAAAACATACAGAATAACGGCTTGTCTTCGGTTCTTCAGGAACCTGCCAAAGGCGAAGATTGACGCCGTAGGAATGGACAACAAAGCAATGATTTCGATCACGTTCGTTAGCACTGATGGATTTTCATAAGGATGCGCCGAATTGGCGTTGAAAAATCCTCCTCCGTTCGTTCCGAACTCCTTGATCGACTCCAAAGAAGCAACCGGACCGCGTGAAATAGTCTGTGCCGCTCCCTGCAAGGTGTGAACCGTTTGGGCCCCGCTGTACGTTTGAGGGACACCAAGCCCGACCAGTACAATGGCTAATATAAAGGCAATCGGCACGAGAACACGCGTATGAACCTTGATAAAATCAACCCAGAAATTACCCATCGTCTTCGATTTATTACCGAGCATCCCGCGGATGAAGGCAAAAGCGGCCACAATTCCCGTGGCCCCGGCTGTAAACTGTAAATACGTAACAGCCAGAGTCTGGCCCAAGTAAGACATGGACGCTTCTCCGGAATAATTTTGCCAGTCCGTATTCGTGATAAATGAAGCGGCCGTGTTAAAAGCCAGATCCCAGGGCATTGAAGGTATATGATCGGGATTCAATGGCAAGTACCCCTGAAGCCGGAAGATCAGATACGCGAAAATCATCATCACAAAATTGACAAGCAGCAGCGCCTTAATATAACCTTTCCAGTCCATTTCCACAGTCGGATTGATACCCGACAATCTGTACAGTACTTTTTCACAGGGCGAATACACACGCTCAAGCCAGCTGCGTTGTCCGGAAAAGACTCTATATAAATAGCCACCCAGAGGAATAGCTATCAAGAGAATGATCCCGAGAACGAGCAGGATTTGAATGCTTCCTATCCATGTCACAAAAATCCTCTCCTTTTTAACAACACTTCTGTTCCTTTATTTAGAATTTTTCCGGTTTAAAGATGACAAAAGTCAAATAAGCCATCAACACTATTGAAATAATCAAGAGTATCCACATTTTTTTCACCTCGATTCAAGCTTTGTCAAACACGCGAACGAACAGAGCAAACAGCAAAAAAACGGTGGTGAAGATTCCCAATGATAAAAGATCGCCCATCAGTCATTCTCCTTCCTATTTCATCAAGTTGTAACAGTATGATGTGCTTCCCTCATTGCTCATTTATTTTAAAATGTTTTTGCGTAAAAATAGTGTGAAGGATTTTATCAAGGGCATAAAAATAATGTAAAAAAAACGGTTAAGGATTCATTTTACGGGTTCGTTATGCTTTTATGATGACAAACAAATCGGATTGTTTTATAGACTTCCCTGTTTTAGGCGGATTATTATCTTCGGCGCACATCATCCGGCAGAGCCGGACAGAAGCAGGCATCGCATCAGGAAGAGCTTGACGTCTATTGGAAGCTGAGCTATATTAGCAGTGTATTGAACACTGTTTAATAAATGATCATTGTTAAAAGGAGGCTGAAGGAGATCGGCATTGCGGAGCGTAAAAATAGAGAAAAAGCAGAAATGCGAAATGAAATTCTTAAAGCGGCGCGTGAAATCATAACAAATGAAGGCGCGGAGAACTTGTCCATTCGCAAGATTGCGGGCATCATCGAATACTCCCCGGCCATCATCTATCATTATTTTGACAATAAGGAGGCAATTATCGAGAAGCTGATCACCGAGGATTATGAGAAAATTTTAAAAGCCCTGGACTCTTCACAGCGATCGGAAGAAACGGCGGCCGAAAACCTGGGCAGAAGCATTAAGAGCTACGTGACGCTTGCCACGGGGATGGGTAACACCTATAAAAACATGATGCAGAACAGTTCTCCGGCTTTTCTGGCACATACTGCCGTCTTGCACAAAGGGGCCTCAACCGAGCGGCCCGCACTTGCCATGCTTTGCCAGGTCCTGCGGGAATTTCCCGGTTGGGCTGAATGTGATGAAATCGACATTGAAACGACGGCACAAATCATCTGGGCCGCCATTTTTGGACTCACGCTGCGGCTTATTGTGGAGAAGGTTGGAGAGAAGCAGAAGCAGCGTCTCACCGATCGGTCGATAACATTAATTCTCCGATCACTCGAAAACATCCCATCCGGCGCCTGATCAAACAGCAAAATGAATGGAAATGATCCTGGCGCATTCTGAAAACGGAAAGGACGGAAAAAATGAAAACGATACTGATTTACGCGACCAAGTATGGAAACGCCGCTGAAACGGCGCAGCGCATCAAGACAGCAATCGGCGAAGATATTGAGTGCTTCAACATCATGACGGGTCCTGTGCCTTCACTGGAAAATTTCGGCACCGTAATTCTTGGCGGTTCGATTTACATGGGCAAGGTTCAGAAGCAGCTGACGGCCTATATGAACAGCCATCTCGAACAGCTGCTTCGTAAAAATATCGGTCTGTTTCTCTGTGCCGGTGAACCGGATGAAGCGGCCAGGTCGAAAGAGCTTCAGAATGCATTCCCGGAAGCCTTATATCGGCATGCCGCTGCAAAGGATGTACTCGGCTTTGCCTTCAACTTTGAAAAAATGCGTTTCTTTGACAAATTGATCATGCGAAAAATTAAAGGTGACAGCATCAGCACGGGTAAATTTTATGAAGACCGGATTTCCCTGTTTGTCAATGCAGTGGAGCAAGCGGGTCCGGTCGATTCACCAGTAAAAAACAACGAATGATCGTACTGATTAATCAAGTGCCAAAGGAGACATTTCTGCTGAATCAATGAAGAACGGATGAGAGGCATTTTATGTTTCCGCATCCGCTGAATCCGTTCCGGACAACGGGGTCAGTTCTCCATCGACAATGGTGTAAACTTTATCACAATAGTGAATCAGTCTGTTGTCGTGCGTCACGACGATAGTCGCTTTGTTTTTTTCTTTCGTTTCGTGCGACAGGATCGACATGACTTCAAAAGCCCGGCCCGAGTCGAGAGAAGCCGTGGGTTCATCAGCCAGAAGAAGGCTTGGATTGGTATACAGAGCTTTGGCAATGGCGACCCTTTGTTTTTCTCCGCCCGACAAATCAGCCGGGTACTTTTTTTTGAGTTTTCTGATGCCCAGATCACTTAATAACTTTTCTCGCTCATCTTTGTTCATGTTTCTTTTTTTCACCCGATCAAGAAGCCTGAACTGGTTGTCGACCGTCAAGTAAGGCACTAAATGAGAAGACTGTAAAATAAAGCCTATTTCTCTCAGCCGGATCAAGGCCCGCTTTTTTTCATTTAACCTCGTTAAATCCCGGCCGTTAATGAAGACAGAACCGCCCGTCGGCTTCTGAAGACCGCCGGCGATTGTCAAAAAGGTGCTTTTTCCAGACCCCGAAGGACCGATTACGGCGATCAACTCTCCTTTATCCGCTGAAAAACGGATCGGTTTTAACGCGGTCACCTCCGTGTGGCCTTTCCCATAGATTTTCGAGACATGAAGAAGTTCAAGAACGGCCATTGGATCACCCCCCTATCGCTTTTAATGGATCGATTCTGACAATCGTTTGAACGGAAAACAGGCTTCCAATCATGGCAACCAGAATAAAAATGCACCCATAAAAAACGAGAATCGGATAATTTAGCGTGATCGGAGCAGCGGCAGGCAGGAAAAATCCGGTGATAACGGTGAACAGGAAACCGGCTAATACGCCAAACACGGCGAGCAGGAATGTTTGCGCAATCACCGACCTGATCAGAAAGCCGGAGGAGATGCCCTGGGCCTTCAAAATCCCGAAAATACTCGTTTTATGAATTGTAAGCACATAGAGAAATATGCCGATCGTCACGCAAACGATGACGAACAAGAAGTAAATCATGAATTCAAAGGTTATTTTCTCAGGCGTGTAACCGGGTATATTCTCGATGAATGACTCGATCGGGATGACTTGCAGCTTGCTGCCGACTTTGATCCGATCAACATTCGGATCGCGCACGACAATACCGCCGATCAGCCCTTTCCCGCTAAGGTCGGCGCTGCCGTATTTTATTTTTTGAACGGCGGCGATCGAGGTGTACACGACAGGCGACAGGTTGAACTCGGCATTGTGCGTAAACCCGACGATCATAAGCTTCTGGGCTGAAGACGAGATACTTAATTGGTCTCCGAGTTTTAACCCGTTTGCTTTTAAAGAATCAGCAACAACAGTCTCATTTACCCGATTGAACATTCGGCCTTCCGTGACTTTCGGCGCAATAAACTGCCCCTTTTGTACGCCCATGATTACGGCGCTTTCTTTATGGTTTGTGCCGGACTTTCGAATCGTCGCGAGTATTTGCGCGATCTCCGCCGTTTGTTTTCCGGAGATTCCTGACGCATCATGAAGCGTCACAGTGGATTGAGCGAGGCTACTGCTCGCGTCCTGTGAGAGGATGATCGCACTGGCACGCCATTGATCCACGGCTTCTCGGTTCAGTGTCGCCATCCCATTGGCTAGTCCCGAAAGCAGGAATACCAGATAAGACATCAGTGTCAGTACGCCGACAATCAGCGAAAAACGAAGTTTGGCGCTCTTTATTTCATTCCAGGCTAAGAACATTGGGCGTTCACTCCTTCATGCGGATGAAAGCAATGGCGTATGGCTATACTGTACATCGCCGGAATACAGCTGAATGCCTCATTTCCCTATCTCTGAAAAACATAATCCAAGGCTATTTTCTGAAAAGACGAAATCAATCGTCTTTATCCATTAACTACCCCTTTTCATCATATCTATGCTGCTTTTTAAGAAAATAATATCTTCGAAAAGACTGTAAGATCGGAGAGAGGACAGGAACTCAGGGGCCGCACTTTTTAATTCTCATCAGTTTCTAATAAAAATTTTACACCTTATTCATTCAAATTACTTTATAATATGGTATCGTAAGGTATCGGGAATAGGTTGAATTTAATACTTCTCTGCCGGATAAAAGCGAAATACCCACTTTTTTTGTCCGGCAAATACGCGAATTTATTTCAGAAGGGATCCTCCAGGTTATGACCATTTTACAGACATTGATTTTTGCGATTATTCAAGGTATCTCCGAATTATTTCCAATAAGCAGCGTTGCTCACGGAGTCCTTGTACCTTATGTTTTCCATTGGAATTTAAGTCCGGAATTTCTTCAAAAAAACTTTTTGCCCTATGTTGTTATGCTCCACTTGGGTACAGCGGTTGCGTTGCTCATATTTTTCTGGAGAGAATGGGTTGATATGATCCGTTCGATCTTCACGGGCAACAGAAAAGTTTTGTTGCTGCTGATTGTTGCGACCATCCCGGCAGGCGTGCTCGGTGTCGTTCTTGAAAAACCGCTGACCAGAATTTTCAGCAACGTAACGAGTGCATCCATTTTCTTGATTCTCAATGGATTTTTCCTCTTTTTCGGAGAGAAACTCCGGTCGAAGGGAACGAAAGAAATTAAAGACCTGACGATGGGACAGGCTTTTATCGTCGGATTATTTCAGTCACTGGCACTTGTCCCTGGCTTCTCCCGCTCCGGATCCAGCATGACCGCCGGATTCTGGATGGGATTAAAACATGAATCGGCTGCCCGCTTCTCTATGCTCATGGCAACACCCGTCATCGCCGGAGCAAGCATACTGGAAGTCCCTAAATTAGTCAAATCAGGAACCCACGGGCTGCTTCAAATGTCTTTGATAGGCGGTCTGGCGGCGGGCATCTTTGCTTTCATCAGTGTGTGGATACTGATGAAATGGTTTAAGAAAAAGGAAATTCAGGCCATGCGTCCGTTCGCTTATTACTGCTGGATTGCTGGTGCGCTTATTTTAATCAGCCGTCTATTCTTCGCCTGATGGGACCTTTGGCTTTATTGATTATCAGGCATTATTAATGCTGGAGCTTTTCAATACCGGCCGTGTTATCGCCGGATTGAAGATTGACACAGAAATCAATCTTCCTAAGAGACGTCACCAATGAACTGATACCGTTAAAAACATGTTCTGTGTCCGGCTATGGCCGGACTTTTTTTCACCTTAATTTTTTCATGCTCCATCTGGCGGCAGATCATGCCTATCGGCTGGCTGATCGTCTTCCATTTAACGCCCTTTTTTGTTAAAAAAGATAAAGATAAAATGATAAGGAGAGATATCCTTAATAAGTCATTATTAAATGGAAAGGAACAGCCATCCGGCCTAAACTCTGCTTGTCTTTTGTTATTAAAGGGATATAAATTTGCGGCTTATTTCTGATCATACTTTGGAGGTTTAGAGGGGGCGGTTATTTGCTGAGGTTACTGAGAATTGTCTCGGCGCTTATAGCAACGGCTATAGGCCTTTTTGCAATCATCACGAACAAAATTGAATGGCTGCCTTTCATGAATCTGTTTTTGGGGGCGATGTTCGCCTTCTCGGGAATGTCCGAATGGCTTGAGAAGAAAAAAGGGATCGCTCTATTCAGCATGATATTATCCGGTTTTGCTCTCCTGTCAGCCCTTTATTTTCTCATCAAATGAGCGAAAAAAATGTTCAGAACTGGCTTTCTTGAATAGTGTGTCTCTTGACGCACATGACTGATTCGGGTGTTTTCAAGCTGAACCGATTAGCAAGGAAGAAGCTGCCCTCGGTCCCTTTACCCAATGAGTCGTTCTGCTTTAAACATATAATCTCCGGATGATTTTCTTATTGATAAAATAATCCCCATTAAGATCATATTTGAAAAGACTGAGCTTCCCCCGTAGGATAAAAAAGGCAGCGAAATACCTTTTACCGGCATCAGGCCGACGTTCATACCGATGTTTTGAAAAATTTGAAGTGTAAACACAACCATCGCCGCAGAGCACACAAATGTTCCGAACGGTGATTCCGCAATATAGGCGGTGACGAGCATTCGATACATAAGCAGGATAAACAGGAGAATGACAAGACCGACTACAAGAAACCCACCTTCCTCCGCGATCGCTGCAAAAATGAAATCAGTCGTTTTTTCAGGAATGTACACGTTGCCCTTTCCAATTCCTTTTCCCTGCAGTTCCCCGCTTCCCACTGCCATAAGCGCCTGAGATGCCTGATAAGATTGATCCGAATGCCCGCCGGGTGAGAGCCACCCGACGATGCGTGCCTGCTGATGAGGACTCAAAAGAGGAATTAACTTGTGATACAGGATGTCCGGACGCTGGAAGTAGATGTACATCAGTATTGCGGTCAAAGCAGCCGGAATCATCGTCAAAGACAGAATTATTTTTTTCTGGACTCCGGACAAAAGGATAACAGTTATAATGCCTGCCAGATACAAAAACACCATGCCCGTGTCCGGCTGCATGTAGACAAACAAGGACGGCGGGAGAGTAACTAGTAAAATTTTGCCGATCAGCAGGAAATCTGAACGGACCGTCCTTACTTGATAAGCGGCAATGTGTTTTCGAGCAATGCTTGCGGTCAGAAGAAGCAAGGCGACTTTAAAAAATTCCGATGGTTGGATAGAGCCCAGGAAAGGAATATTATACCACCTCTTTGCCCCAAGAATGTAGGGCGCGATCGACGATGGCATAACCGGCAGCAAAATGATGGCCGCAAAACTGATCAAATAAAAGGGCCACGCTAATTTTTCAATCTGATCCGAATCAAGATAAACCAAAACAAACAGCAGTATCGTTCCGATCAAATAGTTGATCCCCTGCTTCAGAGCAAAGTTTTGATTTCCGTAAAGCCCTGTTTGCTGGCTGCTGTTAATAAACACGATACTTAGAACACCCAGTATGCAAACAATGAGTAAAATGGACAGATCTATTTTTTTGATGAATGCATTTCCCATGATTCGTTTTCTCCTAATTAACCATCTCGAAGGCATGCGGTTCCTTTACCCTCTTATCGTCTGCCGGCAGCATATTTAAGCCATAAATATAATATTCGAACTCAAAACCTGATTTCTGCATGAAACGATATTTTTTATTTTACCACTCTATAAGATGATTCCGAGTCATTTAATAAATTTTTTTAAGAACAAAACAGATTTGTAATGGATCGACGCAATCAGGAACGAAATCCGGGAGATGGAATTTGAATGCACCCGGTGTTGTTTCGGATTGATCCAGGTCTTGTTATTTTTGTTGCCTTGTTTTATACTCATAACTGTGTATGGTGTGTATTCCGTATATCAACTTACATAACAGTTATCAAGAGGTTGTTTCATGAAAATTGTCTTAACAAACATCTCCGATCAGCCATTATATCAACAGATTAAAGAACAGATTAAAGCGGCTATTTTCAATAAGGAATTAAAAGAAGGCGAGCAGCTTCCTTCAATCCGTTCATTGGCCAATGATCTGCATGTCAGCGTCCTGACGACGAAAAGAGCCTACACGGAGCTGGAAACCGAGGGATTTATCACCACCAGGGCAGGCAAGGGTTCTTATGTGGCTCCGGAGAACTTAGAACTGTTCATGGAATCCAAGCGCCGCATGGTAGAAATCAGGCTGGCGGAGGTCTGCCAAACGGCGCGCAATTTAGGCATAAGCAAAGAAGATCTTCACGTTATGCTGGATCTGCTATTTGAGGAGGATGGAAAATGACCCCTGTTTTAGAAGTGACGAATCTGAATAAAACCTTCGCAGACTTTCGTTTGAAGGATGTGACTTTCTCACTTAATGAAGGCTGCATTACCGGGTTTATCGGCATTAACGGTTCCGGAAAAACGACGACGATCAAGACAATCCTCGGCCTCGTTCTGAAAGATTCCGGAAAGGTTAAGTTTTCAGACAAAAACATAGCAGAAAACGAAAGAAAGGCGAAAAACCGGATTGGTTTTGTCCTCGATGAAGGCTATTTTTATGAAGAGATGACACTCAAAGAAATGAAAAGTGTGATCGCCCCCGCCTATAGCGACTGGGATGAAGCCGTTTTTTTAAACTATATCAAAAGGTTCGGCTTAAAATTAAACCAGAAAATCGCTACTCTGTCCAAAGGGATGCGGATGAAGTATGCAGTCGCTCTTGCGCTCTCGCACCACGCGGATCTGCTGATCATGGACGAACCGACGAGCGGTCTCGATCCATTAATACGGAGTGAATTAATGGACATACTCCTCGATTTTATGAAAGAAGAAGGGAAAAGTGTCTTTTTTTCCACCCATATAACCTCGGACCTTGATAAAATCGCCGACGTGCTCATTTTGATTGATGATGGCAGAATCTTATTCAACGAAGAAAAGGATACACTGCTCGATACCCATGCACGGGTAAAAGGCGACAATCGACTCATCACTGACGAAACGCGCAAATTATTTTTAACCCTGCATCAGTCACCGTACGGATTTGAGGGAATCACCCATGATAAAGCAAACGTGCGCCGGTTGATGCCTGACGCATTGATCGAAAAGCCGGCAATAGAGGATATTATGCTGGCCTACATCGGAGGCGAAAAAAATGCTGATTAATCTTGTCAAAAAAGATTTTCTCCTAATCAGGAAATATCTGCTCTTGTTCATTCTTTTTGTCGCCGTGGCGCCTGTCTATATGTCCTGGCAAACACAATCAAGCAGCTTTCATTCGCTTATTTTTTTTCTGATGGCCACCGTGACGGAATTGACTATTTACCTTCAGATCGCAAAGTTTGAGGATCAATACAAAGGGTCCGCCCTGCTTTGTGCGACGCCATACACGCGAAACACCTTTATCGAAGCAAAATATCTTTTTCTCTTTATCGTTTTCATAGGCATGATCGTCATCCAGATCATCATGTCGTTTATCGTGCCGATGGTCATGGACCGTTTAACCGTTCAAACGGTCGGAATCACCTTTATGATGCTCAGCGTGCTGTTCGGCATACTCATACCCGTTCAAATCAAAATCGGTTATGACAAAGCAAAATTGATTTTTATTGTTATTACCTTCTTTGTCCCCTTTGTCATTCCTTCACTGATTCGCTGGTTTCAATCGCTGAATATCCATTTTACAGTCACGCTGCCCTTGCCGGAGATCGTTCAGGCATGGCTTCTCGCTTTCATCGGGCTGGCCATTGCGGTTGTTTCCATGCTTATCTCGCTGAGATTGTATGCAAAGAAGGATCTCTGAGAGGTTTAGAAAACAAACCCAAAAACCCTTGAATATCGGCAGGCATATGGGTTGATAGTTTATGATTAATAGAATTTAAGGAGTTAAGACTGATCCTTCAGAGACAGTTACTGTTCTATGAAAGCAAAAAAGTTCCGGCACTTCCGCATTATTCGACAAATTTGGAGCCGAGTAGTGTGGAAGTGTCATGAGGCCCTCCGGTCAATTTGGCGAGCCATATAATCAAGAAAAAAACGCACATTTAAAAAATCGGATTCAAACAAAAACCGGGAGCATTGTTCATTCTCCAAAATGTTTTCGAAAAGCATCCGGTAGCTATTTACCGAATAGATATGGCGGATACAGTTTATCTCTTTTATTTCCTTCCTGTCATTAAAATTTCAAGATGGCTTTCCACTTCCGACACAATTTCCTTTACCTTATCTCCTGCCGAGCCCCTCCTGCTCAATCGAGGGGCTTGTCCGGACCACATCGACATCCATTCGGGCTGGTCATGTTTGCTGGCTGCTGTCCGGATGTCCTTCGTTAGCGCGTTCTGGATCGGGTAATCGGGCAGCAGATGTTCCTTTCCTGCCATAAAATCGATAAAAGCGTTGCGGATCCCTCTGGCCGGTTTTCCGCTGAATGAAGATGTTAGCGTTGTCTCATCTTCCGCACTTTTTAAGATTGCTTTCTTATGCCGTTCATTTGCTCCGCTTTCATCGCACGTGACAAACGCCGTCCCCATTTGAACCGCTTTGGCCCCTAAAATCAGTGCGGCCAAAACACCGCGGCCATCCATAATCCCGCCGGCCGCGATAACAGGAATATGAATCCGATCGGCAACTTGGGGGACCAGCGCCATGGTTCCAATCATCCCCTGTTCATAAGGTACGGCAAAGCTCCCGCGATGACCGCCCGCCTCGCTTCCCTGAACGACAACCATGTCCATTCCGGCTTCTTCATTCATGATCGCCTCTTTCAGCGTCGTTGCCGTGCCAATAACCGTAACGTGATTATTCTTCAATTGCTTGATAATAGGCTTGTCCGGAATACCGAATGTGAACGTACAGACCGGAACACTGTTTTCCAAGATGATTTCTATTTGTCTGAAAAACGGTTCTGAAGATGTTTTTGGAATTCCGGACGGATCATTTAAATTCAATTTCTCACGGACGGGCCGCAACATCCGGTTCGATTCCTTGATTTTTTCTTTGTCTAATTCGGGAGTTTCAGGCACAAACAGGTTGATTCCAAAGGTTTTATCTGTCAGCTGCCTGATTTGTTCAATACTTGATTGTGTCTGCTCCGGCGTCATATAACCCGCCCCCAAAACACCCAGTCCGCCCGCATTGGAAACAGCTGAAACGAGCTGAGTAGTCGTTGGACCGCCGGCCATCCCTGCCTGAATAACAGGATAGGTAATTTTCAACCGTTCTGTGATTTCATTTTGATTCCACATGGTTTCATCCCTCCACTGATATTAAACAGCAATTATGGACTGATTATTGAATATCACTTTGCTGTTAAGTAAAAAGACTGGCCTAAAGGAACAGGAACAATACAATTGTTCATAAGTAAAAAGTTCTTTACCTCTGAAGTATAGACCTCCCTGGAGAAGAACTTTTTTTAGAAAACCTCTTTTTAATCAGTCGTTACGGCGTATTTATCGGTCATTACTTCCGATTTATCAGTCGTTAGTACGAGTTTATCGGTCGTCACCTTCGATTTATCGGTCGTTAACAATAATTTATCAGTCGAATGCGAATTTACGGTTCGTCCCGGTTGATGCTGCTTATTTTGATTGGCGTCTCAAGCCTATGAGACCGACCTGATCAACAAAGAGCTTCTTAACGCTCACCCTTTTCATAAAACAATGTATTTTTTTTTATGGTTAGCACCTTGTTCTTATGCATAACGTTATAATGATTCGACAGAATACGAAGAGACAGTTACTTGATTTTCACTAATATAGTTGCTACAATGACTATATCAATAAATACTATTTCTAGAGATATCATATTTTTTCCAAGGATGTGTTTTGTATGGATCTCAGACAGGAAGTCGTTGAATTGATCTTCAGAGTTGCCAAGATAGGCAAGCTAAAACTAAACAGACAGCTTGCCCAGAAAGGTCTGACGCTGCCGCAGTATTTTGTGATGAAGATGCTTTACAAAAAAACATATGAAGAAAAAAAACCGATTTCCCCAGCGGATCTTTCCACTTTGACAGGGATTTCCCGATCAACCATGACGGGTATTATTGATCGGCTCGAAAAAAACTGTCTGCTGGACCGAAAGCAAAATCCCCAGGATCGGAGATCGCAAAATATTGAATTCACTGAGAAAGGACTGAATATTGTTCAGGACCTCAGCATGGTAGCGGATGAGATCAGAAATGAGCCGCTAAAAGCGTTGTCTGAAGAGCAATTGCTGAACTTAAGAGATGACCTGATTCTTATTGAAAATTATTTGAAAGATCACGAGGACGGGGATCTCGTGTATCTTAAAAGTGAAGAACCAGGGGAGCACTGAAGAATGGAAGGCTCCTCTTAAGAACAGTATCTCATGGCAAATTGTTTAATAAAGGAGAATGAATCATTGACCGAGCAAACACGACCCGTTGATCTTGACGGCAAAACCTATAACCGTACTTTTCTTATTATTGTTTTATTAGTAGGTGCCTTCTGTACCATCCTCAATCAAACGCTGCTGTCCACGGCACTTCCCAAAATCATGTCGGATTTTCACATTACTGCGGCAACCGGCCAATGGCTGACCACAGCGTTTTTTCTGATGAACGGTATCATGATTCCTGTTACAGCTTTGCTTATTAATAAAATCAGTTCTAAGACGCTGTACATTATCTCGATGACCGTATTTCTGATCGGGACCGTGCTGGCGGCTGTCGCTCCCAATTTCTCTGTTCTACTGACCGGGCGTATCGTTCAGGCGGCCGGCGCCGGCATCATGATGCCGCTGATGCAGACTATTTTTCTGTTAATTTTTCCAAGGGAAAAGCGAGGGGTCGCCATGGGTATGGCCGGACTGGTCATTGCTTTTGCTCCGGCGATCGGACCAACACTGTCCGGCTGGATTGTCGACAGCTTCAGCTGGCGCGTGCTCTTTTACATGATTATACCGATCACGGTAATCGTCATCATCCTCGCTTTCATGGCGATGAGAAAGGTCGTTCCATTGACGAATCCAAGCATCGATTTTCTTTCGATCGTGCTTTCAACGATTGGATTCGGCGGTCTGCTCTACGGCTTCAGCAGTGTCGGCAATGACGGCTGGTCAAGTCCTCAGGTGATCTGGTGGCTGATTATCGGCTCTATATTTGTCATCCTGTTCGCCTTGCGTCAGCTCATGATGAAAGAACCGATGCTGGAATTAAGAGTATTTCGTTCACCGGTCTTCAGTTTATCGGTTGCCGTCAGCAGTATCGTGATGATGGCAATGATCGGAGCCGAGCTGGTTCTCCCGCTTTATATTCAGAACCTGCGCGGCGAGAGCGCCCTGCACTCAGGGCTCATGCTGCTTCCCGGGGCGATTGTCATGGGACTGATGAGCCCTGTGACCGGCATCATTTTCGATCGTATCGGGGCCCGGAAGCTCGCGATCACCGGAATATTCCTGCTGACTGTAGGCACGATACCGTTCGCTTTCTTTACCACCACTACATCCTACGTTTCCATTATTGCTTTCTATGCCATTCGTTTTCTTGGCATATCAATGGTCATGATGCCTGTGACGACTGCAGGAATGAACGCCCTGCCCAATGATCTCATGAGTCACGGAACGGCCGTGAATAACACGATCCGCACAGTGGCCGGTTCGATCGGAACAGCGATTCTGATCAGTGTCCTGACTAACGTGACCAAGCAAGGTATGCCGGCAAAAAGCATGATATCAACCGATCCGGCCGGTTACGGGCAAAAAGCGATTGACGCCAGTTTGAACGGAATGAAAGCGGCCTTTTTGGTCGCCACCTGCTTCTGTCTCGTGAACCTGATTCTGACTTTTTTTATAAAGGGAAAAGAAAAAAAGAAGCATGACATACCTGACAGACAGGTAGGCTGACCGTTCCGTATTATTCTTCATCACTTAATCTTAACGCTCAGGAAGTGAATATATTGATTCTGTTCACCTTAATCATTGGTGCCATTCTTTTTGTGGCCTTTATTTTTTCAAGCGGCAGCAAATGGTTTTCAAAACATAAATGGATCAACGGCTTATTAGTGGCCGTGTCGCTCGTTATGTTCATCGGAAGCGAGTGCCTGATCGTGTTGAATGACTATCGTCACTTAGGCATGAAAGCAGTCGTTCAATCGCAAAAGGTAAAAATTTATTCGGCCGCCCCTCAAACAGCCGGACAGCCGCCCGCTATTCCGTTTCTTCTTCTTCATCAGGACGTGGGCAAGGACAGACTATATATCTATAACGCCAGTGGAAAAGGCAAACCGGAAATGAAACACACCGCGATATCTGATCAAAATCAGATTCAAACAACGGATCAAGCGCCCTATCTCTCCGTTAACAAGACGAGACGTGTTTACAAGAACACGTTTTATCAGAATCTGTTCGCTTTAAGTGGAAACAACGATGTGCCCGTGTCCACGCAGAACGTTTTCTACCTGCCGAAAAACAATCAGGTACTGAGCGTGCAAGAAGCAAAGAAAATGCAGCAGGCGATGCAGCAAAAGCAGGAAATGATGAAGAACGCAAACCCAAAGACCATTCATCAATGATCGGGGAATCATCTCACCGAAATGGCATAGATCAACAAAGGAACCGGCATTCTCCGGTTCCTTTGTCATTCAATCATTTATTTGTTTTTCTTGCGGATAAGTCTTCATGATTCTCTTTTTTTTTCGATTCCCATTGATGAAGTATTTCATATCGTTTATTTGTTCTTCATTGGGCATCTCTCGCTGTTCCGTCTTATATTTCGAGATGACTCTTTCAAGAGATGTTTCCGCACCTACCCTTTCCCCACTATCCATTAATTCCTTTAAATAACTCCATAATTCTCCATGTTTATCCGGGGGATTGTGCGAGGTGACGTAATCATCTGCCGGATAATCCTGGATCTGGGCTAAGAGACGCGCGAGCCCCTCCCGATCGTAACTCCAGTCCCCGCTATAATAATCCGGACACAGGCAATCCCCAAGAAACATCACTCTTTCTTCAGGAACGTAAACAATTGAGGCATCGTTTGAATGCACGCCGCCGACATGCTTCATCACACAATGGATACCTCCAAGGTCGATTTCAAGTTGATCATGGAATGTGATATCCGGTGATTTCAATGTCAGATATTCTCGCTCCGGCATTTCACGTTTGATCATGTCGCGACAAAAGGCAATTTCTTCTCCCGTCTCAACACGCGAATCAATGGATGCGTCATCCCATTTCAAGGTTTTCAAATACTCCAATTGTTTCTTTGTTTCTTTTTGACTGATCGACAACACATTGATCGTATGGAGACCGAAAGTATGATCCCAGTGCCAATGGGTAAGCGCCACAAACGTTAAAGGAGCCTTATTGATTCCTTGAATTTGCTGAAGAAATGTTTTAGCATGAGCAGGAGAATTTCCGGCATCAACGGCCAAGCTGTAAGAGTCGCCGCAAATCAGCCCTAACGCTGGACGATCAGTACGAGGATCGTGCGGTGAATAATAAACTCTTTCAGTAAGTTTTTTTAGCATATTCGACACTCTTTTTATGATTTTACTTAAAATGGATCCATTGAATGTTTTCATTATAGTCATACAGCATTATTTATCGCGGCAATTTCGATCCTGTGGTGTGAAGCGGTCGAACTGGTCAAATATTCAAAAAAAGTTTCTACAGAGGATTTGATCGATAGTCTATACAAAAGACAAATAAGCTAATTGTTGGCGTTGTCCTTAAAATAATCGTTGTGTGCGGCGGGCTAGATTCGATCTCTCAAAATCGTTGTTGCATGAGTTCAGGGAATAGACAACCCCAGGATCAATGAATCTCTGATCATGCTCTCACTTGCTTTCACATTGTGCGGCAAGCGGGCAATGCTCACAATTGGGTACGGCTCTGCAATGCTTTTTGGCATGGGCGACAATAAGAGCATGGAATTCCTGATAGACGATAAGATCGTCAGGAAGGTCTTTTTCCACCTGTGCCCGGAGCGCATCATATTTTTTCGGCAACTGGTCTCCAAGCCTTGTGAAAAGGCGACGGGCATAAGCATCCGCGATAAAAAACGACTTGCCGAACGCATATACAAGCATGGCGTCAGCCGTTTCTTCGCCGATCCCCTTCACACCAAGCAATTCCTGACGAAGATCAAGCCCGTCCCTCGCTTCCACCTTCAGGGGGTTATAGTCGTAATGCCTGTACCAGTTCAGGAAAGAACGGATTCTCTGCGCTTTCAATCTGTAAAAGCCGGATGATCGAATCAGTCCGGCCAGTTCATCTATTCCCAGCCGTTCCATCTTTTCGGGAATCAGAAAAGGTGCTAACTTCTTCAGACTCAGGTCTACATTTCTCCAATTTGTATTTTGAGTCAGAATCGCTCCAATCAGCATTTCAAAAGTTGTCCTGGCTGGCCACCAGTGCTGCGGACCATAATAATCCAGCAGGATTCTGAACCTTTCCATATAATCGGATTTCATTTACAAATACCTCAGTTTTTAAAAAAATAACGGCCTATGTTTCCTTTCTTAATCAATTATAATTCATCCCTTCATAGACCGGAATAGATCCGGTCGATCTGACAATGTATATGCAAAAAAGAGCGATCATCGCTGCCACCGATATTTTTCTGTGACCGGCGATATATTCCTGCAACGCCCGATATATCTTTATGCTCAATAAGGTAAAATTTATATCATGACATTGTTCTTGATTGAGTCAAGTCTTTGTAGGCAAATTTTTATCTGCCAGCGTGTACCCAATAGTGTAAACGAAT
>NZ_BMOK01000006.1:104749-232632 GCF_014647035.1 Sporolactobacillus putidus | reverse complement strand
TGAAAAGATTTCCTGATCTTCTTACAGAGTGCTTTTCTCCGTACGTCCCGATCCGTCTGAACCTCACGCCTGTTCCGCCATTTATAATAGCCGCTCTTCGATACGTTCAGCACGCGGCACATCAACACAACAGTATGTTCATCTCGATGAGCATCAATGAACCTGTAGACCCCTACTGGCCCTTGGTGAAGATGTGCATGGCTTTTTTTAAGATTTCGTTCTCTTCTCGCAGTGCTTTAATTTCTTTAGCGTACTTGGCTTCCAACTTTGAAAGTTCACCGGGAGTCACATACTTTCCCTGATCCGGCCCCAACTTCTTTTTCTTGTAGGCTGCCACCCAATGGTTGACTGTGGATTCCGGGAGCTCCAGTTCAAAGGCAACTTGACGGGCGACCCGGTGCTCTTCCACCACAAGCTTTGCGACATATTCCTTATACTCAGGGTCTCGATGTTTCGGCAATGTGAACACGTCCTTTAAAATTATAGTTCAATCATACGGGATCCCATTTTGACGTGTCCACCATTTAGACTAACTCTAGATTTGGCTGATAGACCCGTGAATCCGGCCGGAAGGAGGCCCAAATTGGCCGATAGGCTTGCGAATCCGGCCGGAAGAGGGTCCGAATTGGCCGATAGACCCGTGAATCCGGCTGGTAACCCGGCTATTGAATAAAGCGCAAAAAAGCCGGATCCCCAATTACGCCACGGGGTTCCGGCTTTTCGCCATATTTAGTACGCTAAAATAGCTTCAATTTTATCAAGTATTTCTCTGTCGAGCACGACGTCGGCTGATTTGGCGTTGTCGACAATTTGTTCCGGTTTGCTGGCGCCGACGACCGTGCTAGCTACGTTATCCTGACGGAGGATCCAGGAGAGAGCGAGCTGGGCCATGGTGATATCCAGTTCTTCAGCAATTTTCTTGAGCTCGGCAACTTTGCCGAGGTTCTCGGTTGTCAGAAAGCGATGAACGGATCCGCTTTTTTCTGCAGCACGGCTTCCGGCCGGAGCATCGTCCACCGACTTATATTTTCCCGTGAGTACGCCTTGGGCGAGCGGCGACCAGCAGACCTGACTGACGCCATGTGCAGCGCTGGCCGGAATAACCTCTTTCTCGATCTTGCGGTAAAGCATGCTGTATTGTGACTGGTTGGCGACGAAATGATTGAGCAGCTTTTCATCGGCGATATGTGCGGCTTCCGTAATCTGGGCAGCCGTCCACTCACTGACCCCGATATAGTTCACTTTCCCCTGGTGAATCAGATCATCGAAGGCGCGCAGCGTTTCTTCGACCGGAGTTTCCAGATCAAAGCGGTGACAATAATACAGGTCGATGTAATCAACGTCGAGCCGTTTCAGGCTGGCATCAGCCTGCTCCATGATATGTTTTCTGGACAGGCCGCGGTCGTTGGGACCGTCACCCATGGGGAAGAAGACCTTCGTCGAGAGGACGATGGATTCGCGCGGGAAGGCTTTAATTGCTTTGCCGACCACTTTTTCTGCTTCGCCGCGCATGTAAACATTGGCGGTGTCAAAAAAATTGATGCCGAGATCATAAGCTTTCAGAATGGTGTTCACCGCGTTTTCGTTTGCCACATAACCGCCATAGGTCAGCCAGCTTCCCAGACTGACTGTGCTGACCTTGAGTCCGGAATTTCCGAGATGGCGATATTTCATTTAGAAACCCCCTTCGATAATTTGTGTTTTGCATAACTTTGGCACAGGATCCCAGTTGCGCAATTGCGGCGGGACGCACAGAGAGAAGGGTGGAACCGCTGTGGAAGACGTGTCAGCCTTACTGCAGGTTCTTATTGCGTTCGGCCATATAGCTTTCAATTTCATTTGTGGTCCGAGGAAGTCCGGTAGTCAGCACCTCGTAGCCGTTTTCGGTGACGAGGACGTCATCTTCTATGCGGATGCCGATGCTTTCTTCTGGAATGTAAAGTCCCGGTTCGTTGGTGATCACTTCGCCGGGCACAAGATTGATATCGCGATAGTTACCGACGTCGTGGGTATCGAGTCCGAGCGAGTGGCTGACATGGTGGAAGTAATACTTGCGTAATTCTTCCGGTTTTTGAATCAGACCGATTTTGAGCAGTTCTTCAGTAAAGAATTTGATCGTAAAATCGTTCAGTTCTTCAAAAGCAACACCCGGTTTGACCATTTTTGTGACTTCCTGGTTGCAGCGAAGGACGATGTCATAAATTGTTTTCTGACGTTCGGTAAATTTTCCATTAACAGGGAAGGTGTAGCTGATGTCGCCGTTATAATATTGATACTGGGCGCCGAGGTCAAGCAGAACGAGACTTCCGTCCGCAGCGGTACCGGTATTGGCCGAGTAATGAAGCACCGTGCCATTGTAACCGCTGGCAAGAATGGTTGGAAAAGCGAATTCGGTGATACCGCGGCTCTTCAGAACAAAATTAAAATACGCTTCCAATTCGTATTCCTTCATGCCGGGTTTTGCATTGGCAAGGACATTCTTGATGCCTTCCGCAGTGATTTGTCCGGCCTTACGCAGGAGGTCAATTTCTTCCGGCGACTTGACTACACGAAGGTTGCTGATCACCGGGTACAGGTTATGGATCGACAGATAAGGGTAGGTGACCGCCGCTTCGGCAGCGAACTTATTCGCCGGTTTGGCCGGATATTCCCATGATTTGGCTTCGAGGTCCGCATAAAGATGCGTATAGACACGACCGTCAAACTGTGAATGGATGAAACTATCCAGTTTATCAAGCAGTTCAATATTTTCAATACCGGAAGCTTCCTGGGCTTCGTTCGGTGTGATCGTCTCTCCGTACCATCTGGCCATCCACGGGTCGGCCCGCTGAATAAACAACGTCTCGCTGACCTTTCCGCCGAACTTTGCGGCAACGAAAACAACTTTCGGTTCCGTGATTCCGGTCATATAATAGAAATTCCGGTTCGGGTAAAAGGGATAGCTCTCATCCGCCGACTGATGAGCCGCCTCGCCGGCGAAAAGGATCGTCAGCGACTGATCCTCGAGCGTTTCATAAAGCTTGTTGCGATTGCGTATAAAAAAACTCCTGTCCATACGGATCATCCTTCTTTCGTCATGATGTCGTTCCTCTACCATTCTATCATTTTACAGATCGGAAGTCGTAGAATCTCACCGTTAATATAAGCGATGATCTGACATCATTTGTCATCGGAAGGAATGGATGATGCTGCGGGCCAAGGCCGAGGGGGGCGAATTCCGATTGCATCGGAACTTTCAGAATGTCTCTTCTGAAAAAGGGGAGCTGACTCACGAAGTCATCCGAAGATGAATTAAACTATGTCAACTAAGTTAACGATGCACGAAATCTTATCACAGGAAGGGACTTAAATATGGAAAACGTTTTCGCACCAGAGTATTCGCACCTTTCGCTTCATTTTGCGAGGGTACAGGCTTATAAGCGCTTTTTTGTTTTCAGTTGGATGACTTTGATAAAAAATTGCAGGTGGCCGATCACGTTCCGCCGCCACATTCTTCTCGGTTCAAGCACCATCCGGAAGAGCCATTCGAGGTTCAGTTTTCGCATCGCTTTGGGTGCGCGCGGTTTTTTCCCTGAAACAAAATCAATATAGCCTCCGGCAGCAATGCGGATACGTGGGGTCAATTCATGATCGCGGCGGTCGATAAATTTTTCCTGAAGAGGCATACCCATGCCCACGATCAGCACGTCGGCCTCAGATCGGTTGATTTCCCGGACTATTTCTTGTTCCGCACGAAAAAAACCGTGGTGATAGCCGGCGATCTTCAGCCGGTGGTATTTTTCCTTAATGCGCCGCGCCGCTTCACTGACAATATCTTCCGTCGATCCGAGCAGATAAACGGACCATCCTTCGTCTTCGCATTTCCTAAGAAAAAGGGGAATCAGATCCGTGCCGTTCAGGTTTTCGCCAACGCGAACGCCCCATATTCTAGCGCCCAGTTTGATACCGATACCGTCGTTGAGCAGATAATCCGCTCGATTCAGGATCCCGCGATAATCCGTGTCTTTTTGGGCAATATTGAAACCATGATCGTTAAGAAAATAAAGGTTCAGCTTTTCTTTTTCTCCGGCCTTTCCGGCAAGTGTTTCAATAAATTCCTGCTTTGAAGTGAACACACTCATGTATATATTTCCGATGCATTGCTTTTTCGCCAAAATGAACCCCTTCTTCTGAATCTGCATTCAGCATGTCTCATATTGTTTCATTTTCATCGACAGAACCCGTCTCTGTCAAGCATTCCATAATCCCGTGTTTGTCCGCTTTTCGAATTTTTATACCCCTTTAGATGAGAAAGTCAAAAAAAATCCAAAATCCAGCTATTCGTCTAAAAAAAATGTAGACTGGCATTAAGCAACAGGTTCAGTTAAAAAATAGTCCGGGACAAAACGATTTTTGAATCCTGCATCTGAAACGCGGGTCATACGGCCTTAAAAATTGCTTCAATGATGCACAGTTTTCATGGTTCACAGTTATTTAACAAAACTAATCAATAAAAGAAGCAAGTTAAGCGATTGTTAAGAAAGTACTGGTATCCTCTTTACATTGTGATATAATATCCGTTGAGTAAAAGAGACAAAACTATTTTCTCTGAAAACCGTTTTAGACTTTTGCCGAACGGGAATTTTGGATACAAGGCAGGCTGACACTATGGTCTATTTGACGTTTGTCATATGTTTTTTGGCTGCAATCGGGCTTACACCCCTTGTTAAAAAGCTTGCTATTCAAGCAGGCGCTACCGACGTTCCCAACGCGCGCAAGGTTCACAAGAAAATCATGCCGCGCATGGGCGGTTTGGCTATTTACTTCGCCTTTATCATCGGCATGGTCATTTTGTGGCCGGTCAGCAGCTATACAATACCGCTGATCGCGGGCAGTGTCATTATCATTCTTACAGGTATTTTAGATGATTTGTACTCCCTGTCGCCCCGGGTGAAGCTTATTGCCCATTTTTTTGCGGCTCTGGTCATTGTCGAGGGCGGAATCACTGTCACTTATATCAATCTGCCGTTTAACGGCGTCCTTTATCTGCACTGGCTGAGCATTCCGCTGACACTGCTCTGGATCATGGGTATCACGAATGCGATCAATCTGATTGACGGGCTGGACGGGCTGGCTGCCGGCGTTTCAAGCATTGTTTTAATGACGATTGCCGGGCTCGCGTTGACAGAAAATGACTTGTTCGTGTTCGCGGTCAGCGCAGTGCTTCTCGGGAGCACGCTCGGTTTTCTTCCTTATAATTTTCACCCTGCAAAAATATTTATGGGGGACACCGGAAGTTATTTTCTCGGCTACGTCATCTCGGTTCTGGCGCTGCTTGGGTTCAAGAATGTGACGATGTTCTCACTCGTCGTTCCGGTCGTTATTCTGGCCGTCCCGATTTCCGATACATTGTTCGCGATTATCCGAAGGCTGGTTAATAAAAAACCGTTAACCGCTCCCGATCGGTCGCATCTTCATCACTGCCTACTCCGTTATGGTTTTTCACAAAGCCAGACCGTGGTGCTGATGTACGGCATGAGCGCGATGTTCGCTCTTGCGGCGATTCTGCTGTCAACTTCCACGTTGCTTGGTTCGCTGCTCATTATTATCGGCGTGATGGTCACGATTGAACTGGTAGTCGAAGGTGTCGGACTGGTAAGCACAGGCTACAAGCCGCTGCTGAAGACCTATAAGCGGATTCTCAGCCTGGCAAAAGCGCTCAGCCCGGCTAAGGCAAAATAAAACAGGACGAGTCTATTCCGGAACCGGACAAGAACGGTTCCGGCTTTTGGGCTTGGTCGTCGCAGAACGCCAATCTGCCGGTCCGGAATGGTTGAATAGGGGGGACGTAACCAAAGTACGAAGTGCGGTGGCCGTTTTCAGGGGATGTCCACTATTTTTTTCTTCGGTTTTTAAAAGGTTCTTATCTGTCCGCAGATTCGGGCAATTTTTTCTGGAGATAAAGTTCCTCAATTTTTCTGTTGTCCGCCGTACCGTTTGTCAGGTCCTCGATCCAGCTGGCATAAGCAGGGCTCTCCTCCTGGCGGGTAAAGACATCGAATGATACTTTATCGGTATACTGCACATCCTTCACAAGATAGGGAGACTCGCGAAGTTTATTGTCAATTGAACCGCTCAGATGGTAGTCGACACTCGTGCGCCATAAATCCGTGGGGATCTGTTCGATTACCTCGGCGGCGGCAAGCCCCGCGGCGGCGACATGAGCGTAAGCGCGGATAAGTCCGCCCGTCCCCAATTTGATTCCCCCGAAGTAGCGGGTCACGATGACCAGCACATCACAGAGTCCGCGCCGTTTCAGTACGTCGAGAATCGGCACGCCCGCCGTTCCGCTCGGTTCTCCGTCATCACTTGCCTTCTGGATTTCCTGCTTCTTTCCAATGATGTAAGCGAAACAATTGTGATTGGCCTTCCAATGTTCCTTGCGCTTTGTTTCAATTGCCCCGATTGCGTCGCTTTCCGAAGCAACAGGGAAAACGCTCGCAATAAAACGGGAGCGGCGGATCTCAATTTCCTTGATGGCCGGGTGCATGACCGTTATATAAGAGGATAATGTCACAAAAAAACAACTCCTTGCCGGACACTTTTGTTCGCTTCCGGACGTATCACTTTGAGCAACATCTTTACCTTCTGAGAAAAAGTCATGGAATTCTGATGCTGCTCAATTTTATAAAACCATATCATTCTTACTTCGACAAATCAATGACCCGTCAGTCCGTTCAAACTAATAAAAACGCTTAATTTATGCTATTATAAAATAATTGGTAACATTTACACTTGTAATATGTTTGATGCTATTAAAAAATGAAAAGAGATTGTTTTAAAGTGAAATAGTTCTTTGGCACTATGGGGAGATAGGTACAAGGTGTCTAGCGAGTACGGCACTGTTCAGCTACATTTGTTACTATGGAGGGAAAAAATGTCAGCCGACAAAAATGAACGTGAGGCGCATGACGTAAAACATCTTGATAAAATCATCAACAATATGATTGAAAACGTCAGCGACAGCAAAACACAGATTTTTGAAATAGGCGAACAATCCAGAACAGAGCACGACGAGCTGGCTAAAGAACTTCACTTGTTAAAACATGAACTAACCGAGGTGATTAAGCGCAGCGACCGGCTGGAGATTGAAGCAAGACAATCGCGGGGGCGACTGGCCGAAATCAGCAAAGCGTTTGATCATTATGGAGAACAAGATATCCGGAATGCCTATGAGCGGGCAAACAGCATTCAGAATGAGCTGTCAATTGTCCGTGAAATGGAAAAGCAGATGAAGGCTCGGCGCAACGAACTGGAACGCCGTCTTGTGCAGCTGGCAGCAACGATTAGGAAAGCCGATAGTCTGGTGGGACAGGTAACGGTTGTCCTCAATTATTTGACAAGTGATTTGAAGCAAATTGGGGAAGTGGTCGCCAGCGCGCGTGAACAACGCGCGCTTGGTCTGAAGATCATCGAGGCGCTTGAAGAAGAGCGGAAGAGGCTTTCCCGTGAAATCCATGACGGCCCGGCTCAGACGCTGGCCCAGGTCCTGCTCGGACTTGATGTTGTGGAGCGCGTCGGCAAGAAAGAAGGATCCGAAGCAGCCAGGCAAGAGCTGCAGAAGTATCGTGCCATGGTGCAGGACGCGCTTGCCGAAGTCCGGCGGATTATATACGATTTAAGACCGATGAGTCTGGATGACCTTGGTCTGGTGCCGACGCTTCAAAAATATTTTCATCGAGTAGACGGAGATTATCCGTCTATTGTCATCGACTTCCGCTGCATGGGTGAGGAAAAGCGCCTGCAGTCCCGCATGGAAGCCGGACTTTTTCGGCTGATGCAGGAAGCAGTTCAAAACGCCTGCAGCCATGCCCATCCGAAACACATCGTTGTTCGTCTGGAATTTCGTGAAGACCGGATACGGATTCATGTGAAAGACGACGGTATCGGTTTCGACCAGTCGATCAGAAAAGAAGGCAGCTACGGTCTGATCGGGATGAAAGAACGTACCGAGTTATTGAACGGCAAGCTGGCTATCCATTCGGGAAATGGCAGAGGCACTTCGGTCTTAATTAATGTTCCGATCCAGCACGGTGACGAATTAGAGAAATAATGGATTTAATAAAAATTGTCAGATGGGCGGTTGCCCCCCGTCTCATATCTATTGACTGACCGATAAAAAGAGAGGTGAGGAACCTGCTGCGGCGAGGGGCGGCACGGATAATCCCGGGTCCGGCATGACTGCCGGATTGAATACGTGAAGGGTACGGCGGAACACCTTGAAGCGTGCGGCCGCCATTGGCCGATACTTCCCAAACGACAGGGATATTCATGTTTTTTGCAGCAGGTGTGACAGTGACAAACGTTCGTCCAAAAGTGACTAAAATTGTGTTGATTGACGATCACCGCCTTTTTCGGGAAGGCGTTAAAAGAATATTGAATATGGAACCGGATTTTGAGGTTGTTGCAGAAGGTGATGACGGTATCATCGCTGAAAAACTGATTGATGAATCCAAACCTGACGTAGTCCTGATGGACATCAACATGCCCAAACTGAACGGTGTTGAGGCGACCCGACAACTGATCAAGAATCACCCCGGCCTGAAGGTCATCATTCTTTCGATTCATGATGATGAAAGTTACGTGACCCATGTGCTGAAATCAGGAGCGCTCGGCTATCTGCTCAAAGAGATGGACGCGGATTCAATGATTGAAGCCGTGCGGATTGTTGCTCAGGGTGGAGCCTACATTCATCCGAAAGTCACGCATAATCTCGTCAATGAATTCCGGAGGCTCGCATCGCAGGGCTACTCAAGCGAGCCGTCAGGATTTCGCGATTTGGAATTCCGGCCGCCACTCCATATTCTCACACATCGGGAGTGTGAAGTACTTCAGCTTATGGCTGAAGGAAAAAGCAACCGTTCGATCGGTGAAAATCTGTACATCAGTGAAAAAACGGTCAAAAACCACGTCAGCAACATTCTGCAAAAGATGAACGTCGACGACCGTACTCAGGCTGTAGTTGAGGCAATCAAAAACGGCTGGGTCAAAATTTACTGATCGTTCGAAGACGCAATGGATACGGAATTAGCTGAAACGGCAATGTATCTTGAATAGAAAAATGCATCAGGCGTATGACCCGGATGCAAGTTTACAACCGGGTTAATAAGGGGAGTCGCGGAGTATATGCTGCGATTCTTTTCTTTTGTAAATTGATTTTATCTTGCTTATGGAGGGCGTTCCAGCTGCAGATACTCAAGTAAAAATGGCGATTGACCGCACTTTTTCATGCGCCAAGCAACAGACTTTACTCAGGCGGATCCTGAAAAAACGGCCATGCTGTTTTACAGGTGAGATAAAGCGTAGAAATGAGCAGTCGTCCCAAAATTGGCGCAAAAACGAAAAGAAAGAAGCCGGGCTGAACTTTTTCCTGACAATAAGGTGAAAAGGTTCAATCGAAAGTGTGGAAAGTCATCCGGACAGGACTGCAGCGTCAGAATCAGCGGTAAAAAGTGGGTGTATCGTCAGTAAATTCAAGGGAATCTACAGTAACGGCGGGAGAATCAACAGTAACTCTCGTAGAATCATCAGTAAATCGCAAAGAATCAACAGTAACCGCCTTAGAATCAATAGGTGCAAATAAACAGAAAATTTTCGGGCTTTTTCCGCCGCTCCCAGTACCCGCTTTTCATTCAGATGCCCCTCTTCATCAACCACCGCGAAAAAAATTGTTGAAAAAGAAGGAGTATGCTTTCCAGTGTTGAATTTATAATTTAGAAAGGCAAGTTCGCTTTGTTCTACAAATAAGATAGTAAAAATAAAAGATTTGAGGTGTCTAGTATAAGAAAAACTAAGTCTCAGGCCGTCGTCAAAGACTTGGCTTCAACAAGTTTTTCTTATCTTATTTTTATTTCCAAAGATTCCTCTTGAAATATCCCATTCTGCAGAATCACCTCTTTTTGCAGCCCGTTTCATTTCCTCAGTTTTCCATTCACCCATTCTCCGAAAGAAGGTCTGTCCATGATGCTTTTACCCCGCAGTGATTCGATCCATCCGAACTTTAATCAAGATTTACAGCGCTTTTTATTTGGCAGGGAGTACCAGATTGACGAGCTTCCCTTTCCTGAAGACATGATAAGGCAGCACGTCCGCAAAGGGCTTATTGCGCTGCGGCGCGGGGTCGAGGCCGTTGATGACGGACTGTTCTCACTTCTGCTTGGCAGCAGAAGATGGGTGTGCCGTCGCTGCGGCAACTCAGATCCCGGGCTGTTCGGGTCGTGCGCGTGCGGACGCTGCAGAAAGTCGTGTGTTTATTGCCGCCGCTGTCTGAACATGGGGGTGGTCCGTTCGTGCACGGAACTCGCGACATGGGTCGGCCCCGAACCCGTGCGGCAGCCCGTGACGCCTGGCGGAAACGGAGGACTCTGCGAATGGACTGGAACCCTCTCGGGGGAACAGGCCGCCGCGGCGGCTGAACTCGTCCGCTGCCTGAACGAGGGTCATTCTTTCCTAATCTGGGCCGTGACGGGTTCGGGGAAAACGGAACTGATGTTTCCTGCCATTGAATACGCACTCCTCCGAGGCGAGCGCGTTGTTTTGACGACGCCGCGAACGGACGTCGTCAGAGAACTTTTTCCCAGGATGAAAGCGTCGTTTCCAAGTGTCCCCGTCAGTGCTCTCTATGCGGGAAGCGAGGATAGGATTCCGGACGCGCCCCTCGTCATTTCGACCACTCACCAGCTGATTCGGTTTCACCGCTGCTTTGACCGCGTCTTTATTGACGAGGTGGACGCCTTTCCCTTCCATTTTGATCCGATGCTGGAATATGCGGTTCAGAAGGCGGCAAAAGAAGGGGCACCGTTCGCCTACCTGAGCGCAACTCCTCCTCCCAGGCTAAAGAATGCCTACTTGCGCGGAGATTTAAAGGGCACAAAAATAGCGCGCCGTTTTCACGGACACCCCCTGCCTGTACCCCTTTTCTGCTGGGCAGGGAACTGGAAAAAATCGGTCGCCCAAGGATTCCTGCCTCCCGCAATGCTGAAATGGATCAAGGGAAAAATGGAGGCCGGTATCCAGATATTTCTTTTTGTTCCTTCCGTTTCCCTGTTGAGAGAATTGACGGAACTTTTGCAGCGGGAAGCGCTGGATCATGTGGCCGGTGTGCATGCCGAAGATCCGGACCGTCACGTCAAAGTAACGCTTTTCCGGGAAGGGAGAATCCGGATTCTGGTGACAACGACGATTCTGGAACGCGGCGTGACGGTTCCAGCTGTTGAGGCCGCGGTTTTTGGTGCGGACGATCCCGTTTTTGACGAACGGGCGCTTGTCCAGATTGCAGGAAGGGTCGGCCGCTCTCCGGAATATCCGGCCGGCGATGTCGTCTTTTTTCATAACGGGAGAACGCTGGAGATGGTGCGGGCGCGCCGTCATATCGAGCAGATGAATGAGGAGGGCGGATTTTGAATGGGACACACTGTCTTATATGCGGCGGGATCAGGCAGGATCCCCTGACCGTCCGCACACTTTTGCTGGCCGGGACGGACCCGGGTTTCTGCAAGAATTGCAGGAGAAAACTGGCGCCGATCGATCTGGACGATTGCTGTGCCTCTTGCGGACGCGACCTCAGGCTGATTGACAAAAGCTTTGTCAGCGGCTCGGTCTGCAGCGACTGCCGGAACTGGGCGAAGAGCGGCAGAAACGGTTTGTTCGGCAGAAACCGTTCACTTTTTACGTACAATGAATGGATGAAAGAGATCATAACGATGTTCAAATTTCGCGGCGATGCGCTGCTTGCCGAAGGGTTCAGGACAGAATTCCGCTCAGTGTACAGGAAGCTGAAGGGCAGCGGATGGGAGAACTTGCGGGATTGGTTGAAAACCGGAGAACGACGGGCAGCGGGGGTAAAGTACATAATTGTGCCGATCCCGCTCAGCAAAGAACGGCTTCAGGAGCGCGGTTTCAATCAGGCGGTACTTCTCGCCGAATTATTAGGAGAACCGCTCACGCATGCGCTGGTCCGCCCGGGCAGCGAGCGAAAACAGAGTAAAAAGAACCGCCGGGAACGGCTGATGATCCGTAAGAATCCGTTCCTGTTCAATGAGGAAGCTGCCGGATCGATATCCGGACATAAGGTGCTCCTTATTGACGATATTTACACAACCGGCGCAACGCTGCGCTTTGCGGCGGGAGCGCTTGAAGCGGCAGGACCGCAGCGGATCGACTCGCTGACTCTGGCTCATGGATAAGAGACTGCACGTAGTGCCGATTTTCCGGATTTGAAACGGCCTGCCTTCGAAACGCTAAAAAAAATCGAAAACCTATGCGGAGCGACTAAAAAAACGGCCATTTATGATAGCTGATGGCCTGGCTTCCCATCTGCTGCCATGCTTGGATGAAGGTATTTCTGTCGGCTGATTCATTTTTCCCGCCAAGCGGATTATTAAAGAAGATGTGATTTTGATCGAATCCGGTCACAAGCACGGCGTGTTCCATGTTGGTGACGGTGACCTGTCCGCTTGTGGTTTTCCACGTTCGAAAATCATTGCCGGGGAGCGGTTTGAACGTGACGTTGGTTATCACAACGACCGGAAAGCCAGCGCGAAGCCGTTCGAGTACAGCATCGAACGGCTTGCCGCTCAAGTCGACGATCTGGTAGGGAAGATAGTCGCGTGCGAGGCTGGCGAGCGGTTCATGGTATACGCCATAGCCGGGCTGGCTCAGATCAGTCATGCTTCCGACAAAACCGTGATCCGGGTTGCCGAACTGTCCGTTTTGGTAATAGGGTTCTGTTTTAACCTGGCGCGCGAGCTCCATTTTGCTAACATTGACACCGGCCTGCTCCAGCAGCATGGCGAGCGATGTGACTTCGCAGCCGCGGGGTAATTCAGGATATTGGCGAATTTCAGGGACATCGATCAGAACATGAGATGCTTCCGAATGCCCGCCGGAGACGGCTTCAGCCGTACCTTGCGTCACTTTTTCAATTGCCGCACCCGCCCCGGCAAAAAAACGGCCGATAGAATCGAATAGTGAGAACGGCTGCTGCTTTGCAGCACCGGAGCTTGCGGGCAGTTCTATATTTACGATAATCAGGGCCAGCATGAGATCGAAAAGGACAAACCAGACAAACCAATTTTTTTTTGTAAAACGCACGAATACACCTTCTATCATAGCCGTGACAATAAAAATTTATATTGAGATAAGCCGTGCAATTTGAAAAAAGAGGGCTTTTTTTCCGTAACCGTTCCGTCCGATCAGCTTTGTGAATGCTGAAAAGGTCTTTTTGCAATGCAGCGGACCGTTTGTTCTTCCGATAAACATATTCAATACAAATTTTAACATGAACACGGCCGCAGGTGTAAAAAATGCGAGCACGTTTGTGGCAAGTATCTAAAACTTTTGAAGGATGCGTCCGATAGTCTTACAGAGTGTAAGCTGAGAATCATTTCGATTATAATATAAGAAGAGTTCTCAAAGGAGGGTTTGCTTTGGCGGAACTTGCCAATTGCGCGAACTGCGGCAGACTTTTTGTGAAAGTGGCTTCCCGGCTCTGTCCGGAATGCCTGAAAGAACAGGATCGCCAGTTTGACGTCGTCTACCATTATATTACCCGTCAGGAGAACCGAACGGCCACTGTGCCTCAGGTTCACGAAGCGACCGGTGTTGAAACCGATTTGATCTATCAGTGGGTCCGGGAAGGCAGGCTGGTACCGGCCATGTTCCCGAACATCGGCTACCCGTGCCGGTCGTGCGGATCAATCATTAAGGAAGGCGTTCTGTGCCATAACTGCCGCAGCCGGCTTGAGAAGGAAATCGGTCAGGAAAACATACGGCAGAAAAAGCAGGATGAGATGAAAATACGAAAAACATATCATACAAGATAAACGTGCCGACAGACTGTCGCCCTGATAACCCGGCTATCCCGAACCCAATTAAACATTGGTTCCTTTCTAGCCGATAAAAAACATGTAAAGACATACGGTGACATGATTGTCGACATGCTTTCTCAAACAAGTGAACGAAAAAACGCAGAAGCTTGTGTGAAGATGTTTTATCCATTTCCTCTAAAATGAGGTGATCAATATGAAAATCAACCATTATCAGCCAATTCAGCCATATACCAATTTTAAACCCGGGAAGCCGGCAGAACAGCCGTCCGCTCCCGCCGGGGGAAATGACAAAATTGAGATTTCTCCTGAAGCCAAGCGGCTTCAAGGTTCTCAAAGGCTGGAAGAAGGACGCCGGCAAAAAGTGGATCAGATTAAAGCTCAGGTAGATGCCGGAACCTATCATGTAGGTTCTGAAGACGTTGCAAAGAAAATGTATGCTTACTGGAATCAAAAATGAGGAATAGAGCCGGCGGAAGGGCAGGCTTATTTTCCGGCGGGGAGTGTGAAAGATGCCGGTGGATACAATGAAGGGCGTCATCAGACAATTAATTGACATTCAGGCGAATTTATATGAGTTCGCTTTGAAAAAGACGGATGCCATCAAAAATGGCGATATTCAGGAAGTCGGCCGCCTTGTTGAACTGGAAAAGCCGCTTGTCGAAGAGCTTAGGGAAGCCGAGAGGAAAAGAGCTGAAGTTGCCGCGCAGGACGTCAGGAATGCAGGGAAAGACGTTAAGACGCCGACGTTCAGCGAATGGGAAACTTCCATTGTGCCTGCCGGTGAACGGCCTGAATGGCAGGCTCTTTTTCGGGAGCTTGCCCATTCGGTTTTCACGCTGAAACAGGCCAACCAGCTGAACCAAGATCTGCTCAGGCAGTCTCTGCAATGGATCCGGTTAAACATTAATCTGCTGTATCCGCAGATCACGTCAGTAAACTACGGGAATCTGAAAGCGGGACAGGCTTCTCCGTCTGTCTTCAGCGGACGGATTGATTCCCGCGCTTAATGGAGGTTTCACAGGATGATTCCTATTTTTTCCACCTTGAACATGATGCAGCGGACGCTCGCTGTACAGCAGGAAGCCATTCAAACGACCGGACATAATATCTCCAACGCCAACACGGACGGGTACTCGCGCCAGCGGGTCAACATGGCTACCTGGCTGCCTTATCCCGGAATCGGGATCAATGCCGCCGGCGGCGCGGGTCAGATTGGCACCGGTGTCAATGCCGATTCGATTATTCGTATCCGTGATCAGTTTGTCGACCAGCAGGTTCGCGACAATTCGAATCAGAACGGATACTGGTCGGCAGTAAACGACGCGTACACCCAGATGCAGGGTATCATCAATGAACCAACCAATACGGGCATTTCATCTGTACTTGATGGATTCTGGCAGTCTCTGCAGGATCTGGCGGGCAACTCGGGTACGAGCGGTACCGGAACCGTTGTTCTCCAGAATGGGAAGGAAGTGGCTGACACCTTTAACAACATCGCCCGGTCGCTCGGCCAGGTTCAGAACAACTTCAGTCAGCAGATTACCGCCAATACTAATCTGATCAACGGCTATTCAGATCAGATCAATGCCCTGAACAAGGAAATCAGCACCCAGGAAGCGAACGGGTTAATTACAAACGACCTATACGATCAGAGGGATGCTCTCGTTGGCAAACTGGCTCAGCTTGTTAATGTCAAGGTTTCAACGGTCAAAAGCGGAGGCAATCCGTCACCGCTCGCGGATGGAAAATATACGATTGAAATCGTTGATAAGAACGGAAATTCATTTAATCCCCCGGCCACACTTGTCGACGGGACGGCACTGACCAATACGCACCTTCAGACGCAGATAACCGGGTCGGGTACCTCGGCTCCCAGTGTCCAAACAACGCTGGTCAACCTGGACGGGACACCGTCTGGATCCGGAACACTGACCAATATGTCCGGCAAGCTGCAGGGTATCATTGACAGCTATACGGTCGATTACCCGAGCGTGCTGAAGAGTCTCGATAATATGGCAAGCACACTTGCGACTGCGTTTAACGCGGCTTATGAGGGGAGCGCCGGATACAACCCGGCTAAAGGGACCTTTTTTCTCGGAACAGGATCGGGAACCAGCCCCGGCACAGTCACTGCGAGGAACATTCATGTCAACGGCGGCCTGCAGGGAAGCGACGTAACCTCCGCCGCGTCTGGGGCGCCGAGCGGTGATAATTCAAGCGCGACAGCGATGGCCAACGTCATTGCGGTCAATACTTATAATGTAGACGGTTCGGGTTCATCCACGACCTTGAAGAACTATCTGGAGGGACTGATCGGCCAAATCGGCGTCAATGCCCAGTCAGCCGGACAGTTTGTAAATAACACGCAGACGATGCTGCAGGCGGCGCAGAACCAGCAGTCGTCGGTCAGCGGGGTGTCTATGGACGAAGAGATGACCAACCTGATCCAGTTTCAGCAATCCTACAGCGCGGCAGCCAAAGTCGTCAATACTTTGAATACGATGCTTGACACATTGATTAACCAGATGGGGTGATAAAAAATGCGGATTACACAAGGCATGATGACCAATAATATTCTGCAGAATATGTCGATGGGCTACGGAAAGCTGGCAGATTATCAGAATCAGCTAGCAACCGGCAAGAAAATCACCCGTCCGTCCCAGAATCCGGTTGTTGCTTCTATGGGCATTGCCTATCGTACAGACGTCAATCATATCACCCAGTACCAGAAAAACGCGACAACGGCTGATAAGTGGCTGCAAAGCTCGGACAGTGGCTTGTCCCAAGTCAATGACGTGCTGAACAGCATACGCGAGCTGACGGTCCAGGCGAGCAATGATACCTATACGTCGGATCAGCGCCAGGCGATCGCCGGCCAGGTCGGTCAGTTAACCCAGCAGCTCGTGACGATCGGCAACACGCAGGTTGGCGGGCAGTATATTTTCAGCGGGGAAGACACGCAGAATCCGCTGCTGACTCAGGACAGTTCAGGGGCGGTATCGATTAATCAGAAAGCGCTCGCCAATCCCGACCTGACGATCAGCGTGAGTGACGGCATTTCTATGCCTGTGAACGTGAATCCGAATCAGGTTTTCACAAGCAGCCTGTTCAGCGATCTGAATGATTTAAAGAACGCATTGAACAATCCGTCGTCCACCGGACAGCAGATCGGAAGTTTTCTGGATAAAATCGACACACATCTGAATGATACATCGAGCGCACAGGCGGACGTCGGTGCCAAGCAGAGCCGCATCAACATGATCAGCAGTCAGCTCGATTCACAAAACACGATGGCGACTCAAATCATGTCAAACAACGAAGACGCGGATTTCGCGGCGACCGTCGTCAATATGAATCAGCAGCAAAATGTCTACAATGCCTCGCTGGCGGTCGGTGCCAAGATCATCCAGCAATCGCTTGTCGACTTTTTAAAATAGTCGTTCTGTTCGGGGTACATAATGAATATAAACTTTGTACTTGGCGTCTGAATCATGTTGAAGAGAAGGGATAAAAGCGGATCATGAAAATTTTGACGAAGTATTTCGGAGAACAGGAAATTGATGAGACAGAGATCGTGACGTTCCCTGCGGGGTTGCCCGGATTCGCCGATGAAAGGCGCTTTATCTTCCAGCCGTTCGGTGAGGTCTTTTCCATCCTGCAGTCAACCGATCATGCGGAGGTTGCTTTTATTACGACCTCACCGTTCCTTTTCTTTAAAGAATACAGTGTGGATCTGCCGGATCATTTCGTCAGGCAGCTTGCCGTACAGTCCGAAAAAGACGTGGCGGTTCAAGTGATTGTCAGTGTTCAGCCGCGTTTTTCCGAGTCGACGGCTAATTTGAAAGCCCCGGTGATCATTAACACCCGGGAAAGGATCGGCAAACAGTATATTCCGGAGCAGTCTTCCTATTCCGTAAGGGAGCGGCTGACACCCGAAACGGAAACCCCGCAGAAAAGGGCGTGAGGTTGTGCTGATATTGACACGTAAAAAAGGAGAGTCGATCCGGATCGGAGACACTATTGAGATAAAAATCGTCGCTGTCGACGGTGATCAAATAAAACTCGGTATCAGTGCTCCCCGAGAGATCGATATCTACCGCCAGGAAATCTACGAGGCGATTCAGCAAGAAAACAGTCAGGCCGCAACCGGCCAGCTGCCTGATGACGTACTCCAAGCTATGAAGGACATGAAAAAAGAGAAAAAGGATACATAAAACGAGTGATGCACCTTTTTGTTCATTACTCGTTTTAAATTTCTCCTCAGCAGACTGGATGCATAAAAATGTGAAATTCACTTGGGAATAAGTTGAAAACATTGTGTATATGAATAACGATAAAAGTTACTAGACTTGATCGATCATATCTAGTGAAATTTGGGTTTAGTTCGACAAGTTGAGTTACAAAAAAAGAAATTATTAGTAAATTCGACTGAAAAATCCATAAAATAGGTACATATACATTGGAATTAACAACTATTTATGTTAATATATTCACAATGGAAAAATATTTGCGAAATGGCACACTTATCGAAAGATAAGGTCGCAAAGCCACGGGCCTAAGGCGGGATCGCTAGGGCAGCCGGGTTGCCGAAAAAAGTTGAGTTCAGGAGGCTCGTCGGTTATTCGGCGCAGCCTGTTTTTTGTCTCATGAGAGATAAAAATCTCATAGGGATAAAAGCCTGCATACTTCAACAAAACCCGCTTTTTTGAGGAGACTGCGATTCACTAGCAATTAAGGAGATGAGCAAATGTGTACCAAAGTAAGTAACTTTATAAAAAATGAGGTGTTTGAACATCACTTTCAGTCCATCGTTGATCTGACCGATCACACGGTCAAAGGCCATGAAAGCGCTCTTTCGCTCCCAGCTCTTTACAAATCCTGAACAGGCTTTCAATCTTGCAATAAAAAGAGGGCAACTTTACGAATTAGATTCGCGGTCTCTTCGTAAAGCTGTCTACACTTACTTTAAAACAGGTTATTTGGAAAAAGGGAAAAAATTATTTATAAATGTATATCCCTCAACGGTACTGAACAGTAATTTTATTCCCCTTATCGATACCGTTATTGATCGTTTTCCAGCCTCTAGTCAATCTATTATTTTGGAATTTGTGGAAAATGAAAAAATCAGAGATTTCGATGAAATAGAAAATGCTGTAAGAGAGTTGAAGAAGCACGGATTGGGCATGGCGATCGACGATTTTGTCAAGGGCATCGATGATATCAACAGGACGATCGAGCTTGATGCGGACTACATCAAGCTGGACAGATATTTTACCTCCTCTTTGTTCGCGTCAAAAAGAAAACAGGCCTATGTTAAATTTCTCGTCCAATATTGCTCACAATTTAAACTGAAACTAATCCTTGAAGGCTTGGAAACAGCCCGTGATATTGATGTCGCCAGGTCACTAGGCATTCAATATGCCCAAGGTTTTGCTCTTGGTAAACCCGAACCCCTTGCCCTTATATTGTGAGGTGTACCCAATGCTTATAAACTTGGGTGTTGTAGGATTTATCGGAATGGAAATCATCATGACATTGACCGTCTATCTGATATTCCGCTTCCATTATCGGAGAGTCGTAGAACGGGAGAGAAAAGTCATAGCCAAACTAAGGAGTCGGTCGACTAAAAAACATCGACCCTATAACTTCAGGTTTGAAAAGAGAAGGCATCACAGAATTTCGCTGGCTCATGAAAAGTGCACCATTCGGATCGTCGATTTCGGAGACCCATTGCTTCAGACCCTGAATAATAAAACAATCAGCGCCGACATGATCGACATCAGCCTCGGCGGTCTCAAGTTTTCATGCAGGCTGGACTTCCCCATTATTGAGAACGTGTTGATCAACATTTCATTCCAGGCGGAAGATAAAACACCGATCTATTTGGTCGGCACGGTGGTCAGGAAGGAATTGAAGCACGGACGGTCAAATTTTTTTTTACGGTGTGCAATTCTGCAACCTTACGGCAAAAGAAGAAACCGCGATCCAGAATTTTATCAATCAGAAAGAACTGGCCAAAAGAAAACTCAGTCTGGTGAATTCAAGGTAACGTCGTGATTACAAAAGCCAGATCCCAAACTTAAAAATTTTAGAACGCATGCAAAAAGCTCAGGATGGGCGATCATCCTGAGCTTTAAGAGTGGTTTAGCGATCTTCAAGATAGAAAGAAAGATTCAGTTTCAATGGTTCTCCGGATTTCACCAGCAGCAGGCTGTCTTCATTGAATGCATTTGTCCGGGCTGTCCATGGTTCGATACAGGCAAACGGCTGATCGCCTTCAACGCAGAGAACAGTGTTGCGATACTGCTTATCCTGCTCAATCACAATTTTTTTCGATGGGCTGAAGAATGCTTTATTTCTAAAAGGCGATTCTTCTGCATTTCAGGGCGATTGTCCTCGAGTCTGGGGCGATTCTTTGACCTTTTAGGGTGATTGTCCTCAAGTTTAGGGCGATAACCTCTGCATTAAAGGTGGATTGGAAACTTTTCCATCACCTGCTTACAGCTGTGCAACGCGAGAGACAGTGTCTGATCATGAGCTAACGGGATAATCAGTATTCAAAAAATAATGTAGCAAACAGGACAAAACGTATTATGAAAGTAGATAGAAATCAAGGATAAAAATAAAGTGAAGATGACGCATAAAAATTGAATCAGAAAAAAAAGAACTTATTCAAATAATCGGCAGCAATAAGTTTGAAGCCAGGATAAAAACGGCACTAATATTATTAGTCTATTTACTGGATCGCTTGTCACGCTTAAGTGTCTTGATGATTATCGCGACTCATGCCTGCGGGTAGAGACAGTTCATGGGTGGGGAGTACAATCGTTCGCGAAGCCGTTGACTCAATCATAAGAACGTTCCTCAATCTTCTCTTTTTCTAAAATCAAATATCGCGTGTGAATCTCAAAAAATCGAGAACAGCCTCCACGATGGCATGCATGTTCGCCATGTTGCAGTGCTGATCGACCGGCAGCGGAACGAGGTCCCTTGCCAGGCGGTACTCAAAACTGCCGGTCGGAACACGTGCCATCACTTCCTCCCAGTAATCATTGACGTAGATGTTGCGTTCGATCAAAAATTCTTTTAATTGCTCGCCACGCTCTATCAATAGCGGATAACACATCGGTCCATCTAAATCGTTGAAAGCCGCTTTTAGCCGATTGCATGGACGCAACAGTCCGTTTAAAAAGCGGAAATTTTCATTTCTTTTTGTAAGGGCTTGCTGATAATCAATACTCATCAGCAGTCGCTGCGTCAGGCGGGACATCGCCTGCATACCGCACCGGTCGAGATAGGCTTCGTTTTCTTTAAAAAGCGGAGCGGCTGCCGCAGTGCCGAGGTCAATCTGTTTCAGCAGGGCATCGAATCGATAATAAGACGGATCCTGTTTCAGATTGAGCCGACTTTCAGCGTCAGTATACAAATAGCCACCGTCCGGAACGCCGAAGAACTTCCGCGGCGAGTAAAGGGTATCGATGTGCGCCGGCGGCCGGTCAAAAAAAGCCTGCGTATTGTCGATGATGACATTCTTCTGAGTGCAACAGATCTTTCGGACATTTTGACCATTCAAACCGAAATAGTTGACATAGAGAAAGCAGGCATCTTCCTCCGGTTCTCTGCCCAACACAGGTGCGAAATCTTCTCCAATTCGATAAAAGTGGTAATTAACGTTCAGACGCTTCACCGGCTGAAGCACGCTGTCGCAGATATAGGCAGGCAGATAAATTTTCTTATAGTTTCTGACGCGCAGTATATATTCAAGACAGTAGCGGGCGCTGTTCAGACGTAACGCCCGGGAATGATATTCGGTTCGCTTGGGCAGCTCCAGTGAAAAAAAGCCGCCGATTTTTTTAAAATGGTCTGACATGGAATCACCTTAACCGAATCGTTGCACATTTCCTATGAAAACGTCAAGTGGCTTAAAAGGAATGGCAAAAAATCTGAGATTGTTCATGATCTATCACTGTCATTGTTTCCATTTATTGAACGGTCAGTTCATTGAAATAATCCCCACATTGTATACAGCAAAACTTTGTAACCAAACAAAGCCGATAAAAACCTGTATGAATAAACTAAGCAAAATCACGACGATCACAGAGTTTTTGTGCATGGTGAAGAAACGAGATATCTAATAACCTGGACTAAAAATCTCGTAAATAAATAAAATATCCAATTTTTTTCTAAACATCTTTCCTCCTTTGACGATATATACACTGAAAGGGCGGTTAAGGAAGGCGCCTTCCTTAATGTCAGACATTATTCCACACGGACGTGGGCATTCACTACTCAGGGAGGAAAATGAATATGATTATCAACCACAATATTGCGGCGTTAAACACGTTGAATCAGTTGACGAAAAACCAGAACGCCACACAACAATCTTTGCAGAAACTGTCATCGGGTCTCCGCATTAACAGCGCGGCTGACGATGCTGCGGGTCTCGCGATTTCTCAGAAAATGCAAGGCCAGATTCGCGGGTTAAACCAGGCAAGCAACAATGCGCAAGATGCTTCCAACTTGCTTCAGACGGGTGAAGGTGCGCTGGCCCAAACGCAAGATATCCTGCAGCGTATGCGTGAGCTGGCTGTCCAGTCTGCAAATGACACGAACACAGCCCAGGACCGCCAAAATATTCAGGACGAAATGAACAGCCTTACCAAAACGATTGATAACATCGCCAGTACGACACAATTCAACACGAAAAATCTCCTTGACGGTTCGATGGGTGCAGGGGTTGCAAATGCGGTTCAAAACGTCAATACGAGTGTTTCATTGAACTCTGGCGCTGGTAAAGCGTCTGCAACTACTACATTAAGCGGGTTGAAAGATTCTAATGGAAACAGCTTAGGTATTGCCAAGAACGACACAATCTCGGTTTCATATATTGTTAACGGAAAAACAACGACAAATACTTTTACCGTAGCTTCTGGTGATACATTAACTACACTCGGAGGCAAAATAACTAGTGGTACTCTGACAGTTAATGGAAGTGGTGCTCTAGTAGAAACCGCTAAAACTTCAGGATACACTGGTGCGATCAATGGTATTTCGATCACAGTTACCTCCTCATCAGGCGCTGTGCGAAATGCTGCATCAAATGCTTTATCTTCCTTTACAGAAACAACAGCCGCTGCTAATAAGCGTGCTGATGGTTCGGCAACATTCCAAATTGGAGCAAATACGGGGCAGAATCTGACGATATCGATTGAAAATATGAGCACGGCTGCTTTAGGAGTTAATGGATTGCAGGTTACTAGTCAAGGTTCTGCAAATGTTGCGATTAAAGCTATTGATAACGCGATCCAGAAAGTGTCGGCTGCACGTTCCAAAATGGGTGCATCCGAAAACGCCCTTCAATATACAGTAAATAACTTGACTACGTCTTCACAAAATCTGACTTCTGCTTCATCGCGAATTACTGATGTAAACATGGCTCAAGAGATGTCAAACTTCACAAAGAATAATATTCTTAGCCAGGCTGCTCAGTCAATGCTCTATCAAGCAAACCAGCTGCCTCAAGGCGTGCTTCAGTTGCTCAGATAATTATCGATCTAAGAACAGGCTCCTTTATAAGGGGCCTGTTTTTTATTTTTTCCTCTAAATTTTGCTCATTAATCCGATATAATAGATGAAGGGTATATGATAGGCAATAGTGGAGGTATAGTCATGGATTTAATGATCAATGATCAACAGATAACACTTCTTCACCCATCGGTGAATCAAGTGGTGGATTCGATCAACAATCTCCTGAATCAGGATAACTATTATAGTCACATGATCGCGGATGGAGTGGAAATCTATGATGACTGCGCAACGTATTTAGCAGGTCACCTTGCAGACATCCAAACTCTTGAAGTGAAAACGAAGACGCTGATGGAATTCATTCATGATAATTTGCTGCTGGCGAAAGACTATCTGGATCGGGCGATCCCCCGTGTCATCCACTTGACGGATCGATTCTACAAAAACCCGTCCAAAGAGGATTGGCTCGCATTTGAGGAGCTGCTTGATGGCGTGCAGTGGCTGGAAAAGATGTTGACCGCTATTGATCGGACAAACAAGCATCCGGAAAATTGGGGACAATATACGGCAATTTTTTCTTCGTTGCAAAAAGTATTGAAAAATGTGGAAGAAGCGCTTCAGTCTGGAGATACGGTTTTGATCGCGGACCTCGTTCTTTATGAAATTGAGCCTTTATTGAAACGGCTTTCCGATGAAATTAAGAGGACATTGGGAGTGAAGGAGCAGTCTGAAACATGATCTTAATCGAAAATCGAAACTACCTGCGCTTCCGTAACAGACCATTATTGGAAGAGCTGACTCGGCCAAGTGAACAAGCTGACAATGGAAAAGTGATCCTGGAGACGGCAAGAAATGGGCTGCCGACCTTGAAATTGAATGTGGACGGCACATACCAATATATACATAGCAAGTATGATCCGGAACGGGAAGCCGGACGGCTAATCGACAGTTTATCATCCATGGAACAGTATGACCATGTTTTGTTCATAGGTTCGGGGCTAGGCTATGCGATCAAGGCTTTTTCTTCGGCATATCCCAATACCGCATTCTCAATCTATGAACCCGATCAACAGGTTTTACAGCTGTTTTTGTCTAATCAGAATTTGAACGACTGGTCCGAACAATTGTCGTTTATTACAAGCAGTGAGCAAGAAGTGACGGCACGTGTTCAAAAATACATGGATCAGCTCGGAGAAAGGTTCTATTTTTTTGTTTTACCTGCCTATGAAAAAATATATAAGGAAAATATCGATCTCCTGCTTGATCAATTTAAAAATATGCTTCGTTCGAAAAAAGACAGTATGGCAACGAATGTATCCTTTCAAAAAAGATGGATCATTAATGCCGTTAAAAACTTCCCTGAAATTTTACGGACGCCAAACATCCTCCATGATGTATATAAATCCTATTTTAAAGGTAAGCCTGCAGTTCTTGTATCGGCCGGCCCGTCCCTGAACGAAGAATGGGACAATTTAAGACGGATCAAAGAAGACGGACTTGCTTACATTTTTTCCGTTGGTTCGGCGATTAATGCCTTGATCAAACACGACATCTATCCGGATGCGGCCTGTACCTATGATCCTCAGGGACATAACTATCGTGTCATTCAGATTATAAACGATAGAAAGATTAAAACGATCCCTCTCATTTTTGGCAGTACCGTCGGATTTGAAACGCTTGAGGGCTATGAAGGTCCAATGCTCCATATGGTTATCAATCAGGATACGGTGGCGCCGCAATTCCTGCGAACGACCGATCATTCTTTGATTGAAACGCTGAGTGATGCCCCGTCGATTGCAGTTGTTACGTTTGAGTTGCTTAGTAAACTCGAATTCGGGACAGTTATTTTAGTCGGACAGAATCTCGCGTATCTTAATAATCAATTTTATGCAACGGGAATCTCCTATGAAAATAGACCAAGTACGTTAAAGGAAGAAGAGCAAAAAAGCAGATTAACGGTAAAAGGTGTCAATGGAGACAGTGTTCCGACAAGTGAATCGTTTGACAGTATGCGCAAGCAATTGGAATTGTATATAAGTGATTGTCCAAACGTTGAAGTGATTAACACGACCAAAGGCGGGGCTGCAATTGATGGAACAGAGTTTATTCCTCTTGATCAGGTCATTGATCAGAGATTGACTGAATCTGTAGTTGTTCCAGGGTGGAGTCATGGTGAGAATCACTATGATAAAAAAAGAACTGAACTTAAGGTGCAGGGCATGACAAAGCAGGCTCATGAGTTTAATCATCTCCTCAAGCAGTTTTTTAAAGCTATGGAACAAGTGAAAGCAATGATGAACCCGGGATCAGATGAACAATTGACCGCGGGCATTGATAAGTTTGACAAAGTTCTTCATAAGCTGCAAAGGAACAAGTATTATAAGACGTTCATTGCACCTATGATGAGGATTCGTGAGGATTATTTGAAACAAGTGAGTCCTAAGATCCGGTTTGAAAAGAATGTCAGAACGAAGGCGGAAATGCTGATCAAGGAATTTGAGATTTACGCCAACGAGTGTGCTTTTAACGAAAGTATCATGGCGCCTTGCTTTAAGGAACTTGTGGAGAAAGTGAATCAGATATGCAGTTTAGGGAGCGATCATCATGGCAGTTGACAATCTATTCGAAGGTAAAACGGTGCTGGTTACAGGGGGAACCGGCTCCTTTGGGAAAAAATTCATTAAAAGAATTTTGAATGATCCGGTTAAGAAAGTCATTGTTTTCAGTCGTGATGAGCTCAAACAATATGAGATGGCTCAGCAGTATACGGACTCACGTATGCGTTTCTTCATTGGGGACGTTCGCGATAAAGAGCGTTTGTATCGTGCGTTTGACGGTGTCGATATTGTTGTTCATGCAGCCGCATTGAAACAAGTGCCGGCTTGCGAATACAATCCATTTGAAGCGATTAAGACCAATATCGGCGGTGCCGAAAACATTATTGAAGCCGCCATTGACCGGGGTATTGAAAAGGTCATCGCTCTGAGCACTGACAAGGCCTGCAGTCCGATTAATCTATATGGCGCTACAAAGCTTGCTTCGGACAAGCTGTTCGTTGCCGCTAACGCCTATGTTGGTGACAAAAAGACGCGATTTGCCATTGTTCGGTACGGAAATGTGGTTGGCAGCCGGGGGAGTGTAGTACCCTTTTTCCAAAAGATGAGGAAAACCGGTAAGGTTCCTGTGACGGATGAACGCATGACACGTTTCTGGATTACCCTTGATCAGGGTGTTCAGTTTGTCATTGACAGTCTGGGCAGAATGCAGGGCGGTGAGTTATTCGTGCCGAAGATTCCAAGTATGAAGGTGGTTGATTTGGCAAGAGCGATCGCTCCGGAATGTGAGATTGAGATTGTCGGTATCCGTCCAGGAGAAAAGCTGCATGAATCGATGATCACGGAGGATGATGCTCGCCATACGGTGGAGTGCGACAATTATTATATTATCCAGCCGGAATTTTCATGGTGGCATATGAGCGGTGAGAATCGGGTGAACCGCCTGCCGGAAGGTTTTAACTATACGAGCAATACTAATACACAGTGGCTGACGGTTGAGGATCTGCGTGACCTTGTTGAACAACTCTGAAATTTTTAGGAGTGACAGTGGATGCAAAAAGTACAATGGAAACCGATTCGCAATACCTTTTTGCCTTACGCGCGTCAATGGATTGATGATGCGGATATTCAGGCGGTTACAGATGTCCTGCAAAGCGACTATCTGACAACCGGACCTAAAATTAAGGAATTTGAGCAAGCGATCGCTCAGTTTGTCGGGGCGAAGTATGCTGTTTCATTTGCGAACGGAACTGCAGCGCTTCATGGTGCATGTTTTGCTGCGGGGATTCATAAAGGCGATGAAGTCATCTGCACACCGATGACTTTTGCCGCCAGTTCCAATTGTGTGCTTTATTGTGGTGGAAATCCCGTTTTTGCCGACATCGACAGTCGGACGTACAACATGGATCCTGCAGAGATTGAAAAAAAGATTACGGCTCGGACAAAGGCGATTATACCGGTTGATTATACCGGACAGCCTGCGCAGCTCGATGAAATAATGGCACTCGCACGGAAGCATCACCTGACAGTGATCGAAGATGGCGCCCATTCACTCGGTTCACATTATAAAGGAAAGAAAGTCGGCTCCATCAGTGATATGACCATGTTCAGCTTCCATCCTGTCAAACAGATCACAAGCGGGGAAGGCGGTATGATAACCACAAACGAGGAAGCTTACTATGAAAAGCTTCTGCAGTTTCGTTCACACGGCATAACCCGTGACGCAAAATACCTGGAAAAGTGCGATGGCCCCTGGTACTATGAAATGCAGTTTCTCGGTTATAATTATCGCATGACGGATATTCAGGCGGTTCTCGGGATAAGCCAGCTAAGCAAAATCGAGAAGTTCATTGACGCGAGGAAGCAAATTGTCGAACGATATAATGAAGCCTTTCAAGCCATTCCGGAATTGACAGTTCCTTACCAGCATCCGGATACGGATTCCAGCTGGCATCTGTATATCCTCCGTCTCAAAACGGACAAGATTAATGCGGATCGTCGTGAGATTTTTGAAGCGCTGCGGGCGCAGAATATTGGCGTGAACGTTCATTATCTTCCGGTATATTTACACCCCTATTACCGGGAACTGGGGTACGAGCGGGGACTGTGCCCGAATGCGGAAAAACATTATGACGAGATCATTACTCTGCCGCTTTTTCCCAAGATGACAGAGCAGGATGTCAGGGACGTTATTCAGGCGGTAACTGGAACGATTTCGTATCTTGCAAAATAAGAGGGTGGGATAGAATGCGAGTTGCAGCGATTATTCAGGCCCGAATGGGTTCCACGCGATTGCCCGGCAAAGTGCTTAAGAAGGTTCTGGGAAAGACATTGCTGGAATACCAGCTGGAGCGTGTCGGAAGAGCGTCCACCATCGATGAAACGGTTGTCGCCACGACTGATAATGAAAAGGATAATCCGATTGCTGAGCTTTGCGAACGTTTGTCTGTGCCGGTATATCGCGGCTCAGAAGAAGATGTCCTTTCCCGGTATTATGAAGCGGCAACGTTGTATCATGCCGATGTCGTTGTCCGGCTGACCTCCGACTGTCCGCTGATCGATCCGGAAGTGATCGATAAAGTTACGGGAACCTTTCTGACAAACAGTGATCAATACGATTATGTGTCGAATACGCTGCAAAGGACCTATCCACGTGGTTTAGATACGGAGGTCCTCCCTTTTCGTGTTCTTGAAGAAGCATTCCATTCTGCCGATAAAAAGCCATACAGAGAGCATGTCACGCTGTATGTTTACCAGCATCCTGAAAAATACCGACTGTTTAATTACGGAAATCATACGAACGAAAGCGAATACAGATGGACTGTGGATACTGAAGAAGACTTTGAGTTGATAAAAAAAATATTAGAAGAGCTTTATAATGAGAATGACAGTTTCTCATGGAAAGACGTTTTGAAAGTCTGTAAAAAAAATCCTCGGCTGGTTTCGATTAATCGCGGCGTCAGACAAAAAACGGTGTAGGTTGTAAGAATGAAAAACATTGGAATAAGAGTGGACGCGTCCGTATGTATAGGTTCCGGACACATCATGAGATGTTTGACCTTGGCAAATCAGTTAAAAAGGGCAGAGATAAATGTTGTTTTCTTTTGCCGTGAATTAAAGGGCAACCTTAATACACTGGTAAGGCAAAATGGTTTTAAAATAGTTGAATTGCGGAGTATCGGGGAAGCCGAGGAGTCAAATATCTGGCAATGGTACGATGAAAATTGGTTTGAGGATGCACGTGAGCTGCTGAATCTTTTTAGGGACGAAAAATTGCTGCCTGATCTTCTGATTGTCGATCACTATGGTCTTGACGAAAAATGGGAAACGGTGTTATGCGAACATTCTAATCGGATAATGGTTATCGACGACTTGGCCAATCGAAAACATCGCTGCAGCATATTGCTCGATCAGAACGTATTGGAAGATTTCTTAAAAAGATACGATGATCTCGTACCTGATTCTTGTCAAAAACTTCTTGGCCCAGACTATATTCTTTTCAGGGACGAATTTATTCATTCTGTAAGGAAGGAAAGAACAGGAGCGATTGCCAATATCCTTGTTTCCTTTGGAGGTACCGACCCACAGAACGAAACATTAAGAGTGGTAAAGCTTTTGTCCTCCTTAAATCAAAAGGTTACTGTCAATGTTGTTGTTGGACAATCGAACAAATTTAGGCATGAGATTCAACACTTTTGTTCCCAGTTTGAAAATTTTTACTATTTTTGCCAAGTAAGTGATATGGTCCCCTTGATTAACCAAGCAGATATAGCCATTGGTGCGGGCGGAATCAGCATGTGGGAAAGATGTTTTTTGGGACTTCCCTCTATTGTAATGGCAATTGCCGATAATCAAATCAGAATTGCCGAGGAGGTCCGGAAACTCGGGGCAATTATCTACTTGGGCGAAAGCCGGGCTGTTTCATCGGAACAAATCAAAGAATCGGTACACTATTTATTAAATCATGCTGATCGTGTTCAGAGCTTGTCACGATGCGGCTCAAACATTTTTAATAAGGATAAAATCAAATCGTTTCCTGTCGTCAGAACGATTCTGGGAGTCATAAAATGATCCTTCATTCAAATACCCGACTTGAAGATATCAAAGAGTCACACCTGGAAATGGTTTTAAATTGGAGAAATCAGGAGTGTATTCGAAAATATATGTTTCACAATGAAAGGATTGCGATGGAAGAGCATCTCCGATGGTTTCATCAAATGACTCTTAATCCATTTAAGTGGGTTAAGATATTTTATCTGAATGATTGTCCAAGTGGTTTTGTCCAAATCAACAGGCTCTCCGATCACGACTGCGAATGGGGCTTGTACATTGGCAACCAACAGGCTCCCAGGGGTGCGGGAACCATCATGGGCTATTTGACCATCAGGTACATATTTGAACATCTGTTGTTGAATAAAATTTATGCTGAGGTTGTCAGCTTTAACAAGAGAAGTATCGCGTATCATGAAAAACTGGGCTTTTGTAAGAACGGCTTGCAGATCCGAGAAGTACCGGAAAGGGATAAGGAGGCAGACGTGATTCAGATGTGTTTGACGAAAGAAAGCTGGCGGCGCAATAGGAGAACGGTAGAGCAGTACATTGGGGGACTTAACAATGAATGACGCGCTGAAAAGAAGCAAGAATGTTAATTGGACAGGCAGGCCCTTAATTATTGCCGAAATGTCAGGTAATCATAATCACTCGCTTGATCGCGCGCTCAAAATTGTTGAAAAAGCGGCAGCGGCAGGTGCGGATGCTATTAAACTGCAAACTTATACGGCTGATACGTTAACATTGGACGTTGACAAACCGGATTTTAAAATAGACGACAGCGAAAGCCTTTGGCGAGGAAATACGCTTTATAATTTATATAAAAAGGCGTACACGCCATGGGAATGGCACAAACCGATTTTTGAAAGAGCACGTGAACTCGGTTTGATCGCTTTCAGCACGCCATTCGATGAAACAGCCATTGACTTTCTCGAAGAACTTGACGTTCCGATGTATAAAATCGCATCTTTTGAAAACAACGATCTTCCTTTAATCAGAAAAGCCGCCTCGACAAAAAAGCCTCTGATTATCTCAACCGGTATGGCTAGCATAGCCGAGCTGGATGAAACGGTTCGAACAGCAAGAGAAGCCGGATGCACCGACCTCACCTTGTTGAAATGTACAAGCACCTATCCGGCAGCGGCAGAGGATACAAATTTGCTGACGATCCCGCACTTGCAAAAATTATTTAATTGTCGGGTCGGCTTGTCTGATCACACACCCGGAATTGGCGTTGCCGTCGCTAGCGTCGCACTTGGGGCAATGGTAATCGAAAAACATATGACATTAAATAGAAAAGACGGCGGAGTAGATTCTGAATTTTCGATGGAGCCGCAGGAATTTTCGATGCTTGTACAAGAAGCGGAAAGAGCATGGCGGTCGTTGGGGAGAATTGCATACGGACCCACCGAGGCGGAAAAAGCTTCGATGAAATTCCGCCGCTCCATTTATGCCTCAGAGAATATTCATGCCGGTGATCGGTTAACAGCCGAAAATATCAGGATTGTGAGACCTGGCTTTGGATTGGAGCCGAAATATTTCGAGATGGTTCTGGGTAAGCAGGTAACCAAAGACATTGAAAAGGGGACACCACTTTCTTTTGAGTGGATTAGGTAATCGGCGATCATCATTTTACATCAAAGCGTTTTAAAAATAGTGAACATGACTCATCTGGAATTTAAAGAGCATAGTTGAAGTTTTTTTATATCATCCAAAATGATTCGCCAGTCTGTTTGAAACCTTTATTATCAAACAATAGATTTAAACTTTTCTTCTGCTCCGCCGATATTAATTTTAGAAGAATTAAGATGACGGGTTGAGGAGGAGTCGGTTATGTCTGTGAGTGCACTTATAGATGTCACAATCGATCAAAATCAAACCATCCAAATTCAGCCATCAGGGGTGCATGGCAGTTTTCAAACGAATCAAACAGCGGATCAGCACCGTGCAGCGGCACAAAGCGACCCAGTGCTGCCATCAGATCGTTCAAAAAAACAAGTCAGCAAACTTGTCAGTGATGCAAATCGGCTACTTCTTCCGGTACCCACGAATCTGCATTACGTCTTTTATGATAAGCTGAATACGTATTACGTTCGGATTGAGAATGCGGTGACACATGAGGTGATTCAGGAAATTCCGCCGAAGAAAATGCTGGATTTCGCTGCCGCTATCGCAGAAAAGCTGGGGTTAATCGTCAATCACCGGATCTAAAAACAAAGGGAGGGCGGAAAAGTTGTCTTCAACATCATCGACAAACAGTTCAAGCAGTTCAAGCGGTATTTCTATTAATTCAATTAACAGTATGCTGAATTCGACGTCAAACAATAATAGGGTCAGCGGACTGGTCAGCGGCATAAACGTGGATAGCATTGTCGCGCAAATGATGGTTTCGGCAAGTCAGCCTCTTGCTCAAATGCAGAAGAATCTGCAGAAGCTGGAATGGCAGCGGGACGATTACCGATCCATGAATACACTGCTCACCACGCTGCAGACGAACGTACAGACAATGAGCCTTCAATCGTCGTATCTGGTTAATACGGTCTCATCCAGCAGTCCCTCGGTTGCTTCGGCAACAGCCGGTGCAACGGCCGGGAATGCGACGTATTCTTTGTCGGTCGGCAGTCTGGCGACTTCCGCTTTTAATGTCGGCGGTCCAATCGCTGCGAACAGTAATTTTGATCCAAGCCAAAGTTTGGCAAGCCAGTCAGGCAACTTGAAAGATTCGACAGGAATTCCTAGCAGCGGAAATATTACGTTTACACTTTCATCTTATGATCAGAACGGAAACTTTCTTTCTCAACAATTTAGTTTTGATCCTACTAAAAGCTCATTGAATGATGTTCTTTCAACGATATCTCAATCAAACCTTGGGATTAACGCATTCTACGATCCGGTTAAGCAGGAAGTATCTATGACTCGGTCAGCCACGGGTAATCTTGGCGGAACGAAAACAAGTGGTTATGGCATTTTTTTTGATAACAGCGGTGGTAACAACATTACTTTTTTAACAAATACACTGCAAATGACTCAAAGCAATGAGACAAAAGGGAGCGACGCCTCCTTCACACTCAATGGGTTGCAGACTACTCGTCATTCCAATACATTCTCAGTTAATGGTGTAAATTTTACTCTGCAAGGTTCCGGCAGCTCAACTCTTACTGTTAACACAGACACTACTACGGTTTACAATTCGATCAACAATTTTATAAATACGTATAACACGACGATCCAGGGCATTAATGACATGATTTCTCAGGCGCCGAACCCCAGCTATCAGCCGCTGAGCGCGACGCAAAAGCAGAGTATGACCGCTGCGGATATTACGGCGTGGACAACGAAGGCACAGGCAGGTATGTTGTGGAATGACAGCATTCTGAGCAGCGGACTCAGCCAAATGCGGCTTGATCTTTCGAACATGGTAAGCGGGACAAGTAGTTCGACCCTGAATTCACTTTCGGCAATAGGTATAACAACCAGCACAAACTATAGGGATCACGGCAAACTGGTTATCAGTGATCCGGCTGCTCTGAATCAGGCGATCAGCACAAACCCACAAGCCGTGATGCAGCTGTTCACGAATATGGGAACGAGCTTGCCAAATAATCAGGGAACGGATCCAACGAAGCAGGGAGTCATGCAAAGGCTGAATTCGACCATTACGAACACGATCAATCAGATTGAACAAAAAGCCGGGAACACCAGTATGGCTGATAATCAATATTTTATCGGACAGAACATTGACACTCTGAATACTCAGATCAGCACTGAACAGACGAGACTGACAGCTGTCGAGAATCAGTACTACAACCAATTTAATGCAATGGAACAGGCTATCCTTCTGTCGAACCAGCAGTCTTCGTATATTTCCAGTTTAATGCACTGATGATTTTTTTAGTAAGAGTATTGGGGGAAGGGTTAAAAAAATGCCGACGAATGCGTATAACGCTTATCAGCGGAACTCCGTACTGACAGCAACGCAAGGTGAGCTGACCTTAATGCTGTATAATGGCTGCATTAAGTTTATCAGGCAGGCGCGGATTGCGATGAATAATAAAGATATTGACGGAAAAAACATTTTTCTTAAAAAAGCACAGGCGATCATCAGTGAACTGATCGTAACCGTGGATCAAAGACATCCTGAGGCAGGACATATCGCGGCGCTCTATGACTACATCCACCGCTGTCTGATTGAGGCGAATGTGAAAAACGATCCGGCGCTCCTTGATGAAGCGGAAAAACATGTGACCATGTTCCGGGATACGTGGAAACAAGTCATCGAGATCACGCAGAAAAATCAGCCGAAACGGGACCGTGCCTGAGATGATGTTCCGTGAACTTTATGATCAGACGCTGGCCATTAAAAAGCTGCTTGATCAGGCTGATCAAACTGATCGCGAAAGATTGATTAAAAAATTGCAGCGGATGTTCGATAAGCGTGGCGAAATTCTAAAGCATTTGCCCGGGGTAACCAGCGATGAGGATAAGGAACTTATCAGGGAAGTCGCGGATATGAATCATGGGATTAATACGGCGATGCAGGGAGTCAAGCAGAGCATCGTGAATGACATGAATCAATTCCGGCACCATAAACATTCGGTCAGCCGCTACCAAAATCCCTTCCAAGGGCCGACAAAAGACGGGATGTTTCTCGATAAGAGGGAATGAATTGCGTCATTACGATCAAAGTCAGAATTTTTTCTTCAACAAAATAAAAACAGCCCACCCGTTCAACCGGATGGGCCTTTCATTATGGTTTATCTTTTTTTATTCTGCTGCAACGGCTTCGTTTACAGCTTCTTCTGTATTAAGACTTGCGAGGAACTGCAAGTAGTTGTAAGTGGATTCTTTTTCGTCTTCGTTGAGCCTTTCGAAAAGTTCAATAATTTCTTCTTTTTTAACAGCCATTGTAAAAACCCCTTTTTTGAGATGTAGTCACCGTCTCAATGCAAACTTTGAGAAATTAATCACAAAGAAGATACCATTTAAAAACTTTAATCATACCATCGATCGACTAAGATTGCCTGTGAAACTTATCACTTAAAAAGATTAACCCCTATTGCGTAATTTATTATATGAGGAATTCGATGGCACGTCAATACAAAACAGCGCTTTCATTGCCTTTCTTTCAATTGTATTATTGCATGGAATCAGTGCTTTTTTTGCATGAATTTAAGAGGCACTAAATTATGCCTGATTGTGTCGAAAATGTGTCAATGAAAGCGTTTTTTGTTAAATTATTTTAAAGTTTAGGAAGGAATAAGGACGGGAATGACGAAAATATATAGTATCGAAGGGAGGCTTTCTTATGAATATCAACATTCGTGGAGAAAACATTGCGATGACAACATCTCTGCAGGATTACGCAGAGAAGAGAATCGGCAAGCTTGAAAAGTACTTCAGCCTGCCGCTGGCAACAGATGCGCGTGTGAACATGCGTGTTCACAATAAGGAACAGGTGATTGAGGTCACCATTCCGATGCAGGGGCTTCTCTTGAGAGCAGAAGTTGGGCAGGAAGATATGTATACTGCAATTGATATGGTGGTTTCCAAGCTGGAGCGCCAGATCAAGAAATATAAAACCAAGGTGAACCGCAAGAGCCGCCAGGATATCCGCCAGGTCCGTCAGGAGTCGGGCGGTACGGTAGTGACAAAAACGATTGAGGCAGAGACGCCGGAAGAATCTCAGGACGTGGTCCGGAGAAAACGGTTTGTGTTTAAGCCGATGACGGTTGAAGAAGCAATCCTGCAGATGGATATGCTGGGACACTCGTTCTTCGTGTTCAACAATGCGGACAGCGGTGCAACGAATGTAGTTTATCGCCGCAGGGACGGACGCTACGGGCTGATCGACCAGGAATAGACAATAAGAGTTCAAAATGAAAGACCCGGGAGATTCACAATCTGTGAGTCTCCTTTTCAATGCCGGCGCTGAAATCCGTCAGGCGGCGGATGAACAAATTCCTTCTTTATTCCTTCAAAAAAACATGAGCAGTCTGCTTCCATGAAACATAAAATCTGCGGTACACGAAATTCTGCCAATCTGTTTTCAAGCCCGTGATTTTAGCGTATACTTAAAGTTAATTGCCTTTCTACGTTTTAAATCCACTGTGGAAGAAAAAAATTTTCGAATGCCCGAGCGAACTTGGAAGGCGAAGACACGTCGTAAAATTTCTCTGCCGGACGAAAGGTTTTTGATGGAATAGGTTGTTCAGAGTGAGACATTGAAGGAATGAGGACAGGCGGTCTTTCTGAAGGGGCGGTGTACGGACGGAGTTATTGTCACGGAGCACTGACATTGCTAAAATAAAAAAGATACTGAGCCGATGAAAGTCAAGGCACAAAGATTTTGAAAATGCTGGAAGAGTCGGGTTCATAACTCCAGACGAAAAGCGAGATCCTAATGGCATTTGGAAGTGCCGGAGCGCGGCGCGATTTCAAACGCCTAAAATGAGGTGTATACAGGCATGATAGGAATGCTCAAAAAAGTTTTGGGTGACACAAGCCTTCGCAAGCTTGGAAAAATGGAAAAAATGGCCCATGTGATCGACGGTATGGCAGATGAGATGAAGGCGCTGACCGATGACGAGCTTCAGGCGAAAACCCCGGAATTCAAGGAAAGGCTGGCAAACGGCGAGACACTCGGCGATATTATGCCGGAAGCCTTCGCGGTTGTCCGGGAGGCCTCGACGCGTATTCTCGGGCTGACGCCTTATTACGTTCAGTTGATTGGCGCGATCGCACTGCACGAGGGCAATATCGCCGAGATGAAAACCGGTGAAGGTAAAACGCTTGTCGCAACGATGCCGCTGTATCTGAACGCATTGTCCGGCAAGGGTGCACATCTGGTCACGGTCAACGATTATCTGGCTTCTCGTGATGCGAAGCAGCTCGGCCTTCTGTATAATTTCCTCGGCCTGTCTGTCGGCTTAAACTCGGCAGGTTTGTCGCCGGAGGAAAAGAGAAAGGCTTACGCGGCGGACATTACTTACGGGACAAACAATGAATTCGGGTTCGACTATCTGCGCGACAACATGGTGATTTATAAGGAAGAAATGGTTCAGCGCCCGCTGAATTATGCGATCGTCGATGAAGTGGACTCTATCTTAATCGATGAGGCACGGACACCGCTGATTATTTCCGGCAACGCCGAGAAATCGACGGACCTTTACGTGCGGGCTAATCAGTTTGCCCGGCTTTTAACCGAGAAGCAGGATTATACCGTCGATCTGAAGACGAAGTCGGTTCAGCTGACTGAAGAAGGCATGACAAAGGCGGAAAACTTTTTCCATATCAAGAACCTGTATGATTACTCGAATGTGCTGATCAACCATCATGTGAACGAGGCGCTGAAGGCCCACGCGATCATGCATCGCGACACGGATTACGTCGTTCAGGACGGCGAGATCATTATTGTCGATCCGTTTACCGGACGGCTCATGCAGGGACGACGCTACAGCGAAGGCCTTCACCAGGCGATCGAAGCCAAGGAAGGTCTGGAAATTCAGAGCGAGAGCAAGACGCTCGCGACGATCACTTTGCAGAACTACTTCCGGATGTACGGCAAGCTCGCGGGTATGACCGGTACGGCTAAGACGGAAGAGGAAGAATTCCAGAGCATTTACAACATGGATGTTATCGTGATTCCAACTAATAAACCGGTTATCCGCGATGACAAACCGGACTTGATCTATAAAACGCAAAAAGGAAAGTTCAAGGCAGTTGTCGATGAAATCTCGACGCTCTACCATCGCGGCCAGCCTGTACTGGTCGGTACGGTTGCCGTGGAGACATCCGAACTGATTTCGAAGATGCTGAAAAGGCACGGTATTCCGCACAATGTGCTGAACGCGAAGAATCATGCGCGTGAGGCGGAAATCATTGAAAATGCCGGACAGGTCGGAGCCGTGACGATCGCAACGAACATGGCTGGGCGCGGAACTGACATTAAGCTCGGTGAAGGTGTAACCAAACTTGGCGGGCTTTTTATTCTGGGCACGGAACGCCACGAGTCGCGGCGTATCGATAACCAGCTGCGCGGACGTTCCGGACGCCAGGGTGATCCGGGTATATCGCGCTTCTACCTCTCGCTCGAAGACGATCTGATGCGCCGGTTCGGATCCGACCGGATGAAAGGTATGATGGAAAGACTCGGTATGGATGACGATCAGCCGATTGAAAGCAAGATTGTCAGCAAATCGGTTGAAGCCGCACAGAAACGCGTTGAAGGCAATAACTTCGATGCCCGCAAGCAATTGCTGAAATTCGATGATGTCATGCGGCAGCAGCGTGAAATTATTTACAAACAGCGCATGGAAGTTATGGAATCTGAGAATCTCAGGCCGGACATCGAGAATATGATAAAATCGGTGATCGACAATCTTGTTCATGCCCACACGCCGGATCATGAGGTGCCGGAAGACTGGGATCTGGATGGAATCATCGATTATCTGAACGCCAAACTGTTTGATGAAGGCGTGCTTTCAGTCAAGGATCTGGAGGGCAAGGATCCGGAGGAAATGATTGAAGATCTGTACGAAAAGGCGATTGCCCGTTATGACGAAAAAGAGGAAAGCTTCACGACCGAGCGGATGCGCGAGTTTGAACGTGTGGTCATGCTGCGGACGGTCGACACGAAATGGATGGATCATATCGACGCGATGGAACAGCTGCGCGAGGGCATTCATTTGCGTGCGTATGGACAGGTCGATCCCTACCGGGCTTACCAGATTGAAGGGTTTAAAATGTTCGAGGAAATGGTGGCCGGCATCGGGGAAGAAACGGTCAACATCCTGATGAAGGCCGAGATTCAGGAACAGCCTGTTCAGCGTGAACGGGTGGCTAACGGTCTGCGTGTCATCTCCGGCGGCATGGACGATGAACCGAAGAAAAAGCAGCCTATTGTCAGCAAGATGCATGTCGGGCGTAACGACCCTTGCCCATGCGGCAGCGGGAAAAAATATAAAAACTGTCACGGCAAATGAGTCGGACATAGAGAAAGCAGGATGAACCATGGATTTACCGGAAATGAAACACGAAATCGACGAGATGGAAGGCCGTCTCAAAGAATTTAGGGGGTCTCTTTGACTTAGACAGCAAAAAGGCCCGAATAGCTGAACTTGAAGAAAAAATGACCATGCCGGGTTTCTGGGACGACAATGAAAAAGCTCAGAAAGTGATCGATGAATCGAATGATCTGAAGGGCAAAGTTGACAGTCTTGGCGAATTGGAATCGAAATTTGAAGATCTGCAGGTCGCGTACGAACTCGTCAAGGAAGAGGAGGACGCCGACCTCAAGGATGAACTGGAACAGTCACTGTCGGAAGCGCGCGGAGCGTTCAACCGCTATGAAACCCGGCTGCTCTTGAGCGGGCCGCACGACAAAAACAATGCGATTCTCGAACTGCATCCGGGCGCCGGCGGCACGGAAGCCCAGGACTGGGCGTCGATGTTGCTGCGCATGTACACCCGCTGGGCGGAAAACAAAGGTTTTGCTGTCGAGACTCTGGACTATCTTCCGGGCGATGAAGCGGGCGTGAAAAGTGTGACGCTTTTGATTAAAGGAACGGATGCCTACGGTTATTTGAAGGCGGAGAAGGGCATTCACCGTCTGGTCCGTATCTCGCCGTTCGACGCCGCGGGCCGTCGCCATACATCGTTCGTTTCTTGCGAAGTCATACCTGAGCTCGATGAGGATATCGATATCGAAGTCAGGCCCGAAGACCTCCGCGTCGATGTTTTCCGATCAAGCGGCGCCGGCGGACAGCACATCAACAAGACCTCGTCCGCCGTTCGCATGACGCACCTTCCGACCGGTATCGTCGTTAGCTGCCAGTCTGAACGGTCGCAATTTCAGAACCGCGATCAAGCGATGAAAATGCTGAAAGCGCGGCTGTATCAGCTGGAAGAGGAAAAACGTGAAGCAGAAAAAGCCGCGCTTCATGGCGAGCAGAAAGAGATCGGATGGGGTAGCCAGATCCGCTCCTACGTCTTCCATCCGTATTCCATGGTCAAAGACCACCGGACAAACGTGGAAATCGGCGACGTCAACCGCGTCATGGACGGTGATCTGGATCCGTTCATTGATGCTTACCTGAGGCTGCATCTCTGAATCGCGCGGGAAAATAAGTAAAGCAAAAGAGGCTGTCTGATGAGTGATTCGTTGACTCGGACGGCCTCTTTTTTACGCAAAACTTGAATGCGTTGATCTTTTTGCCGAATTGGGAAGATCGCTGGCCAAAAAAGCTTATTGGGGTGTGCAAGAGTACGAAGGCGACCGGTTAGTAAAAGAGAATCAATCATTCGTGGAGAATCGGCTTTAATCTCGGGAAATCGTTAGGGAACCGGCGAGAATCGGTTTTAGAACTGAGAAATCGTTAGCAGACCGAGGAGAGTTGGCTTTTATTCTCGGAAGATCGCTGGCATACCGCCGAGAATCAACAGTAAAAAGCACGGAATCAACAGTAAACGGAACAGTATCAACAGTAAATGCTTAGAAATCACCAGTAAGCGGAAAAGAATCGACAGTAAACGTTGTAGAATCAATAAGTGTGAATAATCAGAATACAATCTGGACTTTTTGATCAAAAGACACTGCCTCAGTTCTGTTGCGGCGATCAGAAAATTATTTTTTTTAATATCAATGAATGTAACAGCGGTGATGTTCACTGCAAGGTTAGAGTTAAGCACCGCGTGTAAATAGAACGATGCGTTTTGCAGTGAAAGTTTGATTAACGGGGTAAAACAAAGGAGACTGATTATGGCTTTTTTATGGAAAAGAGACAAGCATTTAGCCATCCCCCGCGGACGGATGGCAGTTTTGATGGATTATTTATATGTCCTGATCGGTTCGGCAATCATTGGGATTTCGTTTAATGTTTTTCAGCTGCCGAATCGGATCGCGGCCGGCGGTGTGAGCGGCATCAGCATTATTTTGCACTGGACGCTCGGCTGGGAGCCGTCTTTTGTACTTTGGGCAGTCAATATACCACTGTACGTCAGCGGTGTGCTCATACTCGGCAAAAGTTTCGGTTATCTCGATTATGCGCTGAAGACATTGCTGGGCACACTTTTTCTGCCGCTATCCGTTTTTCTGACGTCAGGCTGGCCGGCGGCAACGAACAACCCGCTGCTCGGTGCGCTGTTCGGAGGAATCGGTGTCGGACTTGGTCTCGGCATCGTTTTCCGCGGCCGAGGTTCAACCGGCGGCACGGCTCTTGCAGGCCAGGTGATCCAGCGTTTTACGGGGCTTTCGATCGGTCTTTGCGTCTCAATTATTGACGGGTTGATCGTCCTGTCGTCCGCTTTTCTCATCTCGCTCGAGGCGGCTTTGTATGCTCTGATCAGCATCTATCTGCAAGCCAAATTGATTGATGTCGTGCAGATCGGGTTCAACACGGAAAAGATGGCATTGATTATTTCGAATAAGGAAGATGAACTGCGCCGCAGCATTCTGAACGAAATCGACCGTGGTGTGACCCGAATCATCAGTCAGGGAGGATTTACTGGAGATGATCGTCCGATGCTGATGACCGTGGTGTCGCAGAATGAGCTGACGCATCTCAAACAGCTCGTTCATTCGGTTGATCCCGAGTCATTTTTTATCATCTCAAACGCGACGGAAGTCTTCGGAAAAGGATTTTATCGGCGTCGATGAGTCAGAGCGGAAACAATGGAATCCGGTTCAGGAAAGTGGCTTTGTTTTACGGGATTCAGGAAATGAGTAAAGAAACCTCTGCCCTTAATTTTTCTGGTTTTTAAAAGGCCGGGTTGATAAAAAGAATGGTTTCTTCGGTCATCATCTTCATATTTTTGTTATCACTCCTGATTGCCGGTCTTTAATTTTCTTCCATTCCTTTATTGATAGAGCCGTTTATTTGAAATTTAAATGTAATAATTTTCATAGGGAATACGTCGGATTTGAATGGTATAATGAAAAATGATTCAAATGAAAGCCATTGGTCATTCATACATAATCTGATGTATCATGCATCAAACGGTCCGTGGCTTTTTGTGACCGTATTTTTTGGTGCACGCTCCGCACCACTCTTTCCCGGAGATGGACCGACTCAATTTTCATACGAGTGCGAATGCTATCTTTATGGAAATGGTTCGGACAGTAATCACTTTTTCAGTCAAAATCAATTAAAATCAATCAAAAAGATTGCGGGGGAAGCAGCAAAATGGACGACATGATTTTGATGCAGAATGTCTGGAAGGCTTATTCAAACGGCGTTATGGCGCTGAACGGCATCGATCTGTCTGTTAAACAGGGGGAATTTGTCTATATTGTCGGTCCGAGCGGGGCTGGAAAATCTACTTTTATTAAAATGATATTCAGAGAATTGAAACCAACAAGAGGGAAGATCTTCATTAACCATAAAAACATTGCCACGCTCAGGGAGCGGCAGGTGCCTTATTTCAGACGGAAAATCGGCGTCGTTTTTCAGGATTTCCGGCTGCTTCCGAAACTGACAGTCTATGAAAATGTGGCGTTTGCTCTTGAAGTCATTGAAGAAAATCCAAAGGCGATTAAAAAGCGGGTCATGGAAGTGCTTGATCTTGTTGGACTGAAGCACAAACTGCGCTCTTTTCCCGATCAATTGTCCGGAGGCGAACAGCAGCGGGTGTCGATTGCCCGCTCGATCTGCAACAGACCGCCGGTTCTGATCGCCGATGAACCGACGGGAAATCTTGATCCGGAGACATCGTGGCAGATTATGGACGTTTTCACACGGATTAATGAGCAGGGGACAACGGTCGTTATGGCTACGCACAACAAGGACATCGTGAACCGGATCAGGCACAGAGTCATTGCGCTTGAGGGCGGCATGGTAGTCCGAGATGAACAGGAAGGTGAATACGGCTATGAAGCTTAGAACATTGAAACGGCACCTCAATGAAAGTTTCAAGAGCCTTGCCCGCAACGGCTGGATGACTTTTGCATCAGTAAGTGCGGTGACGGTATCGCTCGTTCTTGTCGGATTGTTTCTCATGGTCATGTTTAATCTGAATAAAATTGCAGGCGATATCGAGAACGACGTGCAGGTGCGCGTCTACATCGATCAGTCCGCGACAAGTGTGCAGCAGAATCAGCTTGAAAGCAATCTTAAGCAGGTCAAGAATGTTCAGTCGGTCACTTTCCAGTCAAAACAGCAGGGGCTGAACAACCTGCTGCAAAGTATGGGCAGCGACAAATCGACATTTCAGGATCTGCAAAAACAGAATCCGCTGCCTAACGTGTTTATCCTGAAAACAAGCCGCCCGGAGCAGACGGTTCAGGTGGCACAGCAAGTCAAAAGTTTACCGTACGTTTCCGATGTGCGTTATGGCAAAGGTACGGTTGAAAAAATGTTTCAGTTTGTCAACATCGCGAGAAATGTCGGGATTGTGCTGATTATCGGACTTTTGTTCACATCCGTTTTCCTGATTGCCAACACGATCAAACTGACAATCGTGGCGAGGCGGCGCGAAATTGAAATCATGAAGCTTGTCGGTGCGACCAATGCCTTCGTCCGTTGGCCCTATTTTATCGAGGGTCTGTTTATGGGAATACTTGGCTCGGTCATTCCGGTATTTCTTGTTATGATTGTTTATCATTTTGCCTATTATAATCTTAGCGGCAATTTATCTCAAATGTTCATCAGACTGATTCCTTATCAGACGATGACGGCCAATCTCAGCCTGCTGCTCATCGGGATCGGCGCGATTATCGGCGTCTGGGGCAGTCTGAACTCGGTCCGCAAATTCCTGAAAATCTGAAGCAGGCGGTTTTCAGAAGCCGCCGATGTTCTTTTTGTGACAAAGGGCCGCTGTTGCTGTATGATCATAGTCACTCAAGTTACGTAATATAATGCCGGAAATCGTTCGGGCATACTTGGTGATTGACTTGGAGGGGGCAGTTTTTCATGAAAAAATTCAGCGGCAAAGTCGTCGCACTGCTGATGGCGATCTCGCTGATCGTCGGGGCCGCGGGATCCTATGCGGTGTTTAGCTTTGTCAGAAACAGCAATTCCGTTTCCGTTCCCGCGTCGTCCGTCGTGGCCGGTTCCACTACAGCAAACAGTGCGGTGTCTAAAATCCAAATGATTCACGATCTGATTGAAAAGGACTATTTTCAAAAAATAGACAGCCAGAAACTGTACGACGGCGCGATCAACGGCATGATTCAGGCGCTTGGCGATCCTTTTTCGAGTTATATGAGCGCGCAGACGGCTTCCGACTTCAACCAGTCTCTGTCTTCCTCATTCCAGGGTATCGGCGCCGAGGTTCAGTTGGTCGGCACCAAGATCAGCATTGTATCGCCGATAAAGGGCTCTCCGGCGGAAAAAGCCGGACTCAGGCCGAACGACCAGATTGTCTCGATTAACGGGCAGTCTACCGACGGACTGGATGTTAATCAGGCGGTCTCCAAAATCCGCGGGAAAAAAGGAACGACGGTCAAGATCGGCATCAGGCGCGCCGGCGTCAGCAATGAATTGATGTTTTCGATTAAGCGCGACGTTATTCCGATCCAAACGGTTGACAGCCGAATGATCGAGCAGGGCGGCCAGCCATTAGGATATATCGCGATCACTCAATTTAACGAGAACACAGATAAGGAATTTTCAAATGCGCTGACGTCGCTTCAGAACCAGAAAATGAAGGGGCTGATCATTGACGTCCGCGGTAATCCGGGCGGTTATCTGCAGGCTGTGGAAAAAATCGCCAATCTGCTTGTGCCGGATAACAAGCCGATTGTTCAGATCGAAGACCGGCAAGGCAAAAAACAGCCGTTCTACTCAACACTCAAGACGAAAAAGAGTTATCCGGTTGTCTGTCTGATCGACGGGGGAAGTGCCTCAGCCTCAGAAATTCTGGCCGGGGCGCTTCATGAGGCGGCAGGTTATCCGCTTATCGGTGTCAAATCGTTCGGCAAGGGGACGGTTCAGCAAGGTATCGCCCTGTCCGATAACAGCGAGTTGAAGCTGACAACGGATAAATGGCTGACTCCGGACGGAAACTGGATTCATAAAAAGGGTATCCAGCCGACCGTTGCGGTTCAGCAGCCGGCCTATTTCTTTTCCAGCCCGCTGACATTAAAAAACGGCGAAGCGCTGAAATATGACCAGACGGGAACGATAATTGCCGACGCCCAGCAAATGCTGGTCGCCTCCGGCTTCGATCCGAAACGTACGGACGGCTATTTCAGTCTGAATACGCAACTGGAAGTGAAAGCCTTCCAGCAATCGGCAGGGCTCCCGGTCACGGGTGCGATCGACCAGAAGACCGCGGATGCGCTGCAGGCTAAGACACTCGCCGCGATTGCGAACCCGAAAAATGATCTCCAGTTGAACGCGGCGATTCAGGAAATCGAAAAGGCTGTCAAGTGATTCAAGGACTGGAACACGGCGCATCGAATTCCGGAAAGATACGAATAAAACGAAGGACAAAAACGGAACGCTCACGATTTGTGAATGTTCCATTTTTCATTTTTTAGAAGAGCAGGTATTGGTCTCCTCAAACAAACAGGAAAAAGTTTAAAAGATCTTTTTGTCTTTTTATTTTACTCGGCGCGAAAAAAGACCGGGCCGTCGATCTATGAAATTATTTCCAAAATACAGGAATATAGTTCGCAGATCATGCGTAATTGCTGTATTCTTAACTTATCGGAAATTTTTATTTGATCGATTTTGGGGGAATTGCGGATGGGTGACATGGTACGTTCGGTATTTTTGGGAATTGCTTCGTTTTTCTATAATCCTGTACTTTATTTGCTGATTTTGGGACTGTTCTTGTTCAGCATGCAGCGGGTGAAACGGGAAAGGCTTTCGTTCCACGTCAAGGCTTACGGTATGTTCAACACCATTTTTTCGAGTACGGCGCCAAGCCTGATCACGGGGGCTATCGGTTCGGCGCTGCTGCTCCTGTCCGGTACCGCGCTGCCGGCGGGTGTGATCGTGCTGCTGTCGTGTGCCTATCTGCTTATTATGCTGACCACTCAGCTCCGTTTTCTTTCGCCGGCGATTGCAGGGGGGCTGACGATTGTCGCGGCTTATTTGCTTCCCGATATTAAAACCCCCTATCCGCTTGTTAACCAGTGGATCGAAGGGATCCGCGGGGTCAACTTCTTTTCCCTTGGCGTTTTTCTTGTCACAGGACTCTTGATCGAGTGTCTGCTTGTGTACGGCTGGGGCGCGCGGCAGACTTCGCCGCGCCTGATTGACAGTCGGCGCGGGAGCAAGGTTGGCGCCCACGAAGCGAGCGCGCTTTGGATTGTTCCGCTGTTTTTCCTCGTCCCTTCCGCGGGTCCGGTTGGATCAATCGGACTATGGCCATTTGTATCCGGTGCGGGCCATTCGTTCGGTTTTGCGCTTTTTCCGCTTGGTGTCGGAATCGCTCAGCTGATCACGCATACGCTCCCAAGGCGGGCCGTACGTGCCACCGGTCACTGGCTTCTCGCGAACGTTCTTCTGACAGGCTTGTTTGTTGGTCTTTCCTATCCGCTTCATCTTCCGGTTCTAGCTGTCATAGGAGGAGCTCTGGCTCTGATCAGCCGGTTCGGGCTGGTCTGGTATCATCACTATCTGCGGGAGAAGCGGCCGCTTTACTTTATCAGGCCAACCAAAGGCATTCGAGTCGTCGGAGTCATACCGCACACTCTCGGCGACCGGATGGGAATCAGGATGGGAGAAGAGATTCTTCGGGCGAATGATCAGGAGGTCACCAGTGAATACGATTTTTATGAGGCGCTGCAGAAGCGCGCCGCCTACTGCAAGCTTGAAGTGATCGACCGCTTCGGGGAACCGCGTTTCGCGAAGGGGCCGATCCATCAAGATGACGGGCACAGAATCGGACTGCTTTTTCTTGAAGCCGCTAAATGGGAAAATGATCGAAAGACAAAAGCGTGATCGGAGCATCGAATACTATTTTCGGAACAGGATCCGGCAGCGGGGGTCGTCCGTATCGATTTCCAGCTTTTCAGGTACAGGTAAAGGATGGAATTCAGCTTTGAGAGGTGCGCTGCCCGCAGGTTCTGAAAGCGAGGTCCGAGGCGGCTATTCCGTTACCCGGATGTTCCATCAATGTTACTGTCAGATTGAAGGCGCTGTAAAAAGAATTCAGCCTACAAAAAAAAGAGTTATTATTTATGGATTTTTTTTTATTGTGCTATTCTTGTTTTAAGTAACTTACTAAATCGAGAGAGAGGAGCCAAAATATAACATATGAAATCAACCGGAATTGTGCGAAAAGTTGACGAGCTGGGTCGTGTCGTGATACCGATCGAACTGAGAAGAACGATGAATATCAAAGAAGGCGATCCGCTGGAAATATTTACGGAAGAGGATCGCATTATTTTTAAAAAGTACGTTCCGAGCATGGCCTGCCAGATTACGAATGAGGTATCGCCAGACAATCTGGTTCTTGCGAATGGCAAACTGATCCTGAGCCGCAAGGCTGCCAAGGCAGTTGTCCAGGAAATTGAAAAATATATCGGTGCGGACGCAAACTCAAACTCCTGATTTTTATTACCAGTCGATAAAACGTTTCCATATCAATGTGTGGAGACGTTTTTCTTTATTAAAATAAAAAAAATTGATACTTCTGATAGCTCATCTATGTACGTCTGGACAGTTAGCGAATGCGTTACGGCAGATACACATGTTCATAATGGCCGAACAACACGCAACGACCGATAAATTCCTTGAGACGACCGATAAACAGAGCGCGACGACTGATAAACCCCTTGAGACGACCGATAAACAGCGCGCAACGACTGATAAACTCCTTGAGACGACCGATAGACCGATCCTGTCGGCTGCAAATAGTGCAAGGGGTACCAACATGTAATGAAAGATATTTTTTTAGAATATCTGTTCGTATTATTTGCCTATTATAAAGTGTCCTGTGGTATACTTCTATTAATGATTCATGCCAATTGGAGGGCAGATGAATGGATTTTCAGCTTGTATCAAATTACAAACCACAGGGGGATCAGCCTGAGGCGATTCGCGAGCTGGTAGAAGGAATCGAACATGGGAAAAAGCATCAGACCCTGCTCGGGGCGACCGGCACAGGCAAGACGTTTACTATGTCGAATGTGATTGCCCAGGTAAAGAAGCCGACGCTGGTTATTGCGCACAATAAGACGCTTGCCGGCCAACTTTACAGCGAATTCAAAGAGTTTTTTCCGAATAATGCGGTCGGGTATTTTGTCAGCTATTACGACTATTATCAGCCGGAGGCGTATATTCCGCAGACGGATACCTATATTGAAAAGGATTCAAGCATCAATGATGAAATAGACAAACTGCGGCACTCGGCCACCAGCTCGCTGTTCGAGCGGCGCGATGTCATTATCGTGGCCAGCGTCTCATGTATTTACGGACTGGGTTCTCCTGAAGAATACAAATCGCTCGTTGTTTCGCTGAGGCCCGGGATGGAAAAAGACCGCGATGCGATGCTGCGCGAGCTGGTCGATATCCAGTACACGCGCAATGACATCAATTTTACCCGCGGGACATTCCGTGTGCATGGGGATGTCGTCGAGATTTTTCCGGCTTCGCGGGACGATCACTGTATCCGCGTTGAATTTTTCGGTGACGAGATCGAGCGCCTGACGGAAATGGATCCAATGACGGGGGAAATTGTCGGGGAACGGGATCATGTCGCTATCTATCCGGCATCCCACTTTGTGACCGGACAGGAGAAAATGAAACGTGCGATTGTAAACATCCAGAATGAGCTGGAGGAGAGGCTGAAGGTGCTCCGGGACAATGGGAAACTGTTGGAAGCGCAGCGCCTTGAGCAGCGGACACGCTACGATCTGGAGATGATGGAGGAAGTCGGATTTTGTTCCGGCATTGAAAACTATTCCCGTCATCTTACATTCAGAAAAGCGGGCGAGTCGCCTTATACGCTGATGGATTATTTTCCGGAAGATTTTCTTATTATGGTGGATGAGTCCCATGCGACACTGCCCCAGATCAGGGCAATGTACAACGGGGATCAGGCGCGGAAAAATGTGCTTGTGGATCACGGATTCAGGCTTCCTTCGGCAAAGGACAACCGTCCGTTAAAATTCGAGGAATTCGAAGAGAAGGTTCATCAGATCGTTTATGTTTCAGCGACGCCGGCAGATTATGAGCTGGAACATTCCGGAAAACCGATTGAACAGATTATCCGTCCGACCGGGCTGCTTGATCCGAAAATTGAAGTTCGGCCGATCAAGGGGCAGATTGACGACCTGTTCGATGAAATCAATCTTCGCGTAAAGCGTGAAGAGCGTGTGCTGGTCACGACACTGACGAAAAAGATGGCTGAAAATCTGACCGATTATCTAAAAGGGATGGGCGTCAAGGTGCGCTACCTGCATTCGGAAGTCAAGACACTTGAACGGATCGAGATCATCCGCAATCTGCGCCGCGGCGAGTTCGACGTACTTGTTGGTATCAACCTGCTGCGCGAGGGACTGGATATTCCCGAGGTGTCGCTTGTCGCGATACTCGATGCGGATAAGGAAGGGTTCCTGCGGTCCGAGCGCTCGCTTATTCAGACGATCGGGCGCGCCGCTCGAAACGCGGAAGGTAAGGTAATCCTCTATGCGGACCGCATGACCGATTCGATGCGGACGGCGATGGATGAAACCGCGCGCCGGCGCAATATTCAAACGGCGTTTAACGAAGCCCATCATGTCATCCCTCAAACCATTAAAAAGGCGATACCGGAATTGATACAGGCAACCTATTCCGTCGAGAGCGGGGACAGCTTCGGCAAGAAAAAGAAACAGAAGATGACGAAGTCCGAACGAAAGAAAACCATCATCAGCATGGAAAAGGAAATGAAAGAGGCGGCAAAAACGCTCGACTTCGAGCGGGCTGCCGAACTGAGGGATATTATCTACGAACTGAAGGCGGAGGGATAACAGGCTTATGGTACTGGAAAATATCGTCGTTAAAGGTGCACGCGAACACAATTTGAAAAACGTCAATGTGACGATTCCGCGGGATAAGATGGTTGTTGTTACTGGACTGTCCGGTTCCGGAAAATCGTCCCTCGCCTTCGACACGATCTATGCCGAAGGCCAGCGGCGCTACGTTGAATCGCTGTCCGCATATGCCCGCCAGTTCCTTGGCCAGACAAACAAGCCGGACGTTGATGCGATTGAAGGACTGTCGCCGGCTATTTCGATTGATCAGAAGACGACCAGCCACAATCCGCGGTCGACGGTCGGAACGGTAACGGAAATTTATGATTATCTGCGCCTGTTGTTCGCACGGATCGGACATCCTTTTTGCCCGAATCATGGGATTGAAATCACATCGCAGACGATTGAACAGATGGCGGACCGCGTGCTCGCGTATCCGGAACGGACAAAGCTGCAGATTCTCGCGCCGATCGTATCCGGAAGGAAGGGCACCCAGGCCAAGGTTTTCGATGAGATTAAGAAAAAGGGCTACGTCCGTGTCCGTGTGGACGGCGAGATGCGTGAACTGGCTGAGGAAATAAAACTGGAGAAAAACAAGAAACACAGCATTGACGTCGTGATTGACCGAATTATTCTTAAACCAGGTATCGAAGGACGGCTGTCCGATTCGCTTGAGGCGGCAGCGGGACTGGCTGAGGGCCGTGTTGTCGTCGACATCATCGGCGGCGAGGAACTGCTTTTTTCCGAACAGCATTCCTGTCCATACTGCGGCTTCTCCATCGGCGAGATGGAGCCGAGACTGTTTTCGTTCAACAGTCCGTTTGGGGCATGCCCCGATTGCGACGGTCTCGGGTCAAGGATGGAAGTTGACCCCGATCTGGTTATACCGGATGCGGCAAAGTCGCTGACGGACGGCGCCATTGCGGCGTGGGAACCGACAAGTTCACAGTATTATCCGCAGCTGCTGCAGGCCGCCTGTGCGCATTTCGGCATCGACATGAATGTGCCGGTTCGCGATCTCCCTAAGGACCAGTTAAACGTCGTGCTCTTTGGAGCGGGGATGGAGCGTATTCATTTTCATTATGAAAACGAGTTTGGCGATGTCAGAGACAAGGAGATGTATTTTGAGGGCGTCATTCCGAATATCAGCCGCCGTTATCGGGAAACAACCTCTGATTTCATCCGCGAGCAAATGTCGGAATATATGACGCAGAAGCCGTGTCCAACCTGCCACGGCTACCGTCTCCGTCCTGAGGCACTCGCCGTGAAAATCGGCGGCAGGCACATCAGCGAAGTCACGGAGCTGCCGATCAGGGAGTCGCTTAAATTTTTCGATTCGCTGGATCTGACGCCAAAGGAGCAGTCGATCGCACGCCTGATTCTCCGTGAGATCAAGCAGCGTACCCGGTTCCTGATCGATGTCGGACTGGACTACCTGACACTGAGCCGGGCGGCGGGGACGCTTTCCGGCGGCGAAGCGCAGCGCATCCGGCTGGCGACGCAGATCGGCTCACAGCTGATGGGCGTGCTCTATATTCTGGACGAGCCGTCAATCGGTCTGCATCAACGCGACAACGACCGGCTGATCCGGACGCTGCTCAATATGCGCGATCTGGGCAACACGCTGATTATTGTCGAACATGACGAGGACACCATGCTGGCTTCGGATTACATTATCGATGTCGGCCCGGGCGCAGGAGAGCATGGCGGACGGATTACGGCGCAGGGCTCCCCGAAAGAAATTATGGAGAATGAACACTCGCTGACCGGGCAGTACCTTTCGGGAAAGAAGTTCATTCCGATACCACAGAAACGGAGAAAAATCACCAAACGCGTGCTCAAGGTTGAAGGCGCAAAAGCCAATAACCTGAAAAATGTCACTGTCAGTTTTCCGCTTGGCGTCATGACCGTGGTCACCGGCGTATCCGGTTCCGGGAAAAGCACCCTTGTCAATGAAGTGCTGTTCAGAGCGCTTGCCCAGAAGCTTCACGGCCGCCGCGAAGCGCCCGGCGAATTTAAGCAGCTGCGGGGAATCAAGGAGCTTGACCGGGTCATTCAGATTGATCAGACGCCGATTGGCCGCACGCCGCGTTCCAACCCGGCAACTTACACGGGTGTATTTGACATGATCCGCGAAGTGTTTGCTGCCACGAATGAGGCAAAAGTACGCGGCTACAAGAAAGGGCGTTTCAGCTTCAACGTAAAAGGCGGGCGCTGCGAAGCATGTACCGGAGATGGGATTATCAAGATTGAGATGCATTTTCTGCCCGATGTTTACGTCCCTTGCGAAGTGTGCCACGGCAAGCGTTATAATCGCGAGACGCTTGACGTAACCTATAAAGGGAAAACAATCGCCGACGTGCTTGACATGACCGTTGAGGAAGGTCTTGAATTTTTCAAAAATGTGCCGCGGATCAAACGCCGTCTGGAACCGCTTTTTGAAGTCGGCCTCGGCTATATCAGACTTGGTCAGCCCGCGACAACCTTGTCGGGCGGCGAGGCACAGCGTGTCAAACTGGCGTCCCAGCTTTACAGGCGGACGAAAGGCCGGGCCCTCTACATTTTGGATGAGCCGACGACCGGACTGCATACCGACGATATAGCCCGTCTGCTCATTGTGCTTCAGGCGCTGGTCGACAGCGGCGACAGCGTTTTGATCATCGAGCATAATCTCGATGTGATAAAGTCTGCGGATTATCTGATCGATCTTGGTCCTGAAGGCGGCGACGGCGGAGGTACGATCGTGGCAACCGGTACGCCGGAGGAAGTGGCCGAAATTCCGGAATCGTATACGGGTAAATATCTGAAACCGATTCTTGAAAGAGATCGGAAACGGATGGGCGGCCGCGTGAAACAGCGGGAGCGCACGGCGGAGAAGGCACAGTGAAAACGAACCGCAGCTGTCCTTCTAAAATGCGGATCAGCCGATTGATTTTGGAAGATTAAAGTTTTTTTTAAATAATAAAATTCCGGCTTGTTATTCTCTATTCCGTGAGGTTATAGTTAAATTGTGGCAGAAGACGATAAGGGGGAAGCGCGTATGCAGAAGAGATTATATCGTTCGGAAAACAATCGGATCGTCGGGGGAGTTCTCGGCGGCATTGGTGAATATTTTAATATTGACCCTACAGTGATCCGGATCGGTTTTCTCATCCTGGCTTTGGTGACAGCTGTTTTTCCTTGCCTCATTGGTTATTTTCTCGCCTATTTTATTATTCCGGAACAGAAAGTGTGAATGTATTGTTGAAAAAGTGGTTTGCCAATACCTTGCTCAATATCATCATCAATATGATTATCCTGATGACGCTTGCAGGCTATCTACATACGATGGTCCACCTTTCAGGCATTGGCACGGCGTTTGCGGCCAGCGTCATTCTTTCTTTTCTGAACGTGTTTGTACGCCCGGTGCTGATTCTTTTTTCACTTCCGGCCACCATTGTGACCCTGGGCTTTTTTATTTTCATCATCAATGCCCTGATGCTTTATCTGACCTCGGTGATTATCGGCCCCGGCTTTCAGATTGACGGATTTGGAAGTGCGCTAATTGTAGCGATTATCATGGCCATCTGCCAGCTGATCATTCAGACTTTTATTATTAAACCGCTGCGGCGTGGTTAATGATGAAGCAGGCACAAGAAGACACCTCCAAGAACCATCTATGGTAAAATGAAAAATGTTACACTCTTCATTCAGCTGTGGTTTGAGAACCCGATACTGCAATGTTTTGATGCTGAATGAAGCGATGCATGGGAATAGACGGGAAACCTGCGGGAACGCCGGGTCGGGCAGCTCGGCGCAATATGGAAAGGAAGGGGAAAAACTCCCGCCGGTATGTACGCTTTTGCTGCGGCGGAATTCACGCTTTCGGAGTGCAGGCCGGCCTGACCGGAACATCCACATATCGCTCAGGTGCACAATGAAGAAAGAAGCGGGCTCAATGGGTCCGGCAGCAGATATCGCTTATGAATAAAGTGCGCGTCAGTGAACTGATTGAACATTTTGATCTTAAACTGGTCAGCGGTGAAAAGGGTATCGAACGCGAGATTATTGTCAGTGATATCTCGCGGCCAGGTCTTGAGATAGCGGGTTATTTTACCTATTATCCGAGGCGCCGCCTGCAGCTTCTTGGCCGAACCGAGCTCTCGTTTTTCAACGAGCTGAGTGTGGATGAACGCTACAGACGCACCTCCCAGATCTGTACGTCGCAGACTCCATGTATCGTCATCTCGCGCGGTATCGAAGTGCCGCAGGAGTTTATCATTTCATCGAACAAACGGAACGTTCCTATTCTGCAGTCGAAAATGAAAACAACACGGCTGAGCAGCATGATTACCAATTATTTGGAATCTCGCTTGGCGCCGATGACGGCCGTTCACGGCGTTCTTGTGGATGTCTATGGTGTCGGTGTGCTCATAACCGGTGAGAGCGGCGTCGGGAAAAGTGAAACCGCCCTGGAGCTTGTGAAAAGGGGTCACCGGCTTGTCGCCGATGATTCTGTCGAAATCCGCCAGGAGGGAGAGTCCGAACTGGTCGGAAACGCGCCGGAGCTGATTCAGCATCTTCTGGAAATACGCGGACTCGGCATCATCAATGTGATGACACTGTTCGGGGCAGGTGCGGTCCGGAACTATAAACGGGTTTCCCTTGTGATCCATCTTGAACTCTGGGATCAGGCCAAAGTCTATGACCGGCTGGGGCTTGACGAAGAAAAGATCAGACTCATTGACACGGAGGTTCCGAGACTCGTGCTGCCTGTCCGTCCCGGACGAAATCTAGCCGTAATCATCGAAGTTGCAGCAATGAACTATCGTTTGAAAAATATGGGCTACCATGCAGCACAGCAATTTTCGGACCGGTTAAATGACACGCTGCACGAGCGATGAGCACCCATGAATCTACAACTTTGAGGTGAAAAAAGAGATGGGACAGACAATTGAACCTTTAAATCGGGTTGCTGTTCAGCTGGGGCCGATCCACATTTACTGGTACGGAATTATTATCGCAACGGGCGCGCTGCTCGGGCTGCTTCTGGCCATGAGAGAAGAGCGAAAACGGGGTCTCCCCGGAAATACATTCATTGATTTGATTTTAGTTGCGGCACCGATTGCGATCGTTTGCGCGCGCATTTATTATGTGGTCTTTGAATGGTCCTATTATGCTCAGCATCCTGCTCAAATCATTGCGATCTGGAACGGAGGAATCGCCATCTACGGCGCGCTGATCGGTGCAGTTGCGACGACGGTAGTTTTTTGTGCAGTGCGGGGGCTCTCCTTCTGGAAAGTGGCCGATATCGCGGCGCCGAGCGTCATTCTTGGACAGGCGATCGGACGCTGGGGCAATTTTATGAACCAGGAGGCCCATGGCGGACCGACCACTCGCGCCGCGCTGGAAAACATGCATTTACCTACCTTTATCATTAATCAAATGTATATCAACGGCACTTACTACATACCGACTTTTCTTTATGAATCGGTCTGGGATTTTATTGGATTTATCCTCCTGCTTATTTTAAGACGCGTGAACCTTCAGCGGGGAGAACTGTTCATGTCCTATGTCATCTGGTACGCCATCGGCAGAAGCTATATTGAGGGACTGCGCACAGACAGTCTGATGCTGGGACCGCTTCGTGTATCCCAATGGCTCGCTTGGGTACTGATTATTGTCGGAACGGGCCTCATTCTTTACTGGCGGCTCAGGAAAGAAAAACGCCCGCGTTATCTGGACTGAGTAGTTTAGAAGACCGGCTTAAAATGAACAGGAGTGTTTCACATTGATACAAACCGTATTATTTGATCTGGACGGCACGCTGATTAATACAAACGAATTGATTCTTGCCTCTTTTCAGTATACCTTGGAGCGCTTTTTCCCGGGAAGATATACGCGCAAAGACTTGATTCCATTTATCGGTGAACCGCTTGAAGTCAGTTTTAATCATATAGATGCCCGTCAAACCGATGAGATGATTGCGATCTACAGAAAGCACAACAGCCATTTTCACGATCAGATGGTAAGTGAGTTCCCGTACGTGCGAGAGACGCTGGGACAACTCCGTGATCAAGGCTGCGCTTTGGGAGTCGTCACGACAAAGAAACGGGATATGGTGAACAAAGGACTTGAATTCGCACAGATTGCCGATTATTTTGATACGGTCGTAACGAGCGACGATGTGACGCGTCTCAAGCCCGATCCTGAACCTGTTGAAAAAGCCATGAAGAATCTGGCGGCAGAGCCGGAAGTGACACTGATGGTCGGAGACAGTCCTTCTGATATCCAGGCGGGGCAAAGAGCGCATGTCCGTACGGCCGGTGTGGGCTGGTCGATGAAAGGCCGCGCGGTTTTGGAAAATATGCGGCCAGATTTTCTGCTGGATAAGATGAGCGATCTTCTGGGCCTTATTCATAAGGCAGGCAGCCGGTCACTGTGACTCATTTTTAAAAAGTTGGAATCCAGGATCAGCTGAAGGATTTATAAGTGAACAAACTTTATTAATACAGGTTCAAGGGTGTAAAATACCGGCTCGGATGTGACTAATATCACATTATTTACTGACCGAAAGTTGTATAAAGTAAGTGGGTGATCGCAAGACACCTGCTGACGCACTATAAAATGTAAGCGTCATCATTTGGGAAAGGGGGAAAAGAAAATGGTGAATTGGTTGCGTACGAGCAAAACGTCTTCAGTCATTTTACTTTTTTTACGTCTCTGGTTAGGCTGGTCATGGTTCTCCGGCGGAGTGGAAAAAGTATTCGGGACACCGCCGTTCAGTGCTGCCGGCTATTTGAAGAATGCGGCCTCTCATCCGGTGACCGGACCTGGAGGAAATATATTGTACGGTCCGTTTAACGCATTCCTGAGCCACGTGGCACTTCCGGGAGCGGGCTTTTTCAGCTTCATCGTGAAGTGGGGCGAGCTGCTGATCGGACTGGGGCTGCTTCTTGGAACACTGACTACGGCCGCGGCGTTTTTCGCGTTGCTCATGAATTTTACCTTTCTTTTTGCCGGAACCGTTTCGAGTAACCCTCTTGATATCCTGATCGGTATGTTTATTGTCGTCGCTGGCTTCAATGCAGGTAAATTGGGCGGCGACTATTGGGTAATCCCGTGGATCCGCAGAACGGTTGGCGGATGGTTTCATAAACCGGAGCCAACGGATCTGAATACAAAGACTAAAGCAAAGGCAGCGTCTTAAAGTAAGGAAAGAAGCGGATGATCGGTTTTGCCGGCTGCCGAAGTGCTCTTCTAGAAACATATTAGAAAACTTATTAGAAAACTTATTAGAAAACTTGGCTTCGCCAGGCCTTTGGCGCAGGCGTTGCCTTAGTTACGCTTATACTATAGCCTTTAAGAAGTTTTATACTTTCTTATAGTACAAATGAAAGACCGCAGCGTGCTACGGTCTTTTTTCGCATGCGCCCGGCATGGGCGGCAGCCATACCGTTAATGTTCGGTCTTTCGACAGTTCGGAAGGGGTCAGCTGCACTTTCCATCGTTCCTCCCCTAAGGATTTTGCCATTGGCGATTTCAAATATGCTATACTGGTTCTAGTATAATAATTGTGTTTTACGGGGGATCATGAATCGATGAAAGAGGTAAACCAACGGAAAAAGGCGCGTGTCATTTCATTTCACCATGACGGCGAATTTTTCTACCAAAAGGGAATGGTCTGCTACCAAAAAGGCGATCTGGAGCGTGCAAGCAAGTATCTCAATCGCGCGCTTAAATTTAAACCGAATGAAGTGGAATATCTCTGCCAACAGGCGGCCATCCTTTCTGAGCTGGAAGAATATGAAACATCAATAAATCTGCTGAAAAAAGTGGTTTATGAACTTGATGATAAATTGACGGAATGCTATTTTTTTCTGGCGAATAATTATGCCTATCTCGGAGATTTTCAGGAGGCTCTGGATGAGGTCAGCACCTATCTGGCGGTGGAACCGGACGGTGCGTTCAAACAGGAGGCTCTGGAACTGTACCGGATGCTGGCCGAAGAAATAGAAGACATCGACACTGAGGAATCGGCTTATATCAGCATTCATGAGCGGGGCAGGCTTGCGCTTGAACGCGGGCATTTCGAAGAAGCAGTCAGTCTTTTCAAGAAAGTGATTAAAGATGAACCCAATTTTCTTGCCGCTCAGAACAATCTGGCAATCGCCTATTTTTCGATGGGCGTGACGGGAATGGCACTGAAAGCGGCTGAATGGGTGCTGGAAAAGGATCCGGGCAATATTCACGCATTATGCAACTTGGCTACTTTTTTCTATCAGCTGGATGACAGTGATAATTTGACAAAAGTGATGCACAGGCTTGACCGTCTGTACCCGCTGCTTCCGGAGCATTGCGGGAAACTGGGGTCGACGTATCTCTATGTCGGTGATTATGAAAAGGCCTCCCGCTGGCTGAAGACCGCTGAACGAAAGGGAGCGCGTTGCGACCAGGTTTTCTGTTTCTGGATGGCGCTCGCCGCCTACCATACAGGCGATCAGGAACTGGCAGAACGCAATTGGAGACAGGTGGACTACTTCAGCGGCAAACCGTTCCATCCGTTCAAATACAGTAAAATTCAGAATATGATGTTTGAACCGGACGCACAGGATAATTTCATGGTGATGGATCTGATCAAAAAAGAAGTGTGGGAAGGCAATCGTGCCTACCAGCTCTTTTCACTGTTTTATCTCGCCAGCAAGGGTGATGAAGCAACGCTTGCGGAAGTTGCCGACAAAGGAACGGATTTTGTTGTTAAAGGAACCGCCCGGAGACTGCTCGAGGAACGCCGGGCGGAAAAACCCGATATGCGGCTTCAGATCATGCGTCAGGTGGAAATCCGCGTCGGCGGGAAAAAAGAGGCACTGAAGAATCCTGAACTGTACAGCTTTTGGTCGGTGGTCGACTCGGTCATCGGTCCGTCCGGAAATACAGACTGCAGCGGATGGGCGGCGGCGCTCCTTTATTTATGGAAAAAGGAATTCGGGGAGCGCACGTCACAGAAAGAAATTGCAGACGAGCTCGGTACGACGGTATACCGGCTGCGCAAGCATGTCGGCGAACTGGCGGCGGCCTTGGATAAACAGTGGGAAGACGGTATGGTCTGGCTCTGAGCGGCTCGCACATTTGAGCAATATTCTGGACTTTGCATCCTGTATTCTTTAGCATGGAATTATCAAACCGGCAGATGATATTAAGATATAATGATCAATCTGAGAAAGGACGGGATCAAATTGGCGGAAGAAGAAAAGATTTATGACGTAATTATTGCAGGAGCGGGTCCCGCCGGCATGACGGCCGCCGTATACGCTGCTCGTTCAAATATGTCGACTCTAATGATCGAAAGGGGAATACCCGGCGGTCAGATGGCAAACACCGAAGCGGTGGAAAATTATCCGGGCTTTGAATCGATTCTCGGACCGGATCTTTCGAATAAAATGTTCGAGCACGCCAAAAAATTCGGTGCCGAATATGCCTATGGCGACATCAGGGAAATCAAAGACGGAAAAGACTATAAAACGGTTGTCTGCGGTAATAAAGAATACAAAGCGGTTACAGTGATCGTGACGACGGGAGCGGAATACCGAAAACTGGGCGTTCCCGGAGAGAAGGAGTTTGCGGGTCGCGGCGTTTCCTATTGTGCGGTCTGTGACGGGGCTTTTTTCAAGGAAAAGAAGCTGGCCGTAATCGGGGGCGGTGATTCCGCAGTCGAAGAAGGGACCTATCTGACTCGCTTTGCTTCCGGGGTAACGATTATCCATCGCCGTGATAAGCTGCGCGCGCAGAAGATTTTGCAGAATCGCGCGTTCAACAATGAAAAAGTGGACTTTATCTGGGATACGGTCTGCACAAAAATCAACGGCAAAGACGGAAAAGTTTCCGGCCTGGCGCTTCGTAATACGAAAACCGGTGAAGAATCGGAATATCCGGTAGATGGCGTTTTTATCTACGTCGGAATGGATCCACTTTCGAAAGCAGTTGAAAATCTCGGTATTACCGATGAACAAGGCTATATCATGACCAACGAGAAGATGGAAACAAGTATCCCGGGTATTTTTGCGGCAGGAGATGTCCGCCAGAAAGAGCTTCGTCAGATCGTCACCGCGACGGGAGACGGCAGCATCGCAGCAGATAACGCGCAGAAATATGTGGAAAAGATGAAGGATGCCTCCGCAGTAGGCTGAACGTCGCAGGAGAAAAATAGGGGATAATCCGGCTATCCGTTCCGCCGTGTCCCTAGTACCGGCCGATTCGGCGGAATGAGCAGGCCTTTTCATCACTCTTTAATCTGCATGTAATGGTTCTGAAATGTAAAAGGATTAATATAAAATAGAAATTGACCCCCTTTTTATATAAGTTAATATTAGCTGACACGTCGATGAGCACGTGTCGTTTTTTTTGTACAAATAAGGAAGTATGAAAAGATCAGCGGAATTTAGTATAAGAAAAAATTCAAAAAGGACTCGCGGATTTTTGACCTGTATTTAAACAGCATTCTTCTTCCAACGGGGGCCGACATAGAGTGCGAGGGTTCAGGAGGGCATTCTTTCACTTTCTGAACCCTCGATTTTCGAGTATACTGTAAACAAAGCGATTCATTTTCAAAACCGGCTGAACCGATTTTTTTGAGCCGGATCATGACTGCGCTTTTTTAATGAATTTACTGTTGACGGGACGGATGAAGGATGAAGGACATTCAAGTGGTGATTATTACCGGAATGTCGGGTGCCGGAAAGACGGTGGCGACACGGATTTTTGAGGATCTGGGATATTTCTGCATTGATAATCTTCCGCCGACCTTGATGCCTAAGTTCATCGATCTGATTGAAGATTCCGATTCGGACAAATTGAATAAAGTGGCATTAGTGATGGATTTGCGCGGCCGTGAATTTTTCGACTCACTCTTTTCCTCACTCGATGCCTTCAGCAAGGCTGAAAAAATCAGACCAAAAATATTGTTTCTGGATGCAAAGGATCAGACGCTCGTCCGAAGATACAAAGAAACTCGCCGTTCACATCCTCTATCGCAGATGGGGCGCCCGATCGAAGGTATCCGGCTTGAACGGAAAAAGCTCGAAGAAGTGAAGGGTCTCGCCCAGTATTATATTGATACGACGGATATGAGCCCGCGTCAGCTGCGCGATCGGATCATCAGTGAATTTGGCAGTGAGAGCGAGACATTCCGCGTCAATCTGCTGTCGTTCGGTTTCAAGTACGGGCTTCCGATTGACGCCGATCTCGTTTTTGACGTCCGTTTTCTGCCCAACCCCTACTATGTGCAGCATATGCGCGCGAGGACCGGGCTGGATCAGGATGTCTCCGAGTATGTGCTGAAGTGGACGGAAACACATCAATTTCTCGGAAAACTGATGGATCTGCTTTCCTTCATGCTGCCGCAATATAAACGTGAAGGCAAGGGGCAGCTGGTGATTGCCATCGGGTGCACGGGAGGAAAGCACCGCTCTGTCGCTCTTGCCGAGTGGATTTGTAAAAAGCTGTCTGAAAATTATCCGACCAATGTATCGCACCGGGACATTGAGAAAGGGAAATAAACAAAAATGGCCAATCGAAAAAAAGTCGTCGCGATCGGCGGTGGAACAGGACTGCCGGCAGTACTCCGCGGTCTGAAAAAGTACCCCGTCGATATTACAGCGATCGTTACCGTGGCTGATGACGGGGGGAGCAGCGGCATGCTCAGAAATGAGCTGCAGATTCCTCCTCCGGGAGATATCCGGAACGTACTTGTTTCATTATCCGATATTGAACCAGTGTTTGAAAAGCTCCTTCAGCATCGTTTCAGGACCGACAGTGGTCTGAATGGGCATTCTCTGGGGAATCTGCTGATTGCCGCTCTCACATCGATCACCGGTGATTTTGTCAAAGGTGTTCGTGAAATGAGCCACATTCTAAATGTTCACGGGGAAGTACTTCCCGCCGCCGATCAAAGTATCGTTCTCGGCGCAGTGATGAGTGACGGAAGCATTGTCGAGGGGGAATCTCGCATCCCCAAAGCGAATAAGAAAATCAAACATGTTTTTCTGAAACCGGATGATATCCAGCCGCTGCCTGAAAGCGTGAAAGCAATCAGAGAGGCGGATGTGATCACGCTCGGACCGGGAAGTCTGTATACGAGCGTCATTCCAAACCTGCTTGTGCCGGAGCTTGCCGATGAGATTAACCAATCGGGAGCACGGAAAGTCTATGTCTGCAATGTTATGACCCAGAAAGGAGAAACGGACGGCTTTTCCGCATCCGATCATATTGCCGTGATTAACCGGCACGTCAGGAAGCCGTTTATCGACACGATCATCGTCAATAATAAACCTATTGCACCGGACATTCTGAAGCGTTATGCCATCGAAGAGGCTGAACCGGTTTCTGTAGATAGAGAAAAACTCGAGGCACAGGGAATTGATGTGATCAGCGCACCTCTGATTAAGACGGCGGGGGGCGTGATCCGCCACAATGAGGCGGCAATCGCCAGCCTTCTGATGACCCTGTTTTCCGAGAAAAAAGTGTGAAGGTCTGGAGGTCTTGCGATGTCTTTTGCAGCAGATACGAAAAAAGAATTAACCATGCTGGAAGTTGACGACTGCTGCGCACGGGCGGAACTGGCCGCGCTGACCCGAATGAATGGATTCGTATCGATTCGGAACAAGCATGTTGAACTTGACATTGCGACGGAAAACGCGGCGATTTCACGGAGGATTTACCGGCTGATCAAGCAGGCCTACAACTATCAGATTGAGATTCTTGTCCGCAGGAAGATGCGTCTGAAAAAAAATAATGTTTATATCGTCCGGCTGAAAGAGCCGGCGAGGCCGTTTCTCCGGGACCTGAAAATTATTGATGATAACGGGCAGTTTACACGGGAGATCGCCCCGGAACTTGTCGAAAAGGAATGCTGCCTGCGATCCTACCTTCGCGGAGCATTCCTTGCCGGAGGATCGCTCAATCACCCTGAGTCTTCCTACCATCTTGAGATTTTTTCAAACTATGAAGAACATACGTATTCTTTGGCAAAACTGATGAATACCTTTGATCTGAATGTTAAGGTACTCGCCAGAAAAAACGGTTTTATTATCTACATGAAAGAAGGGGAAAAAATCACCGATTTTCTCAGTATTATCGGAGCGAACAAGGCTCTGTTCTACTTTGAAGATATACGTATCGTCAAGGACATGCGCAACTCGGTGAACCGGCTCGTCAACTGCGAGACAGCGAATCTGAACAAGACGGTCAGTGCCGCGATGAAACAGATGGAAAACATACGCCTGATTGAAAAAAGTATCGGCCTTGAAGAACTTCCGGACAAACTGAGAGAGATTGCCGAACTCAGGCTTAGGCATCCCGATGTGACCTTGAAGGAACTTGGCGAACTCGTCAATGGTGAGCCGATCAGCAAATCGGGAATCAATCACCGCTTTCGAAAAATTAACGCAATTGCCAGCAGTATCCGGAAAAGCGAGCAATAAAATTAGTCAACGAACGGAAGAGGCGATATCGGAAAGGGGGGGATCAAGTGGTAGAAAAAACAGTCACTGTGCAGCTGAGGGAGGGACTTCAGGCGCGCCCCGCCGCTTTGTTTGTCCAGGAAGCTAACCGCTTTCATGCTCATGTAACACTTAAAAACGACGGCAAAGTGGTCAATGTAAAAAGCATTATGGGTGTCATGAGCATCGCGCCGGCATTCGGGGAAGTGGTCGTCATAAGGGCGGATGGCCCCGATGAGCAGGAGGCGGTTGCGAGACTGGCATCGTTTATTGAAAATAATCACTAAAAAAAGCTCCGTTTTCCTGTATCGAAAACGGAGCTTTTTAATTCCGGCTGATCGAAGCAATGATTCTGAAATCCGGCGTTTATTTTGCCGTTGTCAGTATTTCATCAATCAGACCGTATTTTTTGGCATCTTCAGCGGACATGAAGTTGTCACGGTCGGTATCACGCGAAATAACTTCGTACGGCTGACCCGTTCTTTCCGCATAGATATGGTTCAGTTTCTCACGAATCTTGAGAATTCGTTTGGCGTGAATTTCCATATCTGAAGCTTGTCCCTGCATCCCGCCGAGCGGCTGGTGAATCATGATTTCACTGTTCGGAAGGGCATAGCGTTTGCCGATTTCTCCGGCGGTCAGCAGGAAGCTGCCCATGGATGCAGCCATGCCGATACAGATGGTCGACACTTTAGGCTTGATGTACTGCATCGTATCGTAAATCGCCATGCCGGCAGTTATCGACCCGCCGGGACTGTTGATATAAAGCGAGATATCTTTTTCCGAATCTTCCGCTGCGAGGAAAAGCAATTGGGCGACAACGGCATTGGCCACATTATCGTCAATTGCTGTGCCAAGCATGATGATACGGTCCTTCAGCAAGCGGGAATAAATGTCATACGCGCGTTCACCGCGGTTTGTCTGCTCAATGACTGTAGGAATTAAAGGCATTGAACGAACCCCCTTTTTAATTGAAGTATGATGCTTTACTGTAACCAAAACTTATCATACCCTAAAGGTCAATATAGGTCAAATTTTTGAACCGAAAAATAAAAGATCAGCTGTCATGCTGGTCTTTTATTAAAAAGATTAACTATCCCACCTTTTCTTATTATTGCTTTTTTCTATCATGAGCAGAATTCACTAAAACAAGAGTTCTTTTTCCAACATCCTGCGCTTGCAAAACTATTAATTTCACTCGGCCCGACCGGCCGTTCTGCAGTTTAGGAGCGCTAATTGAATGGCTCTGTCTGCAATTTGGGCAATGCTGATGCCGGCTGCCTTCATCATTCGCGGGTAACGGCTGTAATTGGTGAATCCCGGCATTGTATTCACTTCATTAAAGACCACTTCGTGATCAAGCGTAAGGAACATGTCTACACGCGCCAACCCTGCACATCCAAGTGCACGGAAAATATCTCTGGCCGTTTGTTTAATTTGCGCTTGTACTTCCTGCGGAATCTCGGCTGGCACACGAATCGTTGAATTCTCGGATTCTTTTTCAGGTTGAGATTCCTGATGAATACGGAAAAAGCCGTGAGACAGTACAATTTGATCCACTTCGCCAACAGTCAGGTCATCCACATTTCCAAGAATGGCGCATCCGACCTCGCAGCCATCGATTGCTTCTTCGATACAGACCTTACTGTCATAATTCTGTGCTTCAATAACTGCTTCCAGAAGTCCGGAAGAATCCACAACTTTATTGACGCCGAACGAAGAGCCTCCATTCGCGGGTTTAACGAAGACTGGATAACGGAAACCCGTGATGAGTTCATCCAATTGTTCTTTTGAAACGGATCCTGTGAGTACTACAGTCTCAGGGACACGAATACCTGCATCCTTTACAATACGGTGTGAAATATCCTTGTCCATGCACATGGCAGAACTTAAAACGCCACAGCCAACGCAGGGGATGTCCGCCAGTTGCAAGAGGCTTTGGATCGTCCCGTCCTCACCGTTTTTTCCGTGCAATACCGGAAAAACGACATCTAAATGTGTACGCGTGAACATGCCCTCGGATTTCATTAAAATGCCATGAAGACCGGGGTCTGGCAATATTGCAACCGGCGTGCAGTCCGAATCGCTCCACGTATCCTGCGGAATGGCTTCAAATGGACCATCATATCGCTTCCATACGCCGTCCTTCGTAATACCAATCAGTATTAACTCATATTTTGCAGGATCAAGGTTGGTGATGATCGAATAAGCAGATTTTAAGGAGACCTTATATTCTGCTGAGTTCCCTCCAAATAGAATGCCTACTGTCACCTTTTTCAATGTGTGACTCCTTTTCAACTGGATATTTGTTTTCATTCACGTCCAAACGAAGCATAACTTTCGGACTTTTTGATTTGACAGAAAAATAATCATCTTTGCTGCGGGACTTATTGGTTAATCATACGGCTATTTTCATCTTTTTTTCTTAAGTATTTCTTAAACTTTGCTTATTGTTTAAATACAAATTTCATAAAAATAGTTCTATGATTATCCCACTTGCCCATTGAAGTCGGCAACACGTCTTCAATTATTAAAACTAAAATTATCGTTCTGCTCCCTCTGAATTTTAACAGGTAGTAGCCATTTAAAAGCCCAAAGTGAAATCTGACTATTCACACTTGTTGATTGCAGGCCGTTTACTGTTGATTCTTTAAGCATTACTGTAGATTATCTGCTCTTTACTGTTGATTCTTTAAGCATTACTGTAGATTCTCCGCTCTTTACTGCCGATTGTCCTGTGGCGTGTGCCTGTGAACAGATGGAAAACGGCTTCCGACTGTGAGGATGATGATTAAATGGCTTCAATGGTCACCGTATGAAGAAAATCCGCCCCATTTTCATTGGTTTGTTCAATCTAACTGAGATCCAGTATGAGGAGACGGCACAATCAGCAATCATTTTATGGCCGCATGACATAAATAAAAAAGCGGCACCTCTGAGTGTCCACTCAGAGGTGCCGCAAATACAAACATTGCTACTTTCTTAAAAATGCGCTCGAGAGGATTCGAACCCCCGACACATGGTACCGGAAACCATTGCTCTATCCACCTGAGCTACGAGCGCAAAACCGTAAAAGATTTATTTCACTGACATTTATCTATATTAAGCGATTGTCTCAGATTTTGCAAGACCTTTTACTAAATTCGCTGGTTTTTTAATGATTGACCGGCTGATTTTCTGAGTTGCCTCCGCAAACTGCCCAATTTCGGCGGAGCCCGTAAAATTAGGTGTTCTCATTAGGGCGAGGCTAATCCCCAGAACATAGGTTATTAGTGTACTTTAAATGACGAGGAGGAACAAAAATTATGGAGGTTTCACCTTATCCAATTAAACCGATGCCGGCAAATCCCTATGCCAAGATGCCGGCGATCAAACCGGAACCGAATCTGCCTGTTGCCAATCCCCTGGTTGCGCCAGAACATGTGAAAGGCACCAAGGGAATGATGGGTCCGTACGGAGCAAAACCGGCCGGGTTACCTGCGGCGTGCCCGGTCAACGAACTCCACTGTCCGCCGAAGCAGGCAGGTTCAATCTACGATCCGGAGAGTGTGAATGTTGAACATGTTTATAAACCGGTGATCGTTCAGCACATTCATCCGATGCATACTCAGATTATGACCCACTTTATCTATGAACATCAGCATTATTATCCGCACACGCTGTCCCAGACGTGCGATGAGTGCCATTATGACGTGCAGTGCGGGCGTCCCTGCTTTCCGAAACCGCATTGCTGATTACTCCGGGCTTTCCGTGTTAAAGCGGAAGGTCCTTTTTATTTTTATCTCCCCGTGTTCAGCATGCTGAAGAGGCTGGCCGGACGCTCATTTTTCAAATGAAAGCGTAGCCGGCTTGCAAACTCATTGGTATAATAAAGACAAAGAGGTGAGCGGAATGGGCCTTGCACTGGTTCAGAAACAATCGCTGAAGCTTAAGATGGCGCCGGCATTGTATCAGTCGGTGACGCTGCTGCAGTTTAACAATGAAGAACTCTCCCAGTATATTCATGAAAAGGCACTCGAAAATCCCCTTTTGCACGTCGAAGAATCCGGCTTTCAGACGGATTATCTTTCCTATCCGACCGGGGACGGGATAAAGAGTACAACGGACGTGATCGAGGAGACAATAGCGGGGACGAGCGACTTTCGCGAATTGCTCCATCAGGATCTCCATCAGCTTCGGCTGAGCAAAAAAAGCATGGCTGCTGCAGACGCTTTGATCGACTGTTTAAACGACAATGGCTATCTGGATGAAGATCCGGAAGATTTGCTCAGCCGATTTGAGCTGGATCTTCCGGAGGTCGAAGAAGCGCTGGCGCTGGTTCAGTCGCTTGAGCCGGCCGGAGTCGGCGCAAGGTCCCTTCCCGAGTGTCTGCTGCTCCAGCTGAGGAGAAAAACACCGCGTCTGCCGCTCGCCGAGTCGATCCTGTCCGATTACTGCGACTGCTTTCTGACCGGGGATTGGACCGGGCTGGCCGAAATTCTCGGAACAACGGAAGAGTCGGTTCTTGATGCGGTGGCGGCGATCCGGTCACTGGCACCGGTGCCGGTGAATACTATTCAGGCTGAGAAACCCCATTATGTGGTACCGGACGTGACCATTGCTGAGCGTGACGGCGGGCTCGTGTGCGAACTTGAGGATGGCTTTCTGCCGAAGATAACTATTGACCGCCAGGATTATCAGCAGTATCTGAAAACAGCGGACGAAGAGACGAAACGGTATCTCCGTGAAAAGATCGAAGAGGCGGACTGGCTGCTGGCTGGTGTTTCGAGAAGAAAACAGACCATCATGTCGCTGGCCGAAATGCTTGCCGATAAGCAAAAACTCTATTTTATGACCGGGGAAAATGATCAACTTCAACCCTTTACAATGAAAAACGCGGCGGAGAAACTGTCCGTTCACGAATCGACAGTCAGCCGGGCAGTAGCAAACAAATATGTACAGACCCCGTACGGGCTTTTCCCCCTGAAAAAATTTTTTGTCAGGGGTCTAAAAACAGATAAGGGCGGCGCTTCGGTGTTTCACATTCAGTCACGGATCAGGCACCTGATTGACCGGGAGGACAGGAGAAGCCCTCTTTCCGATCAGCGCCTGGCCGGTCTGCTGGCTGAAGAGGGGCTTCACTGCTCCAGAAGAGCCGTGACCAAGTACCGCCGGGCTTGCGGTATCGGTTCAACCGTCCAGCGAAGGGTATCCAAATAAAATCAATCCACGCTTTGTAGATCGCAAAAACGAGCAGGCCGATTGTCAATTGCGGAAGCAGATACATGTTTCTATTGGGACAAGTAGAGTCCCTTTAATTACACTTATCGAAATGAATATAACGTTTTCAGTGTTTTAATGTGTCGAATCAGGGGAATACTCAACTTGGACGACGGATGCGTCTGAAGAGTCGGGAGTAGGCAGAAACAGAATGAAAAAGTGACATTTTTCGAAATTCGCAGATAGTTAAAAGTCCTCTAATTCCGCGTAGTAACAGCTTTCTTTTCATATGTGACATTTTTGCGTCATTAAAAAGATCACATAAAAGTTTTACATGTTTTTACTTGTAAACGCTGTTGAAAGTTGTTATTATGGTCATGGAGCAGATGGGACATAAAATGACTATGTGGGACATTTCAAGGCCGTTCGCGGTCGATTGAGGGGGACGCTGTGGAACGCTTGCTTGATCTTCAGAAAAAGCTCATCCCTGATGTCTTAGACATAATGTCCGGCCGCTACCGTATTCTTCAGTCGCTGCATATTCTTCAGCCTATAGGCAGACGAAGCCTGTCTTCCCACCTTGGGATGACGGAACGCGTGCTGCGCGGCGAAGTCACGTTTCTCAGCCAGCAAGGCCTCATCCATATGGCTTCAAGCGGCATGTGTTTGACGAATGACGGAGAGGCCATTGTAAAGTCACTGGGAAAAGTGATGAAGGATATCTCCGGATTGAAGGACATGGAAAAGAAGTTGGAAGACGTGCTCGGCGTATCCAAGGCAGTTGTTGTTTCCGGCGACAGCGATCAGTACGCGCTGGTCAAGAATGAGCTTGGGCTGGCCTGCGTCCGGGAAATCGAGCGCTGTCTCGGCGCAAAGAACATCATAGCGGTTACCGGAGGTTCGACACTTGCGGCAGCCGCGGAAATGATGCATCCGCTGAAGAAGGCACATCAGGATCTGCTGTTTGTGTCGGCGAGAGGCGGCCTGGGCGTGAAGGTCGAAAATCAGGCGAATACGATCTGCGCTAAGATGGCCGAAAAGGCTGAAGGTCGCTATCATCTGCTCCACGTTCCGGATCAGCTCAGTGATGAATCCTATCACAGTCTGATTGAAGAGCCCAGCATTCACAGGGTTTTGCAGCTCGTTCATGGTGCGACGATTGTCGTTCATGGCATAGGCAGCGCAAAAACGATGGCTATCCGCCGTCATTCCGGTGAAGAGTTTCTTAAGCGGGTCGATACGGAACATGCTGTGGCCGAGGCTTTTGGCTATTTCTTTGATCGAACCGGCCGTGTCATCCATAAGGTCCAGACGATTGGACTGCAATGGGAGGATCTTTTCGGGGCGCGGGCAGTCATTGCCGTAGCCGGGGGCAAGTCTAAGGCTGAGGCAATCGAGGCTTACTTCAAGAAAGGCCCTGATTCCGTGCTGATCACGGATGAAGGCGCTGCACAAGAGATTTTAAAAAATTTTCAAACCATTTAGGAGGTCATTATTGTTATGACAGTTAAAGTTGGTATTAACGGTTTCGGTCGTATCGGTCGTCTGGCTTTCAGAAGAATTCAGGACGTTCCGGAATTGGAAGTTGTTGCGGTTAACGACCTGACAGATCCGGCAATGCTTGCAAACCTGCTGAAATACGATACAACTCAGGGACGCTTCAACGGCGAAGTCAAGGTTGAAGAAGGCTACTTCGTAGTTAACGGCAAAAAAGTTCAGGTTCTCGCAAACAGAAATCCTGAAGAACTTCCTTGGGGCGAACTTGGCGTTGATATCGTCCTTGAATGCACAGGCTTCTTCACTGCAAAAGATAAGGCTGAAGCGCACATCAAGGCAGGCGCTAAGAAAGTCGTTATCTCTGCTCCGGCAAAGGGCGACCTGAAGACGATCGTTTTCAATACAAACAATGATACGCTTGACGGCACTGAAACAGTTATTTCAGGCGCTTCATGTACAACCAACTGCCTGGCTCCTATGGCGAAAGTTCTTAACGATAAATTCGGCATTGAAAAAGGCCTGATGACGACGATCCACGCTTACACAGGCGACCAGATGACTCTTGACGGCCCGCATAGAGGCGGCGACCTGCGCCGTGCCCGCGCTGCCGCAGAAAACATCGTTCCGGCTTCTACGGGTGCCGCTAAAGCAATCGCTCTCGTTATCCCTGATCTGAAAGGCAAACTCGACGGTTCCGCTCAGCGTGTTCCTGTAAAATCCGGTTCCACGACTCTGCTTTACTCTACACTCAAGAAGAACGTAACGGTTGAAGAAGTTAACGAAGCCATGAAAGCTGCAGCTAACGAATCTTTCGGCTACAATGAAGACCCGATCGTTTCTTCCGACATCATCGGCATGACATACGGCTCATTGTTTGACGCAACTCAGACAAAAATCCTCGAAGTCGACGGCAAGCAGCTGGTTCAGACCGTTTCATGGTACGACAACGAAATGTCCTACACTTCTCAGCTGGTCAGAACGCTTGAATACTTCGCTAAGCTCGCAAAATAATTTAGCAAGAAATTTTTGAATAGAACCTGAATAGCGGAAACAGTACTGTTTCCGCTATTTTATACTGATGCTTCCTTTGAAAAAGGACATCAGCATAAAGAAATCCTGGGCGGCCGGTACACCGGCCGGTTTTTCCCGGTTTTTCTTATGAATTAAAAGTGGAAAGAGGGTTTTGGCATGGCAAAGAAAACCGTTCGCGACATTGACGTTAAGGGAAAAAGAGTTTTTTGCCGCGTTGACTTCAATGTTCCGCTTGACGGCACGACGGTTACGGATGATACACGTATCCGCGCTGCAATTCCGACCATCAAATACTTAATTGAAAATGGCGCTAAAGTCATTCTTGCTTCTCACCTCGGCCGTCCGACGGCGGACAACAAGGAATCGCTCCGGATGAATCCGGTGGCTGAACGTCTGAGCGAATTGCTCGGCAAACCGGTCGCCAAGACCGATGAAGTCGTCGGCCCTGAAGTTGAAGCCGCTGTCGCTAAGCTCCAGGACGGCGACGTGCTCCTTCTCGAGAACGTTCGTTTTGAAAAAGGCGAAAAGAAGAACGATCCTGAACTTGCCAAGGCATTTGCTTCACTTGCAGACGTGTACGTGAATGATGCATTCGGCTCCGCTCACCGCGCTCACGCGTCAACGGAAGGCATCGCAAACTATCTTCCTGCCGTTGCCGGCTTCCTGATGGAAAAGGAACTGACCGTCATGGCGGCATCGCTTGACAATCCAAAACATCCGTTTACGGCGATTATCGGCGGAGCAAAAGTCACCGATAAAATCGGCGTGATTGAAAACCTGCTTGACAAAGTGGACAACCTGATTGTCGGCGGCGGGCTTTCTTACACATTCATCAAGGCGAAGGGCTACGGCATCGGCAAGTCTCTTCTTGACGCCGATAAATTGGATCTGGCCAAGAAATTCATGGAACAGGCGAAAGAAAAAGGCGTGAACTTCCTGACACCTGTTGACGCCGTTGTTGCTGATGAATTTTCCGAAACAGCCAACAAGAAGACGGTTGATATCGACCAGATTCCTGACGGCTGGATGGGTCTTGATATCGGACCGAAAACAGTGGAATTGTTCGCCGATGCAATCAAAAAATCCAAGCTTGTTGTATGGAACGGACCGATGGGCGTTTTTGAAATGGATGCTTACGCCAAGGGTACCGCTGAAGTAGCCGAGGCTCTTGCCGAAGCGACCGATGCCACGACGATCATCGGCGGCGGCGATTCTGCTGCGGCCGTTGAAAAGTTCCATCTCGCGGACAAGATGAGCCACATCTCGACGGGCGGCGGCGCTTCGCTTGAACTGATGGAAGGCAAGGTACTGCCTGGTGTTGCTGCGCTTGACGACGCAGAATAACGGAAAGTAAACAAAGACTGTAACTGCAAGAAAGGGAAGGTGTCACATATGTCACGCAAACCGATTATTGCCGGCAACTGGAAAATGAATAAGACGGTCAGAGAAGCACACGAATTCGTCGAAGCGGTCAAGGACAAAGTTCCTTCACCGGACGTTGTTGATTCGGTTGTTGCCGCTCCTTTTCTCGCTCTTGACCGCATCGTTGCCGATGCAAAGGGGTCCGATTTGAAGATCGGCGCTGAGAATGTTCACTTTGAAAATTCCGGGGCTTTCACCGGAGAAGTCAGCCCGGTTATGCTGGAAGATCTGGGTGTAAATTATGTCATCATCGGCCACTCGGAAAGAAGAGCGATGTTTGCTGAAACCGATGATACGGTCAACAAAAAAGTCCTCGCTTCTTTCGCTCATCACCTGCTTCCAATCGTCTGTGTCGGTGAAACACTTGACGAACGGGAAGGCGGAAGGTGGCAGGCCGTTGTTAAAAACCAGGTCACTAAAGCCTTTGCAGGTGTTCCGAGTGATCAGGCAACGGACGTTGTCATTGCTTATGAACCCATCTGGGCAATCGGTACAGGAAAATCCGCTTCTTCGGATGACGCCAATGAAGTTTGTGCATTCATCCGTGAGACAGTTGCCGGAATTTATGGCAAAGAAACTGCTGAAAAAGTACGCATTCAGTACGGCGGCAGCGTGAAACCTGCCAACATCGCCGACTTCCTTGCACAGTCGGATATCGACGGTGCCTTGGTCGGCGGCGCCAGCCTGCAGCCTGAATCTTTCCTAGCTTTACTGGAAGGTGCAAAAGCCTGATTTCCGCTGGAAATAATCCTTTGCGGCAGAAGGGTTTCTGGAGTTGAAGGTTTCGTTTTCTGAAACGAAGGGTCCGGAATGAAGCTAAGAATGAATCGCCGGGAGCGGTTCTCTGTCCGGACATTGACCGCTTTCCGGTCGAGAATTTCCGGAAATAAAAATTAATGACGAATAAGGAGAGATAAAGTATGTCTCAAATCGTTGAAGTTTACGGACGCGAAGTACTGGATTCGCGCGGCAATCCAACTGTTGAAGTTGAAGTTTATACAGAGGCCGGCGGCAAGGGCCGCGCGCTTGTTCCAAGCGGCGCTTCAACCGGCGAACACGAAGCAGTCGAATTGCGTGATGGCGACAAGAGCCGTTACGGCGGCAAGGGTGTTCTCAAGGCCGTCAAAAATGTTAATGAAATTATCGCTCCTGAAGTTGTCGGCATGGAAGTGCTGGATCAGGTTGCGCTTGACACGGCGATGATTGATCTCGATGGTACGGAAAACAAAGGCAAGCTGGGCGCCAACGCCATCCTCGGTGTTTCACTGGCCGCCGCCAACGCTGCTGCCGATGAACTCGACATCCCGCTTTACCGCTACTTGGGCGGCGTTAACAGCAAAGTTCTTCCTACACCGATGATGAACATTCTGAACGGCGGAAAGCATGCGGATAACAGCGTTGACTTCCAGGAATTCATGATTATGCCTGTTGGTGCTGAATCTCTTGCTGAAGCGGTTCGCATCGGCGCTGAAGTTTACCACGCTCTGAAATCAGTACTCGCTGCTAAAGGCCATCTGACCGCTGTCGGCGACGAAGGTGGTTTCGCGCCTAACCTTAAGAACAATGAAGAAGTGCTTCAGACGATCGTTGAAGCGATTGAAAAAGCCGGCTACAAACCGGGCGTCGATGTGAAACTGGCAATTGACCCGGCTTCTTCCGAATTGTATGAAAACGGCAAGTACAACTTCAAAGGCGAAGGCGTTGTCAGAACAACTGACGAAATGATTGAATACTATACAAAACTCGTTGACGAATTCCCGATCATCTCGATTGAAGACGGTCTTGATGAAAACGACTGGGAAGGCTGGGCCAAGCTGACTAAGGCACTCGGCGACCGTGTTCAGCTGGTCGGTGACGATCTGTTCGTTACCAACACGGATTACCTGAAAAAAGGTATTGACATGGGCGTTGCAAATGCGATCCTTATCAAAGTTAACCAGATCGGTACGCTGACTGAAACTCTGAACGCTATTGAAATGGCTCAGAAAGCCGGCTACACAGCTGTCGTTTCACACCGTTCAGGTGAAACGGAAGATACGTCAATCGCCGATATCGTTGTTGCAACGAACGCAGGCGAAATCAAGACCGGATCTTTGGCAAGAACTGACCGGATTGCAAAATATAACCAATTGATCAGAATTGAAGATGATCTTGATGCTTCCGCTGAATACCTCGGCGACGCATCATTTTACAATCTGTCAAACAAATAATTCAATCCGAAGTAACAAAAAGCCCTCCGCTAAATGGAGGGCTTTTTGTTGTTTTAAGGTCATTAAGGAATTAATATGGAATTGTCCACTTTTTCTGCCCGTAAAAAGTCGGCGCGTTTTTTCGGCTTTTCCCTTGAAAACCTGCCGGGCAAAGATCTGGTGAAGGGCGGCTGATGACGGTGAAGCGGTATGAAGAAGAAGATTTTCTGGAAAGCCGGGAATTCCCTTTTTATATAACTTCTAAAGAAATACAACCAGGGGATCCTTGCGAGCCGCACGTTCATGAATTTATCGAACTCATCTATGTTGCTGCAGGAAAGGGAAATCATTTCTATCAACAAAGCAGCTATAAAATAAAAAAAGGCGACGTATTCATCATTCAATCAGGCGCGCCCCATGCTTACAACGCCGACCCCGATTCACATCTGCAGATCTATATTATTATGTTTCAGCCCCGCTTTTTGAGAAGAGAACTGCAATTACTGGCGAAAACAACTCAATTCATTGATTTCTTTTTCGTTGAACCTTTTTTCCGTGAAGATACCCATTTTCAATCGCGACTGTCACTGCAGACTTCTGAACAAATTCAGCTGACACTTCTTTTTGATCGAATGAATCAAGAATATCTTCTGAAGCAAACGGGCTACCGATATCTGATTAAAGCGATGTTGATCGAAACGTTCATTTATCTCTCCAGATGGTACGAAAAAAGCAGCGATAGCCCTCTTACTGCGGAGAGAGAGAAAGGGGTCATTGAGCAGATCTGTCACTTTATCAGGAAACATTACGCACACAAAATCAGTCTGCAGCAGATCAGCCGCCTTTGCGATATGAGCCGGTCTGCATTTACAGCCAGCTTTAAAGAGCAGACGGGGATGACTTTTATTGAATACCGCAACAGCTTGCGAATGAACGCTGCCAGGGAACTTCTCGAAACAACAAGCATGACGATCATTTCGATCGCTCAGGAGGTTGGTTTCGATGATGTCAGTAATTTTGACAAAACGTTCAAACATAGCGAAGGCATTTCACCGATCGAGTACAGAAAGCGGCATTTCCCTCACTCCGCACAATGAAAACGCTTAATATAAAAACCTTTCAATGAGTGATAACTGTTCTCAACATACATTGTATTGCCAATTACAACCCTGAAATATGGCCGATTTGCCAGACAGAACGGCAGATTTGCAAAGCCTTGTCAGGGAGCTTTTTTTATCATTAAGTATGCAAGAATAATAAGTTACTTCTTGTTAGCAATTAATAAGAAAGAGGGGGAAGAAAGTGGTTAGTCCTAATTTATTTAATACGTTTCATTTCACGGTTCTTCATTTTCCGATTGCCTTAATCGTGGTAAGCTTTCTCTGTGACCTGATTGCTTCGTTTATGAAAAAATCGAAATGGAACGGTATTCTAAAAAAAGCAGGGTTCATTACTTTGGTGTCCTGTGCAGTGATGGGCATCGTTACGTGCCTGGCGGGCCTTGTAGCCGCAATATCTTTGAATCTGCTCGGTACAATTGGCGGGCATGCAACAAAGGGTATTGAGTTCACCATTTATGTTACTCTTCTGGCTATTGTGAGACTCGCATTCGCAAAAGCAAAGAAAATCGATATTGGGGATAATCTCTTTTATCTGGTTTTTTCTCTGATTGGCGCGATTCTCGCTTTCACACTCTTTAAAGTATACCGCTATCCGCACTGGGGAGTTCTTCAGTTCACGGTTCCGCTGATCTTCATTGGCTTCCTTGCAGATCTCTCCGCGATTATTTGGAGAGCGAAGAGCTGGGCCAAAAGCCTTCAGGAAATCGGCTACACATTTCTGATTCTTGGTACGGTTGCCATCATCGCAACGGTCATCACAGGTTACACGAGAGCCGCAGAAATGCCTGCCCTCGCTCATGCTGCGCAACCTGTGAAGTACGATCCGGCCGCACTTCATCTTCATGAAGTATTAGGCGTAATTACAATGATCGCCTATATTATTATCAGTGTTGTCCGCTCTTACTTCCATTTTCAGTTTGAAGCGAAGGATCTGCTCAAGGGCAAAGCCGTTTACATTGTCGGTGCCGTTGTCTGCTTTGCTTTGATCTCAGTGGCTTCGCACTTTGGCGGAACAGTTGCCCTGTTCCCTGAACTGTTCGGCAAATAATGATGTTAAAGAGACAAATACGTCCTGAGAGAGTCCGGGATCCGGGCTTTCTTTTTTTCTATGGCTATGTTCAAACGATCTTGGGTTGTTTTGCGGCAGATTGGTAAAGCCGATGAACGATTCACTCAGAATAGAGCAAGCTGTACTGTTAGTCGTTGAAAAAGGATGCCCGTTTACCTATGGGCAGCTGAACGGATCGATGTTCGTCTGATACCTCGATAAAGTCAAACATTTAATCATAATATAAAAATTAATTTAAGTATGTGATGAATGTCATATTCATTGAAATTGCAGTTCACTATCATAAAATTAATTAGTAACCCAAAAAAAGTAAAAATCAGTGTGCAAGCAAACACACGGCTTGAACCATTGATGATGAAATGATGAACAATCAGGAGCTTTTGCCGCGCCCGATGACGTATCTTTGAAAAATTACCTCAGCACGTCTTTGTCTCTAGCTAAGAAGTCGAAAAAGATTCAATGCTTTCTAATTTTTTTGAACATCGAAAGAAACCGGAGGGAGAGATTGACTTGAAAGGTGAAGAGCCGACAATATATGAAAGCGTTTTATCCAGAGGTTTTTCAAGAAGAACTTTTTTAAAGATGTGTGCGACTCTGGCTGCTACGATGGGGCTTGATTTTTCACAGACCGGTCAGGTTGCCCATGCCATGGAAACGAAAAAACGCATTCCGGTTATCTGGCTACAGATGCAGGATTGCACGGGCTGCTCGGAATCTTTTATCCGTTCTTCTTATCCTAAAGTAGAAAGTGTCATATTCAACATGATCTCTCTCGAATATATGGAAGTTTTGACGGCCGCAGCCGGCTTTCAGGCGGAAACTTCAGAACAGAATGTGTTGAAAAAGTATAAGGGCGAATATGTCCTCGTGGTGGAGGGCAGTGTGCCTCAGGCAGCCGGTTATCTGACTATTGGCGGCCGATCGGGCGCAGACCTTCTGCGCGAGGCGGCTGCGGGCGCCAAGGCTGTGCTGACCTTCGGCACATGCTCCTCATGGGGAGGAATTGCCAAGGCGAATCCGAACCCAACCGGTGCGCAGCCGGCAGCGGCGATGCTTCAGGGGATTCCCGTTATCCGCGTTCCCGGCTGTCCGCCAATCGCGGAAGTAATGACCGGTGTTCTGGCTCATATTGTCACTTTCGACCAGCTCCCTGAGACAGACATGCTCGGCCGCCCGAAAGCCTTTTACCGGCACCGTATCCACGATAAGTGCAACCGGAGAGCCTATTTCGACGCCGGATTATTTGCGGAGTCTTTTGATGATCCGAATCTGAAGGCCGGTTACTGTCTCTATAAAGTCGGCTGCAAAGGGCCGACAACGTACAATTCCTGCGCGGAGATGCGCTGGAACGGCGGAATCAGCTACCCGATCCAGTCGGGAAATCCGTGCATCGGCTGTTCCGAAGCGGACTTTTGGGATAACGGGCCTTTTTATACACATTATGCAAAACTGCCGCTGACGCAGACAACCATCGATCCGGAAAAATGGGGGGCGGCAGCTGCCGGAGCCGCGCTTGTCGGGGTCGGCGCGCACGCAGGGATAACAGCCGCTGTCAAGCATCACAAAGACAAGCAGCAGGATAAGGGTGATCAGAATGAGTAAACGCGTAGTTGTCGATCCGGTGACAAGGATAGAGGGACATCTGAGAATTGAGGCGGATGTTCAGAATGGGAAAATAACGGATGCCTTCAGCTCGGGTACAGCGATCCGCGGCATTGAACTGGTCGTAAAAGACAGGGATCCCCGCGATGTGTGGGCCTACGCCCAGCGTATCTGCGGTGTCTGTACAACCACGCACGCGCTGGCCAGCATCCGTTCAGTGGAAGACGCACTCGGTATTCATGTGCCTCCGAATGCTAACCTGATCCGCAATATGATGAACGAGACGGTTATTCTTCACGATCATGTGGTTCATTTTTATCATCTGCACGCCTTCGACTGGGTTGACGCGCTCAGCATTCTGAAAGCCGATCCAAATGAAACAAGCAGAATTGCGCAATCCATTTCACCATGGCCGAACTCCTCGCCGGGCTACTTCAAAAGTGTCCAGCAGAAGATTCAGAAGGTGGCAGACAGCGGGCAGCTGGGTATATTTGCAAACGGCTATTGGGGCCATTCAGCGTATAAGCTGCCGCCGGAAGTCAATCTGCTTGCCGTCGCTCACTACCTCGAAGCTTTGGACTGGCAAAAAGAGATCGTAAAAATTCATACGATTTTTGGCGGTAAAAATCCGCATCCGCATTATCTTGTCGGCGGCATGGCAACACCGCTGGATATCAATATGGACAACGGCATCCACTCGGAAAAACTGGATCTGATTGATCAGCTGATTTCTCAGGCCAATGATTTTATCAACCAGGTTTATCTCCCAGATCTGCTTGCGATCGGTTCCTACTACACGGATTGGGGAAGCAGTGAAATCGGCGGGGGTCTGAACAATTATCTTGTCTATGGAGACTTTTCGACAAAAGACATTCGCGATACGAAACTCTACCGTGCGCCGAGAGGAATCATTCTTGGCGGAAATATGAATGAGATTCTGGACGTGGATCCGCGCGATCCAAATCAGGTAAGCGAGCAGATTGACCATTCCTGGTATACGTATGGTGGCAGCGGAACAGGCGGACGCCATCCGTGGAAGGGAGAAACGGCAATGAATTATACCGGTCCGCAGCCGCCCTATCAGAACTTGAACACCAATGAAAAGTACAGCTGGATAAAATCTCCGCGCTGGAAGGACCATCCGATGGAAACCGGCCCGCTTGCCAGAATTATGGTCGGCTATGCCGCGGACAAAGGCGATTACCGCGCGATTGTCAATGATACGCTGAAGAAGCTTGGCCTACCGCTTGCCGCGATGCACTCCGCGCTCGGACGGACGGTTGCGCGCGGACTCGACGCGCAGATGATTGTCGGCTGGCTGCGGGATGATTTCAACACCCTGATCGGCAATTTAAAGAATGGCGATCTAACGACTTTCGACAACTCGAAATGGGAACCGAGTACGTGGCCCGCCCATGCTTTCGGTGTCGGCACTGTCGAAGCTCCCCGTGGCGCCCTTGGGCACTGGATTGAGATAGAGAACGGCAAGACTAAGAACTATCAGGCGGTTGTCCCGACGACGTGGAACGCCTCGCCACGCGACAATAATGGCGGCATCGGAGCCTACGAATCCTCGCTGAAAAATGTTCCGGTCGCCGACATGAATCAGCCGCTTGAGATCCTGCGCGTGGTTCACTCTTTTGATCCCTGTCTCGCCTGCGCCGTGCATCTGACGGATCTGGAAAACAGCCAGCTGACATCGGTTCAGGTGGAATGAGGCAATGTCAAAAGTTCTATGAAAACGACGTATCGAATCGAGTGGGTGACTCCACAGTGAAAGGGTGATGCGCCGCTCCGGACATTTTCGGTTATGGCGAGGGCGGTACTTCCCGCATTCTCCTCTTTCAATTCAATTTATCGGTCGTTATGCTTTTATCGGTCGTTGACACAAGTTAATCGGTCGCTTGGCTTGATTTATCGGTCGTTGACGCAAGTTAATCGGTCGTTATGCTTTTATCGGTCGTTGACACAAGTTAATCGGTCGTTATGCTCGCTTTATCAGTCGTTGACACAAGTTAATCGGTCGTTATGCTTTTATCGGTCGTTGACACAAGTTAATCAGTCGTTATGCTCGCTTTATCAGTCGTTGACACAAGTTAATCGGTCGTTTGGCTTGATTTATCGGTCGTTGACACAAGTTAATCGGTCGTTATGCTCGCTTTATCAGTCGTTGACACAAGTTAATCAGTCGTTTGGCTTGATTTATCAGTCGTTGACGCAAGTTAATCAGTCGTTATGCTTTTATCGGTCGTTGACATAAGTTAATCGGTCGTTATGCTCGCTTTATCAGTCGTTGACACAAGTTAATCGGTCGTTATGCTTGATTTATCAGTCATCATCTCAAGTTTATCGGCCTTCGCCAATTTATCGCTGTATCTGCTTGGCTGCATTCAGCAGAGCGGACAAATCTTGAATAACATGGGTCAGCTAAACGGACGCTTTAGCGGCCTCTAAGGGGGGATAACTGATGAAAACGCTGACGGAGGTGAAGCCGGCTATCAGACGGAAATTGTCGGAAAACGCTCTGGAAAATCAAAAAACGAGCAGGGCGGACCGCCTCGCCGTAAACGCGCGCGAGACAAACTCCGTGTATGTCTGGGAACTGCCGATCCGTATTTTCCACTGGGTCAATGCATCGGCCATCATGATTCTGATGATTACCGGAATCTATATCGGTCATCCATTTATAGAACAGAGTACGAACGGCGACGCGTATTACAGCTTCACGATGGGCTGGGTGCGGGACATTCACTTCTTTACGGCTTTCATTTTCACGATTAACCTGATCTTCCGGGCGTATTGGGCTTTTAAGGGCAACCATTATGCCAAATCGCAAATTCTCCAGAAAGATTTTTGGCTCGGCCTGATCGAGATCGTTAAGGGCTACCTGTTCATCCCAAATCACAAGCCGCATTATATCGGACACAATCCGCTTGCCCAGCTCAGTTACTGGATCTTTATCGGTCTCGGCTCGGTGATCATGGCGTTCACCGGTTATTATTTGCTGTTCCAGCCCCAGCCGGACACGGTTTTCGGCAAGGCTTTCGCATGGGTGCCCTTTATCTTCGGCGGCTCTGATTTTACCGTGCGTTCCTGGCACCACCTGGTCGCCTGGGGCTTCATGCTTTTCGTCGTCATCCATGTCTATATGTCTTTTCGCGAAGACTGGATGAGCAAAAACGGGACGATGTCATCGATATTTACCGGATATAAATTCGAACCGCTGCACCGCGCCGAAGAACGCGGCGGTGTTTTTACCGGAGATTTGCAGACCGACGGGGCGACTGTCACAGCGGACCAGGCGAAAAAGATCACGATTCTCGGCATCGGAAATTCGCTTTATTCCGATGAAGGGCTTGGTGTTCAGGTCCTTCCCCGTCTCGTCAAGGCTCTTGAGGGTGCCGGGAACGTTGAATTTATTGACGGGACGACGGAAGGCATGCAGCTTCTCGGCCCTGTGGAAGCGACGGATGCCCTGATCATTATTGATGCCATTAACGCGGGGAAGCAGCCGGGGGAAATTATTAAACTTGAAAAAGAACAGATTCCTGCCTTTAACGGTGTCAAGATGTCGGTCCATCAGATCGGTTTTCAGGAAGTCATCTCCGCCGCACAGCTTCGTGACCGACTTCCGGAAAAAATGGTGATGTTCGGGATTCAGCCGGCATCTTTGGAACTTGGCGTGAGTCTTACCGAGACGGCCGAAAAGGCCATTCCGGATCTGATCGAACAGGTGAAGCATCAGATCGGCAAATGGCGTGATGCAAAATGAACCGGCGTTCCTTCTTTAAAGAATTGGCACGCAGTCTGACGGAAACAGGCAAAGAAGTTATCTATCCGCTGTTTGAGGATGATATCGAAAAAATAGAACGAGCGGCAGACCTTCTGCAAGGGATCAGCTGGTACCCGGTTGACCATCTGAACATGGGCTACGGCGAGCAGATGATTAATGGAAGGCTGATCTGTTTTCTCTTTGACGGAAAAAGGTTAACGGCCTGCAGCAAAGAATGTCCGGATTGCCATGAAATGGCGCACTGGATTGCTTACGATCATCGTCTGACCTGTCCCATCTGTGAAAAGTCTTTTTCGTTTCAGGAAGAAAAGGGTTCACTGAACCTTCTGGCCTATTCCGTGAAAAATGAGCGGCAGAAATGGTGGGTCGGCCTGCCCGATAAAGGAGTCCTGTCCGATGCATGAGATGGGGCTGATGGAAGACGCACTGAGAATGGTTTCAGAAGACGCTGAAAAACACGGGATCCGCTCTGTGGAGAAGATATCGATGATTGTCGGCGACTTAAGCAACGTCCTGCCCGATGCGCTGTGCTTTGCCTTTGACGCTTTCCGGATGTCTGGTGAAATCCCTTTTTTGAAAAACGATGCGACACTGGAAATCATCCGGGAAAGGGGACTCGCCAGATGTTCGGCCTGCGGCACGGAATATGAGCCGCGGCAGCTGCTCGCGACTTGCCCCGATTGCGGCCTGCCCTTCGGGGTGCTTCTTGCCGGAGAAACGTTTAAAATAGAATCATATGAAGGGAGCTGAGATAGTGGTGAAGATTACGCTGGAAAAAAACGTGATGGAGAATAACGATCGCGCCGCTGAATTCAATCGCCGGCTTTTTGGCAAGACACGTACACTAGTGATCAATATCATGAGTTCGCCGGGCGCGGGAAAAACGACGATACTCGAAAAAACGATTTCAGCCCTCTCGGATGAATTTAGAATCGGTGTCATTGAAGGCGACATCGCCACAGAACGTGACGCCGACCGTATACGAAAGAAAGGTGTCAGGGCCGTTCAGATCGCGACCGAAGGGGAGTGCCATCTCGATCCCCGGATGGTTGCCAAAGTGCTCCCGGATCTTGATCTTGATTCAATTGACATTTTGTTTATTGAAAATGTCGGCAATCTTGTCTGCCCATCGGAATTCGACCTTGGCCAGAATCACCGAATTGTTGTCCTCAGCACGCCTGAGGGAAACGACAAGATTCCTAAATATCCGCTGATGTTCCATGTGACGGAGCTTGCGCTGATTAATAAAATCGACCTGCTTCCGTATGTCGCTTTCGACATGGATAAAGCCAGAGAGGATCTGCGCGGAATCAATCCGGATTCTCAGATCATGCCGATTTCGGCGGTCAGCGGCGAAGGGTTCGACAACTGGTTGACCTGGCTCAGGAAAGCGTATGAGACGTGCACGAAGCCGTAAAAATTCTTGTCAGGGGCAGGGTGCAGGGGGTCGGTTTCCGGCCGTTTGTCTTCCGTCTCGCTCAGGAGACAGGCTTAAAGGGAACGGTTCAAAACAATATGGACGGTGTCCGCATTGTCTGGGAGGGGAGTCCTGAAACGATCCGCTCGGCGATGAAAAGGCTGGTCTCGGAAAGGCCGAGACTGTCGCGAATTGACGAGGTGACCTATGAACGTGCCGAAACGGCAGGTTTGACCGATTTTACGATCCTGGAAAGCGACAGGGATGGAAAGTCGTCGCTCGTGATCCCGGTGGATTCAGCCGTCTGTGGCGATTGTCTGCACGAAATGCGCGATCCGGGCAATTTCCGCTACCGCTACCCATTCATCAACTGTACGCAGTGCGGTCCGCGCTACTCGATTATCGACGCGCTTCCTTACGACCGGCCATACACATCGATGAAAGATTTTCCGATGTGCGGCAAATGCGGGGAGGAATATAGAGATCCGCACAACCGGCGCCATCACGCGCAGCCGATTGCCTGCGACGCCTGCGGACCTCATGTATCACTTATAGAGATGGACGGCACCGTTCTTGGGCAGCGCGATGAAGCCGTCCGCCTTGCGGTCCGGTCGCTTGAATCCGGCATGATTATGGCGATCAAAGGCATCGGCGGCTACCACCTGGCCTGCGATGCGGCCAATCGCGCGTCGGTTGAAAAACTCCGGCAGCGCAAGAACAGGCCGGAGAGGCCCCTGGCTATCATGGCGGCATCCGTTGACGCAGCGAAGCGGATCGCTGTGATGTCAGATCGCGAGGAAAGTCTGCTTCGCTCGCCCGAAGCGCCGATCGTTCTGCTTGAGAAGAGCGCCGCTTATGCCCGAACGCTTCCTGAAGCGCTGGCCCCGGGAATCCGGACCATCGGCGTGATGCTGCCCTACACGCCGCTGCACCATCTGCTCTTTGATGACGGAAAGTTTTCTTATTTGGTCATGACCAGCGCCAATCCGTCCGGGCTCCCGATTCTATACGAAGATGCACCGGCGCGGGCTTATCTTGACGGGATTGCCGACCGGATTTTAACACACAACCGGCCGATTCTCCATGCGATCGATGATTCGGTTGTCCGTATGAGCGAACGGGCCCCCTTTTTCCTCAGGCGTTCCAGAGGGTACGTGCCCGATCCTCTGCCAGCGCGAACAAATGTTGACGGAGTGGTTGCGCTTGGCGGCCAGATGAAGAATACCTTTGCGCTCGGCCGGCGCCGGCAGATTTTCATCGGTCCCCATCTCGGCGACTTATCTGCCGTGGAAAGTGTGGAGCATTATGAAAAGACGCTGTCGCATCTGATGAAGTGGATGGGGATTGAAGTAAAAACTGTTGCCGTAGATATGCATCCGTTTTACAGTACTCGATCAGTCGCCGAAAAAATGAATAAGCCTGTCGTTCCGGTGCAGCATCATCACGCGCATCTCGCTTCCTGCATGGAAGAAAACAAGCTTGAGGGCCCTGTTTTCGGAGTCATTCTTGATGGTACCGGTTACGGAGAGGACGGCAATATTTGGGGATTTGAGGTGCTGTACGGCGATGCATCCGGTTATCGGAGGCTGGCTCATCTCCGCTACACGCCGCTTCCGGGCGGAGACAGGGCTGTCCTTGAGCCGTGGCGCAATGCGGCGGGGATGCTGATCGGGCTTCTTGGCGAGCGGGGACGCCGCCTGGCCGGACGTCTTTTTCCAGACAAGGAATCCTCCATTGCCGTGATCTCGCGCATGGTCTCGATGAAACTGAACAGTCCGCTTGCGGGGACTTGCGGCCGGCTCTTTGATGCGGTCAGCGCGATACTGGGTATCTGTACCGAATCGACCTATGACGGCGAAGCGGCAATCCGGCTTTCGGAACATCTCGGACCCGGGAACGTGAATGCGCCGCCTTATCCCTTTGTCGTTACTGAAAAATCCGGCTTAAAGGAGCTTGACTTCAAGCCGATGATTGAACAGATTACCGATGAACGGTTGAAAGGCGTTCCGCCGGAACCGCTCATCCGCCGTTTTCATGAAACGATTATCTCCGCTTGCTGTAGTCTGGTAGAAAGTATTGCCGAGGAAAATCCCGGATTCGGCCACCGGGTGGTGCTGTCGGGCGGAAGCATGAATAATCCGTTTCTTTCACTCCGGCTCTCCGAAAGCCTGGAAGCGCGTGGATTTTCGGTCTATACACATCATCTGCTCCCGAGCGGCGACGGTGGGCTGTGCCTCGGCCAGCTGATGATTGCAGCAGCGAAAAGCGGTGTTTCTATAGCTTGCGATGATGATCGGTCGGATACACGGCCTATTTCAAGTTCCGGCGGAAATGAAATTAAGAAGTATTAACTTGGGGAGGATGAGCAGCATGTGTGTAGGCGTACCTGCAAAAGTGATTGAAAAGAAAGAATATACGGCTCTGGTTGATGTGATGGGAACGAAGATGGAGGTCGGCATTCTCTTTGTACCGGAAGTGGAAGTCGGTGAATATGTGATCGTTCACGCCGGACAGGGGATGTCGATTATCGATCAGGTTTTCGCGCGCGAAAGCTTGAATGAGTGGGGGAAGATGGCCCGTGCCGGCATTATTTGAACCCGTTGATCCCGGAGTCGCAAAGGAACTGGCCCGGAAAGTGATTCAGCTTGCCGACAGGTACAAAGAAAGAACGGGGATCACGCCTGCCTTTATGGAAGTCTGCGGTTCGCACACGATGGCCCTTGCCAGAACAGGCATCAAACAGATTCTTCAGGGGCATGTGCGGCTGGTCTCGGGACCGGGCTGCCCGGTCTGCGTCACCGATCAGAAACAGATCGACGCCATGATTGAAGTCGCCGAGTCCGAGAACCGGATTGTCTGTACGTTCGGTGATATGATGCGTGTTCCCGGATCAAAGCGAAGCCTGCTCAGCGCGAAAACGGACGGGCGTGATGTGCGCATCGTCTATTCACCGCTGGACGCCGTAAGAATTGCCGAGGAAAATCCGGATAAAGAAGTGATTTTCCTTGGCGTCGGATTTGAGACGACGGTGCCGGTGCTGGCTGCTGCCATCCAGCTTGCCGCGAAGAAAAATGTCGGCAACTTTTCCATGTGGGCGACGACTAAACTGGTTCAGCCGGTGCTCAGGGAGCTGCTGACCGTCAAGAAAGTAAAAATAAACGGATTTCTGCTTCCGGGACATGTTTCGATCGTTCTCGGGGAAAAAGCGTACCGGTTCTTGATCGATGAATTCCGTATGCCGGGTGTGATCAGCGGTTTTGAGCCTGTCGAGATGCTGAGCGCAATTTATAAACTGCTGGAGATCATCACTGATAACCGGCCGGCCATTGTCAATAACTATAAAAGTGTTGTCCGGCCGGAAGGCAATCAGGCCGCGCAGAAAATCATGTATGAGTTTTTTGAACCGTGTGATGAAGCGTGGCGCGGTATGGGCGTGATTCCCCAAAGCGGGCTGGATGTCCGCGGGAAATACAGCCGGTTCAATGCGAAAAAGAAATTCAATGTCGAAGTCGGCGAACCGAAGAAAACGCTTTGCCGCTGCGGGGACATGATTTGCGGAATCGCTTCCCCGGAGGAATGTATCCTTTTCGGGAAGGCCTGTACACCGCTGCATCCGATCGGGCCGTGCATGGTGTCGACCGAAGGCAGCTGCGCGGCACACTACGCTTACATGAGAAAGGACGGATAACCGATGGAGCGCAAAGTCACACTTGCCTGCGGAGACGGCGGAGAACTCGCGCACAAACTGATTCAGCAAGTCTTTGTTTCCGCTTTTCAGAATCAGGATGCCTCCCGCTTCGATTCTGCCTTTCTATCACTGGAAAGCGGAAAAATTGCGGTGACGACCGATAGTTTCGTTGTCAATCCGCTGTTCTTCCCTGGAGGCAATATCGGAAAAATCGCCGTTGCCGGCACAGTCAACGATCTGAGCGTGGCCGGCAGTATTCCGCTGTATCTGACAGCCGGGTTTATCATCGAAGAAGGGTTCCCGCTTGAGGATCTCAGGAAAATTGTCCGCTCGCTTGCCGAGGAGGCGAGTGCGGCGGGCGTCCGCATCGTTGCCGGCGACACGAAGGTGGTCGAAAAAGGCGGCGCCGACGGCCTTTATATCAATACGACAGGGATCGGCGTGCAGCGCGCGGAACATGCCATTCGACCCGGCGAGATGCAGGAAGGCGACGATGTGATTATCAGCGGGACGGTTGGCGATCACGGGATCGCGATTCTGGCTGCCCGCGGAGAACTCGGATTGATGACCGATCTTCAGAGCGATTGCACGCCGCTGAACCACATGATTGACAAGGTGCTGGAAAGCGGGGCCCATGTCCGGATGATGCGCGATCCGACGCGGGGAGGTGTGGCGACAACTCTCGTCGAAATTGCGGAAGACTTTGGCGCCGCCATTGAAATCAGCGAGACCGCGCTCCCGATCAGGAATGAAGTCATGGGGGCATGCGACATTCTTGGATTCGATCCGCTCTATCTGGCGAATGAAGGAAAAGTGATTCTGATTGTCGCCCGCAATGACCGTCAAAGGGTGCTTGATGTTCTTCGCGCCTTCCCCGAAGGAAGAAATGCCGCCGTCATCGGCCATATTACTGGAATGGGAGAAGGGCGGCTGCTGCTTGAAACACCGCTCGGCAGCAGGAGGCGCCTGCGCCGGTTATCCGGGATGATGCTGCCGAGAATCTGCTGAGCCAGTTCAGCAGGACGTACGCTCGGCTTACCTGTCTTCGACGATGAAGAAGATGACATGGTCATAATGATTTTCAAAATGATAAAAGGAGCTGGTAAAAATGGGTATCGGCAACATTGGCATTCCCGGTTTAATCTTAATTCTTGTTGTGGCGCTGATCATTTTCGGACCGTCCAAACTTCCGGAAATCGGCAGAGCATTCGGCAAGTCCCTGAAAGAGTTTAAAAACGCAACTCAAGGGCTGACGTCGGATGACGAGCAGAAAAAGGATCAGAAGCAGACCATTACTGAAAGCAAAACCGCAGAGGGCGAAAAAAAAGATTAAGAGAATTCGGGTGAAATGATGAAGGACAGCCGAAAGATGACATTGTTGGAACACCTGAATGATCTGCGCAAACGATTCATCATTGTACTGGTGACTTTTATTCTGAGTTTTGCAGGCGCACTGGTTTTTGTGCGCCCCCTCTATTACTGGCTGATTAATGATCTAAATATACGCGGAAAATTGACGGTTCTCGGACCGACGGACATTATCTGGGTCTATTTCATGCTTGCCGGGGTCGCGGCGATCGGCGTGACGATACCGATTGCGGCCTGGCAGCTTTGGCTGTTTGTCTCTCCGGCGCTGACGGAAAAGGAGCGGAAAATCGCGCTAGCCTATATTCCTTCTATCTTTTTATTGTTCTTTTGCGGCATCCTTTTCGGTTATTTCGTTGTTTTCCCGAATATCCTTCACTTTCTGGTGGCTATGAATGCGGGTATGTTCACCGTTATGTTTACCACAGAAAAGTATTTCAGTTTTTTACTGAATATTGTTCTGCCATTCGGGTTTCTTTTCGAACTCCCGGTTGTTGTTGTCTTCCTGACGAATCTCGGTATTTTAACGCCTGCCCGGATGCGGAAAATGCGGAAAGCTTCCTATCTCAGTCTGGTTATTCTCGCAACGATGATTTCGCCGCCGGACTTTGTCTCGCATTCACTTGTCGCTGTTCCGCTCCTCCTTCTCTATGAGATCAGCGTCACTTTTTCCGCCGTAGCTTACCGCCGGAAACAGAAAAGGATGAGAGCGGCTGAAAAAGGGCTGCCGGCTTCATGAGAGGCAGCCGGATGGCGCTTGCGGAAACCTTATTCATTATTCTTTCCGTTTCGGTTGCGGCGTAGCACTTCGTATGTTAAATTAAAAATGAAGGTTACTTGAACGTGAAGATAGGAGCGTTAGTTCATGCATACATTATTGTTGGTTGTGCTGCTTGTTTCCGCACTGATCATGGTGATTCTGGTCATGATGCAGAGAAGCCGCGGAGACGGTCTTTCTGAAGCAATCACAGGCGGGGCGGAACAACTATTCAGCAAACAGAAATCGAGAGGAATCGAGGCCGGACTGAATCGGCTGACGATCTTTTTCGCGATCGTTTTCTTTGTTTCCGCATTTCTGCTCGGCTATTACTTCAAATAAAAGGATATCGGGATCAATGAACCGGAGAGGTAATCAGACGTGGATTGCCGCTCCGGTTTTACCGTTTTGCGGATGCCGGGATAACAGGGGCGGGGCCGGATATGATGATCAGCCGCTCCTATACATGAGTTTCCATGATTTTCCGCTCTCTTTAGACCTGTCCCGCATTATAGCGTATAATAAGTGTGAAGAAACAGAAAAAAAGGGCGAATTCTGCTTATCAGGAGGGCTATTCGCCTTAAAGCAGAATGATTGACGGGGAGATGACGGAAAATGAAGGTCAGGCCGCCAAAACCTTTCCTTTTTGAAGGCGGACCGCGTGCCGTTCTTCTCCTGCACGGATTTACCGGAAATTCTGCGGATGTCCGTCAGTTGGGCCGTTATCTGTACAAGCGCGGATATACGTGTTACGGGCCGCATTACAAAGGGCATGGGGTTCCTCCTGAAGAGTTGATGAGAACAACGCCGGACGATTGGTGGCGGGATGTCCGTGCCGCATACAGTTACCTGAATCAACTCGGCTATCGGGAAATCGCCGTCTGCGGTCTTTCGATCGGCGGGGTATTTTCTCTCAAATGTGGATACACTTTTCCAGTAAAGGGATTAGTGCCGATGTGCGCGCCGGCGGACAGCCGGAAGCAGGAAAGAATCTATGCAGGAGTTCTCAGGTATGCAGAGAATTATAAGATTTATCAGGAAAAAAATGATCGGGACATCGCTGCTGAAATGTCTGCAATCAAGAAGAAGATTCCGAAACTCCTCACTGCTATCCGCAACCTGATCAGCGATGTCAGGCTTAATTTGCACCGCATTACCGTGCCTTCACTTATCGTTCAGGGACGCCTTGATGAAATGATTGATGCGGATAATGCAAATATTATTTATAATGAGATACAGTCCGAAAGAAAACAATTGAATTGGTATGAACAGTCCACACACGTGATCACGTTAGGAACAGAAAAAGCGCAATTGGACCAGGATATCTATGCGTTTCTTGAAAGCCTGGATTGGTCTGTTTCCTAAGACAGGGAGGTTTATGTACATGGCGGAAGAACGCATTCAGGAAATTCTGGATTATATGAGGGAAGAGACGTATCGGCCGATGACGCTGCAGGAACTTGAGGAAGCCTTCAGCGCAAGCCATACGGAAGATTTTGCTGATTTTGTCAAAATAATGAATGAAATGGAAGAACAGGGGCTCGTGATCCGCACGCGCTCGGACCGCTACGGTCTCCCGGAAAAAATGAATCTGATGAAGGGCCGGGTGCAGAGCCATGCCAAGGGATTCGCTTTCATTATTCCGGAAGACGAAAAACTGGACGATGTGTTTGTCGGGCCTAATGATCTTGCCGGGGCGATGAACGGGGACACGGTCATTATACGGGTTTCAATGAAAAGCAGCGACAGGGGAGACCGTCCAGAAGGTACAGTCATCCGCATACTTGAACGCGCCGTGAAGCAGGTTGTCGGGACCTATAATGCCGGAAAGCATTTCGGATTTGTCATTCCGGACGACAACCGGATCAACGGGGACATTTTCATTCCGGAAAATGCGGAGCACGGCGCGATGGAAGGACACAAAGTTGTCGCCGAGATTACCAAATATCCTGAGGGCAGGAAAAACGCCGAAGGTATGATTACCCAGATTCTGGGCCATAAAAACGATCCGGGCATCGATATCCTGTCGATCATCTACAAGCACGGCCTTCCGCTTGAATATCCTCCGGAAGTGCTGTCCGAGGCTGAAGCGGTCCCCGATGAAATCCAGCCGGAAGATTTTATCGGCCGCCGCGATCTTCGGGATGAAACCATTGTGACGATTGATGGCGAAGACTCGAAAGATTTGGATGACGCCGTCACCGTCTCGCGGCTGGATAACGGCAATTACCGCCTGGGTGTACATATTGCCGATGTCAGTCATTATGTGACGGAAGGCTCCTCGCTTGACGCGGAAGCTTATGAACGCGGCACCAGTGTCTATCTGGTCGACCGCGTCATCCCGATGATTCCACATCGGCTCTCTAACGGTATCTGCAGCCTGAATCCTCAAGTCGACCGTCTCGCGATCAGCTGCGAAATGGAAATCACCCCCAAAGGAATCGTTGTCGGCCATGACATTTTTCCAAGCGTTATAAGGACTACGGAGCGGATGACTTATACGAATGTGCGGAAGATTCTGAAGCGTGAGGACGACGAGGTGCTGGAGCGCTATCACGACCTCATTCCCTTCTTCGACCTGATGGGAGAGCTCGCCCATATTCTTGAGGAACAGCGGAATGAGCGCGGCGCGATTGACTTTGATTTTACGGAAGCGAAAATTATCGTCGATGATCAGGGAAAACCAACCGATGTCGTTGTGCGTGAACGGACGGTCGCGGAACGGTTGATCGAATCATTTATGCTCGCGGCGAATGAAACGATTGCCGAGCATTTTGAGAAACTGCATCTTCCCTTCATTTATCGTGTGCACGAAGAGCCCAATCCGGAAAAGCTGGAGAAGTTTTTCGATTTCGCGGTTAATTTCGGTTATGTCCTTAAAGGCTCGCCGGATCATGTTCATCCACGCACGCTTCAGTCGCTGCTTGAGAAGGCCAAGGGACAGCCGGAGGAGGCGGTCATCAGTACCGTGATGCTGCGCTCGATGGCCAAAGCCAAGTATGATGACAAATGTCTTGGACACTTTGGGCTTTCAACCGAATACTATACACACTTTACGTCGCCGATTCGCCGCTATCCCGATCTGACGGTACACAGGCTGATCCGCAAGTACCTGTTCGACCGGAAAACGGATAATAAAACGCAGGCGTACTGGAAAGAGCAGATGCCTGAAATCGCTAAACATACGTCGGCCTGCGAGCAGCGCGCTGTCGAAGCGGAACGGGACACGGATGATCTTAAGAAAGCCGAATACATGCAGGATAAAGTCGGGCAGACATTCGAAGGGGTGGTCAGCGGCGTGACGAACTTCGGCCTGTTCGTCGAACTTCCGAACACAATCGAAGGACTGGTTCATATCAGTTATCTGACCGACGATTATTATCGCTACAGCGAAGAAAATATGGCGCTGATCGGCGAGCGGACCGGCCACCTGTACCGGATCGGCGATGAAATCGAGGTGCGCGTTCTTGACGTTAATCTCGACGAGCACGCGGTCGATTTCGAGGTCGTCGGCATGAAACCGCAGAAGCCGAGACAGCGGAAATCGCGCCCGACGATTATTCAGGGAAAGACGCCGGCAGGCGATGAAAAAAAACACTTCGGTGGGAAACCGGGCAGCGGAACGGATCCCCGCAAGGGCGGTAACGGCCACGGTAATAATAGTTTTGGAAAGAAAAAATCTTATGCCAAAAACAAGGGCAGAAATAAATAATCTGTTCACAAACGAACCCCTGGGAATTTTTCAGGGGTCTTTCTTTTTAGGGAGGCTTTGCATATTAAAAAATGCGCGGCCTCCCTTTGTTTGTACTATAAGTAAAATATTTGCCACAAAGCAGATAACTTATATATACAAGTTAAAAAAATACGTTAACATGACTATACAAATATAAAAGGAAACGTTATAATGTAACCGTTAACAGAAGAGCGCTCTTCCGAAAAGAAGCAATGGTTATTCAAGGAATGGCAGACCGTTCACGCCTATTCATCTTTTTAAAGTATGGCATCAGAAGGTACGCCGTTGATTCCGATACGGGGTGGAAAGAAAGATTTTTAGGGGAGACCGGGGGGAATTAGAGATTGGATTTCAGAGATAAAGTGATTTACCAAATCTATCCGAAATCATTTTACGATAGCGATAATGACGGTATTGGCGACTTAAGAGGCATTATCGAAAAAATACCTTACCTTGCGAAATTGAATATCGATATGATCTGGTTTAATCCGTTTTTCGTTTCTCCGCAAAAAGATAACGGCTATGATATTGCCGATTATCGGGCGATCGATCCGCGGCTCGGCACAATGGAAGACTTTGAGGAACTTGTGGCGAAACTGAAAGAACATCGAATTGAAGTCATGCTCGATATGGTTTTTAATCACACCTCGACCAAACATGAATGGTTTCAGAAAGCTATGAAAGGCAGCAAAAAATACCAGGATTACTACATTATCCGGGACGCTAAAGCAAATGGCGATCCGCCTACGAACTGGACCTCTAAATTCGGCGGTCCGGCGTGGGAAAAGTTTGGGAATACAGATCAATACTATCTGCATTTATACGATAAAAGTCAGGCGGATTTGAATTGGCGTAATCCGGAGGTCCGAAGCGAACTGTATCAGGTCATTAATTTCTGGATGGAGAAAGGCGTCAAGGGATTCCGGTTTGACGTCATCAATGTTACGGGGAAAGATGAACGGCTCGTCGATGCGAAGCCCGGCGAAGAGAGTAAGTTTTTATACACAGATAAACCTGTTGTCCATGACTATTTAAAAGAAATGAACCGGGAGAGTTTTGGCAAAGCAGCCGGCACCATAACGGTAGGCGAAATGTCTTCCACAACGATTCAAAACAGCATCAGGTATACGAATCCTGATCATCACGAGCTGACGATGGTGTTTAATTTTCATCACTTGAAAGTTGACTATCAAAATGGGGAAAAATGGACAAAAACGAAATTTGATTTTATGAAACTTAAACAGATTCTGGATGACTGGCAGTCAGGGATGGCAAAAGGAAATGGCTGGAATGCTTTGTTCTGGAATAATCATGACCAGCCAAGAGCAATCAATCGTTTTGGGGATCCGGGTGAATATCGGGTAAAATCGGCTCAAATGTTAGCCACGGTGATCCATTTATTAAGAGGCACCCCCTACATTTACATGGGGGAAGAAATCGGGATGATCGATCCAGATTACCAAGTGATCCGCGAGTACGACGATATAGAAGCCACCAATGCCTACCATATGTTATTAGAGAAAGGCCTGTCTGAATCGGAAGCCTTTGATATTGTCCATACCAAAGCGCGGGACAACAGCAGGACGCCGATGCAGTGGTCTGACAAAGAGCATGCCGGTTTTTCCGAACACCGGCCCTGGCTGAAGCCGACAAATTATAAAGAAATCAATGTTGAAAAGGCACTCAAAGAAGGAAGCATTTTTAATTACTACCAGAAACTGATCCAGTTGCGGAAACATTATCGGATCGTTTCTCATGGCGGATACGAAAGCTTTTTAATGGACCATCCTGATGTATTTGCCTATGTCAGAACTTATAAAAATCAAAAGCTGCTGGTCCTGAACAACTTTTTTAAAAAGAATACGATCGTTGCCATTCCCGACAGGTATCTGGGGCTCAGCAGTCAGGTGCTTATCTCAAACGATGACAGGAAAACTTTTGAAAAACAAATGATCTTAAGGCCATATGAGGCGATTGCCTGTCTATTAACCGATGGGGAAAGTGGGGAACAAAATGTTTAAGCTGTTTAAAAAGACAAAACAGGTTGAGGCGGATGATCAGTTATACATGCCGGTAAACGGAAAACTCATTGATCTGGCAGAAGTGGAAGATCCCGTATTTTCCAGGAAAATGATGGGAGAGGGATTTGGCGTCGTTCCCGACGATGGAAATCTTGTCAGCCCCGCTGCCGGACAGGTGACGATGGTCGCCGATACAAAACACGCGATTGGCTTGAAAATGGCGAATGGCCTAGAGGTTCTGATCCATCTTGGTATTGATACGGTCGAACTGAAAGGCGCCCCCTTCTCACTGACCGTGAAAACAGGCGATATAATCAAGGGCGGTGAAAAGCTGGGATTGATGAATATCGGAGAAATAAAAAAAGAGGGCAAAGGCAGCACCGTGATCGTCGTTGTCACCAATTCAAAAGACGCCCTCGAACAGATTCATGTCAGCAAGGGAAATAAGGCAGCCGGCGAAGCGGTTGGACTTTTAACGGTCAGATAAATCAGCTTTTGCACATTTTGTAAAACGTTTACAATAATAACAGGAAAGTAGGAGGAAAGATGATGGCTAACAAAGATTACACGGAATTAGCGAAAAGCATCGTATCCAATGTCGGCGGCAAGCAAAATATCAAGAGCTTGATTCATTGCATCACGCGTCTGCGTTTTTATCTGAAGGATGAATCGCTCGCGAAAACGGATAATATTAAAAATCAAGATGGGGTCATCGATGTTCTGAAAGCTCAAGGCCAATATCAGGTCGTTATCGGGCATGCGGTAACGGATGTTTATGATGCGGTTATTGCTTTAGTCGGCCATGAATACAGCGATTCTGATGCAACCGACGCGGCCATTGCCGAAACGAAAGCCGAAAGCGAACGAAGTGCCGGGCAAAAGTTTAAAAATGGATTCGACGCATTCATTGGTATTATTACCGGTTCCATGTCTCCCGTTGTCGGCATCCTGGCGGCATCCGGTATCTTAAAAGGATTGCTGGCCATGTTTACCGGTTTTCACTGGCTTTCGGCAACCGGAAATACCTTTTTGCTGCTGAATGCGATGGGCGACTCGGCATTTTATTTCCTTCCGATCATCATCGGGTACACGGCCGCGAAACGCCTGGGCGGTGATCCGATTGTCACGGCGGTCATCGGCGGCGCCATTGCCTATCCAACGATTCTGGCCGCGGCCGGCAAGGGACTGAATATTATGGGACTCGGCGCTTTGCATTTCCCGTTTGTTTCCTATACGTATTCTATTTTTCCAATGATCCTGGCTGCATGGATGGCTATGAAACTGACCAAATGGGTAAAAAGCTGGCTGCCGGGCTATCTGCAGACGATTTTTACACCGCTGATCGTTATCCTCGTTGTCAGTACGGTCACTTTGCTCGTCACCGGTCCGGTGATTACCTGGTTGGCGGACGGCCTTGCCTCGGGTATTGCCTGGAGCTTGCAGACAAGTGGATGGGTATCCGGATTGCTGCTCGGCGGTTTTTATCAGATCCTCGTTATTTTTGGCCTGCACTGGGGCGTTGTTCCGCTTGTTGCCAACGATATTGCGACAACCGGGCACAGTTATCTGAACGCGATTCTCTGCCAGACGATGGTTTCACAAGGTGCGGCGGTTTTGGCCGTCGCCATCAAGTCCAGAAAGACAAACTTGAAAGAACTCTCCTGGGGCGCTGCGATTTCGGCATTTTGCGGTGTCACGGAACCGGCTATTTATGGGGTTAACCTGAGATACCGCCGGGTCTTCATTTCAGGTTTGATCGGCAGTGCTGTCGGCGGCTTCATCACAGGACTGCTGCATGTCAACATGTGGGGATTTGCCGGTTCATTGATTGGATTCCCGTCATTCATCAATCCAAAAGTGGGTATTGATGCCAGCTTCTGGGGATTTGTCATTGCAAGTGCCGCTTCTTTGATCGTTGGATTCACTGTCGCCTATATTTGGGGATACAGCGATAAAATGCAAAAGGAACAAGAAATAAAACGGGCTAAAAACCCGGCAAAGGCTGTCTGAAACCAGACCTATCTCAAGGTAGACAAGATAACCGGTGATGGAAAACTTCAAGGGTGTTCACTTGGAGTTTTTCATTTTTTAGGGTGACTGTAATCACCGCGAAAAGGGTTTAATTGTTTGGTGGAAAGCTCAATGAGCAGCCATTGTAAATAGTTAACTGTCGGATCATTGTAAATAACTGGAACGATTTCTGAGCGATCATTTGCAATGATTTGCTATAATAATACTGGAGCGGCATGCAAGGAGCGATCTGCCCTGTATTCTGTTCCAGGACGGCTTGAAGCAAACAAGGAACGTGACGATCATGCATGAAAACAAATTTATAAACATTTACCAGGATCTTTCGAGTAAAATCCGCAGGGCTATACTACCGGCCGGCCAGCTCCTTCCTTCGGAAAATGAGCTGGGCGACCAGTATAGGGCTTCCCGTGAAACGATACGCAAAGCGCTCGCGCTCCTTTCACGCAACGGCTATATTCAGAAGATCCAGGGGAAGGGCTCGGTCGTGCTTGACGTCAGCCGCTTTGATTTTCCGGTTTCCGGACTAACCAGTTTTCGGGAACTTGCCGAGCATACCGGAGAACAATGGAAGACCACGGTTCGTCAGCTCATTTTAATGAAACCGGATAAAAAGCTGCAGCAGCTGATGAATCTTGAAGAAGACCAGAATTTGTGGAAAGTTATCCGATCCCGCACGGTCGGCGGTGAAACGGTGATTCTGGACAAAGATTTCCTGCTTTTGGACACTGTACCGATGCTGACCGCGGACATTTGCGAGCACTCACTGTATGATTATATTGAGAATGAACTGAATCTGAAAATAGGCTTTGCAAAAAAACAGATAACGGTCGAAGAAGCAAATGAAGAAGACAGGCAGTATTTAACCTTGTCAACGGTTTCCAGCGTGGTTGTTGTCCGTAGCCTTGTGTACCTGGACAACACTCAATTGTTTCAGTTCACGGAATCGAGGCACCGCGCAGATAAATTCCGTTTTGTCGACTTTGCGCGCCGTGAGCATCTGTAGTGTAGCCTTGGTTGGTATAATGCCTTCGATAATGATTGATCAGGAGGAAATGATGATAAAACTGATAGCATTGGACATGGATGGAACACTTTTGAATCATGAAAGAGAGATCAGCTGGGAAAATCTGAGAGCTCTGAGGTTCGCCCGCTCAAAGGGCGTGACGCTCACGATCGCTTCCGGAAGAGCGTTTTTTGACGTCCAGAGCAAGATGAAAGACGTCGATATGGATACACATGTGATCGGCACAAACGGGGCGACGATTCATTCGGCCGACGGAAAACTGCTGGGCGCTGATTTTCTCGATCGCACCAAGGCGCTGGAGATCGTTGCCGAACTTGCCAAACAGAAATATTACATGGGTGTTTATACGGAACAGAATATTTATGTTCCCGAGGATGGGACAAAATGGCTCTATGAAGAACTGGAACGCCTGAATATTCATGAAGACCGGTCAGTCGGGTTCCAGGGCGCGACACGCGATGATTTCTACAGATTCTTCAGTGACTGGCGGGAAATTGAAAAAACCGGGGCCGATTTTTATAAAGTCATCGTTTTTTCCTATGACGACGCGAAGCTCAAGAAAGCCCGCGATGTTTATGAAGCGCAGCACCACTACAGCATTGTGACCAGCGGTACCGGCAATTTTGAAATCATGCCCCCGAATGTGTCGAAAGGAAACGCGCTCGACCATCTGGCCCATTATCTCGGCATCCCGCTCAGCGACGTCATGGCCGTCGGCGACAATTATAACGACCTCTCCATGTTCGATGTCGCGGGACTCAGCGTCGCCATGGGCAACGCGGACGACGCGATTAAGGAAAAATGCGACCTTGTCACCACGCGCTGCGAAGAGGACGGGGTCGCCCACGCCATTTATCAGGTGCTCGGCAACCCATGACCGTTCATCCGGAATAATCGCGATGAACCATTAAAGAGCCGCACCGCTTTTATACTGAAAGAAGCTCAAGAGGGATGACTCTGAATGATAATAAAACACTCAACTATTTGGGCCTGTTTATTGCCTTCTTTGCGGCTCAATGGATTTGGTTCACCTATATCATGCCGGACAAAAACAAGACACCGCTTGACCTGATTCTTTCTTCTGTCGTTTTTATCATTGTTTTTCTGTTTCTGGATATTTTGCCCAAGAAAACAATCAAATAATGACCGGTCATTTTAGCCGGTGAATTCGTTATGGCCTAATAAACGGATATCCGGCGACGACCGATAAACTGTCCATAACGACCGATAACCGGTTCAAGACGACCGATAAATCACTTGCGACGACCGATAAATTGCTGCTGACGACCGATAAATCGTCCGCGACGACTGATAACAACCCATGATAGACGTTTTATATTCTAGAAGCCCCTTTCGGTGCGTGCTTGTCCGTGCCGATCAAGTTAGCATATAATGGGATAATGAAGGAAAGTCAGGCAGGTGAATAAAGTGGCAAAAGATGAAAGCCGCGTTCTTGCGCAGAACCGCCGCGCGCACCATGATTATTTTATCGAAGAGACGGTCGAATCTGGCATCGTTTTGCAGGGAACGGAAATTAAATCGATTCGCAGAGGAAAGGTCAGCATCCAGGACGCTTTTGCGCGTATTGAGAATGGAGAAGCCTTTCTCTATAACATGCATATCAGCCAGTATGAGCAGGGCAACCGCTATAACCATGACCCGCTCAGAACGCGCAAACTTCTCATGCACCAGAAAGAAATCAATAAGCTGGGTGCTGCTGCGGATAAAACGGGTTATGCGCTGGTTCCGCTAAAAGTATATGTGAAAAACGGATTCGCAAAAGTACTTGTCGGACTTGGACGAGGCAAGAAAAGTTACGACAAGCGGGAAACATTGAAAAAACAATCCGCCCAGCGTGAAATTGAAAAAGCGTTCCGTGAGCGTCAAAAATTATGAGTTGCATTTTACAATGTTGTCTGCTATAATTATTGAACTGCTCAATAGAGCAATCAGTTATGGAACATGATTCATCACCCCGTTTTTTGCTCGGGGACGTTTCGGATTCGACAGGGGTAGGTCGGGTTTAAGCGGCGAGCCGAGGGGGTCGGCCTCGTAAAAACGCCAAAGCCATAACTGGCAAAGCTAACAACAACCTCGCTTTAGCTGCCTAATCAGCTTTAGCGGTCCCTCCCTCCATCGCCCATGTGGTAGGGTCAGGGACTCACTCTAGTGGGATACGCCGGAAGCCCGCATCCTGAGGGCCAGGGAAGAGATTAACCGGGATAGTCCTGCGGAAGCCTGTCGGTGGGCCGACGCTAGGGCGAAATGCTAATACATCGACTACGCTCGTAGAAACTTAAATTACGATGCTTCTGGACGTGGGTTCGACTCCCACCGTCTCCATTTTTGGAACATCAAAGAGAATTTGAAGATTTTAAAAAAGCATTGAAAATCGTTGATATAAAACGGTTTTTGGTGCTTTTTCGTTTTTATTAAATGTCTACGTCGTACCGAAAGTTTGTGTACTGTGATAGTCCCAGGTCTTGTTGATCCTGACTGTCCGTTTCTTTGTGTCAATGCAGTTCCAAGTCATACCAAGCATTTCGCCAAAGCAGCAGCCGGGCGCAAGACCAAAAAGGATCATGTACCGGGAAATGTATCGTGGCTGTAAGTTACTTCTACCGATTTTTTAGTTTTAGATGATTTGGGTGCCGAGACAGGATCAAGTGAGACAGATAAAGCGGCACGGATTTTGTTCATCGTGTTTTATATGCAATTGGAAATGCGAGACAAGATAAATCAACGACACTCACCACTAACCTAACAGGCCAACAACTTCAGCATAAATATGATCAAAAAGTACTGAGTCGCTTTTTACGTAATGTCACCCAGATAGTGTTTAAAAATACAAGAGATCATCGGGCAAATAAGTTTCGTATTTAAATTGCACTCTCAAGTATTTTATGCCAAGTTTAAATTGGAACTTAATGAAATTTAATCATAATTGTGCCACATTTCTCAGCAATAATGACAATAGAAACCATACAAAGGAGGTCTCCGATTGATGCTTATTCTAATTATTCTGCTTCTGATTGGTGGATACTACTTTCTCCATCAAAAAGGTAGTATTAGGTTTAGTCAGGCTAAAACGTCAAATGCAGAAGAGATCTTGAAACAGCGTTTTGTCTCAGGGGAGATTGATGAAGATACCTACAATCGTATGCTGAAAACAATCCGGTCTTAAGCGACAATATTTAAATACAGTCAAGGAGGATTTGTATGATGTACTTCAGAGGATATAATGGTCTTGGTGGATGTTTTGGCTATGGAAACGGTTTTTGGGGGCCCGGGATGATGATCGGTGCGGGTGTATTTCTGCTGGCTGCGGTGATCATCGTCGCCGTGATTCTGTTCAGAATGGCATCACCTAAAAAAAAGGATGAAGGTTCACTCGAACTTTTGAGACTCCGTTACGCAAAGGGAGAAATAAGTGAAGAGGAGTACTTAAAGATGAAGAAGGTACTGGGCAAATAAACAGCGGACGTATTTGATGAGGCAGGCAAAGCAGCATAATTTTCAAATGGGGACGAGTTGAGTGGAATGGACTATCATGTGATGATTGTGGAAGATCAAAAGGAAATACGGGATGTCGTAGCCAAATATCTTGAGAACGAAGACTACGTTCCTTTTCTCGCGAAAGATGGATTCGAAGCACTTGAGATCTTCGGAAGCCAAACCATTCACCTCGTTCTGCTGGATATTATGATGCCTGGAATCGACGGCTTTGAGGTGCTGCGGGAAATCCGAAAGGTATCTGACGTTCCGGTTATTATGCTCACGGCGAAGCAGGAGGAAATCGACAGGCTTCACGGGTTTGACACTGGCGCAGATGATTATGTCGTCAAACCATTCAGCCTGAAAGAGCTTATGAAACGCGTAAGAGCAATTATAAAGCGGGTTTACCATAAAACCGATGAAATGGTTTATCATTGTGAAGCGTTAATCTTGCATACCGGTGGCATGAAGCTCTATAAGGGAGAGGAAGAGATTCCTGTCACTTCCGCTGAATACGCGCTACTTCTTGTTATGTTTCGGCATCAAGGTCAGGTGCTGACCCGAGAGCAGCTCATTGAGCTCGCATATGGAAACAATTACGAGGGATATGACCGCAACATTGATAGTTATATCAAGCGTATTCGTCAGAAAATCGAGAAAGATCCCAGGCATCCAAAGATTCTCGTCACAAAGTATGGTGCGGGTTACATTTTCGGGGGTGCAAGACAATGACCATACGGCGGCAGTGGCTGATCATGCTGACCCTGACGGCCGTTCTTGCGATCGTTGTCAATACGCTGATCTTCAGCTCGCTCATCAACCGCTATTTTCAGACCTACACGACCGGTGAATATAATAAAAGCCTGTCACAGATCAAGAGTTTTTCAAAAATAGCACTTTCTCAAAAGAACATGACTACCCGGCAGATTGAGGCGCAGCTTGCATCATATTTGAACGATCCGGTTACCCGAATCACACTCTATAAAGCGGATGGCTCTGTCATTGCGAATGTGAGTAATGACATGAGCAGCATAAACAATATGATGAGCGGTATGATGCTGCACAGGGCGCCGGGCACATTTTCCCAGGAGGTCGACCGGACGGAACTCAAGGAATCCGGCATTTCGATCGGCACGGTAAACGTGACGCACTACAGTTCCATCGGTGATTCTCTGACTTCCATGATGTTTCGCTCCGCGCTGATCCGCAACAGTCTGGTCTCTTTCATTACCGTGCTGGCTTTGCTGCTGATGATCGGGCTCTTCGTGAGCCGAAGATTGAGCAGAGACTTAAGAAGTACCTCATCTATGGCGCTGAATATCGATTTGGGAAATCAGGCGGATATTCCGCTCTCAAAAATCCGGGAGGTCCGGATTATCCAGCAAAGCCTGAAGGAATTGAAATCACGGTTAAAGCTGAAACAAAAAGGGCGCAAGCGTCTTCTTGATGAAATGGTTCATCAGACGCGGACGCCGCTCACAATATTGAAGACACATCTGGAAGGAATTCAGGACGGGGTCATCGATATGACACCAGAGGAAATCAAAACCTGTGAAATGCAGATCGAGAACATTTCCTCAATCATTTCCAATATGAGCGGTCTGCTGGATACTGAAAGAAAAGTATCTCCGCTCCGCATCGAAGTATTCGAATTCAGTCATTTACTACGACGAATTATTGCCGGGCTTAAGCTTCAATTCGATCAGAAGCAAGTCGCACTTTCCTTGATGAGTCACGAGAAAGTAATGATTAAGACCGATTTGTATAAACTGAGCCAGAGCATTTACAACATCCTGACCAACGCTTACAAATTCACCCAACCGGGCAGTAAGGTGGAGGTTTTCTTCCGGGCGGATGAGAAGATGCTCACGATCGAGATCAGGGATACAGGTGCGGGTATATCGCCCAAAGAACAGAAGCATTTATTTGAAGCCTATTACAAGGGAAGCAACGCTCAGGAGGTTCCCGGAGAAGGATTGGGACTGTATGTTGTGAAGCAGAATCTGGTGCAGATCGGGGGAACGATTCGTGTCGCATCAGCGTCCGGTAAGGGAAGCAATTTTATCATTAGAATCCCGATGACGATTTAAAGAGGTATACCAATGCGATAAATAATCATTTCGCAGATTCTTATAAGGAGGCATGGATCGTGAAAATTAAAATAACAATTGCTGCGTTGTCCGTTGTCGGCATCTTTGCAATAGGATTAATCATCTTTGGTGCGATTCAAACAGTCTCTGCTGTATCCGTGCAGAATAAAACACAGACCCAAGCTGAAGCAGCGCAAACAGATCGCAGTGACAGTAATGCCAATCCAGATGCAGCGAGATATGACCGATATGGTTATGGTATGATGGGTGGCGGATACGGCATGATGAACGGGGCAGCAGATAGTTACAGCGGCCAAGCCAGTGTCACCGAATCTGCCGTTCAGAAGGATACTGCTGCCGCACAGAAGAATGCGCAGGTTGACAAAAAAACGAATACCATTATCTATTCAGGCAATAGTGTGAAGCTTGTCATTGCGGGCGGTCCCGAAAAGGCCGATGGCAAATTTGTCATTGACGGCCTGATCAATCCGAAGCTGGTCGTGACAAAAGGTGCTGATGTAACTGTAGAGTTTATAAACGAAGATGCAGACGTGCCGCACGCCTTTGAAATCACCGATGCAGCACCGCCCTATGACTATATGTCCATGATGGATGGAGGTATCTATTCAGGAAGTGTCATACGTCCATTGCCAAAAACCTCAGGCGGCCATTACGCAATGACCACGATTACATTTCAGGCAAGTCAGCCAGGTACGTTCTATTATATCTGTCCGTATCCCGGCCATGCGCAAGAGGGCATGTACGGTAAACTGATTATTAAATAGCAAAGTAACAAATTAGATCGACTAGAGTGAGCAAATCGCAGGATCAAAAAGATCACGCGGTTTGCTTTTGTTTCACACTCTAAGTGGACTTCGTTACATTAATATAATGAGAGCTAAATAGGGAATCTTGATGATTGTTTTACCGGAAGCAGACACTTTACCATATGTCTTCCGACTGTTTTTCTGTTGTTTTTCGTGGTAAACGGTTGATGACGTGAAGGTGATCTGGCATCCTCCGAAAGAACAAGGAACCGAGGACTGATTGAAAAAATTGTGGGCAAAACAGTTTCAATAATACCCATACGGGTATATACTACAATTGTAGTCGAAACGAACAGTTAGAAACTGAGTTATCGGCTCGCCTGAGATAAGGAATCCAAATGCTAAGATTGTAAAAAACTTTACAAGGGAGTTATGGACGATGAATGAAATTATTGTGTACACAACCAATACTTGTCCTTATTGTCACATGGTGAAGAATTTTCTAAAAAAACAAGGGCTGCCATTTCAAGAAGTCAATGTACAGCAAAATCCCGCTGCCGGTCAACGTCTTGTGGAAACAACCGGACAAATGGGTGTACCACAAATAAATGTAAATGGTCAGTGGGTACTCGGATATGATCCTGATCGGATCATGGGTTTTGTTCATGCATAATCTTGCCTGATCGGCAACAAGCTGAAAAAATCAATAATTGACCAAAAGAGAAGGGAAAAGCTTCTTGTTGGATTTATTGTAGTGAGTCTGTTTGGAAGCTATGTGCTGGGGCATTTGTTTACGCTACCGGAAAATGTGATGAATGGTATTTCTTCCTTTTCCTCATTTATTTTGACCACGGCCATGATTGGCTTAGGATTGAACGTCAGTCTGAATGACTTGTGAACAAAAGCATTAAAACCATTTCTAGTCATGCTGATTACTTCTATTCTTCTTTCGGTGATAACATTTTTCACAATCTACCGTTAATCATTTTTCGTTCTTTGCATAGTTATTTTCTAAATGGATAACTCTTTAATCTTCGGGGAAGGGTTCAGCGCATTTTTATATGCTTAACCCTTCCTCTCACTTTTTATTTAGGCTAATTTCGGAAAAACTAAGTATCTGCCATTTAATACAACTCAATGAGTGAGTGAAAGATATTTTATTGAGCGCTTAAACCAGCGCTCATAAAATGCTCTTCACTTTAGGGCTTAATGTACGCATAACCGCTGCTTTGCTTCTCTACTAATTCAACAACCCTGCCGGAACAACAGATACAAATGCAAATAGATCTTCTTTCAGTATGTGATGCGCATTCAAGGCATTCCGGTAGGCAACAAACTGAACGCCCTGATCCTTCAAACTGTCCATCGTGCATAGGCTTAAGAAAAACCAGTTTTTGAATCATAGGTGTGTGCGATTGAGCAAGATACAAAGATACAAAAGGGATGATCGGCTAAATCAGCATGTTCGGTTAACAATTATTTCCCAATTTTATCCTTAAATGGACTAATCTTGAAGGTAGCACAGTTTGATAAACCTCTGCATTGTCGGGGACAAGTATTTATCCTTATGATAAATCATTTTAAAGTGACGATTGAAATGCAGACCATCAATTTTCTTATAACACAAATGGCCGGAACAAGCTTCGTTTATTACGGCAAACTTTGAAATAACAGAGACACCAAGTCCCGCGGCAACAGCCATTTTAATGGAATCGACGTTATTGCATGTCCAAGAAGCATGCCAGGACAGTTCCTTTTCTGCCATAACCTCTTCAAATTTTTTACGTGTTCCGCTTTCTTCCTCACGGACGATGAAGGGTTCCGTTTCAAGTTCATGCGGATTCACAGAGGTCATTGCAGCAAAACGGTGGCGAGGGCTGCAAATAAGAACAAGTTCATCTTCCATGAATGACTTCTTGATGAGGTCCGTTGAAGTCGTCTCTCCTTCAACAAGAGCTAAATCCAGCTGGTCTCGTAAGATGAGTTTTTCAATTTTTGTGGTATTATCCTCAATAACTTCTATCGTACTCTCTGAACTCAATTCTTTAAACTTTAGAATGAGTTTCGGAAGTATATAGGCACCAATTGTGACACTTGCGCCAATTCGTATATAATTTCTCTTGCTTAGCGAACGCATTTCTTTCTCTGCTTTGTAATTCATTTGGACAATGTGACGCGCATAATAAAGAAGGCTTTCCCCGGCCTTTGTAAGATAAAGTTTTTTGGACAGCCTCTCAAAAAGCCGAACACCGAAATGCTTTTCAAGTTCAGAGATGGCCTGACTGACTGCGGGTTGAGATAAAAAAAGGGATTCGGCAGCAGCTGTCATGTTCAATTTATCACATACGGTGATGAATATTTGAAGATGTCTGAATGTCAATTTTCTTCCTCCATAATATATTACTTATTATATTAATAAAATAATAATATTTTTATTATCAATGAACAAGGCATACTATTAATAAATAGTAGGAGACACTTATGCCGGTTTACCTAAGAGTACCGCATCTAATATGATTGTCACGGCATCATTGGAGACTTCAGAATAAGTATTGTCGTGCTTAATGATTCTTACAGGAGATGGAATTTTGTCGCTACTCGTAATAAAACTCATCTTTGTTGCTGTGTTTGCCGGAATCTTTGGCTCTGTTCTTGGACTTGGTGGGGGTACGATAATCACTCCAATATTGACTCTGATGTTAGGTGTTGACATAAATCATGCGATAGGAGCCAGCCTAATTGCTGTTATTGCGACATCAAGCGGTGCAGCGATTGCCTATATTAATGACGGGATTACCAATTTGCGTATCGGTATGTTTTTGGAAGTTGCCACGACCATTGGCGCTATTACTGGAGCTTTCCTAGCGGGTTTGATTTCATCAAATGTGCTCTATATCATTTTCGGGCTCTTTTTATTATATTCAGCGTTAGCCATGCTTCAAAAAAAGAAAGCAGAGAAATATGATCAGAACAGGGGAAAAGCCTTAGCCAATAAAATGAAGCTGAATGGGAGTTATTATGATAAAAATCTAGAAAAAGAAGTCTCCTATCATGCAGTTCATGTGCCAGCAGGATTTGGTGTGATGTATGGAGCTGGCGTGGCTTCAGGATTGCTTGGAATTGGAAGTGGCGGTTTCAAGGTCATGGCCATGGACTTGTTCATGAAACTGCCGTTGAAGGTTTCCAGTGCAACGAGCAATTTTATGATGGGCGTCACCGCGGCAGCGAGTGCCGGTGTTTATTTGCTTCGTGGTGATATTGATCCTCAAATATCCGGACCGATTGCCATTGGTGTACTCGTAGGAGCAACAATTGGTACTAAGATCATGCAGCGAATGAAAAGCAAAACCATTCGAATTATTTTTGTTCCGGTGATCGCTTATATCGCTATTCAGATGATTCTCGAAGGATTGGGGTGGAAGTGGTGAGCTATTCGCAAACAAAGGCAACCAGAGAGAAGAACATTGATTCAGTCGGAATAATGATTGGGTGGACATTAAGGATAGGCATAGCGATGAGTAGCATAATGGTTATTTTTGGACTTATATTGTTTTATGCCGAGGGTCAATCGGGATATGAGGCAAATCGTTATCCAACGCATATCAAAGATATCATACAAGGTTGTTTTGCACTGAAGTCATACGGGGTGATTTTGACGGGACTACTCCTCCTCATGCTCACTCCGGTTTTTCGAGTGGGCATTTCAATTATCGCCTTTCTCATAGAAAAAGATTATTTATATGCAGTGATTACTCTGATCGTTTTTTTTATTCTGATAATTAGTTTCTATATTAGTAGAATGGCGTAAGTCTTAATAGAATAAAAAAATCAATATGATACAATTTATTCGATAAGTAAGCGAAATATCAAAAACATAATTGCTGAAGTGGAGGAGTTAACTTTTGACTGTTCAACCTTTGAACCCGATCGCTATTCAGCTAGGCCCTATTCACATTTATTGGTATGGTATTATTATTGCTTGCGGCGCATTGCTAGGCCTGATGATTGCCATGCGCGAAGGCAACAGGCGTGGTCTTCCCAAGGATACATATATTGACCTGATCATGTTTGCTGTACCGATCGCTGTTATTTGTGCCCGTATCTATTATGTCGCTTTTGAATGGTCTTTCTATTCGCAACATCCGGCACAAATCATTGCTGTATGGAACGGTGGCATTGCCATTTATGGTGCTTTGATCGGAGGAGCAGCCACGACGATTGTATTTTGTCGTATGCGTCATCTATCGTTCTGGAAGGTGGCCGATATTATTGCACCGAGTGTGATTCTTGGACAGTCACTTGGACGTTGGGGTAATTTTATGGATCAGCAGGCCCATGGTGGTCCGACGACCCGAGCTGCGCTTGAGAATATGCATCTTCCAAATTTTATTGTCAATCAGATGCTGATTGACGGCACCTACTATATTCCGACTTTTCTGTATGAGTCGGTCTGGGATTTTGCCGGCTTTATCCTCCTCCTTATACTTAGGCGGGTGAGCCTGCGCCGTGGTGAACTTTTTCTGTCCTATGTTATCTGGTATTCGCTCGGTCGCTCGTACATTGAAGGGCTTAGGACAGACAGTCTGATGCTGGGACCGCTGCGTGTCTCTCAATGGCTGGCAGTCGTACTGATCATTTTCGGGGTCGGGCTGATCCTGTTCTGGAGAGTGAAAAAAGAGAAGCGTCCGTATTATCTGGATGCCTGATCGTCCTGTTCCGTCGCAATGTAATACGGAACGACACATTTTTTACTTTAATTAACAATCTTTTTGACTTTCATTCACATCATTGGAGTGATGAAGTTGCCGTATCGAGTCCTGATCGCAGATGACGACAAAGAAATTGTCGAGATCATATCTGATGCATTAACGGATGAAGGTTTTTTTGTTAGCCGCGCATATAATGGCTCACAGGTGCTTGATCTGATGCAGTCTGAAAAAATAGATATCTTTGTACTTGATATAATGATGCCGGAAATGGACGGATTGGAGACGTTGAACCAGATTAGAAAAGACTCAGACGCTCCTGTGCTTATTCTCAGTGCAAAGAGTCGTGATATTGACAAAGTCATCGCTCTGAAGATGGGTGCAGATGATTATGTTGCCAAGCCGTTTTCAATGGATGAACTTATTGCTCGAATCAATGCCCATTTAAGACGTGAACAAAAAAGAGAGAGAAAAGGAGACGTTTTACATTTAGGAAATATTGAGCTTTATCAATCGAAATGGTGGGCCGCTGTGAATGGTGTGCCTGCTGATCTTTCTACTAAAGAGTTTCAAATTCTAAGTTATTTTTTTGCAAATAAGAACAGGGTACTCACACGTGAACAGATCTATTCTGCTGTCTGGAATGACCGCTATGGTGGAGACCTCAATACAATTACCGTGCATATTAAGAATCTTCGCTCCAAACTGGGCAGTGAAGGACACCGAATCAAAACGATCTGGGGTATCGGCTATAAGCTGGAAGGTGACGGCTGATGCACCAATCCATTCGTTTTAAGCTCTCCGTGTTTTTTCTTGTCATGTTTCTCCTGTTTGTCGCAACACTTCTGCTCAGTTTTATTTTTTTCTTCAGAAATGATTTTCGCTATGATGTGGTAAAAGAAGAACAGTATTATCAGAATGTGGTTTCAAGACTTGCTGAAAAAGCGTCTGCATCCAAGGATGAGAAGAGCATAGAGGGACTGCTGACCCCCTACGCGAATCATAGAATGCAAATTCAATTACTGGATGTAAAGGGAAACGTACTGTGGTCGTTGGGTCAATCGCCAACAATTATTAACATATCGGCAAAAGATTATATCATTACGCGAGGCATCGTACGATATGGCCTGCGAATAAATGGGATGAATTTGACACGCACCGAGGTATTTGAAGAGTACGCCATCAAGTACCTATGGATCATCTTGCTTCTCTTTACTTCTCTTTTTTTACTGATCGCCTTTTTTCTTCACCTATCCATTACAAAACCTGTTTTAGCGCTTTATAGACGGATGGAGAACAATCCATTGAAAATGAAAATAAGGGCAAAGGACTACCGGCATGACGAGATCGGTGTTTTGGAAAAAAGGTTTGATCAAATGATCCATCGATTACAAACTGTCGACAGACAGCAACAGACGATGCTGGCAGCCATTTCGCACGATCTGAAAACACCGCTCACATCGATCATCACGTATACCGAGCGCTTGTCTTCCGGAAAAGTTTCGGATCAGAAAAAGCAGCAGCATTATTATGAAGTGATCAGTCGGAAGGCGGACGATATCAGAGACCTGATTGATAAGTTTCAGGACGCTGCGCTTGTCACTGATTTAAATGCACCTGTAGACTTTCAAATCGTCTCTGCCTCAGAATTCTGGCAATCTGTTTTGGAACCTTATACAGAAGAATGGGATGGTGTGGATGCGAAGCTTGAATACGACAGTAAGATAGACAATACCCAGACGGTCCGAGTTGACGCGTCCTTAATCAACCGATTAATTGCGAATATCATGGGCAACGCGATCAAATACGGTGCGCGGCCACTTATTGTGCATGTTTATATAACACAAAGCCATAATGATATAAGTAAAAATTGAAAACAACGGGATGCAGGTTCCGGAGGAGAAACTGCAGTTTCTTTTTGATCGCTTTTACCGCGGAGAACCATCCCGATCCCGTGAAAAAGGGGGCAGTGGCCTCGGTCTTTTTATTTGCAGGGAAATCATCGAAAAGCATGGGGGCTCGATTCGGGCCTATAAGCCTTGGAACAACGATTTTGGTATTGAACTAAAGCTGCCCATCGTCAATTCTTAAGTTTTCTTTATCTTTTTCTATTTTTATTTCATTCTTGATGGTTAGGATGGATGACATAGGGTAATCCCCTGGTCACCCATTCTTTATTTTTATAGGGAGGAGGAAGTGAATATGAGTGAACCCATCATTGAATTTAATGGAATAACCAAACAGTACAAAATGGGGGAGGTGGTTGTTCATGCTCTTTCCGGCGTGAATTTCGTTGTTAATAAAGGGGAATTTGCGATAGTAGCGGGTCCAAGTGGGGCTGGAAAGAGTACTGTGCTGAATATTCTTGGTGGCATGGATACCCCAACAAAAGGACACTTTACCGTTGACGGCAAGGAGATCAACAACTATTCACGAAAGCAATTGATCACGTACCGTCGTAAACAAATTGGGTTTGTTTTTCAGTTCTATAACTTGATGCAAAACCTGACCGCCCTTGAAAATGTGGAACTGGCTGTTGAAATTTGTGATCACCCCTTTCCGCCTCGTGATGTACTGATGCAGGTAGGCCTGGAAGAACGAATGAAGAATTTTCCTACACAGCTTTCCGGAGGTGAGCAGCAGCGTGTAGCCATTGCCCGCGCACTCGCAAAAAATCCGAAGATTCTGCTTTGCGACGAGCCGACGGGTGCTCTCGATTATAACACGGGTCGTTCCGTATTAAAGCTTTTACAGGATACGTGTCGGAGAACCGGCATGACCGTTGTGCTGATCACGCACAATCTGGCGATTGCTCCGATGGGCGACAGACTGATCAAGATCAAAAATGGACGTGTTGAAAACATGGAGATCAATCCTAACCCCGTCAATGTTGAAGAGATTAAGTGGTGAGTGCGATGCAAAAAACACTCATTAAAGACGTATTTCGTGAAATTAAGGGCTCTTTGAACCGCTTTTTCGCAATCCTCGTGATTGTGACGCTTGGTGTCGCTTTTTAAATCGGATTTAATTCCATCGGTCCTGATTTATCTGCATCCGTTGCCAACTACTTTTCAAAAAGTCGGTTCATGGATCTTCAAATCCTGTCACCTGTTGGTTTTAATCAGGACGATTTAAAAGCGATACGCACGGTGCCCGGCGTCAAGAATGCACAACCGATTTTTATGATGGACGCCATACAGACATACGGAAAACAGACCAATGTTGCGCACTTAATCTCCATACCAAACGGTAACGGGTCAAACGAAGCGATTAACTCGTTGACCCTTGTAAAGGGAAGGTTTCCGAAAAATTCCCACGAGGTCGTCGTGGATCAGCAAAAAAATGGGAGCAACCCGAAGATCGGCGACCTTGTCACTTTGTCATCCGGTTCGGCGGCTAACCTATCAGACAGCTTGCACAACACGAAGTTTAAGGTCGTAGGTACTGTCGATAGTCCTGCCTATTTAACCAGAGACCGGGGGACGAGTACCATTGGGAATGGCAAGGTAAGCGGTCTGATCTTTATGTCGCAGCAGAACTTCAAGCAATCTGACTACACGGCCATTCTGGCTACCGCAGCGGATACCAACAGTCTGGATGTGTTCAGCGACGCTTATTCTAACAAAGTTTCCACTGTGAGAGATGGTTTAAATCACGTGGCAGACAGCCGGAACAAAACACGCTATGACGATCTCGTCAGCAAGAGCAATAAGCGGATTACTCAGCAGCAGAATGAATATAACAAAAAAAAGAAACAAGCGGATCAATCATTTGCTGAAGTGCAGCAGAAAATTGACGATTCACAGAATAAGCTGAATGTCGTACAGGATCACTTGAAAACGATGGAAAGTCAAACCAATCAGCAATTTTCCGAGACACAGGGTAAACTTGACACCGCAGCAAAGCAACTTGCCGACAGCACGGCTATATATAACCAAAAATCCGCCTCATTTAAACAATCGACGGCAGCGGCGCAAAATCAATTTGCCACCGCCGAAAAGCAAATCAATGCTCTTTCGTCAAAAATTTCATCTCTGCAAAATCAGCTTAACGGACTTGAAGCCGAACTTTCTGTCGGTAAGACGAACGGAAGCCTGATACCTGCACAGATGGAAAGTTTAAACGCACAGATTCAACAAATAAAAAGTACACTGGTCACTTTGGCACAGCAACGGGCAACAGCACAGGCCAATCTCTCGGATCAGCAGAAAAAGTTTACGGCCACACAAACACAACTGAATTCCAGCAAACAACAGCTTGCCGACTCGGCGGCACAGCTGAACAGTCAGAAGGATTCATTTGCTGCTGTGCAGAAAAAGGCGAAACTGCAGATCACACAAGGGCAGCATGAGATTGACAGGCAAAAAAGTTTTATTGATCAAGCACGGCAGAATCTGAAAAAACAAAAAACGGATACGAACAAAAAGCTGAGTAAGGCTGAGCAGCAAATCCATGATGCCAAACAAAAAATCAGCCAGATTGCGAAACCAAGTTGGAAGATACTGAGCCGCGATGACAATACGGGTTATTCGAGTTTCCAAAGCACCGTTGACCGCAGCAACGGCATGTCCACTATTATCCCGGTCATCTTCTTTGCAATAGCCGCTCTCGTTTGCCTGACGACAATGACTCGAATGGTACAGGAACAGCGTACACAGATTGGTACGCTTAAGGCTCTGGGTTACAGTAGTGGGGCCATCGCGTTCAAATATCTCTTTTATTCTGCTTCGGCGAGTTTAATTGGGAGTATCATCGGCATGGCTCTTGGGTTTATCTTATTGCCGTCTGTAATATTTAAGGCTTATATGATCTTGTATTCGATGCCAGCCATGAGTGTCGGTTTTTATCCCGGCATCGCCGCTACAGTACTGGTGATTTCATTAGCACTGATCACGGCGGCCACGCTGTTCACCTGTATCAGCGAGCTTCGTTCCGTGCCTTCCGCATTGATGCGACCGGAACCGCCAAAAAGTGGAAAACGGGTTCTTCTTGAGCGAATCCATTTTCTGTGGAGCCGGCTGAGTTTCAGTAAGAAAGTAACGGCACGCAATCTTTTCCGATACAAAAAGCGTTTCTGGATGACGATATTAGGCGTCGCCTGTTGCTGCGAGATGCTTGTCACAGGTCTGGGGCTCAAGGATTCTATATCTACTCAAGTCTCTCAAAGAGAATTTGGCGAAATTATGAAATACGACATGTCCGTTCAACTGAAAAACAATGTGACTGCCGGTCAGACAGACACAATAATGCACTTGCTCAGGGACACGTCCGGGGTATCCTCGTTCATGGAAAATACCAACAGGAATATAACTGTGAAGTCAGGTTCGAAAAGCGAACAGGTGAATCTCATGGTTCCGCAGCAGCCTAATCAATTTTTAAACTATTTTAAGCTGCGACAAGCACCTTCGCGCTTTGCAAAAACGGACGCACCGATTTCTCTGTCAAATGATGGTGTCGTCATTACGCAACAGCTCGCTCAGCTGTTAAACATCAAAACGGGCGATACCCTTTCGATTGAGGATGATGCGACGCATAGTCATCATTTTCGCGTTGAGGGTATTGCAGAGAATTATTTGCTGAATTATGTGTTCATGACACCCACTTTGTATTCAAAGGCATACGTTTCGCAAGTAGCAGTCAATCAGATCTTGACGAATCTCAATAAGAAGGCCTCGCATAATTCCATTTCTTCATCGCTGACGAAAGTCGATGGTGTCGCCAACGTGTCTTTCCTGTCTGATAGTGAACAAACTTTTCAGGACACGGTTAAGAGTCTCAACGATGTGGTCTGGGTCATTATTCTGGCAGCCATCCTTCTTGAGTTTGTAGTCCTTTATACGTTGACGACAATCAATATTGGTGAGCGTTTCAGGGAAATCGCCACAATCAAGGTGCTTGGGTTTTATGACAGAGAAGTCTCGACCTATGTCACTCGAGAGAGTTACATCCTGACATTAATCGGCATCGTGCTCGGTCTCATTGGCGGCATATTCTTGCACGCGAAGATTTTAAGTGGAATCGAAGTAGACGGTGTTATGTTTGTTAAGTCAATTTTACCGCAAAGTTTTGTTGTCAGTGCCTTGCTGACCTTCATCTTCACCTGGGTCGTCAACCTGATGACCATGCGCCCACTACGCAAAATTAATATGGTTGAGGCTTTAAAAGACAATGAGTAATGCTAAGTCCAATGGTTCATCTTATAGCCTTCTGGATGGAAAAAGGAGGCATTCCGAATGAATAGTCTTTTAATATCGAAATTATGGGAACACGGATAATAATTGAGACTTCGCTCAAAGTATATGGAGCCTTGCGATTCAAATAAAGTGACGGTCAAGATATCTGAACTGACTGACCGTATCACACTGGGCGACAAGAACCTGACAATGTCCTATATGTTTACCGGACCACCCGAGCTGAGGAGCACCCTGTGAATTTGTTTATGCTAATAAATTAGGGCTTGACAAGTAAGCTTGTTTCCATTTGGTCTTGAATAAGATGAATAGCTTTGAACGTTTTGGAGGAGCCTGTCAACGTCAGGCTCCTTTTGAAAGTTTAATCAGGAAGGCCTGAGAGATTTCTCAGGCCTTTCGCCCGTCTCTTATTTTCGTGCTATGATGAAAAAGAAAAACAAACAGGTTCCAATAAATCTTTGGCATTAATATTTAATAGTAATCATAGTTTATGGAAAGAAACCATTCATTTTCATCGTGTAAAGAAATGCTAATCGTCGTTAATGCTTCAGTATTGAATCTATAAAAATTCATCACAATTGAAATTTTGACAATTGTTGCCTGATAGAACAAAACGGGCCTAATCGAGAGTGAGTGAAATTGACTGTTGAAACAAAATAGTGAAAAACCAGCATTTGACGTTACACGCTTATTATTTATTTTAAAGGGTTTAGTTGTTGGCATCTTGACGGGATTTGTAGTCAGTCTTTTTCGTATATTAATTGAGTTCTCGTTACATTTATGGACAAAATTGTATCAATTCATTCCAGATCATCCATGGACCGTTTTTGTGGCGATATTTATAAGCTCATTGTTGGCACTCATTATTGGCATTATCGCCAGATCTCAGCCCAATATTATGGGATCTGGGATTCCACAGGTTGAGGGTCAATTAGCAGGGGATCTGGAAATGAACTGGTGGCAGATCCTTTGGCGCAAATTTATCACTGGGGTGCTGGGGATAGGTGCAGGTCTTTTTCTGGGACGGGAGGGACCTTCCATTCAGTTGGGTGCTGCTGTAGGTCAAGGCATTGCCCAAGGTCTGAAAAGTACTGGAATGTCACGACGGGTTCTGATTGCCAGCGGCTCTGCTGCCGGACTGTCTGCGGCATTTAACGCACCGATTGCTGGCACATTGTTTGTACTTGAAGAAATCTATCATAATTTTTCACCGTTCGTCTGGATGGCTTCCCTCGCCGGAGCAATTGGTTCTGATTTTGTCTCATCGAACTTTTTTGGCTTAGTGCCTGTTTTGCATATCAGCTATCCACGAAGTTTCCCTCTTTATCTGTATTGGCATCTCATTTTACTGGGAGTTGTCCTCGGTCTGTTTGGCTTCCTTTATCAGAAAGTTTTGCTTGCTATGCCGCAATGGTATGCCCGGTTTCTCAAACTACCCAGATATTTTCATGGCCTTGTTCCTCTTCTAATTGTAATCCCTATCGGAATAATGTGGCCGCATACCCTGGGTGGAGGGAATACCATTATTCTTGGAATGGGTAATTTTACCCCTGGATTGACGATTTTATTAGGATTATTTGTGCTTCGTTTTATTTTTTCAATGATTTCTTATGGTTCCGGGTTACCTGGGGGAATTTTTCTGCCCATTCTTTCTCTTGGAGCCATTCTAGGTGCCATATACGGTACAGTTATGTCCGACTTAGGATTACTTCCTAGCATCTACATTATGAATTTAATTATTATTTCAATGGCTGGTTATTTTGCAGGGATTGGTAAGGCACCATTTACCGCAATCATCTTGATTACTGAGATGGTTGGATCGCTCGAACACTTAATGTCTCTGGCCCTCGTCTCCCTGATCGCTTATCTTGTCGTTGATCTCCTTGGTGGGGCTCCTATTTATGCATCACTGCTTGCTCGATTAAATTTGGGGAAGAAACTAAATGAACTGAGCGGACGAAATGATCATTTGGAGATACCTGTTTTTCTTGGCAGCGATCTGGATGAACAACAGGTTCGTGATGTGAATTGGCCAAAGCATAGCTTGCTTATATCCATTCGTCGAGGAGAACATGAGATTATTCCACATGGCGACACGATTATCCGGTCGGGAGATACATTGATTTTGCTTATTGATCATAACGAAATGAGTGTGGTCAGAGAAATTATTTTAAAGATGAGCAGATCACAAATGACCTGATGAGTCGGTACGGTTTAGGTCCATCACTGTCTATCTCTTGCTTATATATATTATTTGTTGTAGAGGGGATGATATATCGATTAACACTAATTCTAATTTGCGTACCGATGAGTATGGCGGGTCTGTTGAAACCATGGTGATGTGACTTCCCCTGTTCGGATATGACAGCTATGTCGTTTGGAAGTGCCGAAGCCGATCATATGAAATATATTCAAGCTTAATCCCATATAATCTTATGACAGGGGTCCTAGCAGCAATACTTTTCCTCATCATCCCTTTTCTTCACCTAATAAATATTAAATACTCTTGAGACAGGATGTTACTTTTGAATGCTTTTACATAAGATTTGCGGTTTTGGGAAGGATATCCCAAGTAAAACATTAAAAATATACAAAAGGAGCAATGGTTGTGTCAATGACTGTAGATTCTTCGGTTCAACAATTTCAAACGTGTATTGATGCTTGTAACAAATGTATGCAGGCATGTGAAGAATGTTTTTCTTCTTGTTTAAAGGAGGAAGATGTGCAAGCAAGACCACACTGTATCAATATTCTTCGTGACTGTGCAGACATTTGTTCCATGGCTTCTCAATGGATGGCACGAGGGAGTATGTATGCAAAACGTTTTTGTCAGCTTTGTGCAACTATCTGCGATGACTGTGCGACAGAATGTATAAAGTTCAAAGACACTCACTGCCAGCAATGTGCCGATTATTGTCGTAAGTGTTCCGATGAATGCCATAAAATGGCTTCATAAAGAACATAAAGGTATGTAAGAAAATCTAAAACGGAAATTAATTTGCTGTGACAAAAGTTCTTTACAGAGTCAATAGCGGGATGTAGGCAAATAAATAAACTCATGATGACTTTCGTTACAAAAGAGGTGAGACCACAAACGCAATTTAACGAGGCTAACATCAGTTAATCATTTGCTTTAAGAAAGAAAACTAGGCTTCTTAACTCTCTCATCAATGAATTTTTTAGTTTACAAAGGCTCGACGTTCTTAAGCACACTGTAGATAAATCTAATCACATCTTTGGGGACATTTCATCAAGGTGCATTAAACAATGTTTTTCACAAATTTCACATATCACTGCACATATAATAACGCTATGGATTTTGCAAAATAGCTATGACGAGCGATATACTTAGCTGTTAGTGTACAGACATCCGCACAATCCTGAAAAGCCTAACTGCTCTTTTCTAAGGACTGAATCATCCATTTCCAGAACGGTATATCCTGTTTACTCTCATATAGCTTCACAATAGGTTCAATACAGTTCATAACGCTAAAATCTAAGTTTGTACGTTTAGCCAGTTCTCTTGGACGCCAACCTTTACGCTCCCTTAGATTTATTATTTTTTGTGACATAGTCATTGGAATCACTGCTTTTTTGTCCTGCAATACATATGTTTAGTTTATCATTTTTCTGTATGAACTCGCTTACTTTTTTAACTTGTGATACACTAGCGATACACAATATAGTTAAAAAAGAGGGGCATATAATGACACGGCGTGAAAAAATTTTAGCATATCTGGAAAAGCGCACACTTAGTATGGCCCAAGGTGTTACAACCAGCGAAATATCCGAGGCTATCGGTGTACTTCGCCCGAATGTTAGCAAGGAGTTAAATCAGCTTGTCAGAGAGGGAAAGATAAAGAAGACAAATGGCCGACCGGTTCGCTATGTCGTGAATCATGCAGCCGGGAATCGTAAAATTAAGATGGAGCAGAAACCCAACATCGGGTTTGCAGGAGATGCTCGTATCAGTGATCAAAGCATTAAAGAGAAATATACTGCAAATAAGAACGAAGTGGATGTTTTTGAGAACATGATTGGCAGTCGCGGTAGCCTAAAGAATCAAGTCGAGCAGGCCAAAGCAGCATTGCTTTATCCGCCGCACGGACTGAATACACTGATCATTGGGCCGACAGGATCCGGTAAGACGTATTTTGCTAATAAAATGTACCATTTTGCTCTGGATAGGGAGATCATCTCCAAAAAGGGATTTACCGTATTCAATTGTGCGGATTATGCACACAATCCGGAGTTATTGATGTCGCATCTGTTTGGCTACGTCAAGGGGGCTTTTACTGGTGCCAACGATGATAAAGATGGCCTGATTCAGGAAGCTGATGGCGGAATACTTTTTCTTGATGAAGTACATCGTCTGCCACCCGAGGGGCAAGAAATGATTTTTTATTTTATGGATCATGGAACATACAGCCGTTTAGGTGAAACTGCCAAATCTCATCACGCGGACGTCAGACTGGTTTACGCAACGACTGAAGATCCGGAAAGTTCATTGCTGCAGACTTTTGTCCGTCGTATCCCTATCATCATTCAGCTGCCGGGCTTTAACCAAAGAAGTGCACGTGAAAAACTGCAATTATTAGAACAATTATTAACGCTTGAAGCTAATCGTATTCATAAAAATATTCGTTTAAGTGAAGATGTCGTTCAAGCTTTGCTGGGAAGTATAACATACGGTAATGTTGGGCAGTTGAAATCTAATATTCAATTAGTGTGTGCTCAAGGTTTTTTGAATAGCATGCATAATAAAAATGAAATAACCCTGCATTTTAGCCAGTTGCCGCCTAATATCAAAGATGGACTTTCCAACTTGGCTAACAATCGGCAAGAACTGGGGAATCTGAGCCGTTTGTTAGAACCGACGATGGTGATCAAGCCCGATGCTAAGCGCGGTCTACCCGACATTGACAGCTATGAACTGCCTTATAATTTGTATGAAATCATTGGCGACAAAGCTGCGCTGCTGAAAGACGAAGGATTGGATCAAGCAGCGATCAATAACTTCATTATGACCGATATCAATCTGCATTTAAAATCTTTTTATCGTCAAGGAAAGTTGGAAAAAACAGTCAGCAGTCTGAATGAGATCGTTGATCAAGAAATTATTGATTTAACAAAGCAGATCCAGCGGCTGCTTCAGGAAAGAGAGAATTATCCAGTCAGGGATAATTTCATTTATGCCATGAGTTTACACATCAGTTCTTTTATTAAACGGGTTCAGTCAGGGAAACCGTTGCGCAATATTTCGGCTGATTTGATTTCAATGGTCCATGATTATCCAGCTGAACTCAAAATTGCTGAACGAGTTAAAGATTTGATCGAGGATCATTATCGTTTTCCTATTCCTGAATCTGAAGTGTATTACATGGCGATCCTTTTAGTATCTTTAAAATCAGAACCTAAAACCGGAAAAGTTGGAATTGTTGTGGCAGCCCATGGTAACAGTACCGCATCCTCAATGGTGCAAGTTGTTTCGCAACTGCTGTCTGTCGATAATATCGCTGCCTATGATATGCCGCTTGAAATGAGTCCTAAAGTTGCATTGGATGGCATTGCATCACAAGTTAAAAATATCGATCAGGGCGACGGCGTTTTACTATTGGTCGATATGGGGTCTCTGAGCACATTTAGCAGTAAACTGACAGAGAAAACTAATATTCGTGTGAAAACGATCGATATGGTGACTACAGCGATGGTGTTGGAAGCAGCTCGTAAAACAGCACTGATCGATAGTGATCTTGAAACAGTATATCGGGAATTGCATGAATTTGATGGTTATTCACGAACGATCGAAAAAGTCCAGAAAAAGAAGAATGATGTTCAGAAAATATCAGATCAAAGAGATAAGGCTATTATTGCGATTTGTTCGACTGGTAAAGGAACAGCTCGGAGAATTAAGGACCTGTTAGATAAGATATTAGTCGACAATCTGATCGATGATATTACAGTGATCACAGTTTCGGTCGTGAATATGAAAGAACAAATTGCTAAGATCCAGCAAAAATATCAAATCGTGGCCACAACCGGTGTTGTGAAACCCAAAGTTGCTGCTCCATTTGTTTCATTAGAAAATCTGTTGCAGGGCGGAGGCGAGAGTTTTGTGAGTCTGATCGAAGAAATAAACAACAATCGTGCTGCACGTGAAGCAGAGACTCTGGAACATTCGGAGTTCTTAACGGAAGAAATGAGCCAGAAATATTTGGGACAGTACTTTACATTCATTAATCCTGCAAAAATTGTAAAGATATTGTGGAATTATTGCGATTTTATTCAGCAGCGCAGTAAGTCTAAAATGTCAAATGCTTTCAGAATTAGTTTGATCATGCATATGGCAGGCGCACTCGAGCGTTATCTGACACGCTCAGAAATGAGCGCCGATGAGCAAAAACTATCCAGCGTCAGAACGGAAAAACTGTATCCTATTGTTAAACAGGCGAATGAGGTTCTTCATGAAACACTTAATATCAATCTTTCAGATGCAGAAGTGTATTATACCGTCGAATTATTTAATACAGAAAAAGAAAAAAGCGATACACAAAACAATTGATACACTTTTTTTAGTGTGTCAATTGTTTTTTAATAGTGGAGAAAGCCTGTTGCACCAGATCTTTTATGCGATACACAAAAAGTGGCATGTAATTTGCTTATACTGAAGTGTAGTATTCTTTGAGAAGTTTTGGCCTTTTCGTGGTTTGAAACCCAAATCATGAAAGCGCTATGCGTACTCAGAAACTACGAGCGCGTAATGTTGTTGGGTTAATTACCCGGCAAAGATGGAGGTTGATATAAGTTGTTTTAGTCGCACTAGAAATGATGGTGGATTGTCATGACGATGGATGTTCGTTTATTACGCATTGACAGTCGCTTGCTGCATGGACAAGTTACTACTAATTGGGCAAAAGCCATCAATGTTAATCGTATCTTAGTGGTGTCAGATCGTGTGGCGCGCGATATGATACGCAAGACATTGATCGTACAAGCTGCACCTCCTGGAATTAGAACGAATGTCATCACGGTGGAGAAAATGATAAGAATATATCATGATCCGCGTTTTGACGGTTTAAAACCTATGATTCTGGTTGAGGACCCAGTTGATGCAAGATGTGTTGTCGAAGGTGGCATAAAGATTGATTCTATCAATATTGGTGCTATTAGTTTTGACAATACGCGGGTAATGGTTACCGATACGATAGCTGTTAGTGCGGCCGATGTGGAGGCTTTCAAGTGGTTTCATGATCGTGGTATTAAGCTTGATGTCCGCAAGGTTTCCAATGATAGTTCAAAAAATCTTTGGAAGTCGCTTTCCGAAAAGGGTTTGGTGTAGATTAAAAGATTCTTTTATAATTTCCTGCCATACTTTACTGTGTAGTTCCCTCAACATTGAAGGGTGGTGAGAAGCGTTTCAGCACGGCAAATTGATCCGGCATGCTGTTTCAACTTTTTGAAAGCGATAACAGAACTGGATGCTTTAGTAATGTGCTAAAGCAAAAATATTTATATAGGAGGTATTAAACAATGGTTGGTATTATCCTGGCAAGCCACGGCAGTTTTGCTGAAGGCATTTTCCAATCCGGCTCAATGATTTTTGGAGAGCAGGAGAATGTCAAAGCTGTTACCTTAATGCCAAACGAGGGTCCTGATGACGTTAAGGCAAAAATGAAAGAAGCCATTGCCTCTTTCGACGATCAAGAAGAAGTGCTTTTCTTAGTCGATCTTTGGGGCGGGACACCTTTCAACCAAGCCAACAGCTTGTTTGAAGAGCACAAAGACAAATGGGCAATCGTTGCTGGCATGAACTTACCGATGTTGATCGAAGCGTATGCTTCACGCTCATCAATGAACACAGCGCATGAAATCGCTGCGCATATTTTTGGAGCAGCTAAAGACGGGGTTAAAATAAGACCTGAAAAATTAGAGCCAGCAGAAGCAACTGCTGCAGCAACGGCTCAACAATCAAAGAAAGGTGCCCCTGGTAAATTTAAATACGTGTTAGCACGTATCGACTCTCGTTTACTTCACGGACAAGTAGCGACTGCTTGGGCCAAAACGACACAACCTACACGTATCATCGTTGTATCTGATGCAGTGGCCAAGGATGACCTTCGTAAGAAATTGATCACACAAGCTGCTCCACCGGGCGTTAAAGCACACGTTGTTCCTGTCGATCAAATGATCAAACTTGCGAAAGATGATCAACACTTCGGTGGTCAGCGCGCGTTACTTCTTTTCGAAAATCCACAAGATGCGCTTAAAGCGGTTAAAGGTGGCGTTCCACTGAAGACAATCAACGTTGGTTCTATGGCACACTCACCTGGTAAAGTTCAACCGAACAAAGTGTTGGCCTTTAACCAAGATGATATTGATACTTTTGTTAAATTAAAAGAAGCTGGTTTGGATTTCGATGTACGTAAAGTTCCAAACGATTCAAAAGGTAACATGGACGAAATTATCAAGAGAGCTCAAGATGAGTTAAATAAATTAAGACAATCTTAATTATCAGGAGAAAAGGAGGATTACGAATCATGGATTTAAATATTATTCAAATGATATTAGTCGTTATCGTAGCATTTCTTGCTGGTATGGAAGGAATCCTGGATGAATTTCACTTCCACCAACCCATCATCGCATGTACGTTAATCGGCTTAGTGACAGGAAATTTAATACCTGGTCTTATCCTAGGTGGTACTCTTCAAATGATTGCTCTAGGTTGGGCAAATATCGGTGCCGCTGTAGCACCCGATGCTGCATTGGCGTCAGTTGCATCTGCAATTATTTTAGTTCTTGGCGGACAAGGTAATGCCGGTGTACCTTCTGCAATTGCGATTGCCGTTCCGCTTGCAGTTGCAGGTTTATTATTAACAATCATCGCCCGTACTATTGCAACAGCATTTGTACACTTTATGGATGCTGCAGCTAATGAAGGAAACTTCAGAAAAGTTGAACTATGGCACATCATCGCTATCTGCATGCAAGGGTTGCGTATTGCAATTCCAGCTGCATTAATTTTAGCTATTGGTGCTGGTCCAGTTAGAAGTTTGCTTGCATCTATGCCAACTTGGTTGACAAGCGGTTTGGCAATCGGTGGTGGAATGGTCGTAGCCGTTGGTTATGCAATGGTTATTAACATGATGGCTACAAAAGAAGTATGGCCCTTCTTCGCGATTGGTTTCGTATTAGCGACTATTTCACAAATCACACTTATCGGTCTTGGTGCTATCGGTGTGGCTCTTGCACTTATCTATTTAGCGCTTTCCAAACGGGGCGGTTCAGGTAATGGCGGAAACTCAAACACTGGTGATCCACTAGACGATATTATTGATAGTTATTAAGAAGGAGGCGGACATAAAAATGGCAGATAAATTGAAATTATCAAAAAAAGATCGTATTTCTGTTTGGTGGCGTTCAACTTTCATTCAAGGTTCTTGGAACTATGAACGTATGCAAAACGGTGGTTGGGTATTTTCAATGATTCCCGCAATCAAAAAATTATACACTTCTAAGGAAGACCGTGCTGCTGCACTAAAACGTCACTTGGAATTCTTTAATACTCACCCATATGTAGCTTCACCTATTATTGGTGTAACTTTAGCGCTTGAAGAAGAACGTGCAAATGGTGCGCCGGTTGACGACGTAGCCATTCAAGGGGTTAAAGTCGGCATGATGGGGCCTTTAGCAGGTATCGGGGATCCGGTTTTCTGGTTCACGATTAAACCAATCCTTGGTGCGTTAGCCGCTTCTCTTGCTATGACCGGTAATATACTTGGCCCCATTATTTACTTCGTTGGATGGAATATCATTCGTATGGCATTCATGTGGTATACACAAGAATTTGGTTACAAAGCGGGTACTAGAATTACTGACGACTTATCCGGCGGATTACTTCAGGATATTACTAAAGGTGCATCAATCCTTGGTATGTTCATCCTTGGTGCATTAGTTAACCGTTGGGTATCTATAAAATTCACGCCAATTGTCTCTTCAGTTAAACTTGACAAAGGTGCTTATATTGATTGGGGTAATTTACCTTCCGGAGCGCAAGGGATTAAAGCTGCGTTGCAACAGCAAGCTTCTGGACTTTCACTAGACGCTACTAAAATAACGACTTTACAAAACAACTTGGATAGCTTAATTCCTGGTTTAGCTGCATTGGCGTTAACACTTCTTTGCATGTGGTTGCTTAAGAGGAAAGTTTCTCCAATCATTCTCATTCTTGGGTTGTTCGTGGTTGGTGTCGTCTTTCACTTAATCAACTTGATGTAATATCGAAGATTTTAGCCTGGGCATTTTAAAGCAATTTGATTTTGCCCGGGCCTTTTTATGCAATTTTGAGGTGAATGATATGTAAACAAAAAATTTTATTATTACTCGTTTACTTCAAGAATTCTATAGAATGGGCATTCTTATTTTGGACAGACTTTATTCTTCTGTCACACTTGATTGGTTTATTCTAATCTATCTGATCACTCGGGAATGCCCACGCCTGAGCGATATTGCTTCGTCAATGGAAAAAAAGTATAATAAAAATAGATAAGTGTAACGAAAGAATGGAGCAAAGAAAATGGTTCAATCAATTAATACCAAAGTCGATTTTGTAACCGATGCCACGTCTTTTATAGGACTGACTGATTACGGTAAAATCATGATTGGCGACAAAGGATTTGAGTTTTATAATGACCGAGATGCTCAAAAATACCTTCGAATCCCTTGGGATGAAGTAGATTATGTCATTGCTTCAGTGATGTTCAAGGGCAAGTGGATTCCTCGCTATGCAATACGAACTAAGAAAAATGGAACTTTCACTTTTTCCTCTAAACATCCGAAGAAAGTTTTGCGTGAGATACGTAAGTACGTTAAACCGGAACGAATGGTTAGATCGCTGACGTTCTTTCAAGTTATCAAGCGCGGCCTAAAAGCCAAGTTCGGTCGAAAAAGAAGTAATTAGTATCCTTTAGCAAACGTTTGTGAAGTCGATTCGCTAGTATTTAAATCATGTTAGCCAAGAGTTTTTCTTTCAAAAAACTTTTTAAAACTCATGGCTGTTGTTCTGAATTGGTATTTTTTTCTAAGAACATAAATAAGTATTCATAATCAAATGAGCATTAATACAAAATTGACTAGCATAGATCAAGTGAATTTTAAGAAAACATTGTTTTTAAAAACTATTAACACCGAGCCCGTACGTAATCATTGTTGAAATTACTTTGAATGTCAGAAAGAGAGTGTCGGGTTGGGATTATTGAGATAAGATAAAGTCGGAAAATTCAATGTTATTTTGTGAACATTACGATCGTCAGCAATCATTTTCTATTGATAGAATTGAGTCACGCCCACAGTCCCCAAAAAAGCATGATTTGAAAAGAACCCGAAAACCTTTTATATCAAGGTTTTCGGACTTTTTCTTTTGGGGAGAATTCGATGCCATCCGATACTATCCCAAGTAATTCAGCTCAGAGGGACTCTGAGACAACCGATGCAGAGATGGATGACCTCTTTCAAGTCGCTAAGCAAGTTCTGGAATGTTACGGAATTCATAAGTAAAGTTCAAAAAGAAGGGAATACGCTTTCAAAAGACAGCTTTCAAAAGAAAAATTGAGAGGAAAACAGTTCATCATAAATCTTGGAATCTTTAATTTCTGTAGTTGTTCTATTAATTTCTTCTTGGGGATTAAACGTTAAAAATTATTTTATTTGACTTAGAGTAAGGTTTATGGTTTACACTGACCGTGGATCATAGGTAAGTATGAATTCAGGATATCTTGAGTCGCCTCAGGCCCATTCCGGAGTGCTGTCATTCGGCATAGACGGCAATTCTGAAACGATTAATAAATTTGTTAACTCACCGAAAATTATCATTTCAGCTGTTTCTCTTGGTCATGATGAAAGTCTGATCGTTTTTATCGGTCCTGACAATGAACAGATTGATTTCTACCCTGAGGAATTCAGACTGCACGGATTTCTCAAATTCAGTGTCGGGCTTGAGTGCGCCAATGATCTGATTGCAGATTTGAAGCAGGCTTTTCACGCCACCGGGCTTTAAAATAAAGTTGTCGCAGCATAGCATCTATATGCACGTACATTGCTTCTTCAAATGAAGGAGGAATTTTCAAGTGAGCCATACGTTTAACAGCTGCCATAGTTGTTAATCTTTGAGATACTCTGAAGTTCCAGCCCTAAATGGATATGAACCACCCTGCACTTAAAGTGCAGGGTGGTTCATATCGCCCTCCACGGAAAAATATCGCCCTCCACGGAAAAATATCGCCCTCCACGGAAAAATATCGCC
>NZ_BMOK01000006.1:0-104473 GCF_014647035.1 Sporolactobacillus putidus | reverse complement strand
CTCCACGGAAAAATATCGCCCTCCACGGAAAAATATCGCCCTCCACGGAAAAATATCGCCCTCCACGGGAAAATATCGCCCTCCACGGGAAAATATCGCCCTCCACGGGAAAATATCGCCCTCAAAAAAAAGTCCTTTATTGTTTTTTCTGTATAGTCCATAACCGTGTACAAATCACGGTTAGCTATTAATCAAATTGTGTCTGCCAGTCTTTGTCCCTGAAGGCTCGGAAACACATCTTTATTTGTTCCTCCGTATTTTTTTCTTCCGAAAGGGGAGGCAGTTCATCTGGCGCGAAAAACCGGCTCTCAACGGTCTCAATATTTTTTTCAAATTGGCCTCCGACAATTTCGCATAGAACAAAGACTTTGCAAACGCCGTAAGCATAAACGGGAAGATTATGGGCGCTTCTGTCCTGAACGGCAACGATTCGGATCGGAACGGCATCGAAGCCGGATTCTTCTTTGACCTCCTTGACCGTGTTGGATTTTATCGATTGATCGACATCCACCCAGCCGCCGGGCAGGGACCAAGTGCCGGTCCTTTCTTTTACCAGCAGAATCCTGCCGTTATCGAAAATTGCTGCCCGTGTGTCCAGCTTCGGAGTCTGATAACCGGTCTCATTACAGAAAATCTCTTTGATATGCTCTCTGGAAAACCCTGATTTCATGCTTAACAGTTCTGCAGAAATATCTCTGATCCGCGAAAATCGTTCCAGATCAAAGCGATCTTTTGAATACGCAAGGCCCGCTTGAGCCAGAGCCTGCAGCTCCATCGCCCAGCTCAGCCAGGGCTTTTGCATAGAGACGGCCGCTTTTTTGATCAGTAGGCTCAGAACATCATCGGGCATATTGAAATAATATGTCGCTTGGATGTGCCGCGCGGAAAGGCAGCCCCACAGAGCCAGTCCGCAATCGACCCCCGCGCTCGAAGCACACTGCATATCATAGATGCTGTCGCCGACGAATAAGACGTCTTCTTCCGACGCGCCTGTTGTCTGCAGATACTTTTTCATCGGTTCAGGATCTGGTTTGTGCCGGACACTGTCCTCGGTGCAGATGACCGCGTCAAAGAAATTCCCCAACCCAAAATGCAGAAAGCCATCCTTATATTCCTGTTTCGTTTGGGATGTAATGATACCTAATTTATAGTGTTTCTTTCTTAATTCCTCCAGCAGCTCTCTGATTCCTTTAAAGACGCTGACAGTGGAGAGGTACCGATTGAAATGATCCTGCCAAACCCTCATGCCAAGCCCGATGTCCGGGACGCCCAGCCGTTTAAGCGTATCCTCATCCGGAATACTTAGCGCGAAGCTTAATTCAGACAATTCGATGTTTTTTTTCTGCAATTCCCGGATCGCATCCTGCAGCGAATGAAGGGTTGCATATTCAGTATCAATCAGTGTGCCGTCAATATCAAAAACGATATGTTTGTAGTCCATACTAACCTCCGGATGCTTTGCCTTCATTTAATCATACAAAGTCATTCTATCATTTTTTTCTATGTCAGCATGAACATGGCAGCGTCTTTGCTTAAAAAATAGGCTTTATTAAACTTTTCTGTTGCTTTACGCTCCATGCACTTGCTTTTCACAGGCGATCCGCGAGCCTGGCTCGCTGTTCTCACAGAAGCCCGTGCACCTTCCGCTCAATCGACAAAGCAGCAAAAACAACATTGAGCAATAAAATAGCCAAAAATAAAGAGCTCTAGAACTTGGCATCACCAAGGCTCTGGGCTCTTTATCGACAGGAATGACTTCTGAATTTTTCCTTAAATAATCGCCATCAGAATCGGAATTTCAATCAGACTGAGGAGTGTCGTCTCCGTAACCATAACTGCCGCGTAATCCGAGTCGGCATGATAAAGTTCGGAAACGACGGGCGCATTGGTCATGACCGGCATAGCTGATTGTAAAATGAAAACCTCTTTCATGAGAGCAGGCATCGGCGCCGGCAAAACAAGCAGTGTCATGAGTCCGGGTGCGGCGATGAAGCGGCCGATCAAGATACCGAGATTATCTTTATTCAGGCGAAGCTTGCTTAATCCTGCCTGATGAATCGCAATGCCGATAAAGAGCATGGACAAAGGGATCGTCAGACCGCCGATATAGTTGAAATCGGACATCAGGAATGTTGGCAGCTTAATGTGCAGAAGCACCAGAATAACGCCGACAATAAAGCCTAACAGCGGTGCTGAAAAGATTTTGCTCAGCGTCGACTTCAGACTGATCTTCGTCTGGGTATCACCGTCTCTTTGAATCAGGTAAACGCCTAATGTCCAGAAGAATATCGTGTTGGCCATATAATAGACGAGCACAAAAGGCAGACTTTGACTGCCGAACAGCGCCATATTCACCGGCAAACCGATGAAAACCGTGTTCGAGTTGCAGAACATCGATTTAAACAGACCGCTGTGGTTTCGCGGAACGGCAAATATTTTGACAGCTAAAAATGAAACGCCAAACAGGATAATCATTGAGAGAACCGGAAAACGCAGGTTAGGCAGCAGATTAATCAATTCTTTACTGTTAAAATCAGACGTGATCGTACTGATCATATAAGCGGGTAATGCAATTTGTGTAACCAATTTTGCAAGTAATTTGCCGGTCTTTTTATCAAACCAGCCGCGGCGGGCTAATATGTAGCCCACGCTAATCATAACGAGAATAACTAAAACACCCTCTGTGCCTTGAATGAACGTTCCCAATGTAAATGCCTCCATGACTGATCAGGATCAACAAAATTTTCTCTCAATTTCAAATGAAACTAAGCGATGAACAGATTTCTTGCAGTGCCATTAATTATACTTATTTCCTGGTACCAACGAGCATACATCTATGCTAGAATCATAGTCAACTATTCAAAGGGTCATAAAAAATATTTATAGCAGGGACGAGATGAATTGAACATCCAGGACTTAAAATATTTTTATCGATTAGTTCAGGATCAGAATTTCACGAAAGTTGCCGGATATTTTAAAGTCAGCCAGCCGACGATCACGCTGGCGGTTAAAAGGATGGAGAAAGAGTTTCAAGCAAAATTAGTTGAGAGAAATTATGCCCATAATGAGCTGCGGATCACGGACAGCGGGAAGCAGCTGTACCATCACATAGAGCCCATACTGAACGAGTGGCGGCTGGCACACCAGGAAATTGATGCAATGAATCAGCAGAAAATCCGGTTTGGCATGTCACCGACAATCAGCAGTCATTTTTTCCCGAGTGTCACGAACCAATTGTTAAAAAGCGGATTACTGAATCATTTATACACCTATGAAGCGGGCTCGCGTGAAGTCTTGCGTTCGATCCTGGAAGGCAGGATTGATATTGGACTGATCGGCAGCGTGGCGCCGCAGATTCATGATCAGTTAGTAACGGAAAGCCTGAAGGTCATGCATTTTAAGATTGTGGTCAGTCCATCCAGCCCGCTGGCAAACCGCAAGTCCGTCAGTTTTCAGGAGGCAAGCGCCTTTCCATTCGTTGTTTTAAATAATCACTTCGCTAATCCGGTTGCTTTTGAACAGATTGCCCATCATGCTGGGGTCACCCCGAACATTATTTATCGCAGCAGCAACATAGATACACTGAAGAGAATTGTTTCCCGCGGGATGGCAATCAGTTATATCGCCGATTTATCGATTTTACCCGGTGATCCGATCATCAGTATTCCATTGACAGACCAGGGACAACCGCTTTTAACGGTAATGCTCGTTTATCGAAAGACACTGGAATTATCGGAGCGCATCCGTCAATTTATGGAGATCGTTCGCGAGTACAAACAGACTGACTGATCAGGGTAACTGCAATCTAAACGGGGGGGATTAGCCATATCCTGTTTGTGTTAGTAACAGTCGAAAGGTAAGAGCGCGGAAAAGAGCCGGTTAACTACGAAAGGATAATTTCTCCTTTCGTTTTTCACTGTTGACTGGAAGGGATACCTGCCGGAGTTAAGCTGTGAAAGTTGAGATTAAGTTTGCTAATCAAATAAATAGATCTACATTGTACAAGAAATTTATTTTGTCACTTGAATCAATGAGAAAATATGTTTTTACTTAGTCTATGAAATGATTCTATAATTATAGTAATATGCATTATGGATAGGTGTCAGATTAATGTTCTAAAGCAGGAGGACAAATTAATGAAATACGCTGATAAAGTGACAGCGATCCAGCATTCTCCCATCAGGGAAATGATGGTCCGTGCTGCCCGTATTGAGGATGTCATCTCTTTTGCGGTTGGTGAACCCGACTTCATCACCGCCCCTAATATCATTGAGGCAGCCAAACGATCCCTTGATGAAGGGGAAACAAAATATGCACCCGGCGCGGGCATTACCAGGCTCAGAGAGGCTTATGTGAGTTACTTGGAGAAGACGATTGGCGTTTCCTATGATGTCGAAAACTGCCTTGTGACCACCGGCGGGATGGGCGCTCTTTTTCTGGGGCTGACCACTCTTTTAGACCCGGGCGACGAAGTCATTTTCAGTTCGCCCTATTGGACCAATTACGGACAGCAGGTTTATATTTGTTCTCATTAGTGTTGCATGGGTTTATACAGCATTAATGACGCTTGTTATATCCAAAGAGGCGTAAAGCACTAGTATGACAAGTTTTTTTAATTAATCGCCCCTATTTAATAATAAACACTAATTTATCATGCTTTGGGCTTGGAACAATTGTTTTTTTAATTGCTGGGAATGTTGGCCCTTTACTAGGAGATTTAAGTTTTCTTTGAATTGAGTCTTTCACATTCGTACTAATAGTTGGGGTGACGATAATTGTATACTTTTTACCCATTTCTAATCTCAATTTAAATTTGGATCCGTTAACAATTCTATATTTATCTATAGGGAGATAGCCGTCGTTAGGTTGATACTCTCTCATTATGTGGACTGTATATTTCTTATACATTTTCTTCACATCCATAATCTCTATATTAACATTTACCTTTGGATTATTTTGTTTTTCAAGATTACCTTTATAAGAGCAACTAACTAAAATAAAAGTTAATATTAATGACACTATTGCTAATTTTTTTATTTTTAGTCATCCCTTGTCCTTTTATTCTTAATATTATAATAATATAATATTAAGAATATTACTAGGGGGTGATTTCTTGAAAAAAAGTAGTTTGACAATATTTAGAATTATTGTGTCCTTGTTTTTAATTTTGATTCTATGTTCGAATCATCCAGTGGCACAAGCTGCTGAGAAAAAAGTAATTAATGCTCAGCAAAGTATTACCATGCCGAGGGTAGAAGGGGAGCGTTTGAATAAGTTATTAAATTATGTTAGAAAGTCTAAACACCCTGTAAAGAATTTGAATACTCGAGATTTAAAAAAACTAGGGCAAGAATCTTCTCCGTATGAATACTCTATCAGTTCTCAGGGAGATTTAATTAAATCAAACACTTCACTTCACTCATCAAATCAATTTAATTCAATTTTTTTACAACCAAACACGACTGATAATCGAGTACAAATTAATCCAACAACATCTTTTCCATATAACGCTATTGCTCAAATCGATTTTACAGATGGAACCTATGGTTATAGCTGTACAGGGTGGTTTGTCGATCATAATACTGTTGTTACTGCGGCTCATTGTGTTTATAATGCGTACAACAAAAAATTTTATCAGGGATGGGCAGTATATCCAGCTGAGAATGGAACTGATTTGCCTTATGGAGGGGAATATACAACAGAAGCATATGTCTCAGGAGGGTGGCAAAACACGACTCCTCCAAGTGGAGAAAGCATCTATTATAAAGATGTTGGATTTGACTACGCTGTAATCAATCTGAGTATAAACACCAATTTTCCAAATCATTTATCAATTAATTCGAGTGTTAATGTTAACGATGATATTTATTCAGTTGGATATCCAGGTGATAAGAGTTTCCAATCTAATGGATCTTATTATTATTACATGTATAGGAGCTATGGTATTATAGGTAAAATAGAATCTAGCACAATTACGCATGATGCATTTGTTACTGCTGGGATGAGCGGGGGCCCAATTATGCGCCCAAATAGTTGGGGAATTGTATCATTAAATAGTACATCAAGTTGGGGTCCTCAACTTGCAACTGACGGACCAAGAGGTTTAATTCAGCAATGGGGCTCAATAAATCAATGAATGGTAAATTAATCATACGGAGAAGAGATCTCTTTTTCGTTTCTTTTTTTGCAAAAAATGGTGAAGAAAAAAATCCAGTGAAACAGTAATCAGCCAAGCATCATCACCTATCACAGCGGGGACCCGGCTGTAGCTCATTCTGCAAAATTCTTGGACGAGATACGGATCAAACAAACCCTCTGTTTCATGGTGAAACGGTCTGTGATAGACATTGCATCATAAGGCACATTGCTTGGTAAAAAAGGGTATCATCCGTTCTGTTCAGCCGAGATAATCTGCTATCCTACAAGAGAGGGCTGAGCGTTATCTCCACGTAGCGGAACTAGGCTTCAGTTTGCATGCTGTATTGTTCATTTAAATAATAAGTTTCAATGATGGTACTCATCGCTCGGTAACGATACATCGTAATCCGCCAAATCTTACACATTTTTTATCCGCAGGTAGATTTATTTCTGAATTATTCATAAAGTAATTATTTTCTTTCCCTGACGGGTGATTTATCAAAAATCGACTTATTTTTGACTCGAACCGTCCGGATAAAATTCACGGCTAAACATTGCTCCATCACAGGGTAGCTATTAGACAGCCCCCGGTCAGCGAGTCAAACAGGAGAAGAGGATGGAATTGGGATGTTCTGATAATGGGAATCGAAGGCCTCGCCTCCTGACGCTGGCTGTTTCAACGTTGGTCGAATCCATATAAAAGGTACCATCTACGTGCTGGGGCGCAGAGCAGCGAATCTAAGTACGATTATATCCTCTATAGGAACACAATTTACGGAGCTCCAAAAGAAACTTAAAAATCAGATCCCGGATGCATGTCGGGATCTGATTCATTAATAAACATCTGAGTTTGTCAAGCCGTCTTTACGAGGACCGTTTATAATACCCGGATTTCTCCTGTCCGCTTGACAAAGCATAGATCGAGAAGAACTGCCCGATTAAAACACTAAATTACCAGTGAAATCTGCGTGTGGGTGGACATCCGGGATCAACAACAACGTTTTGAACATATTGTGGGTAAAAATGTCTTGGTACATTAAATATGTTTCGTCTGTTTATGTGAACAATCGGGTGGACAACAGGAACCATTCTCGGGCAAAAGGTATCGTGGACGACATATCGAGGATCGCAACATATTGGCGGGCAAGATCCGAACATCATGATCACCTCCATTCACTGTATAAAATGCCGCTAAATAAATAATGGGAACGGTATATAACCCGGCCTTCAAGGCAGACAATGAACTAAGGTGTCCCGATTCTTATTGGTTATTTTTTCAGCACTTTTTTGGAGCATTGATGAACGAAAACGAGCGACATTGGTGATTTAAATTGGTAATCTTTTATATTCTGGTATAAAATTTTTCTTAATAAATGTTTTGTTAAGTGCTAAATGAACGCTTGTGGTGTCACAGAGTTGAATGTAACATTAAGGGATAGATTAAGTTTCTGACGGGTGAAGGAGCTCCGGCGATTCTTAAAGAATTTACCTGATGAAGTCCTAATTTGTCTAGTGAAACCATACGATTTACGAATAGCCTTTGAAACGGTTCATTATGCTGAGCGGCATGGAGGGATTCATTATGAGCGGATTGATTCATTTGTTGAATGAATATGGATACATCACTCTTTTTCTATCGTTAATGTTCGAGCTTATTCTTATTCCTATTCCAAACGAAGCACTCATGAGTTATGTCGGCATTCTGTCCTTTCAAGGCAAGATGAACCTTGTTTTTGCCTATCTTTCCGCCGGAATCGGGGGGATTTTCGGGGTCACGGTTTCCTACTGGATCGGATATAAACTGGGTCTTCCGTTCTTCCGCAAGTTTGGCCGCTATATACATATGGGACCTGAAAAATTGGAAAGGGTATCAAAATGGTTTGAAAAATACGGAAAAGTGTTGTTAGTCTTTTGTTACTTTATCCCCGGTATTCGGCATATAGCGAGCATTACTTCAGGCGTGATTCGTCTCCCGTTCCGATCATTTTGCATCTTTTCTTATATCGGTGTGTTCCTTTGGACAGGCACTTTTATCTCGTTGGGCTATGTACTGGGGCCGGAATGGGATAAGTATCAGGGTGAGATCAAAAAATGGCTGGTGCTGGCCAGTATAGTGATCGGTATTTTAGTCCTTTGTTACATTGTCATAAAAGCGAATCAACGGTATATCAAAGAATCCGGTCAGCTGCTCTTTCATTCTGTTTTTAAACGGTACAAAAGTTTTTTGAAAATAAAAGTGTTTATTTTTTTGATTCTGATTCTATTTGTTTTTCTTTTTACGTTAATGCTCGGAATGATTCAGGATTTCGTCAGCAATGAATTTGATCCATTCAACGCGGTTTCCAGGACGATCATTTTCTCGCTTTTCAATCCCCATTGGCGGTGGGTGATGACTGATATCCATTTTCTGTCATCTTGGATGGCTCTAGGCATTATTTTCTTGATGACGATGATCATCATTCTTGTCAACCATACAAATAAATGGCTCGAACTGCTCTTCTTTGCAGTGACATCGATTGGAAGTTTTCTTTTTTCGGGCGGGATCCGCTGGTTATTCCGTTTCATGCTAAGTGGAAAATTTATTAGCCAGGATTTCCCCAATCAGCAATCCATGATTTTAATCGTCTTTTATGGTTTTTTCCTGATGATGGCAAGCCGGCATCAGAAAAGCTATCTTTTCGGATCAATCATGTTTTTCTTATTTATTTTCATTTTGCTGGCCTATTCCATCTCCGGCATCTTTGTTTCGCACGTCAATCCTAGTGATTTAATGGCCGGATACGTCTTCGGTGCGGTCTGGTTGAGCGGGATGATTTTCTCCCTTGAACTGTTCCGCTTTTTGTCCTTGATAAAAGAAAATCTAAAATAGAGAAAGAATTAAGACATGGCGTGAGAAAGTGGAGTCATTTCATCATGAAAGTCGTTCTCGTGATAGGGATTACTGGAGAAACCCGAAACCGTGCCGAGGATTTCAATTGAAAGAGCGGTGTCTGAATCCTCTCGTCTTTAGACAGCCTAGATACTCATGACGAAAAAATACTGGAGATGCTCATATAGAGTCCAAAAACCATAACAATCCCTGAAAGGCTCCAAACCAAATATTTATGAAATCCCTTCATACGCTGTTCTTTCGGTAATGCTTTGGCCTCCAGTACAAGTAAAAAGCCAAGAACGATGGGGAGCAGCATGGCATTCATGACTTCAACGTCAAGCGTAATTTTAACCAGATTCACACTGCAGATGACTAAAATGGCTCCACCCACATGCGCAAGGGTATAGATTAAGTAAAAGATCTTTGCATCTTTCACTTTATGGTTGAGACTTTTATTAAAACCGAATACCTCGCCAATGCCCCAGGCTCCGGCAACGGAAACAACTAATGAAGCAATAATACCGGCTCCTACGATACCTAAACTGAATGCTAGTTTTGCCCCGAAAAATCCAAGAAACGGTTCCAATGCGTCAGATATTTGCCTTACATCATTTAATGTCAGGCCGGGATTCACTTTGCCAATGGTTGCGGCACAGGTTATGAGAACTGCAATCATAATCAATTGTGTGACGATTGAGCCGCATAATGTGTCCCATCGCGTGGCTTTCAGATCGCGTATCGTCAGCTTTTTATCAAGAACAGCGCCCTGCTGATAAAAGACCATCCAAGGCATAATAACAGCCCCGACATTCGCTGCGAGTAAGTACACGTAGTCTTTGCTGCCAAGCGGCATAGACGTTAGGCCTCGCGCCATTTCTGCCGGATTAGGATGTGACAGATAAGCGGCGACTAAAAAGAAAACTTCAAATAATCCAATGGCGATCCCAATTCGTTCAAACCGTTTATAACTGCCCGTTAAACCAATCGCAATTAAGATGAGCGTTACCGCGCTGACACTGAGCCAGGAGGGGATGCCAAATAATTCGCCGGCACCTGCAATACCGGCAAATTCAGTAACCAGCGCCCCTACAGACGCTAAAAACAAGGTGACAACAGACAGCAGCGCCCACTTCATCCCGAATCTTTCGCGAATCAATTCTCCGTGCCCTTTACCCGTTACAATGCCTAAACGAACGGTTACTTCCTGGACCAAATAGAGGATGGGAATTAATAGGATTTGCGGAAGAATCATCTTGTAGCCCCATTGAGTGCCCGACTGTGCGGCCGTAATAATACTTCCGGCATCCGTATCTGCGAGCATGACCATTAATCCGGGTCCGAATGTTGCTGCAATCAAAGTTATGCGCCGTCTCCAATTAAATGAATGCGAAACGGTTAAAGTCGGTTTATCCATACAAAATGCCTCTTTCATGAAATTGCCTTTATGGGATTGATAATCATTATCATTACATGATTATCTTATTTTATTGATGATCCAAGGTCAATGCTTATTTTTAAAGTTATTATTACAAATTAGCGAAAATCGCTTTTTACGGAATTGCCTGTACCGGGCGGAGTGATTAGAGCAAGACAATGGTTTGTCCCATTTCAGTACTTAATGATACGGCTCATCCAGCGTAGATTTTATGATTTGATCGGGGATTGTGAAACAAGGCGGCATGCTTGGCGGCATCTTAAGGGGGGTGGCTCGCAAAGAAAGAAGTTGCCGGCTTATGATACCTTGTTTCCCATTCAGGATAGATGAAGAAGAAAAATGGCCGCTGCTACTCGGAAATGTAAAAAATCTCTTCGTTGATAATGAAGCTCTGGAGACTGAAGTACTTGCTAACGCTTCGGCAGTTCATGCTTATCAGTCGAAAAAATATATCACTCAAATGACTGAGCTTAGTGGGGGGGTCAGTTCGTTGCTTGTCAAAATGCATTGAACGCACAACATATTCTAAAAGAAGATCTGCCGAAATTTGTAGCTATCGTTCCGGCGGGAATTATAGAATTAGTAAAAAAACAAAATAGCGGTTTTGCCTACATCAAGCCTTGAAAGGGATTTATTTAAAGTTCGAGTTCATGCAGCGGTACTCTCAAAGACTGGAACGTGCCTTTAAATAGTGATTTAAATTGACGGCGGAATGAAGGGCGTTCTTATCGGTTAAAACTTCACCTTTCTTATCACCCTTGCCAATAATATAACTGCCGAATTTCATTTGTAAAAAGTCGCAAATGAATTGTGTCTGCTGGATCATCGGCAAAGCTTTGACGTAGGGTTCATCGCCCCCAACGGTTATTAAATGAACTTCCTTCTCCTTCATTTTTTCCCTGAAACCCGGTATTGACGGATCCCTCAACGCTTCAGACCAACGATCGATGTACAGTTTTAGCAGGCTTGACATGCCGTACCAATAGACTGGGGTAACAAATAACAGGAGATCCGCAAGAATTTGTTTTTGAATCAGCGCCCGGTAATCGTCGTTTTCTGAATTTGACGGATCTTTTTTCGTTAAACGATTCAGATCGGATATCGGATCAATATGATAATCCTTCAAAAAAATTTTTGTAACATCCAAATCTTGAAGTGCAATATCGGCAAGTTGTTCCGAGTTTCCTTTATCTCTTATGGAGCCGTAAAAAGCAATAATCTTCATGAACAGGCGCTCCTTTTTTTGTTTACTCTTATCATATAATGAATTTACTAATAATTTAAAGAAGTATATAGTGATGCTATCAATCGGTTTCTTTAATGCTTGCGCCCGCATTGGTCTCGGATATCTGATTTTTTTGCAGGAATCTGTCACCCCGCTATAAGTTAATCGCCCCGGAAGCAGAGCGAATCGCTCTAAAGCATCGAACAATCGCCCCAAAAAGGTCCGGAATCGCCCTGTTTAGCCAGGCCTGGAAGAAATCATTTATCCTTCACGTAACGAACACGGAATTAAGTTCAAGCACGGAAATTTGTTTACAGCGCTTCGTCAATTCAGCGATAGAGGACGACGATAAAGTGGCCGCCAGAGCACAAAGAAAATGTCTAAAAGAGCACACGGTGCGAGGTGCTCTCTAAAGAAGTGATTGAGGAATGGATTAGTGCAGGTGAAAACGGATTCCAGCAGATTTAATCAACAAAAGTCCCGATCATGATAAGCAATATGAACAGGACGATGATCAAGTAAATCTGTGACCGTATCCCAATCTCCTCGGGAACCAGCAAGCGTCACCGTCATAAGATTGATTAATCGAAAGTAACGCCTCCTTCTGAATCGTCACAACGAGAAGATTGACTGCGGGGAACCAAATTCGAGTGTCTATCACCAGAAAAAGGGATACCCAAATGCAAAAGGCGGCCTGAATGGCGGGTAGCCATAGTATCCAGGGAAACCTCCGTAACCATAAAATGGCGGACTGAAAGGTGGATAAAAGAATGGACTGGGTCCGACCGGAAACAATCTTTCATCTCGCATGATGCTTCATCTCCTAATAATAATTATGATTGGACGATTTAATCATATGTTGGCCGGACCAGTGAAGAGCCTATCCTATAAACAAATGGGCGATAACTAATTTTATAAAAGGCTTAGACCCCCACTGAGCGTCGATGGACAGTCGTGTCAGCGACGGGTTTTGTACGCCAAGATGTTTTCGTTTCATTCTTACTGTTCCTTATAATTGCCGGGTAACTTATTTGTCCATTACTTCACCTTGATGTCTCGAAGCGGACAAGAAAGGAAGTTGACGTTTAAGCGGGAATGGTTCTATTTTTGATTTCGTACGAATCATCTCTTTTTTCGTTTTTTGCACCCATTAAATGACGCTCAAGATTTTATCACGGTTTTACTGAGTCATGTATTCCTGAGTATATCAGTCCCGTTGAAATGTTTATGGGCTGCTGTCTTCTTAATCCATGGCAAAGTATTCATGAAATAAAAAACCTCTCAGTGATGAAACATCGCTGGGAGGCAGATACACCTTGGGTCAGGATAAATCATTTTTTGATGAACACTTATCCTGTGAAAGTTTGATAGAGGAGGAACACGTTTAGACAGATGACCACTCCGGCTACAGCCCATGCCAGGAATGTCGTCAGTTTGTGATTGACCAGCTGGCCCATCAGTCTTTTTTTGCTTGTGAAAATAACGAGCGGAATGATCGCCAGCGCAATGCCGAAGGACAGGACAACCTGACTCATCACCAGTGCGTTGGTTGCATTGGAGCCTGTGACTATAATGGCCAGCGGCGGAATCATGGAACAAACACGTCTGATAAAAATAGGAATCCGATTATGAATGAAGCCTTGCATCATAATATCGCCAGCCAGCGTTCCGACACATGAGCTGGACAGCCCGGCAGCCAGCAGGCCGATTCCGAACAGAAGCGAAGCACTTGGTGCGATGAAATTACCGAACTGTTTAAAAGCGACATCTAAATCTGAAATCACGATGTGTCCGTGGAAAGTCGAGGCGGCGACAGCGAGCATCACGGCATTGACAATGCCAGCAATAACCATCGCAATCAGTATGTCAACCAGCTCAAAGTGGAAAATCTTTTTCCTTTCTTCCGGCGTTTGGCCAATAACTCTTCTGCACGTCAGACCCGAGTGCATGTAAATGGCGTGGGGCATAACGGTTGCCCCCAAAATGCCGGCAGCAAGCAAAATACTGTCCGTTCCCTGGAAGTGCGGGATGAATCCGGCCATGAGCGGTGCAAACTGAGGCAATGAAAAAGCAATTTCGCAGCTGAACGCGGTAACGATGATGAAGACCATGGTCGCGATCGCCATCTCAAGTGGACGAAACCCCCTGATCTGAAAAAAGAGGATGAGCAGCACGCTGAGCGCCGTTAAAATGGCGGATGGAATCATCTGTAAGCCAAAGACAAGATGAAAGCCGAGCGCGGCGCCGATAAATTCGGCCAGGTCGGTGGCCATGACCATGATTTCTCCCTGAATCCAGTAAAAAAATGCGACGCCCGGCTTCCATTCATCACGCAAAATTTCCGGCAGATTACGCGAGGTGGCAATGCCCAGTTTCGACGATAAGGTCTGAATCAGAATCGCCATCAGGTTAGATAAGACCACCACCCACAGCAGCAAATAGCCAAACTGTGACCCGCCCTGAATGTTAGTCGCATAGTTTCCAGGATCAATATAAGCAACGCAAGCAATAAAGGCTGGACCGAGGAATGGCAGTGCCTGCCTCCAGCCCTTTTTCTTCCCGATGGCTGATTGAAACGATTCGGAGTGCTTTCTGCTTTTGAGTTTCGGAAGCGCCCCCACAGCAGCACCGTTTTCTGCCGCCGACAGAATTGACTGCCCGTCTTCCTTGTAAGACATTGAACCTGACCTCCCTGTTGATTTAATGAACATAAGTTTCTCTAAAGAAACTTTTATTCTCACACTCAATTTACGTCAATCCTAGCAAGATTGCAACCCCTTGAATGAAAATGATTTTTAATTTCATGTTAATCCGTTGTCCGAAATTACAAGCGGTTAACAAAAAAGAATCGGAGAGAAATGAACTTGTTTTTCTCCCATATGTTGCATTCATCATCCGGATCATGGGCAAAACCTGATTAATCGGACTTAAGGCGCAGCGGGCAATACAATTTTTGCTTGCTGCCCTTTCTTAGGGTAAAAAAACTCCTGACGGGGTGTTTCTCCGCGTGAATAGGGCGATTCCAGAACATTTTAGGGCGATAGTTCGCTATCTTAGGGCGAATAGCCCTTCTTTCGGGGCGATTCTCCGTCTGAACAGGGCGATTCCAGAACATTTTGGGACGATCGTTCACACTCTTAGGGCGACTAACTCTCCTTTCGGGGCAATTCTCCGGAATGGGAGAGACTGGTCTTGTCCTCATGGCGGACAAAACTGCCTTTCACCATTTCTATGAGCTGAAAAGTATTAACGGTGATAAAATAGAACATTGGTTTTGCATTAATTATCAAAGCGGCCGCGCTAGCTCTGATTTTTCCCGGATGACTGCGCTTTGGATAGCTGTTCAGAATGAGACGTGTGCAGCGTTGTTTGTTATTTTAAACAGCATTCGTTTGTGTCAAACGAGAGAGTGACTTTGAAAACAGCAGGCATATCTGAGCTTACAAGCCAGATATGCCTGCTGTTTATACATATTGATCTGTTTCATGTTACTCGGCCGAACGCTCCGTTCTGCAGCGTCTATCCAATCGATGTGGGACTTGAAACCGTGAAAAAAATGGATCTGCTTCTGTTGTAGACACTTAATGCGAGGCCGACCGCAATATAGTTGGCGATCAGCGAGCTGCCGCCGTAACTGATAAACGGAAGCGTGATTCCTGTTGCAGGACTCAGATAAATGTCCATGCCAACATTCTGAAAGACCTGGAAAGCGAACATACCGATAATCCCGGTAACAAGATAGGTACCGAATGAGTCGAGAGCCGTAGAGGCTATTTGTATAAGCCGTTGAATAAGGACAAGAAACACAAGAACCAGTATCGCCGATCCGATAAACCCGAACTGTTCTGCGATCGCTGTAAAAATAAAGTCTGTCGACTGGTTCGGAATCATGCCTCCGCGAGTCGCGACGCCCTTGAGGAATCCATCTCCGAAGACTTCACTTGAGCCCACGGCCGCCTGAGCCTGCTGCACGTTATAGCCGGCACCTGAAGGATCGTAACTGGGATTCAGCCAGGTAACAATTCGATCCGCCTGAAACGATTGCAGTAAGTTGTGCCTAACGAGCACGTTCTCAATGAAATTGGTTGACTGCTGCGGGAAATCCAGAGCAAGAACAGTAAATCCAAAGACAACAAGAATGAACCCAAGAATGAGCAATGTGAAGTGTGAACGCTTGGCAAAAACGATGTACATCGCATACACAATCGCAAACATGACGAGTGCCTGGCCTAAAGCGGGTTCTTTCAGTGTAAGCAGAAAGGGCACGACGAGCATACCGAAAATGGCGGTCATCTGTTTGAATTTACGGCTTTGGACTTCCGATTCATCCGTATGAGCCATGTATGCGCCAACGGCAACAATAAGCGTAAGTTTGGCAAATTCCGAAGGCTGAAATGCAAATATCCCGAGGGGAATCCAGCTGTGCGCGCCAAACTCTCTCGGCATAACAAAAACGACGAGAAGCAAGAAAATTGAAATACCATAAAGCCATTTGCTGTACCTGCGAAGCGAGCTGTAATCAAATTTAGCCATTACGATCATACAAATAAAACCCAGAATTTCGAAAAAGATTTGTTTTGGAACGATCTGGGTCGGGACACTCGACCCCGACTTGCCGTACGTAGAGGAGAACACGGCCACCGTACTGTAAACGGCCAACAAAAACATTGAAATGATAATAGCCCAATCCAAATGCTTTAACCATTGCTTAATATAATACTCCACTGTAAGCCTCCATAAAGGAATCTGCAATCTGAAAGCAGAATCTGTTACCGTAATTGATCGAATGACTTCTTCTGTAAACATGAAAAATACAAAGAGTTCTACAGATACAATGATTCGCTGACTTGGATGGTCATTTTGTCTATATCTATGAAAAAATAAAACGGGCAGCCACTAAATTTTGCGATGAGTCCCATTTGAAGAAGTTAGACCTTGATTACAGGTAAGCTCTCAGTCGGTACGGATAAAATCCCAACCAAAGAATACGAATAACCAGAATCTAATTCGGACTTTTTCAATGGCGTCTCCGGCCTGCCCCGTCTGTAAAAAAAAAGAAGGAGGGATCTCCTTCTCTTTTTACAGACACAGTGCAATCATTTTTTCAGATGATTATGGGGTTCACGGTATTCTGCAGCTTATCTCAGCGGCCGCTTGGCGTTGAGATACCGGACAGTGCTTTTCCGGCTTCATCCTGAAACCGGTTTTCTGTTGCCAGATCGCCGAGTGAAACGATACCGACCACACGATTATTTTCGACGATCGGCAATCGTCGGATCTGCTTTTCAGACATCAGCCGGGCAGCCTCATGAACGTCCATATCCGGCGTTCCGGAAATCAGGTTGCTGCTGGTCATACATTCCTTGACGGTCACTTTGTCGTCGTCTTTTCCGCGCGCTGCCGAGCGGAGTGTAATGTCCCGGTCTGTAATGATCCCCTCAAGTTTTCCGTTATTGATGACCGGAATCGAGCCGATATTGTGCCTGCTCATCAGTTCGGCCGCTTCTTTCAGCGTCTGATTCGGCGAACAGGACACAATGTCACTTGTCATGACTTGCCTCAGTGTTTGAACCATAATTAATCCCCCCTTCGCTTCTTAAGTTGCCCCAATCCATAATGTTCATAGAAACAAAATTAAGGAAAATATCTCCTGGCGGGAGCGAAATCATCGGTTTATAACCCTGCACTGATCTGCTTTTACACATCTTCTTATATAAAGAAGGCGAATTAAGATCCTGCAGGATATTCGGGTTTTCAATCGGGCGTTATGAAAAGAAGACATGATTGCCGATGCCTGAGCAGAAGAAATGACAGCACCTTCTACGCTTGTTACAATGAGGTCGATGAAAGAGAAATAGGAGGAGGCATGACAAGATCATGGATGACAAAAAAGTGCTTATGATTACAAAAATCGGATGCCCTTACTGCGAACGGGCTAAAGTCGTTTTGAATGAAGCGCTGGGCGGAAAGTACAATGACCAGATTGAATTTTTCGTCAGGGAAAACGATATGGATCGTTTTGGAGAACTCAAGGAGAAATATCAGTTCCTGACTGTTCCGACATTCATTGATAAAAAAACCGGCGCCGTATTGAGCGACTCCAAGGAAGAAACCATTACTGATTTTATGAAAGAGGCTGTGGGTTATTAAGAAAAGCGGCCCGGCCGGGAAGTAACCTGAATTTAATTTGAAAGAATAACGCGCGGACGGCTGAAATTCATGCCGTCCGGCGTTTTTTTGTGAACAAATGGTGAATAAACGGGCGGATCGTAAATCTTTCAGTTTTCTTTCAGAAAAGGGGAATAAACTGTTGCATTGAGACCGGGATCATGAAAAAGGGTTTATTATTTATCCGAATTCCGGTAGGATAATACTGAAGATGTTCTTAAATTAGACAGTCGGGGGAGACGTTTGCATGAGCGCTTTATCATGGATCATTAATGTTTTTCTACATATTGACCGGTTGCTTCTGACCATTGTCAATCAATATGGCATATGGACTTACGGGATCATTTTTGTCATTATTTTCATCGAAACCGGTCTTGTGATTTGTCCTTTTCTTCCGGGCGATTCACTGTTATTCGCTGCGGGCGCGATTGCCGCACACAGCAGTTCAGGACTTAATCTCTGGTTGCTGATTCTCCTGATTGTTCTTGCCGCCGTTCTTGGGGATACCGTAAACTACTGGATCGGACGGGAGCTTGGTCTGACGCTTGAGAAACACCATCTTTTCAATAAATTGATTAATCAGGACAAAATGGAGAAAGCCGAGCGGTTTTTCAATAAATATGGCGGCTTCGCCGTGTTCCTTGGCAGATTTGTTCCTTTCATCCGCACATTCATTCCTTTTATCGCCGGCGGGAGCAGAATGAACTACCCATTCTTCTTTCTCTATAATGTGCTGGGCGGCGCCGCCTGGACGCTTGCGGGACTTCTGGCGGGCTTCTTTTTCGGGCAGATTCCGTTTATCAAGGCTCATTTTTCCATCATCATGCTGCTGATTGTTTTTATCTCTTTAATACCCATTATCTTGGTTTGGCTTAAAACTGTTTTCAGCAGAAAAAGTGAAGTTTAAGAAGATTCATCAAGTGTATTTCAAGTATAAATTCAATAAATTGTTTTTATTAACAAAGCTAAAAAAACAGCAAAGCAAGGTGAAATTCCTGCTTTGCTGTTTTGTATTTAGATGGAGATGCTGTTCGATAATGCACAGCGTGATTTAGAGGCCCAGAAAGCCTTTTGCGAAGAAGGCCGCGCAGATCGCGCCAAGAAACGGTGCAATACCCGGAACAAGAATACCGTACTGCCAATCATTGTCTGCCTTGCCGCCAGGTATCGGAAGAATGGCATGAGCGATACGCGGCCCCATGTCACGGGCGAGGTTCATTGCAAACCCTGTCGGGCCGCCCATGCCCATGCCGATTGCCCAAACGAGCAGTCCGACACTGATCGGAACGATGCCAGGTGTATGAATTCTTGCAATTGCCAGGATGGCCGTAATAAAAATAAACGTATCAATAAATTCGACAAAAAAGTTCCGAGGCAGGTTGCGTACGTTTGGATTGGTCGAGAAGATGTTGCGTATTTTTACTCTGTCGATGTCGACAGATGCTTTGAACTGATCGGCATAGGCAATATAGACGGCTACAGAGCCGGCGACTCCGCCAAGTACTTCCGCGATGCTGTAAGGAATGACATTTGCCCAGGGGATATTTCCCAGGACAGCCTGAGCAACGACCATAGCCGGATTAATGCTGACATCCCCGAAAATAAACAAAGAAATGGTGATACCGAACCCCCACGTGGTGATGGCAAAAATGTGTCCTGATCCCTGATATTTGGAAGTATTCAGCACCTCACAACAGTGCACGCCGACACCAAAAATAATCATTAAAGCCGTGCCCAAAAATTCCGCGACGAGTTGATGCATCATTTTTCAAGTTTCCCCCTGAAGATTTAATAAATAGCACTATGACAGAAAGAGTATAAAGGCAATATTTTTCGATTTCTTTTCCATTTTTTCGTTTGATTTTGTTCATATTTATGAGAATACGTTTTCAAAATGCATATTTATTGACTCCTGTCATTTCAAATTCTGGTTTTTGTGATCATGGGCATACTGGAACGCTGCTTGTTAACAACATCGTCACAGTGCTGCAGTATTTTTTTTGATATACTCTCATGTGGGAAAGAACAGAGGACTTTTGACTTCGCTGCACCCAGGTAGCGTCTAATGCCAGTCCGGATCACCGGCTGCATCAAAAACAGCCGCTTGATGATCCGCAAGACAATGGAAAGCACATATAAGGAGGCCGGTCTACAGTGGAAAACATATACTATTACTTTACATCGGTAGGGCCGGAGTGCCGCTGTTGTTGTACGACGCATTTCAAACTGATGATACCGATCCATGGAATGGTCAATCTCATAACTTTGGGCGGCCGTAAAATGATTTCTGACTCAGAGATGTGTTTATTGCCTTTTCAGGAGATATACTCAGTCTCTTCATCGGTATCCAATGAAAGCCTGGTGATCGCGATACCGGAAGACTACGCGGCATTTTATTTCAAAGACGCGCTCGACAGACGGGAAGGCCTGAGCTGGCAGATTGATGCAACGTGGCAGTCGATTAAAGACCTGATGCTCACCGAGACTGCGAACAATAATAAAGAAGGAGTCAGTCTTTTATTAAATTACGTACTGCAGAAAATCGCCGATCAGCCTGTCAGCACATCCATCCGTTTCATCAATAAACATTACACGGAAAAAATCGATATTAAATCATTGGCCGCAATGGAACACTATACGCCTTCCTATTATTGCGACTGGTTCAAGCGAAAAATGAGCATGACTCCATTGGAATATATTCATTACCTGCGCATCCACCGTGCGAAGGAACTTCTGCGTGATTCAAAATTAAGCGTACTGACGATCTCATACCAGCTTGGATACGAATACAACGCGTCCTTTACCAAGATGTTTAAAAAATATGAACGGCTGTCTCCGTCCGAATACAGGGCGGCATCGAATTCCTGAATGTTTCTGCCCGCGAATCCGGCGGCGTCCCGCTTGAATTCGCGCCGCATTGTCCGTTCCGCCTGTCCTTCCGAATACACAGCCTGGGTAGGGTGTGCTAAACTAGTGAGCAGTAGAGCAACATAAGAAATCTTTATCTCACATGGGGGCAGGTTTGGATGATAACGACAAAGATTCCCGTACGCTTTAATGACTGCGATGCGATGGGCCACGTCAACAACGCAGTTTATCTGACTTATTTTGAAGAAGGCAAACGCGAAATTTTCCGCTGGTTTACGCCGAGTATGGACTTAAACAACTGGCATGTGATCGTCGCTTCAACACACTGCGATTACATTCATGAGATAAATTATGGGGAAGAAATTACAATTTATACTTGGATCAGCACCATTTCCCGTTCCAGTTTCGATGTGGAACACGCAATCTGCGATGAGGCCGGTAACTGGCACGCGAGGGGCAGGGTGACGCTGATCGGCTATGATTATAACAATAAAAAGGTCGTTCCTCTTTCGGAGGAGATCAAAACGATTCTGAGACAGCACCAGGATGAGCCCGCGGGGGTGCCGGAGCTTCGCCAGATCCGAAAAATCGGTGAATTCAGACATTAACCGGCAGAGCCGAATAAGCCTGTCCCTTTCCACGGGACAGGCTTATTTTAGGGACGCAGACGAGTTCCTTACTCAAAGCACTGGAGAGAGAAGACGTGAGATGGATTCTTTAAAGCGGACATTATAGGGGCGCCTCTTGTATTCTTCAAGCGTCAGCTCTTTGGATCGTTTCATATCCTTTTTAAATATTTCGGCGAGCTGCCGGGCTGTCTTCTGATGATAAATAAAGGCGTTAACCTCAAAGTTGAGCATGAAACTACGAAAGTCCAGATTTGACGTGCCGACAGTCGCCAGCCGGTCGTCCACGATAACCGTCTTTGCATGGAGGAAACCGTTCTGATAGAGATAGACGCGTACGCCCGCTTCGAGCAGGATGCCGACATTGGAATAGGTTGCCCAATAGACAAACGGATGATCCGGTTTGTTTGGGATCATGATCCGCACATCGACATGGGAGAGGGAAGCAATCGATATCGCGTTCATCAGGCTTTCGTCAGGGATCAGATAAGGCGTCTGGATGTATACGCACTTTCTGGCGGCCAGAATCATCCGAATAAACGCGTTCTTAATTTGTTCCCACTTTTTATCCGGTCCGCTGGAAATGATCTGAATACCGACCTCTCCATACTTCGTTGTCTGATCGGTATTGTAATAGGATTGAAAAGGGACCCTCTCTTTTGATGCCTGATTCCAGTCGAGCAGGAACCGGGACTGGATGCTGTTGACCGCGTCGCCTTCAATCCGCAGGTGTGTATCGCGCCAGAAGCCGAATTTGCTGCTGAGCCCGAGGTATTCATCTCCGACGTTGAACCCGCCGATATAGCCGGTTTTGCCGTCGATAATGACAAGTTTGCGGTGGTTCCGGTAATTGATCCGCATATTAAAAATTGACAGATGACCCGGAAAAAAAGTCTGGAATTTTCCCCCGGCTTGTATCAGCCGGCGCACCAGTTTCTTCGAAAGCTGCCTTGAGCCCTCATCATCAACGAGCAGGCGGACAACCACTCCCTGCTTGACTTTCAGAATCAATGCATCAATCACTTCGTTGCCGAGAAAATCGCTTCGGAAAATATAATATTCAATATGGATGTGATGCTTCGCTGAGCGGATATCCTGAAGCAGCTGGCGGAATTTATTCTCTCCGTCCGTATAAATGGTCAGTCTGTTATTCAATGTGAGCGGTGCTTCATCGTTGTTGAGGTTCATATAAATCAGCTCATGATAATCTTTAAGAAGCGGCTGGGTAAAAGGGTATTCCCGGTCGATAATGGCTTTCATTTGTTTCCGGACCATTTCTTTCGTACGTTCGTGAACGGTGTGGTCCCATTTAAAAATTTTGCGGCGGCTGAGATTCTGACCGAAAATAAGGTATAAAATGAATCCGAGGACCGGAATAAAGTTGAGGATCATCAGCCACGCCCAGGTTGAACTGACACTCTTTCGTTCGAGGAAAATAACCGTAACCCCGAGAAAAAAATTTAAAATGAGAATAATCGTCAGTAGAATCGAGATAATGCTCATCCGCCCACGTCCTTTTCCTCAAGCCCACATTCTCATTATTATAACCCCAAAATACGGCTTTCTGCCAGCTTTAACCGCTGTGTGATCAAAACAGCCGGGTTCATTTATTCGGTTTTTTTCAGTGCGATTGCTTCACGAAACGACTATTCATTGATTATACGGCCGGTCGGCGGCTATAATGAAAAAAGGGCACCAATCAGGGGAGAAAATTCTTTTCCCGATCCGGTCCTGAAGGTGTGATGATCTGACGTGCTAAAAAAACATTTAAAGCTGGTTTTCTGGACGCTGGAACTTCTGGCTTTAGCGCTGCTTATTTTTATTCTCACAAAAATTTCGTTTATCTTTATCCCACTTGCAACGCTGACTTCGACGCTTTTCTTCCCGATCATTGTTGCCGGATTCTTATTTTTCCTGCTTAGTCCGTTTGTTAAGCTGCTTGAGCGCATCATGATTCCAAAAACGCTCGGTATTCTGATCATCTATGTGGTGCTTACCGGCCTGATTGTCCTGCTCGTTGTTAATGTTGGACCGCCTCTCGGCAATCAGGTCAGAGCCCTTTTCAGCCAGCTGCCGGATTATATCGGCAGCTGGAGGAAGAGCTTTGAACAGCTTGCCAGCACGCGGGGATTCCAGTGGCTGATCAATCAGAACTATTATTCGATCGATAAGATCCAACAAGGTCTGCTCAACATGGCGAATCACTTCACGAATCAGGCCAGTTCAGGGTTGTCGCTGTTTTTCGGCGTGATCGCCAATGTGGCGCTGATTGTTGTCACTGTCCCTTTTATTCTGTTTTATATGCTGAAAGACGGAAACAAATTGCCGGAAGCCGTTTCCCGGTTTTTTCCTCAGCCTTACCATCATGAAGTGCACCGGATCCTGAATGACCTGAGCACGACGCTGTCCACCTATATACGCGGTCTGATCATTGTCGCTTCATTCGTCGGCATCAACTCCAGCATCGGGTTCGCGCTCATCGGACTGCCTTACAGCCTGCTCCTCGGCCTGATTGTCGGGGTCACAAACATTATCCCTTACCTTGGACCGATTCTCGGCGCCACGCCTGCCATCGCCGTTGCGCTGATGGACTCGCCAACAAAGGCGCTGTTTGTCCTTATTGTGATTATCATCGTTCAGCAGCTCGACGGACACCTGATTTCACCGCTGATCATGGGCAGACGCCTGAACACGCATCCGCTGACCATCATCGTGCTTCTTCTCGTTTCTGGTAAATGGATCGGACCGATCGGTATGATCCTTGCTGTTCCGACCTACGCGATGGCAAAAACCTGTATTCTTCATGTAGTCCGTCTGATCCGTCTAAGAAGAAAGAGTAAGGATGACGACGACCTGATCGAGTAGCCGCTCAGTTTTCTGCGCTGCGCAGCCGCCTGGTCAGGGTGATAAACTGTTTCAAGGCCGGATTCGTGTTCTTTTTCAGGTGCGCCATAGAGAGTACTGCCCTTAGAGGAAATCCCTCGATTTCCCGATAAACAACTTCCAGATTAAAAAGCTTTTCCGCGGTGGCTGGAACGACACCGATGCCGATGCCGGCGGAGACAAGCCCGACAACCATCTGATATTCGGTCGCTTCTTGAACAATTTTCGGGGTAAAGTCGACATTCTGGAATAGTGAAAGAAATTCATCATAAAGGCCCGGCCAGATATCACGTGAGACGACGATAAACGGCCTATCGCGAAGATCCTCGATTCGGATTTTCGCTTTTTTGGCGAGCGGATGGTTTTTCGGCAGAGAAAGAGCGCAATAGCCGCTCTTGACCGGTTCCGCCTCAATGAGCGAACTGTTTACAGGAGGGTGCAGCAGTCCGATGTCGATACGGCCGCCAGTCAGCGCGTTCAATTGATCAGGCGTCGACAATTCGTGTAGAACAACAGCGACATGAGGAAATTTTCTGCGATACTCTCTGATGATCTCGGGAAGAATATCATAAGTCGCCGACCCGACAAAGCCGATCACAAGCCTTCCGAATTCGCCGCGCTGCGCTCTCTGGGCCGTGTCGACAGCTTGTCTCATTTGGGCGAGAATCTGCCTGGCCTCGGGAAGAAAGATTTCGCCTGCTGTTGTGAGTTCGACATGCCTTTTTGTCCGTTTGAACAGGGTAACGCCTGTCTCTTCTTCGAGCTGCTGAATCTGTTTGCTCAGCGGGGGCTGGGTCATTTGCAGGCGCGCCGCCGCCCGGCCGAAATGAAGTTCTTCTGCGACCGTAATAAAATACAATAAATGACGGAATTCCATCCTGCGTCTATCTCCTCTTCGATTGAGATTAGTTTAATTATAAATGTCTGCGCTTTCAAAATCAATTGATTCTTTTTGCATATTATATACTAGAGAATAATATATTTCACACATCTCAAGGTGCGATGTAAAATACATAATAAAGGGAAACACAGCAATGTCAATACTTTTGTTACGATAAATATGGAATTTTGATGAAAAATTTAATTGATGAGAACGGTTCGGAGAAAAGAAAATCCGGTCGGGTATAAGGATGTAAATACGTGAAGGAGTGAAAAAAGTGAGTCGGATTGAGAAAGAACAGAATGAAACGCTGCTTTCTACCGGAGCGGAACTGGTTGTGGATTGCCTGATTAAACAAGGGGTACAGTATATTTTCGGTATTCCGGGCGCAAAAATTGACGCCGTCTATGATGTGTTGAAGGATCGGGGTCCCGAATTGATCGTCTGCCGCCACGAACAAAATGCGGCTTTTATGGCGGCAGCCATCGGCCGGATCACCTGCAAGCCGGGTGTCTGCCTCGTTACCTCGGGTCCGGGAGCATCGAATCTCGCGACGGGGATTGTTACCGCCAACGTGGAAAATGATCCGGTTGTTGCACTGGTCGGTGCTGTACCGCGTGCCGACCGGCTTAAAAGAACCCATCAGTCGATGGATAATGCTGCTTTGTTCCAGCCGATCACGAAGTTCAGTGCGGAAGTTGTTGATCCTAAAAATGTTCCTGAAGTGGTAACCAATGCGTTTCGGGCTGCTGAATCGACCCAAGCCGGAGCGAGTGTTGTCAGCTTTCCCCAGGATGTTCTGACCGCGAAAACAACGGTCAATGCGCTTGGGCCGCTGGAAAGTCCCAAACTGGGCACGGCAGCAGAAGAGGCGGTTGACGCGGCTGTTGAAGCGCTGAAAAATGCGAAAATGCCTGTGATTCTGGCCGGAATGCGTGCCAATCGCTTCTCGGTGGTCTCTGCTGTCCGCTCTCTGCTCAGAAAAATCTCTTTTCCGGTAGTGGAGACATTCCAGGCGGCAGGCCTCATTCCCCGCGACATGGAGGAACACTTTTTCGGACGTATCGGTCTTTTTCGCAATCAGCCGGGCGATCTCGTGCTTGAAAAAGCGGATGTTGTGCTGACGATCGGTTATGATGCGGTGGAATACGATCCGAAGTTCTGGAACAACTCAGGGAAACGCAAAATTATTCATCTGGATGAAGTCCGGGCCGATATCGATCACTTTTATCAGCCTTCCATTGAACTGGTCGGCGATATTCCGGGCACGGTCAACCGGATCAAAGAAAAACTGACTCATCTGAACATTACAGAAGAAAATAGGAATTATCTTGATGAAATGCGCGTGAAGCTGAACGCGCGCGATATGCCTCCGAAGCGGCCGAACGGCAATCTTGTTCATCCACTCAGCCTGATCCATACGCTTCGCCATCTAATCAGCGACGACACAACTGTGACTTGCGATGTGGGTTCTCACTACATCTGGATGGCGCGCCATTTCCGCTCGTATGAACCGAAGACACTCCTGTTCAGCAACGGCATGCAGACACTCGGTGTCGCGCTTCCGTGGGCGATGGCGGCGTCCCTCGTTCATGGCCACGCCAAAACCGTGTCGCTCTCCGGAGACGGCGGTTTTCTATTCTCGGCAATGGAACTTGAGACGGCTGTCCGCCTGAAGCTTCCGATTGTTCATATCGTTTGGCGTGACGGCACGTATGATATGGTCGCTTTTCAACAGCAGATGAAGTACAACCGCACATCCGGTGTCGACTTCGGCAAGATCGATATTGTCAAATATGCCGAATCTTTCGGAGCGAAAGGCCTGCGCGTGAACGCACCTGAAGAACTGGAAGCCGTGCTTCGAGAAGGGCTTACCTTTCAGGACGGCCCTGTGATCATTGATGTACCGGTCGATTACAGCGACAACATCGCGCTTGGCAAGAGCCTGATTCCGAATCAGCTGAACTGATCTTCCGGATATAAAGGATCCTTTTAAATAGAAGAAAGGGGCAATATCAATGGCAATGGTTATAGAAAAAAGCGGGAAGGATTTTGACGGCGTTTTTCAGCTTTCGACGATGACTTCATTGTTGGACGGCGTTTTTGAAGGGGCGATGAACTATGATCAGATCAGGGAGCACGGTGACTTCGGTATCGGCACCTTTGCCCATCTGGACGGCGAGATGATCGGTTTTGACGATCAATTTTACCGCTTGCGCGGCGACGGTACGGCGACCCCGCTAAAGAGCGAGGATATGACACCTTTTTGCTCACTTACTTATTTTCGTCCGCAGATCACAAAAGAAATCACTTCGCCGCTTGATAAAGCAGCTTTTGAGAAAGAAATGCATCGGCTGGTCCCGAGCGACAATCTGTTCTATGCATTCCGGATAGACGGTGTGTTTATTGAGGTAAGTACGCGTACAGTGGCCTATCAGGAAAAGCCGGTCCCGATGACCGAGGCTGTAAAAACGCAGCCGGTCTTCCATTTTGAGCATACGAGTGGGACAATTGTCGGTTTCTGGACACCGGCGTATGCCCAGGGCATCGCTGTAGCGGGATTCCACTTTCACTTCATTGATGAGGAAAGAAAGGGCGGCGGCCATGTGCTCGATTACGTCCTTGACCACGGGACAGTGCACATTGACAAAAAAACGCATCAGAATCTGTATACTCCGGAAACCGAATCGTTCCTGAAGGCCAATCTTTCAAGAAGCGACCTTGAAAGCGAGATAAAAGTGACCGAGGGCTGAGGGAAGATAAGGATAGGCCATTCCGGGTTATCCGAATAAAATTTGATTTCGAGGCACCGCAGGACAATGGCTGCAATGCTTTTTTTTTTCTGAAAAAAAGGCTTCGGACAGCCGGAACGACGAACGATCATGAAACTATTTCCTGGACAGAGAGAAATAGTTATTTCCCGTCTTTTATTCCTGGACAATTTAATCTAAAATAAAACTATAAAATAAAGGTGCGTGTCATCTTTTTTCTTATGAAAATAATAAAGCGGTTACATTACGCGGACTATTTAAAAATAAAGGAATAAAGGTGATTGAACAATGAAGAGCTGGAAGTTCGGTCTGGCTAAAAAAATAGTGTTGGGAATGGTGGCCGTTGCGGTTATCACTTACGGAACGAGCGCTTGCTTTATTTTCTTGTTGGGCCCGTTTTTTTTCGGATTCATGCCTGCCTGGCTGTTTGATTTGCTGACGCTGCTTCTCGGCGTGATCTGGTCGGGCATCCTGGGTTACTTTGCGGCACGCCGTCTGACCGGAACACTAGAGGAAATCGGGGGGAAAATTAAGGAAGCCGCCAGGGGACGGTTGGATATCGAAATACCGACAAAGCGCTCGCACGATGAAATCGAAACGCTCAGCGAGGGACTGGGCAGAATGATCGGCTATCTGAAAAAAATTGTGAAAAGTATTCAGTCGCACACATTCAGCACATTTCAGCGGATCGACAAACTGAACCAGTCTTCTGAGGAAATTTCCGACGCAGCAAAGAATGTAACCGTGCGCATGAACAAGATTAAAGAAGGGGCCGCGAATGAGGCTGCCGCGTCGGACAGTGTGCTGAATCTGGTACAGGAAAGCCTCCGACTATCGGGGTCGATCAGAGAAAGCGCCCGGCACTCCCAAAGTCTTGCAACCCAAATGATCACACAGCTGAATGTCAGTTCAAAGTCTGTCCGCGATCTGATTGAGGGCATTCATCACGTGAATCATTCAAATGAAACGATGTCCGAGCAGACTGACGAGCTTGAAAAACATGCGCAGAATATCGGAAAAATTGTCGGGAAGGTTTCCGATATCGCTGAACAGACCCAGATGCTTGCATTAAACGCCAATATCGAAGCGGCCCGTGCCGGAGAAGCAGGACGCGGTTTTGCCGTCGTAGCGGCTGAGGTTCAAAAACTTGCTTCAGAAAGCGCCCGGTCGGCTGCCGTCATTCAAAATGACGTCTTATCGATGCAGCAGAAAGTCGGAGAAACATTAAGCAAAAGCAGGATGCAATCAGCGCTTGGCAGGGAGCAGGTCGAAAGGGCAGAACACACGGAGCAGCAGCTGACAGGAATGAAAGCAGCGATCGACCGTGCTGCCGAGAGTGTCTCGTCCATTTTGCTTCTTGCCGAAAAGCAGCAATCCGGCATGCACGCCATTTCAGAACAGGCGGAAAAGACTGCGGATATCTCAAGGGAGACTTTCAGTACAGTCAGGGAAGTGACCAACGGTGCTCACCTTCAGGAGGAGCAGTTGACCCGTATCCTGAGCTATATTCAGGAATTGTTTGATGATGCGGAAACACTGAATGCTGAAGTCAGCGAGCTGAAAGTTTAAAGGGCTGGTCAATTAACTCATCAATCGTTACCGCAAAGAAAAGATAATGACGGAAGGGCGCACATCCGGTAAAAGATCATCAATGCCGCTCCTGCTTTTGAGCGTACATAGACGCTTCCCGACCGGCCGTTCTTTGTTCATATCAATCGGCATATCCTTGTAAAAGCAGTGTACCGGCTGTTTATGCCGGGCAGGGAATTTCAGGGGCGGGTGAGTACACGGATGATTGAGACCACCGTTTTCCACGGAATATTTGCGGTACTGACGGTACTGCTGATGACCCAGGCAGCCAAGCTTCTGTTTCAGATTAAAGGGGTGCTGACACTGATCACCGCGCTGACTTTTGGTCTTTGCTTTTCAGTATTTATTGAAGGAAGGCACGAGATGAGCGGCATTTTTTTCATGGGCGGATTATACGGACTGGCAGCTGTCGGTCTCTATGCAGCAGCGCGGACCGTTTTCCGCTTATTCCGTTTCAGGAGAGAAGGCCCTTTTCACTAAAAAAGACACAGATGTCCAAAAGCTTACACATTGTCAGCGGATTGGGAACAACGCTCTAAAATGAATCATATAGCAACCCCCATTAGACGTCCGGAAAACGGGCGCCTTTTTTGATGGGCTAAACATCAAAAATCCACTTTATTTGCCCCTTCTCTGAAATAATCAGGAAATCGCCTGCGGCCGTTTTTTAAATTGACCCGTCCGGAAGGTGTTGTATGTTAAAATATAATAGTGGTTTCTCAAGCCGCGGCCGTTTCGTTTGAAAAAGAGGGGCATGATACTCTGAATGCCGTCGGTCTGTCCCAATGTCTTTGAGAAACTGGTTGCAGGTTACTCCATAGTCGTCCTTAAAGAAATATAACCTTTTTTTTCGAAAAAAGGTCGTCGTCCTTGCCGAGTGCTGCGAGCGGCATTAAAATTAGTGCGGCCCCCTTTTATATTGGAAATCCAAAAATAAGCCGGATACTGTGCATCGGCATCAAAAACGTACAAAATAAATAATCAGAGATACTCGTCCGCAAACCTTGCGGTGATTGTCGGACTTGGGTCGAAGCGGAGTTGTTTCGAGAATGGGAAAAAACAAAGAAAATAGCCAGGCCGGAGGATCGGGAAAGAAGAGTTACCAGCTCGTTTTCTGGCTTCTGGTTGCGAAAATTGTTTTTATTCTGATGCTGGTCGGACTTGCTGTATGGCTTATCTATTCTGTCCGCTTTGCAGGAAGCAGTGATCGGTCGGCCGTCCATTTCAACGGAGCATTAGGAAGCGGGTATACCGGAGACGGGAAGAAGTTATGGATCAGTGCATCCTCCGGAATCGTTTCGTACGAAAACGGAATCTGGAAAAAAGAATCGTCGTCCCTAAATCCTGATGGCAGCCAATTTTTACCTATCAAAAACGGATACGTCCGGATTTCTCCGGACGGTATTGAAGGGCAGCAAAAGACGCTTGCCGGTCAAGAAAAGGCCGCGTTTCGCCTTCGCGGAGAGGGGAGCGGAGGGGTCTGGGCGGCTGGCTATGCTTCATCCGCACTCTACCGGCTGAAGGAGAACGAAAATCGGGTGCTCTTTTCTTTTTCAGATGATGGAGGGAGAACATGGATTGAGAAAGAGCTGAATGGGATCCGGGGAAGGATCAATGCCGTGGCGGCTCACCCAAGGAATACGGCCGCATTTGCCGTTGCGACAACTCAGGGGCTGTTCCTCACCGATAACAGAGGGCGGAATTTTCAAACCTATCTGGACGGGCAAAACGTGAGCTGTGTCTCCTACGGATTTGGCTCAAAAGTTTCGCTTCTTGCCGGAACATTCGGGCAGCAGACAGGATTGTACAGCATTATTCCGGATGCGGGCAAGGCAATTAATTTGGATATGGGAACCGTTGAAAGCGACCGGCTCGTCCGGATTGTCCAGAATCCTGTCCATGATCAGGAATCAGTTGTCCTGACGAACAGCGGGGATGCTTACTTAACGGCAAACGGCGGACAAAACTGGGTCGTTCTGGCTCAAAAGGGACGCGGGCTGCCGGGAAAATAAGTGCAGGCGGCTGAATGTTTGGAAAAGACAGACGCACAAAGTGCGCCTTTTATGATACACTGAAAAAAATGACGAGGGGATCGGTGAAGGAATGATTAAGACGGTTTTGTTCGATGTGGATGGTGTTTTCCTGAGCGAGGAACGCTATTTTGATGCATCGGCGCTCACTGTATGGGAAATTTTGATGAGTGCGAATTATCTCGGCCTGAGCGGGGAAAAGACATTCAGGACGGCTTACAGCGACGAGGAAATCGCTGAAATCCGGACTAAAGTTTTTGAAAACGATGATGTGCTGAATTTTATGAAATCCCGCGGCATGAACGCAAACTGGGATATGATTTATATGACGCTGTCCGAACAGCTGATTCATATGACGGCGCAACTGCCGGATGAGATCCGCCATGAAGCGGGGGCGCTGCTTCAGAAACCGATCGACCGGGAGACGCTTGGCACATTCAAGGAGTGGTTCAAAATTCACCCCGTTGAACCGGATTTCGAGCGTTTCTTAACTGATTTCTCCGGAACGAAGGCAACAAAACAAGGGCTGATCCTCTATCTTAATGAGATCGCTGAAAAAAGACTGGGCATTAAAACGGATGTGTTCAAACCGAAGAGCACTTTCTGGCACATCGGCGAGCATGCGTCACAGGAATGGTACGTCGGTGACGAGAACATCCTGACATCGACCGGAGAACCGTCTGTACAGCCCGGGAAGAAGGGCTTTCTGAATGAAGAAGTGACCTTGGCGGAACCAAACTTTATCCGGGAAATGTTTCTGAAGTTTAATGACAATGGTCTCAGTGTCGGAATCGCTACTGGCCGTCCGCGTCTTGAGACGTACAAACCGTTCGGTTATCTGCACTGGCTGGAAACGCTCGACGATAACCATATCGTGACGGCGGATGATGTACTCGCGGCTGAAAAAAAATATGATGCCGCTCCCCTTGCCAAACCTCATCCGTTCACCTATCTGCTGTCGTTCCATGGAAAAGACAGCGAAGTCAGACGATGGACGGCGCGCGAACCCGAAAAATTGCCGAATGGCAGCGAAACGCTGATCGTCGGCGACTCGCTCGCCGACCTGCTCGCGGCTAAGCAGCTCGGCTGCCGGTTCGCCGGCGTCCTGACAGGGCTCTCGGGGGGAAAAGCCCGCGGCGAACTGGAAGCGCACGGCGCAGACTATATTCTTGATTCAGTTGCAGAAGTTAAAGACTTAGTACTGGGCCTGAGAGAAAAATAAGACATAAGAAAAAGGGTCAGTTGCGATAAAACTGATCCTTTTTTGACGTTCAAAATTCCGGGGATTAGTTTCAAAAGAAATCCAGCCCGCGCCGGCGATATAATTCTGCGAGGAGCGATATATTTCTGTGAGCAGCGATATAATTCTGCGGGCGGCGATATAATTCTGCGGGCGGCGATATAATTCTGCGGGCGGCGATATATTTCTGTGAGCGGCGATATAATTCTGTGAGCGGGGATATAATTCTGTGACGGGCGATATAATTCTGCGAGGAGCGATATATTTCTGTGAGCGGCGATATAATTCTGTGAGCGGCGATATAATTCTGCGAGGAGCGATATAATTCTGTGAGCGGCGATATAATTCTGCGGGCGGCGATATAATTCTGCGGGCGGCGATATAATTCTGTGGGCGGCGATATAATTCTGTGACGGGCGATATTTTACACCAAGCTGCTGCGCGTCAGCCGTCTGCGGTCGCAGAATAAACTTTCAGGCAGCCGTTTTTGTTCGATAAACTTTATTGTCAATGATCATAAAGAATCAATTGGAAAGAAAAAACATCCTCTTCGTTTTTCTGAAATCGAAGAGGATGTTTTTTCACCTTGCTGATTGTGTTTCAGAGGAATCCGGGCTATTCAACTCAGGCAGGCTCAAACAAACTGTTTTCTGCCCGAGCCTGAAAATCGTTCAGTTCTCGTCTTCAGGGACGTTCAATTTGACAAACTGTACGTCATGGAGATCAGGAAGCTCCAGAATTTCTTTCCGTGCTGTTTCCGGCATAGGCTTATCAACGGTGAGAATCATGATGGCTTCTCCGCCGATTGCCTGCCGGCCGACGTACATGCTGCCGATGTTGATATGGCTTTTTCCAAGCAGAGAGCCGACATTGCCGATCATGCCCGGCACGTCGACATGCCGGATATACAGCAGATACTCTTCAGGTTCCATATCGAGCCTGTAGCCGTTGATTGAGACGATGCGTCCGCCGAATCCCGGCAGATAGGTGCAGCCGATCGTTGCTTTTTCATCTCCGTGGCTGATCTCCAGTTCGATAAAGTTGGTGAATCCTTTATGAGCCGCATTTTTTTGAACACTGTATGAAAGACTGTGCGCCTTCAGGACCTGCATCACATTAACGATGTTGATGGCCGTATCGAGGTAATAGGAGAGAAGCGCCTTGATCATCTGCCGCGTCAGAAGCCCGGTGTCTTCGAGAAAGAGTTCGCCGAAATAGTTGATTTTGATTTTTTCAGGAGCTTTCTGGAAAATCTGCATCAGAAGCTCGGCCATCTGTTCGCTCAAGACAAGATACGGCTTGATTTTCTGCTGAACAGTAGCAGAAATGTGCGGAAGATTGATGGCGTGCTGTACAGCGCCCGTTGTAAAGATTTCGACGATTTCTTCGCTGACGGACTGAGCCACTTTCTCCTGCGCTTCTTCCGTTGAGGCACCGAGATGAGGCGTCACAATAATATTCGGATTGTTTGTCAGCCCTGTGTTTTCCGGCGGTTCGTGTTCAAAGACATCGATCGCCGCTCCGGCCACATGTCCGCTGTTTACTGCGTCGACAAGCGCCTGCTCGTCGATGATACCGCCGCGCGCGCAGTTGACCAGGCGCACGCCCTTCTTCGTTTTCGCAAGGTAAGCGGCGTCAATCAATCCGCGTGTTTCGGCGGTTAAAGGAGTGTGCACAGTAATGAAGTCGGCCTTTTCTGCAATCTCGTCAAGGCTGGCCTTAATAATGCCGAGCTTTTTCGCGCGATCCTCGGTGAGAAAGGGATCGTAACCGAGGATATTCATTTGGAAACCTTTCGCACGCTTGGCCACTTCTGTTCCGATGCGGCCCATGCCAACGACGCCCAGTGTTTTCTGGTAGAGCTCGACGCCTTTAAAATGTTTGCGGTCCCAGCGTCCGGAGGTCAGAGAACCGTAGGCCTGCGGGATGTTGCGGGCAAGCGAGAGCATCATGGCGAGTGTGTGTTCCGTTGCGGCAATTGTGTTTCCGGCCGGAGCATTGATCACGATGATCCCTTTTTCTGTTGCAGCATCAATGTTGATGTTGTCAACCCCGACCCCGGCGCGAGCGATGACTTTCAGTCGATCCGCCGCCTGAATCACTTCTCTTGTAACCTGTGTCTGGCTGCGGACAATCAGTGCATCATAGTCTTTTATCTTATCAATCAGTTCATCGGGAGTCAGGTTCGTCCGCTGCTCCACATCAAATTCCTGGTGGGCGTGGAGCGCCTGAAGCCCCGTTTCGCTGATTGGATCAGTAACAATAACCTTAAACATTTTGGCTCCAGACCTCCTCAGCCTTTCTCACCGCAGCACCAAACCGCGGTTCTTGTCCGAATTTTACAAGCGTCAGTTCGAGGGCAGTCAGCACCTTGATGACATCAAACGGTGTGCAGTAGCCCATATGACCGATTCGGAAAATCTTTCCTTTCAGATCTTTCTGGCCGCCCGCAATGGTGATCGAAAAATCTTTCTTCAACGCCTTCTGAATATCAGGGGCGGATAAGGCGTCGGGCTTAACCGCCGTAACGGTCGGAGAGGCATCCGCGTCACTGGTTAAGAGAGGAAGGCCAAGTTCTCTGATTCCTGCGCGCATCATGTCCCTCAGCAAATTGTGGCGCCTGATGACATTTTCCCATCCTTCTTCTTCGATCATGGCGCACACTTCCCTGGCGCCGGCGATTAGCGAGACAGCCGGGGTAAACGGCGTCGATTTTTGCTCGTTATAAGCTTTCACATAGCGGTTGAGATCGAGATAAAAGCGTTTCGTAGGGCAATTTTTTATGGCATCAAGGCCTTTATCGCTGAAAGCAACGAAAGCGAGACCGGGGGGGAGCATCAGGGCTTTCTGAGAACTGGTGACCAGAATATCGATGTGGTCGGCTTCCATGTCAACCGGAACCCCACCGATGCAGCTGACCCCGTCGACAATAAAGAGCGCATCTGTCAGGCGTCTGACCACTTCGCCAAGCGCACCGATCGGATTCAGAACGCCTGTGGACGTTTCATTGAAGGTTGCGAAAACCGCTTTGATCGGCGCGCCGGAAAGTCCGTTCAAGAATTCTTCCAACTGTTCCGGCGAACAGGACTTTCCCCACTCGATATTCAGACGTTCGACATTCACACCGTAGTTTTCGGCAATGGAAGCCAGACGGTCGCCGAAGGATCCGGCAACAATGACAACAGCGTGATCGCCTTCTGTGACCGAATTGACGACTGCGGCTTCAAGAGCGGAGGTGCCGCTGCTTGTCAGAGCGTAAACAGGATGTTTCGTTCCGAATACGGGTTTGAGCCGGGTAGCAACATCTTCAATCAGTACGGAAAAATCGGGGCTGCGGTGCCCGATCATCGGCTGCGCCATTGCAGCGTTGACACGATTCGGAATCGGGGTCGGACCTGGAGTAAACAAGTAAGTCTGATCTAAAAACAAATTGCTCATCCTTTCTGTTTCTCTGTATTTTAATAAATAAAAACGTCCCCCGCAGCATGAGATTCATACTGCGAGGGACGTTGATATCCGTGGTGCCACCCTCATTCACTGCGCGGCAGACATTCTGCTTTCGGCAGTCTCAATGATTTGATAACGGTTTTTAAACCGGAAAGGCCTACTCAGGTGTTCAGCCAGTCTGTTCCGAAGGGCTAAAACGATGGAAACAGCACCGGTTCACAGCGAACGCCGGCTCTCTGTCTGCTTGTTTCCACCGTCTCTTGTCTTCATCATGACATTTTATGCGATAATTCAAGAAGTGATTGTGAACAAATTGTAACAGCTAAATACTATTTTGTAAAGAAAAATATTTTTCTATTTTCTGAAAGGCGAAAGAAATACCGTTCATAGGGCGCTTGAAACGCTGAAAATCAGATGCTTGGTTTGGAAGATGTTTCGGATAGCGCCGTCTCCAGAACGGCAAGCAGTTCCTTCATATCATCCATTTTTCCGATTGTAATCCGAACACCATCCTGAAACGGATTAATCAGAAATCCCTTTTTCTTGCACTGTTCGGCAACGCCTTTAGGGTCGCCTGCTTTGATATAGATAAAGTTTGTCTGTGTCGGATAGTAGGGAATTTTCCGATCATCAAGAAAAGCGGTCGTCATTGCGAGAACTTCCTGATTCTTCCGCGTGCAGTCCTTCATAAAATCGATATCCTGCAAAGCAGCAAAAGCGGCTACCTGGCTGAGCCGCGGATTATTGAAGGGCGGCCGGACTTTGTCGATTTCGTCGATCAGCCGCGATTGACCGATCGCATAGCCGATCCGGAAAGAAGCCAGACCAAACGATTTTGAGAAAGTCCTGAGCACAACAATGTTCGGATGATCCTTAAGCAAGTCGAGTGAACGGGGGAAGTCTCCGGCGGTAACGAAATCGATGTAAGCCTCGTCAAGAACGATGACCACGTCCTCCGGCACCTTTTCGACGAAGTCGGCCAGCTCGCGATCATTGATATAAGTTCCTGTAGGATTATTCGGATTGCAGATCCAGACTACTTTTGTCGCTTCGTCAACAGCGGCCAGCATGCCACTGAGGTCATGCCTCCCGTCAGCGTCACATGGGACTTTCTTTGGCTCTGCCCCTTCGATTTGCGCGTGACAGTAATATTCATAAAAAGTCGGCCATGCCATGACAATATTGTCGCCGGATGCAAGAAAAGTCCGGCTGATCAGGACAATGATCTCATCAAGCCCGCTGCCAAAAAGAAATTGTTCTTCCCGAACGTTCAGCATCCACGACAGTTCGCTCCGGACATCCTGATCCCTGCAGTCCGGATAGAGAGCGGGAAGAAGCGCGGCCTGGGCGATTGCTTCGCCAACTTTGGGAGAAGCCCCGTACACATTTTCATTGGAATCAAGCTTGACAAGACGCTTCAGTCCATACGTACGTTTTATCTCCTCGACAGACGGACCAGGACTGTAGGCTCTCAAGTTGGCCAGATTTTCTTTGAACATCTGAAACACTCCTTCTCTGAGGATAAAAAATAAGTAAGATTCATAGTAAATTGCTGAAAAGCGGGGAGGGGAGGCGCGTTTCCGGATATAAAAATAGCCCTGCCGAAGCAGGGACGTCTATTGCGCGGTACCACCCATTTTGCGAAATCAGTCATTCGCCGCTTTGCCGGGGTAACGGCCGGAACCGTCTTTTTTTACTTGCGGCGGGGGGCCGCGTTGGAAAAAGAAGCGTGAGAACAAAAATAAATGAGAATCACTCTACTAAGCCTGCCGGTTGACAATTTGTGACGCAGATTGTCCGTCGGCGGGTTCGCCGCTTAAAAGATTCCGATTATTAAACCGTCTCGAAAAGGAATGAAATTCAAACAGTGCCTGCTGCCGGCTCCCACCATACACCGGCTCTCTTTGTTAAGCGGGCAAAGTTCTACTGACAACCTTTTATCGCCAAACAGCTTCATCATTTTGTTATCTAAGTTTTATCATGTAATTTTAAAAAAGTAAAGCCCAATTTCGGCCCGCAGAATACTATGAAAAATGTAAAGAAAACTTGCCGACTGGCAAGCCGTCAGGCGCAGCCAGAGGCTTAGTTGCCCTAACACTAAATTCCTCTGATTTTTAATTAGAAATTGTGTAAAGAAAACTGCCGACTGGCAAGCCGTCGGGCGCAGCCAGAGGCTTAGTTGCCCTTACACTAAATCCCTCTAATTTTTTAATTAGAAATTGTGTAAAGAAAACTTGCCGTCAGGCGCAGCCAGAGGCTTAGTTGCGACGGCTAGGAGGGCCAAGTGCCGAACATGCTACAGGAAGTGGCGTTATGTTCGGCCCCTAACACTAAATTCCTCTGATTTTTTAATTAGAAATTGTGTAAAGAAAACTTGCCGACTGGCAAGCCGTCGGGCGCAACCGAAGAAATAGCTGTGACATATAGTATAGAAAACAAGACAAAAAGCTGATTTAAATTCAGAAACATACTCGCTTTAGCGATTTTAAGCATAAACCTGTTAAATTGTGAAAATATAAACGTTGACTTTTTCCGTAAAATCGACTATCTTTTGATATTAATCACTGTCCTAAAATTTGATAAGAGAGAAAAGGATAACAATAAACTGGGAGGATAAGAAAATGACAAATCATCGCCTCGAGGAGCTGCGAACGCAGATTGACGGGCTCGACATGCAGCTGCTGGATCTGCTCAATCGCCGCGCGGTCATTGTTGAAGAAATCGGAAAAGAAAAGGAAAAACAGGGGACGATAAAGTATGATCCCGTTCGGGAAAGGGAACTGCTTGACCGGGTAGCGGCAAACAATCAGGGGCCGTTTTCGACAGAAACATTGCAGCATCTGTTTAAACAGATCTTCAAGATCAGCCTGCAGCTTCAGGAAAGCGACAACAGCGAAATGCTGCTTGTTTCGCGGAAACGCCACCCGCAAGACACAATTGTCGATATCCGCGGGCAGAAAATCGGCGATGGAAACAAGTATTTTGTCGCCGGTCCATGTTCGGTTGAAAGTGAGGAACAGGTCCGTGCAACAGCAAGAGAGATCAAAAGACATGGCCTGACACTTTTGCGCGGCGGCGCGTTTAAGCCCCGAACTTCACCCTATGATTTCCAGGGCCTGGGTGAAGAAGGATTGAAAATTCTGAGAAAGGTAGCCGACGAGTTCGGTTTGTCCGTCATCAGCGAGATTATGGCGCCTGAGGACGTCGAGATGAGTCTGAAGTACGTCGACGTCATTCAGGTTGGAGCACGAAACATGCAGAATTTTAATCTTCTCAAGGCTGTCGGACGGGTGAAGAAACCGGTGCTCTTAAAGCGCGGACTCGCCGCGACCATTGAAGAATTCAAGTATGCTGCAGAGTATATTCTGTCGCAGGGGAATGATCAGGTCATTTTGTGCGAGCGCGGTATACGGACGTACGAACGGGCGACACGCAACACGCTTGATATAACCGCCGTGCCGATTCTGAAACAGGAAACCCACTTGCCCGTTGCCGTGGACGTGACGCATTCAACCGGCCGCCGCGACATCATGATTCCCGCTGCAAAAGCAGCGATCGCGATCGGCGCGGATATGGTTATGGCAGAGGTACATCCGGATCCGGCGGTCGCGCTTTCCGATTCACAGCAGCAGATGGACTTCCCGCAGTTCGACACCTTCATGGACGCGCTGAAACCAGTTGTCTTTTCCTGATTACGTAAAAACAATAGAAAGCAGCGGACCTGCCTTGAAGACCGTCCGCTGCTTAAGACAATGCCGTGCGGCTGATCCATCGCGCGGCATTGTTTATTGCTAAAAACGGATGCTTGCACTGGAGCGAGAATGTTGTATCGGAGTGAAACGTCAGCTTCTATAGATCGTCCGCGATCATTTCTTGTGAGGCACGGCCTCCGGAGGGATTAATCGATCGTTCTGCAGATTATATCGGTCGTCGCAAAGGATTAATCGGTCGTTCTGCAGATTTATCGGTCGTCGCAAGGGATTTATCGGTCGTTCTGCAGATTTTATCAGTCGCCGGAGTTAATCGATCATCGGGCGGAACTTATCAGCCGTCATGCTGCCTTATTTATGAGTCTGGGGATTGATCAACTAACAGAACCAATTTTTCTTTAAACCAAGCAAGCGTTTACAGAAAATTATTTTCAAATGAAAGCGTTTGATGTACAATAAATACATAAGAGAGGGAGGGGAAGTAAAGTGACGGAACACCAATGCACGATACGGATTCAGTCTGCCTACCCGCACTTAAGCGAGAAGGAGAGAATTATTGCAGATTATATTTTAAATCATCCTGAAGAAACAATCCATAGCAGTATCAATCAGGTTTCGGCCAGGCTCAAGGTAGCTGATGCGACCGTTTTTCGTTTTTGCAGACGTTTGGAGTTCAAGGGATTTCAGGAAATGAAAATTGTGCTTGCTGCGGATATCGCACAAAATCAGCGCCTTGAGCAGACGGCAAAAAAGTATCCTGAAGACGAGACGATGAGCCTTGCGGAAAGCGTCTTTCAGGCTAATGTGCGCACATTGCAGAACACGTTCCAGATATTGAACAGTGCTTCCTTCAAGAAGGCTGTCGAGCTGATGAGCCGGTCGGAAAAAATCGCCTTTTTTGGAAGCAGCGGTTCGTCGATGATTGCACAGGATGCCCATCATAAATTTGTCCGGGCGGGGGTTCTGACGTATGCGCCAAGCGACGGAGAATTTCAACTGCTTTCGGCTTCTCAGCTGACGGAACGGGATGCGGCGTTATTCATTTCTTATTCGGCTGCCGACAAGCATCTTCTTCAGGTTGCCAGGGCGGCAAAAGCAAAGGGGTGCCCGACCATCGGACTGACCGGTTTTATGAAATCCGCTCTCGCTGATTTTGTGGATGTGACACTTCACACGGTTTCCGTCGCGACGGACTTCAGATCGGAATCATTTGTCGCGCGCGCAGCTCAGTTGACATTAATTGACGCCTTGTTTGTCAATGTCATGAAGAGGAAGCAGCAGAAAAAGTTGAAGCCGGTCAGTCAAATGGAAGATGCATTGGTGCAGGGCTGATTGAATCAACCACTATTATGCAATCGTTTGCAAAAAAATCATCCGACTTTTTGCTGCTTTATGGATGGAGCAGGGATAGAACGGATTATTGAGAACGAATGAAAAAAAAGATCACGTACAAGACGCCAAGAAGAACAGCGAAAAAAAAGATGAAGCCCCATCCGATTTTTACTCTCACAAAAAAAGCCTCCTTTTTGCATTAGTTTAAGCAAAAAGGGAGGCTTTTATGTAGGACGTATCTTAAGCTGCGGGTTCCATCAGCTCAGGGAAGAGATGCTGACTTGCACGCCTTCGCCGACCGGACTGAGAATAGCGCACTCGTCTTCCGGAAAAGCGGACTGCAGGCTGGCCTGAACGGCTGCGCTTTTTATTTTTGGCGCAAGAGACATGAGCGTAGGCCCCGCCCCGCTCAGAAAGGTTCCGTATGCACCCGCTTCACGTGCCATCTGCGAGATCTTGTCCAAATTTGGGATCAGCGGGGCCCTGTAGGGCTGATGAAAGCGGTCGCTTTCCATCATTTTTCCGGCAAGCTCTCCGTCATTGGTGAGCAGGGCACAAATCAGCACGTTGGCGACGCTGCTGCCTTCTATGGCATCTCTGAAGGTGAGTGAAGGCGGAAGGACGTGGCGGGCATCGCTCGTTTTCAGTTCACAATTCGGTATGAGTGCTACGAAGTCGAATTCCGGAACGGGAAGTCTGGCACTGTGTACTCCGGTTTCCGATTGTGTCGATACGACCAGTCCGCCAAATAAGGAAGCTGTGACATTGTCAGGATGACCCTCGATACTGCAGGCAATCCAGGCCTTTTCATCGATGGAAAGGCGGAGATCAAGAAGAAGATCGACAAGCTCAATACCCGCTATAATTGCCGCGCCGCTGCTGCCCAGACCTCGCGCGAGCGGAATGTCGCTCAGTACATCGACCGAGTAGGGCGGCAATTTGCCCTGGCGGCTCTCAGCCAGCTTTTTCGCGGTTTGATAAATAAGATTGTTATCAAGCTGTGGATGAAATTCCGGCTGGTCAAGATAATGAAACTGCCATTTGTCCGCACGCTTTGCGTTTAGAACGAGAAATCTGTTCAGTGCGAGACCGATTGAATCGAAACCGGGACCAAGATTGGCCGTACTACCCGGTACCCTGATCTGAAAGGCAGGAGGCTTCATTTGGCCACCTGCTGCAGGTGCGCAACAACGGCATGTTCTTCTGCGCCGATCACGGTTGGTTCAATGGACAGCGTGTCCATTGCCGTTGCCGGATCTTTCAGACCGTTTCCGGTCAGGATACAGACAATCTTTGATCCCTTTCGTATTTTCCCGGCCTTGATATGTTTGATCAGGCCGGCGATCGAGGCGCAAGATGCGGGCTCGGCGAAAACCCCTTCCGTCCGAGCGATCAATTTATAAGCATCGATAATCTGTTCATCGGTAACAAAATCGATTTCGCCGTGGGACTCTTTCTCCGCAGCGACCGCCAGCTTCCAACTGGCGGGATTGCCGATTCGGATGGCAGTGGCGATCGTTTCCGGGTGTTCAATGACTTTGTTTTTGACGATCGCGGCCGCTCCCTCAGCTTCAAACCCGTGAATTTCAGGCGGCGCGATCTGCCTGCTGTCCCTCAGTTCCTTGAAGCCCTTCCAGTAAGCGGAAATATTGCCGGCGTTTCCGACAGGGATGCAAAGTATGTCCGGAGCGGATCCGAGCTGTTCGACAATTTCGTAAGCGCCTGTTTTCTGGCCTTCAAGCCGGTATGGGTTGATCGAATTGACAATTGTGAAGTCGGAATGAGCGCCTGTATAGCGGACGATGTCCAGTGCCTGGTCGAAGTTGCCGTTCACTTCAAAGATCTTTGCGCCGTACATCACGGATTGCGCCAGTTTGCCAAGCGCGATCTTCCCCTTTGGAATGACGATGATGCAGTCCATTCCGGCCCGCGCGCTGTATGCTGCAGCCGATGCCGACGTATTGCCGGTCGATGCGCAGATGACCCCCTTGCTGCCGTCTTCTTTTGCTTTGGCGACGGCGAGGAACATCCCGCGGTCTTTGAAGCTTCCGGTCGGATTCAGCCCTTCAAATTTAACGCGGATATCGCAGTCCAGCTCTGCAGAAAGCCGGTCCAGTGGGATCAGCGGTGTGTTGCCCTCAAGCAAAGTGAGACGCGGCGTTTTGTCCGTAACGGGCAGAACGTCCTGATATTTTTCCATAAGTCCTTTCCAAACCATAATCTTATCCCCTCTCAACACGAAAATATTTGGCATTCAAAACAACTTCAAACTTTTTCAGCATATCAAACGACTTTTCAAAGAGGACTTTATGAGCCCTGTGGGTGACGATTGAGACCTCAGCTACATCCTGTCCGATTATCGGTTCCTGATACAGTTTCTCAAGGCTGATTCCCTGTTCCTTGAACAGATCGGTCAGTTTGGAAAACGAGCCGGGCTTGTCTTTCATATGCAGCCGGACGAAAAACTGACTCTCAATCAGGCTGTCTTTTTTGGGATGCATTTCTTTTTTCGGCATAAAAATGTGATGCCCGGTTACTCCAAGCGCCATATTCCGGATGACGGAAAGAAGGTCGGAAACAACGGAGATCGCCGTCGGCCCTTCGCCTGCGCCCGGACCGTAAAACATCGTTTCACCGAGCAGCGATCCATACACATAAATCGCGTTATTCTCATTTTCAACGGAAGCAAGAGGATGCCCGTTCGGAAGCAGGGTCGGCTCCACCCGAACATCGATGTCGCCGTTGCTGACTTCGGCTATCCCGACAAGTTTGATCGTATAGCCGAGCTTTTGGGCATAGACGATGTCCTCGCGAGTAACATCGGTGATGCCTTTGATTTTTACGTCTTCCATTTTGACGGGAATAGAGTAGGCAAGATGGCTGAGAATGACCATTTTTCTTGCGGCGTCCAGCCCTTCAACATCCGAAGTGGGATCCGCCTCGGCGAAACCGAGCCTTTGGGCGGAAACTAGGGATTTTTCATACGACAGGCCCTCATGACTCATTTTACTTAAAATATAATTCGTTGTCCCGTTGACAATCCCGATCATTTTCTGAATGCGGTCCGCCGCAAGACTGTCTGTCAGCGCGCGCAGAATCGGGATGCCGCCGGCAACGCTCGCCTCGTAATAGAGATCGCAGCGGTTCTTCTTTGCTTCAAGCAGAAGCTCCTCGCCGTACTCCGCCATCAGATCCTTGTTTGCCGTGATCACGTTCTTTTTATTTTTCAATGCGCGAAGGATGTAGCGGTATGCCCTGTCGACACCTCCGATCAGTTCAATGACGATATCGATCCCGGGATTGTCGAGGATCTCGTAAACGTCAGTGGTCAATTTTCGGCTGTCGATCAGAACTTTCCTTGGCCTGTTCTTGTTTCGGACGAGTACTTTTTCCAGTTGAATTGCGCAGCCGGTCCGTTCTTCAAGCCTTTCTCTTTCTTTAGTCAGCAGGCGAACCACACCCGTGCCGACCGTCCCGAAGCCAAGCAAGCCGATGGACACCTTATCCAACGCCATCACTCCCCGTCACTCTCTCGATGTTTTGTTAATTCTGCAGACTCCGCGGTTCCGATGAAAACGGATAAAATGGTACACAAACAAAAAAAATCCGCGGCATCCTATTTTTCATTTCATGCAAAAAATTCGAATATCTTTATGTAACTGACATTATAACCCGAAGAATAGGCGACAACAAGGAGATTTTTGTTTTAAAAAAAGTCACAGCGGATCGAGGTAAGGAAGGACAGGCTAAACCTGCCGAGCTAATTGCCCGCCCGTCCGCCAAAAATTAAAAAAGTCAAAAAAATTATGTGAAAAGTCTTGACCGCCGCTTGGAAATGCGTTACCATAACTTCCAACCTCTCAAAAAGGTTGAACAATGACACACTGAAAAAGTGATGACGGGGAATTGTGATGACCGCGTTGACTTGAAGAGAGCCGGGAATGGTGGAAACCGGCAGTCCGCACATTGACGAACCACCCCTGAGTGCCTGTCTGAACGCAGTAAGACCGGCCAAGTGCCTGTCACTTGTTACAAAAAAGACTGAATCATCCGTGATACAGCCGCCGAGCCGATGTTTGCGAGAGCATCGGGAAGCCGGGTGGAACGTGAAAAGAGAACCTTTTCGCCCCTGCATAACAGTTATTCTGTTTAGCCGTGCAGGGCGAAAAGGTTTTTTAATTTTGTCGGTGAAAAATAACGAGCAGTGAGGTGGAAATTGATGAGAAACAGAATCCGTGCGCATTTTTCCAATTTGGCGGCTTTATACGATCGGCTGGCACCGCTGCTTTCCGATCGGAAAATTAAAATTGGGAATGTGACGGTGACAGCTGCAGAAAATCATAGCGGTGCTGTTGCGACGATTGAGACGGGTGCTTCCGGATGTGAGACGGAACTTGCCCGGCTCCGTTCCGGATATTTTGGCGGAGCTGCGGTTGAAGAGGAGAGAGTAGAGAAAACCGGGGAAAAAGAATGGGCCGTGATCAGGATTGCGGCAGGGCAACTTCAGCCTCATGAAAGAAAAGCGCTGGCCGATACTTATCACCTCTCGCTGAGGGATGACGGCGCCGGCGGGACGCTCATTACCGCGGAAGACCGGTCGGACCGTATCGACGCTCTTATTGAGCAGCTTTTACGTTATCGGATTCAAGGCATGTCGCGGACAAGGGTTGGCGGAGAAGAAAATAATAAGCGGTCCGGGGAGCGCTTTGCCCTTGCCGGCGACGGAGACGGCGCTTCAGGCAGCACATTTTGACTGGCTGGCACGCGCTCCGGCTATTTCACCCAATCGCGGATTTGCCGCATAACTCGGGTGGATATCCGGCTGATTTCTTTCTGAAGGTCCGGTCGCAAATGAAGGCTGTCAGCGTCAAAATCGGCAAAAGACGCAGTCTTTTCCTTAGAGAGTTTGCGAAAAAAGGCCAGTTTTCTGTCATAATCCCGTTTATCTGCATCAGGAAGGATCATCGACGGCTGTTCCCGGTTCTTTCGGTCAAGTTCGCTGATCCAGTAAATGACCGCCGCCGCGACGTGTTCACAGGGCATATTGACGGACGTGCAGGTGCAGCGCATGGTCAGATTAACCAAAGGGTCGGGAAGAAAGCGCTCCGGATCGACGGCCTGATTCCATTCATTGAGCCAGGTCACGTTCACCTGATAAAAAGCGAGCTGCCGGTCCTCAACACTCGCATGAATACCTGTGCGCGAAGCGTGGTAATCCCAGACATGGCTGTTTCTGTAAAGATCGATTCCGCGTTCGATCTCATTGGATTGACCGTTTGCTGCAAACCGGCTGAACCAGGCGGAGAGCGGCGCGAGGTGCAACGTTATTGACTTTGCCATAATTAAACGACTCCTTCCCTTAATTTGATCAGGTCAAAAATCTCTTCATCCGTCATTTCGGTCAGCCAGGCGTCGCTTTGACCGAGAATTTGTTTCTGCAATTCTTTTTTACGTTCAATCAGCTGGTCGATCCTTTCTTCAAGAGTGCCTTCGCAGATCAGTTTGTAAACGTGAACGTTTCTGTTTTGCCCGATCCTGTAAGCCCTGTCTGTCGCCTGCTCCTCAACTGCCGGATTCCACCAGCGGTCGTAATGAATGACGTAGCCGGCTTCCGTCAGATTAATGCCGACGCCGCCTGCTTTGAGTGACAGGATAAACAATGTTTTCCCATCTCCGCCTGACTGAAACTGCCGGATCATGTTTTCGCGCTGCTCTGCGCTCAGACTGCCGTGGAGAAAGAGGACAGTGGCATCCGGATAACGGTTCCGGACTTTTTCAAGGAGCAGTTTTCCCATCTGGACATACTGGGTAAACACAAGTACCTTTTCATCGTTACTGAAAAGAGGATCAAGCAAATCGAAAAAAAGCTGCAGCTTGCCTGATTTTTTGCCGTCGTTTTTCTGATCGAGAACAAGCGACGGGTGATCGCAAACCTGTTTGAGCTTTGTCAGCGTCGAGAGGATCAGCCCTTTTCGCTGAATGCCTCCCGCTGCCGCTACATTTTTTGCAAGCCGGTTGACAAATGACTGGTAAAGCGAAGCCTGATCTTTGCTTAAAAAACAGGTTTTTTTGGTTTCAATCTTATCCGGAAGGTCACGAATGATTTTTTTGTCGGTCTTCTCGCGCCGCAGCAGGAACGGCTGAATAATTTTTGTCAGCTGTCCCGCTTTTGAACTGTTGTTCTTTTTCTCAACGGGCCTGATGAACTGCTTGCGAAAACGTTCAAGTGAACCGAGATAGCCCGGGTTAAGAAAATCCATGATTGACCAGAGTTCTTCCAGACGGTTTTCGATCGGCGTTCCGGTCAGCACAAGGCGGTGGGCGGTCCGGACCGGCCGCAGCGCCTGTGTCTTCTGTGCATGCGGATTTTTGATGGCCTGAGCCTCATCAAGAATCACACTTTTCCAATAGATTTGTCCGAGCTGAGGCGCTTCCTTAGTAAAAATGGCATAACTCGTGATCATCACGTCCGACTGCTTAAGCCTGCCGATGAGCGCTTCGCCTTGCAGCCGTGATCCGCCGTGATGCACGTAAATGCTCAAATTCGGAGAGAAAGTATGGAATTCATGCTTCCAGTTAGAGACGAGCGATGTCGGGCAGACAATAAGAGAGGGGCCCTCGAAAGCGAGATCGCCCGGCAGCGGATCGGCCGGCTGCGACTTGCAGTAATCCAGATAAGCGATTGCCTGAACGGTTTTTCCGAGTCCCATGTCATCGGCCAGACACCCGCCGACATGCTGGCGGCGAAGGCCGGCGAGCCAGGCATAGCCCTTTTCCTGATAGGGACGCAGCTGTCCTTTAAATCCTTCGGGCAGCGGGATGTTTTTGATCGGTTTCTTCAAAAGGTGACTGAGATAACTCTCCAATGACGGATCAAGATGAACGGTTATCTTTCTGTTTTTTTTCCGACGGCGTACAGCCTGAAGGCGAAGAGCACCGGCAACGCTCGGCTTTTTGTCGAACAAATCAATTGTATCGCCCATTTCTTCATAAGCCTTCATCATCTGCTTCATCGGTAAATGGATCCACTCGTTCCCGTGACGGATAAAGGACTGGTTTTCTCTGACGAGGCGCATGAAATCGCCGGCACTGAGCTTGATATCTCCGATCGCAATCCTCCAATCATAGTTGATCAGTGAAGCGAGGCTAAACAGGGAATCCTGATTCTCGTCATCCTGACTGATCATCAGATCGATATCAACGGATCGGGAGGCGGCACGGATATTCAGACCGTCCGGAAAAACCAGATCGATTGAAGTGGAAGCAAGTACGTCTTTGCACTGAAAAAGATCGGAAACTTCGGCTGAAGTCAGATAGCCCCGGGAATGTGTGCCGAGAAGCTGAAGCACATCGGCTGGAATCCTGCCCTTTAAAGATCTCAGCTGATCATCGAACCAACTGTTTTTCCGTAAAGACTGAATACGCTGCAGCTGCCTAAGCGGCCGTTCGGTCTGCTGCCCGTTCTGCCAGCCTCGGATCATGATTTCGCAGTCCCATAATGAAGTCGGAGAAAATAAATCATTAGAATCGACCGGTTCAAGTATAATCAGCGCTTTATCAGGTGAAAAATAGAATTCCTGCTGGGCAGTTCTGTAGCTCAGCAGCGCCTTGTTCCACTCCAGTGCTGCTGCAACAGGATGCACCCAGCCGGTCATTTCTGTTTCCAAAATACTGAGTTTTTTAATTTGATCCGGGTCATTTGAAATGATCCACGGTTTCCCAAAGTTATTGAATGGAAGATCCGCCGAAAACCGTTGTTCGAATGAAGGTTTTACAGCCGCGGCTTCTGGAAAGATGCCTTCCTCGCTTACAAGGTCTTTAGAGATATAGCGAATGAGTGTGTTCGTCCAGAAGATGACAATCAAGTGCAGCCACTGCCGGACTTTCTCGTCCTGCAGGTCTGCAATAGACAGTGCAAGACGGGGCAGGCGGCTGAGCCAGTCGGCGAACAGTCCGCTCTGAACGATCAGCTCCGCGTCCGGCATCCATTCGCAGTAATAGCACTGTTCGTGATTTCCCCGTTCAAGTTGGTAGAAAAAGGGATAGAAATGGCCGTTTTCCAATAAAATTTGAATGGCTTCAGCAATCTGGCTGAACCACTGAAATGTTTTACCGGGAAGAATCTCACCGGAATGATCCTTAAGCACACCGTCTTTCATGATTCGGAACGCGCTGCTCATCGTCATGATCACACCGGACACGGCAATCTTTCCGCTTCCGGTGACGAAATTGGCCTGAGAAGGAAAAAAACGGTAAGGCGAACGTTCGCTCAGCCATGACGGCGCAGGTGCGCCGGATGCGAAAGGAAGAGGTTCACCGTTTTTATCAGTCAGCCATAGATAGAAATTCCAGCCGTTTTCGATGTGCGGCACGAAAGTCATCTGAAGATAGCGATTCATCATGCAGATCTCCTTTTTTAGAAAAAGGTAAAAATAAAAGATAAAATCCAGGCGTTGACACGCGCAGACGGTTGCCAGGTCAACCTGCGGATGAAGCAATTAAATAGGTATAAACTCCGTATCCATAAAAATTCCCTATCTGATTAGTGTACCATAACAGGGCTCTTAAAGAAAAGATGCCGTCGTTTATTAAAACTTACCGTATGTAATAGAATTAGGAGTTTCTCTTCTTCAGGCTTACCTTTGTCCGCAATTCTTGATATGATAGAAGTCGAGATCGAGTCATTCAGAGAAGACGCTGAAATTGGGGAATAGAAGATTTTTTTACAGTTGGAACGGCAGTTGTGTTGCAAACGCTGTCACCATTGCAGGTACAGGGAAGTGAGTTATTATGGATAAAAAGTGGCTTTTTCTGGATTCAGGACAGCATACGCCGTCATACAATATGGCTCTTGATGAGTATCTGCTTCAGCGAGGAGCGGAAGGGAGAAAGCAGCCGGTTCTTCGCTTCTACGGATGGGATCCCCCAGGTCTTTCGATCGGCTATTTTCAGAAAACGGCGGGCCGTGTCGATCAGGACGGGATCCGCGCACACGGTTTTCGGCTGGTGCGCAGGCTGACAGGCGGTTTAGCGGTTCTGCACCATAACGAGTTGACGTACAGTGTAATTTTACCGGAGGATTACCCGGGTATGCCCGGATCCGTCGTCGGTGCGTATCGTGTTCTTTCCGCGGGATTGCTTGAAGGATTCCGGGCACTCGGCCTGACGGCTGAACTGGCCGTCCCGAAACAAAATCATGAAGCGTCTCACTCGCCTGTCTGTTTTGAGGAAGCTTCCTGGTACGAATTGGTCGTTGAAGGCCGTAAAGCTGCGGGAAGCGCCCAGACGAGACAGAAGGGCATGATTCTTCAGCATGGTTCGATACCGCTCACGGTGGACGAGGAAGAATTGTTCGACTGTTTTCAGTATGACAGCGAGCGGATTAAGGAGCGTGCAAAACGGGCTTTTGGCGGCAAGGCCGTTACGTTGGAACGCCTGGCGGGCCGCAAAGTGACACTGGATGAAGTCAAGCAGGCTTTTTATCACGGATTTGAAAAAGGACTGGGCGTGAAGCTTATACAAATGGAACTTGATAAAGATGAGGAACGTAAAGTCGTGGCGCTGGCTCAATCGAAATATGAATCAGACGAGTGGAATTATTCGCGCTGACGGCTGTTCTGGAACAAACAAGGGGGGATAGAAATGGGAAAACAGGGAGAATACTTAAGAAAACCGGACTGGCTTAAAATCAGAATCAACACAAATCAGGATTTTCGCGGAATCAAGCATCTTATGCGTGATGAAAGGCTGCATACGGTATGCGAGGAGGCGAAATGCCCGAATATTCACGAATGCTGGGCGGCGAGACGGACAGCCACGTTCATGATTCTCGGCGACATCTGCACGCGCGGCTGCCGGTTCTGCGCGGTCCGGACCGGCCGGCCGACGGAACTTGATCTGAGAGAACCTGAACGGGTGGCCGACTCGGTCAAAAAAATGCAACTGCGGCATGTGGTCGTCACCGCAGTAGCCCGTGATGATCTGGAGGATGGTGGGGCTTATGTGTTTGCAGAGACCATACGGGCTATTCGCCGCAAAGCCCCGTATTGCACGATCGAAGTGCTTCCTTCAGATATGAAGGGGGACGACGGCAGCATCCTAACGTTAATGAAAGCAAAACCTGATATTTTCGACCATAATATTGAAACAGTGCGCAGGCTGACTAAAAAAGTGCGCGCCATTGCGACCTATGACCGTTCCCTAGGCGTACTGCGACGAGTCAAGGAGCTGAGCCCGAATACACCGACCAAGTCTAGCATTATGGTCGGTCTCGGCGAAACAAAAGAGGAAATTATCCAGGTGATGGACGATCTTCTTGCCAGTCACGTCGATATTATGACGATCGGCCAGTATCTTCAACCGACCCGCAAACATCTTGATGTGGTCCGCTACTATCGGCCTGAAGAATTTGCCGAACTCAAGGAAATCGCTTTATCAAAAGGATTCAGGCACTGCGAAGCGGGTCCGCTTGTGCGGTCATCTTATCATGCGGATGAACAGGTCGGAGAAGATTCACGTATGCGCCACGACGAACTGATTGAAATGGAAAACCGTGCAAGCATGAATGAATAACGCAATAAAACCGGAAAGAGCCGTCCGTTTCCCTGTCCGGGAAAAAGACGGCTCTTTATTTACAAGGTCATAAGCATACGGAAAAAGCTGATCAGAGTCCCGATAAGAACGATGATTACTGGCCGAATCGGTAGAGCCTGTCGTAGAATTCGTCAACGAATCCGGAAAAGAGCTGTTCGGAAGGAGCAAGATCACGTTCCCGCGGTTTGATGATACCGACGGCACGCGCGACTTTCGGGGAATCCAGGGGAACGGTCACCACATCGGAGGGAAGATTGTATGCCACTGCGTTCTCCGGCATCAATGCGATGCCAAAACCCGAGGCGACAAGCCCTTTGATCGTGTCCATGTCCTCTCCCTCAAAAACAATATTCGGTTCAAAACCTGCCTGTTGGCATGCATTGCGAAAGAGCCCCTGCAGGGACAGTTTGCTGCGGAATGTGATGAACCGCTCCCCCTTCAGTTTGCTTAGCGACACCGGTTCCCGTCCTGCAAGACGATGGCTTTTCGGAAGAAGAAGCACCATTTCTTCGGTATAAAGAATGGTGCTGCCGACAATCTCGTGGTTCTTCGGCACCGGAGATGCAAACGCGAGATCAATATTTCCCTGTTCAATTAGATGAATGAGATAGGGAACCGTTCCCTGGTGCAGCTGAAAATCAATGCCCGGATGCAATCGGTGAAAATTCTGCAAAACGATCGGCAGTGTATGAACGGAAAGGCTTGTTGAAATACCCAGTCGGATCAATCCGACTTCCGGGTTCAGATGTTCCTTGATTTTCTGCTGTGCCTTTTCAAATTCAAGGAGTCCCCGTTCGGCGTGTTCCTGAAAGATTTTTCCCATTGCCGTCAGTTTGATGTTCCGCCCCTTGCGCGAAAATAAAGAGACACCCAGTTCATCTTCCAGAAGCGTTATCTGGCGGCTGATTGCAGACTGGGCCACGTGCAGAGCTTCCGCTGCCTGTGTGATATGTTCTCTTCTCGCTGCTTCGATAAAATACTCGATTTGCCGCAGTTCCATCTCTTTCCGCTCCATTCATATCAAATCGAGATGTATATGTTCTTAATTATATATTGTAAAGATTGATAAAGAAAGTGTAAAATAAAATTACCATACTTTTCGGAAAAAATAGAGAGACGGAAAAAATCTGTTTTCTGAAAAGTGGAACAGATTCGATGCGTGATTGCGAACAGAAGGAAGGATGACGTTTATGATTAAAAATGGTCAAAACAGAGATGAAACGGCCGAGGGGCTTTACCGTCCGGAATTTGAACATGATTCGTGCGGGATTGGCCTTTACGCGGATATTAAGGGCCGCGTGTCGAACGATGTTGTCAAAACAGCTCTTGAAATGCTGGCCAGGCTGGATCACCGTGCCGGCAAGGCGGCAGACGGTAAGACCGGCGACGGTGCGGGGATACTTGTACAGGTGCCGGATCAGTTTTTCCAGTCGGTTTGTAATTTTTCTCTGCCTTCTGCGGGGCACTATGGTGTCGGCATGTTTTTTCTCCCTCAGGACCGCTCCAGCAGACTGGTGGCGATCGGTAAAATCAAGGCGTGCATCGCGGCCCGAAATTTGCGTCTTTACGGCGAACGCGATGTACCGGTTGCTGAAAATGAAATCAGCCCGCTGGCGCGCAGCAAATCGCCATTCATGTATCAGATGTTTATTGGAACGGCCAATCAGGATTCGGGCCGCAAACTTGACTTAAAACTTTATTTGCTCAGAAAGGCGATTGAGGCGAAACTCAAAGATGAAATTTATGTTGCCAGCCTCTCAAGCCAGACTCTCGTTTATAAAGGAATGCTCCGGGCAAAAGAAGTGTCCGCATTCTATACAGATCTTCAGGATGAGCGTTTTGTTTCGTCTGTTGCTTTAGTGCATTCCCGCTACAGCACGAACACGTTTCCCAGCTGGGAACGTGCGCATCCCAACCGTATGATTGTCCATAACGGTGAAATTAATACCATTCGCGGAAACATGAGCTGGTTTAATGCCAAAGCGAAGCGCCTTTCCGGCGGCCGTCTGCCTCAAATTATTGACCCGGAAGGAAGCGATTCCGCTATTTTTGATAACGTTCTCGAATTCCTGACCTATCATGGTTTTTCTTTGCCTCACGCCGTGATGATGATGGTTCCGGAGCCCTGGGAAGACAATGAGGAACTGCCGGACTATCTGAAGGATTTCTATGAATTTCACAGCAGACTGATGGAGCCGTGGGACGGCCCGATGGCGCTCGGTTTCTGTAACGGGAAGCAGATCGGAGCCATTCTGGACCGGAACGGGCTTCGTCCGGCCCGCTATTATATCACGAACGATGATAAGGTCGTCTTTTCCTCGGAAGTCGGTGTTGCCGATCTGGCTGCTGAGAACATCCGGGAAAGATGCCATCTGAAACCGGGACAATTACTGTTGATTGATACGGAAAAAGGAAAAATCATTCCGAGTGATGAATTAAAAAAAGAAATTTGCCACTCCGCCGACTATCATGAGCTTTTGCAGAAAACCGTCATTGAACTTAAAGATAGCCGGATAGAGACGGGAAAAGCGCCCGATGCCGTCCGCCTCTATCAACAGAAGGTGCACGGATACACTTACGAGGATGTGGCAAAAGCTATTCAGCCGATGGCGGAGACCGGAAAGGAACCGACCGGGTCGATGGGAAACGATACCCCGCTGGCCGTGCTCTCCAATAAGCCTCAGCTGCTGTTTGATTATTTCAAGCAATGGTTTTCACAGGTTACGAATCCACCGATTGATGCCATTCGCGAGGCCTGGGTCATGTCGAAGGTGACCTGGCTGGGGCCGCAGATCAGTCTGCTTGATCCAACGAGACATGTTTCGCCGCAGATTCGCCTGAGCCATCCGATCCTTGACGGGAAAACCTTTCATGAGCTTCGGCATCAGGGACTGAAAACCGAGACGGTCGATATGCTTTTTCCTGCCGCAAAGGGGAAAAAGGGACTTGCGGAAGCCGTTAATCAGCTGGTTCTTCATGTCGACCAGCTGATTCATGACGGTGCGTTGCTGATCGTGCTCTCGGACCGGTCTATGGATGAGAAACGACTGCCGATTCCTTCGCTCCTCGCTGTAAGCGCCATTCACCATCACCTGATTGACCAGGGGACACGGACCCGTGTCAGTCTCATTGTGGATTCCGGTGAACCGCGGGACAGCCATCAGGTCGCCCTGCTGCTGGGCTACGGAGCGGACGCGATTCATCCTTATCTCGCTCTGGAAACCGTCTGCGCGCTGAAAAACGCCGGACACCTGAGTGTTTCCGAGGAGAAGGCGGAAGCAAACTATATTAAGGCGCTTGTCGGCGGCATCGTTAAGGTGATGTCCAAGGTCGGCATTTCATCTATTCAGAGCTATCGCGGTGCCCAGACATTTGAGGCACTCGGCATTTCGGATGAAGTGATCGCCAAATACTTTAAAAAGACCGTTTCACAGATTGGCGGTATCGGCCTGGAGGAAATTGCGGCCGAAACGATTGTACGGCATAACCGGGCGACGGAAGAACTCCGGCAGGGAAATATAAAGCCGCTCGATGCCGGCAGTACACTCCAGTGGCGCCAGGGCGGCGAGCAGCACAAAATTGAACCACTGATCGTTCACATGCTTCAGCAGGCAACGAGACGAAATGATTACAAGCTTTATAAAGAATACGCGGAGATGGTGGACAATGCTCCTTTCTCGACCATCCGTAGCCTGCTGACTTTCGAGCGGGACCGCAATCCGATTCCGATTGAAGAAGTTGAATCGGTGGAGAGTCTGTTCAAACGCTTTAAAACCGGGGCGATGTCCTACGGCTCAATCAGCAAGGAAGCCCATGAGGCAATGGCGGTTGCTATGAACCGGATCGGCGGCAAGAGCAACAGCGGGGAAGGCGGGGAGGATCCCGAGCGCTTCGCTCGCGACGAGAACGGCGACTGGCGCCGAAGCGCGATCAAGCAGGTGGCGTCGGCGAGATTCGGCGTCACAAGTTACTATCTCTCGGAAGCGGCCGAACTGCAAATCAAGATGGCGCAGGGTGCGAAACCCGGGGAAGGCGGGCAGCTTCCGGCCGGAAAAGTTTATCCATGGATCGCGCGTACGCGCCGCGCAACCACGGGCGTTGGTCTGATTTCGCCGCCGCCGCATCACGATATCTATTCTATTGAAGACCTTGCCCAGCTGATTTATGATCTGAAGTCGAGCAATCCGAAGGCAAGAATCAGTGTGAAGCTGGTCGCAAAAGGAGGCGTCGGCACGATCGCTGCGGGCGTCGCCAAAGGCAGAGCCGATGTCATTCTGATCAGCGGCCATGACGGGGGTACGGGTGCAGCCTCGAAAACCAGTATCAAACATGCCGGACTGCCGTGGGAGATTGGTCTCGCGGAGGCCCATCAGACGTTAATGAAAAACGGACTGCGCGATCGTGTGAGATTGGAAACGGACGGCAAGCTGATGACGGGCCGCGATGTACTGATTGCCGCCTGCCTCGGCGCCGAAGAGTTTGGATTTGCTACGGCACCGCTTGTCGTGCTGGGCTGCCTGATGATGCGCGCCTGCCATCTTGATTCCTGTCCCGTTGGCATCGCGACGCAAAATCCGGAACTTCGCAAGAATTTTTCGGGCAGTGCGGACTATATAGTTAATTTTATGACATTTATTGCCGAGGATATTCGGGAACATTTGGCTAATCTGGGGTATCGCTCACTCGATGAGGTGATCGGCGAAGCCCATCTTCTCAGGATCAAGAAAGAGGTGCACGGCCACTGGAAAGCGCGCTATCTGGACTTGTCGGATTTGCTGTACCAGGCTGAAAGCGATGTATCCAGACGGCATTTTGCCCGCGCCCAGGATCATCATATGGAGAGACGCTTTGATGAACGCAATCTGATCTCCACATGCCTGCCGACGATCGAAAACAAGCAGCCGGTTCACTTGTCATATAGGCTGAAAAACTCCGACCGGACCGTGGGGACAACTCTCGGATACGTCATTTCAAAATCGACTGGCGGAAGAGGGTTGCCGGAAGATACGATCAGTCTCTCGTTCACGGGTAGTGCGGGACAGAGCTTCGCATCCTTTATTCCAAAGGGTGTGACCATGGAGCTCACCGGAGACGCAAACGACTATGTCGGCAAAGGCCTGTCCGGAGGCAAAGTGATCATTAAGTCGGAACAAGTTGTCGGGGTATCGACCGACTCTCAGGCGATGATCGGAAATGTTGCCTTCTTTGGTGCGACAGAAGGCGAGGCCTATATCCGCGGCACAGCCGGCGGGCGGTTCTGTGTCCGGAACAGCGGAGTGAGCGCTGTTGTGGAGGGTGTCGGTGAAAATGGCTGTGAATATATGACCGGAGGAAGAGTGGTTATCCTCGGTCCGGTCGGCAGAAACTTTGCGGCGGGCATGTCGGGAGGAACCGCCTATATTCTGCCTGATGAACAGGCGGATAAGGTGATGGCACATGTGAATAAGGAATTGATTAATAGTGAACAAGTGACCGATCAGGATGAGCAGAACGAAATCTATACATTGATTAAAAATCATCTGAATTATACAGGCAGCCCGAAAGCCAAGCAGGCGCTCGTGAACTGGGACGAAACGCTTAAGCGGCTGATCAAGATCATCCCTCGCGATTATGAAGCCATGGTGGCGCAGATCGGACAGTTTGAAGCGGACGGTTTGACGGAAGAACAGGCAAAGGAACAGGCTTTTTATCTGAAAAAACAGGGTAAACTGGCTGTTTCAAAATCGATCTATCAGCCGGTATAAAATTCGGATCTGTCACGAGCCATCGGATAAATGCTGAAAGGATGAAGTTCATACAATGGGACAATTAATGGGTTTCCTAAATATAGAGAGAAAAAATCAGAAAGAACGCAGCCCTTTGGAACGGGTGAACGACTGGAATGAATACAAAGAAGCGATGACGGAAGAGGGGGCCAGGAAACAGGCGGCCCGCTGCATGGATTGCGGCACGCCCTACTGTCAGGTCGGCGTAACGCTGAATCGGGGGACGAGCGGCTGTCCGATTCACAACCTGATCCCTGAATGGAACGATCTGGTGTATCGCGGTTTGTGGAAAGAAGCATACGAACGGCTCGCGAAAACCAACAATTTTCCCGAGTTCACTTCCAAAGCCTGCCCGGCACCTTGCGAAGGCTCATGTACCGCCGGTTTTGTCAGCGATCCGGTTTCAATCAAGTCGATAGAACGGGCCATCATCGACCGCGCGTTCGACGAAGGATGGGTTGTTCCCAAACCGCCGCTGCGCCGCACGGGAAAAAAGGTCGCGGTGATCGGTTCAGGGCCTGCAGGTCTGGCGTGTGCCGATCAGCTGAATAAAATCGGCCATCAGGTGACTGTGTTCGAGCGTTCGGATCGCCCGGGCGGCCTTCTGATGTACGGTATTCCAAGCATGAAAATCGAAAAGGATGTTGTGGACCGCCGCATCCGTCTGCTTGAAGAAGAGGGTGTAACGTTTAAAACGGGCGTTGATGTCGGGAAAGACATTACGGCTGCCGAACTGAAGAAGAGCTTTGATGCCGTCGTTCTCTGCACGGGCGCGGTGAAGCACAGGGAGCTTCCGATTGAAGGCCGCGATCTGCAGGGCATCGCACCTGCGATGGATTACCTGACAGCGAGCAACCGCCACCTTCTGTACAATGAACCGCTGGAATCGGATCTTGATGCCTGCGGGAAACGCGTTATCGTTATCGGAGGAGGCGACACCGGAGAAGACTGCGTGGCAACAGCGATCCGCCAGGGATGCAAAAGCGTCGTCCAGTTCGGAAAGCACGGCCGGCTTCCGGATCGGCGTACAGAGGGCAATCCGTGGCCGGAACATCCGAATGTTTTTTCCGTTGATTATGCGTATGAAGAAGCGGAAGAACTCTTCGGCAAGGATCCGCGTGAATATTATGTGGAAACAGACAAATTTACAGGTGATGAAAATGGCCATGTAACAGGGCTTACCACGGGATCATTCAAAAAGATTGAAGACGGCAGGGCAGAACAGAAGAAGTGGGATGCAGATCTCGTTCTGATTGCGATTGGCTTTCGCGGAGCCGAAGATCGGCTTTTTGGTGATTTTGATATTGAAAAGGATCCGTCCGGGCGCGTGATTCTAGCCGATGAACGCAGCTATCAGACAAGCCGGGAAGGAATTTTCGCGGCCGGGGACGCGCGCAGAGGCGCTACACTGATTGTCTGGGCGATTGAGGAAGGCCGGAAAGCCGCGGCTTCCGTCGACCTTTATCTGGATGGTAAACATTCTCTGCTTAAAAGCTGACTTGGAAGACGTGAGAAACAGTTTTTCACGAAGATCAAACCGGGAGCAACCTGGTTTGATCTTTTTTGCATAGGTGAGATGTAAGCTCTTGTGTTCCGCTTTTTTTCTATTAAGCGTCCAAAGATGACTTTTTCAGCCCGGAATATGCTTTATAATGGAGAATAGAAGCATGACAGCTTACTTGAGTACAAAGAACAGAGAGATTCAGACAATGGGGTGAGGGCCACGGGCAAACACAGACTCTTTGCGTCCATAACAGTTGGGTTGCAAATGATTGTATTAAAAATAGCCGATATGACGAAATTGACTACTGTGGAATACGCTAAAGCTGATGTGGCGATTGGAGCCGACATTTATAACCAGCAAATGATTGCTTTTCAGACAGTAGAACAGGCGTGCCGGGCATTGGCCGGATTCGTTCGGATTATGAACGATTACGGGGTTGAAGCCTATCGGGCGGTTGCTGCGAGTTCCGTTCAGGAAGCGGCGAACGCGGAGTATGTAAAAGAACAAATCCGTCTGAAGACGGGGCTTAACCTCGAGTGGCTGGCAAACGCGGAGGAACGTTATCTGCACAATCAGGCCGTTGCCTATAAAACGAAAGAGTTCAGCAAATTGATTAAAGAAGGCACGATGCTGATCGATATCGGTTCGGGGAGTATACAGCTAACCGTTTATAATAACGGCCAGTTTATTTTTTCGAGAAATATCAAGCTTGGCCCGCTCCGAATCCGTGAAATGCTCGGTGATCTGGAAAATGAGACCGGCGATGTCGTGGATATTATGGAAGATTATATCATGAGCAAAATCACAGGATACCGGCAGTTTGCGCCGGAAGACGTTCGCTATAAACACTTTGTCCTTGTCGGGACGGATCTGCTCGCCTTTAAACGGGCATTTATGAAAACAAGCAGCGATACCATAGATCGAGAACGTTTCGATGAGCTGTACCGCCACATTCTCGATCTTCCCGTTCAAGTGCTGGCAAAAAAATACAGAGTACCTTATGATTCGGCAACCCAGCTTCTTCCTTCAGCAATGATTCTGAAGAAAATGCTTGAAATGACGGATGCAAAAAGCATTCTTCTCTCTGAGGCGGATCTTGCGGACGGAATACTGATTCATGATGAACTGGATAGTCAGAGACGGCCTATTGAGCATTCTTTTGCGGAGGACATCATAGTGTCAGCCCGGAATATTGCTGAACGTTACAAATGTGACCCGCAGCACATTGAAGTGGTTGAAAAATTTTCTTTGCATTTGTTTGACAGGCTTAAAGCGCTGCACGGCCTCGGAAAAAGAGAAAGACTGCTTCTTCAGTTGGCCGCCATTCTGCAGGATTCAGGAAGCTATATCGACATGAATGCGCACTACATCCATTCATATTACATCATTCAGTCGTCGGAAATTATCGGGATTTCGGAAAACGAAAGGGACATCGTTGCCAATATTGCGCGTTATCACAGTACGGGAACCCCGTCGAGCGATTCGGTTTCATTCAGCCGCCTCCCTTCCGGCAGCAAGCTGGTCACGGCCAAGCTTGCCGCCATTCTGCGCCTGGCGGACGCCTTAGATGACAGCCACCAGCAGAAGGTGAAAAAAATCACCGTTTCTCTGAAGCACGATCAAGTCATCATTACGGCCCAGTCAGATGATGATCTGTCGCTCGAAAGGCTGACTTTTGAAGAAAAGGCTGCCTATTTTGAAGAGGTTTTCGGGCTGAAGCCGATATTAAGAGGATGAGGTGGACGATCATGGAGAGTTTTGATAAAAACGAGTATTTCAGCAATCGTGAACTGAGCTGGATGCTCTTTAACGAGCGGGTCCTTGAAGAGGCGCGCGATAAGGATAATCCGCTGCTTGAAAGGGTCAAATTTCTGTCGATCACGGCCAGCAATCTGGATGAGTTTTTCATGGTGCGCGTTGCTTCACTGATCGACATGGTCAATGTCAATTATGAAAAACCGGATCCCGCGGGTCTGAAGCCGAGCCAGCAATTAACGAAGATCAGCGAAGCGGCGCATCAGATGACCGGCCAGCAGTATATGACGTACAATCGCATGCTGAGCCGGCTGATGAAGGAGCATGGTATTTATATTCTGGAGGTTGCCGAACTGACTTCAAAACAGCTAGATTTTATCGACCATTACTTCAGCAGGGAAGTTTATCCGGTACTGACACCGATGGCGGTCGATTCCTCGCGTCCGTTTCCTCTTATTCTGAACAAGAGCATTAATATAGCCGCACTGATTCATAAAAAAGGGAGCCGCACAGGGCAGAAAGAATTTGTCACGGTCCAGGTACCTAGCGTGCTCCCGCGGGTTGTGAAACTGCCTGATGAAGAGGGGCATTTCAGTTTCGTATTGCTTGAAAATATCATTCGCCGGCACCTTAAGGAACTGTTTGTCGGCTATGAACTTGACGAGGCTTCCTGCTACCGGGTCATGCGCGACATGGATCTTGAAGTTGACGAAGAGGAGACGGCCGATCTTCTGAAAGAGATTGAAAAACAGCTCCGTCTTCGCGAGCGAGGGAATGTGATCCACCTTGATGTGGAGGCGGGGATCAGCGAACGGCTGATCAATAAACTGATCAGCAGGCTTGGCGTCAGTTCGGAAAATGTTTACCGTGTGAACGGCCCGATCGACCTGACCTTTTTATCCAGGCTTGTGGCGGAACTGGACAGTTTTAGCGATTTGCTCTATTCGCCGCACCGTTCGTTCGTTCATTATGAATTGATGGAGCATTCCATTTTCGATACGCTACGTGAGCGGGATATTTTCCTTCATCATCCGTACGACTCGTTTGACGCGGTCATTGAACTGATCCGACAGGCTTCCGTCGATCAGAATGTGCTTGCAATCAAGATGACCCTTTATCGCGTTTCCGGTAATTCACCGATTATCCGTTATCTGGAAAAAGCGGCCGAGAACGGAAAGCAGGTCACGGTGCTCGTAGAGCTGAAGGCGAGGTTTGATGAGGAGAACAACATCAACTGGGCACAGAAACTGGAGAAGACCGGGTGCCACGTTATTTATGGCCTGGTCGGACTGAAAACCCATTGCAAAATGGCCCTTGTTGTCCGCAGGGAACAGACAGGAATCAAGCGCTATATGCACTTTGGTACCGGCAACTATAACGACATCACGGCCAGATTTTATACCGATATGGGTCTATTGACAAGCAATGAGCAGATGGGTGTGGATGCGTCCAATGTCTTTAATATGCTGTCCGGCTACTCGGAACCGCCCTATTTTCATAAGCTGGTCATGGCGCCCCTGTGGCTCCGCAGTACGATGCTTGATCTTATTCAGGCGGAGATTGAGAATGCCCGGGCCGGGAAGCCTGCGTTTATTCACGCCAAAATGAATGCTCTGTCCGACGAGGAAATGATTCAAGCGCTGTACCGTGCCTCCGCAGCCGGGGTCAGGATCAGGCTGCTCGTCCGGGGCATCTGCTGCCTGCGTACGGGCATTCCGGGAGTCAGCGATCATATTGAGGTGCACTCCATTGTCGGGCGCTATCTTGAGCACAGCAGAATCTATATTTTCGGAAATGGCGGAGAGGCCAAAGTGTTTCTTGCCAGCGCTGACCTGATGTCCCGCAATCTGAACAGACGTGTCGAACTAATGTTTCCGATCGAGGATGATGAGATCCGGGTGACAATTATTCATTTGTTCGATACGATGATGAATGATAATGTCAAGACGAGGATCATGGGCGATGACGGCTTGTACCGCAAGCCGGATCGGCGCGGTAAAGCGTCGGTGAATGCGCAGGAGCATTTTGCCGGCCTCGCCGAGCAGCGCTCGATCAGGCGCCGCAAATCCATGGAAGAGAGGCGCACGTTTACACCGATTCGGGGCAGGGAAGAGGGACCGGCTGACAGTCACGAGCCGGTCTGACAGGAAAGGCAGCGGATCTGCCGGCTGCGGAGCTGACAGACAGGCGGCGTCTGTGATGATTGCCGGACTCCGGGGCAATCCGTGCACGCCAGGCAAAAAATAAAAAGAGGCATTTCCAGCCGGTCCGGTTTGTTTTTGCCGGAGAACTAGAAATGCCTCTTATTTTCATGGGCATCCACCTGTTGAATCGCGTCGTTTGATGTCTTATGATAAACAGTGACTTTATTTCTGGCCGGGAAAAATTTCTTGTGATAAACAATATATTGTGGTAAATTAATAAACATAAACTATATATAGTATGAACTGGCTGGCATCAGGCACTATATATCAAAAAATGTTGTTTTTTTGATGAGAAAGGAGGGCCGCTGATGCTGATCCTATACGAGACCATGACCGGGAATGTCAGACGGTTTCTGGCAAAGACAGGACTTCCGCATGAACCGATCAGCAATCGTCCGACAGTTGATCAACCCTTTATACTGGTGACGAATACGATTGGGTTCGGTGACGCGCCGGAAAGTGTCAAAGCATTTCTTGCAAGAAACGGGCGTTTCCTTAAAGCCGTCGCGGCGAGCGGAAACCGAAACTGGGGTCGGAATTTTGCCCGTGCGGCTGACGTGATTTCAGCGGTTTACAATGTACCGGTGCTTTATAAGTTTGAATTAGGCGGTACAGCAGAAGACGTGATTCAATTTCGGGAAAGGGTGAGCGCATTTGCTGAACGAAGCGACCAAATCAAAATCCTACATTGAACTGAACAATGAGGTGATGACACGCGGAGAAGACGGTTTTTACCAGCTGGAGAAAGACCGGGAAGCGATTCAGGTTTACATGGACGAAGTCGAGCAGAAAATGGTCCACTTCGGCAGTGTACTCGAAAGACTGCATTATCTTGTTGACCATGCCTATTATTATGACGTATTCAATGACTACGCAGAAGGAAACATCGAACAGCTGCACGAGATGGCGGCAGCTTATCATTTCAAATTCAGCTCCTATATGGCTGCAAGTAAATTTTATCGCGATTATGCGATGAAAACCAATGACAAATCTCACTACTTGGAACATTACTTCGAACGCGTTTCCATCGTGGCGCTGTATTTGGCACACGGGGATTATGATAAAGCCGTACGGTTCATGCACGCGCTGATGGAACAGCGCTATCAGCCGGCAACGCCTACGTTTCTCAACGCGGGAAAGTCCCGCCGCGGCGAAATGGTCTCCTGTTTTCTGATTGAAGCGGACGATTCTCTGAATTCGATCAATTACATTGAAAGCACATCGCAGCAGCTGTCGAAAATCGGCGGCGGTGTGGCGCTTAACTTGTCGAAAATCCGCGGGCGCGGTGAAGCCATCAAGGGCGTTGAAGGCGTAGCAAAAGGTGTCGTTCCTGTTGCCCGGAAGCTCCAGCTTGGATTCGCCTATGCCGATCAACTGGGTCAGCGTCCCGGCGCGGGCGCCGCTTATCTGAACATTTTCCATTGGGACGCTCCTGAATTTCTGGACACAAAAAAGGAAAATGCCGACGAAGACATCCGCCTGTCGACGCTTTCCATCGGGCTGATCGTTCCCGGCAAGTTTTTCGAACTGGCGGAACAGGGCAAGCCGTTCTGTATGTTCGCACCGTACACGGTTTATAAGGCATACGGACAGCATCTCGACGATATGGACATGGACAAGATGTACGATGAACTGATCGCCAATCCGGCAGTCAAGAAAAAGAGCGCGGATGCCCGTGAATTTCTCAATCGGATTGCCCAGATGCAGATGCAGTCCGGCTACCCTTACATTTTTTACAAGGATAATGCCAATAAAAACCACCCGCTGCACCGGCTCGGCAGCATCAAAATGTCCAACCTGTGTACGGAAATTTTTCAGATGCAGGAAACATCGACGATTAATGATTATGACGTTCCCGATGAAATCCGGCGCGACGTCTCCTGTATTCTCGGATCGCTGAACATCGTCAATGTGATGGAGAGCGGCGAGATCCGCGACTCCGTTCACTGCGGCATTGAGGCATTGACGCAGGTAAGCGACATGACACAGATCGCGAACGCGCCAGGTGTCCGCCTGGCAAACATCGAGCTGCATTCGGTCGGTCTCGGCGCCATGAACCTGAACGGGTATCTGGCGAAGAATCAGCTTTCCTACGAATCGGAAGAAGCGCGGGACTTTGCGCGTACGTTCTTTTCAATGGTCAATTTTTATTCGATTGAGAAGTCGATGATGATTGCCAAAGAGCGCGGAACGGCGTTCAAGGGCTTCGAGCTGACCGATTACGCGGATGGTTCTTATTTCAAAAAATATGAGCAGGAATACTTCGGCCCGAAAACAGCAAGGGCGGCTGAATTGTTTGAAGGCATTCATATTCCGACGACCGCAGAATGGACGGAGCTTAAGAAACAGGTTGAAAAATACGGCCTGTACAATGCCTACCGTCTGGCCGTTGCACCGACGCAATCGATCAGCTATGTGCAGAACGCGACGAGCTCGGTCATGCCGGTCGTGAACATCATTGAGCGGAGAAAATACGGAAACAGCGAAACGATCTATCCCATGCCGTTCCTCTCACCGCAGACCATGTGGTACTACAAGTCGGCTTATCAGACGAGCCAGTACCGCGTGATCGACATGATCGCAGCGATTCAGCAGCACGTCGATCAAGGTATTTCGACCATTCTTTATGTCGACAGCATGACGAGCACGCGCCAGCTCGCGCGTCTCTATGTCTACGCACATAAAAAGGGACTGAAATCACTTTACTATACAAGAACGCAGCTGCTCTCTCCTGAGGAATGCACGGCCTGCTCTGTTTAATTTCTGCAACAATGCACCGGCTTCTGCAGCCGAAGATCCATTTTGAACTACCTTTTGAAGGATGGTCAGACAATGAAAGCGATCAATTGGAATAATAATAACAATCAGACAGCAAAAGTATACTGGAAACAGAATATCAATCAGTTTTGGACGGAAGAGGCGTTCAAAGTCTCCCGCGACCTCTCGGACTGGAGTTCAATGTCTCAGGATGAGCAGGACACCTATGTGGAGGTTCTGTCGGGACTGACGGGCCTCGACCGTGAGCAGGGCGACAACGGTATGCCTCTTATCGCCGTCCATCATGACAATATGCATGAACAGGCCGTATTTGCCTGGATGGGGATGATGGAGCACATTCACGCAAAGTCCTATTCGCACATTTTTTCAACTCTGATTCCATCGCAAAAAACCGACTTTTATCTGGGTGAGTGGGTGGACAGTCAACCGGAACTTCAGGAAAAATACAGGCTGATTGCCCGCTGGTACAACAAACTCTATGACAAAAGGGAAAATGTGACGCCATTCAAGCGTTACATGGCCATGACGGCTTCGGTTTTTCTCGAAAGCTTCTCTTTCTACAGCGGGTTTTTCTACCCTGTTTTCTTGTCCGGACAGGGCCGGATGATCGCGAGCGGTGAAATTATCCGCAAAATTATACAGGACGAGTCGATTCACGGCAGTTTTACAGGGATGGTTGCCCAGCGCCTGTATCGTGAAAATTTAAACGAAGAAGAAAAAAGGACAGCGGACCAGGAGCTTTATAAGCTGCTGGATCAGCTGGTCGAAGTTGAAAAAAGATATACGGAAAAAATCTATTCAAAGATCAATCTGGTTAAAGAAGTCAATGACTACGTCCTGTACAATGCCAACCGGGCGCTGCAGAATCTGGGACGCGAAGACCGGTACGCACATGATCCGGTCAGCCAGGTTGTATTGAACGGTATCGACACCGGTACGATAAATCATGATTTCTTTTCCACGAAGGGCGATTACGTGGTACCGCTCAATATCGAACCGCTTACTGATGAAGATTTCAAGTTTGACAATGTCTGAATCATGTTTTTCTCATTCGCAATCTGAAAAAATACGGTGCGTTCAGGCCGATTTTAATAAAATTCGGATAAAGGCCGGCCGTTATACTGTCTGAAAGAGAAAAAAGAAACGAATAGTCTAGTATAACAAGTCCGGCTTGAAAAAGCGGCCGATCAGACTGCCGTTGGGACGAACCCGTCGGCGTGGGAATTAGAGTGAATGACGCTCTTTCGGATAAACCGATTCATCGCAGGACCGGTACGATCGCCGCTGATGCAGATTGAACCGCGGACAGAGGAGGTCGGAACGTGATTCCTGTTTTATTGAAAAAATGTCTTGTCGTACTTGTTGCCGTACTGACTCTCGGGACTGTCGTCCCAAACCTGCCGGCCAATCATGTCGGAAAACAGCTTGATAAAGGAAGTCTCCAGAGGGAGCAAAGCAGGGTTCCGGCAATTGGGCCGTTTAAACGGGAAGAAGAAGACCGGGACGGGCTGGAGACGGGGGAAGGCTCATGGGAAAAGGCGGTCAGAAAAGACAGTTCAAAAGACCGCCTGATCGATGCTTTTTCCATCTATGCCGTAAGCGAGGCACAAGACCAGGGACTGTACAAGTTTGGCAGCCGTGTAACGGATCAAATCGGCGACCAATATGTAAAGGAAATCGCACCCGCCTTTGCTGTCGCGGTCAGGGAAGTCAGCCGCAGCCACGACAAGAACTGGGTCAGAAATCTTGCGGTCACCCATTCGCCATCTCCGGGCATGGGGGAGCGTATCCTGCATGTTTATCAAACGGATACCGGACAGGACGTACTGAAATTGCATGTGCGCAGGGACCACCCGCCGCTCGACGGCTACTGGTTTAATTTTCATTATCATACGGCTCTGGACGGATTCGAGAAACACCATGAACTGAAAAAAGTGTATTGGGGCAAGAACATGCCGCCCAGGTGGAGAGCTTGAAATACGGCCGGAATATAGACAAAAGCCTGGACGGCTTGCTGAACAAAGGCCGAAACGATTAAGATGGAGAACCGGCGTGGAGAATGAAGTCATTCCCCACGCCGGTTCTTAGCATTCCGACTCGGAGTTAAGGCGACGACAATAAAGGTGTTTAATAATGAAGCCGTGAAGCCGCATTTCCACTCTGTAAATATTATAATGAGCGGCTTATATTGAAAAAGCAGACGTGAACTGTGCAACAGTCAGATCGAATTTAGAAAGTTGAACCGAATCGAGCCAAAGTCGAACCGAAATACGAAAAAGTTGAACCGAAATAACGAAAAGTTAAACCGAAATCCGTGAAAGTTGAACCGAAAATGAGAAGTTGAGCCGAATCAGGAGAAAGTCGAACCGAAACGCGAAAAAGTCGGATCGAAATCCATGAAAGTCAAATTGAACCAAGCTGAGTCAACATGACAAAAAAAGTTCAACCATTTCACATTCTGTCAGCTCTGCCCTTCATTCCTATCGATTTAATGTCCCGTACATGCTTACTGCGCAACAACAAAATGAAACAACTTTATGGTGACTTTTAAACGACTTTATTTGTTTTTTAACATCTTTATTGTCAGTCCTCATCATGACGATAATCGGGAGACTAGAGGATGGAACTGCAATATATTTGATCAAAGGGAGCGTCAATTGACCTGAAGCGGCGGGTGTGTGGGATGAACATTTGTGCAGGTCGAAAATTCATTGAACGGAGGGATGATTTCAAATCTTTTGGAGGGCGACGGGTGCAAAGCCAAGACGGGCCGTTGTATCGGCCATAATTCGATAGCCGAGTGGGTTCGGATGGGTATGATCCCTGGCCAGAAGATGGGGTTCCCTGCCGTAAAAGGCATGGTAAATATCGGCAATCCTGACCTCGGCAAAGCGTTCCAGCGAAAGAAGTTTTTCATTGAACGTCTCAAGCCATATGTGTGATTCGGGGATATACGGCACCGGATTATAGAGATTCAATATCCGGATCATAAAGGGTTCGGGATCGCTGGAATGCAGATCAATTATCTTGGTGATGATCTGCTCAATGTTAGCAAAGCTTTCATGAAGTGCGCTTAGAATAAAGGTGTTGTCTCTCGTTTTGAGCCATACTTTTCCGGCGCGCAGCAGGTCGTTCCCGCCTCCCGTTAATGTGATGAATCTAGCGGAACCGACAGCCTGAGAGACATCGGGACGCGAGAGCGACTCCAGTATCTCCCCTGTCGTTGCACCATTCCTGGCAAAAACGAGGCGGGCGATCGGCTGCCGGAAAAATGATTCAAGGCTTTGATGAAAGCACTTGACAAAATTCGGCATGAAAATAGTCGATCCGACGCCGACAGTCAGCGAATCGCCAAGAGCTGCGTAAAGCGGATAATTATACAAAGGGATCACCTCCAAAGTACCGTGGACATGCTCCTGCCAGGCAGCAGGATGCTTCTCTAGTTTATTCATCGGAGAGCGGATCGGCGACTCCCCGAAAAAGCGGGTTGAAAATATGGCACGGAAAAACAGCGCCCCCAATGCTGAAGCACAGTGAGACGCTGTTTTCTATTGGGATATTTGATTATAATGCAGGATTTGATTATCCGATAAATTCCTGAGTCCAGTAACTGCCGTAGGATCCGCCCTGAACATAGCCGACGCCGATCGTTGTAAAGTTGGCGTTCAGAATGTTAGCACGGTGTCCCGGGCTGTTCATCCAGCCATTAACGACTTCTTCTGGTGTCTTTTGTCCGGCGGCGATATTTTCACCCGCGGTTGAGAAGCTGATGCCGTATTTTTTCATCATATCAAACGGGGAACCATAGGTTGGCGACTGATGGTCGAAGTAGTTTTTGTCACGCATATCCGCAGACTTGTCGCGCGCCATCTTCGAAAGAACGCTGTTGTTTGCTTTTAAAGGCTTCAATCCGGCTTTTGCTCTTTCCTGATTCGTCAGATCGACAACCTTCTTTTCGAACGCATTCATCTGGCTGTTGGAAGTGTTCTGCGAGGACGGCTGCGTTGTTTTTTTGGCAGCAGGTTTCTGGGACTGAGCAGGTTTTGCAGGCTGTACCGTTTTTCCTGCTGTGCCGGTTCCGGCCGGCTGGGCAGTCTGATTTCCCGGACATGCCGACCCGGGCTGGCCCTGTGCCGGAGAAAAGTTCGAAGGAACGCCGAACTGTTTCATCATGCCGGTTAACTCAGAGATCTGATTGCTGTTCAGTTTCCAAGAATCAAACGGACTGGAAACAACGATTTGAGTATTGCCGGCCTGCGGCTGGGACGCCGCTTCAGCGTGTCCCGTCGTAACGAACGGCAGAGTGAAAAACCCTGCAAGTGCAACTGCGAGAATCTTTTTCAACATTTTTGTAACTCCCTCCTTGGTTCATAGGTTTCGAGAATATGAGTTTTGTGGAGGGGTAAAATATGAATTACATGATGTTACCAAAATAATGGAAAGGTTAACCTATGAATGGTGCATTAACTATTAAGCTGGAAAACGAACAAACTCATTCAGCATCAGATAGAGAACCGTATGGATCTCCAGTCTGTTTTAATTTTATTTCCAGGGAAATAGGAATTGCCTGTTGAAGAGAGAACGGAAAGAAGCACCGGCCGGATGAGTTCCGAACGGTGCTTCTTATAAACTATCGGGTTTATTTGGGGAACTGCTGCTGAGCGTACTGAGTGAATTGCTGATGCGTCTGCTGTATTTTCTGAGGATCCTGCGACTCAATTTTGTACCATCCTTTGTTAAACATCAGGTTGTATAGGTCGCGCTGGTGATCGCATGTCTGGTCGAGAACGTTTTTGATGTCCTGAAAAAACGATTGATGGCTTGCTTCGTGAAGCGCCTGCACATAGGAAACGGTCATATATTTTTCCGTAAGAAGAAGATCGTTCAGATAATCTCTGTCGTTCATCTGCGGAGTCTTAGGAACCTGCGTCTCCGTGTTTTGAATCGTCGTCGATCGGACCGGCTGCTTTTCCATCATTGCAAGACACCTCCGGTCGTATTTGTTGCCGCCTGAACGTGTTTACCAAGATGATTGAGGATGGTTTGATACTGGCGGATATGAATCTGACATGTACGGTTCATCGCCTGAACCACATCCTGATCCTGACACAACAATGAAAAAGCATGCGCTTTTTTGATGACATCCAGATTCCACGACAGCATGTCCTCAATATAGAGACAATCTTTTGTGGAAAGAATAGCCGGAGGCTGAGCATAATTTGTTGACGTCTGCCCGCCCTGCTGCTGTATGTTCATGTGTGATTCACACTCCTGTGGATTTAATGGGTAACGGGGCTCAATTGTATTATGTCCCTCAGCACTAAAAAAAATTGACTGGAGAAACAATTTAAATGGGATTTATGAACGGTTTGAAAAGATCTGGGCAAAACAAGTGACGATGAAGAAAAATAAACCGCTTATTTTGCTGGTTTTACGATATAATGAGTATGGCGTTGAATTCAATCGAATAGCGTTTGATCTGAATCGATTAGGAAACTAAAAAAGGAGGCAGAAAAATGAATGTACCAAAGGATTTGCTTTATTCGAAAGATCATGAATGGGTAAAGAAAGAAGCGGACGGGAAGGTTCGCGTCGGTATCACGGAATTTGCACAGAAAGAGCTGGGCGACATCGTCTTTGTCGAGCTGCCGGAATCCGGTGAACAGCTGAATGCCGGTGATTCTTTTGGCAGTGTTGAATCTGTCAAAACCGTTTCCGAGCTTTATGCTCCGGTCAGCGGCCAGGTGGCGGAAACCAATGACTCACTTGAAGATTCTCCGGAGCTGGTCAATGAATCCCCTTATGAGAAGGCGTGGATGGTGGAGCTGGAATCCGTCGAACGCGCTGATTTTGATCAATTGCTTGATGCAGAGGCATACGAAAAGTTGATCGGTGAAGACGCCTGATTCGCTTTATTCGTAAACATAAAAAATGGAAAATAGTGCGGGACGCTGCGCATGGATCGCAGGCGTACGTTCATTATAATACTTAAGTAACAACCCTTGTCATCTTTTTGTTACCAGATTGTCGCTTTCATTAAGGTGTGAAAGCATGGTATAAAAGAGACAAGGGTTTTTCGAGCTTATTCGGCAAAAAAAAACAGCAGATTCTTACATTAACAAAAATTTTTGACAATACTCTTCTGAATGATCCGGACATGATATGCTTTGTTCAGGGTGAGATTCACCAGATTAAAGCGAGAGGTGAGGTAGTGTGATGAGCACGAACCAGCTTGCAATGGGCGGAACATATAATTTTCCGCTTGAAACGAACATTTTTAAAGTTCAGCAGGGCGATGAACCCTTGAGAAATTTTATTATCGAATCCTACCAGCCTTTTATTAAAAAGGTTGTTTCAAAAGTGTGCAATCGATTTATCGATCAGACAATGGACGAGTTCAGTGTCGGTATGGTCGCATTTAATGAAGCGATTAACCAGTATCAGAAGGGCCAGGGCAGCAAATTCCTGACTTTTGCCGACATGGTGATCCGCCGCCGTATTATCGACTTTATCCGGAAAGAATCAAGGCAGATGCGCAATATTTATCTGGATCAGGCGGAACCAGGCGATGAGAACGGAATGGAGGAAAGTTTTGTCGAACAGCGAGCGGCTATTGATTATTATGAGGAAAAATGTCAGATCAATGAACGCATGGAGCAAATTGACAGTTATCAGCAGCTGCTGCTGAATTATGGAATCACGTTTGACGTGTTAAGCAAGCACTGCCCGAAACATGCCGATGCGCGTGAGAACGCGAAAATTGCCGCGAAAAAATTAGTGGAGCACAAGACGCTTGTACAGTTTCTGAAGAAAAAGAAACAGCTGCCGATAAAAGATTTACTGCAATTTGTCTCTTGCAGCCGCAAAACCATAGAAAGAAATCGAAAATATATTATAGCGCTGGCGCTGATTTATATCGGCGACTTCAGTGCACTGAAGTCGTATATCGAACCGGAGAAGGAAACGGTTTAACGGCGAACGGAAAGGTGGCGAGGGAGACTGAAAAATCAGGGGATCCTTGTGTCCAGAGAGGGACGTCATGCCATTTTGCTGACCAATGAGGGAGACTTCAGGTCGGTAAAACTCAGGCGGTCGGCCGATATCTCGATCGGACAGACGGTTTTATCTAGGCATCTCTCCCACACTTTTAAGATTTGCAAGTTTTTTCTGACCTCTGTGGTGACGGTGTCCATGTCGTTTCTGTGCCTTCTGCCATTTTCGCAAAGCACAGATGTCGCGGACAGGCCGGTTGCCGCCTATCTCGATTTCGATCTGGCACCAAGTATTGAGGCGACGGTCGATCAGAGCTTTCGCGTGATTTCGGTTCGGCCGTTAAATGAGGATGCCAAGAAAGTTATACCTGATCCGGATTTTTTCAGTGACATGTCATTGAAAAAGTTCAGTTCCATACTGGTCACCCGTCTGAATGAAAAAGGCTATCTGAACAGCGGCTCCCTGTACCTGATTACCGCGGTCTTGACCGGCCGGGTCTCGCACTCCCATCGAGATGCGTTTGACGCAGGACTGATTCAGGCGGTTAAGAGCGGTTCTTCGCAGCTTGTTCAGTCGAGCGGCGTCTCTCTCAGATGGCTACATGCATCACTTGACGGTCGCACTGAAGCGATAAAAAACAGAGTTTCCACGGGGAGATATCTGCTTAGCAGGCAGGCAAACTCTCTGGGCAAAAGCCTTCGCCCGCGTGAGACCGGACCGGGCTCCGAAGCAGGAGAAGACAACCTATTGTTCGTCAATCCGTGGAGTCGGCCTATGAAAGTTAATAGCAGTAACCGTACTCAAGGGGACACGATCAGAAAAATTTTGCTCAGCTCCCCAGAGATAATCCCGCTCGATCTGAATCCATTTAAAACCAGAGAAAAAGCGGGCAATCCTGTTAGCAGCAGCTATCGTTTGGGGAACGCGGCTGCAAAACTCTGGAAAGTGCCGGTAAGCATACAAGCCTGATCGCAGTCGTCTTTATTTCGATTAGCTGAACAAACCGGGCATCTAGCCTGTTCTTCCACTTTTTATGAAAAATCCGCACCTGGCCTTATGGAGCAGGGGCGGATTTTTGTTTGCTAACGAGAGATACTAAACACGGTGCTGTATGATAAGAGCAGATGGATCGGGAACGGGAATTAAAGGTTGTAAACGAAAAATGCAAAAAAGTGACTTTCATTTTTTATCTTTATCGAAAACAGCAGTATAATGATAATCAGACAGAGATAAAGATTCTCAGTCCCCGCTTGGATTCATGGCAAGTATCACTGAAATCATGGGTTGATATCTGTTTACATGTGATATAAGATAATAATGATAATAGATTGAGAATTAATTTCCATTGATTTCAGCCGCATATAGATATTTTGAATTGGAGGTCGGAAAATGACTGTACCGGAGTTAAAAATAAAGGATCTTCATGTATCCGTTGAAGGAAAATCGATTGTCAGGGGATTTGATCTTGAAATAAAAGGCGGGGAAATTCACGCCCTAATGGGACCGAACGGCACCGGAAAATCGACGGTTGCTTCGGCGATTATGGGACATCCGAAGTATGAAGTGACACAGGGAACCGTGCTTCTCGACAGGGAAAATCTGCTGGATATGGCAGTGGACGAGCGCGCACGCGCCGGAATCTTTCTTGCGATGCAATACCCGAGTGAAGTCAGCGGTGTGACCAACGCAGACTTCTTGAGGACGGCGATCAACGGCAGGCGCGGGGAGGGCAATGAAATCCCGCTGATGAAATTCATTAAAACGTTAGATAAAAAAATGCAGATGCTTGAAATGGATCAGGCCTTTGCAGAGCGCTATGTGAATGAAGGTTTTTCAGGCGGCGAAAAGAAACGCAATGAAATTCTTCAGTTGATGATGCTCGAACCGAAATTCGCTATTCTTGACGAAATTGATTCCGGTCTTGATATCGATGCCTTGAAATGGGTTGCCAAGGGCGTCAACTCGATGCGTTCTGAAAATTTCGGCTGCCTGATTATTACACACTATCAGCGCCTCCTGAATTACATCAAACCGGATAAGGTGCACGTCATGATGAACGGCCGTATTGTTAAAACCGGGGGTCCGGAACTTGCACTCCGGCTGGAAGAAGAAGGTTACGACGGCATGAAGGCGGAGCTCGGAATCAAGGACGACGAGACCGTAGAAGCCTGATTGAATGAAGCCAGGGACAGGAGGGACACTATGTCGACACAATTGCAGAGTCTGCCGCTCGGTACGGAAGACATTATCCGTTTTTCTGCGGACAGGAACGAACCGGAATGGTTTACAGATATAAGGCTGAGGGGGCTTGAGCTGGCAGAGGAGCTGCCGCTGCCCAGACCGGAAAAAACAAGAATCGACGATTGGAACTTTACAAACTTCAATTATAAGCCTGAAGGGAATCCGGTATCATTGATACACGATCTTCCCGCTCATATCCGCCGACTGATCGGTGAAGAGAAGGCGGAGAATGTGCTTGTCCATCATAACGGTCAGGCTGTATACAGCAGTCTGGCAAAGGATCTAAAAGATAAAGGCGTTATTTTTACAGATCTGGCAACTGCGATCAAAGAACATGGTGATCTGGTCAGGCAATATTATCTTAAAACAACTACTATTGACAAACACAGACTGACCGCATTGCATGCCGCACTGGTCAACGGCGGATCGTTTCTCTATATTCCGAAAAATGTTGTTGTCGAAAACCCTGTGCAGGCCGTCTATTTTCAGGATGCTCCGTCTTCCGGCCTTGTCGCCCATACGATTGTTGTTGCAGAAACAGGAAGTGCGGTCACCTACGTTGAAAATTATCTTTCTGATGAATCTGTGGGCGACGGTGCCGCCAATCTCGTCAGTGAAGTCACGGTCGGTGAAAATGCCCGAGTCAGCTTCGGCGCTGTGGATCATTTTTCAGCAGGAGTCGTGACCTATGTCAGCAGACAGGCCAATGTCAAAAAAGACGGCAGTCTGCAGTGGGCGCTCGGTCAGATTAATGATGGGAACACGGTCTCGGAAAATGCGACGAACCTTGAAGGCGACGGCGCTTCTGCAGATACAAAAGTGGTGAGCATCGGGAGCGGAACGCAAAAGCAGAATTTTGACAACTATATTCGGCACGTTGGGAGAGCGACGGTCAGCCGCCTGTTCGTCCGCGGCGTGCAGAAAGATGAGTCAAACTCGATTTTCAATGCCCGGACGAAAATCGAACGAGGGGCGTCCCGGGCGGACGGTGAGCAGACCCAGCGCGTGCTGATGCTCAGCGAAAAGGCGCGCGGAGATGCCAACCCGATTCTGCTGATTGACGAATATGATGTTATTGCCGGACATGCGGCTTCAGTAGGACGGGTCGATCCCGAACAGCTCTATTACTTGATGAGCCGCGGCATCAAAAAAGAAACCGCTGAAAAATTGATTGTCGAAGGTTTTCTTGAACCGGTGGTTGATTTGTTGCCTATCGAAGGTGTGAAAAGGCAACTGGCAGAATTAATCGAAAGGAAAGTCGGCTAATGGATACAACATCGATTCGCATGGATTTCCCGATTCTGGATCAGGAAGTCAACGGACACCCTCTCGTCTATCTGGATAATGCCGCTACTTCTCAGAAACCACAATCGGTTATTGATACACTCGTCACTTATTATAAAAGTTATAATTCGAACGTTCACCGCGGCGTGCATACACTGGGGACGCTTGCGACGGACCGTTACGAGGAAGCGCGGGAAAAGATCCGGAACTTTATCAATGCGCGCAGCACGAAAGAAATCATTTATACAAAAGGGACAACAAATTCCCTGAACATGATTGCTTCGGGCTATGGAAGGGCAAATTTGTCGCAAGGTGACGAAATTGTCATATCGCCGATGGAGCACCATGCCAATCTGATTCCGTGGCAGCAGGTGGCTCAAGCAACAGGTGCAACGCTGAAATATTTTCCGATGAAGCCGGACGGCACGCTTGATCTGGAAGATGTGCGCCGGACGATCACAAGTCATACAAAAATCGTTGCCTGCACTCAGGTTTCCAATGTGCTTGGAACGATCAATCCGGTTAAAGAGATTGCCGGGCTTGCCCATGAAAAAGGGGCAATCATGGTTGTGGACGGTGCCCAGAGCACGCCTCATATGTCTGTTGACGTTCAGGATCTTGGCGCCGACTTCTTTGTATTCTCCGGCCACAAAATGCTGGGACCGACAGGAATCGGCATTCTTTACGGCAAACAGGCGCTGCTCGATGCCATGGAACCGGTTGAAACGGGCGGGGAAATGATTGACGAGGTTGACTTCTACAGTGCGACGTGGGCGGAGCTGCCGTGGAAAATGGAAGCCGGCACCCCGAATATCGCCGGGGCCATCGGGCTCGGCTCGGCGGTCGACTACCTGAGTCAGATCGGTATGGACGCGATTAGTGAATACGAGGCGGAACTTGGCAAGGCCGCCTATGCTATCATTTCCAAAATCAGTGGAGTAACCGTCTATGGTCCAAAACAACGGGCGGGGATGGTGTCTTTCAATATTGACGGTATCCACCCGCATGATGTGTCGACCGCGCTTGACGCGGACGGAATCGCCGTGCGGGCCGGCCATCACTGCGCCCAGCCACTGATGCGGCGGCTGGAGTGCGGGTCGACGGTCCGGGCGAGTTTCTATTTTTACAACACACTTGATGAAGTCGAAACTTTGGCCAGGGGAATCAAGGATGCAAAGGAGTACTTCGGTCATGTCATTTAATAATCTCGACCAATTGTACCGTTCAGTTATCATGGATCATTATAAGCGTCCGCATAATCATGGGACACTGGCTGATAAGGACAGCATTACGGTATCTATGAACAATCCGTCCTGCGGCGATAAGATTCAGGTATCGCTCAAAGTGGAGGACGGCAGGATCGTTGATGTTAAATACAGCGGCAGCGGTTGTGCGATCAGTCAATCATCCGCGTCAATGATGACGGATGCCGTAAAGGGGCTGTCCGTAAAAGAGGCTCACGAGCTGGCTTTCGACTTTTCAGAATTAGTTCAGGGACGGGAGCACAATGATGATCTCGAACTGGGCGATGCGGAGGCGCTTCAAGGTGTTTCACAATATCCTGCCCGCATCAAATGCGCGACACTTCCATGGAAGGCCATGGAGAAAGGGCTTCGCGAAGCTACTGAAAACGAGAAAATGAAGTAATTCAACAATTTTGTGAATAATGATAAAATAAGCTTATATTCAGTGAGACACGACTCTTAACCTTCGTCGATAAAACTTTTAAGGGACGTCCTGCTTTAAAGTTGATAGTTCCGGCGCGGCAATGCAAATTTTTCAAACCTTTAAAAGGAGGGATCCTGTAATGGCTACACAGCAGCAGTTGCCTGAAATTGATGAATATAAATACGGGTTCAGGGAAAAAGATGTTTCGGTGTTCCGTACAAAACGCGGTCTGACTGAAGATATCGTCAGGGAAATATCCAAGAAAAAGAATGAACCACAGTGGATGCTTGACTATCGGCTGAAAGGGCTACGCCACTTTTACAAGCGGCCGATGCCGCAGTGGGGTGCGGACCTCGGCGGTCTGAATTTCGATGATCTGACCTATTATGTCAAACCGGTGCAGAATCAGGGCCGGTCATGGGATGAGGTGCCGGACGAAATCAAGAATACATTCGATAAGCTCGGGATTCCCGAAGCCGAGCGAAAATATCTGGCCGGCGTGTCGGCACAGTATGAGTCCGAAGTCGTCTACCACAGCATGAAGAAAGATCTCGAAAAAGAGGGGATCATCTTCTTGGATACGGACTCGGCGCTGCAGAAGCATGAGAAACTGTTCCGGGAGTACTTCGGCAAGGTGATCTCTTTCGCTGACAATAAGTTTTCCGCGTTAAACGCGGCCTGCTGGTCCGGCGGATCATTTGTCTACGTGCCGAAGGGGGTAAAATGCAAGACACCTCTGCAGGCTTATTTCCGTATTAATTCGGAAAGCATGGGACAATTTGAACGGACGCTGATCGTCGTGGACGAAGGAGCATCCGTTCACTATGTTGAGGGATGTACCGCTCCCGTCTATTCAAGCAGTTCGCTGCACAGCGGGATTGTTGAAATCTATGTCCGGAAAAACGCCTACTGCCGCTATACAACCATTCAGAACTGGGCGAACAATGTCTATAATCTTGTGACCCAGCGCGCGATCTGTGAAGAGCATGCGACTATGGAGTGGGTCGACGGCAATATCGGTTCCTGCATCACGATGAAATATCCTTCCGTAGTACTGAAAGGCGAGGGGGCCCGCGGAAACACATTGTCGATTGCGATCGGCGGCCGGGGCCAGAATCAGGACACGGGTTCGAAAATGATTCACCTGGCGCCGAATACGTCGTCGACAATCATTTCCAAATCGATCGCTAAGAACGGCGGCAATGTGACTTATCGCGGAAAAGTTCACTTCAGTCCGAATGCGGTCAATTCCCGGTCACACGTTGAATGTGACACACTGATCATGGACGACAAGTCGACGTCTGATACGATTCCCTATAACGAAGTCCTGAATAAGGATATCTCCCTGGAACATGAAGCGAAAGTGTCGAAAGTTTCCGAAGAACAGCTTTTCTATCTCATGAGCCGCGGCCTTACGGAACAGGAAGCGACGGAAATGATTGTCATGGGCTTTATTGAACCGTTCACTAAGGAGCTGCCGATGGAATACGCGGTTGAAATGAACCGGTTGATCAAGTACAATATGGAAGGCTCTATCGGCTGATCGAGCTGCACTGATCTGAAACAGATCAAGTCCCTTCAATCTTTCAACAGGATTGACGGGACTTTTTTCTGTTTATGCAGGCCGGATAATGGGATGTGCGGGCTTAACGGAATATCTTGAAGGGCGGTCGGAAGAAGCGCTACAATATAAGTTAGGTCTGAAAAATGTTCCTGATTTGTCCGGGCAGGAAAAGATCCGGCTAAAGCGGAATGACTCCTTTAATGAAATAAATCGATGTTTCGAAGATAAACGGCTTGCGGCCGAAGCGGGCCGCCCATTCTTCATAAAGTTTATCCGAAGGCAAGGAATACTTTTGATCGAAGCAGCTTAATGGTGAATGATCGGGAGGTTTTGGATTGATATCGCTCCATTTTTTTCATACGAATGACTTGCACAGTCACTTTGACCACTGGGGAAGTCTTGTGAGCTACCTGAATCTTGAGCGGCATCGGCTGAGGGAGGAGGGTGAGCCCTATCTGACACTGGATCTCGGGGATCATATGGATCGCGTCAACCCAATGACGGAAGGGCTTCTCGGCAAAGGAAATGTCAAGCTGCTCAATGATGCGAATTATGATGCCGTGACCATTGGCAATAATGAAGGCATTACATTTACCAAGGACACATTGAATACGGTCTATAACGACCGAACTTTCGATGTCGTGCTTGCCAACTTGTTTGAGGAAACGGGTGAGCGCCCTGACTGGTGCAGACCGTACGTGATCAAGAATATGGCGGGAGTGAAGGTGGGTCTTATCGGACTGACGGCCGCTTTTTCAAAATTTTACGGGCAGCTTGGCTGGGACATCCGCGATCCCTTTTCTGTACTCAAACCGCTTCTCGAAAAGTTGCGCACGGAAACAGATGTTGTTGTTCTATTGTCGCATGTCGGCCTGCCTTTTGATGAGCGTATTGCCGAAGAGCTGGACGGAATCGATGTGATTATCGGCGCACACACGCATCATGTGCTTGAGCAGGGAATGATCGTCGGCTCGACACTGATTGCCCAGGCAGGAAAGTTCGGCCGTTTCGCCGGGCACATCGTTCTGGAGTATGATGAGAAAAAGCATCAGGTGACGTACAAGGGAGCCGATCTTGTGACCCTCAGGGAAACGCCGGATCAGACGACCGAGGATGAGGTTCGGAGACTGACGGCTGAAGGTAGGGCAAATATGCAGCAGGAAGTGGCGCGGCTGGATCATGCGCTGCCTGTCAGCTGGTTCGAGGATACAGAACTGACCTTGATCATGGCCGATGCGTTAAAAAAATGGTGCCGTGCAGATATCGGACTTGTGAACGCAGGAGTCATCCTTGGTGGTCTGGAAGCCGGACCGGTCACAAAATTCGATGTGCACCATATTTGTCCTCACCCGATCAATCCGTGCAAAGTGCAAGTGACGGGCCGTGAGATTGTCCAGATGATACAGCTCGGACTGAGAAAAGAATTTCAGACATACGCACTCAAAGGATTCGGGTTTCGCGGCAAAGTGCTCGGCAAGCTGGTTTTCAGCAATCTGACGTACGGGACAAGATCGAATGGGGATTTGCAGGAACCCTATGGTGTTCGCATCGGCGGCATTCCGATTCAGATGAATGATCGCTACAGCATCGGCACGATTGATGTTTTCACTTTTGGCACTTTTCTTCCGCCGATTGTCCGGGCGGATCAGCGTTATTTTCTTCCCGAGACACTGCGCGACCTGCTGGCCTGGCGTCTGAATAAACTGGCCTGAGAGGCCGGGTATTTGTCACTCTCCGCCCTTTTTTCCATAGGATAGAAGAGGAGGGAGGCAGTAATAGTGATTAAACTGGAACCGATGATGATTGAGGGGTTGCCTTTTCAGGCGGTCACGGTAAAGTTGCCGAAAACGACGCTGCTTGCGGTTGCGAATCAGTCAGGCTACATTATGTGCGGCGCGCTTGATGTGCGGCTGCTCAACGATCAGCTTGCCGATCGGGGAATCATAGCCGGAAAGGCGGTCGGCGTCCGGACGCTTGAGGAGCTGCTGAACGCGCCGCTCGCCGAAGTGACAGCGGAGGCTGAAAAACGCGGTATACAGGCCGGGATGACCGGCCGAGAAGCGCTGCTGAAAATGGTTTGAGGACCGCGGCAAGAAAAATCTGCACGTTCTGGAAAGACGCATGAGGCGGTTCGCTGCTGATTGGTAGAAATATTGGCTTTTTCAGTCTGTATTAGAAAACTTGGCAAAGCGGGGCCTTTGGCGCAGGCTGAGCCTTAGTTGCGGGGGCCAGGACGGCCTAATGCCGAACGTGCCGCAGGACACGGCGATCTGTTCGGTCCCTTACACCATAATTCTTAAAATTTTTGTACTTTCCTATAGTGTAAAAAAGACTTTTATCCCCTTCCCGCTCAGCATATAGATGAGGTGAAGGGGGTTTGTCATGTTTAAGCCCAGCAGACGATACACAAGAAGAACGATGCCGCTCAGGAAGGTATTTTTCCTGTCCCTGCTTATTTTTATTCTGTTTACTTGGGCGGGAATCTGGATTGTGAACGATCAGATGAAACCGGCGGTGATGAATATCGCCGTGTCCCAGGCTGAACAACTGGGCAATTACGCGATCAACTACGGCGTCGGAGAGAACGTGCTGGCCAATATCCAGAAAAACACCGATCCGAATCAGCTCCCGAATATGGACACGAATAAGTTAATTGTGACGCACAGGAATGCCCAGAACGAGGTCAGCGATTATGAATTGAATTCCGCTGAAGCAAACCGGATCAGGGGCGTCATATCCGATCGGATTTTATGGTTTCTCCGAATGGCCGAAAAAGGGAAAATTACAATGACTAACGGACCGGCTCAGGATCTTCAGTACGTACAAAACAGTGGAGGAACAGGCATGATCGCCAATATTCCGCTTGGTCAGATCTTAAACAATGCCCTGCTCAGCAATTACGGTCCGCGTATTCCTGTTGAAATGGATGTGGTTAGCAATGTAGCAACAGACATCCAGTGGGATTACAAAAATGTCGGTATAAATAATATTATTTTCGTCATTTACCTGAATGTCAATGTCAAAGTCAATGTCATCGTCCCGTTTGCGATGCAGACAGCGACCATTAATCAGCATATTCCGATCGGGTCGAAAGTACTTCCCCAGGGCGTGCCTTACTATTATAGTTCAGGCGGAAGCGGGTCATCGCCGGCTCTTCCAATCAATCCGATACCGGGTTCGGCGCCTAAAGGCCAGACAACTAATAATTGACGCGGGCCGAGGAAAGCCAGGGTCAACCGTGTCTGTCAATGTTTTGCGGCTTTTTCCTGTTTCTCCCATACCCGGAGGACAGGATAGGGGTCAAAGGAAAATTCCGTACGTCCGTTATCGCGATAGATGCCGTAATGAAGATGCGGGGGAAATTTGCCTTGCGTCCCCTTCGGACCATAACCCGAACTTCCAACGTAGCCGATCTCCTGTCCCGGCTTTGTGATCGATCCTTTGCGGATATGCGGCGCGTAGCCGTTCAGGTGGGCAAAATAATGATAATTTCCCTGAATGTCGCGGATACCCAGCCGCCAGCCGCCATATTTGTTCCAACCGATCATCTCGACAATGCCGTAGGCCGTCGCGCGGACCGGCGTTCCATAATTGGCGAACAGATCCGTACCCTCATGAATGCGCAGTCCGCCCCAGCCGCGGCGTTCGCCCCAGGTCGATTTATAATCGTAATTAGACCGAAGGGGAAGCGGGAAGGCGTGGCTGTATAGATCCGTAGAATTGAACGCTTCAAACAGGCGCGCGTAATCTTCGATCAGGTCCACGGCTTTGCCTCTTCGGTAAATATCCCAGATGGCAATCCTGTAATTTTGTTCACCCGGACCGAATTCGGCAATCCGCTCCGCAAAAGCGAACAGGCGGTCTTCCGGATTCTCCAGACTGGCTTTTCCATCGCCGTTCCCATCTTTTCCCGCGCCGCCAAAGAAAGCGATGGTTTTCGGATCATCATCGTTTTCGTCCGGATTGAGAAGGCCGGTCCATGCTTTTTTGCTGAAGTTCAGGCTGATAAGCGGAATGTCCGTCTTGCCGGATCGCTTAAACGAGGCAATATTGCGCGCGTACTGATCACATCCGGCGATCACACTCCACGGGACTCCGGTCAACGCGGACGTTTTAAGATAAAGGGATTTCCGTTCCGCATAAACCGCCTTCTCTGTAAGCGTTTTTCCTGAAGCAAAGTCCGACGACAGAATAAAAAGTAAAACGATGCAGCTTGCAATCCGTGAAAAATAAATCATGTTAGATGACGGTCCTCTCTTTTACAATTAGAAGTAAAGCGAATTCCGAACAACTGCAGAACCAAGATCTCGTTCTCCGGATTTCGCCGGATCTGTTATAATAAATTTGCAGGCTCGCTTCCATTCCGTTTTGCCTGGGTCTGTCCCGAATACCAATCAAGCAGGCACACCCGAAGCGCCTCGGAAAGGATCTGTCCGGCTTCATCGAGATTAAGGAGGGTTATCTGTTGAGCAATGTGACTGTCGCCGTCGATCACCACCGTTACGAAGTCATTGAAAACGTACGCAACGGTTGGAATGAGGAAGCATTCTACAAGCGATACAGCGACATACTGAATAAATTCGACTATATCGTCGGAGACTGGGGCTACCAGCAGCTTCGGCTCAGGGGATTCTATGACGATCAGAATCAAAAGTCGACATTTGACACGAAAATCAGCACGCTGGTGGATTATCTGGTCGAATACTGCAGCTTCGGCTGCGCTTATTTTGTGCTGAAAAAAGTGACAAACAGCCGTGACTGAGCGGGTTACGGACGGAACTGTTTCTCAGGTTTTTCAAAAAACAGTCTGCCGCCTTCCGACGCCCGCCGGTAACGCCGGTTTTTCCGGTACCATAAGCCCCTTCGGGAAATTCTTCGGACACGGATGGATTGCGGCTTTTTTCAGCAATGTGAATATTTGAACGCAATGGTTTTCGCAAACGGTCCATTTCTTTGTACCTCCTTTCCGGTATTCTGTGCAGAAAACATTCAATTGATGAGTGAATCCGGAAAGATCCCAGACGGCATGACATACGGCACTGCCAATTGGCTTCCTGATGAAACTTGGAGAATTTTACTATTTGATTAAAGAGGGGAACGTCATGTATTTTGTAGATCGTCGCAAGATCGGCAGAACATTGAACTATATGGATTCACTTTTGGATCTTTTCGAAAGGGATGGCTGGGATTCTCCAACCGCGCATCTCGCACTGGAACGCCTGGCTCAGATTCTGATCGAATCCATGATCGACGTCGGCAATCAAATGATCGACGGCTTTATCATGCGCGATCCGGGCGGGTATGAAGATGTTATCGATATTCTGGAGGACGAATCGGTGCTGCCCTCGGAGGACGCATCCGCCATCAGGGAGGTCGTGCGGCTCCGCAAAATGCTTGTACAGGAGTACACAGCCGTTGATCACGAGAAAGTGCGCCGTATGTTAACAGAGCGTCTCGTTCCTCTGAAACGGTTTTCTGCACATATCACGGAATATCTGGAGAACGAGCTTGGGCCGGTGTCGGCTTTTTCACCTGACACCGGCAAGTAAAAGAGTATCGTCAGGCTGGAGGTTTATTGATGGAAAGGAAGATATATGAAGGGTTTTTGCTTGATCTCGACGGCACGGTTTACCGCGGAAAGGAAAAAATTCCCGAAGCGGTGGAATTTGTCAAGGAACTAAAAAAAAGAGAGTGCCCTTATTTATTTGTGACAAACAATTCAACGCGCACGAAGGAAACGGTGGCGGACCAGCTCAGCGGCTTCGGCATTCCGTGCACTCCTGACGATGTACTGACAACAAGTATGGCGACAGCCCGTTACATAAAGAACCAGAAACAGGACGCGACCGTTTATTACATCGGAGAGCGCGGACTGAAACAGGCCATGGAAGCAGAGGGTCTTCAATATGAGGAAAGCGATCCCGATTACGTTGCATTTGGGATGGACCGGCAGATCACCTACGAAAAATATGCGAAGGCCTGCCTTGCCGTACGCCGGGGGGCCGGGTTTGTGTCAACGAATCCCGATGCCGCTCTGCCGACAGAATACGGCCTGGTTCCGGGAAACGGCTCCCTGACATCGGTCATCAGCGTCTCAACAGGTGTTCAGCCGGTTTTTATCGGCAAGCCGGAACCGATCATTATCGAACAGGCACTCAGAAAACTTGGAACGGCGAAGGACCGGACACTTCTGATCGGCGATAACTACGACACCGACATTATGGCGGGAATCCGTGCCGATATGGACACGCTGATTGTACTGACCGGAGTCACATCGGAACAGGCTCTGGAAACAAAAACCGTTCAGCCTACGTACACGCTTCGCTCATTGAGTGAATGGGTTTTCTGACGTTTCATTGGCTTTTCATTGAAAAATATTTTTTTGTGCAAAAATTCCTTTTTGAGTAGAGAAGGAGTTTTTTTTACACTATAGGAAAGTATAAAAATTTTAAGGATTATGGTGTAAGGGATCGAACAGATCGCCGCGTCCTGCGGCACGTTCGGCATTAGGCCGTCCTGGCCCCCGCAACTAAGGCTCAGCCTGCGTGCGCGAGGGATTGGCTTCGCCAAGTCTTCTAATACATTTTTCTTTTTTTGCGCAACTTATCCGGAGAGGTGATTTTATGCGCACAATGTGGAAAGGAAGCATCCAGTTCGGACTGGTCTACATCCCGATCAAGCTCTACACGGCGACAGAAGATAAAGATATCAAACTCCGCATGCTGCACAAGGACTGCATGGCACCAATCAATTACACAAGGACGTGCTCGAAATGCGGCAAGGAAGTCAGCTACGAGAATATTGTTAAGGGTTACGAGTATTCGCCTGAACAGTTTGTCGCCGTAAGCGAAGAAGAACTCAGTCATTTGCAGGAAGATAGTGACAAAAGCATTGAAATCATCAATTTTGTGAATCTCAGTGAAATCGATCCGATATTCTATGAAAAGTCTTACTACATCGGTCCGGACGGCGGAAACGGACTTAAGGCTTATTCTCTCCTTCGCCAAGCGATCGGCGACTCGGCCAAAATCGGAATCGCCAACATCATCATTCGGTCGAAACAGCATCTCGCCGCGATCCGAAGCCATGGGAACGGGATGATCCTTGAAACCTTGTACTATCCGGATGAGGTCAGGAGCATAGAAGAAGTTCCGGAAATTGGGAATGTTGCCGGCGAAAATGTACAGAAAGAGCTCGATATGGCGACGCAGCTGATTGATCAGCTCGCGACTGAATTCCAGCCGGAGAACTATAAAGATGAATATCGTCTGAAGCTTGAAAATCTGATTCAGAATAAAATCGCCGGCATCAAACCAGAGCAGAAAAAAGGGGTTCCTCAGCCGAAGAACGTCGTCGATCTGCTCTCCGCCCTGGAGGCGAGTGTCAAAGAAACCCGACCGAAAAAGAGAACGGCAAGACGGAAAAAGACGGTATAAAGATGCGGAAACTGGATCCTGTTGTGCCGTTTGAACCGGTCCGCACCGAGGTGATCCCCGACGGAATTGAGTGGGTCCATCAGATCAAGTGGGATGGCGTCCGGGTTCTCTCCTATTTAGATAGAGAGGGAATCCGTCTTTTTAACCGGAAGAAGAATGAGCGGACAGCAGTTTTTCCGGAACTCGCAGACGTCAGAACGAGCGCGGCTGCCGAATCGTTCATATTGGACGGGGAGGTCATCGCTCTTGATCAGGAAGGCAGGCCTTCTTTTCATGAAGTTATGAGGCGGGATGGAATCGGGCGGCCGGATCGTGTCAAAACGGCTATGAAAAATGTTCCGGTGTACTATATGATTTTTGATCTCATTTATCTCAACGGAGAATGGCTGAACGACCGGCCGCTTAACGAAAGACTTGATCTGCTCGGCGGAATCGTCACGCCATCCGACAGAATTCAGCTGACCCCAATACATCAAGACGGAACAGCTTTATTTCAAACGGTAAAGAAGCTTGGTCTGGAAGGAATCGTTTCTAAAAATACCAGGAGCCGATATATTGTCAACGGACAAAATTCGGACTGGAGGAAGATCAAAAATTACAAAGATCTGATCGCCGTTATCGGAGGCGTTACTTATCGTTCGGGCATCGTTCATTCTGTACTGCTGGGACTTTATGACCGTTTGAACCGGTTGATTTATATCGGGCACTGCGGAACGGGCAAACTGACGGCAGCGGAGTGGCGGGCATTCAGCGCGTTTATCGTTCCGCTGGAAACGGACAGCATGCCCTTCGCGATTCGGCCGGCGGACTCAAAGGGAGTCCGCTGGCTGAAACCCTGGCTAACGGCAAAGGTACACTATATCGATTGGCGTGCCGGGCACTCTCTGAGACAACCGAGCATTCAGGCATTTGTCAATCAGGATCCGGAAAAATGCAGGATAAAGGAGGATGATCATGGAAACTTTGCATAAGATGCTTGCGTGTCACGATGTCGGGATTACGCACCCGGATAAAGTCATTTGGAAACAACCGGGGATCAACAAGGCTCAGTTCATTTCCTACCTGACCGAGGTTTCCCGGTTCATGCTCCCCTTTTTAGAAAACAGAGCTTTAACAACGATCCGATTTCCACACGGGGTTCCTGGAGAGTCATTCTTTCAGAAGAACTGCCCGGACTATGCACCTGAATTTATTCAGACAGCGGTTATAGGGGATAATCATTTTATTGTTTGCAACGATCTTTCGACATTGACCTGGCTGGGAAACCAACTGGCCATCGAATACCACGTTCCGTTTCAAACCATTGATTCAGACCTGCCGCTGGAAATCGTCTTTGATCTGGATCCGGCCGACCGCTCAGATTTTCCTCTGGCAATCAAGGCGGCATTAGAGATTAGAAAAATTCTCGACCGTCTGAAAATCACTGGTTATCCGAAACTTTCCGGGAGCAGGGGTCTGCAGATTCATATCCCGCTTGCCGGAAGCCTGCTGACCTATCCGGACACACGGATTTTCACTTCATTTATTGCCCGTCTTCTAATTGAAAAATTTCCGGATGATTTCACGGTCGAAAGGCTGAAAAAGGATCGGGGGAACCGTCTTTACATTGATTACGTCCAGCATGCGCCAGGGAAAACCATCATTTGTCCTTATTCCCCGCGCGGAAAAGAAGGGGCGACGGTTGCGGCACCGCTTCGCTGGGAAGAAGTGAATGAAACCCTCAGAATGGATCAATATACGATTCCTTTTGTCCTTCAGCGGATATCGGAAGGCCAATGTCCGATGCAGGACTTTTTCAAACAAGAAAACCGTTCATTGCCGGCCATCGTCTCCTCTCTTAAGAAACAGATTCCCCGATAATCTTTTCTTTTTGTCAGCCCTGTATTGAATCCGCGTACCCCCGCATAGATTGTAAGAAAAAGACGCGTAAAGGGGTGCGTGCGTTTGACTGGGACGGATTGGCAGGCTGTTGCCGGCAGGGAGTATCGGCTGCAGAAAGAAGATACGGCTCATGCCCGCTTTTTTTTTCAGCCGCTGCATCACTTTTATCACCGTAATCTGGAAGTGCTGGCCGATATGGCGGATTATATGGCGCTCAGGATGGGCGTGCCGGTCTGCAGGATGTTTAGAAACCGCGAAAATCAGTACGTCACGAAAGTGGGCGGCGTTCCCTCGGTTCTGATGTCGCTGCCTGACGAGAAAAGATATCCGTCTTTGTCAATCGGTGCGGCGCTCGCGGAGTTTCATCGCCGGACTGCCCTTCAGGATATTCAATACTTTCCGGAGTCGCCGGTCGGCGGCAGAGTATCCGAGTGGATAAACAGAATGGATGCGCTCGGGAAAAAATACGCGGAGATTCAGGGGAAGGAGCACGCTGATTTCTTTGAACAGAGTTTTCTGGCAAGTTTTCCCTATTTCACGGGATGTGCGGAAAATGCGATTCAGCTCAGTGTCGATACGTTCATTGATCATACCGATCAGGAAGCGGCGGTGATTGGACATTTTCGTTTTTCAGGACTCGAATCACTCTATCCGGAAAATCCGGCGTTTTGGGTTGCCGACGACCGCTCGCGGGATCTGGCCGAATGGCTCCGTATACTGGCGTGGACGAGAAGCGGCGCGGATCAGGAAGCGGCTGCAGAACGTTTTCTTGACGATTATGAAGCCCATTTTCCGCTGACGGATCAGCTGACTGCCAATCTGTTCGGCAGATTGCTTTTCCCGCTTTCCTTCCTGGAGTGCTGTGAACGGTATTTCTCCGGATCTGATCAGCAAGACCGGCAGCTTCTGGAGGAGACAATCCGGGCCAACGAAGAGAAGGCCGGAGCATGCGAATCAATGCTTACTTATTTAACAAAGAGGTATGCGCATCGTTTTGAGGCTCCCGAATGGCTTGCCGCAGGCGGGGCGCGGTAAGTTCACAGATTGCGCAATGAGCGTTCTTTTGTCAAACAGACCCCTTAGTAAAAAAGCAATAAAAAACCGCTCGCCGTCAAGCGAAGCGGTAGATCATTTATCAGTTGATTAAAAAACCTGTTCAAGTTCACGTACTCCGGGGACGTTTTCAACCAAAGCACGTTCAATTCCGGCTTTCAGTGTCAGCGTCGAACTCGGGCAATTGCCGCATGCCCCCATCAGCCGAACACGGACGATACCATCTTCCACATCAAGCAATTCGACATCCCCGCCGTCACGCAGCAAAAAAGGACGAAGCTTCTCAAGAACTTCCTCGACTTGGTCGTACAAACGAAACACTCCTTTCCCGTTGCTTTCTCTTGAATTATTATATCTGTTTTGCGGGGAAAAATCTATTCCGAAAGACCGATGCGCTTCTGCCGCATGATGGGAATTCCGGGTTAAGATTTTTTCGGCCTTTAAGATACGAAAAAGCCTGTGTTTCCTGATCGATGACACGGAGACGAACCCATGTTATAGTATGGATAAACCTGTGATTGGCGGGGTGAATATAAATTGGAACTGACTGTTTATGGGGCTGAGGCTGCCTGCACGAGCTGCATCCAGGCGCCATCCTCCAGGGCAACAGCCGAGTGGCTCGAAGCGGCGGTGACGCGAAAGTACGGGAACAAGGTGACCGTACGCTATGTCGATCTGGAGAATCCTGAAACTGAACGTGACCGACTGTACTGCGATAAGGTTTCTGCGGATGAATATTTTTATCCGCTTGTTGTGTCGGGAGATACGGTGCTCGGTGATGGATTTATTTCACTGAAACCGGTTTTCCATTTTCTTGATGAACATGGATTCGAGGATGTGAGTGAACGTCAGGTGTGAAACCTGACGGGAATGAAAATTGAGGCGCATATAAAATGATCGATCCGCAAATAAAGTTCTGCATCAGCAACCTCGCGTGGGGCTCCCAGAAAGCCTTTCGCTCGCTGGATAAAGATCCTAACCTTTCCGTCACTGAATATCCGTGCCTGAGGCACTGCGGACAGTGCGCAAGGCAGCTGTTCGCTGAAGTTGACGGCCGGGTTGTTACCGGAAGAACGGCCGATGAGCTGATCGAGAACGTGTATGACGATCTGGACGAACATTTTAAAGAGTAGAGCACGCGGCGGTCCGTTTCGGTTCGGATGCCCAAACAGCCTGATTTTAAAACATGACGAATTCGCGGTGCCGTGCTACAATTAGAAATCAAAAGCCGGATTTTGCGAAAGGTCTGTTTTAAAGAAGGAAGGGATTGCCGTGCTGGATTTTCACCACAGCTGGCCGTACGAACGCGTGATGAACGATATCTATTTTGAGGAATGCCCATTCTGTCATACGTCGCCTGTCATGATTTCGATCAAGAAAGAAGCGATAGCAGGGGCATTTGAAGGAATCAAGACACACATTATTATGCCGTGCTGTCATGAAAAAATTGTGATTGAAAGCATGGACAGCGATTATATCTGGGCGGCTCAGGCGCTCAGATAAAAAGAAGCCGGAGAGTGAACGACGTTGGACAGAACCTTTACCTTTACAAAAATGCATGGGCTCGGCAATTGCTACATTTATCTGGACGGGATCAGCCGGCCGCTCGATATCTCTTCGCCCGCCGAACTTTCCATTCGGGTCTCGGATCCTTATAAGGGAATTGGATCGGATGGACTGATCCTGATCCTGCCATCGACCCGGGCCGATGTGCGGATGAGAATATTCAATAAAGACGGTTCAGAGGCGAAAAATTGCGGAAACGGGCTGCGTTGTGTCGCAAAATATGCTTATGAACACGGGCTGGTGGATCGGAAACGTTTTACGATCGAAACGCTGTCCGGCAATAAACAGGCCGAAGTGCACCTCCGCGGTGAAAAAGTGGATCAAGTAACGGTCGATATGGGCGAGCCGATCCTAGAGCGCGGAAAAATTCCCGTGAGGGGCGGCGATCCCGGCAGCGAAGTCGTTCGCGAACCGCTGACTGTTGACGGCACAGAATACCGTTTTACTGCGGTGTCGATGGGCAATCCGCATGCCCTTTTCTTTGTGGAGGACGTTGACAAAGCGCCGATCAGGCGGCTTGGTGCCCTGCTCGCCGACACTTACCCCCTTTTTCCTGCCGGTGTCAATGTCGGATTTGTTCATCCGCTTTCCGATCATGAGGCGGACTACCGGGTCTGGGAACGGGGATCGGGCATCACCCAGGCTTGCGGGACCGGTGCCTGTGCCTCGGTTGTCGCCTCAATTCTTGAATTGCGGATCGCTAAAGACCGTCCGGTGACCGTCCATCTTGCAGGCGGAGATCTGACAATCGAATGGCAGTCCGTCTCTAATCATGTACTGATGACCGGAGAGGCCGAGACGATTTGTGAAGGCACGTTTTTTGCCCATGATCCGAATAGAGAATGCTCATCGACCGTTTAATTGTGATCATAATCACTTCACGTTATAATAAACTTAAAATGAAAGGAGTTGAGAAAGATGAAAATCACTCTGACTGAAGCTGCGAATTATCGTGTGAAAGAAATGATGAATGAAGAACCCGGAGAAAACCTGTTTCTTCGTGTCGGTGTCGGCGGGGGCGGATGTTCCGGCCTATCGTACGGCATGGGTTTTGACGATAAGATGATCGAAGGCGATCTGGCATTCGAAGAAAACGGTCTGAAAGTTGTAGTCGATAAGAACAGCGCGCCGCTGCTTAATGGCGTGACCATTGACTTTAAGCAGAATCTGTCGGGCGGCGGGTTTACGATAGACAATCCGAACGCTATCTCCACATGCGGCTGCGGACACTCCTTTAAGACCGCCGGAAATGAAGGCGAACCGGTTAAAGACTGCGGCTGCTGATTGGAAAGCGATAACGGGATGGACAATTGAGGGTTGCAAATAACAAGTGAATAAAAATGGTTTTACAAATGTCAATTTGATTCAAACTAATTAATAAATGTTAAGCCGCTGATTTTTTTTTCAAACCATCTTTTAGTGATCAATCATTGGGAGGTGGTTTTTGTTTTGTCAAAAAGAATACGACATAATCGAGTGAATCACGAAGCAATACTAAAACCGACCAATCGTTATATTGAGTTATGTGGTAAAATTAAAAGTCTACGGCTATAGAGTAGTAAGCAAGTGCAAAGGAGAAAGAGATTTGAAAAAGTTACTCGTCATTATCATCACATTAGTAGTAGTAATCGGCATTGGTATGGGAAAATTTAATATCAGCAGCTCCATTAACAAGGTCAAGAATGGGATACAGCAGACTGCATCGGTTTCTTCCTCGTCCCAGTCCAGTCAAGGATCATCAACCACAGATACTTCATCGTCTAATCTTGCGTCCCTAAACTATAAGCCTGGATCAAGCGCAGTTATAACCGTGAATAATGACAAGTCCACACTGAATCCGGCTGATTGGAAAGAAAACAAGGTGATTTATAGCAATTTGGATTCGTTGAACCGTACTTCTCAGCCGAACACGGCTTTTCTGGAGGCAAGAAACCTTGCCAATGACTCACTCAGGGTACGCCAGATCGTCAAACCGACAGGATGGCATCAAAAGTTTGTAAACCGCGAAGCGATCCTCAATCGTGGTCATCTGATCGCCTACTCACTGTCAAAGGGGATTGCTTACACGGGACAATATAATCCTAGCCTGCAATCGGGAGATCAGAATAATCCGAAAAATTTGTTTACGCAGACGGCTTTTTCCAATCAGGAAATTCAGACGATCTATGAAAGCAAAGTTCGCGACGCCTTGAAGCAGGGCAAAAAGGTCATCTATCAAGCACAGGCTATTTTCAATGGGAATGATTTGATGGCAAAGGGTGTTGAATTGCAAGCCATTTCAACGGATGAATCACTGAATTTCAACGTGTTCATTTTCAATGTTCAACCAGGCTTCCAATTTAATTATGCTGACGGAACATCAAAGGTAGATCAAAGCATGACAGTTCCTACACCGGCTGGCGCACCACATTTTAGCAATAGAAACTAAAATTATCATTTTTCATCATACAGTTAATGAACGTAAACCAGATACATTATAGGTATAAATTAAATTAGAAAATAGAAACGTCAAATTCTGTAATTTATAAGGAGCTTTATTTTACATAAATTGCCATTCGTTTATTTTATGGTAAGCGGAAAGAGACTGACCTTTTGGGACAGCCTCTTTTTTAACTCGACTTGACGTCTGTCAAGAACACTTTTCAAGGGGAAAAACACAATGAAAACGGAAACAAAAACGGGGAAAAGCTGTTTTTTTAAATAAATCTCCGGTTTTTACGATTTTTCAATGACATTCACTCGAGTCTTTTTATTATGCTTGAAATGTTAACAAAAAAGACATATTATTGGTTATGAGGAAGACGCATTCTGTTATTTGTGATTTAAATCTCAAATGATTTCAACTTAATCATATGGAAAAGGTGGCTGTGAATCATGGGTAAGCCAAAAATTTTAATCATTGGCGCGGGTTACGGCGGGATGATGACAACGGTTCGTCTCACAAAGGAACTTGGAGCGGACGATGCTGATATAACACTTGTGAATAAGCACAATTACCACTATCAGACAACGTGGCTTCACGAAGCGGCGGCGGGAACGATTCATCATGACCGGACGAGAATGCTGATCAAGAATGTAATCAATACGAACCGTGTAAACTTTGTTCAGGATTCGGTTCAATCCATCGATAAAGAAAACAAGAAGGTCATTTTGAAAAACGGGGAAATTCCTTATGACTACCTGGTGATTGGATTAGGCTTTGAATCCAATACGTTTGGAATCAAGGGCCTTGAAGAAAATGCCTTTGCCATCCGCAGCGTCAACACAGCGCGCAAAATTCGCGAACACATTGAATATAAGTTTGCCAGCTACAATAATGATCCGGATGCGAAGGAAAGCGATCTGACCATTGTCGTCGGCGGCGCAGGGCTGAGCGGTGTCGAATTCCTCGGCGAACTGGTGGACAGAATTCCCAAACTGTGCAAAGAGTATGACATCGACCCGGCCAAGATCAAGATTATTGACGTCGAAGGAACACCGCTTGTGCTCCCTCCCTTTGAACGCGATCTCGCGGAATATGCGCAGAAGTATCTCGAAGGAAAAGGTGTTGAATTCAAACTCAGCACATTTATTAAAGAAGCAACGCCGGGCGGTGTCAAAGTTCAGAAACAGGGAAGCGAACAACTGGAAGAAATTGAAGCAGGGACTGTTGTCTGGACAGGCGGCGTAAAGGCGAGCCATATTCCCGCCGATTCCGGTTTTGAAACCAACCGCGGGAAAATTCAGGTTACGGACGATCTTCGCGCGCCGGATGACGATCATGTTTTTGCCGTCGGGGATGTTGCGCTTGTTTTTCCGGCTGAAGGAGAACGCCCGTATCCGCCGACCGCCCAGATTGCGATTCAACAGGCCGAAACGGTTGCGAGAAACCTGAAACACCTGATTAAAGGAGAAGCAACTGAAAAGTTTGTGTACAAAGCGAAGGGCACGGTCGCCTCTCTGGGTGAAAAAGAGGCAATCGGCATCGTGTTTGATAAAAAACTGACCGGAAAACCTGCAGCCGCAATGAAAAAAGTCATTGATGACCGCTATTTGCTGATGCTCGGCGGCGTCGGTCTCCTGCTCCGAAAGGGTAAACTGAATCTGCTGTAATCGGGACAACCGGTGTCGAAAAAGAAGAGAAAAAGATCCGAAGTGGTGAAATGCACTTCGGATCTTTTTATTAATCCTGAAGAAAAAAGCCTTCATTCTTAAATTTGAAAATAATTTATTATTTTGGGCGGAATGGAAAACTTAATAGAAACGTTATTGTTTCCGGAGGATTTCCCAAATTTTCATCAGCTGAACCGTCTCCTCGGGATGATCCGGGAGTTCCTGAATGAAAGGGAAAAGTCCGGGTATCTGCCTGAGCCGCTCAATCAGCTGAACATCCTCACGGCTGAGGTAGGCCGATTGAGGTTCATGGATTGAGGATGTTCGTCCAAGAAGAAAATCCGTCGAGACATTCAGATAATCGGCGATCTGAACAAGCATATCAGGATCGGGTTTGCGGGCGCCGGATTCATAGCGGCTCAGCTGGACATTTGAAATTTTCAGTTGATCGGCCATTTCCACCTGTGATAGATTTTTTTCATCACGTAGGAAACGAATCCTGCTGCCCAGCGTGTTTCGCATTGAGGAACGTCCTCCCATTCAAAGACTTCATTATGGATTTGGTAAACACTAGAAATTTTAACATGTTCTCTTTTTTGCAGAAGATATATTGCCAAATAGGAAATATTCGCACGCTTTTCTAAAATTAAATGCTATAATTTGATTGATAATTTCCAAATGGGTAACGGAAGGATGAATGATCATGCTCACAGTCGATCTGCAAAAACTGAAAACATTGCGCAAGTCCCAAATGTCGCTGGATCAGATGTCTTCACACCTTGGATACCAAAGTCCGAACGGTTATTATTATCTGGAAACCGGAAGGAGTAAGATAACGGCAGAGACGCTCGCTAAGGTTGCGACCATTCTTAAGGTGCCGATTGAAGAATTTTTCGTTGAGAAGGACGAGGAGGATAGGTAACGGGTTTTTATCATGAATGGGTGATTTAAAGGCACTGCGATCAAAAAATTTTTGCCTGAAGAACATGAATCCGCTGCCAGTGCTATGAATTTGTCCAAGTGAATGATAAACTAAGTATCGTACTATTCGGGCTGATTGGAGCAGTGAAGGCTAATGCTCATCCAAGGTCAGCCAACTCTGAAAGGGGGCATTATGATGTGCGGATTTTGCGGCTATATAGCGAATGACAATGTACTGGAAACTGGACGGCATGAACAGAATGCGATGACTGAGCGAGCGGAGATTATCGAGCATCGCGGACCCGATGATGCCGGATATTATACCGACGATCAGATGCAGCTCGCATTTCGGAGACTGAGCATCATTGATCTTGCCGGCGGGCATCAGCCGCTGCCTTACGATAATGATCGCTACTACATCATTTATAATGGTGAAGTTTACAACTATGTGGAATTGAGGAACGAGCTGATTCAGAAGGGCTATACATTCAAGACGACCTCGGATACGGAAGTCATCGTTGCTTTGTATGCTGATCGCGGAACGGATTCCGTCAAATATTTGCGCGGTATGTTCGCCTTCCTGATCTGGGACAGGCAGGAGAAGACACTGTTCGGCGCGAGGGATATGTTTGGCATTAAGCCATTTTATTATATGGAAAAGAAAGACGGGGTTTTCTTCGCCTCTGAGAAAAAGAGCCTGCTTGTCGACGAAGAACCTCACCCCGTTTCGGAAAAAGCGTTGCAGTATTACATGACCTTCCAGTTTGTTCCGGAACCGTATACGCTCTCCAGCCAGATCAGACGGCTTGAACCGGGACACTATCTCCTTAAGAAAAACGGTGAATCGCTGCAGATTAAGCCCTATTGGAAGCCGACTTTCTCACCGGTGAAGCAGACACTGGATGAAGCACAGAAAAAAATTCAGGATGTGCTGGTTGACTCGGTCAAGATGCATATGAGAAGCGATGTTCCTGTCGGCGCGTTTTTGTCGAGCGGCATTGATTCCACCTGTATTGTTGCTCTGGCCAAACGTTTCAATCAGAATATCAAGACGTTTACCGTCGGTTTTAAGAGCAAAGGCTACAACGAAATAGATGTCGCAAGGGATTCTGCGGAGAAACTGGGCGTTGAAAACCACGCGATCGAAGTGACTCCGGAGATGTTCATGGAAGAGCTGCCGAGGATTGTCTGGCACATGGACGATCCGGTTGCCGATCCGGCCGCTATTCCGCTCTATTTCGTCGCAAAAGAAGCCAGAAAACATGTCAAGGTTGTTTTGTCAGGGGAAGGATCGGATGAACTGTTCGGAGGTTACACCATTTACCGCGAACCTCTCGCGCTCGACTGGTTTGATTCCGTTCCCGATTCCGCCAAGAAAATGCTCCATGCTTTTGCGGGCAGGCTTCCGTACGGAATGAAAGGACGCAGCTATTTGCTGCGCGGCACAACACCGCTGCTCGACCGTTATGTCGGGAACGCGTTTATGTTCAGTGAAAATGAAAAAAAATATGTGCTTAAAACTTTTTCAGAAGACTCGCCGTTTACGGATATTACGGGGCCGATTTATGAAGAGGCAGCCGGTTATAACAAAGTTGATCAGATGCAACTGATCGACATAGAAACCTGGCTTCGCGGTGATATTCTTGTCAAGGCCGATCGAATGACGATGGCTCACTCGCTTGAGCTTCGTGTTCCATTTCTGGATAAAGAAGTATTTGAAGTCGCCCGCTCTCTGCCCGTTTCATTGAAAACAGGAAACGGCACGACAAAATACGCCTTCCGTGAAGCGATGCGCGGTATTGTACCGGATTCCATTCTTTTCCGGAAGAAGCTTGGTTTCCCTGTGCCGACGCGTGTCTGGCTGAAGAATGAGCTCTATGACTGGACGAGAAAAATCATTCATGACAGCGGTACGGACCAGTTTATTAACAAATCCTACGCGCTGAAACTGCTTGACGACCACTGCAGCGGAAAACGGGATAACAGCAGGAAAATATGGACGATTTTAATGTTTATGCTCTGGCATCAGATCTATATTGAAAAAACAATAACCATTAACAAACAGCCTGTCTATCAGGCGTGAGAGAACAGAAAGCCGCGGAAAATCAGAAATGATTTTTTTCGCGGCTTTTTTTTTTCAGTTGAAAAGATCCCTCTGAGAAGGAGGGATCTTTTCGGGTGGCGTACTGTTTTCAGCGTATTTCCGGTTCCCGGCCGCGCTCAAGTTCTTCGCTGGGCTTGAACAGTATGGTCAGGCAATACAGCGCACAGAGACCGACAATACCAAAAATAATACGGGAAAGCGCGGTGTATGCGCCGCCGAAAATCACCGAAATGAGATCGAATCTAAAGAAGCCGATCAGTCCCCAGTTGATGCCTCCGATGATCAAAATCGTGAGACATGTTCTCTGCAAACCGCTCATGATATTTCCTCCTTTTTTATCCATGCAGAGTTAGCATGTCTTGATTAAAAAAAAATATTCATGTAAATTGCTGAAGATTGGTACAGAAAATTTCTCACTTTATTATTGAGAAAGAAAAAAAGTGACATTCGTGTGAAAACGATTCCAATTACATGCATGACCAACATTCCGACTTGAATTTATGAAGGGTGTCTTGTACAGTTAAGGAGGAATAACTTTTCGTTTCACATTGGAGGCAGAGAGCAAATGGCTAAGAAAGTTGCTTTTGATTACAGCAGTGCGCTTCCGTTTTTTTCGGAACACGAATTGGATTACTTATCGGCGGCCGTATCCGCGGCTCACAAGACGATTCATGAAAAAACAGGGGCAGGCAACGACTTTATCGGCTGGCTGGATCTTCCGACCGACTATGACAAAGAAGAATTCGCCCGCATTCAAAAGGCTGCCGAAAAGATTAAGAACGATTCGGATGTGCTGGTTGTCATCGGTATCGGCGGATCCTATCTCGGGGCACGTGCGGCAATTCAGACACTCAATCACTCGTTTTATAACGAGCTTCCTGAAAGCGATCGCAAAACACCGCAGATTTTCTTTGCAGGCAACAGCATCAGCCCAACTTATCTGGGTGAACTTTTTGATTTGCTGAAAGATAAGGATGTATCGGTCAACGTCATTTCCAAGTCCGGAACGACGACCGAACCGGCAATTGCTTTCCGGATATTCCGTGAATTTCTAGAAAAAAAATATGGCAAAGAGGAAGCGAAAGGCCGTATTTTTGCGACTACGGATAAAGCCAAGGGGGCGTTGAAGACTCTAGCCGACAAGGAAGGCTACGAATCCTTTGTCATTCCTGACGACGTCGGCGGACGTTTCTCGGTTCTGACTGCCGTCGGACTCCTGCCCATTGCGGTTTCCGGTATCGATATCGACCAGCTGATGGCCGGCGCCCGCGACGCGCAGAACGATTTCAGCGAGCCGGATCTAAGCAAGAATCCGGCCTACCAGTATGCGGCGGTCCGCAACATTCTTTACAGCAAAGGCAAAACTGTCGAGATGCTCGTTAATTTTGAACCGCATCTTCATTATTTTGCCGAATGGTGGAAGCAGCTGTTCGGTGAAAGCGAAGGCAAGGATTTTAAAGGTTTGTACCCTTCATCGGCTGATTTCAGCACAGATCTTCATTCGCTTGGCCAGTTTGTCCAGGAAGGCCGCAGAGTGATGTTCGAAACGGCTGTGCTCGTCGGGGAACCGCGCAGAAATATGACGATCAAAGCGGAAGAGGGGAATCTGGACAATCTGAATTACCTCGCCGACAAGACGATGGATTTCGTCAATAAAAAGGCTGCCGAGGGCGTACGTCTGGCACATACCGATGGACAGGTGCCTCAGCTTGTCGTCACGATTCCGGAACTGACGGCGTATCATTTCGGCTATCTGATTTATTTCTTCGAAAAAGCGGTTGCCGTCAGCGGCTATCTGCTCGGCGTCAATCCGTTCAACCAGCCGGGCGTCGAAGCCTATAAGAAGAATATGTTCGCGCTGCTCGGCAAACCGGGTTTTGAAAAGGAAAAAGAAGTTCTCGAAAAACGGCTCAATCACTGAGGATCGAATCCGGCGGCGTCATTTTTTGCCCAAGTGAAAAGAACAACAGTGTATCTATTTGAAAATTAAAGCGACAAAGATTTCAGGAAGAAGGCCTTACCGGTAGCGGCAAGGCCTTTTTTCCGTTTGACGGACGAACGTTAATCCCTTAACATGAATATCAGCGGATCAATGAGACATGTTTTATGCGCTCAAACGGAAGGGAAGAATTAAATGGTGAAAGGTAAAAATGCCGGAATGCTGCCGAAACTCGTCAGCATTCTCCTGACTTTTGTTCAAGTCATCATTGCTTTGGAAATACTGCTTCAATTTTTCGGAGCTAATGAAACACCGTTTGTCAGACTGCTGAACGGTCTGAGCCAGCCGATTCTTCAGCCGTTTCAGGGGATATTCCATCCGGTCGTTTTCAGCGGACACACGCTTGACCTCTCTGCGGTATTCGCCCTGATTGTCTACAGCGTTGTCGGGTTCGGCATTCAGAAAGTACTCGGCCTTTTACGGTTGAAGTAAGACAGAGGAGGATGGGGCGACGAAAATCAGGGAGAGACTTTCCGCTGCTTCAGGGGATGGGTGACGGCCGTCCTTGATTTTCGTTCAATACTCCGGATTAAGATGAATCAAATCGGAAAGACTTCTTAACCAGTTATGCCGGCCTAATGCCGAATACTCCGCAGGACGCGGCACTTATGTTCATCCACTTTTTTGAGATAAAGGTTCCCAACTCGTGGCTTTGCAAAATATGGACAAAACTGAAAAATTCAAAGGGCAAAGTCGCATCAATGCTTAACCCTTTGATTTTTTTCTGTCTCTTTGTTTTCCGCGTAGTAAGTGTGCATTGACAATAAAGTTGTTTAAAAATGAAGCCGTGAAGCCGCATTCCTATGCTGTAAAATTGTTCCATTACAAAATAAAGTTGTTTAAAATTGATAAATACAAATAAAGTTGTTTACTCAGAGCAGCTAAACAGCGTTCTTCCGTTTAATTAAGTCGTCATGTAAAAAAAATAGTTATATACTCATGTAGTCACCCCATGATTCAATCTAAGATTTCATGATAAAAAAGTCCTTTACTGCTTTATAATTATAGAAATGGTCTGTTGTGCAGTTGACGGACAATGCGCAACAGTTCGATCGAATTTAGAAAGCTGAACCCAATCAGGAGAAAGTCGAGCCAAAACGCGAAAAAGTCGAACCGAAATATTGAAAAGTAGTACCGAATCCGGCAAAAATCGAACCAAAAATGAGAAGTTGAACCGAAACGGGAAGAAGTCGAACCGAAATATTGAAAAGTAGAACCGAATCTGGCAAAAGTCGAACCGAAAATAAGAATTTGAACCGAAACGGGAAGAAGTCGAACCGAAATATTGAAAAGTAGAACCGAATCCGGCAAAAATCGAACCGAAATTCAAATTGGACCAAGCTGAGTCAACATGACAAAAAAGTTCAGCCATTATATATTGTCAGATCTTTACTTCACTCCTATCGATTTTATGAACAGTTCGTGTTTTACTGTGCAACACCAAAATGAAACAACTTTATTGTAATTTTTAAACGACTTTATTTGTAATTAAACAACTTTTTATTGTCATTCAACAGCAAGCTTTTCCCGGAGGTTGTCAGCGGAAGAATAGTGTCAGCCAGTCGAGAATCGGTTTCCAGAGACCCGGATACTCCTTTAGGATTAAGCTTCTGACCTGCTTTGCTGAAATGTCATCAAGACCTGTTTGCGAATGCGACACAATGGTTTCGATACCTCTTGCAGTGTGTCCAATAGCGATAGGTCCGTTTGCATAGCCGCCGATTGCTATATGAGAAGCAAACGCCGCTCCACCGACTGAGAACATTCCGATCGAAAGTCCGCCTAACGTTATAATGCCGATTGCCATACCGCCAACAGCGAGCGCGCCGATCGACAAACCGCCGATCGAAAGGAGCAGTCCCAATGCCGCTCCGGCGAGTCCGATCAGCCCGATCGATAATGCCCCGAGGCAAAGTCCCCCTAGTGCGACTCCTCCGATGGACAGAAGGCCGAGGGATATATTGCCGATGGCCAGAATTCCTTTTGCAGTATAGAATCCGAGACCAACATTGATGTGAACGAGGGGAAGTCCGAACAGCGATCTTTTGCTTTTATACTCATAATGAATGGACGGATAATATAATGCCGGGTTGTGTTCACGATAAGGCCCTGTTTCATTCGGCTGTTTCTCTTTAATCAGGCTGTCGATACTGACCTTGAACAAATCGCTGAGTGCGATTAATTTGTCCATGTCCGGATAGGATTGCCCTGACTCCCATTTTGATACGGCCTGTCTCGAAATACCGAGCATCTCGGCTAATTTTTCCTGAGACATGCCGTTCTGTTTTCTCAGTGTTTGCAGTTTTTCCTGAAAAGTCATGCTCATCACCTCGAATCAAGAATATTCATTTTCGGGATTGATGACTACCAAGCAAGGCTGTCAATTTGTCAACCAGTGGTTGCGGTTGCCTTTTAGGCGGTAGTTAATCAACGTTAAACTGTTTAAATTTAATCGATCAATTGATGCTTTTTTCTGTGACGGCTGATCATTTGCAGATAACGACCGATAAACGAACAGTAACGACTGATCATTTGCTGGCGACGACCGATAAAATGATGGTAACGACTGATAAATCATGTATGACGACCGATAAAATGATTGCACCCGGGGCAAACGCGGCTTCTTATATGAATACGACAGTTTATAGGACCTAGCTAGTCCAACAGAAAATCGACGATTTCTTCGCATAGTGCATTCATGGTACTTGGCGAAGGTAGATGCTTTCCATCAATAGTTTTTCTAATTTTTATATTGTGAAAGATTTTATCTGCCTTTGGAAAAACTCTATTTGCAGGAAAAAAGATGTCTTCATTTGATGCAATAATGAATAAAGGTGCTTTGAATCGTTCCATCTCTTTCGCTGAAAACTCTCTCGGGGCTCTCATTTCCATCTTATAATCGGTTAGCATAATGTGGAAAAAGTCGTACCAAACGGCATCTTCCTCTGTCAGCATGGGTTTAAACGCTTTTTTTAATCTTGAGTCTGTTGGTTTTATTGAATAGGTCATAAAAGGCAGCATTTGTTTCTGAACAATTGAAAAAATCGAACCGTGTGCAATACCCGATGGCACTAATAAAACAGCTTTTGCAATTTTCTCCGGTGCGACTTTAGCAAGAGTTAAAAGCATTGCTGAGCTGTATGAGCTGACAATAAATGGAATGCTACTGATATTTAACTTTTCCAACAATTCTTTTAGCCATATCCCGTAACTGTCATCTTTAGGGTTCATTCTTATTGGCTCGCTTTTTCCCGGAAAACCTATTACGTCCGGGGCATAGATACAGAAGTGTTCTAACAATGGCAAAAACAGCTTTAGGTTTAAGGGATTGATTCCATTGCCGCCATGTACTGTGAAAATAGAAGGTTTATCGGGAGAACCAACGATCAGCATATGGGTTTTCCCAAAAGATGTTTCTATGTATTGCTCGCTATAGGGTACTGCTAAATCTGCCAAAACCTTGTCATAAAATAAATGTATTTTCTTTTCTCTATCTGCACTCTTATATACATATTTATTCATACTTTCAAGTCTCCACAATAAGACATAAAATATGAAATATCAGCCGTAACTAAACCCAATATAACATAAAGCAAGAGCCGCCGCATCATTTCGATGCGACGGCTTTAAACAAACTATCTGATGGAGCATAGGGGGATCGAACCCCTGACCTCTGCCATGCGAAGGCAACGCTCTCCCAGCTGAGCTAATGCCCCAAAACGTAACTCTTAATTCGTCAACCTAAATATTTTAACAAAACATATTACAATCGTCAATAAGATAAGACAACTTGATTGAGTCAAGTCTTTGTAGGCAAATTTTTATCTGCCAGCGTGTACCCAATAGTGTAAACGAAT
>NZ_BMOK01000005.1:209406-274338 GCF_014647035.1 Sporolactobacillus putidus | reverse complement strand
GCCAGGATCAAACTCTCCAAAAAGTAGTGCTTACCGGATAATTTCTATCCGTATCAATCTTTTATACGCGTTTGAATCCATAGCTATTTGAATTGATTCAAGGGTTTACCCTTTTTCAATCACGCTTGGCTTTTGTTCAGTTTTCAAGGAACATTCCATTTGAAGATAAATGGTGGGCCTGAGTGGACTTGAACCACCGACCTCACGCTTATCAGGCGTGCGCTCTAACCAGCTGAGCTACAGGCCCATTTATAATTAAAGTAAAATTATAATGGAGCGGGTGATGGGAATCGAACCCACGACCAGAGCTTGGAAGGCTCTTGTTTTACCACTAAACTACACCCGCGCGACGATAATGGTCGGGAAGACAGGATTTGAACCTGCGACCCTCTGGTCCCAAACCAGATGCTCTACCAAGCTGAGCCACTTCCCGATATGGTGCGCCCTAGAGAACTCGAATCCCCAGCCTTCTGATCCGTAGTCAGACGCTCTATCCAATTGAGCTAAGGGCGCATAATAAATAAAAATGGTGCGGTCGAGAGGACTCGAACCTCCACGAAGTTGCCTCCACTAGCCCCTCAAGCTAGCGCGTCTGCCATTCCGCCACGACCGCATAATAATGAATATGGTGCGGGTGAAGGGACTCGAACCCCCACGTTGCAAAACACTAGATCCTAAATCTAGCGCGTCTGCCAATTCCGCCACACCCGCTGAAAATGAGCCACGAAGGATTTGAACCTTCGACCCTCTGATTAAAAGTCAGATGCTCTACCCCTGAGCTAGTGGCTCATGTGGCTGGCCCAGCTGGATTCGAACCAGCGCATGACGGTACCAAAAACCGCTGCCTTACCGCTTGGCTATGGGCCAAAAAACCTATGTAAAACACTATTCGTTTTTAAGTTTCAAAATCCGTCAAATATATGGCGGACCCGATCGGACTTGAACCGACGATCTCCTGCGTGACAGGCAGGCATGTTAACCACTGCACCACGGGTCCGCATTATTAAATCAAGCTATCATCAATGGTGACCCGTGCGGGATTCGAACCCACGAACCCACCGTGAAAGGGTGGTGTCTTAACCGCTTGACGAACGGGCCACAGTAAAAAAAGAAAAAATGGCGGAGAAGGAGGGATTCGAACCCTCGCACGATTTACACCGTCTACTCCCTTAGCAGGGGAGCCCCTTCAGCCGGCTTGGGTACTTCTCCATGGCTCCACAGGTAGGGTTCGAACCTACGACCGATCGGTTAACAGCCGATTGCTCTACCACTGAGCTACTGTGGAATAAGTGGCCTTTCCTACAAAGTCACAGGAATTTTACACTACTGATACCAGCTTGTCAACCAAGCTCTAACAGTATCAATCATATCCCTCGTCCTTTTGACGACTTTACTAATTTAACATAAAAACAAATACTGCGTCAACCCCTTTTTTATTTTTCTTTATCATTTCTTTCAATCCTGTGTTCCCGTTTCATTAATTGAATCTTTCCGCCGCACGAAGCACAGACATACCGTCTTGTATCAAGGCGCCGTCTTCGGATAAACGATGTCCCGCATTTTCTGCATCGATAGACATACTGCAGAGCCGAGGAATTGCTCATGCCTGGGATAGTGCCGCAAAATCTGGATCCGCCGACCTGCCGGAGCAGTTTTCGAAAATCGGAGTCCCTGTGTCTATAACCGCCTCCGCACAAATGAAGATGATAATGGCAAAGTTCGTGCTTAATGATTTTCACAAAATCTTCCATCCCGAAATGCTGCAATTGATACACATTGAATTCCAAACAATGGCTGCCTAAAAGATAGCGCCCGCCCGTCGTTCTCAGCCGCGGATTAAACACTGCGCGATGGCGGAACGGGAGATGGAAACTTTCAATCGAAACGCGCTGCACAAGATCTTGCAGTTCTTCGTCAGTCATTTTGTCCTTCCTTTCCCAAAAATTGTTGATCGAGTTCCGCATACACCCCAGCGCCGTCTCCCCGCTGCATGAGATAACGTGAAGGACACTTACATCTTCTTCTGCGGCGCGATCATTGTTAAAGAAGCGCGTCCTTTTTCAAGATCAATGCTGTCGACCCAGACCGTGACAATCTGTCCGACGCTGACGACGTCAAGCGGATGCCTGACAAAGTGTTCGGAAAGCCTCGAGATGTGAACAAGGCCATCCTGTTTAACACCGATGTCAACAAACGCGCCGAAATCCACAACGTTGCGAACCGTCCCTTCAAGTCTCATGCCCTCCCGCAGATCCTTCAATTCCAGTACGTCTGTCTTCAAAAGGGGTTTTTTGACATCATCGCGCGGATCTCGTCCCGGCCGGATCAAGGCTTCAATCATATCTTCAAGTGTCGGTTCCCCGATCGCAAGTTCAGCAGCCGTTTGCGGAATGTCCAGAGCCTCAAGCCTGTTTCTTAAACCGTCCGAACCGATCTCCTCCATCCGGCAGCCAATTTTATTCAAAAGTTTTCTGACCCCGGTGTAGCTTTCCGGATGTATTGGCGTATTGTCGAGCGGCTCGCCGCCGCTTATTCTTAAAAAACCTGCGCACTGTTCGAAAGCACGGATTCCAAGGCGTGGCACTTCCTTCAGCTCTTCCCGGCTGCCAAACTTGCCTCTTTTACTGCGTTCCGCGACCAGATTGGCGGCAACCGTTTTCGACAGCCCCGCCACGTACTGCAGCAGTTCCGGGGACGCCGTGTTCACATTGACGCCAACCCTGTTCACAGCCGTTTCAACAACGAATCCGAGCGATTCATTCAGTTCTTTTTGGGACACGTCGTGCTGATATTCGCCGACACCCACGGATTTAGGGTCGACCTTAACCAGTTCGGCAAGAGGATCCTGAAGGCGTCTTGCGATTGAGATGGCGCTTCTTTCTTCAACGTGCAGTTCGGGGAATTCTTCTCTTGCCGCCGCAGAAGCGGAGTATACACTTGCCCCCGCCTCATTGACAATCACGTAGTAGACCGTTCTGTTCTGAACCTCTTTTAAAGTTCCTGCGATAAACGCTTCGGTTTCACGGGATGCCGTACCGTTACCGATAGCAATCATGTCTACGTGATATTTTTCAATCAGTGACAGCACCGTTCTGCGCGCGGATTCGATCTCGGATCTGGGAGGCGTCGGATAAATAAGCGATATGTCGAGTACCTTGCCGGTCGGATCGACGATAGCGAGTTTGCAGCCGGTCCTGTAAGCCGGATCGATGCCGAGCACCGTCTTTTCCCTTATCGGCGGCTGAAGAAGCAGTCCGCGGAGATTTTCTGAAAAAATATGAATGGCCTGTTTTTCCGCCTTTTCGGTCAGCTCCTGGCGAAGTTCCCGTTCTACGGCAGGCGCGATCAGCCTCTTGTAAGCATCCTCGGAACAGGCATGAAGAATATCTCCTGCGGCTGTTCTCTTCCCCCTGATAAGGGTGCGCCTGACGGCCGGCACAATTCTGTCTTCAGGCGCCTCGACCGCCACTTTCAGAACTCCTTCCTTCTCTCCGCGATTGATCGCCAGAATACGGTGCGGCACTATTTTTTTCGCCTGCTCCCTGTACTCGTAATACATCTCGTACACTTTCTTCTCGTCCCGGTCCTTATTCTTCCCAGCCCGCACCTGAATCACGCCCCGGTCGAATGTTTCCCGCCGAGCCAGTGCCCGCAGATCAGCGCTGTCGGCCAGCCGTTCCGCCACAATATCCCGGGCGCCCCGGATGACATCGTCAATGGTATAAAGCTCTTTTTCCTCAGATACAAACCGCGCCGCCTCCTCTTCGACAGGTGTCTCAGGGAGCCCCATCAGCCAGTCGGCAAACGGTTCGAGCCCTTTGTCCCTCGCAATGGCCGCCCTTGTTCTCCGTTTTTGCCGGTAAGGCAAATACAAGTCTTCGACGTCGCGCAGTTTTGCTGCATGATTTATTTTCCGTTTCAGGCTTTCATCCAGTTTGCCCAGCTCTTCAATCCGAGCGATTACCTCTTCTTTCCGCTTCTGCAGCTGCCGGCTATAAACGTAGGCACTTTGAATCTGCTCTATCTGAACCTCGTCAAGCCCGCCGGTCATTTCTTTCCTGTAACGGGCAATGAAAGGAATCGTGTTGTCGTCTTCCAGAAGGCGGATCACCTGTTCAGCCTGTTTCGCAGCAATCCCCAGATCTTTTGCGATATGTAAATAGATACCGTCCATTTTGTGTCCCCCTCTTTCATCTATCATAGCAGAAACACGCGCATCTCGGCTTCACCTTTTCATTTTAATAAAAAGGGCAAAAAAAATAGTCCTTTCAAGAAGGCCCGCCAATGGGCAAGTAAAGGATCGTTCAGTTTGCCGTTCGCCGATTCAATTCCGCTTGCGGCTAGGACGGCAAGCTTTCAAACTCCATCTGTTACCCGACAAGGAAATCGGATGCTCAGCAATATCCGACGTTCATATGCGTTTTAAAATTTTCATAATTCGGTTAATTTATCGGAGTCTTCATGGGGAAAAGTTTCTCTGAGTTTCCGCAAAGCTCTTCTCTGAAGACGCGACACATGCATCTGGGAAATTCCGAGCCTTTCTCCGGTTTCCTTCTGGCTTAAATTATCAAAGTATGTGCAGACCAATATTTCTTTTTCACGTTCCGTTAAAACCTGAAACGCTTTTTCAAGGATCATTTTCTTGTTTACCTTTTCGAAGCCTTTATCCTGACTTCCCACGATATCAAGGAGCGTGACCGTTCCCCCTTCGGAATCGGATTCAATCTGCGAATCCACCGAAAGGGCGTTGTAGCTGCGGGTCATCTCCATCGCTTCCAGAATGCTTTCTTCACTTTCACCGACCGCCTCGGCAATTTCCTCTACCGTTGGCGAACGCTGCAAATCGTTTGTCAGCTCTTCTGCGACCCGTTTAATCTTTGGTCCAAGTTCCTTGATGCGCCTCGGCACATGGACGCTCCACGTCTTGTCCCTGATGTACCGCTTAATTTCGCCAATGATTGTCGGAACGGCAAATGATTCGAAACTGCGGTCATAGGACGGATCAAATCGTTTCAGTGCGGAAACCAGGCCGATCATCCCTACCTGAAACAGATCTTCCCGTACATTTCTGTCTCTTGCAAACCTGTTTGAGAGCGCTCCGACCAGATTCTCATAATGACTGATCAACCTGGTCTGGAGAGATTCATTATCAGGATCTTTCTGGTAGGCTAATATGATCTGCTGGATCTCAATCTGTTGCTGTTGAGACTTTGTCGGCACTACGCTCCACCCCGTCTCTTTTGAGAAACTTGATCATCTTGACAACCACACCGCGCTCACCGCTGATGGTCACTTCGTCCATCAGCGAGTCGATCAGGAAAAGCCCCAGCCCTCCTTCGCTCACTTGACTTAAAGAAAGGGAAGTGTCAAGGGGTTTGAGCTCTCCAAGCACTTTTTGAAGATTGAAGCTGGTCCCGGTATCTATGACCGTTATACTCAGTGAATGTTTCCGGCATTCAATCATGATCTGTATACTTCCCAGACTTTGATGTTTATACGCATGGCTGACCGCGTTTGTACAAGCCTCCGAAACGGCGATTTTAATATCCTCGATATCATCAAAAGAGTAGCCCATTCTGCACGCCGCCCCGGAGCTGGCCAGTCTGGCAATACTGACATACTCCGGTTTCGCGGGAATCGTCAGTTTGATGACATCCACTGTTTTGTCCATTAATTAATTATCCCCCTCAGCAATTTTTTCCCGTCGTAAAATTTCCATTAGTCCTGTAATAGTAAAAAGACGTTCCACGCGCGGCGACATCCCGACAACTGAGAAACGGCAGCGGTTGCGTGCGGCAGATTTAAGCGCTGCAATGATGACGCCGAGAGCCGTGCTGTCGATATAGACAGTCCTGCTTAAATCAAGCGTAACGCCGGTGCCGCTTATCTCTGTCAGTGGAAGCAGTTCCTTTTTCAGGACCGGCGCCGTGTAGACGTCAATTTCTCCCTCAACAGCAACGAGAAAAAGCCTGTCCGCCATTTTCTGCCGCTCAACGTTAATGTTCATTGTCAACCTCCTGATTTCGGTAATGCCTTAATGATAATACCCGCTTCTTTCGAACCGCAAACTCAGAATTTCATGGCAATGAATGTAAAATCATCATGCAATTCAAAGTCCTGCATCTTCTCAAGTTCATAAAAAACCTTTTCAACCAGTTCCCGCGCAGGCAGACTCATGTATTTCCGAATCAGTCCGATCAATCTTTCCCGCCCGACAAATTCGCGGTCAATCCGGCTCTCTGTCACCCCGTCCGTCAGCAGGATAATCATGTCCCCCGGCGACACGTGCCTCGAATATTCTCTGTATCTTGTTTTGGGGGAGAGCCCGAGCGCGAGGCCCCGTGCTTCCAGATCATCAAATTGATCACAAGCCGCTGTGTAATAAAAACCGGGTTCGTGCCCCGCCGATGAAAATGAGAAAGTACGGCCCGTGGGATTATAGACACCGTAAAACATCGTGATAAACATGCTTGGATCCACATTCCGCTCCACCACACGGTTCAAACTGGCCAGAACAACAGGCGGACCCTGGCGGTTTTCGGACAGACTGTCCATCGCATATTTAATCATCGACATACACATGGCTGCAGGAATCCCTTTCCCGACAATATCAGCCACAGCCACGCCTAGAGAACCGCTTTCGCCCTTAACGAACTGATAATAGTCCCCACTCATTTTCTTGGCCGGTTCGCTGACAACGCCGATATCCGCGAAGTGGCATTCAGGAACCGTCCCTTCCAGAAGCGCTTTTTGGACATCAGCCGCAATGTCGATTTCCGTGTCCAACTGTTTCTGACGGTTTTTGAGGCTCTGGTATTCACGATAGTCGGCCCCGAAGCCGGCCATCACTTCCATCAGAAATTCAAGCGAAGCCGTAATTCTTTCATCGACATTCACAAACATCCGGCTTACCACATCGATATGCGCGCCGACCACGTCGTCCGGCGTCACACCATTTTCTATCATTTTCCGGCTCAGTTTCTGCCCTCTTTGAAGTATGGTCTCTTTTCGCTGCGTGATGTAGTGAGTCAGCATGATTTTATACATGATCAGGCGCTCATTATAATCCATCATCTCCCGCTCCTCCCATCGTTCCCGATCGAATACCGAGCTGCAGTTTGCGATTATTCTTAGGCGTCCTCACAGCAAGGACCCATTTTTTTAAGACATCCTACCCATTATTATTTCATGCCGGCACAAGCAAGGCAAACTTTTAACCGATAAAATAACAGAAAAATATAAAAAGAGGCATTTTTCCCTCTTTCCAGAAAAATGCCTCTCTCTATCCGTTTGTCATAGGTACATTGCCCATAAAAAGTCTAGAAATCGACCAGACTGAGACTGATTTGTATGGCTTTGTTAACCCGCCCCATCATCTCTTCATCAAGATGAGCGATTTTATCCGTCAGCCGCTGTTTGTCAATGGTTCTGATCTGTTCCAATAAAATGACGGAGTCACGGTCGAAACCATATCGCTTTGCATCAATCTCCACATGAGTCGGAAGTTTTGCCTTTTGAATCTGGGCGGTAATCGCCGCGACAACGACCGTCGGGCTAAAACGATTGCCTATGTCGTTTTGGATGATGAGCACTGGGCGAACCCCGCCCTGCTCAGACCCGACGACAGGAGAAAGATCCGCAAAGTATACATCGCCGCGCTTAACAATCACTCCTTCACACCCCGCTAACTAGGCGTTCCAGAGTAATCTCTGCCTCCTCTTCAGCAAGAAATGCCTCAGAAGCGATGTTCAGGTTAATTTTGGCCATTTCCATATAGCCCTGACGCATGATTTCACGGACATGGCCTTTGTTTCGTTCACGTAAATACATTCTAATGGCGCGATGGAGAAATTCACTGCGGTTCACTTTATCCTGGCTTGCGATTCCGTCTATTTCATTTAGCAAATGCTGCGGCAAACTGAGCATGATTTGTTTCAATTTCGATTCGGACATGCCTGTACCCCCACCACTTTAGTTAGAAAGTCTCTTTTCTTTTCTAGGTTTTATCTTAACATTCTCAAAATAGTTTTGCAAAGCAATTTCCGGCAAAAATCGAGTGTTTTTGTCCCTGTTTTTTATAAAATTTAACTATTTTGTGGAAAAGTATTCAAACCGCTGGCTGCAGCCTTCGATACCCTCCCATTGTCATACCGGATCATGTTTTACAGTTTTTATTCCGCTGCACGTCTCAGGCAATCGTCAAGTACAGGGTTGACGGTGCCGATTCGTTTCCCGTTTTTCCAGAAGACCCTCGGAACACGGGGATGGATCATGCACGTGATTTCGTAATTGATCGTCCGCAGTTTTTCGGCAAGCTGATCAGCGGTGATCTCATCGGCGCCGTCTTTCCCGATCAGCGTGACTTTTGTTCCGACAGGAAAAGCGTCGGGCAGGCGGCACATCAGCTGATCCATACAGATCCGGCCGACAATCGGGCACCTGAGGCCGCCGACCAGAATATCCGAACCTGACAGGGCTCTCAGCCATCCGTCGGCATAGCCGATCGGCACAGTTCCGATCCACTCATCGGTCTTGGCGCGGTACGTCGCTCCGTAGCCGATCGCCGATCCGGCCTTCACCTTTTTGACATTGGTCAGACAACTGTGCAGAGAAAGCGCCCGTTTCAATTCAAAGGGAAGCTTTTTCGCCATTTCCGGTGAAGGAGAAAGCCCATACATGGCTATGCCGTAACGCACCATATTAAAAAGATGACGCTTTTCTGTAGGGTATTTCAGTGTCGCGGCACTGTTGCCGCAGTGAATGACCGGGGGATGGATGCCCAGATCCGAGAACCAGTCGATCATCGTTTCAAAACGGCGGTACTGCTCATTGAAATAATTTTCATCATCCTGATCCGCTGTCGCAAAGTGGGTGAACAGCCCTTCGGTAACAAACCGCCTGTCTTTTCCAATTTCCCCGGCCAGCGCAGCGGCCTCTTCCCTGGTGCGGACGCCGATCCGCCCCATGCCGGTGTCGCAGGCGATATGCAGAAACACCGGTTCGCCGGAGTGATAGGCTTGCGCGGCTTCTTTCACCCATTCTTTCTGAAAAACGGTCAGCGAAATGTGGTACTTCGCCGCCATTTCTGCATCTTCCGGCCGAATCGGAGAAAGGACAAGCACAGGTGCTTCGATTCCATGTTTCCGAAGCGCAAGCGCTTCATCCAGCAGTGCCACCGCCAGCCATTCCGCACCGTTTTCGAGGGCCGTTTCAGCTGCGTGAACAGCTCCGTGGCCGTAGGCGTTCGCCTTGACCACCGCCATAAGCGCTGTATCCTCGGGAATTCTTTTTTTCATGCTTGCGACATTGTCCGCAATCGCGTCCAAATCAATGTCAGCCCATGTCTCTCTAAAAAAAGACGTCTCCATTTTCCGTCCCCAGCCTTTTATATAATCTGGAAATACAACCTGAATGAAACATGTGAATATATTTTTTTGATCGAACCTTGCGCGCGGCACCGATTCCTTATCTATTTAATCACTTCTCGGCGGAAAACGAAAGATGATTTACAATCCGTCCGCCTGCTTTTTTCAGACAAAAAAAGAGCTCCCGCCGGAGACGGCAGAAGCATCTAGCTGATTTAACTGATTCATTTCACGACAATTCCGTTCGTCGACTGTGCGACGGTAATCAATTCATCCTGTGTCAGTTTATCGGAAGCAAGAAAGTAATCCGTGCCGCTGTAAGACCAGGTGAGTGTATTGTTGTTCACCGATCCGATTGAAAATCCAAGGTTTGCCGGATCGCCGCTCGCGAGCATCGGTACACTGGACACCGCCGCCGAACTCTTCGACTCAATTAATGTGAAGGGCTTTTGTCCGCCGTATTTGAGTACGTACTTCTCTCCTGCCTCCGTCGTCTCAGGTGTCATTGATGAAAGTGTTGTTCCGGAAATTTTGGCCGTCGGATATTGCACCTTGAACGTTTCCGCAGCCGAGGAAGCTGCCTGTGTCTTTCCAATTCTTGCCGCCGTCATGTTTTTGTTAACGTCGAAAATACTCTTATCAAGAGACGGATTCACTTTGAAATTTTTGAATACCACCGTCACAATAACATTCTGATCTTTGTCCAGGATCCGAACGTTCACCGGAGTCAGATCTTTGTTCAGGGCGATCTGCTGATTGGAAAGCTGGGCCGTGTTGTAATTGGTTTTGGTATCAAATATATACTGATTCTCTTTTGCCGTGAAACCCGGATTGGGATCATTCAGTATATCTTTAGCCAGGGAATGATAGAGATAGGCCTGGCTGCGGTTATTCGGCCAGTTACTCTCGAACCGGTAGCTCTTGTTCAGCTCGGGTGTGAGCACAAATACGCCGTCCGAATTGCGCAAGATCATCTGATTGTTTCCTTTATTGCCGTCACTTAGCGCCACTCTGTAATAATAAGGTTTTTGAAAAGAAATATTCGCCTGGTACGTTTGTTTTTTTCCATTATGCTGGAAAGTCATCGTCGCGTCGGTCTGATAACTGTTGATATCCTCTATCTTTTTGCTGAGACCCTGAACAACATCTTTTTCCGACTTCGCCCCGCAACCCGATAAAATGGAAATGATCAGGACCAGGGCAAGCAGTGCAGCCGACCATCTTTTCATTTGTATCCAACCCCTTTGCCTCTATTCGGTGACAAAGGAGGGATTCTATACTAGCGCATCGCGTCACGGTAGAGATGATGAAGAACGGGAGGAATCCGATCAATCAGATCCGATGCCAGAACGTCCAGCATGGAATGGCCGCTTCGCACCAGATCATCGGCAACCGCGCCATGAAGATAAACGGCGTTGCAGACCGCATCCATCATCCGCCGGTGCTGAAGGAGGAAGGCAAAGAGAATGCCAGTCAGAACATCTCCGGATCCTCCCTTCGCCAGTGCCGCATTTCCGGTCACATTCACAGCCTGTTCGCCGTCGGGCGCCGTAATGATCGTGTTTTTTCCTTTTAACACAAGATAAACGTGATACTTTTCCGCAAAAGCCTTTGATACATTGAAGCGGCTGACTTCCACATCCTTGACGGACAGATCCAGCAGATGAGCCATCTCCCCGGGATGAGGGGAAAGAACGGCAGGTATGCGGCGCTCCCTGAGCAGGTCAAGCATGCTTTTCAAATGATAAATTCCGTCCGCATCGATGACACACGGTATTTCTTCATATTCCAATACGCGCCTCACAAGCGCCGCCTGCTCCGGTTCACGCCCAAGCCCCGGGCCGACGGCAAGACCCGACAATCCCTGAAAATCAGCGGCCGTCCGCGGCATAAACATGGTTTCCGGAAGATGCGCGGCGATGATCGGGCGCACCTGATCGGGAACACTGACCTTAAGCAGCCCGATGCCCGATCGGAGTGCCGCTTTAGCCGCAAAGAAGGCCGCTCCTGGCATTTGCTGTGAACCGGCGATCAGAAGCCCCTTCCCGTGTGATCCTTTATGCGAGAAAGGATCCCGCCTAGGCAACGTTCGCATGATATCTTCTCTCTGCCATACCTTTCTCCTTATACCCAGGCTCTTGAAGGCTGATTCGGGAATTCCGATCCGGAGTGTCCGCACTTCACCGAAATGCCGTGCGCCCGGCTGGACAAACTGTGCAAGCTTCGGGCACTCGAGTGTCAGAGTAAGATCGGCGTCAACAGCCTCATGTGCGAAGGGTTCCCCATCCGCCGGCACCCCGCTCGGCAGATCAACGGAAACAACCCTCGCGCCGGACCGGTTGATTATCCCGATCACTTGAAGATAACCGGGATAAGGCACTCCATGAATACCCGTGCCAAGCAGTGCATCGACAATCAGATCCGCCTGCCCGACGCTGGTTGTGAAAGCTTCTTCGTTTTCTGAAATCCGCTGGATCGTCCCTCCGGCGGCCCGGTAGGCATTCATATGGTAAGCCGCGGCCCCTGTTATCTCTTCGGGATCCGCCAGAAGCCATGTTTCTTCATAGGCCTGACTGTCTAACAACTGCCGGGCAATGACAAAACCGTCTCCGCCGTTGTTTCCTTTCCCGATGATGACCATAACTTTCTTTCCTGCATTCAGTTCAGGGGCGAGCTCCGCAAAAACCGCCCGCCCTGCATTCTCCATAAGCAGCGGCCCTCCCAGTCCGATCTGCTCAATGGTATAACGATCAATGGCCTGCATCTCTTCCCGCGATACGACGTGCATAATAGTCCCTCCCAGCGTAGTAAACTATATGAGACAAAGTCCTTTATTATGCAGACTAGCATGACTGGCTTTCAATAATTGCCACCGAGGCGGCCACGGTGCCGGTATGTGTGATTGAGACATGAATGACCGTGCCAGGAGATGTCCTGTCTTTTAAAACCGGGCATCCGAGCGAGTTATTGAGAACAGTCAGATCCTGAAATGATAGATTCGCGCCGAGACCGGTTCCCTTCGCTTTCGCGTAGGCCTCTTTTGCCGAGAACCGCCCGGCAAGAAATTCCGCTTTCCTTTTTGTCCCGAGAGGAGAATACTGTTTACGTTCCTCCGGGGTCAGGATGCGGCTGATAAATGCCTCATCATGAATATGTTTCATCATTCGGTTTATTTCAGTAACATCGATACCGATACCCGTAATCATTTCTGTCCTCCGCAATTTAAAACGTTTTTGATTCAGCCGGAGACCTGGACGCGGCTTCGGCACTCCGCCAAAGTCCGGCCAAGGTTCTCTGCCTCTTGCCGGCAGGCGTATTCTTTATACTATAAAAAGGTATAAATTTTTAAAGGATTATAGTATAAGCGACCGAACAGATCGCCGCGTCCTGCGGCATGTTCGGCATTAGGCCGCCCTGGCCTCCGCAACTAAGGCTCAGCCTGCGCCAGGGTTTGACTTCGCCAAGTTTTCTAACATCACTACCACTTGTGGTCTATTTTACCCTATACTTAATTGAAGATCATTTTTTTAAGGAGGTCGCCCGAGGCTTGTTTATCCGAAACGAACCGTTTAAATTTTTTCTGAAGCAGTATCCTGTCACTTCTCTTATTCTGGCGGTCGACATAGCGGTTTATCTGATGCTTTTAATTACAGGGACGTGGAAAACCGCACCGTTTTTCGCCTACCAAATTTTCCAATCTTTAGTAGGATCAAATGCTGCCATTATGCAAGGGGCCTGGTGGGAACTGATCACGCCCATTTTTCTGCACATCACCTTTTCTCACATACTTTTCAATGCTTTTTCAATTCTGATTTTCGCCCCTGCGCTTGAAGCCATGCTCGGAAGATGGCGGTTCTTGATCGCATTTCTGGGAACGGGCATCATTAGCAACGTGGCTGCTCTGTTTCTGGAATCGCCAGGTTTCAGCCATTACGGCGCGAGCGCAGCAGTGTTCGGATTACTGGGCATCTATCTTTATCTGACCATTTTCCGTGGTTATCTGGTCTCCCGGCAGGACCGGATGGTCATTATCGTCATGATCATCATCGGTATGATCAGTTCGTTTGCTGATCCCAATGTCGATGTGCTTGGACACTTTACCGGGTTTCTCTCGGGATTTTTGCTCGGACCGGTTCTGTTCATGAACGCGCCGACCCGATAAACGGGTTTCAGGAAACGAAAAATATATCACTGAGTTTCTCTTCGGATGATTGAATTTCACCCGGAATTTCGTCATACTTAGGACAGTGGCTCAGCAATTTTTTATTTTGAAGGGAGATTATTTTATGGCTTTTGTCATTACTTCGGCTTGTCAGAATGAAAAAGCTGGTGAATGTATTGAAACATGCCCGGTTGATTGCATCGTTGAAGGTGAAAAACAGATGTATATCGATCCCGACGTCTGCATCGATTGCGGTGCCTGTGAGGCTGTTTGTCCGGTCGAAGCTATTTATCCGGAAGACGAGGTTCCCGAGAGCGAGCAGAAATATATTCAGCTTAACCGCGACTTTTTCAAAAACAGATAATGAAAAACTAAGGCTCGGCTAAGCCTTAGTTTTTCTTATACCGGACATCCCTAATTTCTTTATACTTTACTAATTTGTAAAAGACAACCTGGTCCCGTTGTGGCCGGGTTGTCTTTTAAACGACTGAATGCCGCAGGACTCGCAAGTCATCCGTTTCATTCCGGATGAACAGCTCCTTTTTTCAACATAACATCGGCGCTCCGCTAGGCAAGGGCACGGCGGGGCTTTTCTTTTTATCGATTCTGGCCGTTCTATTCAGCGATGGCAGGGATGGGCGGAAACGACTTTCGAACTCTCAACAATTGCCGTAAGTATGGTCGCTCTGGATTGCTCGGTCATCAGATTCGCCTTGGTGTACATCATGCCGGCCCGATTTCTGATATAATGGGGTTTCAGCCGGTTTAGGCTCATTGCCAGCACATCCATTTTGCATTCTGAGCAATAGCACGATATGGACAAATTTCCCCATTGCTTCTCCAGGATATCTTTAACCGCGTCTTCCATCATATTGTGGATGATCATGGCCCTATCCTTCTTTCAGGAACTGAATTCAGCTTCAGATCTTTATTATTGAAGAAAATGGTAGCACAGAATGCAGAAGCGCTCAAGGACAGATGTTACGGGATGCACCATTCATTTGTTCATTGGGGCTCTCGCTTATCGTACGCGCGGCCTCTGATCGAGAGACTAATGCCGAATGTGCCACAGGACGCGGCGCTTATGTTCGGCCGCTTACACTATATGCCTTAAAAATTTTATACCTTCTCAATCGTATGAAAACACTCTATAGAGCAAACTCTTTCGAAGTGTCTGCTCTATAGAGTGCAGTTTAGATGTTTGAAGGGTGCTTTATGCTTGCGCCCTCCCGGCTGAATTATTGAAGCACCTGAACCTTCACGGTGCGTCTTCCCCATTGCAGCGCTTCAGTATTGCTGTTGAAAAAAACGTCGATTCTCAGTCCCTTGATTGCTCCGCCTGTATCTCCGGCCACCGCGTAGCCGTAACCCTCTACATATAACTTGGTGCCAAGAGGTACGACAGAAGGGTCGACGGCAACAACCTTTGCGTTCGGATTGTTCATAAGGTTGATGCCCGTTGCCGTTATTCCCGAGCATCCGGAACAACTCGCCGTGTAAGCCGTGCTGTTTGCATAAAATTCTTTTACCGCTGTGACTGGTTTTGCGTCGGGGGCTGAAGCTGCGCCTTGGACAACGGTACGTACTGAAGGAACCTGATGCTGTTGCACCTGCCGCCGGGGCAGGCTTTCGCTTTCAGCCGTGTACCGCTCTTCATCCAGCTTCTCTATGCTTCCCCATGTCTGAGGCCCGACGATGCCGTCGACCTCAATGTTCGTGTTCCTCTGCAATGTAACGACCGCCTGCTCGGTAATCGACCCGAAGTAACCGTCGATCGATCCGCTGTAGAAGCCGAACCGGTCCAGATATTGCTGAAGACTTTTGACATACTCTCCTTGCGATCCTTTGGCAAGAAGGCCGATGTTTTTGTGAATCAGAGCAGCGAGCGCCTGTTTCGTCTGTTCCCCAACCAATCCGTCTGCGGTCAATCCGTTCCTCACCTGAAATTGTTTTACGGATTTTTCTGTCACACTGCCGAAATAGCCGGTCGGCCTCAGCGGGTAATCCCCCGTTGCTTTCAAAATCGTCTGGACGGTTTTAACGTCCTCGCTTTGCATTCCCTTATGGATCAAACCGTCGTCACTGATTAAATGTGCAGCGGCATACTGAGGCAGCAGTAAGAAAGAAGAGGTGAATGTTGCGGCAACGGCCACGCTTTTCGCCATTGCGTTCCCATAATACATGAATGTCTCCCCCTATCGTTCATAGTCTCTTTTACTAATATGACAATAGGCAGGATCGCATACTTTACAATCAGATGACAGGACATCCATCTCTTCATAACCGGTCATCAAGTGTCGATCATTTTTTATTCAGCGCCTGATCAATTGCCTGTTTTAAAACAGCGTAATCCTGTGCCCCATCGATCATCGTGCCGTTTACAAAAACAGTCGGCGTCCCGGGGACACCGAGTTCCTCGGCCATTTGATTATCCCTTGCAACCGCATTTTTATTCGATGCTGTGTCCAGAGCGTTCTGAAATGCCTTCAGGTCAAGAGACGGAACGGTCTGTTTTGCAATGTCGGTCAGCAGCTGCTTGGTCACCCATTCGGTTTTTTCGTCACCCTGCGCCTTGAACAGGGCATCGTGAAAGGCCCAGAAGGCTTTCGGATTCTGGCGGAAAACTTCTTCCGCGGCATTGGCCGCAAGCAAGGAGCCCGGCCCAAGAATCGTATAATTGATATAGTAAAGACTGACTTTATTCGTTTCAATGTAGTTCTTTTCAAGCTGCGGTACGACGTTATCTTCGAACTGTTTGCAGTAAGGGCATCGATAATCCGCGAATTCGACGACTTTGACCGGAGCATTGGTGCTTCCTATGAAGGGCTGTCCATTGTAATTGATGCCAGTCGCCTGTTCCGTACGATGAGTCGCCTGCTTCTTCTGAGGTTTCTCTTCACGTGCCAGCTGACCCTGATAGATCATGACGATGACTGCGGCGATAAGCACAATCACAATCACCGAACTGAAGACAACGATACGTCTCTTTCTATTTCCGCTTTCAAGATCTTTGTCCGCTTTTAGGAACTCTTTTTTCTTACTGGACATCAGAACACCTCTTTGATCCGAATTTTATAATTTGCCTAAAACTTCCGGCGAATTCGGCTGCCTCTTAAGAAAGTTTCTTGTTTCTCCGGTTGGCATGCTCCCGCTCATACAACTCGTCGACCGTCACAAAATCATACCGATGCCGGGCGTCCGGAAGAATCTCTTTCAAAGCCGCAATCGTATTTGTCGGTGCATCGCGGTCCGCGCCGGGATTCTCGCCATTATCGTGCAGACAGATCACCGCACCGTCGCGCATATGTTTCAGAATTCTTTTTTTCAGGCGTTCCTTCCCAAGAGCCTCGCGCCAGTCGCCAAGAATGGCCGACCACAAAACGACCCGCAGACCTCCCGATGTGAAAGGCAGAAACAGGTTGATATGGCCCCACGGCGGGCGGTAGTAAACCGGCCGGTCTCCGGTAATCGATGCAACGGCATCCGCAGCACGCCTGCATTGTTTTCTTGTCCCGTTCGGCGTAAGGAACCAGTTGCTGAGATGACTGTAGTGATGAATGCCGATTAAATGTCCCTCACTCTTCATTCTTTTAACCAGAACAGGGTTTTTCAGCGCCCTTTCTCCCACGACGAAAAAAGTTGCCCGCACTTGATTTTTTTTCAGAACGTCAAGCAGCTGTGCCGTGTACCGGGCATCCGGACCATCGTCAAACGTCAGGCAAACCATTTCCTTTCCGCGGCTGTTTTTTTTTCTGGCAGAACCTCTGAAAAAAAACGAGCGCATCGATAGGGTCGGGATAATACTATATAGAGCAAACATAATCAAAAGTATAAGAAAAACTGTCCAAGCTGTCTGTATCAAACGATCCATCAGCCATCGCCTCTTTTTTATGAAAGAAATCAGTCATGTCTCAATCAGCCGCGAGGCAAGTGAGAAACCGGCATGGGACAACGGTCAGCCTGTTCTTATGCATATGGCTGCCCCGCCGTTTTTATTTGTATTTTTTTCTGAACCCGTCAGTGGTTGAAGAATCATTATTTTCACCGGGCTGTCGCCGCTGTCCATACAGGAGAGCAGTCGACCGGCATGATGCATGTCTTCACGGCTGTTTTCTATTCTGCACCGATTTAATCACGGTTTATCTCAAAAGTTATTATATAGGAAAACCGTTTACGATGAAATATTAAAGATATTACCACCGGAAAAAATTGAAAGAAGGGCGGCGCAGCCGGGCCTGTCGCCGAATTTACGGAGAAAATTAAAGGATCGTATTCTCTGCTATTCTTAAAACGTCATCGGGGTATGAAAAAGATGCAGACAAGCTTTGATGGTTTGCTTTATACTGTAAGTGGTGCACTGCGTTTACCGAACATGTCAGGGAGATGCTTCTCTCGGATTGTACGAATCGTTTCTCTGAATCTATTTGTTCCATTTTTATTTCAAAATAGAAGTTTTATAATGTTCTTCAGAGCCTCTTCCGCGGCAAGCTTGCACCAGTCCGTTCCAAAGGGTATATTGATACATGCGGCAGAACGCTCGTGTTCTGAATACGTTCCCGAGTCTTCCGGTTAGTGCCGCGAATACAGCAGGATGAAACTATGATCCTGAAGCGGCCGTTTGCCTTTGGAAGGCTGCATATGTTTGATTCAGAGGCCCGGCAAGCGGCCCCGTCCTTCGCCTGAGTCATTAAAAAGTCACATAGCCAAGTCAATGCACGAATAATTGAAGTATTGGATTTTCACGTTTTATACAACGTTTTCTTTTCGTGAATTCTTGAAACTGAACGGCTCACAGGTTGGATATAATAACAGGAACTTTAAACTGACGAGGTGTTAGATCATGGCTATTGCAAAAGTGATCATTTTAACTGGATCATATGGGGCCGGTCATAAGCGGGCGGCTCATGCACTGGCAAAAGCCTTGGATTTAAATACATCCCAATTCAGTACGCGCATATTGGATGTGACTTCCTTAGCGACTCCAAAACTTGATTCATTGGAAAAGCGCACGTTTCTATCCGGGGTAACTCATTTTCCTTCGCTTTACCATTACATCTATAAAAAAACACAAAAAAATAATATAGCGTCTTCTCTGATCAAGAAAATGAATCGGTTCGGTATCTATCGGCTGATTTCAGCCCTAGAAGAAGAGCATCCGGATCTGATTGTCAGCACTTTTCCTATCGCATCGGTTATGATGTCGCTTATCAAACAGGCAGAATGGTTTACGTCCGTTCCCTTTCTGACCGTGATCACCGACTATTCCGTTCACAGCACCTGGGTGAACCAGCATACGGACGGTTATCTCGTCGCCTCTCGTGAAGTCAAGCAAATGCTGGTTGACATGAAAGTTGATCCGAGAAAAATCATGATAACCGGCATCCCGATTCATCCGAAGTTTTCCGTGCTGCAAAACAAGAACGAATTAAAAGAAAAGTATCATATTCCTTATCATCAGAAAGTGCTGCTCTTGATGGGCGGCGGCGGCGGTATATTCGGCCATTTCCTTCCGATTCTCAGACAATTGGACAAAATGGAGCCGGATGTCCGGATTGTGATTATCTGCGGTCAGAACCGAAAAATTTTTCAGCAATTTACTCAATTCAGCCGGACAGCAAAACATGATATTCAGGTGGAAGGCTTCGTGCACAACATGAATGAGTGGATGGCCATAGCCGATCTGTTGATTACGAAACCCGGCGGACTAACCATTTCCGAAGCTATCGCGTCCGAACTTCCAATGATCATATACAGGCCTCTCGGCGGACAGGAAGCGGACAATACTCAGTTTTTGCTGTCGTCGGGCATTTCAGTAGCCACCAACAATCACTCGGATCTTGTTGAGCACTTGAATGATCTTCTCAGCAATCCGCTGACACTGGATATCATGCGCAACAATATGAAACCTTACAGCATGGAGCAAAGAAAGTCTGCCGAGAACGCGGCAAACGCCATTGCCCAATTTTTATCAGCAGCCAGTTCCATTCAGTTTGCATAAGAAACGCAAGGTGTGCGATTGTCCCCTTGCGTTTTTTCTTTCATGCCCAGCCATGCCTATGCCCGGCATCTCCGTTTTTCACCTTTCCTGGGTCCGCTGTTCCCATTCAGTGTGTGAGAGCCTGTCAGTAATCAGAATCAGCCTCCAGAATTCAAGGCACATGATCATAAAGCTCACCCAGATTCCCGATAAAATATAATCGGTCATCAGATCACTCGGGAGCTGATACTGCATATAAAGCGGACCAAGCCCCGCCGCGATCAGAAGACAGAATCCGAGCAGATTGGCTGCGATTTTAGCCCAATACCTCTTCAAATACCTTGTAATCAAATAAATAAAATAACCGTACAGAACGAGGGCCATAATCAGCTGGCTGTCCGGTTCAAACTGAAGGCCGCTCGATGTCACTGAACCGATCAGCTTGCCAATAAGCTGAGGCAAATAGGTGACAAACAGCACGCCGCCCACCGTCATAAAAAAGAACATCTGTATTTCGAGTTTTTTCTGTTTCCCGAGCAGCAGAATCAGAGCGCAGGTCAGAATGCCGGTCACAATCATCGCCGCTATGTTTGAAAGAAATAATGTTTTTTCAAAAAAAGCATACCATCCCGGTGAAACGGCAGCCGAAAAAATCATGATCCAGTTCTGGTTAAACATGACCGACTTCTGATGGAAAAAATCGTCCGTTAATCCGAACATTACGGAATTCAGCACGGCAAAAACGATTGCGGCTCCCATAATAAGCAGCTTCAGCCTTAACCGCGATTGAAAGTTGGTAAAAAGGCTCCTATAGGCGACAATCGTCCAGTGCTTGATGGATTTCCGATTGTACCGGATCACGTAATAAAGAATAACAAGGACAGACAGGGCAGCGATCAGTATGATGAAATATTTTTTGAATGCTGTTGCAATCAGCTCATATCTCGGACCGAGAAGCTTGCCAAGGATGATAAACGTCAGGACCCAAATAAGATAACCCAAGTAGGAAAATATGGCATACGAACGGAAAGATACTTTCGTTATTCCGGACATATAGCCAATGACATGGCGTACGCCCGGAATAAAGCTTGAAAAGAGCAGAAGACTTTTCCCGTACCGGTCGAATACTTGAGAAAATTTATCCAGTCCTTCCTTCCGGAGATGGATGTAGCGCCCGTACTTATAAAAAAACGGTGCACCCAGCCGCCGGCCCAGCCAATAGGTCACGGTCACTCCGGCGATACAGCCGAGCGTTCCGAAAAGGACGGCAACACCCCAGTTCAACTTGCCCTGATAAGCCAGATAGCCCACATAACTCATCAGCAGTTCATTAGGGACCGGCAGCGCGAGCATTTCAATGAAAAGCGAAAAAAACAAACACAAGTAGCCATAATTGTTTAAAAGGTGCATAAGCGTGCTCATCAGCGATCCTCCAGATTGTTACTCTTTCTTTAGAGAAGGGGCTCCGGCAAAATGAACCTGTCCGGCAAATGTATGTAAATCGTTCGAAACATCCGGTTATACCGCTCGTCCCGGCTTCGGGAGTCCCGAACTTTGTTTCTCTGAACTCTGCCTCTTTGTCAGCTTTTTCAGCTATATCTATATATTCGCAAACCAGTTCAAAAAAAGCGACCTCACGCCGGCCGCCTGAAACAAATTTTTCTCTTATTTGTTAAAAAAAGTGCGGATTCAAAAGTCAACGGCCCAATTTAACAAAGCTTTTACTTAAAAAGGGAAGTCAGAGCGTTGAATATCGCGTTGAAAAAATTTCCGATGGCGCTGAGCACCTGAGCCATGAAACCCTTCGCCTGGCTCGAATTGGCCATTCGGCCGATTTGATCCTTCAGCTGCTGCATCTGGCTGCCGACCTGATTCCAGTTAATATTCAAGCTCCTCATCTTGTCAAAAAGATCAACAAGCTTCTGTACATCGGCATCGCTCAGATTCACATTGACCTGCTGAGCGGAATCGCGAACGATTTTTTCAATGTCCGCCCGCGACTTCGGCGCATTTTTTGCGATGTTGTCTTTGATCGCCGTCACAAGCTGTGTTGCCTTGTCTTTTCCGATCCCAGGCTGACTGCCCAGCTGGGCGGTCGTCACGACTTCTTCATTAGCTACTTGCTTATTCGCCTCCGGTATGACTTTTCCCGTTGACGTCTCATACGCCTTGATCAAGCCGGTCAGTGCGGCTGTTCCCGATACAGGAAAAGGGGCCGTCACATAGACATTCGCGTCTTTGACTCCGGCAGTAGCTAGTGCATTGATATACATGTCTTTTGTCACGTATGTGATGTTATTTGTACTTGCCGTCAGTCCGGAACCTGGCTGGCCAAGCGTGATCTTCGACGAGCTGATCGCCCTTGTTCCGATCTGGGACGGTGAAAGATATTTATCCAAGTACTGGTGTTCTTCATTATTCGTCACATCTATGATCTTTGTCGTCTGCGGGTCGACACTCATCTCGTTCAAAATAGACGTACGCTGCGCGGGTGTCAGATCCGCACCCAGTGTGACCACGACATCCCCCGGGACAGCATCGGCCAATGCTTTTTCCGGCCCGAACCCGCTCGCTGCCAGAACAGCGGCAAGGGCAAGCGGCAAGATTTTTTTCAGTTTCATGATGAATTCCTTTCCGGGTTTCAAGCGCTCAGTATCGAAAGACCTGAAGCAGTACCCAAAAGATTAACACCCATTTTCTTCGCCCGAAAAATGAAAAACTTGCACGTTCCGCGGATTTTTTAAGGTACCGCATCTTGTGCAAGTTCATGATATCGGCGAAGGAACGGGAAGTCAAGTCTGTTTAAGACAAGGGACCGTTCTGCACCGGAGAGACAGGACCTTCATGGAAAACGCCGCCTTGCTCCGGGTGGCGCATGGCATAGAGCGCCTGCTGTTCCTTCTTTTTATCAAATGCCTTTTCACTTTTGGAAATCACGATTGTGGCAATTCCGTTTCCGATCAGATTGGTAATCGCGCGTGCTTCACTCATGAAACGATCGACACCGAGCAGCAGGCCGAGTCCTGCAATCGGGATCACGTGCATCGCGGTCAATGTCGAAGCCAGCACGATGAATCCGCCGCCCGTAACCGCCGCGGCACCTTTGGACGTCAGCATCAGAATAAGAATAATCGCAATCTGCTGCCCCAGATCAAGCGGAACGTGGAAAACCTGAGCCAGGAAAACGACAGCCATCGTCAGATAAATCGATGTTCCATCGAGGTTGAACGAATATCCGGCCGGTATGACGAGCCCGACAACTGATTTTTCGCAGCCCAGCCGCTCCAATTTATCCATCATACGTGGAAGCGCTGCTTCCGAAGAACTCGTCCCGAAAACAATCAGGATCTCGTCTTTAATGTATCTTAAATAAGTAAACAGATTAAACCCGGCTAATTTGCAGATGAGCATCAGGACGACAAATATGAACAGAGCCATGGTCACATAGACAGAGATCATCAGTTTAACAAGCGGCCCGATCGTCTGCAGCCCGAAATTGCTAATCGTGTAGGCCATCGCGCCGAATGCCCCGATTGGGGCCGCATACATGATATATTCGATAATCTTGAAAAAAACCTGAGAGACCTGGTCAAAAAAGTCAACGAGCGGCTGCCCCTTTTTGCCAAGAGCCGAAAGTCCGAATCCAAACAGAACGGAAAAGAAAAGAACCTGCAGGATATCGCCCCGGGCGAACGCATCGATGACGTTGCTCGGTATGATATTCAGAAAGAATTCCGTCCAGTTCATGCCCGTGCTGCTGCCAGATGTGAACTTGGAGACGTCGCCGCTCGGCATCTTGGCAGGATCAAGACCCGACCCCGGCTGCAGGAGATGGACGACAACAAGCCCGATGATCAGGGCGATCGTCGTCACCACTTCGAAATAAATCAAAGCCTTGCCGCCAACCTTGCCGACCTTTTTCATATTCCCCATTCTGGAAATACCGACAACAATCGTCAGAAAGATGATCGGCGCAATAACCATCTTGACCGCATTGATAAACGTGGTGCCGAGCGCTTGCAGATGAGTGCCGATTCCCGGCCAGAAAAAGCCGACAAGAATGCCTGAAATGATGGCCACGATCACTTGAAAAGTTAAATTTTTTAAAAGCCGCACGAAAATCTCTCCCCTTTTTCCCTTGTTTGTTACCGCTTTCATTTCACTTCGTTCAAACTGCTTCTTTTGAACGAATGGCCGCAGCCCAAAAATGTTAACATTTTGTGAATTTATTATACCATAGTATGTCTAATATAACATACTATTTATCTTAAAAATTTCTCCGCCCAAAGGAACATAGCGCGGGCGTTGCCTTCGTTGCGGGGGCCAGGATGGCTTAATGCCGAACAGGCCGCAGGACGCGGCGCTTATGTTCAGCCGCTTATACGATAATCCTCAAAAATTCGATAATTTCTTATAGTACAAAAAAACCGTCTGAATGTACCCATCTTTCCGCACCATTCAGACGGTTTTTCGTCATCTTCTTTTTCTCTCAGAGTGTCATTCCGGATCCGGGATTTCAAAATCGACGGCTAATGTATCGACCAGCCCGGCTTCTTTTAGATAAGAAACCACGGCCTGATGCTCCGGCGACGGTGTGTAGTGTTCATGATCAGCCTGTGATCTGAAGCGGACCGTCAGCGCCATGGAGTAGCCCTTGGCGCGTGTCGAGTAATTCTGCCCGGCTTGAATATCAAGAATTCCGGGTAATTCATGGATCAGATGCTGCAGGCGCCGCGCACCTTCCTCTTTTTGCGCCTGCGTTGTTTCGTCACTGAATTTAAACAGAACGATGTGTTCAATCATCGATAGACCCTCTTTTCATAAGATAGCTAGCTGTCTCATTAATTTTATCACATCACACTTGAACACCTGCAAAGAAAACGTTTCATCGTGCCGTTCTTAAGACTGACTGCCCGCTTTCCGGACAGCGGCTGCGCGGCTTAGAAGACGTTCTTTTTCTTTAATGTATTTGATCAGTTCGACCGTTACGGAATAGTGCCCCATCGTCGTGATCAGATAAATGCCCCTGAAGTGTTCCATGGCAGTATCAATAAGTTCTTTGGCAATCTCCGTTCCCGCCTGAATGGATTCTTCTTTGCTTTTGGCAAGCGCCATCCGCTTTCGTACATTATCGGGCAGCCTGATACCCGGCACTTCATTATGCAGAAACTCCGCATTCCGGGACGAGGTCAGCGGCATAATACCGATGTAAAGCGGTTCGGACACGTCTGAAGTTGCCGCACTGACTTCAGCGATGCGCTGTTTGTCGAATGCAGGCTGCGAGATAAAATAATCCGCTCCGCATTCCGCCTTCCGCTTCATTCGCTGTACGGCGCGGTCAAGATTGCGGACATTCGGATTGAAAGCGGCTGCTACACGAAAATGTGTCGGATGCTTCAGGCTTTTGCCGGAGTAGGAGATTCCGCGGTTAAACTTCTTGACCAGCTCAATCAGCTGCATCGATGAAAGATCATAAACCGACGTGGCTCCCGGAAAATCGCCGATTTTTGTCGGATCGCCGGTCACAACCAGCAGGTCGTGCAGGCCAAGAACGTCAAGCCCCATCAGGTGTGACTGGATACCGATCAGATTGCGGTCGCGGCATGTCAGGTGAACGAGAGGCGGGATAGAAAACCGCTCTTTGATCAGGTGGCCGATGGCCGCGTTGCTGATCCTGGGCGAGGCAAGTGAATTGTCCGCCATCGTGATCGCGTCGGCACCGGCCTCCTCGATGGCCCGGACCCCTTTGAAAAAGTGCGCCGTGCTCAGATGCCGCGGCGTATCGAATTCGACAAATACCGAACGGCCGCTCACAGCCTTCTCGTAAAGGGGCGTTTCAGGCTGACTGTCGCCCCGTTCAACAACGATTGTTGCGGTCTTTTTTACCTTTTTTGTCTGAAGCGGCTCCAGTTCGGCAATCCCGTTTTTGAAAGCTTCGATCTGCACCGGGGTTGTGCCGCAGCACCCGCCGAGCAGCCGCACTCCTTCATTGCGGAAGTCAACCGCATATTTTTTAAAATAACCCGGTTCGGTTTCATAATACAGCTTGCCGTCCCGGTAGTCAGGCAGACTGCCGTTCGGATAGGCGGAAAGGAATGCGCGCTTCGGCAGCGGAATTCCCTGAAGCGCCTGAATCATATGAAACGGGCCGAGACGGCAATTAGTCCCGACAATGTCCGCGCCAAGGCCTTCCAGCTCTTTAAGTGCGTCGGCAAGCGGCAGGCCATTGAGCAGAATACCGGGCTCCTGCATGGACACATGAGCAATGATCGGTTTATCTGTCGATTTTCTTGCGCGTTTCAGCACCTCCCGCAATTCATCGAAATCATAATAAGTTTCGAGCAGGAGACCGTCCACGCCGTTTTCAATCAGACAGTCCGCCTGTTCCTGAAAGCTCCGCGTGATTTCACTCAGTTCCAGAGACTGTTTCTGGAAACCGCGGATGCCGCCGATTGTCCCAAAAACATAGGTCTCCGCCCGAGCAGCGCTTTTTGCGATTTCCACTGCTGCCGCATTGAAGCGGGTGACCTCCTTTTCCAGTCCGTAACGGGCGAGTTTGATCGCGTTCGCTCCGTATGTGTTGGTCTGAATAACATCCGCACCGGCATTGACGTAAGCTTCATGCACATGCCTGACCTCGTCCGCGTGGGACACATTGAGTTCTTCAAAACATCGGTCGATGCCGTAAGAATATAAAAGTGTTCCCATGGCTCCGTCGCCGATCAAAATTCTTTTCCGTAGTTCATCAAGTATAGGTGGGCGCATCATTCTCCGCTCCTAACTGTCAGTTTCTCTTTCTCCCGAACCGCATCGAGGGCATCCTGAAAATCCCGGATCAGATCGCCCGGGTCTTCCAGACCCACCGACAGGCGAAGCAGTCCGCTTGCGATCCCCGCTTTGACCCGTTCCTCCCCGGACAATTCCGCATGGGACATTCTCGGCGGATAAGATAAAATCGATTCGACGGCGCCGAGGCTGACGGCAAAGACCGGAAGACTGGCGTGATCGACAAATGTCCGGGCGCAGGTTTCATTTTTCAGTTCGAAAGACAGTACGGCACCTCCGGATTCCGCCTGCCGAGCCTGCAGTGCCGAACCCGGATGGCCGGGCAGGCCCGGATAATAGACCGTACGCACTTCCCGCCGCGTCTTAAGAAATTCGGCAATCATCCGCGCCGACTGTGCAGATTTGCGGATGCGGACATCCAATGTCTTCAGTCCCCGGAGCAGAAGCCATGAATCCTGAACGCCGAGTATGGCGCCCATCGCATTCTGTAAAAAATAAAGTCTGTCTGCGAGTTCTTCGCTGCCCGCGACGGCCAGTCCCGCGACAACATCACTGTGACCGGAAATAAACTTGGTCGCGCTGTGCAGAACGAGGTCCGCGCCCAGCTCAAGCGGGCGCTGAAACACAGGAGTCATGAATGTATTATCCACGAAGGTGAGACAGCCGTGCGCCCGGGCAATTTCGGAAACCGCGCGAATATCCGTTACCTTGAGTGTAGGATTGGAAGGTGTCTCAACGTAAATGACTTTGGTATTCGGCCTGACCGCCCGCTCCACCTCTTCAAGGTCGGTTGTATCAACAAACGTATAGCTGATGGCAAAACGATTCAGTACCTGGGTGAGAATCCGGAACGTCCCGCCGTACACATTTTTCGGAACGACCGCGTGATCCCCCGCTGAAAGGAGCAGAAAAGCCGAAGATATGGCGGCCATGCCCGACGCAAAGGCGAATCCGCGCACGCCTCCCTCCAGCGATGCAATGGCCTCCTCCAGAGCTTCGCGGGTCGGATTGCCCGAACGGCTGTAATCGTATTTTCCGTAGTGATCAAAATCTTTTTGATGAAAAGTAGAGGACAGATAAATAGGGACATTGGCGGCTCCAGTCTGCGGATCGACCGCCACCGTTTTCCTGATCAGTTTTGTTGAAAAGCTGAATGTGTCAGCCATGCAGCGCCACACCCTTTTTAAGGGATTGGAAAGCCTGATCCAGATCATTGATCAGATCGTCGGGATGCTCGATCCCGGTCGACAGACGCAGCAGCGAGTTGGATAATCCGTACTTGAGACGGTCGGCCTCCGGAATATCAGCGTGCGTCTGTGTGGCGGGATAAGTAATCAGGCTTTCCACACCCCCGAGGCTTTCCGCAAAGGTAATCAAGCGCAGCGCCTTGAGAAAAGGTTGAACGTAAATTTCTTTGCTGAGCTCAAAACTGACCATCCCCCCCTTGCCCGGATAAAGAACCCGGGTTACGAGTAGCTGATCATTCAGGTAACTGACAATCCTCCTGGCATTGGTCTCATGCTGCCTCATCCTCAGCGCCAGAGTTTTCATTCCGCGGATCAGAAGCCAGGAATCGAACGGATCAAGCACGAGGCCGCAAGAATTATGGAAAAGCCTTAGTTTCTCGGTAACTTCAGAGGAATTGGAGACAACCAGGCCGGCCAGCACATCATTGTGCCCGCCCAGATACTTGGTCGCACTGTGCACGACCAGATCGGCCCCTTCTTCAATCGGTTTCTGCAGCACCGGGGTGTAAAATGTGTTGTCAACGATCAGAAGCAGATGATTTTTTCTGGCAATGTAGGAGACTTCGGATATGTCTGTTTCCCGCATCAGCGGATTGGTTGGCGTTTCAATAAAAATAGCTTTCGTCTGCGGCTCTACAAGGGAGGCCAGTTTTTCATAACTCGCGCCGTCCCAGTAGGTGAATGTGATGCGGTATTGTCTGGCGAGGATTTCGAATAGACGGTAGGTTCCGCCGTACAAATCTCTGGAGGCAATAATGTGGTCCCCGGACTGAAAGAGTGAAAAAACAAGCTGGATCGCACTCATACCGGAACTACAGGCAAAACCTTCCTCTCCGCCTTCGATCGAGGCAATCGCTTTCTCAAGAATCGACCGGGTCGGGTTTCCTGTCCGGATATAATCATACCCCTTTGAAACGCCGATCCCTTCGTGGCGATATGCAGTCGATAGATAAATAGGCGCGTTCACGGCACCCAGTTCGTCAAAACCGTTGCCAATTTGTGTCAGTTTCGTTTCCGTTTTGTAAGCTGTCATCTGATTGTTCCCCTTTCCGTTCCATAATCAATAACCCTGACCGGCCCCGAAATTTCAATATCAAAAAAAGCCTTCTTCGATAAGAAGAAGGCCGGTTGGCTGTTTTCTTCTTATCCCTCAAGCATATAATCCATGCTTGCTGGAATTAGCACCTTGTCGCCCCATCAGGCAACGGTTGCTGAAGCGTCATCGGGCCAGTCCCTCGGCTTCTCTTGATAAGAATCTTAACTATGAAATTATTGTATTGTTGATGACTAGTTTACAATACTCTTTTCGTTTTTTCAAGCAGGCTTTTCACTATTTTGAACAGGGGACGGGCTATTGTTCGCAAAAGAGCCGTATTTAACTCAGTCGATAAAAAGCATTCAAACCCCTGGCAACAAATCACCCAAAAGAGAATTTTTTGAAGACCGATATTTTTTTGAGGACGAACCGTTTAATTCCACGAAAGCTGATATTTTCTCGCGACGGTCGATATAATTTTCTAAACAATAAAAAGCCCCGTACGAGGCTTTTCAGCATTCATATCATAGGGACAGAAATAAGTTTATCTTACCTGCCCCATTTTTCTTTGATAAACGTGTCGCGGCCCGATTCACTTCGCTCCGCCGCATATCGATCCGGGTACTTTTTATAAAATTTCTGATGCTCCTCTTCAGCCGGGTAGAAGGGTGCGGCCGGAAGAATGCGCGTCACGATCGGCTTTGTAAAACGTCCGCTGGAAGCGAGCGCCGACTTTGACCGTTCTGCCAACGCTTTCTGCGCTTCATCATGATAAAAAATCGCTGTCCGATAATTGGAGCCGCGATCGAAGAACTGCCCTCCGTCATCGGTCGGATCGATTTGTGTCCAATAGAGTTCGAGCAGTTTCTCGTAAGGGAAGACGTCCGGATCAAAGGTGATCTGCACCGCCTCCATATGGCCGGTCGTTCCTGACTTGACCATTTCGTAGGTCGGAGCCTCAACCTTCCCGCCTATATATCCGGAGACGACTTTTTCAATACCCGGCAGTGTATCAAACGGTTTGACCATGCACCAGAAGCACCCGCCGGCAAAAGTTGCTGTTTCTTTATGATAACTGTTCATTGGCTTCTCCTTTTCCAGGTTCGTCATTGTTCCGTCTCACTTTTTCTCCCGCCTTCAATAATTCCGGCGTCCTATCCTCTTTTCTTATAAGGGGCAGGTACACGGTGAAGACGGTGCCCTCGCCCGGCTTGCTGTCAACTTCAATCCTGCCGCGATGCTTTTCAACAATCCATTGGGCGATTGCCAGCCCGAGCCCGGTTCCCTTTCGATCCGTCCGCGAGGCATCCGCCTGAAAGAAGCGATCAAAAATGTGCGGAAGGTCCTTTTCTGAAATGCCGATCCCGCTGTCCGACACCTTGAGTGTCACGGTTTTGTAATCCTGGGTGCAGGAGACGGCAATTTCCCCGCCCTTTTTCGTAAATTTCATCGCGTTATCGAGAAGAATGACCAGCAGCTGATGGATACGCTGCTCATCGCCGTTGATAATAATCGGTTTCTTATCCAATTCCAGAATAAACGTCTTTCCCTCAAAATCGGCCATTTCGGCAAAAGGCTCCGTTACCTTTTTCAGCATACGCTTCATGTCGAGCGGTTCGAGATTCACTTCCAGGCGGTTGGCATCGGAACGTGCGAGCGTCAGCAGACTGCCGACCAGTTTGGACAGGCGCCGGGTTTCGTCAAGCATCACGGCAATATCTTCGCCGGTATCCTGAATATGGCGCTTCGGCTGTCTAAGCAGTCCTTCAATCTTTAATTGAATAATAGAAAGAGGCGTACGCAGTTCGTGGGAAGCGTCGGCAACAAATCGGTTTTGTTTATCCCAGGCGTTTCGGATCGGACGGAGCGCCCAGCGCGCGAGGATGTAGCCGAGCGCGACAGAAAACAGGGTTCCAATGGCCATGCCACCTAAAATAATCGAAAGCAGTGTATTCAGCAGATTTCGTTCGGGATCGATATTAATAATAAAGTAAATGGTCAGCGCGGTTTTATTCGTATTGATCCTGTCAACCAGGACGTGAAAATAATAGCCGGCCACCTTCTTTTCAACAATTTGATCCGTTTTCTTCGTTAAAAACGGCTTAATTGTATCTGTATTAAGAGAATCCACCCTGTTGGAGAAGAGAACCTCATTATTTTGGTTAAGAATGGCAAAACTCAGCCTCGGATCACGCAGCCTTGGATCGTGCGGGAGCAAGGTGCCGCCCTCAGGCGAACTTAGAATCCCGGAAGCACGGGTCAGAATTTGATCGCTTCCCTGATAGAGCACGGTTTTTTCATAAATATAGATCGTTCCTCCAAGAAGACTGATCAGACAAATCAAAATGATGGAGTTCAGGACAGTCAGCTTAATCAGTGTTTTTCGAAACATGGACTGATCCCGCTCACTGATTCGACAGCATATACCCAATACCTCTTACCGTTTGGATATCCTTGTCATAACCATATTTTTTCAGTTTTTTACGAAGCTGGTGAACATAAACTTCAACGATACCGACCGTGGTATCGGAATCGAAGCCCCAGATTCTGTCAAATATTTGTTCACGCGTCAGAATCTGTTCGGCATTATGAATCAGGTACTCCAGCAGCTCATATTGTTTGACCGTAAAGGGGATTACTTCTCCGTCAATTTTGATTTGTTTATGCTTTTCGTCGATCACAATGCCCTTATAGCACAGTGTCTGATCCAGTGTCATGGGTGAACTTCGGCGCAGGATGGCGGATATCCTCGCTTTCAATTCCTGATTCTGAAAAGGTTTGACAATATAGTCGTCTCCGCCCAGATTCAGGCCTTTTACCCGATCATCCACAGCATCCCGGGCCGTCAGAAAAACGACCGGTGTCGTGATTTTTTCCGAACGCAGCCGTCTGGTCACTTCAAAACCGTCCATCTCGGGCAGCATGACGTCGAGAATCAAAGCATCATAAATATTCTGTTCCGCCATGTACAGGGCGTCTTCACCGTTTGCCGCCGAATCGACCGTGTACTCATCTGAAAGAAGTTTCACGATCTCTTCAAGCAAGGACGGATTATCCTCAACAGCAAGCAGTCTCATCTTATTCAGCCTTCCTTCTCCAACCAAATGATCGTGTACTTTTGTGAAAAAAGACGTTAATTATCTTTTTCCCTGCAGCTTCGTTTAAAAAGGGACTTTGGCTAAGTATGTCCATCTGTTCTCCTGATGTAATCCCTTTATTTTACACGTTGCTGTGCCGTTTTAAAAGTTTTGAAAATCTCATAATGCGATTTTCGTTTTATTCGAATCGCAGAGCTTCAATCGGGCTCAGTTTCGATGCCTTGTTAGCCGGGAAGACACCGAAGATAATGCCGATGAGTGCTGAAAACAGGAAGGCAAACACGATGACCGTTATCGAATATACCGCGAGTCCTCCTGTCACGGTCGTGTAGATCCAGCCTGCGAGAAGCCCGATGGCCACACCGCAAAGCCCGCCGATCATACTGAGCACCGTGGATTCAATCAGAAACTGCAGGAGGATATCCCGCCTCTTGGCGCCGATCGCTTTCCGAATACCGATTTCCCTCGTCCGTTCCGTTACCGATACAAACATGATATTCATGATCCCGATACCGCCGACAAGCAGCGAAATGCCTGCGATACCTCCAAGGAGCATAGTCATCGTCTGTGTGACAGAATCCATCGCGTTCATGACATCCTGCTGATTGATGACTGTGTAATCATCCGTATTGCTGTATACCTGCCCTACCGCTCTCTGGATCCCCGCCATCGCTATATTGACATCCTGCTGATTGTCGGCCTGAGCATAAAACTGCGTGATATGGGTGGTCTGCAGGAGTCTCTGTGCCGTGGAAAACGGAATGAACACCGATTGATCGCTGCTCTGTCCCATCGATCCGCCTTTCGTATTCAGGACGCCGATGACGTTATACCGATTACCGTTAATAAGAACACTTTGATTGACAGGGGATGCGCTGCCGAATAGTGTCTGAGCAACCTGGCTTCCGAGAACGACCTCTTTTTGACGGTATTGATCGTCAATCGTTGAGATAAAACGTCCGTCACCCACTGAAAGCTGCCGGGTTGTCAGATAATCAGCGTTCGTTCCGGTCAGAGCGACCTGAGTCGACGTACTCCCGTTTTGTACCGTCACACGGCCGGTGAGGACGGGAGATATACTTTTCACGCCGTAGACTTTTTGAACCTGCCCGATATCATCCATTGTATAGGGCGTATCCGTGTTCATGATGTTGACCGTAATGAGATTTGTTCCCAGACTGTTGACACTGTCGGCTACGGACTTGCTCGATCCCTGACCGATGGCAACAAGCACAATGACCGATGATACCCCAATTATAATACCCAGCATCGTCAGAAAAGCCCGGGTTTTATTTGCGCGTATATTGCGGAGTGCCATGTTAATTGAAGTGAGTAGGTTCATAAGACATGCTCACCTTCGTACAGTTTGCCGTCGCTGATGCTGACCGTTCGTTTCGCTTTTCTAGCGACATGCAAATCGTGTGTGATTAAAATGATCGTGCGCCCTTCTTTATTCAACGCGATCAAAAGATCCATAATTTCTTCGCTCGTCCGGCTGTCGAGCGCGCCAGTCGGTTCGTCAGCGAGAAGGATGGACGGCTGTCCGACAAGCGCCCGTGCTATGGCAACACGCTGCTGCTGGCCTCCAGAAAGCTGATTCGGAAGATGTTCCGCACGTTCTTCGATACCGACCTGAGCGAGACTCGCCATAGCCTGTTCCCTTCTTTCCTTTGCTTTTGTTCCACGATAAATCAGCGGCAGTTCGACATTTTCCAGTGCGGTCAGTTTGCCAAGCAAATTGAAGTTTTGAAAAATGAAACCGATCTTCTGGTTGCGGATGTCCGCCAGCTGCCAATCTTTCAGGCTGTCGACATGGCTTCCGCCAAGCACATATTCGCCGGAGTCCGGATGATCCAGGCAGCCCATTGTGTTCATCAGTGTCGATTTTCCCGACCCGGAAGGACCGACAATGGAGACAAAATCTCCCTCTTCAATCGACAGGCTGACATGGTCCAGGGCATGGACCGTATTTTGGCCCATTTTGTACGTTTTCTCGATCTTCTTCAAGGAGATCATGGTCTCTGTCATTGCTGGTTGCCTCCCCCGTTAGCCCTTTGTCCTTGTCCGCGCTTAAATCCGCCGCCGCGATTGCCGCCCATACCGCCAAACAGACCGTTGCCGCCGTACATGCCGCCAAACTGCTGTCCGTTCACAGCCGCATTAATTGTTGCCCGGGTAATCGCCGGAAGCTGCACAACCTCGCCTTCCTGCAATCCTGACAAGATTTCAATCGATTGATCATTGTGCAGCCCCGTTGTCACGCTCACCCGATTGCCAAGCTGGTGATCAATGCGGTTCATACGGCTGCCGTATGAACCGCCGGCAGTGCTGCTGTCTGAAGAAGATGCCGCTGATGCATAAACAAAGGACTGACCTCCCTGTTGATGTACCGCTCCTGAAGGAACGTAAAGTGTGTTGTCTTTTTTCTGAATGACAACGTCCGCCGTTGCCGTCATTCCCGCTTTCAATCCGGTTGAATTAGCCATTTGAATCGTCACATTAAACGTCGCTACGCCATTCGTATCCGTTCCCGCATTGGCAATCGAAGTGACGGTTCCGGCAAATTTCTGATTCGGGTAAGCATTGACGGTCACCGTCACAGCTTGTCCGTCTTTTAATTTCGGGATATCCAGTTCATCAACCTGAGCGACCATATTCAGGTTGTTGTAATTCGTTAAATGAGCAATCACCTTTCCAGCGGCTGCCCGATCTCCGGCAAACAGATTCAGGTTGGAAATGGTTCCGTTATCCGGTGCGGTCAGTGTCGTCCCGTCTGTATAAGTAACCAGTGTATCCCCTTTTTTGACCGTTGCGTTGTTTGCTGTATTAACAGAGGAAACGGTTTTAGATGCATCGCCTGAACCAATTACGATATCTTCATCGACAGCAGGCGTTAAATCTCCCGATCCTGTAACGTCCGATGAAATTGAACCTTTTTGAACGACTGCCGTCGGAATAATCATCTGCGCCTGAGCCGATTGGTTCCTGTTCAGAAACCAGAATGCCCCCCCTCCGACAACAATAATCACTGCAATTATGATCAGCCAGCCCTTCTTCATGCCTGGTGCTCCCCCTCATTTATTTCAAATGGTTGAAAAATCTCCTGGTGATAGTTTAGGAGCATTTTCTTAAGAATTGCTTAATGAGGAAAGGCGGAATGCAAAGCTAAAATACAAAACCGTTCGCTATCATCGCAAACGGTTTATCGGATCATACGCTATTATTTTTTAAAATGATAAGGGACAGTGGCAATTACGACATCGGCAAGTCTGATCAGACTTGCCTTGATCAGCGTTCCGGATTGGTTGTGAAGGAAATTCTGCCACCATTTTTTTGTATAGAACTGCGGGAAAACAACCGTAACCGTTGCTCCCGTCTGGTCCGCCTTCCATTTTACTGTGTCAATAAATTTATCCAGCGGGCTGATGATGCTGCGATAAAGGGAATGCAGAGTCACCAGGCGGATGCCCGTATTCCATTGATTCCATTCGTTCTCCATTTTTGAGATAGCCTGGGGACTGTCTCCGACATAGACGGCAATCACATTTTTGGACAACGATTTGGCATAAGTCAGGGATTGTTCGACAACTTTGGTTATTCCGGCAACCGGTACGACAATGATGTTGTCCGTCGTGCGAACCGATCGGAGCGGGATCGACAGATCAAGACGAAGCTGTTCGGCGACCAGCATATAGTGCTGATGTATCTTATGAAAAATGAAGATGACAATGGGAAGAAAGATTAAAACCGGCCAGATCTGCCCAAACTTAGTCAGAAAGAAAATGATCAGGATCAGGTAGCAGATCAAGGCCCCGGTTAGATTGATGAACAGTCTGCCCGTCCAGCCCTTGGGCCGTTCACGGATCCAGTGTACAATCATTCCGGTCTGAGATAGTGAAAATGGAATAAATACACCGACCGCATAAAGGGGAATCAGATTCTCGGTTTTTCCGCTGAAAATGATGATCAGCAAGATTGACATCACACCCAGCGTGATAATTCCGTTTGAATAGCCCAGACGGTCTCCCTTTATTTTAAACGGGCGCGGCATGTACTTGTCGTTAGCCAGATTATAGGCGAGCATCGGAAATGCAGAATATCCCGTGTTGGCGGCAAGGACCAAAATAAGTGCCGTGGAAACCTGAATCATATAGTAAAAAATGTTGCGGCCGAAAAGCGTCCCTCCAAGCTGAGACAGCACGGTTTGATCGCTCATCGGCCGGATCCCGTACCAATAAGATAGGAAGACCGTTCCTGCGAGAAGAAAAGCCAGTATCCCGCCCATCATCAGTAAAGTTTTCGCCGCGTTTTTCGGGGCCGGGTCCTTGAAGCTCGGAATCGCGTTCGAAATCGCCTCAACGCCGGTCAATGCAGAACATCCCGATGAAAAGGCGCGCAGCAGCAGAAAGAGGCTGACCCCTATGACTGGGGTGCCGATTGGCGTGTGCGGATGAACCGGAGTCGTCTGACCGGTAAGCGCGCCGAAAACACCCGCGCCAATAACAAGAACCATCATGACAACGAAAAAGTAGACAGGATAAGAAAGCAGCGTTGCCGAATCGGTCAATCCGCGCAGGTTCAGGATCGTAATAATAACAACAATAACGACGGCAACTGTAACATTATAGGCACGGAGCGCCGGGAATGCAGAGGTGATCGCGTCCGTCCCTGCCGAGACACTGACGGCAACCGTCAAAATATAGTCAACAAGCAGCGATCCTCCGGCTGTCAGGCCGAAATTCACGCCCAAATTCTCTTTTGAAACCATATAGGCTCCTCCGCCCTGAGGATAGGCAAAAATAATCTGGCGATAAGATAGAATAAGAGCAACCAAAAGGACGAGCACTCCGAGTGAAATCGGCAGTGCATACCATAACGCAGCCCCGCCAGCCACAACCAGCACGATCAGGATTTGTTCAGGCCCATAGGCAACCGATGAAAGCGCATCGGACGATAAAACAGCCAGCGCCTTCAATTTATTCAGCTTCTGACTGTGGATTTCATTTGATTTGAGAGGCCTGCCGATCAGCATTCTTTTCATTTTCGCAAACATTGCATCATCACCTTCATACATTTGGGTTTACATGAATTGATGATTTGGCCCGGATCGAATTTGAAGCCCAAAAAGAAAAGGCTCAAAGCGGAAAATTTCCGATTCCACCCGAAAGCCTGTCACTTTTTGTATCTGTTCTATAGTCCAAAAATCGTTTCAATTGAGCTTGTATGAACGTTTACTCAACGATCAAAAGCCATGCCCTTTCATGCATTCTGATTGTATGCTAATGATATAAAAGATGCAACAGTTTTTATAAAAGCTGTGCAGCCGGCTTAATCTCCCGCAAAATTTCCCGGGTAATTTCCAGCATACGACAGCGTTTTTATTTCTCATCGTTTATTCTTCTATTATGCCGGACACTCGAATGGGTCCGGTTTAGCCGCTCTTCCCGTCCCTGTACCCATCGCGTGGTTCAAAATGTGTCAATCGTGATCGGACAGCTATCCCTCCCGATCATTAGTAACTTTTCTAATTGAATTTTTTTTATTTTCCCTGTATGATGAAAAAAGCACAGTCAAGTTGAGCAGAGCAAAGAAGAGCAGAGCCTGAGAGAAGAAAAGTTTAAGAGATTAATGGGATTCCGGCGGGAGCCGCTCATTTTTCGATTCCGAATCAGAATTGCTCTTCTGTATAATTTATTTATACGGGAGGTCTTTTTGTTGAGTCTTTTATCCGGTGTTAACGCCTCACAGGGGTCTACTTTTTACACAACAAGCGAAGGTCTGCGCATCGCCCGCAGCCAGTTATCCTGCCCGGCGGACAAACCCGTTTCACTCTTGCTGAGTCAGCTCGATGATCACAAGGGTGCGCTTTTTTCCAGCACTTATAAATTCCCCGGCCGTTATTCCAGATGGGATATCGGCTTTATCAATCCCCCTTTGGAACTCACGGCCAAAGAAAACACCTTTCATATCCATGCATTGAATGAACGTGGAAAAGTAATTCTGGCTTATTTGGTCGAATGTTTAAACCACCCGGCATTAGTCTTTGAAAAAAACGGTGACACGGAATTATCCGGAACTGTCCGGACAGACCGTGATGAGGTGATTAAGGAAGAAAACCGGACACGCCGTCCCTCCATTTTTACCTTGCTGCGGCAGATTCGCCGGCTTTTCCATATTGATGATGAATTTCTCGGACTGTACGGCGCTTTCGGTTTTGATTTAATCTTTCAATTTGAACAATTACCGATGTGTAAAGAACGAGATGCGAAGCAAAACGACTTGCAGCTGTACCTGCCCGATGAGCTGTTTGTTGTGGACCGAGAGAAAACCGAGGCCTACCAGCTTTCTTATGAATTCAGTTACAAAAAGCGGACAACGGAAGGTCTGGCTCGTGACGGGAGACGGTTTCCTTTCTATCCAAACGGCGACAGCCGCGCGTCCGCAGCTTTTGCCGACAAGAAAGGTGACTATGCCGAGATGGTCCGGCAGGCAAAAGTCGCATTTAAAAAAGGCGACCTGTTTGAAGTAGTACCCAGCCGTTTACTGTCCCGGCCATGCAAAAGCCGTCCATCAAACGTTTTTCGCCGTCTTCAGGAAATCAATCCGAGCCCCTATGGTTTTCTCATTCATTTGAACGAAGAAGAATTTCTGGTCGGCTGTTCTCCGGAAATGTTTGTCCGGGTCGATGGGGCAACCGTGGAAACCTGCCCCATTTCCGGCACAATCAAACGCCGCGGTTCGGTCATCGAGGATGCCGAACAGATCAAGGCACTGCTCGGATCGGTGAAAGAGGAATCTGAACTGACCATGTGCACCGATGTGGACAGGAACGACAAATCACGGATTTGTGTACCGGGGACGGTTGAAGTCATCGGCAGACGCCAGGTCGAAACCTATTCGCATTTGTTTCACACCGTCGATCATATTAAGGGCCTCTTAAAAAAAGATTTTGACGCTCTGGATGCTTTTATCACGCACATGTGGGCGGTCACCGTTACCGGAGCACCGAAACTGGAAGCCATGAACTGGATCGAGAAACACGAAAAGAAACCACGGGGCTGGTACGGCGGAGCCGTCGGCTGGTTCAGATTTGACGGCAGCCTGAACACAGGGCTTACCCTGAGAAGTCTGCGCATACAAAAAGGGATGGCTCAGATTCGTGTCGGTGCGACGCTGCTTTACGACTCTGTTCCCGAAAATGAGGAACAAGAAACACTGACAAAGGCGGGAGCACTGATGGAGGCGCTTGAAACAAGCGGGCGGTCTGAACATGGGAACAAGGAGGAGCCGGACAGCGTGCAGCCTGGAAAACATCTCCGTCTCCTGTTTGTAGACCATGAGGATTCTTTTGTCCATACATTATCCGGATATTTTCAAACACTCGGCGCTGAGGTCACTGTTTGCCGGAGCCCTGCGGCACGGAGACTGATCGAGGAAGGCAGCGAACCTGCCGATCTCGTGGTTCTGTCGCCCGGACCCGGAGAACCGGACCGTTTTCACATGAACGAAACCATCCGCCTGTGCCTGGAACGCCATCTGCCGATCTTCGGAATCTGTCTTGGTCTGCAAGGAATTGTCCGTTATTTCGGAGGCGAACTTAAGGAACTGGACGTCCCGGCACACGGAAAATCGTCCTTCGTGGTTCACGACGGTCGGTCTTCACTGTTCAAAGACGTGCCGAGACGCTTTAAGGCAGGCCGCTATCATTCGATCTGCGCCGGCCGGCTGCCTTCTGAACTGAACGCCGTCGCCGAAACGGAAGACCACGTGATCATGGCTGTTGAACATCGCAGCCTGCCGATCAGCGCCGTCCAATTTCATCCGGAGTCGATTATGACGATGGGTGAAGGAATCGGCATGAAGATTTTGGAGAATGTGCTCCGAGCCATCAGCATGCAGCCTGCCGGAAAATAAAAGATCGGAATAACTCGGATATAGTTTTTTTCCATACATTTACAAAAGACGTAAATCTTATTGAAAAAATGAACGCCCATGATCTTTTTCGTAAAAAAGATTAAGAATTACTGTCTTCCTCTCGTTTTCTATAACAATTCATGTTACAGTATGAGGTGAGGTTGTGTCCTTTTTCACAAGGGCGAAAAATTGGTAAAACGGAGGACCTGGCCGCGGGCCAAGTGAATCCGCAACTGTCATTATTTCTTTTTATTCAAATCGCATGTGAAAAACCGTTTTGCAGCGGAAGGAAGAACAGATCAGGCGTCGGCCGTCTCTCTGTTCTTTTATTAACGGTCGGATGCAGCCTCAATGCGCCGATATTTTTTACTGGAAATGTTGCATTTATCTATCTTACTGTATGTATGGTTCCTGTTATGTATGGAGGAGGATATTACATGAGAACTGCCATTTTTGCTCATCGCGGCAGTAAAGCAAATCGTCCTGAAAATACGCTGTCCGCTTTTGAGGAAGCGATGCGGGTCGGAAGCGACGGCATTGAACTGGATGTTCACTTAACAAATGACCAGGAAGTTGTTGTCATGCACGACGAGAAAGTCAACCGGACGACAAACGGCAAAGGGCAGGTCAAAAACTTCACACTGAACGAACTGAAAGAACTGGATGCCGGCTCCTGGTTTTCACCCCAATATTCGGGTGAAAGAGTTCCGACACTCAAAGAAGTTCTGGAACTGTTGTCCGATTTTCCAGGAGTCCTTAATATAGAATTCAAGACCGACAGAAACACCTATCCGACGATCGAGGAGCGTGTTGCCCGTCTGGTCAGCCGGTACCGGTCGAATTTGCCCGTTGTCTATTCATCTTTCAATCATGAATCGCTCATTCGTCTGAAAGAAATAGATTCGAACGCGGATCTGGCCCTGCTGCTCTGGGAACGCCTGGCTGAGCCGTGGCGCTATACGCAGCAGGTCGGCGCATCCGCCCAGCACTTGTGGGAACCTTCCGCCCTCTCTGAAACCGGAAAGCAGCTTCAGAAACATGGTGTCAAAGTCCGCGCCTGGACGGTCAACAAACCGAAAAATATGCAGAAAACCTTTGAAATGGGTATTGACGCTATGATCACCGATTATCCTGAAGTCGCGCTCGACCTCAGAAAAAGCTTCGAGTCTATGAAAAAGTCGCTCTGAAGAAATTTTCTATAAAAGAGCCTGGCATGATATAAATGCCGGGTTCTTTTTTATTCACGGAATTGTCCGGAAAAAAGTCAAACCCGAATGCCGCCGGCAATTAAAAAGTGTTATGATAGGAAAGGTGAATTCCTCTTAAGCGGTTACTCCAATCCCTGCGGCACGTCCGTACCGCCTTTTTTGCGGACAGCTCGTGATGCCTTAACGGAAGTACACGCAGCAATTTAATTCTTTTCCGCTTAATGAGAGCGTTAACATCAAATTTTTCCGAATTTTTTTGGGTCGACTGAGACCAATCATTACAAGAAACTGAGGGATACTTATGGACGGCAAAGAAGCGGCGGGCCGAAAGGCAATCGATGAAATTCATGAAGGAATGACGGTCGGTCTCGGGACCGGATCAACCGTTTATTACTTTCTTGAAGCATTGGCCGAAAAAGTCTCGGCCGGTCTTTCAATCACCGGCGTCACCACATCGCAAAGAACGGCTGAACTGGCCGGAAAATGGCATATTCCGCTGCAGTCATTAAACAATGTAGAAAGAATTGATCTGACGATTGACGGTGCGGATGAAGTGGATCCGTCACTGAACGGCATCAAAGGCGGAGGCGGTGCCCTGCTTTATGAAAAGCTGGTCGCCAAAGCTTCGGAAAAACGGATCTGGATCGTTGACAGCAAAAAAGTGGTAAAGAAGCTGGGCGCCTTTCCTTTGCCTATTGAAGTTGTTCCCTTCGGCTGGAAACAAGTAGAAGCGTTCATGACAGAAAAGGGATACAGGCCCCGGCTGCGCCAAACGCCCGGCGGACAGCCCTTTGTCACGGACGCTCATCATTATATCCTCGACCTTCACTTGGACTTCATCGGTAATCCGAAGGCACTCGCGGATGAACTGGATCATGTGACCGGCATCGTTGAGCACGGACTGTTTGTCTCTATGACCGACAAGGTCCTGATCGGTTATTCCGATGGACATGTCGGGACACTGGCCAAAGAAAAATAATGGCTCAAAGGATGAATGAATATGAAAAAAATTGCACCCTCTATTCTAAGCGCTGATTTTTCAAAACTGGCCGCTGAAGTTGCCGAAGTCGAACAGGCGGGCGCGGACTATCTTCACATCGATGTCATGGATGGCCACTTTGTCCCCAATGTCACTTTCGGACCCAATGTCATCCAAAGCCTGCGTCCCTGCACTCGTCTGCCGCTGGACGTGCATTTGATGATGACGAATCCTGAAAATTATATTGAAGCTTTTGCCAAAGCGGGCGCCGACATCATCAGTGTCCACGCGGAAACCTGCCCCCACCTTCATCGCGTGCTGCAGCTCATTCATACGTCCGGAGCCCGGGCAGGTGTCGTGCTCAACCCAGCCACTCCGGTATCTGCGCTTGAGTATGTCATGGACAGCACGGATCTCATTCTGATCATGACCGTGAACCCGGGATTCGGCGGGCAAACCTTCATTCCCGGTATGATCGACAAAATCAGACAGACACGGGATTTGATCGCCAATCAGTCACGGCCGATTGAAATTGAGGTTGACGGCGGAATCAACGGCGAAACTGCGAAGTCGTGCGCGGATGCCGGGGCGGATGTTTTTGTTGCCGGATCATTCATTTTCGGAAAAAAAGACCGTGCGCAGGCGGTTCAGTCGCTCAGATCGGCCTTGTCATGATCTGAAGCGCCTTTCGGCACATCGTCATTTTTCAAAAATAAATTTGACAAATTGTTGATAATCGCTTACCTTGTAATTACAATAGTTACAGGTGGTGAGGGATTTGATTAACACACGCGTCGCCGTCGCAATCCACATTCTGGCGCTGATCGCCTCAAAGCCGCATGATGATCTCGCTTCAGACTATATCGCGTCAAGCGTCAATACCCATCCGGTGGTGATCCGGCGGATCCTGGGCATGCTGCGAAAGGCGGATCTGATTCGCACTTCTGCCGGCAAGGCCGGGGCAGCTTTGACATCACCCCCGTCAGAGATTTCCTTGTTTCTAGTGTATCGGGCCGTTGAGCCGGACAATGAGCTTTTTTCTGTTCATGAAAATCCCAATCCGCATTGTCCGGTGGGAAAGCGTATTAATGCGGTGCTTGATGAAGCATTTCACGGTGCACAGGCGGCTCTTGAGAAGAAACTGGCCAGCCAGAGCATTCAGGATATACTGGATCATCTTTTTCAGAAAGACTGATCCAGTTGCAGTCATCTTGTAACCAATTCAGTTACATATCAAAAGGAGGGTAATCGATGAAGATAGCTATTATCGGTGCCGCCGGAAAAGCGGGTTCGCGAATCTTAAAAGAAGCCGCCGGACGCGGACATGAAGTCACCGCCATTGTCCGCCATCCGGAGAAACTGGAAGATTCCGGTGTTCCGATCATTAGAAAAGATATCTTTGATTTAACTTCAGAGGACTTGGTTCCGTTCGACGTTGTGGTCAATGCTTTTGCCGCACCGCAAGGCAAAGAACACCTGCATGTTGAGGCTGGACGTTCGCTGATTCACGCACTGGCCGGCTCCGGCAGCACGCGACTGATTGTCGTCGGAGGTGCCGGAAGCCTGTATGTTGATGAAGCGAAAACGACACGGGTCGTTGACACACCCGACTTTCCAAAACAGTTTTATAATACGGCAGTCAGTCAGGCAAAGAATCTTGACGATTTGAAACAATCGAAGAATCTTTCTTGGACATTTATCAGCCCTTCGGCTCTATTTGCCTTGGGTAGACGGACGGGACATTACACGACGGGAAAAGACCGGCTTCTGGTCAATTTAGAAGGAAAAAGCTATGTCAGCTATGAGGATTATGCGGCTGCGGTCGTCGATGAAATTGAAAAACCCGAACATATTAATCAGCGTTTTACCGTCGTCTCGGAATCCGAGTGAGGACTGACCAGCTTTTTGCCGGAAAAAGCCTGACCTAAAGGACTCGAGACGCGTTCATCAAATAAAATCATGGATTAAGGGAGAGGATTTACATGGCAAATTGGACAATCGACACGGCACACACAGAAACGGCATTCTCAGTAAAACATATGGGACTCGCAAACGTCAGAGGCAATTTTCAAACCACATCGGGCACAGTGACGACTGACGACAGCGGCAAAATCACAGCTATTGATGCAAAGATCGATGCAGCAAGCGTTGACACAAGAAACGCTGACCGTGACAATCACTTGAAGAGCGCTGATTTCTTTGACGTCGAGAAGTTTCCGGACATTCACTTTGTTTCCACTTCGATTGAAAGCAAGGATGAAGATGAATACATCATTAAAGGTGATCTGACCATTAAAGATGTGACCAAACCGATTTCATTCGACGCAGAGATCGGCGCACCAATCGATGATCCATACGGCCTGAAACGGAGCGGCGCCAGCCTCTCGTTCTCAATCGACCGCCGTGATTTCAAGCTGACCTGGAGTCAGGCACTGGCCAACGGCAGCCTTGTTGTCGGCAACAAGATCAAAATTACCGTAGATGCCGAGATCACGCAGAATCCGGTTGCTTAATAATCCAGGATCAAAATTTAAAACGTAAAGTAAAAAGACCGGGTTACAACGCCCGGCCTTTTTTATACTATAGGAAAGTTTAAAATTCAGCGGATTATAGTCTAAGCGACCGAACAGATCGCCGCGTCCTGCGGCATGTTCGGCATTAGGCCGTCCTGGCCGTCACAACTAAGGCTCAGCCTACGCCAGGGCTTGGCTTCGCCAAGTTTTCTAATATGAGATAAAATCATTGATCGATGTCTTTAATTTTCTTATTATTCATAACGGCGTAAGGATTCTACAGGATCCAGATTAGCCGCTTTGGCCGATGGTGCAAGTCCGGCAATCACGCTGATACCGACACTGACAATCAGACCGAACACTACGAATCCGGGTGTGACGTTTAAGAGTGCTACGTGCATATGCGGACGGGCAAAATGATTGCCAATGGCACCGGCAACGAATGCAATCAAAATGCCTATGGCGCCGCTGAACAAACCGAGAAGGCTCGCTTCTGAGAAGAACAAGTGGCGAATGTCTTTGCGCCGGGCCCCAAGCGCCCTGAGAATACCGATTTCTTTTGTCCGTTCCGTCACACTGATATAGAGAACAACAATGATCATGATTGCCGAAACGAGAAGTGAGATGCCGGCGATCGCTGCCAGAACATATGAAGCCAGAGCAATGTACAGGTTCAATGAGTCTAAAAAGGCCCCGGCACCGCTGATTGAATAGCCATGCTTTTTAAAATAGTTCTGGACGTTTTTCACATTTTCAATTTTATCGACTTTAACTGTTGCAATATTCGGCTTTACTGTCAAATTTTGTTCATTATACATCGACTGGAGGGTCGAATAGTCCGCAGTCAGCAAGCCCATCTGCGCACTGCCATTAAAAATAGCTGATACTTTCAGGTTTTTCTGCATAACAATCGGGAGCTGGTTTTTGTCGGTCATATTAACGTAAAATGTTACGTTTTTACCGATCAAGCTGCTTGGGTTCTTCGTCAATTGTTTAGCAACATCCTGGCTCAACCCGATTTCGCCCGCTCCGGGCAAATGGCTGCCCTTAGCAAGATCCTTATTCGGAACGGCACTATCCAGCGTCTGGAAGTATTGCGGGATGGCCATTTTACTGCCTAGCTTGACTCGGGATGAAGAGAGCCAGAGCACTTTTTCTACGGAAGACACATGCTTGACTTTCTTTATTTTCGCAAGATCACTATCAGAAATGACAACTGAATTCTTAATCTGACTGCTCTCCCCATCCTGCTGAGACAAACCTTTTTTTGTTAATTGCATGACGGTCGGATTGACGTTTTTCATAATTTGATCATTAATATACGATTGCACGCCGCTCCCGAGTGAAAGCATGATAATCACACTGAAAATACCGATCGCTCCGCCAAGCGTGACAAGAATGTTTCGTTTCAGATTGTGGCTGATGTTGTCAAGCGCCATTTTAAATGTCGCAGGCACGCTCAGGTTTTTGGTCTTAGACTCTTCACGATGCTCAGGAATAGGATAGGCGTCCTTCAGCCGGATATCGTCGGCGATGCGCCCGTCATCAATTTTGATGATCCGTGTGCCATAATCGGCAACCTTTTGCGAGTGTGTGACCGTCACGACAAGCTTGCCTTGCTTGGCGATGCTGTCCAGCAGTTCCATGATTTGCTCGCTGTTCTTCTTATCGAGCGCCCCGGTCGGTTCGTCGGCAAGAATAATATCGGGATTGTTCGCCAATGCCCGCGCGATCGCCACACGCTGTTTCTGCCCGCCGGATAATTGATTCGGCCGCTTATGCAAGTGGTCCGCCAGCCCGACCGTTGTCAGCAGTTCTTTGGCATGCGCCACCCGCTCTTTTTCCGACATCGTCGTCATCTTCAGTGTGAAGAGGACATTATTTAAAACGGTCATGTGGTTGATCAGGTTAAAGCTTTGGAAAATGAAGCCGACATTCGTCTTCCGATAGTCATCCAGCTCTTTTTCTTTCATTTCGTGCAGCGCTCTGCCGTTAATCAAAACGTCGCCTGTGTAATCCTTGTCCATGCCTCCGATGATGTTCATCAATGTTGATTTCCCGCCGCCGGATTCTCCAAGGATGGAAACAAACTCGCCGCGTTCCAGTTTCAGATCAATACCGTGCAGTACCGGAAATCTTTGTTTGCCGGAAAGCTTGTACGACTTATGAATGTCTTTTAATTCGATGTAACTCACGCCGTATCCTCCAGTTAATGGAATCTGTACCAAAAGGGTGACTGGATTCCTGAAATTATTTTTATTGTTATATTTTAACAATAATACGAGCTGGTTTAACCCGCTTCGAGAACTAAGTTCCACTAAGTCTTTAGCCGTACTTTTTCTTTGGAAAATATTTTCTTTTTTTAAATCTATCATCAGCATAACAAACCACGCTGAAATAAATAGTGACATTCAGCTAAAATTAGTGACAAAAAAATGTCAGCCAGTTAACACATGACTGATTTTTTTCATCCTTTACAAGATAAAAATGATGGATCATAGATAGATTACCTAGCGTCACTTCTCATTTTTTTATTAAAAACATAGATTGCGAGAGAAAAAATAACCACCGCATAGGCAACGACCCACAGAAGATGCGGGAAAATGGATACATAGTCTCCGGCGACCGCCGCCCTCGCGGCTTCTACCGCGTGGACAAAGGGCAATGCGTTCGCAGCAGCTTTGAATGCGCTGCCGACCAGATTCAAGTCAAACCATGTGCCGCTCAGCCATGCAACAAGATTCGTCAGCAATGCACCGCAGACGCCGCCGACCTGTTTGTCTGTCAGCAGGCTTCCGGCAAGCAATCCGATCGCGATAAAAAGAATGGCGGCAGGAATCAGTACAAGCAGTGCAAGCAGCAGATTAATATTGACTGATAATCCAAGAAAATAAGCAACGAGAAAACAAATGATGCTCTGCATGACTGCCATTGGTAAAAGCGGAAGGGTGTATCCGAGTATAAAATCGGACGCGGAAAGCGGTGAAGCGAACAACCGTATCAGGAATGAAGTGCTTCTGTCCTTAGCAATCAGCATTCCGGAAAACAACGAGATAAATGATAGTCCGAAAACAGCAATTCCCGGAGCAAGGTTTCCAATTTTAAACAAACTGACCGGAATATTCGTCTGAATAGCGGAAAGCAGCAGTAGCAAAACCAGTGGAAAACCTATACCGAAAGCCAGGTTTAAAGGGTCTCTGAGAATCTCTTTACGATTGCGTGCAGTGAATGCCAGCATTTTCATCATGAAACCTCGCTTTCCGTTGCAAGTGCGATAAACGCGTCCTCAAACTTTTCTGTATGTGTGTTCAACATCAGTTCTTTCGCTGTTCCAACTGATTTTAACCGGCCCTTCGCCATAATAGCGATTCTATCCGAAAGTGCCTCGGCTTCTTCAAGATAGTGTGTTGTGAGAATAATCGTAATCTTGCCCTTCAGCCTTTCTATAATGTTCCAAAGACCGCGCCGGGCAAGGACATCAAGTCCCAGTGTCGGCTCGTCTAAGAATAGAATCTGCGGGCTTGAAATGAGTGCCATCGCAATACTCAATCGTCTCTGCCAGCCGCCTGATAGAGTTTTTGCCTTGCTCTTTGCGACTTCTGACAGCTCAAAATTTTCAATCATTTCTTTTGTCTTTTTTGCTGCTTCTTTTCTGCCACTGCCATAAAGTCCTGCAATTGTTTCTAAATTTTCTTTCACTGTTAAATTCGGCGCAACTGCAGTTTCCTGTGGTGAAACATTAATTTTCTGCTTTACCGCCATTGGATTGGCAGCAATACTATCGCCAAGCAAAACAGCATCACCGCTTGTTGGCTTGCTCAGACAGGAAAGCATTTTTATCGTTGTTGTTTTCCCAGCGCCATTGACACCGAGTAAGGAAAACAGTTCACCTTGTTCAATAGAAAGATTTAATTGATCCACGGCGGTTTTCTCTTTAAATTTTTTAGTCAGATTTCTGGTTTGAATGGCAATCATTTTTCATCATCTTCTTCACGTTTTTGTGCGTCAAATATTGCCTGAGCAAAGCGCATATAATCATCATTTTTTACAATCGCAATCCCCTGTGCTTCATCGCCAAGTAAAAGAAGAGTATCTCCCGGCTTAATGTTGAAAACATCACGAGCTTCTTTTGGAATCACAATCTGTCCCTTTTCTCCAACTTTTGCTGTCCAAATGTACTTGCCTTTCGGGTTTGCCATCATTTACCTCCATTGTATGTTTTATATTATTTATACCACTTGTTATATTTATATTATTTGTATAACAAATCATACTTCCAAGATATTCAATTGTCAATATAAACCAAAAGAGAGCACACAAATTTTTTGTGAACTCTCTTTTTAAGTAAGGTGTATATAATTTAGATTAAGAAACAGACATGAACAAAGCCCGGATAGTATTCTGATTTATCACACTTATTGATTCCAGGCCGTTTACTGTTGATTCTTCGAATTTTACTGCCGATTCCGGAACAGCACGTCCCATCGAATGTTCCAGTAAATAAACCACAGTATATCTTAACAGAAAAAACACCGAATACTCATTTTGGTATCCGGGTTTTCTATGAAAACTATATACAAAATATAGGGGGTCAACTTAGTCATCATCGGCCCTGTATCCATTCATTCAGATGAATGGATACAGTTCAGGCCGCTGGCCCTGCTTCGCGCCGGAACCGCAATTTAAGCCTGAGCCAGTTTTTCCTCGGCCAGCTTCAATTGCTTTTCGACTTGATGCGGGGCGGTTCCGCCCTCGCTTTCACGGGCGCGCATCACATTTTCCGGCTTCAGCGCTTCAAAAATGTCTTCCGCAAACAACGGACTGAATTGCTTGTAGTCTTCCATGCTGAGTTCAAGCAAGTATTTGCCCTGTTCGATCGCATAGAGGACCATTTTCCCTGTGATGGCGTGGGCCTCCCGGAATGGCAGCCCCTTTTTCGCCAGATAGTCTGCGATATCCGTCGCGTTGGAATAGTCCTTTTCGACTGCGTGACGCATCCGGTCTTTTCTGACCGTCATCGTCTCCAGAATCGGCGCCAGCAATTGCAGTGCGCCACTAATCGTCCTGACTGTGTCGAAAATGCCCTCCTTGTCTTCCTGCATATCCTTGTTATAAGCGAGCGGCAGGCCTTTCAGAACCGTGAGCAGACCGATCAAATGTCCGAACACACGCCCTGTTTTCCCGCGCAGCAGCTCGGAGACGTCCGGGTTCTTTTTCTGCGGCATGATGCTCGAACCGGTGCAGAACGCGTCATCCAATTCGATAAAACGGAATTCCTGGCTGCTCCACAGCACCATTTCTTCAGAAAGCCGCGACAGGTGCACCATGATCAGCGAACAATCAGCCAGGGCTTCAACAACGAAATCGCGGTCGCTGACAGCGTCTAGGCTGTTCGGGTAAATATCGTCAAAATCGAGCAGTTCGGCAACCCGACGGCGATTGATCGGAAACGTTGTTCCGGCAAGCGCTCCGGCGCCGAGCGGCAGCACGTTGATACGCTTCAGGCTGTCCGAAAGCCGGCTCTTGTCACGCTCGAACATCCAGAAATAAGCCAGCAAATGGTGTGCAAAGGATATCGGCTGTGCTCTTTGCAGATGCGTGTAGCCCGGCAGAATGGTATCCACGTTTTGTTTTGCCTGCTCAAGCAGGGCGGACTGAACATGTTCCAGAAGCGCGATCAGTTTTTTCGTCTTATTCCGCATATAGAGGTGCATATCGGTCGCTACCTGGTCGTTGCGGCTTCGGCCAGTATGCAGCTTTCCGCCGACCGCTCCGATTTCATCGATCAGCATTTTTTCAATATTCATATGGATGTCTTCCTGATCGATGGAAAAAGCAGCCTCGCCCCTTTTCACCTTCTCGAGGATTGTCTGAAGTCCCTGCCTAATCGTTTCCGATTCTTCCGGAGAGACAATGCCGCATTCGCCCAGCATCTTCACATGAGCAAGACTTCCCTCAATATCTTCCTGCGCCAGTTCCTTATCGTAGGAAATCGACGAGGTGTATTCGTCAACCAGTTTATTTGTTGACTTCGTAAACCGGCCGCCCCATAGCTTCGCCATGATTTGCCTCCGTTTCGGTATCGTTCTTGTGCACTTCAGCGTTGACTTTTGTCGGCAGGCCCCACAGTTTGATAAAGCCGACGGCAGCGTTGTGGTCGAAAGCGTCGCCCTTCGTGTAGGTTGCCAGTTTTTCATTATACAGGCTCTTATCCGACGCGCGGCCGACGACAAAATGATTGCCCTTGAATAGCTTGACACGAACTTTTCCGGAAACAACCTGCTGCGTGTTATCGACAAACGCCGACAACGCTTCTCTTATCGGTGAATACCACAGACCGTCATAAATGACCTGCGAGATTTCTTTGTCAATCAGCGGTTTGAACTTCGATACTTCTTTAGTCAGCGTGATGGTTTCAAGTGCCTGATGCGCGTTGATCAGGATCAGCGCCGCCGGATTTTCGTACACTTCACGCGATTTGATCCCGACAAGCCGGTTTTCAACGTGATCGATGCGACCAACGCCATGCAGCCCGCCCAGTTTATTTAACTTCTTGATAATATCTACAAAATTCAGCTTTTCTTCATTTAGCGCAACCGGAATGCCTTTTTCAAAAGTGATTTCGATATATTCAGGTGTATCAGGCGTTTTTTCAATTGGGTTCGTCCATTCAAAGGCAGCTTCTGGTGCCTCGTTCCATGGATTTTCCAGAACGCCGGCTTCACATGCCCGGCCCCAGATGTTGGCATCGATTGAGAATGGATTGTCCAGATCAACAGGAATCGGGATATTGTTCTTTTCCGCATACTTGATTTCTTCATCACGCGTCATGCCCCATTCCCGGACCGGAGCAACAACCTTAAGCGTCGGATCGAGTGCCTGAATCGATACTTCAAAACGAACCTGATCGTTTCCTTTGCCTGTGCAGCCGTGAGCGACGGCCACAGCTCCTTCTTTGTGCGCCACATCAACAAGCAGTTTGGAAATCAACGGGCGGGACAATCCGGACGAAATCGGATAGACGCCTTCATAGAGCGCGTTGGCTTTCAGCGCTGGAGCCAGATAACCTTCTGCAAGCAGATCTTCCGCATCAACGATATAGGATTTGATCGCTCCGACATCGAGCGCCTTCTGTTTCACCATTGCCAAGTCTTTGCCCTCGCCGACATTGATGCTCAGTGCAACAACATCATAGTCATATTTGTCCTGAAGCCATTTAATGCATACTGAAGTATCAAGACCGCCGGAATACGCCAACACTATTTTTTCTTTTGCCATATTAATAATCCTCCTTTGATGTCTTGCACGTTTTTATTTTTAATTGCTTTCCATAAGGCATTTCAGAATCGCTTTATGCGCATGCAGCCGGTTTTCCGCCTCGTCAAAGACAGCGGAATGTGGTCCGTCAATGACGCTTGCCGCTACTTCTTCACCGCGGTGAGCCGGCAGGCAGTGAAGAAAAAGGTAATCGTCCTTTGCCAGACGGGCTAATTCTTCGTTAACCTGAAAACCTTTGAAATCATGCAGCCGTTTTTCCTTCTCCGCTTCTTCGCCCATGCTCGCCCAGACATCAGTGATTACGATATCGGCTCCTTCTGCCGCTTCCTGAGGAGAATGGGTGAATCCGACTTTGCAGCCGTTTTCCGCGCCGCGTTTCTCCGCAGCAGCAAGAATCGCTTGGTCCGGCTCGTAGCCTTCCGGACTGGCAACCGTCATGTCCATACCCACTGCAGCTGCGCCTTCAAGAAGAGAATGGGCCATATTGTTATAGCCGTCACCAATGAAGCATGCCTTCAGCCCCTTCAGCGTTCCTTTGTGTTCGTAGATGGTCAGAAGATCCGCCAGCACCTGGGTTGGATGATGGGTATCGGTCAGTCCGTTGATCACCGGCACATCGGCATACCGCGCTAGCTCTTCCACTTTTTCATGAGCGAACGTACGGATCATGATGCCGTCAACATACCGGGAGAGCACCCTTGCCGTATCCGGGATCGGTTCTCCGCGACCGATCTGGATGTCCCGGCTGCTGAGAAAAAGCGCCGAACCGCCCAGCTGATACATGCCGACTTCAAATGAAACCCGCGTCCGTGTCGACGACTTTTCAAAAATCATCGCCAGCGTCTTGCCATTTAAATAAGGATGGGGAATATTTTTTTTCTGCAGTTGCTTCATGTCCAGCGCCTGCTGTAAGAACGTCTGAATTTCTTCCGGCGTAAATTCGGCGATTGTCAGAAAGTCTCTGCCTTTCAGTGTAAAAAAGGTATCTGAATCATTGACCACGTCTGTCACTCCTCAGTTTGTCGTATAGGTCAGGCTGCGGTATTCGTCCAGCGTGTGAACGGTACCTGAAGAAGATGTATCGGCTGCGCCGATCGCCTCGGCAACGGTGTCAAGGCACGTATAAATCGGGATCTGGTAACGGAGGGCAAGCGCCCTCATCTGGAAGCCGTATGAATGAATATTGCGCCCTGCCGTCGGGATGTTCAGCAACGCGGCCGTTTTCCCATCTGCAAAAAGGCTGCGAATCGCCTCGTCTCCCGCCTCCAGCTTCAGAACCTCAACACCCTGATCCCGATAGTAATCGGCAGTGCCTCCCGTCGCGATGATCTTGAATCCCTTCGCGGCGAGCCGCCTGACAATCGGCACGCTTTCCTTTCTCTGCCTTTCTGCTACTGAACACAGAATAGTGTTCTTATGGCCGGGACCGACAAATGTATTCGGTTCCCCGAGGAAAAAAGCCTTTTCGAATGCCTCGGATACCATGTTCCCCATCCCAAGCTGTTCACCCGTCGATTTCATTTCCGGCCCAAGCACAGGATCCACCCCGTTCAGTTTCGCCGAAGAGAATACGGGCGCTTTTACCGCGTAAAAACGAGGATCCCCGCAGTAGCCGTAAACCAGTCCCTGATCCGCCAGGCGTTCGCCCAACTGAATGCCGACGGCTTTTTCCACCATCGGGATGCCCGTAACCTTGCTGACAATCGGCACGGTCCGCGAGGCGCGCGGATTCACTTCCAGAACATAAACCGTTTCATCGACGATCACAAACTGGATGTTAATCAGGCCTTTCACACCGATCTGCCGGCAAATTTTTTCCGTATCCGCGGCGATTTCTTTTTTCACCTCAACCGGCAGAGTGTGCGAGGGAAACACGGCAATGCTGTCGCCGGAATGAACGCCCGCCCGTTCAACATGTTCAAAGATGCCGGGTATGGTTACATGCTCGCCATCGCTGATCGCGTCGACCTCACACTCGGTTCCCGGCATGTAGCGGTCGACAAGAAGCGGGAAGGACTGCGCGCTCAGATGCCGGTCGGCACGGATGTAGGCCTGCAGCTCTTCGGGACGATAGAAAAGGAACATCGACTGGCCGCCGATGACAAACGATGGACGCACAAGGATCGGGTAGCCGAGCGTATCGCCGGCATTCGGCAGATCTTCCAACCGGTTGACGGTTAGTCCTTTGATATGCGGTATTCCCAGTTCAGTGAGCAGCGTATAGAACGCTTCACGGTCTTCAAGCTTATCAATGCCTTCGGTAGGTGTGCCTAAAATCGGAATGCCCGCTTTTTCAAGGGATTTGGCGACATTGACAGCGGTCTGTCCGCCAAATTGGACAAGCGCCCCCTGAACATGTTCTTTTTCCGCCACGCTCAAAATGTCTTCCACAGCCAGGGGTTCGAAATAGAGCCGGTCGGCGATGGAATAATCCGTGCTGACCGTTTCCGGATTATTATTGACCACGATCGCCTGATAGCCTTTTTTCTTGACGGCGAGTGTTGCCTGAACCGAACAATAATCAAACTCGATGCCCTGTCCGATCCGTATCGGTCCTGAACCGACAATCAGAATTTTCGGTCTGTCGTCGACAGCCGCCTCGTCTTCCCCCGTCCAGGTGGAATAATAGTAAGGCGTCTGCGCCTCAAACTCTCCGGCACAAGTGTCTACAAGCTTATACGACGGAACAAGGCCGATCGACTTTCTTTTCTTCCGGATCTCTTCTGCTTTAGCTCCGCACAGTTCGGCCAGCCGTCCGTCGCCAATGTTCATCTTTTTAGCCTGAACAAGAAGTTCATCGGTAAGATCTGTCCATGAAAGCCGGCTGATTTTTGCTTCAAAATCAACCAGGCCCTTCATGGCATTCAAAAACCACGGATCAATTTTTGTGATATCGTTTATTTTTTCAACTGTCCATCCGCGCCGGAACAATTCACCGATCGCAAACAGCCGGTTGTCTGTCGCTTTGAGCAGATGCTCTTCGAGGACGCTGTCCGGTTTGTCATGCAGCGCAGGATCATCCAATCCGTTAAATCCCAGTTCCAGGGAACGGATCCCTTTATTCAGCGCGCCTTCGAACGTCCGGTCGATCGCCATTACTTCGCCGGTCGCCTTCATCTGTGTTCCAAGACTGCGGCTTGCTTCCGTGAACTTGTCAAACGGGAAACGCGGAATTTTTACGACAATGTAGTCAATGGCCGGTTCAAATGACGCGTAGGTTGTCCCCGTGATCGGATTCTGAATCTCGTCAAGATGAAAACCAACCGCACATTTTGCGGCAACCCGGGCTATGGGATAACCGGTTGCTTTCGAAGCCAGTGCCGATGAGCGGCTGACCCGCGGATTGACCTCGATAATCGCGTATTCGTCGGATTCCGGATTAAGCGCAAACTGAATGTTGCATCCTCCTACGATCTTCAGCGCCCGGATGATTTTCAGCGAGGCATTGCGCAGCATCTGATATTGTACATCGGACAGTGTCTGCGAAGGGGCGACCACGATGCTGTCGCCGGTATGCACGCCGACCGGATCGACGTTTTCCATGTTGCAGACAATGATGCACGTATCATTGGCGTCGCGCATGACTTCATATTCAATTTCTTTCCAGCCTTTGATGCTCTTCTCAATCAATACTTCATGTATCGGGCTCAGATTCAGTCCTCTGTGAAGCACGAGATCAAGATCCTGCGCATTGTAGGCGAACCCGCCTCCGGAACCTCCGAGCGTATAGGCGGGACGGATGATCACCGGGTAGCCAATGTCCTCTACGAATGCAAGTCCGTCTTCATAAGAGCGGATGATCTTGGATTCAGGAATCGGTTCATGGATAGCGATCATCAGCTTTTTAAATAATTCCCGGTCTTCCCCGTGCTGAATTGAATCAACCGACGTGCCCAGCAGTTCAACACTGTATCTGGCAAGGATGCCCTTCTCATAAAGTGAAACAGCGAGGTTCAGCCCGGTCTGCCCGCCGAGCGTACCGATCAGGCCGTCGGGACGCTCTCTTGCAATAATTTTTTCGATTACCGGCAAAGTCAGCGGTTCGATGTAGGTCCGGTCGGCAATCCGGTCATCCGTCATGATCGTCGCAGGATTGTTGTTGATCAGGACAACCTCGATGCCTTCTTCTTTCAGGGCCAGGCACGCCTGCGTGCCGGCATAATCGAATTCAGCCGCCTGGCCAATGACGATCGGTCCCGAACCGATAACGAGCACTTTTTTTATGTCAGTACGTAACGGCATGAGTCGCTTCACCCTTGTTCTGTTTAATCATTTCAATGAACCGCCGGAATACGGGATGCGTATCCTGCGGACCGGGATGGGCTTCCGGATGGAACTGCACGGTTTCAATCGGAAGTTCTTTATGCTTCAGTCCCTCCACTGAACCGTCGTTCACGTTTAGATAAGTAACGGTAAAAGCGCGGCTGTCAATACTGCCCTTCTCCACCACATAGCTGTGATTCTGCGAAGTCATCCATACCTTGCCTGTCGTTATCTCTTTGACTGGGTGATTCGCGCCCCGGTGGCCGTAAAGCAGTTTCCCGGTTTTCGCCCCGTAGGCGAGGGCAATGAGCTGATGTCCGAGACAGATCCCCAGCGTCGGATACTCGGAAGTGATTTTTTTCAGCTCACCAAACAGGGGCTGAAGCTGAAGCGGGTCACCAGGGCCGTTGCTGAGCATCACACCGTCCGGGTGAAGTGCCGAGACAGTTTCGTATGACGTGTTATAAGGGACAACCGTGACCTTGCAGCCGCCTTCAATCAGCGCCGTCAGCATCGACTTTTTGTATCCGTAATCGATCAGAACGACATGCGGTCCGGCTCCTTCATAAACGTGTATCTGCTTCGTCGAGACAAGGCCGACAACATCCCGGGGCAGCGGCTTTTTCCATTCATCAGCCGCGACTTCAGGTGTGCCGCTGATGATCGCCTTCATCGTCCCGGTCTTCCGCACCCTTTTCACAATCGCCCGTGTATCGACTCCTGCGAGTCCCGGCACCCCGGACTGTTTCAGCCATTCATCGACGGTTTTTATCGATTGATAATGGCTTGGAAGTGAACAGAGGTTATTAAAAATAACGCCCTGCATATGGATGCGGCCGTGTTCGCTGTCATGCAGATTAACGCCGTAATTGCCAATCAGCGGATAGCAGAACGTCATGATCTGGCCGGCGTAGGAAGGATCGGTCATGATTTCCTGGTATCCGGTCATGCTCGTATTAAAAACAATTTCTCCCATAACGGAGGTGTGCCGGCCGACGCGTATACCGGAGAACAGCTCACCGGACTCCAAAAGCAGATATCCCTTTTCCATCATCAGCACGCCCCTTTCACTTAATCTCCCAGAACCTGATCCAATGCGTTTATAAAATAATTGATTTCATTTTCATTCGTTATCAGCGGCGGCAGGATGCGCAGCACATTTTTTCCGGCAGTCAGAATCAGAACCTGATGTTTTTCTCTCATCTGATTGACAATATCGATGGCCGGTGCAAAGGTCGCTACACCGATCAGAAGCCCCTTCCCGCGGACACTTTGAATCGCATCGGGATGTTTTTCCTTAAGTTCATTCAGTTTATTTGTCAGGCTGGCTGCGTTTTTGCTGCATTGCTCCAGCACATTCTGCTTCTCAAAAGCCTCAAGCGTCGCCACACCCGCTGCTGTTGCAAACGGATTTCCGCCAAAGGTGGATCCATGCGTGCCCGGTGTGAAAACCTGGGAAACTTCCTTTTTGGCAAGAACGGCGCCGATCGGGATGCCTGAACCAAGCGCTTTTGCAACCGTGACCACATCGGGTTCAATGCCATACTGTTCGTAGGCGAACAGTGTACCTGTGCGGCCGATGCCTGTCTGGACTTCATCCACGATCAGCAGAATCCCCTTCTCGCCGCACACTTTGCTGAGCGCCTTGACCCATGTCTCATCAGCCGGCAAGACGCCGCCTTCGCCTTGAACCATCTCCAGCATGACGGCGATACAATCCGGATCTTCAGCTATTGCCTGAATGGCTTCTTCGCTATTATAGGGTAGATAGCGGAACCCGGGGACAAGGGGGCCGAATCCGTTCTGGATTTTTTCCTGAGCCGTCGCCGTCAGCGTGGCCATCGTCCGTCCGTGGAAGGAATGGTCGAATGTGACGATATGTCCGTTTTCTTTATGCTTAATCAAATGTGCATAGCGGCGAGCAAGCTTGATCGCACCTTCGTTGGCCTCCGCTCCGCTGTTGCAGAAGAATACCTGATCGCAGCACGAGAGATCGGTCAGCATCGCAGCCAGTTTTTCCTGGGACGCAATATGAAAAAGATTTGAGCAGTGCCAAAGGGTATCCAGCTGCTTTTTCAGAACGGTTTCGACTGCATCGGGCACATGGCCGAGCGCCAGCACGGCGATACCCGCCGTGTAATCCAGATATTTTTTTCCTTCATCATCCCAGACGTAACTGCCCTTTCCTTTGACAACGGTAATGGGAAAACGCCCGTAAGCCGACATCACCGGAAAAACTTCTTCAGCTGATTTTATGTTAAGCATGGAGAGCCTCCTCTTCAAGAAAAATTTTTGTGCCAACCTGGACGCCTTTCGTGTAATCAATGAGGCATTCCGGTTTCATGCCATTAACAATCACAACCTCGGGAACGTGCTGCTTCAGACTGGCCACCGCAGCTGTGACTTTCGGTATCATGCCTCCGCTGATCTTCTTCGTTTCGATTAATCTCGTAATCTCCCGGTCGGAGACCTGTTTGAGCCGCTTCATCTTCCCGTTATGCTTAATGAGAATTCCCGGAACGTCACTGACAAAACAGAGTCTGCCATTCAGGGCGCCGGCAATGGCGGCCGCGGCCTGATCGGCATTGATATTGTAATGCTGTCCTTCCGTATCCATCGACACCGGTGAAATAACAGGTATGAATCCCTGTTCGCAGAGACAAGTGATCACCGTCGTCTCAACCGAAACAATCTCGCCAACATAGCCTAACTTCTTTAAAGCAATCGGTTCCGCCGTGAACAGACGGGCATCGATCCCGCTCAGGCCGACAGCCCTGCCGCCGGCGGTACAAATATTGGAAACCATTTTTTTGTTCATCGTTCCGCTCAGCACCATTTCGGCAACGTCAAGAACTTCCTGAGTCGTAACCCGCAGTCCTTGATGAAAAACGGTTGGAATCGAAAGCTTTTCCAGCATCTGTGAAATCGCCGGTCCGCCGCCGTGAACAATCACCGGCATCCATTCTCCCTCTTCACGGATCTTTTGAATGCTTTCAAAAAACGCCGGTGTCAGTTTGTCGAAAACACTTCCTCCGCATTTAATAACCAGATAACGGTTCATTGCACACCTCCTGTAAAATGATGCCGAGCGGGTTTCATGAGCGGTAAGACGCATTGATTTTTACATAGTTATAGGTCAAATCGCATCCCCAGGCAACAGCTTCGCCGTCTCCCTCACCAAGGTTTGCCTTAATCACAATGTTGTTCCCGTCAAGATAGCTCTTGGCCTCCTCTTCATTAAAAGAAACCGGCATGCCATGCTCAAACATGACAATTTCACCCAGAGTCAGTGATACTTTTTCCAGATCAAAGGGTTCGCCGCTGTAACCTATGGCGCAGATAATCCGGCCCCAGTTGGCATCGCTGCCGAAGACGGCGGTCTTCACCAAGCTTGATCCGACGATTGTTTTACTGATCGCTTCGGCCGATTTCTCATCCCTAGCGCCGCTCACCCGCACTTCGATCAGCTTTGTTGCGCCTTCTCCGTCACCGGCGATATATTTTGCAAGGCCCTGGCAGACTGCTTTTAAACCTGAGAGAAAAATCGGCCAATCAGGATGCTTTACCGTCAATCTTTTATTTTCAGCCATGCCGTTTGCCATAACCAGCACCATGTCGTTCGTACTTGTGTCTCCGTCGACTGTGATCCGGTTGAACGTCCGGTCGGTCACCGTCTTCAGCGCCGTCTTCAGATCAGCAGGATCAACCGCAGCGTCTGTTGTGACAAAGCCCAGCATCGTCGCCATATTCGGATGAATCATGCCCGACCCTTTGCACGCACCGCCAATGGTCACCGTCTTGCCGTCGATCACACACTGCACGGCCAGGTGTTTCGCTTTCGTATCCGTCGTCAGTATGGCTTGCTCAAACAATGCGTCCGATCCGCTCAAAGAAATGTTTTCAATACCCTTCCGCATTTTATCCATTGGCAGCTGAAGCCCGATCACGCCCGTTGAGGCAACAGCGACGACATGTTCCGGAATCCCCAGGTGATCCGCCATCCATTTTCTAGTCGTATAGGCATTTTCCAAGCCTTGTTCACCGGTGCATGAATTCGCGCTGACTGTGTTTACCAGAATTGCCTGCAGTGTCTGTTCTTCCGCAATGCTCGCCTTCGTCACGGACAGCGGAGCCGCCTGAAAACGATTCGTCGTATAAACACCCGCCGCTGCCGCTGGCTTCTGTGAAAAAATCCAGCCCATATCCGGCTTGCTCTTTCTCATGCCGATGTTTTGCCCGCCGGTGATAAAACCTTTCGGCGATCCGACGCTGCCGCCTTTTATTTCTTTCAGCTCTGCATGCTGTTCAATCATATTTTCCACTTTTTACTCTTCCTCTCACGGATAGATCGGGGCAAGGGCGAGTCCTGTCTGTTCGTCCCATCCCTTAATAATATTTAAGTTCTGGATGGCCTGGCCTGCCGCACCTTTGACCACATTGTCGATCACAGAAACAATCGTCAGGCGTCGCGAGCGGCCGTCTACATTTAATCCGATGTCGCAAAAATTAGAACCTGCCACCTCTTTTGTCGACGGCCAGCTGCCGAGCGGCCTGATTCTGACAAAAGGGGATTTATCATAAAAACGTTCATACATTTCGAGAAATTCTTTTGTCGAATAACCTTTTGCTAACGTGGCATAGATGGTACACATGAGTCCCCTGGTCATCGGAATGAGATGCGTCGTGAACGTGATGCTTTCATTTTTTCCGCTCATCGCCGCAACTGCCTGCTCAATTTCCGGTGTGTGCTTGTGGGTGCCGAGTTTATAAGCCTTCACGTTCTCGTTTACCTCGCAGTACAGGTTTCCCGGGACCATGCTTTTCCCCGATCCCGACACGCCCGACTTTCCATCGATAATGATCGAACCCAGATCAATGGCTCCGTCTTTGACAGCGGGCGCAAGCCCGAGCAGCGATGCTGTCGGATAACAGCCCGGATTGGCAATCAGCCTGGCCCCCGCGATCTGCCTTCGGTTAATCTCCGAAAGGCCGTAAACCGCGTCATTAAGGAGCGCCGTGTCTGCCGATGACTGCTGATACCACTTTTCATAAGCTGCAGGATCTTTAAGGCGGAAATCACCGGACAAGTCGATACAGATCAGGCCCCGCTTCAGGCATTCCGGAAGCAGATCCTTGCTGACGCCGGCCGGTGTGGCAAAAAAAACGACATCCGTACGCCTCGCGAGCTCATCCGCATCGAAATCTTCCAGCCTCCTGTCCAGAAAACCCGTTAAATGCGGATAGAGCTGCTGAATCTCGGAACCTTGCGTCGAATGGGAGATGAGCATCTCCAGTTCAACAAGGGGATGATTCATGAGTAGCCGGATTAATTCAATTCCGCTATAACCGTTTGCACCAACAATACCTGCTTTCACCCGAACAGCCTCCAGTTTAAGAACATTCGCTTTTTTCACTCTTCATTTATTAAGCTGACGCTTCAGAGAGATGAAGATTGCTGTAAAAAATTTTTTTCAGGAGTCCCAGGTCCCCCGATAACTTTGTTGCCCAAATAAGGAAGTATAAAAAATAAAAGATTAGAAGTGTCTAGTATAAGAAAAACTAAGGCTCAGGCCATCGGCTTCGCCAAGTTTTTCTTATCTAATGGTACTAAAAAACGCCCGCCTCTTTTACTGTTAAAAGAGACGAGCGTTGTTCACATTACCCGCGGTACCACTCTGATTATTCCTGCGAAGGTGTGGAGATGCTTCTGCGGCCGCATCAGCGGACTTTCCGCACAACACACTTCATAAGGAATCTGCTTTGGTTCTCTGTAACGGGAGCGACCCGGCCGACCCTACTCCTGATTTCAGGCCGTCACCTCAAAAGTGCGGTTCACAGCGATCGGCTGCACCGGCTTCCACCCTCCCGGCTCGCTTGAGCAGCTTCAAACTGTTACTCTCTTTCTCATTGGTTTTCTGTTTGTATGAACAATCTTTCAATTCATTCTGGCTTGTGTGTTATTCATTATACAGTGCCCGTGAGATAAGTCAACCCTTTTAAACAATTATTTTTAACTTCTATTCTGAAACACGTTTAAAACCTGATTCAAGCGGAAGGTTAAAGCTGAATTTCAGCCTTCCTCAATTCAATCAGCCGGTTCCGCCAATTTAAGTTAAAAGGGGTTATGCTATAATAAACAAGCATATATTTATAAAACTCTCAGCGTATAAAACATAAGTCAAGGTTGGTGATTCTTTTGGCTGAAATTGTCATCGGCATCATTATGGGTGCAATAGAGGGCCTGACCGAATTCGCACCCGTTTCTTCTACAGGTCACCTCATTCTTGCAGGATCTCTGCTGCATTTTACAAGCAATACCGCAAAGACGTTTGAAGTTATCATCCAATTAGGTTCCATCATGGCGGTTGTTGTTCTTTACTGGAAACGATTGTGGAGTTTATTCGGACTGTACCCGAACGAACACTCAAGCGGGCCGACCCACCTGAATCTGCTGCACCTTATCATCGCGGGTATTCCCGCCATCGTTCTCGGCTTCCTGATGCGTGATTTTATTAAAAGCGTGCTGTTCTCGCCCATGTATGTAGTGATCGGACTCATTGCCGGCGGTGTTCTGATGATCTTTGCCGAGCGCTTGACCCACCATGATGAAAGCCATTCTCTCGATCAGCTGTCCTATTTTCAGGCGTTTGAGATCGGGCTTTTTCAGTGTCTCTCTTTATGGCCCGGTTTTTCCCGTTCCGGATCGACCATTGCCGGCGGATTGATCGCCGGCGCCGACCGTAAGACGTCTGCCGAATTCTCATTCATTCTTGCTGTTCCAATGATGATCGGTGCAAGCGGCTATGATTTCTACAAGAGTCTGTCTTTCCTGAAAATGAGCGACTTGCCTCTCTTTGCCATCGGGTTCATCACTGCTTTTGTCGTGGCGATGCTGGCTATCGTTTTCTTTATGGGACTGTTGAAACGCTATACGCTTGTACCGTTTGCGGTCTATCGTTTCATCATTGCGGCAATCTTTGCTGTCTACCTGATTATTTCCTGAGTCAACGCGCTGTTTTACAATAGATTAATAAAAAATGATCCCGTAAGTACAAGCCTGACACAGTCAGGAAACTCTGAACGGGATTTTTCTTTACCTGTTTGCGGCTTGTTTAAGTTATCGGGAACTCCATCGCCGCCCTTTCAGATCAATCTTATCCTGAAACCGGTCTCGCATTCGCACTTTTCCTCCAATGTGAGAAAATTCGCACCGCTGCGGGTGGCGCTCTTCTGTAAAAAATATTCAATGATTCTTTGCCTGCCCCGCATTCCGTGAAAAAATTGCGATACAATGTTATAAGGTTCTCTAAAGTTTAATCCGGGGGAGGTTGCAATGAATGGGTAAAACAATTTGTATCTATGCGGGGTCAAACCTCGGAAACCGTCCGGAGTACCGTGAAAAAGCGCGTAAACTGGGCGAGGCAATTGTACGCAGAGGCTTCCGGATTGTTTACGGAGGATCGTCGGTCGGCCTGATGGGTGAGATCGCCGACCGGGTGCTTGCACTCGGCGGAGAAGTGATCGGTGTTATGCCCCAGGGCCTGGTTCTCGGCGAAATGGCTCATTCTCATCTCACCGAACTGATTGAAGTGAATGGTATGCATGCCCGAAAGGAAAAAATGAATGAGCTTTCTGACGCGTTCATCGCGCTTCCGGGCGGTATCGGCACCTTTGACGAACTTTTTGAGATGCTTTGCTGGGCACAGATTGAACTTCATCAAAAGCCGATCGGCCTCTTGAATGCTTCAGGTTATTTCGATCCGCTCCTGGCACTTATCCGCCACAGTATTGATCAGGGCTTTGCCAATGAATCACATCTTGGCCTGCTGACGGTTTCCGGTGATCCGGATTCATTGCTTGATAAAATGGAAGCCTATGTCCCTCCTGTTCTTGGAAACAAATGGAAGCAATTAAGCAAGTAACTTTATTTCTGAAATGCAAAAAAAGCGCGGAAAAGGTGTCCTTTCCGGCGCTTTTTTTTTTAATTAATTGTATTGAGGAACGTCAAACACGAGATTGTATTTTGCGATCTGGCTGTACATGCTGTCGATCATCGGTGTCTGCTTGACGGCCCATCCGACATCCGTCGCATATTGATGCGCTGCGCTGCCCGCAACCAGGGCGGAGGGGTTCCAGCGCATTTTGTACAGCGTGTCCTGCTGATAGGCCTGATTATATATATAATATTTTGCAATCCAGGCCGCTCCGCCTTCGATCGCTTTCGCCGGTGTTGTCCAACCCTCGCTGTAAGCCATCGCTGCCCCGGCATTTTCGGGATCCAGGTCAAAAGCGCCGATCCCGAACATATTGTACACTTTGACCCCTTGATAAACGATCCCGTTTGCCAGGTTTGATGTTCCGTTTCCAGTTTCAAGCATGGCGTGCGCGGCGAGATAGACTTCATTCACACCGTTTTTCTTTGCGGCGTCGATAAAGGTCGATCCATAACCGGATAAAATGCCCTTGCCGGACAAAATAACATTCATGTCCGAAAGACTGATGTTGGCCAGTGAAGACAACTGCAAGAATTGAAAATAACTTGGGGTTCCTGCCGTAAAATTCTTCGGATTGAGATAATAGGCAAGCTGGGACGACTGATTAACCTGCTGCTCTTCCTGGAGAGCCTGTGAAAATGAAAGAGGATAATTCGTCGTTGTGTAAGCCTTATTTCCGTATTGCGTTGTTGTCGATGTTTCCTTTTTGACATAGTCGCCGTAAACATAGCCGTCATTTCCGCCATAGCTGACTTTAACCCATCCATTCGGCGCGTCCGCCAGCCATTCAACCGTCGTTCCCGCATGAAGTACTTCATAGATTCCATACGTGGTATCCGGCCCCTTGCGAAAATTGACGTCTGTCGTAATCATGCCCGTTGTACTGCTGGATGTCATTTGTGCCGTTCCACCAGGAGCAGAGGGATCGGAAGCGGTCGGCGCGGGGGACGACGAACTTGTGCTCCCGGGTTTCTGGACATAGTCTCCCGATACATACGCTATTCCGCCTTTATATGCGATCTGGAGCCAGTTCCCGCTTGTCCCGACCACGTCTACCTGTGTCCCTTTGGCCAGTGTAGCCAGCCACTGGCTGCCCACCGACGCTCCCGTCC
>NZ_BMOK01000005.1:208853-209305 GCF_014647035.1 Sporolactobacillus putidus | reverse complement strand
CATACGCTGTTCCGCCTTTATATGCGATCTGGAGCCAGTTCCCGCTCGCCCCGACCACGTTCACCTGTGTCCCTTTGGCCAGCGTGGCCAGCCACTGGCTGCCCACCGACGCTCCCGTCCTTACGTTCAGGTCGTCCGTTGTTGTCCCGGTGTACTGTACTTGCGGCGTGGGCGCAGGCGACGAACTTGTGCTCCCGGGTTTCTGCACATAGTCTCCCGATACGTACGCTATTCCGCCTTTATATGCGATCTGGAGCCAGTTCCCGCTTGTCCCGACCACGTCTACCTGTGTCCCTTTGGCCAGTGTAGCCAGCCACTGGCTGCCCACCGACGCTCCCGTCCTCACGTTCAGGTCGTCCGTTGTCGTTCCGGTGTACTGTACTTGCGGCGTGGGCGCAGGCGACGAACTTGTGCTCCCGGGTTTCTGCACATAGTCTCCCGATACATACGCT
>NZ_BMOK01000005.1:0-208423 GCF_014647035.1 Sporolactobacillus putidus | reverse complement strand
TGTTCCGCCTTTATACGCGATCTGGAGCCAGTTCCCGCTTGTCCCGACCACGTTCACCTGTGTCCCTTTAGCCAGTGTGGCCAGCCACTGGCTGCTCACCGACGCTCCCGTCCTCACGTTCAGGTCGTCCGTTGTCGTTGCGGTATACTGCACTTGCGGCGTGGACGCAGACGATGTCGGGGAAGAGTCGGCATTTTTAACGTAAGCTGCCGAAACATAGGCCGATCCATTATTATAATTGATTTGAAGCCAGCCGTCCGCTGTCTTTCCCGTGACGGTCACCGAAGCCCCGCTTCGCAAAGTCGTCAGGATGGTGCCTGTCATACTGGGCAAGAACCGGACATTCAAGTTATCGGCCGTTGTACCCTGATAAGATGCGATGTTCTGTACGGCCTGTGATGGGGCAGCCGATTGAGACACTTGTGCGACATAAGAACCGTCGACGTATGCAGTGTTATTGTTGTATTGGACTTTCAGCCAGTTGCCATTCTCGCTCTTTCCTGCGATGCCGATCACATTAAATGTTTGTCCCTTGTAGAACAAACCGACTTTCGGCTGATCTGTCCCAGGTTGACTGCGAATATTAAGATTATCGGTTGCCTGTCCTTTGTATGGCTGAAAAGATTCCTGGGCAGAAGCCTGCGATGGTACCACACCGGCGGCGGCTGTAACTGCGGCGGCGGCCGCAAATGTTCCTATAACTGTCAGACTGCGATTTGGATTCAAAGTGCCCCACCCCCACATGCTGTAGAAAATTTGATATAAGTTTTATTAATATGGAGTCGATTTTATGTAAAAGTAATGGTGCTGCCCATAATTGTTTTACAGACCGGACAAAAGGGATCATGCATGGAGATAGGCTGAAAAAAGTGGAAAACGGAGAATTTGAAAAAAAGCAAAATAAAAACTCCCTCCGTTTTTACGTTTTCTCTCAAGCATGAGAAAAAAACACGGCAGTCCAGCCATCATAGCGAATCACGCTTTAGATCTGTGACTTTGCGCCGCTGCTTTTCAGCAGCTTTGCCTTTTAGAAAAGAGACTTACTAAACTATCTGTGTATTATCCAATATAAACCAATTTTTGGAACTTGACAAGGTTTATAGTAATATTAGCCTGTGACTTAAGGAACTCTGTGAGATTTTTTAAAAACGGTCTTCAATTTCAAGGAAAATCTTGGACATCACTATACTTTTTATCGGGTATTCTCCCCAAAAATTTTAGCCATTTCTAGTAATTTTCAATTTCTTGGATTCAAGTGCCGATTTTGCAAAAAATGGAAACAGATGTTTATTTGCCTACTTGCTGAAGGTGATGGCCTGATTCCCGAACTGTTTCCATGCATCGACAAAAGCTGATTTATCCGTCTTGCTGCCTCCGCTGTTCATCTCAGGGTCGTTAAAATAGACATTGTGTTCATCGTAGCCCGTAACGAGAACCGAATGTTCCATAAAAGAGATTCGCATGTCTCCCTCTTTAGTGTGCCAGCTTTGCCAGCCGTCGTCAGGTACAGGCTGAAAATCAATGCTGACTATAACCCATACCGGAGTTCCCATAGCAATCCGTTGCTCAACCTGATCCCAACCGGCCCCGCTCAGATCCACGACTCTTCCTCCCAGGTATTGCCTCGCGAGATCCGCTACAGGCCCATGGTAAACTGCCAGCCCCGGATCATCCGTGTCACCATGATACATATTGCCAACAAATCCATCGTTCGGGTTTCCCTGATACCCTCCCGACGAGAACGGCACTTTTTTTACCTTCGCCGCAAGCGTCATTTTATCCACCGGAATGCCTGCAGAATTCAGAAGCATGGTCAGACTTGAAATTTCACAGCCGTTCGGAAGTTCGGGGTTCTGGCTCGTAAATGGCACGGAAAGTTTCGCTTCTTTCGGCAGAACATTCTGCGCCGGCGGATGGCTGTTCACATTCTTATGCTGACCCGTCGTCTGTTCCCTTTTCGTTATTTTTTGCGGAGCGCTTACTTGTCCGGACCTGCTGTCCACTTCTCCTACGACAAGGAGGGTGCCGGCAAAGAGAAAGAGGAGCAGGGTGAAGAAAAACCATGAAATTTTCCCAGCGAAATTCATAGATCTGCCTCCCTCGTATTAACATTCCGATACCTGCACAAAAACTTTAAAAACGTCTTTCTACCATTCCACGCATTTTGTCCGACGATTATGACTAAAAAAATCTATGAAACCGGCCCATAGTTTCCTCGCTGAAGGACGGACAAGCCAAAGGCCCGGATAAAAAGCCATTCAGATCATTGGTCAAATCTATTTTTGCTTGCTTTTATTAAATTTTCATTAAAAAAAATCGATGCCGTCTTAACAAAAGGCATCGAATCAATACGGATCATTTATATAATTAGAGAGTGAAAGCCGTCTTCGGTGAGACCTATCTGACTCCCTGCAGAGAACTATTTCTTTTTTCTATGAAGCGGAGAAGATGATAAATAGTTTCAATCGTCTTAACAGGGACACGATATTCATGAGCCACCTGAATGGCGAATCCGAGTATCGCTTCCAGTTCCATTTTCCTGCCGTTCTCCAAATCCTGAAGCATAGACGTTTTGTGATTCTGGACTTCTTTATTCGGAAGGAGCACGGTATCGGAGAATTCCGGTCTGATTGTCACTCCGGCAGCTTTGGCCGTTTCCATAAATTCGCTTTTCATCCCCTGAAGGAGCGGCATCACATCCGAATCATTGAGCGCCTCCCCTACCTTGGTTTTGGTGAGAGCTGTTACAGGGTTGTAAATAATATTCCACAATAATTTTTCCCACTTGACCTGGCGAATATCATCCGTCACTTCCGTCTTCACCCCCGCCGACCGCAAAGCGCCGGCCAATTCGCCGAGCATCTGTTTCCGCCCTTCAGCCGGGTCGTTCTCCCTCTGCCACTCGCCAATGACCAGGGTACCTTCTCCCACATGATTCACAATACCCGGGGCTTCCCGAATAATTGAAATGAAAGCCGAGCCTCCGACCACCCTGTCCGCGCCAAATTCATCGACCAGTTTTTCTTCATTGCCGATTCCGTTCAAAAGGCAGATAATCTGAGTCCTGCGGCCGGTAAGTGCCCGAAGCTCCGGCATAACGTCCTCCAATACTGTCGATTTTACCGACAGCAGGACAAAGTCAAAATCCGTCTCTTGCTGAAGATGTCCGGCATCCGCCACTTTGACGGGCAGCGAAAAATCTCCGTTGATGCTTTTCACAATCATATCGTGGCAGCGCAGGTAGTCCAGAGTCTGACCTCTTGCGACAAACGTCACATCCTGTTTTTCTCTGGCCAGCAGCCCACCGAAAAAACAGCCGATCGCACCGGCTCCCAGTACCGCAATTTTCAAAACAAACACCCCTCATTAAGCAGATTGATCTTCCCGTTCATCCTTTGGCTGTTGTCCCAACTCGTTTTTCTCTGTTCCGGGTGCCGCAATCCTTAATCCTATTTTACAGCATGGCGAATGATCTTTACATTTTCATCAGAAAATCTTTTTCTGCTTCCGAACGGTAAACCCGGTGTCGGAATTGACGGATTACATCTCTGCCATGTTCGCGAAACTCCTGTCCTCTGATATAATAGAGCAAAAGAAACCATGGGATGAAACGGGTGATGCATTTGGACAACATTATCATCTATTGCGACGGCGGCTGCCGCGGCAACCAGAGCGAACACAACATCGGCGGGTGGGGCGCCGTCCTTAAATTCGGAGCGCGTACAAAAGAACTCTATGGCGGCGCAAAAAACACGACAAACAACATTATGGAACTGACCGCCGCTGTCAAAGCCCTTGAAGCTTTGAAAACCGAGCACATTCCTGTAGCCTTTTTCATTGACAGCGCTTACGTCGTTAACGGCATGAACAGCTGGGTGCCGGGGTGGATTAAAAAAGGCTGGAAGACAGCGGGCGGATCGCCTGTGAAAAACAAAGAGCTCTGGATCCGGCTGAATGAACTGGCCGCCAAACAAAAGTCGATTACCTTTAACAAAGTAAGAGGACACCATGGCGTCGAACTGAATGAACGGGCCGATCAACTCGCCAACCGCGGGATGGATGAAATGGAAGCAAGTCTTTGAAGTAAAAAAGGCTTTGGGGGAGTGCAAAAAGGATCGTGTGTCATGCCGGATACATCGAACATGACACACGATCCTTTTTAAGAAAAATCGTTCCATTGAGATATTGTTAGCAGTTGAGACCTACTTCGTTGCCACTCCAGACAGCGTTCATTATATTTGCCGCCTGATAAGCGTCACCGATCAAATACAAATCGGCAATCTTTCCATTAAGCTTATTATAAAGCGTCTGGTTAGGCTTAAATCCAACTGAAATCACAACTGTGTCTGCAGCTAGGAACTGTTTCCTGAAGCAATTGTTTGTCAGCACCGCACCTTCATCCGTTATTTCAGTCAGCGAACTATTGTTGATGACCTTGACTTCATATTTATGGAGCAAGTCAATGAGCATAATCTTGTTCATATGCGGAATAGGTTTGCCGCCGCCGCTGCTTAATATTTCATTCTTCGCCTCAACGATCGTTACGGCTCTGCCGTTTTCTGCAAGGTACAAAGCCGTTTCGCACCCTACAAGTCCTCCGCCTATGATCAGAACGGTTTTTCCGGCTGTTTTTTTGCTTTCAAGAATTTCAATGGGTGTCGTAACCCTATCTTTGTCAGCACCTGGGATATCCAGAGGGATTTCGCTTGCGCCTGTTGCAATAATGACGACATCCGGCTTTTCCCTTTCGACAAGTTCTTCGGTTACCTCCGTTCCTTTTATTACCGGAATATCAAGACTTTTCAATTCATTTTTGTACCAGGAAATCAGTCTTCTGTCATCTATCTTAAATTCTGGAGTGGATCCGGGTATTATCTGTCCGCCCAGTTGATCACTTTTCTCGTAAAGCGTTACCTTATGACCCCTGAGCATTGCAACCCTTGCTGCTTCCATTCCCGCGACTCCGCCGCCGACGATCATCACTTTTTTTGCAGCAAGTACCCGTTTCGGTTCGTAATATCTTTCCCTGCCGCACGCCGGATTAACTGCGCAACTGAGCGGCTTCCCTTCAAACCCGCGTCCAAGACAGCCGACATGACAGCCGATGCATGGACGGATACGCTCCACCTGATGATTCATGACCTTCTTTGGCCAATAGGGATCTGTCAGCAGCGGTCGCCCCAGTCCAATCATATCCGCCGAACCCTCTTCCAAGGACTTTTCCGCTGTTTCCGGAACGCCGAGTTTTCCAGCTACGATCACCGGTATATTAACCGCTTCTTTTAATTTTTTGGTATAAGGGAGATACAATCCTTCTTTCTGGTAAACCGGCGGATGCGACCAATACCACGCATCATATGTCCCCATGTCCGTATTTAATTCGTCATAACCCGCCGCTTCGAGAATTTTTGCTGCTTCTATCCCCTCCTCAAGGTCCCGTCCTTTTTCAATATAGTCTTCATCAGGAAGACCGCCTTGTCTCCAGTCCTTGACACAGCTTTTTACGCTGTAGCGCAGTCCTACCGGAAAGTTTTTCCCGCATCTCTCTTTAATACCCTGGACGATTTCGATCGGAAGCGTCAGTCTGCCTTTCAGATCCCCTCCATACTTGTCGGTCCGCCTGTTGAACAGGGATAGTGTAAACTGATCCAGCAGGTAGCCTTCATGAACGGCGTGTATTTCAACGCCGTCAAATCCCGCCTTTTTAGCTATGTCGGCGCTTTCAACAAACTGTCCGACAATCCACTCCACCTCAGAAGTGGTCAGCTCATTGCAAGTAACGGAAGGATCCCAGTAGTTTGGAATGCGAGAAGCGGAAACCGGCGGAGCAGCGAGAAGCGACCCTGGAACCCCGCTTCTTCCGAAGCCCATGGTCAGTTGCAGAAATATTTTTGTTCCGTATGCGTGAACACGCTCTGTCATTTCTGCCGAAGTCATCAGGAATCTTCCCGGATTTTCTGAAACAACCGGAATGACACCCGAAACCACCTTATCCAGTTTATTTTCGACTTTGGTAATGCTTGTGATGATTAACCCTGTACCACCCTTCGCCCGCTCAACATAATAATCAATAGCTCTCTGATTATAGCACCCCTCATTATCGACGAAACCAAAAGCCCCCATCGGAGCCATTGATATTCTGTTTTTGACGTCCAGTTTGCCGATTTTGATAGGTTGAAACAAAGATTCATACATTTTAAATACCCCTCCCTTTTGTGCCGAATCTCATACATATCCGGTATAACATTGCTCCTATCAATTGTATGTTAAATTTTTCACAAAAAATGAAAGCGTTTTATTTGAATTCTCCTGCACGCTTAACAAAGATCGAATAAAAACAAACCCGAAAGAGAAGGACGTCTCAATCGGGTTTGTTGGTTTAATATACGATTTTACCTAAAAAGTAAAACCACTTTTTTATTTTCCAGCGATTTCTTCACGTCGATCACTCTCTGATTGGACGATCCCCGGAATTTCAGTTTCAAATTTCTCTTTGCGATATCGAATTGTCCGTCGACAAGGACGTCCAGGTGGTTCAGCATTTCCCGTCTCTCGGGATCCTCCAGCAGGTGCTCGAACCGGAAGCCCGTCCAGCACCAGATGTCCTTGCCTTGACATTCCCGGTTGACACGTTTCACGAGGTGGGTCAGCGTGGTCGGGTGATCAAACGGTTCACCGCCCAGAAGCGAGAGCCCCTGCACGCGGACATCGGGTTGATTCAGGTCGGCAATGATTTGATCCTCAAATTTATCCGTGTAAGGTTCGCCAAACCTGGGATTCCAGGCGACCGCGTTCCAGCAGCCTTTGCAGTGAAAATGGCAGCCGCTCACAAACAAGGAATGCCTGATCCCCGTTCCATTTAAAAAATCAAATTTTTTATAATCTGCGTAATTCATCTTTTGCATGCTGCACGGAGAAAAGCGGAATCCGGTCCGCGCAGCGTCGCCTCCTTTCAACAGACTTTCCGATTAACACTGCTGCTTTTCCCGGCTGTTGATTTCTTTCAGGCGCCCTTTAATCGGTTTGCGCTGAATGACGGAACCGAGGTAGCCGCACAGCCGGCGAATGCACGATGTCGTCTCCGGATTATGATTGCCACAGCTTGGGCACTTAAATCCTTCAGCTGTTGATTCGAACTCGCCTTCATAGCCGCATTCATAGCACTTGTCAATCGGGGTATTCGTGCCGAAGTAGCCGACCCGGTCATAAGCATAATCCCAGACGGCTTCAAGTCCTTCGGGATTGTTGATCAGCGACGGAAATTCACAATAATGGATGAATCCGCCTGCCGTATAAGGCTCATAATCTTTTTCAAAATCTATTTTCTCAAACGGATTGATTTTTTTTCGGACATCGTAATGAAAGCTGTTTGTATAGTAATCTTTATCGGTAATATCCCTGATGCTGCCGAATTTCTGCTTGTCCAGACGGCAGAAACGGTCTGTCAGGCTTTCCGACGGTGTCGCATAGACACTGAACGCGTAGCCCGTTCTTTCTCGCCATTCGAGCGAAACTTTTTTGAAACGCTTGACAATGTCCAACGTAAACGCCTTTGCTTCAGAATTGTGCTCCCATTCCGGGCCATAGAAGACGGCCGCCGCCTCATAAAGCCCAATATAGCCCATCGAAACGGTTGCCCGCCCATTTTTGAATATATCGGATACTTGCTCATCGGCGTGCAGGCGTTTGCCGGTCGCTCCGTATTGATAAAGAATCGGCGCGTTCTTTGCCGTTACCTTGTCCAAAGTGTGGATACGGAACAGCAGTGCACGGCAGACAAGATCGAGACGCTCCTCAAACAGACTCCAGAACGCTCCTTTGTCACCGCTTGATTCCAGGGCGATCCGCGGAATATTCAGCGTGACGACACCCATGTTGTTGCGCCCGTCGGTTACATATCCGCCGTTTTCCTTATAGGATGGAAGAAACGAGCGGCAGCCCATCGGTGCCTTGAAATCTCCGGTCACTTCGACAATGCGGTCATAATTCAGTATGTCCGGATACATGCGCTTTGTCGAGCATTCCAGCGCCAGTTTCTTGATATCATAATTCGGGTCACCCGGTTCAAGATTCAAGCCCCTTTTAATCGTAAAGACCAGTTTTGGAAAAACCGCGGTCTTATGATCTCTGCCGAGGCCCAGAATTCTTACCTTCAATACGGCTTTCTGAATTTCACGCGCAAACCAGGAGCTGCCCAGCCCGAAGTTCAGCGTGAAGAAAGGTGTCTGGCCGTTGCTCGAGAAAAGCGTGTTGATCTCATATTCGAGCGACTGCATGGAATCATAGATTTCCTTCTTCGTCATTTCATAAGCATACTTTTCCTGCGTGGCCGGATCCGATATCCACGTTTTCGCGGTTTTCAAATATTTACTAAAACTGATTCTGGCATACGGTTCCAGCACTTCGTCGGCGCGGTTGAACGACGTACCGCCATAAATATTCGACGAAACATTGGCCACAATCTGCGCAACGAGCGCGGTCGCTGTCTTAATCGATTTCGGTTGTTCAACGTCGGCGTTGCCGATCGAAAAGCCATTTTCCAGCATACCCCTGAAGTCGATCAGCATGCAGTTGTACATTGAGAAAAAAGGCGAATAGTCAAGATCGTGAAAATGAATGATCCCCTCATTATGAGCAGCGGCAAATTCTTCGGGCAGAATATGGCGCAGGGCGTAATCTCTTGCCGCTACGCCGGCGAGCAGATCGCGCTGCGTGTTAAAAACCTTTTCATCTTTATTGGCGTTTTCGTTGGCTACATATTCATCCATATTGATTAAGTCACGAATTTTATCATCCAGCGTTTTCTCTTTGATCATTGGTTCTTTAATCATTCCGGGTCCCCTCCACTTGTCTTTAAAAATATTATAGAACAACATGTAGTAGGATCAAGAGTTGACATTCCACAATATATTGATTTCAAGTGGCATTTTTATGGATTTTTAGGATAACAGCGCGAAAAAAAAGGATGGAACCGTTTTGTGACAACTTTTCAAACGAAGAGAAACCCGGGGAGTACTGCAATCATGAAGCGGGCTGCCTGACCAACGACCCGCTTCACTACATTATATCGGTTGTTTGACGTAAAAGATAAACGATCGCGTTCATTTTATCAGCCTGAGGAACAAAAATCGGCAGCTTTACCCGTTTACCACTTTGAGCGCTTTTTTGCTGAAAAAAGAAAAACAGGCGCCAGCTCTGCGGCAGCATCAGTTTTGACTGTTATATAACACCCGTCTATAATTAAAATTACTGGAAGTTTTTTAATACAGCACATTGTAAGCGAATACATTTTCTGTGACGGGAGGACCGGATTATATGGCAGTTAAAGAAAACCGTCGTCAAACTGTCGATCAACTGCTTTCCGATATTGCCGTTTATGTAAAAGGCGGCTTGATTGAAAGTGAAGAAGCCCGGCGGACCGCCCGCTATGTCCTGATGGATACCATCGGATGCGGTCTGCTGGCGCTGCGGTATCCTGAATGTACGAAACTGCTCGGACCTGTTGTGCCGGGAATGGTCGTGCCGAACGGAGTCCATGTTCCCGGGACTTCCTATGTTCTTGATCCTGTCCAGGGTGCTTTCAACATCGGCTGTATGAACCGCTGGCTCGATTTTAATGACACGTGGCTTGCGGCTGAGTGGGGACACCCTTCCGACAATCTGGCCGCTATTCTTGCGGCGAGCGATTACGTCAGCCGCTCGAACCGTACCAAAGGGAGAGCACCGCTTCTGATGAAACAAGTGATGGAATCGATGGTCAAGGCTCATGAAATTCAGGGGGTGCTGGCGCTCGGCAACAGTCTGAACAGACACGGACTGGATCATGTCCTGTTTGTTAAAATCGCCTCGGCTGCGGTTTCCTGTGCCCTTTTCGGCGGCACTGAGGAGGACATCGAAGCAGCGGTCTCGCAGGCGCTTGTTGATAGCTCAAGTCTGCGCACATACCGGCACGGCCCGAATACCGGATCCCGAAAATCATGGGCGGCAGGCGATGCAGCCGGCCGCGGCGTCCGGCTGGCGCTGATGACGCTGCGCGGAGAGATGGGGTACGGGACACCGCTGACCGCCTCAGGCTGGGGTTTTCAGGATGCGCTGTTCAGCGGGCAAAGTCTCACGCTTGAGCGCCCCCTTGGTTCCTATGTCATGGAAAACGTTCTGTTCAAAGTTTCTTATCCTGCCGAGTTTCACGGACAGACGGCACTCGAGGCGGCGATCACACTTCATCCTGAAACTGTTGGAAAGCTTGGCGACATTCAGCGCATCATCATCACGACTCATGAATCCGCCATCCGCATTATCGACAAGACAGGACCGCTGAACAATCCTGCCGACCGCGACCACTGCATTCAATACATCGTCGCCATCGGCCTGATCTTCGGCACGCTGAGCGCCGACCACTATGAAGACAAAACAGCCGCCGACCCGCTCATCGACCGGCTGCGCGAAAAAATGCAGGTCGTTGAAGATATTGCTTACAGCAAGGACTATCTTGATCCGGAGAAGCGGTCGATCGCCAGCAGCGTGCAGATTTTTTTCAAAGACGGGACGAAAACGGAGCGCGTAGCCGTTGAATACCCGATCGGTCACAGAAAACGCCGGAAAGAAGCCGTTCCTCTGTTAATCGATAAGTTCAGGAACAATTTGCTGACAACTTTTACTGAAAAGAAAACGGAACAGATCCTCTCACTGTGCCTCGACAGTAAACAACTTGAAGCCACGCCGGTGGATGAATGGATGGATCTGTTTTCGCCCATATGAAAAAAGCTTTTAAAGGAATGAACGGACGGGGAGGAGATTTTTTTGAGCTGGATTGTCAATGAACAAACAACGCAAAAACAGCTGGCCGAACAATTTCGCCAACTGATGGAGGGCCCGGAACTTTTAAAAATACCCGGAGTCCATGATGGTATGTCGGCGCTGATTGCCGGAAGAGTCGGATTTGAGGCGCTTTATTTGTCGGGAGCCGCCTACACGGCAAGCCGCGGTCTCCCCGACCTCGGTCTCATCTACTCCAATGAAGTGGCCGAGAAGGCGCATGAGCTGGTCCGTGCCGCCGATCTCCCTCTGCTCGTCGATATCGATACAGGATACGGCGGAATACTCAACACGGCCAGAGCAGCAAAAGAAATGGCGGAGGCCGGGGCGGCAGCCGTGCAGATTGAAGATCAGCAGATGCCGAAGAAATGCGGACATCTGAACGGAAAGAGACTGATCTCTTCAGAGGAAATGCAGCAAAAAATACAGACAATTAAAGCGTCGGCCCCGAGCCTCGTTGTTGTCGCGCGAACGGATGCCAAAGCCGTCGAGGGAATCGATGGCGCCGTCGCCCGGGCACAGGATTACATCGCCGCCGGGGCCGACGCCATCTTCCCCGAAGCACTCATTTCCAGGGAGGATTTTCAGGCGATGCGCCGTGCGGTCAGCGTACCTCTGCTTGCCAATATGACTGAGTTTGGAAAAACGCCCTACTATACCGCGGAAGAATTCGCCGGATTCGGCTTCAATATGGTCATCTATCCCGTAACGTCGATGCGGGCGGCAGCCAAGGCTTGTGAACGGGTTTTTACCGATATTTTCGAAAAGGGAACACAGAAAAACAGTCTGCACAATATGCAGACTCGAGCCGAGCTTTACGAAACAATTGACTACGCGAAATATGAATCACTCGACCGTCACATTGCCAAAACCGCCCTGCCTGAAATCGGAAAAGAAGGCCAGAATCATTAATCCGGAACAGAATGGCAGCTGAGGACCCTCGTCATATTCCGGTATCGACGGAATCAGTCAAACGTCTTCTTCAGAAAATGATAGAGTCCGTTTTCAGCGTATGAATAGTCGGTGACCTCATCCGCCCGCGCCTTTACATGATCAGGCGCGTTTTTCATGGCTGCTGAATGGCCGGCAACCCTGAACATCGGCAAATCGTTTTCTCCGTCCCCAACAGCGAGCGCTGTTTCAAGAGGAAGACGGTAATGATGGAGCAGAGTCTGGATGCCGCTCGCCTTCGAAACCCCTTTTGCCGTGACTTCCGCGTTATTCTGGGATGAAGAGAAAAAGTCGAAAGGCATTTCCAGGCTCAGTTCGGCCAGCTCTTGTTTCCATTGACGCATCTTCTCAACATGCTTGCTGAAGAAATACATTTTACTGACGGTGGAAATCTCCGGCAAGGTCACTTTATCTTTCCATGTGATGATCTGATTGACGGCCCGCAGGCGTGAGAGCCATTCATTCTCAGAAACCGACCCGGGTTTGGGGCCGCAAATCTGCTCCAGGATATACGGCCGGTCCTGTGCGAGTGTCACGCGTCCCCCCTCAGCCGGGTTCAGCTCGTAGTATATCTCGGCCCGCTCAGCCCGTCTGATAAGTTCAGGGACCAGCTCTTCGGAAAGCGCACCCTGAAAAATATTTTCGTTTCCTGCATAAACAGCCATGCCGTTTGCCGAGACCATGCCGTCGGCCGGAAAATCCTCCTGCAGTACGTCCCACGCATCCTTATACGGCCGTCCGGTTACAGCAAAAATATGGACGCCGCGTTTCCGAAGCACCCTCAAGTAATTTCTCAGCTCGTCCGTAACCGTATTCAGCGGAGTCAGCACTGTTCCGTCAAGATCCGTCATCACCGTCTGGTACATTTTCATCCCGCCCTTCAGAGATACGATCGTTTTCCGTCCCGCTCCATTTTACCATATATGGTGACCGCTTCAAGGAAGAACAGGGTTCGACCTGGATTCAGGATAAAAGCGGGGCAGAAAAACTAGATTCGTTTTCCCGCCCCGCCTCAGATGCTACGTTGTTCATGTTAATGGACGAGCAGAGACTCCTCCACACTTTCGGTAAAAATCGTCATCGCCTGGTCGATTTGGTCTTCCTCCACGATCAGCGGAGGAATGAACCGGATGACATTTTTGCTGACGCCGCAGTTCAGCAGTATCAGTCCTTTTTCCAGCGCCTTTTTCTGTATGTTCGCGACAAGAGCGGCGTCCGGACGGCCCTGTTTGTCAACAAATTCGGCACCGATCATCAGGCCCAGCCCTCTGACTTCCAGAATCTCGCTGTGTTTTTCTTTCAGGGACTCCAGTTTTTTCTTAAAATAGCCGCCGATCTCTGCTGCGTGATCGGCGAGCCCCCCTTCAAGAAGGTCAAACACTGCCACTCCGGCGGCACAGGCCACGGGATTCCCTCCGAATGTTCCGCCGTGCGTGCCCGCCGGCCATTGGTCCATCAGCGACCGTCTGGCGACCATCGCGCTGAGCGGGAATCCGTTGGCGATTGCCTTGGCGAGCGTCATGATGTCCGGTTTCACATCAAAATGTTCATAGGCAAAAATCTTGCCGGTTCGCCCGAATCCCGTCTGTACTTCGTCAAAAGCAAGAAGAATGCCGTGCTCATCGCAAATTTTTCTCAGGGCTTGGAGAAACGACTTCGGCGGTACGATATAACCGCCCTCACCCTGAACCGGTTCAAGAATCATGCAGGCTACCTGTTCCGGTTCGATCAGATCGTGGAAAATCTCATCCAGCTGAGCGAGACAGCGTGCCACTTCCTGTTCTTCGCTCAGCCCCGTCCGGATCGCGTACGGATATTCCGCATAGTAGACGCTCGGCAGCAGGCCCTCATAGTTGCGGCGATACTTGGCGTTCGAAGCCGTGAGCGTCGTCGTCGCCAGTGTCCGGCCGTGAAAGCTGTGCTTGAATGAGATTATACCCGGACGGCGCGTCACCTGCTTTGCCAGTTTAATAGCCGCCTCGTTGGCCTCGGCACCGCTGTTTGAGAAATAGATTTTATAGTCGCTGCCCACATAGCCCAGTATCTTTTCCGCAAGTTCAATATAGGAGGAGTAGTAAACGACGTTATGGCCGCCATGAACCAGTTTATCCATCTGCTCTTTTGCTTTCTTCACGACAAATGGATTGTTGTGCCCGCAGTTCACAACCGCTACACCGCTAGCGAAGTCCAGATATTTCCGCCCCGTCTCATCCCACACATAAGCGCCCTCGCCTTTGACAATACCAAGATGTGTCGCGCGATTAGCAACAGGAGGAAACAGATCCAGTGATTTTTCGTATAAACTTTTTCCCGGCATGATTCTCATAACCTCTTCTTTCTTAAGATGAACTGTACACCGCTCAATTACGAAACTGGCGATTTGCCCTTCAGCAGATAAATTATTATATAATGATCTCAAACGACCGTTTATTCAAATATTTATGCGGCATCGCGGTTCTCCAGCAATCGGACGGTATCGCTTGTTTTTGAATGGCCGGCCAAGATCAATTTGTTCAAAGGGGATCATTATGGAACTCAGAAATCTGAAAACTTTTCAGACAGCCGCTGAATACTTAAATTTCACAAAAGCCGCGAAAATTCTCAATTTCTCTCAGCCAACCGTTACATCTCAGATCCGCGCACTGGAAATAGAAATTAAGAACCCGCTGTTTTTCCGCATCGGAAAACAAACCTATCTTACGTCACAAGGAGAAGTCATGAAGCGTTATGTCGATCAGATTTTCGCCACGCTTGATGAAATGAACCGAGAACTCTCAAAGGAAAGCCGCCCCGCGAGCAGGCTGGTCATCGCCGCCTCGGAAACGTTCTGCACGCATTATTTCCCGCCGATCATCCGGAAATTTCTGCACGAATGTCCAGAAGTCGGCATCAGGCTGGTCTCCTGCTACAGCAAAGACGTTATCGCCGGGATCGACAGCAACGACTTCGATATCGGGATTATCTCCGGAACCTACAGAAAATCCGGAATTACCAACATCGTCATTGCCGATCATGAAGATCTCGTTCTGATCGCATCAAAAGCGCTTCATGAAAAATACCCTGTCAGCGACATTCTCGATAAATATCCTTTTATTAAATATGAAATTGACGGCCCCTTTGAACAGCAAATGCGTCACTATATTCAGGAAGCAGGCATCAATTCTAAAAAAGTCATCGAATCCAGCAGCCTTGAGGCCGTGAAAAGCGCCGTCATGAGCGACATCGGCATCGGCCTGATCAGCCGCAATCTGGTCAAAAAGGAGCTGGCCGAAAAGCAGCTGGTCGAAATCAGTTTGAACAAGCAGCCGGTACAAATAAAAACGTCGCTGATCATTGCCGCCAGCAAATTAAGCGACAACAGCACGATGCGCTTGATCAGCATCATTGAAAGAGACTGGAACGCCATTCATGACATGGCGGATTAACGCTCAGATTTTATAATATTTTTTCGAGAAAATCCTTTGCACGGTCTGTTTTCGGCGCACTGAAGAATTGATCAGGAGACGCGCTTTCCAGAATTTGTCCGTCGTCCATGAAGACAACTTTGTCGGCGACCATTTTGGCAAAGCCCATCTCATGGGTCACGATGATCATCGTCATGCCCGTATCCGCCAGTGACTGAATAACCTCAAGGACTTCCTTGACCATTTCCGGGTCAAGGGCAGACGTCGGTTCGTCAAACAACATGTAGTCGGGTTCCATGGCCAGTGCCCTGGCTATCGCGACCCGCTGCTGCTGACCGCCCGACAGCTTGCTCGGGTATTGTCCGGCCTTCTCCGACAGTCCAACTTTTTCAAGCAATTCCTTTGCCCGTTCCTCGGCCTTTTCCCTGGACAGCCCTTTGACCTTCATCGGCGCATAAATCAGATTTTCAAGCACGGTCTTGTGCGGAAAAAGATAGAAATGCTGAAAAACCATGCCTACTTTTTCACGAACCTTGACGACCTGTTTCGGACGCAGCGCAGTCATCTCCTGATCGTCAATCTCCACCCGGCCGCCAGTCGGTTTTTCCAGAAGATTGATGCAGCGCAGAAAAGTAGATTTTCCGGATCCGGAGGGCCCGATGATAACGACAACTTCACCTTTTCTGATCTCAAGAGAAACATCTTTTAAGACGTGCAGTTCCCCAAAATTTTTAAAGATATGTTCAGCTTTAATCACTGCGGCGCATCCTCCTTTCCAGCCGGCCTCCGAAATAGGTCAGAATCAGAACGATCACATAGTACATCACAAGCGAAACAAGCATCGGCGGAAAATAAAGATAGTACTGGGCGGCCACAATCTGGGACCGGCGCATCATATCGGTTACTGAAATCGTCGAGACAATGGCCGAGTCCTTGGTCAGCGTAATAAATTCATTCATCATCGCCGGCAGAATGTTCTTGATGGCCTGCGGCAGAATGATATCTTTCATAGCCGGCCAGTAGGAGATGCCCAGCGCTTCAGATGCCTCAAACTGGCCTTTGTCAACCGCATTAATACCAGAGCGGATAATTTCCGACATGTAGGCGGCAGAATTCAGTCCGAACGTCAGGACCGCGCACGTAAACGGATTGACATCCCCCATTTGAAAGAGCTGCGGGATACCGAAATAGGCGATCGCCAGCTGCAGGATCAGCGGCGTCCCGCGGAACACGGATGTGTAAGCCCGGGCTAATCCGTTCAGCACTTTGATGTTTCCGATCTTACACAAAGAGAGCAGAATCCCGCCGACAAAACCGAGAATCGATGCGCCGAGCGCGATGCCCAAAGATACCCAAATACCATTGATTATATACGGAATTGAAGGGGCAATCGTTTTAAATCCCCCGATCAAATCATTCAGCATTGCCCCGTTTCCCCCCTCTGATCAGCAATAAACAGGTCACTGATTCTTGATCCATTGATTAACCAGCTGTTGTGCCTTGCCGTTCTTATTCATTTTATCCAGAACTTTGTTGAACTCTGCTTTCAGCTTGCTGCCCTTAGGGAATGCGACGCTGATCGGATCGGCCTGAGGTTTCCCGTTAACCAATGCCTGAAACTGATGCAGGGTTTTGTCTTTGCCGGTATAGCCGTAAGCTACGGAACTTACAGTAATAATTGCATCCAGTTTACCGGCTCTCATCGCTTCAGCCATATCATTCAACTTATCCCATCTCTGAATATTCATCGGAATCGTCTTGTTCAGCTCAACGGCCAGCGTTTCCTGAGTCGTTCCGAGCTGAACACCGACTTTTTTGCCCTTCAGATCATTGACACTGTTGATCTTTGCGTCTTTTTTCGACAGAACGACCTGATAGTCATTGAAATACGGTTTGGAGAATTCTACCTGTTTTTCTCTGGCAGGCGTGTCTACCATTCCGGCCATGACAAAATCAAGCTGTTTGCTGTTCAGTGAGGCAATGAGCCCGTTGAAGTCCTGGTTTTTAACTTGCAGATTGTAACCCAGCTGGCCGGCAATATATTTTGCCGTATCAAGATCGAATCCGACTATTTTATTGCCGTTTGCCGTATCTACGGATTCAAACGGCGGGTAATCCGCGCTTGTTCCCATAACAATTGTCTTCTTGGCTTGTCCGCCGCTGCTCCCTGTACTGCTGCACGCAGTTAATACAACTAGAAGTAACGCAATGACAATGAATCCCGCTTTTTTGAACATGAATAATCGCCTCTTTTTTTATTTTTCCCCTCCAAGAAGGGTAAACACCGGGAAGTAAAACTGATTTCAGGCTTCGCTTTTTTCCGACAGAACGCCTTCTGTCATTTCCCTGATCATACCGGGAAGCACGCCAAAGGAGTACGGCTTGTACACACGTTCCATCCATGTGTGCGCCTTTTTACCATAGACACCCATGTCGAGAACCGGAATATTAAGCTGCCGTATACGGTCGATCGGAATGCTGTACGTCCGCCCCCATCCCGGAAAGTTTTCGAGAATTTCCTTCGTTTCTTCCGCTGTCTCGTTCATCGAAAGGTAACTGCTATCCGCCAGATACGGGAAAAACCTTTTTTTGGCAAATGGTTCTCCCGTCTCTTCCCCGGCTTTTGCCAATATCCGGTCAAGCAGGTCATCGCAGCGCCGTTCTTCATCAATCTCCGTACGAAGATAGTTATGCGGACAGTAAGGGGGAGCGAAAAAAACAATCACTTTCGGTCGATAGTCTTCCGCCGCCGCTTCAAGTGCTTCAATGATTTTGTAACTGATTCGGCGAAATTCCTCAGACGGATGCTCCTGAATCGTTTTCTCCGTCACTTCTTCAACGTCAACACCCATTGCCCTCGCTTCTTCAGCGAACGTTCCGTAGGTCATCACGGTGGTTGACCAGTCCGGCGGATCTGCCTTCAAACCGCAATTGCCCGAGAATTTAGTGTATTGTTTTTTCAAAAAAACTTCAAGGTCTTGACAGGCGTTCTCTGCCGCACGTTCGAGATGTCTCAGCGCGTCCTTCGGGGACCGCTCGTAAAGAAAATAGTTAAAATAGAGGTGGGCGGCCCCCGCCGTCTGGACATTATAGAAAGACTTGCTGTCGCGCTGGTAGAGACAGGACGGGGGCAGAATCACCTCGCCGGGAATCTTCTCTGCGACGTCCATATTGTTGTTCAGTGCAATATTGATCTTGCTGGCAATCCATGTCGGATCAATGCCGGCAAGGGTTTCCCCGACATGAGTTTCCCTTCCCCGAATGTAAAAACAGCCGAGCAGCTTGCCCGCAGATCCTGTATAGACGTAGCGGTGCGGATCACCCCTATAGAGCGGACTGACGAAATCTCCGTTGATCGCCAGCAAATAGGTCAGATGCCTCTCCCGCCTCAGCCGGATCAGCTCGTCCACCGCTTCCATGGCGCCTTCGTGGTCATTTTCTTCGACAGGGTTGAACATGACAAGCAGATTGCCCTTCAGTTCGTCTCGATGTTCCGAGTAATACAGCAAGTTGCTCAGATGAACGGCGTCCCCGCTCTTCATGTCGAGGGCGCCTCTGCCGAACAGCCAGTCTCCCGATTCGGCGTCCATTTTCACATCGGCGTCTTTATCATAGTCTTTGAAAAAGGTCTCTAAATAATCCGGATCAAGCGCAAAGGATTCGATCGCCCCGAAATCATGGGTTCCGACGGTGTCCATATGGCCATGATAGATCACTGTCCGATCTGTCGGCACTTTGCTTTCAAGAAAAGCAAAGACATTTTTACGCCCCAGTCCGTCCCCCTTCAGCCTCTGTGTCCAGACCAGATCCGGATGCTTTTCGAAAAAAGGAAATGATCGGATGATGGCTTCCAGCCGGCCAGCAATGTCGACTTCTCCGGGTGTGCCGTTGACGCTCTTGACACCGACTAGGTCGCGCGTGATCATTTCCGCCTGTTGCTGCAGCGGCATGTCTTTAATTTGCTGATACATCAGGATCCCCCCTTTTTCAATCCTTTCAGTCATCCAGGTTGTCTCTCTGAAGAACGAGCGACGAGCAGTGGATTCCTCCGCCCATTTTATTGAGTTCGTCAACCGGTATGGCGATGACTTCGACCCCGGCCTGTTCGAGCGCCTCAATCGTCCGCTGACCGAGTGACGTAAACAGCACCTTTCCGGGTGAAAGACACAGGCAGTTCGTTGTCATCGGCGGGTCGAGCGGATCCGTATAAATCAGCTCAATACCGCGCTGCTGCAGCATCTGCAGGAACCAGTGCGGCAGATTGGCCGGATCGACCAGTGCTTTGTTTACGTCGACCATGTTGAACACTTCATCAAGGTGGATCATGCTCGACGGCAGATCAACGACGATCAGCTCCATCCCCTGCCAGGAGAGAATGGCACGCAGCTGGTCGACGCCTGCCTGATTCACGCGGATCGATCGGCCCGTAATGGCTGTTTTCCGGTCCAGCACCATGAAGCTGCCTCCCTCGACAAAACCTTCCCCTTGAATGGACGCGAGCACGGGCATTCCGATCTTAGCCGCCGTTTTAAGTGTTCTCCGCGTTTCCCCATATCGGAACTTCAATGCAAACCGGGCCAGAATCAGTCCTCCTGGAATCACCATGCCGACATCGCGGGCGAACAGGTTGTTTGTCAGCAATTCATCGTCTTCTTCCAGAGGAATAACTTCAACACCTTCTTCTTTCAGTACTGAAGTCATCCGGTCATGCTGCTCCTGCATTTTGGCCAGATCCAGCGGTTCCTTACTGAGACAATAGCTGACGATGTGTCCCTGATCATCCCGTAAAATTCTGGCATGCGCATCCGGTTCAAATTTGGCCTTATTTAATTCGAGAATTTCATTTCCCGGCCGGTGAACCAAAACTTTTCTGACTTTGCCGACCGCATTGGCGTTTCCCCAGTCGCTGCCCCAGTATGTTTCAAGCAGCGGCCGGTCTTCAAAGGGACGCTGAATCATATTTTCATCCAGAAATTTATGTAATACCGACAAGCTGATCACTCCTCCTGATGAATTAAACCACAGCCGGGATCTAACAAGTAGTGGGATAAAAATTAACATTATTTTGTATACTCTTATCATAATATAAAATTGAGTCGGGCGATATTTAAATTTCGTTATGTTATGTATTCAATATTTTTATACTATTTTGAAAGGTGGGGCTATTTTTCTTTTAACACCCGTATCCCGTTTCACCCACCGATTCATTCAAAACGCTGCGATCGGCACGCTATATGTCAGAAATCACGTTTGAACAAATTAATTATGTCAGTTTATCTGACATTTCATTTGACGTTTTCTTCACAGTTGTATATTATTATCCCTGTAAACTTCATCCTTTCTGTTTTCGTATATCCTTAATAATACGGTTTAAGGGTCTCTACCGAGGAACCGGAAATTCCCGGCTACGAAAAATATGCTTGCATATTTTTCGTAGCCTCTTTTTTATTCTATCATTATCTCTTCAGAGGTGAGCAGGATTGAAAAAATTACTGATTAAAAATGCGGAGATCATTACCATGAACCCGGATGAGGATATTGTCCACGGCGACTTACTGATTGAGGGGGACAGAATTGTGTCCGTCGGCCCGCCGGTTGAAGCAGGGGAGGCGGAACGCGTGATTAACGCCGCCGGGCGGACGGTGATTCCCGGTTTTATCCAGACACACATTCATCTCTGTCAGACCCTCTTCCGCGGCAAAGCGGACGACCTGGAATTGATGGACTGGCTAAGAAAACGGATCTGGCCGCTTGAAGCGGCCCACGATGAGGAATCGATCTATACGTCTGCCATACTCGGCATCGGGGAACTGATCGCCGGCGGTTCGACAACCATAGTCGATATGGAAACCGTCCATCATACAAACGAAGCGTTTGAAGCGATCGCGAAAAGCGGCATTCGCGCCCTGTCTGGAAAAGTAATGATGGATAAAGGCGAAGATGTACCGGCTGGACTGCAGGAAAAAACCGCGGATTCCGTGCAGGAAAGCGTCGACCTCCTAGAGAAATGGAACGGGCACGACGGCGGACGAATCCGCTATGCCTTCGCTCCCCGCTTTGTCATCTCATGCACCGAACAGCTGCTCATCCAGGTACGGAATCTTGCCGAACAATATAATGTCTTCGTGCATACGCACGCCTCGGAAAACCGCGGGGAAATCGCGATTGTTGAAAGAGACACCGGAATGCGCAACATTGTCTACCTGGATCATATCGGCCTTGCCGGCAAGCGTCTGATCCTTGCTCACTGCATCTGGCTCAGTGACGAAGAGAAAGAGATCATCCTCAGGCGCGGGGTCCACGTCAGCCACTGCCCTGGATCCAACCTGAAACTTGCCTCCGGAATCGCCGATGTGCCGCATATGCTGAAAATGGGCATCAATCCGGGACTTGGCGCGGACGGTGCCCCGTGCAACAACAACCTCGATATGTTCAATGAAATGCGTCTCGCCGCCCTGATCCACAAACCGGCAAACGGCCCGACGGCAATGGACGCACGCCGCGTCTTCCGTATGGCGACCATCGATGGGGCTCGGGCCGTCGGCATGGAAAAAGAGATCGGGAGCCTGGAAGCAGGCAAGAAAGCGGATCTTGCCATCCTGAATCTGAATCAGTTTCACAGCTCCCCGTCTTTTGATGTCGATCCGGTCTCAAGAATCGTGTATTCCGCTATCAGCACCGACGTCGAAACGACGATCATCAACGGACGAATCGTCATGGAAGACCGGCAAATGAAAACAATTGATGAGAAGCTGGTACTGCATGATGCCGACGCCGCTATCAAAAGGCTGCTCAGACGGACAGGAATCCGGCCTTGAGCGGTTCGGCAGAAGCGAAGCAGCCGGGTGAAAAATAAACCCGGGCTGCTTTTTTATTTCTTTTGCAATTTATAATAAAGGCCGATCAGGGAATGAATAGTATATAAGCTTCCACGCTCGCATAAATTCAATTTGCTGAGCAATATAATTGCACGGCTTTTCAAAGGCTGATTTAATAAAGGAGTAGTTTATAAACCAAATAGTTTAAAAACAGGAGGGATCCCCATGAGTCAATTTACCTTGCCGGAACTGGATTATGCTTTTGATGCCCTGGAACCTTATATCGATGCGGAAACGATGAACATTCATCACGGCAAACATCATCAGACTTATGTCAATAACCTGAATGCCGCGCTTGAAGGCCACTCCGATCTGATCAACAAATCTCTGACCGACTTACTGATGGATCTCGGCGCCGTCCCCGAAAATATCCGGACGGCGGTGCGCAATAACGGAGGCGGGCACTACAATCACAGTCTGTTTTGGAAAATACTGACCCCCGGCGGATCCAACGCGCCGGCAGGCCGGCTCGACGAAGCAATCAACAGCCGATTCGGCGACTTCGACACATTCAAAGCGCAGTTTTCTGCCGCTGCAGCCGGCCGGTTCGGTTCCGGCTGGGCCTGGCTCGTCCTGGATCAGGGCAGCCATCTTAAGATTACAAGCACGCCGAATCAGGACAATCCATTGATGGACGGAGAAATTCCGCTGCTTGGGCTTGATGTTTGGGAGCATGCCTACTACCTGAAGTATCAAAACAGAAGGCCGGAATACATCCAGAATTTCTTCAATGTGATCAACTGGGATTTCGTTGGAACAAAATATGGCGAAGCGCTGAATAAGGCGGTTCAATAAATCAAGTAAAAAAGGGCGCCGTCCGGCGTCCTTTTTTCATTTTTCCCGCCCAGGATGATTAGTTGAGCCAAATCGACGAAAAGTCGAGCCGAAAACCAGAGGTTGAACCGATTGATTCCAGGTTTAACCCAATGCATTCTCCCAATTCGTATTCCATATAAAAGGAACTTTTCCCGACCGACAGGGAAAAGTTCCTCCGTTTTTCATTCGGCGGGCTGCCCCGAAAATGTGAATAGTTGCTCCGTTCACTGCCTCCCGCCCTTATTGAGCTTGATCAGAAACTGGCAGTGCGCATCTCCGTCGGCACGGCACATGATTCTGTCGACGTGCTCAGCCCCAAGCGCACTTTTCATGAGATCCGTCTCGTGCGCACAGGCGAGCTTATACTGATTCGCTACGGCGAGAATCGGACAATTGTATTCGATCAACTCGAAGACTCCATCGCCGACCCTGTTCAGCCGGCACATATAGCCGCGTTCATTCTGCAGCCGCGCAAGGGCTTCAGCCTTGTCCTCATCGCTTTTTTCACGGCCGATCGACGGATGGTAGACTTGATAAAGCCTGCCTTTCCTGTTTTCAAATAATCGATTCACCGATTCCTCGCCGTAAAGCTGTTCTATATCTTTTAAAAATTGAACGGCGATATACTTATAGTTTTTCGGAAAGGACGCTTCAGCTTTTTCAGTGAGAGAAAAAAACTGAACCGGTCTCCCCACTGGTTTCCTAACGTTCTCCACATGAATCAGCCCGTCGTCCTCAAGGGTGCTCAAATGTTTTCTCACACCCATTTCGGTCATATGAAGCAGCTTTGCCAGCTCGCTGACGGCAAGCTTCTGCTCTCTTTTGAGAATATCGAGAATTTTGTCTTTCGTCCCCTTCATCGATTCGGGATCTCCCTCCCGCCTTTTACATCAACGGCCTGGATTATAGAGACGTATCTCTACGGGTCCGCGCTGTGCCTTGATTTCAGAAACGTTTTGGTTTATAAAATATAACGTAATGTTTTCCCGACTTTATGTCAAGGAGGTTGCCATATGGATACGGGTCTGGGCATGATCCTGATCGAAATCTGTGACTACAATTTACTGACGTCTGAACATTTGGAAAAAATAGCCCGACATCCGGAAGTAGCCGTTATGAGCTACGACTGTTTGAATATATGCGGAATGTGCAGTCTGCGTCCCTTTGCTATTGTGAACGGGCAGAGAATATTTGCGGAAACCGTTGAGGACTGTCTGGTAAAAATTGAACGGAAAGTGGAAGAAGAATTGAAAAATCTGGCTTAAGACTTCCGGAAACAGCTCATACATCGGATCATTCAGCATATGCATAGCAAAACTTCTTTAACAATCTTGATGGCTGACAATAAAGATGATTTTATCAAAATAAAGCTGTTTCATTTTTTGTTGCGCATCAAAACACATACCATGCAAATTCAAAGGGAATGAATCAAAGGATTGGGATGAACTTTTCGTCGTTTAGGATGAACCTTCTGAAAATTTGGATGAAGTTTTGGATTTAGGATGAACCTTGTGACGATTCAGATGAAGTTCCAGATTTTGGGTGAACTTTCTGATAATTTTGATGAAGTTTTTTCAGGTTTTTCTTCTACTAGACGCCGTTCATCTTTTAATATTTTTCTTTCTTTTTTACATAAAAAAGCCTGACAGCGACTTTTAAGTGAAAAGTCTACGTCAGACTCAATCTTAAATCCAAATTTACCTTGGAGTATGCAAAAATTTGACGCAGACCGGATCGGGTACCGCAAGTTCGGAACCTGTCGCAGCCAGCCGCCCGGTTTCCCGATCCCGCGTATAGAGAACGAGGTTGCCTGTATTCTGATTGGCGGCAATCAGGAACTGCTCCGACGGATCAAGCGCGAAGTCGCGCGGCCACTCGCCTTCCGTTGAAACGTGGTCAACCGGTGTCAGCGCTCCCGATTCCTTGTCTGTCCTGAACAGAGCGATACTGTTGGCGCCCCGGTTCGAAACATAGACGAATCGTCCGTCCGACGAAATTTTTATCGCGCTTCCCTGATTGTGACCGTGAAAATCGGCGGGCAGCGCGCTGACGGTCTGAAAAACGGAAGAATGACCGGATGCTGCATCGAAACGCAGCGCGATCACTTCGGAACTGATTTCCGACATAACGTAGGCAAACGGCGCTTTCGGATGGAAAACAAGATGCCGCGGCCCTGTGCCCGGCTTAAAAGTAAGGACATCCTGCCGGATCAGCTTTCCCCCCGCCTCCCGATAAGTGGTCAGACTATCCGTCCCCAGATCAACGGCAACAACAAATCGTTCATCGGGCGTGTAATCGGCAAAATGGACATGAGGTCCTTCCTGCCTTGACCGGTTCGCACCGGATCCTTCATGATGATCGCTATCTGATGCGGGGTCGATGCCGCGATTTTTTCCAATGGGGTATATATCAACAGTCCCCTTATGATAGTTGGCCGACAACACGTGACGATTTTCCCGATCCGCGCCGACATAGCATGGCGGCGCGCCCTCGGCTGTCTGCTCGCCCAGGCTTTCCAGCTGTCCTGCCGAATCAACAGCATAGGCGGCCACGCCGCCGAAAGCGTCTTTTTTAATGACCGAATAAAGCCTTCTATCATCTTCGCTTACCGCCAGATAAGTCGGATTGTCGAGCTTCGCCGCAAGCTCCACCCCATCAAGTACCTGCCTGTCCGTATCCAGAACAAACGAATAAATGCCTTCGCTGTCTCCCTTTGTATACGTTCCAACATAGCCCTTATAGATACTCATTCTTCCATCCCTCTCCCGTTATCCAAAGGATTTAAAACGGCTCCCGATTCGGTAAAACAAACTGCTGACGGCCAGCGTCAGGCATGAGAAAAACACAGACACGCTGAGCAGAATAAGCAAACAAAAATTAAACCGGCCGATCCATACCATCATCTGCCGGTGCAGCGACGGATCCAGAGCAGCATTCAGCACATTGGCAAGCACAATAAGCAGGAACATAGCTCCGGCCCCGCTTCTCGCCCCGCGGATATCTTCAGGGCTCAGTGACATGCGCGAAGAAATACAGACCGCAAGAAAAATGAACAGCCAGAAGGCAGGGCGGATCAGGTTTTCACCGGCAAAAAAATTTTGGAAAACAGCGCGATCCGCGAATAGCAGATCCCACCATGTCCGCGGATCAACAAGAGAGAACGCCTGCGTTCCAGTGAAAAAATAGCGGGCAATCACATCCGAACCGCCCGGCACAAGAAAACGGGCGCAGGCGAAGATGGCCAGGCCGCCGCTAATCAGCGGCGCAAGTCCGATAAACAGATTGCCGATATTCTGGTAGAGGCTGCCCGGATTGTACGTGTGGGTCACGTAGCCGATCGTTCCGTCCGATCGATTGGCCTGAAGTAGTTTGATTCCGGTCACCCTGTGTCCGAAGAGCAGGCACATAGCGGCATGGCCCAGCTCATGAACCGGCGTGCCCAGCCATGCCGTAAAGTATATTCCCTTCATACCAAAGGTGTCGATGACCAGGCGATTGGACAGCCGTTCCAGATAGCCAAGAATAAAGCCCCCGATCACGAGGCCTCCGATAAGCGATACAAACTCGGTCATGCTGAGCCACAAAATCTGCAGAACAGCCTGGAATAAAGCCATACCGAACATTTTTTAGCGCAAGCCCATGCGCTGTTTTTCGAGGAAAGGTTTCAATGCTTTCCGGTAGGGCATCTCAAGACCTCCGGCAATCTGGCCGGTCCAGGTTTCTTCACGCGTCCCGCCGGACCGTGTTTGATAATAACGTGCGACTTCCTGATCATAGGCCTTGAGAGAATTCGACGAAGGTTTTGGATTGTAATGATTCCGATGGAAAACGATGTCGAGCGGCAGACGCGGCTTCTTCTCCGGATCCTGATCCGGGTAACCGACAGCCATGCCGAAAATTGGATAAACATCTTCCGGCAGCTGCAGGATTTCTGCTGTTTTATTGATATCATTCTGGATGCTGCCGATGTAGCAGATACCAAGCCCCATCGATTCCGCAGCGACAGCCAGGTTCTGTGCCGCAAAGGACGCATCGCCGAACGCGACGATCAGCCGCTGCGTCGTGTCCAGGGCGGAGGTATCCTTTCTATATTCTTCACCGATCACTTTATTCCGGTACTGATCCGCCACAAAAACGAAAAAGTAGCCGTTATGCTCGACATAATCCGAGTCGTAGGCGATCTTCCGCAGCTGTTTTTTGATGTCCGGATCGTCAATCCCGATGATCGAGTAGGACTGTGTAAAACTTGATGTCGAAGCGGCCTGGGCGCTCTCTACCAGAAGTCTCACCTGATCTTCCGTCAATGCTTTATTTTTAAACTTGCGAATGGACCGGTGACTTAAAAGGGTCTCAATGACAACATTCGTTTCCACTCCATGCATCTCCTTCACAACTCTGAATATTCCAGTAATCACAAGCAACAACACCTGTGTCGACTCTTAAAACACTTTCCATTATATAATTTTAACGATCTCTGCCGCTACTGACGAGCCTGATCGCTGGTGGATGAAAGGACCTGATAAGCGCACACGGATCAGACCCGTAACATTTTGTTTATGGTGTACGCACCGTCTGAAGTAGAAAAGGACCTGATCGATCAGCATCTGAATGACATGGAATCTTATGTGTGGATTTTTTTCTAAGGCCATTACAAATTTAAAGCAAATATATTTACCAGGCAATAATGTTCATTATTCAGGCCAACAGCAGAGAACTCTTTTTGCTATAAAATTGTGGTCATGATGAGTTGTGGATTATTTTTCATATTTCAGAAGAAAAATCTCTATTATTCTAGACTTTGCACGGCTGTTTATTGTTCTTTTTATCTGGGTAATAAAAAAGGGAGCAGGAGGGCACGTTTGTACCCTCACTGCTCCCTTTTCTTCCAGAGCTGCTGGATCTTTTTTTATTTCGTCAGTTCTTCAGTCAGAACAGGAACAATTTGTTTCTTGCGGGATACGACGCCCTTCAGTGCTGCTGTATGGTTGACCAGCTTCACGTTGAAGGCGGCCTCAGCGGCTGCCGCGGCTTTGCCGAGAACCAAAGCTTCTGAGTCGCTCGTCAGGATATTTGTCACGGCGAGAAGGAACAGATCGAGATTTTTCTCATCGATTTCCTTGTTGATCGCGGCTTCGAGATCCTTCTGGCGCGACAAAGCGTCATTCGTATCGACGACGTTGACCTGGGCGATTTCAACCGTATAATGGCCCATTTCGAATGGCTTTACATCCAGGTGGATCAGCTCTTCAGCCGTCTTGTCGGCGATATTCGTGCCGGCCTTGAGCATGTCCAATCCGTAGGTTTCCGCTTCGACGCCTGAAACTTTTTCCAGTTCACGGGCCGCTTTCACATCTTCATCCGTGCAGGTCGGCGATTTGAACAAAAGCGTGTCGGAAATGATCGACGACAGCATCAGACCGGCAATCGTCTTCGGAACGGAAATCCCGTTTTCCTTGTATAGTTTATTGAGAATGGTCGCCGTGCAGCCGACCGGTTCCGCCCGATAGTAAAGCGGCGCTTTCGTATCGAAATTCGCGATCCGGTGATGATCGACAACGGAGAGTACGTCAACTTTGCCGATATCGTCCGCACTTTGCTGCCGTTCGTTATGGTCGACAAGATAAACCGCAGGCACTTCATTAGAAATTGTCTTGACAAGGCGCGGTACCTCGACGTTAAAATAGTTCAGGACATATTCCGTTTCACCGTTCAGCTCGCCGAGACGAACTGCTTCCACATTTTCCCCCAGCTGTTTTTTCAGATCAGCGAACGCGATCGCCGAGCAAATCGCATCCGTGTCCGGGCTCTTATGTCCGAATACAAGCACTTTTTCCATTTTTCTACCCCTTAGTCACCTTTATTTGGCTATTCACAGTCCGGATAACCCCGTTCATAGTCTCTCAACAAAAACATACCCTATGTGTCCGACAATTTCAATAGCCATGTATCTTCCTGATCATTATTGACAAAGTTAGCTGCAATTCTTACAAACCGATCATCAGTTCATCAACGCATTTTATGATTTTGTCAATGATCGTTCATCCATATACTGGTCGAACAAGGGCATATTTTGCTATAGTTCATAAAAATTTCACTAAATTAAGCGTTTTCACTAGTAATCTGTACTAACAGTATTTATAATTTAACTTGTTAAATGAAGGAAAAAGGATGATGAATCATGTTAGGTGTAACCGCATCAGTGAAATCTGAAAAACTGGCAAAATCAGTGACTTCGCCAAAGAAGTTTATTGTCGGAAAAGGCATTCTGGCTAACATCAGCGACTATATTTCACCATTGGGTGACAGCGCTTACTTCGTTTGTGATGAATTTATCGTCGATCGGGCAACTGAAGAAGCCGGGGCTTCATTCAAAGCTTCCGGAAAAAAGGCCGCTTTCGAGAAATTCAATTATGAATGTTCGCAGACGGAAATCGATCGCAACCGCAAACTGGCGCGTGAAGCCGGGGCAAACGTCATCGTAGGCATTGGCGGAGGGAAAACACTGGATACGGCAAAATCGGTCGCCTATTATGAAAAACTGCCGGTTGTCATCTATCCGACGATTGCGTCAACCGATGCCCCGTGCACGTCTATCGCAGTCATCTATACAGATGAAGGACAGTTCGATCATTACTTGTACCTGCCTGGCAACCCGGACATGGTTATCGCGGACACCGACATTCTTGCCGCTGCGCCGACCCGTTTCTTCGCCGCAGGCATCGGCGACGGATTGACGACCTATTTCGAAGCACGTGCCTGCTACCGGTCAAATGGGATCAATCTTGCGAATCTGAAACCCTCTCTTGTCGGTGTCGGACTTGCAAAGCTTTGCTACGACACGATCCGCCGCAACGCGATCCCGGCTTTGCGCGCCGTTGAAAGAAAATTGTCGACACCGGCCGTTGAAGCAACGATTGAAGCCACCATCTACCTGAGCGGTGTCGGTGCGGAATCAGGCGGGTTGGCTGCGGCTCATGCCATCCACAATGGAATGACGGCAGTCCCCTCGCTGCACCGCGTTCAGCATGGTGAAAAGGTAACGTTCGCTCTCCTTGTACAGCTTGTTCTTGAAAACGCGCCTCAGGATGAAATGGAAGAAGTCATTAAAATCATTAAAGCTGTCGGACTTCCGCTTACATTGAAAGACCTCGGCCTCAAGGAATTCAAGGAAGACGAATGGCGTAAGGTAGCCGAGCTGTCCTGCGCGAAAAACGACACGATGGGCAACATGCCGTTCGAGGTCACTCCGGATGATGTGTTCAACGCGATTGTGACCGCCGATGCGATCGCTGAATCCTATCACGACTGATGTAATTTCCACCTATAGTTGAAAGCGTTCACTTCAACGATTAAAAGCGAGCATTCAGTTTCTTTATTAAGCTGAATGCTCTTTTTATCCTTAGAAAGGCAGCATATCCTTCCCGAGATATCCTTCTAAGATTTATGGTCTTCACAACCCTTCCGAGAAAATCACAGCAATTGAGGCTGACAGGAAAAACTTGTGCAGCAGTCCGCTTTTCCCCTCTCCGGTTTCTTTGAAATCCGGAGGCTTACGCTCGTCTCGCATTCTTACGAAACAGATCGTCCTACTCCCTTTTCAGCAGCTTGGTGTTGGCGATGTAAAGCGCACCGACAAGTACAAGAATCGCTATGGCATACAACAGCACCGACCGGGGATCGTTGTGGCTGACCACGATCAGGCGCACGATCGCCGTCACCCCAATATATACAAAATAGCGAAGCGGGAAATGGTAATGCGCCTGAAAATATTTGATGATCAGTGCGATAAATTCAAAATAAAGGAAATAGACAAGAATACCCTCAAGCAAATGATCATAAGAGGCATTTCCTTCTAACATCAAATAGGAAAAAAATTGGACTGTCTCTTTAATCAGCGCCACGCTAAGAATGACGGCCAGCGCGGCCAACGCAACATTGAGTATCCATTGCAGCCCTCTCATAATTAATAGATCGATTTTTTTGTTCTCCATCCCACTATTCTCCCGTGATTGGCTTAATTGAACCTATTCAGACCATCAGCGCCACGACAAGCATGTAAACCTTCTTGAATAGGCTTCACCATCATCCTTATTCTATCATCTTACCGACGCTTTACCATTCTTTAGAAGGCAAACGATCCGCGTATTCTAGGAACGATATATTTTCCTCACTGCTATGAAATAAACAGTCATTTGTACCAGCGGAATCAGAAGAACGATAATCACAGGAAAAATCGGAAACTTACCGGTAAAAAAAGGATAGTAAGTGATTAAAATCGCACAAAGCGGAGCGGCAAACCATACGGCCCCAAACGCCTTTCGGCATGCCTCGGCACTGATCGCCCGTTCCCGCTCGTCGTCTGCAGGTGTCACCATAGGCCACAGCCAAAACGAGCGTCTTTGTCTTTTCCCCTTTGAAAAATAGACAATCAGCGCTGCAATGCTGAGAATTAAGAACGGCAGGATCGGCATCATGCTTACCGTTATGTTCCAAGTATCCGCATTAGATTTTATCACTTCAGCAAATTGGACAGCTAGGGAAATGAGAGGCATCGTAGCAAGCCCTAAAAAAATAAGCGATAATAAGCAAAGAACAAAAGAGATTCTCAGATTTTTCATGAATGTTCTTCCCCTCCATTTAATTGAAATACTACTTCCATCGGGAGTTCAAACGCATTGCAGATCAGAAGACCGAGCAGCAGCGACGGTACATAATCCCCTTTTTCAATAGAGGCAATCGTCTGTCTTGTGACGCCAACCTTGTCTGCCAATTGAGACTGTGTCCAATCATGGCGCGCTCGAAGCTCTTTAACACGATTTCGAATGTGCAAAAATCAATCACCCCAGACCAGGAATGTATGGTCGAATAAACATAATGTTAAATCAGTTTAACATTATCCTCGATAATCAATTTACACGCTTTTGAAAATAATGTCAATTTTTTTGTCAAGAGCTAAATAATGACCGACCCAAAATCTCGATCAATCGCCCCCAACCAGAAAAGCATCACTCCGATTAGACATGAAATCGCCTCATGGCAGCAATCGCCACTGACCATACTAAAAAAGGTGCATCCTGCTCATCAAGGAAAAGTTACTCCAAAAATCACAGAAAGTCGTTCCTAATTTTGAAAACTGCTCCGAATCCGTACGAAGTTGCTCTGAATCAGGATTAAGTTGCTCCGAATTCACAGATAGTTGTTCCTAATTTTGAAAACTGCTCCGAATCTTAGACATCAAAAAACAGCCGGCCCGCTGTTTTTTGCGGACCGGCTGCATATTCCATATCGATTTTTTTGCTCTAGTTTTTCTTCAGTCTTCTTGCAACCACGTTGCCAGCCGACTGGAGAATTTGGACGATGACGATAAGGATAATGATCACGGCATACATCACATCCGGCTGGAAACGGACATAGCCGAACTGGTAAGCAAGATCACCGAGGCCGCCCGCGCCGACAAAGCCTGCCATCGCTGTTTCGCCGATCAATCCGATCGTTGCGATCGTCAGGCCGAGAATAATCGAGGAACGCGCTTCGCGAATGATCACATTCCAGATGATTTTCGGTGTGGAGATGCCCATCGACTGATACGCCTCGATAATCCCCCGATCGACTTCAAGCATGGCTGATTCCATTAAACGGGCAATGTACGGCGCACAGGCTACGACAAGAGGAACAATGACCCCCTGAACGCCGATCGTCGTTCCGGCGACCAGCTTCGTAAACGGAAGGATAAAAAATAACAGAATGATAAAAGGAATCGACCGGATCACATTAATGAACGCGTTGAGAAATGTGTAGACAGGAAGATTCTCCGCCTGACCGCTTTTGCGCGTCAGAACAAGAAAAACGCCTAACGGGATTCCGATCAGAATGGAAATGATCAGAGAGATAACAGTCATCTGCATCGTCTCTACAAATCCCTGCCAAATAGAGCCGCCCCACTGATTCAAAAAGTCTGACATGTCAGCCGTTCACCTCTTCCACAATAATCCGCTCGTCTTTCAAAAAACGGACCGCCGCTTCAATTTGCTCCGGCTCCCCTTTGAGATGGACCAGCAAGTTGCCGATCGACTGATCCTTCAATTGATCGATACCGCCGGCAATGATGCTTGGAAGTACATCAAACCGCTTTGCCAGGGTGGCAAGAGCCGGATCCTTCGCCGATTCGCCCAGAAAAGTCAGATTTACCAGTTTACCTGAAGCAAGTAAATCTTTCAGCAGTTTCGGAGGAATGCTGAAGCGCGATTCGCCGCGGACAAATTGTTTGGTCATCGCCTCTTTCGGCCGAGCGAATATGTCCACAACCGATCCCGTTTCAACAATTTGCCCCTTCTCCATCACAGCGACCCTGTCGCAAATGCGCTGAATCACATTCAGTTCATGAGTGATCAGGAAGATCGTAATGCCGAGTTCTTTATTCACCTTGAGCAGGAGTTCAAGGATCGAATCCGTTGTATTCGGGTCAAGCGCACTCGTCGCTTCATCGCTGAGCAGCACTTCCGGCTCATGGGCCAGAGCGCGGGCAATCGCAACGCGCTGCTTTTGTCCGCCTGAAAGCTGGCTCGGGAACGCCTGGCTGCGATCGCTCAGGCCGACAATCTCCAGATACTTTTCAGTCCTGGCTTTAATTTCATTTTTAGGAACGCCTTCCAATTTAAGCGGAATCGCCACATTTTCATAAACATTGGCCGTCGCCAGCAGATTGTAGCCCTGGAATATCATCCCGATTTTCCGGCGCAGTTTTTGAAGGCCCTTCTTATCGAGGGACAGGATATCTACGTCATCGACAAATACTTTTCCCGCGGTCGGCCGCTCCAGCAAATTCACGCAGCGAATCAATGTACTTTTTCCCGCCCCGCTGTAACCGATCACGCCGAAGATCTCGCCTTTATTAATCTCCACAGATACGTCTTTCAAAGCTTCAATATTGTTTTTGCCCACTTTAAATGTTTTTGACACATGCTCCAGCTTGATCAAAATGCTTCCTCCTTACCATGCAGGAACAACAGAACCGCCGAACGTTTTCTGAATAAATGCTTTGACTTCAGTAGAATGATAGTATTTTTCAATCTGTTTAACGACTTTGTCATTCTTGTTATCGGTACGAACGACAAAATAGTTAGAGTATGGGTTGTTAACCAGCGGTTCATGGAAGATGGAATCTTTTAAAACCGTCAGACCGGCGCCCATCGCAAAGTTCGTATTGATCGCTGCGGCGGCCACTTCATTAAGCTGCGCCGGAAGCTGAGCGGCATCCAGTTCAACGATCTGCAAGTTTTTCGGATTGCTGACGACATCTCTCTTCGTCGACGTTATGCCTGAACCCTTTTTCAGCGTAATAACGCCGGCTTTCTCAAACAGCTTCAGCGCACGAAGTTCATTAGCAGGGTCATTCGGCACGGCAATTTTGTCTCCGTTTTTAAGATCCTTCAGACTTTTAATACTCTTTGAATAAATGCCCATCGGAAAAGCGACTGTTTTAAATGCGTCTGTAATCTTATAACCCTTGTTCGAAATCTGATTCTTCAGAAAGGGCATTGTCTGATAGCTGTTTGCGTCCAGCTCTTTATCATTCAGCGCCGTATTCGGTGTGTTGTAATCATTGAAAACCTTCAAGTGAATGGTGAGCCCGTCTTTTTTAGCCAGCTTGGCCACTTCTTCCATGACTTGCTGGTGCGGGCCGCCGGTTACACCGACAGTGATATCCTTCGTGCTTAATCCGCCTGAAGAACTGCTGCCGCACGCGGTCAGTACAAAAATCAATGAAACAATCAAGGCAGCCGACAAGACTTTTGTAAACTTTTTCAATCTGTTTTCCCCCTATATTTTTTACGTGATTACTATGTTTTCCAACCTTCAGATACTTCTTTCCAAAGAAATCCGGCAATAAAAAAAGCTTCCCGCTAAGAGAAGCTTTATCGATCCGATTCTTCTCTTATCTTTCAAAATCCAAATACGGATTTTGCAGGAATTGGCACCTGAATTAATATAACAATTGGGTTGCCGGGCTTCATCGGGCCAGTCCCTCCACCACTCTGGATAAGAATGTATTCAATTGGTTAGTGATATGATTGTACATCGAAATCTCTTTTGTGTCAAAACTCTGTCGACAATCTTGGAAATCAAAATTTTCCAGCATCGAAATTCTGCGGGAAATAGCCGCTTCCGGTGAACAGATAAGGACGCTTTCTCAGTTTGTTTTTACAGTGGCGTAGCCCTTCGGATGGCTGCTGTGCCACTCCCAGGCGTCCGCCAGGATTTCCGGAATGTTCGTGTGCTCCGGCTTCCAGCCGAGAATCTTCTTCGCTTTCTCGGAAGAGGCAATCAGGGTGCTCGGATCGCCGGCGCGGCGCGGCGCCACTTCCGCCGGAATCTCCCTGCCCGTTACTTTGCGTGCTGCCTCAATGATTTCTTTCACGGAGAAGCCTTCGCTTGAACCCAAATTGAACACATCGCTTTTGCCGCCCTCAAGCAGGTAACTGAGCGCCAGCCGGTGTGCGGCAATCAGATCTTCTATATGCACATAGTCACGGATACAGGTGCCGTCCCTTGTCGGATAGTCGTCCCCGAAAATCGAAATTTTGTTCCTTTCGCCGGCGGCCACCTGCAGCACAATCGGCATCAGATGCGTTTCCGGGTGGTGGTCTTCACCGATTTTGCCCGTTTTGCTCGCGCCGGCCACGTTGAAGTAGCGCAGGGCGACAAAGCGCATACCGTAGGCGCGGTCGCACCACTTCATCATTTTTTCCATCGCCAGCTTCGTCTCGCCGTACGGATTGGTCGGCAGCGTCGGCATCTCCTCGGTGATCGGCACCTGTTCCGGTTCGCCGTAAGTCGCCGCCGTCGACGAGAAGACAATGTGCCGCACCCCGTTGTCCTTCATTACTTCCAGCAGGATCTGCATGCCGTAGACATTGTTATTGAAATACTTCAGCGGTTTTTCGACCGATTCGCCGACCAGCGAATTGGCGGCAAAATGGATGACGCCCTCAATGTTCTCTTTTTTAAACACGGAATCGAGAAACGCCTTGTCGCGAATATCGCCTTCGTAGAATTTAGCGTCCGGATGCAGCGCTTTCCTGTGTCCGGTCTGCAGGTTGTCGACAACGATCACGTCTTCCCCCGCATCAATCAGCTGATAGACGGCATGCGAACCAATGTAGCCCGCACCGCCCAAAACTAGAATAGACATTGCCAGACTCCTTCCCAATGGATGGACCGTAATTTTCTCATCTTGCAAACATCACCATTGTCCACCATCCGGCCGGTTTTGACAAGTGCATGCTGAAAATTGTGCATTTCGGCGGTTGACGGCAAATCAGGGACAGATCAATGGGGGATACTGCGCATCCATGTAATCGCTAATCACCGTTAAACAGCTAAGATCAATCGGGCTTCCGGACAGAAAGACATTTCTTTCTTCCAGTTCCAGAACCTCCATCAATGTTAATTTAATAAAAGGAGAGACAGGTGTCTGAACTTCTAGACGGACAACTTTCCCCCGGCAGTTTTGCTCGGTTTCATCAGCCAATGCGGGGGCAGCCTCTTCGCGCGTTACTCTGAAAGGGGAGACTTCAGTGACCGGACCACTGAACAGCCTTGTGATCAAACGCATGATCATGGCTTCAAGAAAGACAAACACAGGCGGTTTTTCAGACAGCAGGAAGCAGCGCGGAAGCAGGGCAGGAACCTGAACAAGGACGAGACTCTTCTTTCCATCACGCTTCATGGCGGCGGCCAGATTCAACGTCCGGTTCTGCAGTTTGGGGAAGGGATGCGACGCATCAAGGGCCAGAGGGGTGAGTGCCGGAAAAACAATTTTTTCAAAACGGTCATTAAGAAGTGCGCGATCCGCCGGCCTCGATGGAAAAGCAGAGAAGTCATAAATGATATCTTCGTTCAGCAATTTGGGGCGGACGATCTTCTGGAAAAAGTCGTCCCGTTCCGAGGCAATCTGATGGCAGAGGCTGAAAAATGCCCCTTCTTTACGTATCTCTTTGTCCTCTGCCAGACCGCATTCTTCATTCAAAAAAACGGCTCCTGAAGCAAAAAAGTCATCAAGATTGCCTGCAACCGCACTGATCAGCCGCATATCGCCGGAAAGCGTGCCCCGCCCCTTTCTCCTCTCTTGAAGCCGGCGATAGTTTAATACCAGCCGGCTGAACACTTTATTTTTTTCAATGGCGGGATTTTCCGGATTCATGTCCCTGCTCCCTTATCGCTTAAATAAATGGCCCGCACGTTCTTTAAAGGTGATGGCAACCGGCATCTGGAGCGCGCGTTCAAGATGTTTCTTGTGTTTTTGCGCCGCCTGGTCTTCGAAGAACGGATCATCGTGATAATAGGCACTGAGCTGCAGCGGTTTTTTTCTTGAGATTTTAACCTTGACTTCATCAACAACATGCTGTCTTGTCCGATCGAAATCATGAGCCAGACGCAGCACCGCACCCAGAGTCTCGTATAGCCTCAGTTCCTCTTTGGTGACCATTTTCTGAAACGGCGCGGCAAAATCAAGAAGGTTTGCCCGCGACTTGAACGAGGCGATAAGCGCGATGGCGAGGCGGTCGTGATGGCTGATACCGTTGATATTAATATTTGTCAATAAATAAAAGGTATGCGCGCTGCTCGATTCGTTATTCACATATTCACCGATATAAGCTAAGTCCGCACTATGCGACAGTATCCACGCCGTTCTTTTTTCAGAAAACTTCCGTTCGATCACCGGGCTGATTCCGTCGAAGATCTGAAACGCAAGCGCTTTAACGTAGCTTGTATGGTTTGCATCCAGATTAAAATTTTTTCTCAGATGACGAATGCTTTCATTAAGCACGTAAGGAATTTGATTCACACCCCTTGCACCCAGCAGCCATTCATAAAAGACGCCTTCACGGATCCCTTCGCCGCTCAGCATGAACGCGTGGCCATGGTTCAGCCCGACAAGCGTATTGATGACGACGGCCGCCGGAAGGATGATATCCGCACGGTCTTTAGAAAGACCGTCCATCGACTCGCGTGCTTCAACCGTCATCGACGCCAGCGTATTCGTCAGCTCGCTCAGACGTTCACGCGGCATTGTATACTGGTGAAGGCCAACCATCGGATAATGCTCCTGTATCTGGTCAATACGTGCCAGGTTGCGCGCGCTCCCGCCTATGCCGATTACCGGAAGCTCCTGGTTGATCAGCCAGTCGAATTGTGAAAAAGTCTTGATGAGGAATAGTTCCAGCATTTTTCCTGCGTTAATGTCCCCGCTCGCGTAGAACGTATTATATAGAGTTACAGCACCGAATGAAAAAGAATGTGCGTGAATCAGCTTGCGATTCAGAAACATCGTAACTTCAGTACTTCCGCCGCCGATATCGATGGAAATGCCGTTTTCTATGAATGTTGAGTTGATGATCGCATAATAGCCATAATAAGCTTCTTTTAAACCCGGAAGCAGGCGGATGGCCAGCCCTGTCTGTTTTTTAACAAGGGCAAATACACGATCGCGATTCTTCGCTTTTCGCATCGCCGCCGTTGCAACGGCATCGACCACCGTCACATTTTTTTCCCGGCCGAGAATTGATTGAAACCGTTTCAGAACAGTCAGAAGAATGGAGATTCCTTCCTGATCCAGATTGTCGTTTGCATCTATGTAGTCGCTGAGTCTGGCAACCGCCTTGAAGTTATGCAGTTCCTCAAAAAAAAAGTTCTTGTCGATGCCTATAACTACCAGCCGAATGGAGTTGGAACCGATATCGATCATCGCATGCTTCTGTAAAATCTCCACATTATGGACCCCCTCACTGATCATATAAGAACCCGAAATGAGTGCAAATGAACCTGTTTGCCTGGCAGGCCCCTGGATATGGCTTCTTTCTCCGCAGCTTAAGCGGCCCGTTTACTTCAGGTGGGTATCCCGGCAAGGCCCGGCATGCAGCATTCACTGCTTGCCGCCCAGCCTTCGCCGCCATTTTTCCGCACTTAAAGTATATCTTAATTCAAAAAGAAATGGGGATTAAAAACTTTGAAAACGATCTGAATGTCGGTAAACGGTGTAAAAGCGCCAGCACCCGAAAATCAGGGCGTTGAACGCTTTGTGTTGACCTTCAATTCATTTCTGAACTAAAAAAGAGTGATTTCATTCATCCTGTTTCTGTCAATTCCTGCCTGACTCCGCCGTCTCAGCGATTTTGCCGGAAACGTTTTTTTCGGAATTTTTTTCAGGAACAGAACTTTCCTCAAACTTATTCTCCGGACCATCGTTATCGTCACGATCCGGAAAAGACTGAATGGGGATTCCGCGTTTTATTAAATAATTTTCAATGGCCTTGACCATCTGTTTCACCACGGCGATACGGGCAAACCACTTGCTGTTTGCCGGAATAATATGCCAGGGTGCGTTCGGACGATCCGTTTTTTCAAACATCTCTTCAGCCGCTTCGGCGTACTCGTCCCATTTCGCCCGGTTGCGCCAGTCTTCACTTGTAATCTTCCAGCGCTTCATCGGGTTTTCCTCGCGTTCCTTAAAACGCTTGTATTGTTCATCCTTGCTGATATGCAGCCAGAATTTTTCAATGATATAGTGATCGTCGGTCAGCAGTTTTTCAAAATCGTTAATTTCTTCATAGGCACGTTTCCATTCTTTTTTCTCCGCAAAACCCTCAACCCGCTCGACAAGGACCCGGCCATACCAGGAACGGTCGAAAATCGCGATCTGGCCGTATTGTGGAATTTTGCGCCAGAAGCGCTGCATATAATGATACCTTTTTTCGTGGGGGGCCGGAGCGGCGATCGAGGTTACACGAACACGCCTCGGATCAAGGTTGGCGACCGCCCGTTTGATCGCGCTGCCCTTTCCGGCAGCGTCCCAGCCTTCGAAAACAAAAATGACGGCAATTTTATTTTCAACGAGCTGGTGCTGCAGCGCAAGAAGCCTTAGCTGATACTTCTCTAATTTCTTATTATATTTTCTTCTGCTTTCAATGTTTTGAGTGAGGTCTGCCTGATCCAGTCTGCCTTTTGCCATTCCCATGCCACCCTTTGCCAAAGATTCACCGGTTTTCTAAAATTTCAGCTGTTCGCCGATACATTTCCATTTTTCCGAATATGATCGATCAGCTGATCAATCTGTCCCTCGATCCGCCGAACCGTGTTCTCATCCTGAATCGGTGGGTTCGCCGATTGGTCAACCCATTTTTCCAGGACGTAGACGCCTTGAAGCAATTCACCTTTCATAAAAGAAAGTACCGGTTTCAATGCGTAATCCAGAGCCATAAAATGTTTTTCAGTTCCGCCGACCATAATCGGCAAGACAGGTTTTCCCTTAAAAATATCTCTCGGCAGGAGATCCAGCAATGCTTTTAATATGCCCGTAAGCGACACTTTGTACACCGGAGAGACGATGATAACGCCATCCGCCCGGGCAAGGCATTCCGAAATTCTAACGATTTCCGCCGCTTGATAGTCGCCGTGAAACAGGGTTTCAGGAGAGACTTCCCGAACCGACATCATTTTCACGGTAAAATTTTGCCCGCCCAGCATTTTTCCTATATATTGAAGCACCTTTTCCGAACGGGATGCGGGTGCCGGACTGCCTGACAACATAACGATCGTGTTCATTTTGTTACCCCCTGCTTCCAAAGCATGGACAATTTCCTTATTTTCCCTTTTACAATGATGTTCTTTATCAGAATATGATCCTTCATCCATACCGTTGCGTTTTAATAAAAGCCGTGACTCTTTGGGGATAATTGAATGAAAACGGCCCATACTAATGAACGGCGAAGCAACAGTGCCAAAAATTATCAGAAAGCCGTGAAGAATAAATGCCAAAGCATGAAACGAATGCCGAACAGCTGAACAAACAAACCCAGTCAGCTGCTTTAACCGGAGAAGAATTTGCACAGCCGCTTGACGAACACTCGGTTGAAGAAAAAGAACGCGCTCAGAGAACCGGTGATGACAGCGTCAGTGAAACAAAGCAACAAAATAAATAAAGAAATCAAAAGGGATCCGCGGGCAATCGTGCGGATCCCTTTTGATTCGTGCTCATGAGAATCAGCTGGCAAAATACCCATAAGCTTATTATACCAAAGCTGAAAGAATTGATGAGGTTTGATGCTCCGTCTCTGGAAAAGCCGCCAATCTGAACTTTCCCGCCACCTATTTTTCTTTAATTTTTAAAGGAGTGGATCGGGGCAGGGATACGCCCGCCGCGCGAAATAAAATTCGCGGACGAATGGTTATTCACCGCCATGACCGGTGCGCGTCCGAGCAACCCGCCAAATTCAACATTGTCTCCGACCTTTTTGCCCGGTGCGGGGATCACCCGCACAGCCGTGGTCTTATTATTAATCACGCCGATGGCTGCTTCGTCGGCGATCATCGCGGAAATGGTTTCGGCAGGTGTATCTCCGGGAACGGCGATCATATCCAGTCCGACCGAGCAAACCGCAGTCATCGCTTCCAGCTTTTCAAGATTCAGAGAACCAGCTTCTACAGCTTCAATCATACCCGCATCCTCGGAAACCGGAATAAAGGCGCCGCTCAAACCGCCGACATGGCTGCAGGCCATAACTCCGCCCTTCTTTACAGCGTCATTCAGCAAAGCGAGAGCCGCCGTCGTTCCATGCGTGCCGCAAGACTCGAGGCCCATTTCTTCAAGAATACGAGCGACAGAATCGCCAACAGCCGGGGTGGGGGCAAGAGAAAGATCGACAATGCCGAACGGCACACCGAGACGTGACGAAGCCTCGTGGCCGACGAGCTGGCCCATTCGCGTGATTTTAAATGCGATCTTCTTTATCGTCTCCGAAACAATATCGAAGCGTTCCCCCTTTACTTTTTCAAGCGCTCTTTTGACTACTCCAGGTCCACTGACGCCCACATTGAGGACGCAATCGGCTTCCCCGACGCCGTGAAAAGCGCCAGCCATGAATGGATTATCTTCGACAGCGTTGGCAAAAACAACCAGTTTGGCGCATCCCAGCCCTTGCCGATCCGCCGTCAGTTCCGCCGTTTTCCTGATAATACGCCCCATTTCACCGACTGCGTCCATGTTGATCCCCGTACGCGTCGAGCCAACATTGACCGAAGAACAGACGAGCTCCGTGGTCCGGAGCGCTTCCGGAATCGACTGAATCAGGCGCTGGTCGCCGGTCGTATACCCCTTCTGCACAAGTGCACTGAAACCGCCGATAAAATTGACACCGGTCTCTTTTGCCGCCTTATCCAGTGTTTCGGCATAGGCGGTATAGTTCTCATCTTCAGACGCGCCGGCGACAAGTGCTATCGGCGTCACAGATATGCGTTTGTGAATGATCGGGATGCCAAATTCGTTTTCAATGTCTTCACCAGTCTTTACCAGGTTTTCCGCAAGCCGTGTGATTTTGTCATATATTTTTTTTCTTGCCTTCGTTCCGTCGCTTTCAATACAGTCTAAAAGAGAAATGCCCATGGTTATCGTCCGGATATCCAGTTTTTCTTCCTCAATCATCCGGATTGTTTCGAGTATTTGTGTTGTCTCCATTGTTTTTCAAAAACCCCCGTATCATAAACTGTGCATCGAAGTAAAGATTTCCTCTCTCTGAATTTTAATCTGGACATTCAGCGCCTCGCCCTTATCGGCCAGCGCCTTTTTAATCTCGCCAAAGTTTTCGGCTGCTTTCGATAAATCGAGGATCATCATCATTGTAAAGTAGCCGTTCATTATGGTCTGAGTCACATCCAGAATATTGATCTGAAGATCCGCAAGCTGGCTGCTGACGCCGGCAATAATCCCCACATTGTCCTTGCCAATCACCGTTAAAATAGCTTTCACTATCTTTCGCTCCCATCTTTCAAATTATTGCCGATCTGCTTTATATCTTGCCTTGGCCGAATTCCCGTAAAGCCTGCCTCACTTCTCTCTCAAAGCCGTTATTGACAAAAAACAGATTTTCCTATATTATACTGTTTGTCTTTGTGAAGTATTGGCAACGGCATGCGGGTGTAGTTTAATGGTAAAATTAGAGCTTCCCAAGCTCTCGTCGTGGGTTCGATTCCCATCACCCGCTTATAAAGATCCTGGAAAGGAGCGAGCGATTCGCTCCTTTTTTTGTTGCGTCTTCCGGCTCGGTCAGATGCTGGTCACTTTGGCGAAGCTGCCTAAATGATCGATCCGATTATAGTCGATGATTTTCCAGGAATTCCCGTTTGAGACGATATCACTAATGCATGTATTGAACAGTTTCGTTTTTCCGGTCCCAATTCTGCCTTCCGACAGTACCGCCAGAATGACGTTAATCAGGCCGCCGTGTGCAACAAGCAGAATGTGATGATCCGGAAATCTTTCTCTGACCCTTTCCAGTCCGCCCATCACGCGCTCTTTTATATGACTGAACGATTCCATTCCCGGAATATCGCCGTTCGGAAAATGGCTGTCGCGCTCCTGAACGGTCATACCCGATGCGTGACCGTAGTCCTTCTCGATAAAGTCGCTGCTTTCAAACAGGGGAAGATCGCCCACATATCTGTTCACAATCCGTGCCGTTTCCTTCGCCCTTGCCAGCGGACTTGTAAATACAGCGGCGAATTTCGAATTTTGCAGATACTGTCCGACTATTTTTGCCTGCTCCTTCCCTCTAGCATTCAGAGGGATATCTTCGCGTCCCTGAAGTCTGCCGATCGCATTCCAATCCGTCTCTCCATGCCTGACAAGGCATATCGCTGTCATCAATCCATCCTCCATCTGCCGAAGACTGTTTAAAACGCTGTCCTTCCGTGCCCGTTTTTCAAACATCTTCAGCCTGTTAAGCTGTGTAAATTCATTATAGCGAAAAAACAGATCTTGTGCTCTGACAAATTCCGTATTTTTTTACTATTATTCAGCAAATGTGAAATTTTTTTTGCTCTCATAGATTCGGTTAATCGGCCGCATTCGTTGTCGGATGATCCGGATCTCATTTGCCGGACAACGACTTTTTTGTCAGCGGCCTGTTTTCAACCACCCGCTGCCCCGGCACAAAAAATACCGCTGTGCGTTAATCACAGCGGCGGTATTAATTTGATTAATTTCAGACGATCGCCGTTACCTCTGTCCCTTGATATACGGTATCCCGTCCGCCTTTGGGGGCTCGGCGCGCCCGACAAATCCTGTCAGAACAATAAGCGTCAGAACATACGGCGCGACCATCATCACAACTGATGGAAGCCTGTCAATATAAGGAATTTGCTGGCTCGTGATACTGAGCGCCTGTGCGAACCCGAAGAAAAGAGACGCGCCCATCGCGCCGATCGGGTGCCATTTGCCGAAAACCATGGCAGCAAGCGCCAGGAAGCCCTGGCCGGCAATGGTTGAAACATTGTAATTCGCCGTAATCGTCACCAGGTAAACGGCGCCGCCGATCCCGCCGAAAAAGCCGCTCAGCATGACGCCGATGTAGCGCATACGGGTCACATTGATACCCAGCGTGTCTGCCGCGGCAGGGTGCTCCCCGACGGAGCGCAGACGAAGACCAAAAGAAGTCTTAAAAATAATATACCAGACAACAAACGACACGAATATTGCGAGATAAGACGTATAGGTGACCTGCTGAAAGAAAATAGGTCCGATGATCGGAATATTGGACAGCACAGGAACGCTGATTTTATTAATATTGTGTGCAATGTAAGGCGTCTGTCCATTCCCATTATAAATCAGCTTAACAAGAAATATCGTAAGTCCCGCTGCCAGAAAATTGAGGGCAACGCCGCTGACCGTCTGATCCGCTCTGAAAGTAATGGACACGACGGCATGGATCAAAGAAAAAATCGCTCCGGCAACTGCCGCAATGAGAATGGCGATCCATGGTGAGGCATTGCCAAAACCCGCATGTTCAAGGAACAACGTGGCAATTGCCGCGGTGAATGCACCGACAGACATCAAGCCTTCCAGGCCGATGTTGACAACCCCGGAACGCTCAGAAAAAACACCGCCCAGTGCCGTAAAAATTAATGGAGCTGCGGTTAAAAGCGTCGAAGGTACAATGATCGCAAGGACTTCAAGTATACTCAATTTTTATGCCCCCTCATTGAAAAGCGAAGCAGTGCCCACTTAATTACATAGCTTGATCCGACAAAGAAAATAATAAGTGCAATAACGATTTGAATGAGCTCAACAGGCACGCCCGCCACCGATTGCATCGTCAGCCCGCCAGTCTGCAGTCCCGCAAACAGCGCTCCGGCGAGAATCACACCGACAGGCGTGTTCAGCCCAAGAAGCGCAACGGCAATTCCATTAAACCCGATACCGGTAAAAGTCGAATTAATCATCATATACTGGTATGTGCCCAGTCCTTCCATTGCACCGGAGAGTCCGGCAAATATGCCCGAAATAGTCATCGACAGAATAATATTGCGGCTGACATTCATGCCCGCGTATTTTGAGGCGTCAGGGCTGAAGCCGACCGCCCTGAGCTCATAACCCCTCGTTGTTTTCCATAGGATAAACCACATGGCGACCGCAGCGAGGATGGCAACGATAAAGCCCCAGTGCAGCCTGGAGCCCTGCGTCAGATTGGCGAGGGTCGGGGAAGCCAGCGATGCCGCCGAAGGAATCGTCGGTGTTCGTTCGCCCTCCGTATAGAGAAAATTTTTGATGAGATAGCTGGTCGTATAGAGGGCGATATAGTTCATCATAATGGTTGAAATAACCTCATGAACTTTGAACCGCGCTTTCAGGAAACCCGGAAGGAAGCCCCATATCCCCCCGGCAGCCCCTCCTGCAATGATGCAGAGCGGAAGCAGAATAACTTTGGGGAGCCCTTCAAACACAATCGCCGCCGCAACCGATGCAAACCATCCGACAAGCAGCTGTCCTTCAACGCCGATATTGAACAGACCCGTACGGAAGGCGAAAGCTACAGCAAGTCCCGACAGGACAAGCGGAATCATGGCACGGATGGTTTCGCCCGTATAATAGGGTTGAAGAAAAATAGATTGAACAATTGATCCATAGGCCAAAAGCGGATTGTACCCTGCAGCCACCATGATAATGGCTCCGCAGAGCAGGCCCAGCACCACGGACACAATGGGCACCAGAAGCTTCATCCACTGAATTTTACTCAGCATTTTACTCATGCCTGCGCCTCCTCTTTTTTGCGGCCGGCCATCAGCAAGCCGAGTTCATTTTCATTTGTTTCTTTCGGATTGACAATATCAATAATACGCCCTTCGAAAATGACGGCAATACGGTCGCTCAAGTGAAGAATTTCATCCAGTTCAAACGAAACAAGAAGTACCGCTTTCCCTTTTTCCTTCTCTTCAAGCAGTTTTCCATGAATAAACTCAATCGCTCCGATATCGAGCCCGCGGGTCGGCTGCGCCGCCACAAGCAGCTGCGGGCTGCGGTCTACTTCCCGGGCGACAATCACTTTTTGCTGGTTGCCTCCGGAAAGCGATCGCGCAAGGGTTTTCTCACCGGGTGTCCGCACGTCATATTCATGGATCAGCTGTTTCGCTTTTTTTGAAATCACTTTATTGTTGAGTACGCCCGCAAACGCATAGGGTTTCTTGTAGTAGGTCTGAAGAACCATATTTTCACCGATAGAAAAGTCCAGCACCAGCCCGTGTTTCTGCCGGTCTTCGGGAATATAGCCCAGTCCCGCTTCAATGATTTTTCTTGTTTTATGGTTGGTCACGTCATTGCCGTTGATTTCAATGGCGCCTTCTTTTACTTTTCGAAGACCCGCAATAGCTTCAACCAGCTCCGTCTGGCCATTGCCATCCACACCGGCGATGCCCATAATTTCACCACCGTGCACGGTCAGATTCAGCTGATTCACTGCTTTGACTTTTCTGGAATCCAGCACCGTCAGGTCCCTGATCTCAAGTACTTTTTCCTTTGGCTCATACGGCGCGTTGTTGATCCGGACATTCACCTTTCGGCCGACCATCATATCTGCCAGGTCGCTCGGATTCGTCTCGCCGATGCCGATGGTGCCGATTATTTTCCCGCGGCGGATGACGGTGCAGCGGTCGCATGCCTCAAAGATCTCTTTAAGCTTGTGGGTAATCAGAATGATCGATTTGCCCTCTTTGACAAGACGCTTCATGATGTCAATCAGTTCTTTGATTTCAAGCGGCGTCAGCACTGCTGTCGGCTCATCGAAAATCAGGATGTCCGACCCTCGGTACAGTGTCTTGAGAATCTCAACACGCTGCTGCATGCCCACTGTTATGTCTTCAACTTTTTTCATTGGATCAACGTCAAGTCCGTATTTTTCCGACAGATCACTGACAATCTTTACAGCTTTGGTCATATCCAGCCTTCCGTGAATCGTCGGCTCTCTGCCCAATATGATATTTTCAGCAACTGTAAATTTTTCGACAAGCATGAAGTGCTGATGAACCATTCCGATTCCAAGACGATTAGCGTCATTCGGATCGGCGATCCGCACTTTTTTCCCGTGAACATAGATTTCGCCTTCATCCGGCTGGTAAAGGCCGAACAGCACATTCATCAGTGTTGATTTCCCCGCCCCATTTTCCCCAAAAAGAGCATGTATTTCTCCTTCCTCCACTTGAAGGTTAATGTCGTCATTGGCTATAATACCGGGAAATTCTTTCCTGATATGTTTCATTTCAATAGCGTAGGGCATTCCTCTGTCTCCAATCTCAAATTATGTAATCAATGTTCATTATTAAATAGATTAAAAGTGACCCAATGAACCATGCAGCCGCTCATTATATTCGCTAAAGAAGCATGAAAATGAGTGCCGAATATTGGGATGGAGGCTATTTATGTCATCATGCGGATGTGCATCTAAAAAAACAACGAATGACAAGCAAAAATCAAATTCTGCGGCTTATCTAAGGGATACGAACCGTAACACAGGATTTCGACCTATCATTGGGTGACTTTTTAAACAAGCACTTAAGGAAACGGCCTTAAAAATAATAATAATGATGGATGGGGCCGCTTTCCGCCTCATCCATCAGGTCAATGCATCTTACTTCAAGTTAGAAAGATATGTCTGATATTCCTGGTCTGTCGTCGGCACCTTGATGCTGCCGTCAATAATTTTCTGTTTGTAGGAATTCACACTATCAAGCACCTTCTGAGGCAAGTTCTTTGTTGTCGGTGCGATGCCGACACCATTTTCTTTCAACCCGTACATAAGTACCTGGCCGCCAGGGAATTTGCCTGCTTTGGCTTTCGTTGCAACATCATAGATGGCTTTGTCTACGCGTTTAACCATTGAAGTTAAAGTCACGTTTTGAGGAAGTCCCTGAGCATACTGATCCTTGTCGACACCGATAACCCAGACCTTCTTTCCGTTCTTTGTCCGGTCTTTTGCTTCGGTAAATACGCCGTTTCCGGTGTCGCCTGCTGCAGCATAGATGATGTCCGCGCCCTTCGTATACATCGTTGAAGCAATGGCCTGTCCCTTATCAGGAGCATTGAAGGCACCTGCGTACTGGACATCGATGCTCGCCTTCGGGTTAACCGCCTTGACCCCGGCTTTGAAACCATTTTCGAATTTTTTAATCAGTGCCGAGTTAACGCCGCCGATAAAACCAACCTGGTTTGTTTTCGTCATCATACCGGCCACAACACCGACAAGGAACGAACCCTGCTCTTCTTTGAACGTCATGCTGGCCACATTTTTCAGCGGTTTATTGTCCTTTCCTACAGCAACCGCATCAATAATGCCAAGTTTAGCATTAGGATTCTGTTCGGCTACATTCTGTACATCATTCTGCATCAGGAAGCCAATGCCGAAGACCACATTATAATTCTGATGGACGAGCTGATTCAGGTTTGGAGAATAATCGGATGCCTGCGTCGATTGAAGATACTTAACATCCGTACCCACTTTTAACTGGTTATCCTTGGCAAAGCTCTGCAGACCTTCCCATGAAGATTGGTTGAAGGACTTGTCATTCACACCGCCGGTATCCGTAACCATTCCGGCTTTAAAAGCGCTCTTGCCGGAAGTGCCTGAAGTGGTGCCGCTTTTGCTGCCGCAGCCTGCGAGAATGGTCGCAAGGACGACGACGCATGCTGCAAGGATCGCTATTCTCTTTTTGAACACAAAAAAACCCCCCGTTTTTTTTTAATGTCGCAACTCACAAATTTAACTATAGCCTATCCATAAAAAAAAATAAACATTAAAAGCAGACAAAAAAGGCGAAAATTCAAGATCATTTTCGAAAAAACGTTCGCCTTTCAGTTGATTTCCGACCTTGAACGTCCCGCTTTTTTATGAATACAGCATATAAATGGAAACTATCCCCAACTTCTCTGTCTCTTTTAGGCAGAACAGCGGTGCCGGATTGATTCTATATTCCTTTCATAGGAAACTCTCATTTTGATCTCTTCCTGCATGCCTTCCCAAGTTTAGATCATTTCAAAAAAAAATGTACAAGTTTGTCGTATCTTCTGACATAGTGTTCAGTCATACGAATTTGTGGGTGACTTTTTTGTTCTGCTATAATGAATGTGACTATGGGCGAGAAGGAGGAATAACTATGGAACATCTTTTATTTATCGAAACCGGTGTCGGGGTTGATGTTCACGGCCAGGATGTGACAACAGCGGCTGTACGTGCGGTCATTGATGCCATCCATAAAAACTCAATGCCCGGCATTACCGAATTTCTGCCTGACCATGACCTGAACAACATGAAGGTCAACATTCGTCTGGCCGTCCCGCTCGACAAGGATTTCCTGGATACGGACAAGGTGAAAGCCGAAATACCGTACGGAACGGTCACGGTTGATGTGGTGGACGGCGGAATGGCGGCCCCGAGCGGCATTGTTTTGAAGGAAAAAAACGATAAGAATGACCTGATGTATATTGTTAACGCCTCTGTTGAAGTCGGCTATTGATTCAGAAATAAGTGCCAGTCATTGAAAACATAAAAGGCAGCCTCTCAGGCTGCCTTTTATTTACTTCTTGACGGATCTCTTTATAATCAGGGCCAGTCCCAATGTAAATATGGTAAGAACCAAAATAAAAAAGTTGATATCGACGGCCGGTTTGTACGTGGTTTTTTCTTCAGTGATTTCATAAAAACCGAGCGGCTTGACAGAAAGGTATCCGCCTCCCCCGCCTCCTCTGTCCGTAGGTAGATTATCTTTTTCATCTTTAAAACCGCCGCCGCCCATATACCGTACCGTTGCAACGGGAACGATTTTTTTATTGCCGGCGTCGATGGTTTCCCCAAAAACGGTTGATACATCCTTTTGCTTCAAAAAGTGCGTAAAGAAGCGTTCGACAAATGATGAGGACTTGGTATCTGTTCTACGATCCAAACGGTCATCAACTTTTTCCATCCGGCATTTCTCCTTTTCTGCAGCCTGCAAACAGACGCGGCTTATGTATGGGCAATTCTTGAAACAGAATCCGTCTGCATTATTAATCATTTCGCCGCTGTCACGAAAATCACCTTTTTTTGTTATGCTTTTTTTGCCAGTCGGATGATCGATGCGAAGAAGTCTTCCGCATCGACATCATAGACGATATCAACCGGGCGGCCGTCTTCGGTCTCCTCAATCCTCCCCCCGCTTCTCTCCTCTGTATGAACGCTCGTATAAACAGTTTTCGTTTTAGCCAGCTCAGGCCTGCCCACTGTCATCGTTGTCAGAACATCCCATAAAAAATAGGTGGAATTTGTTTCAAAGTGGACAAGAGGAGGTACTGCCGCATAGCACTGGCCGATAAAATCAAGGCCTGTATATCTTCTCATGGATGCCCAGCGATTACGGACCGGAACAGTCAGCGGTACCTGGTGCGTGCTTTCAAGGGCCACCATTTGAATAGGAATGCGGCTCTCCCATACTCTTGCCGCGGCTTCGGGATCCCAAAAGGCATTCCACTCCGCCGAACCGTCATGTTCCGGTTCCTGTACATTACCGACCGGGTTCAGAGTGCCGCCCATCCAGACCAGGTGGTCTATTTTCGTTTCAATTTCAGGAGCGCGGTCAAGCGAGCGTGCCACATCCGTCAGCGGTCCCGTACAGAGTAAAGTGGTTTGCCCGGGGTTTTCCGACACTTTTTGAATCAGATGCTCATGAGCCGGGAGGACGCTCAGCGGAGTATCGACTTGCCCCGACTCATTAAGCAGTGGCAGGGCATCCACGAAGAAGGGATGCATCCGCCATTCTTTTGGAAAAGGATTCAGCCCCCTTGAATTGGAACGCGCGACCTCAACTATTTTCTTGCCAAACCGGTCAATGATTTTCCGGCTTGCCTGCACGCCGGGCGTCACATAACCGTCCGCCGGTATTACTGAGACCCCGCTCAGCGTCACATTTTCCATCTGAAGGAGCAGAAAAAGCGAGACAAGATCGTCGATTCCGGCATCGTGGTTGAAATAAACCGTCTGTCCGCCCATTCTCAAGCCTCCCCCCCTTTACTATTGAAACGCTTTTTTAATTTATCCTGATGTGCCCTTACGATCTCTTCAAGACTTATATGATAGAGATCGGCAAGAACGGCCAGATTGGACAGCACATCACCCATCTCTTCAGCCAGATTTTGTCTGATCTCATTTTTTGACTTTTTCCGTTCTTCGGGATGATCCCGGCCGATTTCATAGGCGCGGACAGCCCTGGACACTTCACCGACTTCTTCCATTAAAAATCCGGCCCTGATAAATGGCCCCAGATCCTTCCAGCCTCTCTTGCTGTAAAAGTTAATCTCCCAATCTTGCACTTCCGACAAATCCATTGTTCCCGCCTCCCGCCATCTTGCAGCATTTTGTTTTCAGTTTAACATGCCGATTCGCGGCAAGATAGAATAACAGGATTTTTTAATAGTACTGACATAAAGAATGCAATAAAAGGCATAAACATTGACCGCCACCTGTCTTTACACTTATCTTTACCTATGTAAACAAAATTCTTATAATGAAAGCAGGCTATCATACATTCCTATGAGAAAAGCGCTTATCCGCAGCAAGTGCCACAATCATTATGATCGGGAGGACATTATGTCAATTACAAATCAGCAATCGGAGAGAAAGTTGTTGGGCGTCGCCGGACTGGCCTGGCTGTTCGACGCGATGGACGTCGGTATGCTGTCTTTTATTATTGCGGCATTGAAAATGGTTTGGAACTTAAATGAAGTCCAGATGGGCTGGATTGGCAGCATCAGCTCCATCGGCATGGCGGTCGGCGCCTTGATTTTCGGGCTTCTGGCCGATCGCATCGGCAGAAAGCCTGTTCTAATCTTAACCTTATTGCTGTTCTCTCTCGGAGGCGGATTTTCAGCGCTGACCACCGGACTGGGCATTTTCCTTCTTTTACGATTCTTTGTCGGTATGGGCCTGGGCGGTGAACTTCCTGTCGCCTCCACACTTGTGTCCGAAAGCGTGTCCGCCGATAAACGGGGCCGGATCGTCGTCCTGCTGGAAAGTTTCTGGGCCGTCGGCTGGATCGCCGCAGCCTTGATTTCCTATTTTATCATCCCTCATTACGGCTGGCGCATCGCCCTGATTATCGGTGCACTGCCGGCCTTCTACGCGATTTATTTAAGATGGAATATTCACGACTCGTCCAAATATTTAGCACAGAAGCAGGAGTCAAAGGCAAATGTTGTCAGGAACATCGCCGAAGTGTGGTCAAAAAAATATGTCAGGCGGACGGTGATGCTCTGGGTGCTCTGGTTTTGCGTTGTATTCTCGTATTACGGCATGTTTTTATGGCTTCCGAGTGTTGTCGTCCTGAAGGGCTTCAGCCTCGTGAAGAGTTTTCAGTATGTGCTCATCATGACGCTGGCCCAGCTGCCCGGTTATTTCACAGCCGCCTGGCTGATCGAGAAGTGGGGAAGGAAATGGGTACTGATCGTTTATCTGATCGGCACGGCAGTTAGCGCCTATTTCTTCGGCATCGCTTCTGCACTGCCGCTTCTCCTGACTTCCGGCATCCTGCTTTCATTCTTTAACCTCGGCGCCTGGGGTGCGCTTTACGCCTATTCCCCCGAACAGTATCCGACCGCAATCCGCGGGACGGGAACAGGTATGTCAGCCGCATTCGGACGAGTCGGGGGCATTTTCGGCCCTCTGCTCGTCGGTTATCTGATTGCTCAGCATCTCCCGATTACGGCCATCTTCTCCATTTTCTGCGCATCGATCATCCTCGGTGTTCTTGCCGTACTCGTGCTCGGAAAAGAAACAATGAACAAAGAATTGTCCTGAGTTGTCATGATGCTTAAGGATTCACAAGCGGGAGGAACTTATTTTTCATACGCTTTTTATCTCATCTCCTGCTAAAATTAAAGCAAACCAATATGGATAAGTGAGGGGAAGTCATGTGGCAAATAAAGCGTTGATTGTAATTGACTACACCGTCGACTTTGTCGCCGATGACGGAAAACTGACATGCGGCCGGCCGGGGCAGGAGATTGAGGACAGTATTGTCGGTCTCGCCCAACAATTCGCCTCTGATCAGTCATGGATCGTACTGGCGGTTGACCGGCATGAGATAGACGATCCCTGGCACCCAGAAACGAAACTGTTTCCGCCACACAATATCGCCGGTACTCACGGACGTGATTTTTATGGCAAACTGGAAACCTGGTATCAAAAGAATAGAAACTATCCTAAACTCTACTACATGGACAAATCTAGATACAGCGCGTTTGCCGGAACCGATCTCGACATGCGCCTGCGCGCCCGCCAGGTTAATGAAATCCATGTTTGTGGTGTCTGCACCGACATCTGCCTGCTCCACACACTCGTCGATGCTTATAATCTCGGTTACAGACTGGTTGTCCACGCGGACGCCGCCGCAAGTTTCAACCCTCAGGGTCACGATTGGGCGCTGCAGCACTTTAAGAATACGCTCGGCGCGGAAATCGTCGGCGAGGAGTAACTGACACTTGCTTTAAGTTCAAGCGGGTTGAGACAGATCGGTCAGGGTCGTCACGCCTTGAGAAAATGGCTCGGGGGTGCCGATGGCGCCGCATCGGCCGTTTGCATCGCCCCGTATACGGCACCCACATTGATCCCGACCGGAGGGCAGATGATCGCGGTGATGATAATACTTGCCGTGATGATCTCGGAATTCCGTGTCCATCTGTTTGTCTTTGATCGATTGGTAGTCAAAGCCGCGGCTGTACTGGATGCCCGCTTTGTACTGGTCGAGGGTCACGTCGCCGGCCTTTTTTCCGGCCGTGGCCCGGTAGGTTTCGTACTCCTTTTTCAGCGAGGCGGTCATCAGACTGCTGCTGTTAAAAATATCGTCGAACGTGATCGCCTTTTTCGTTACTTGCTCGTAAGTGGCGACGGAAGCGAGCGGGCTGGTCGCCTGGTATTCCTTGAGATTCAACGTGTTCTTGGTGTGATACTGGCTGATCGAGATCTGCGCCATCGCCGCCACAAACCCGTCCATCTGTTTGTATAAGGGATCGTCGATATGGCGGTTGACCGCGTCGCCGGCCTCACCCGTAAACGTGTTTAGTTTCCGGTAGTCATTGCCTAGTTTGTCCAGCGCCCCGGACAGACTTTTGTACGAAAACCAGAGGCGCCAGTCATCGTCCAGATCGTCAATCGTATGGCGAATTTGCTGGAAGACCTGATTACTTACCCAGTTCTATGTAAAGATATATCTCGTACTAAAAAGCCCTGAAAGGCATTAACTTTCAAGACTTTAAAGATTTATCACGTTAGGAATTTCAATTTTATGACGGCTTTTTTATATTCTAAAGCATTGACGGTCAACAATTAAAATTCTGATTTTATCAGATATTTCTCTTAGAGGGGTTTCCTTTTCTTACTGTACTTTAAATCTTCTAAAAAAGGATGAAGTTGTCCTTTAAGCCTCCAGCATAAATTAATTCCCAAATATTACAATTTTATATTGCCATAAACACTGGTCGCTTGAGTTTCGGATCTCTGGAAGCATGATTAAATCACGACTAGCAGAACTTGTATCCATGCTGCTAGATACAAAGGCTCCAGCCTTATTAGCAGGCTAACCCCCGTTCCGACGGTGGATTATATATACTGCTTGGCTGTTTTAGTCTCCCAACTAAAATATTTTTAGCTGCATTAATATCACGGTCATAGTGAGCACCACAATTTGGGCAGTCCCATACACCGATAGTCAATTCTTTCTGCTCTGATAACCATGTTCAGAACATATCTAAGAAGATGAAAAGAAACCATTGATAGTTATGAAATCTCTTCCATACCATTTATCCTTATATTCCAGTTGCCTTCTTAACGCTCTGAACGATTGCTCTGTGGGCTTGGCTAATTTGTAATTAGATAACATACCTTTTACATTCAAATCTTCTAAACTAATGACTTGATTCCCGCTAATTAATTTAGTAGACAGTTTATGCAAAAGGCGAACTTACGAAATGAATAGTAGATTTACCCTACTTAATCAAAGTTCACCCATTCAAACCAGGGTGCGAAAGTTAAGCAATTACGATAACATGCTTATGAATTCTTCGAAGCTTTTAGCAGTGAAATAAGTCATCGGATCCAACTCTCCTGATTCTTCGTGATCCCATACACAAACAGTTGGATGATTTTTAGAGATCCTATAATCCAGGCATAGATAATCTCCAGCAAACAGTATCGCAATTGGCAATAAATCTACTCCAATCAGATCCTCATTATCTGTAAGACGCTCCTCGATACGAGTTAAAGTCACATCGATATCATATATGCCAAATTCATTGTTTTCTGTTTCTTCTAAAACACATAAAAATCTATCTATCGCATAAAAATGATTTTGAGTATAAAAAGACTTATGCTCTAGGGTACCCCCATTGTATTTTTTTAATAGCTCTTTGGAAGAGCTACTCTCCACATTTTTTCTTCTTTTTCAAGAAGTGTATCTGTGGGTAATGGGAGTACTATTGAATCATTATTTATCTCCACAAAATTTCCTCCTTTAATTATCTTGGAGCATCTGCCCACATTCCTTTAGTTCTCCCTCCATTATGAGGTGTAATATTAGGAAAATTCACTGTAGAACACGGCTGAGGTCCCAACCGGCATGGCTTGTTTCTTCTGACGTGCAGCAATCAGCTCCTGTGCTTTTTGGATCAGCCGTGAATTGATTTTCAGCCGGATCGCATAAAAAACATCCATGCCTTCACACAAGGTGTAGAGTTCGGGAACGGTGAAGCCGCTGTCGACGCGAAGCGCCAGGTCCAGCCCGGGGGCTAGTGACCGCAAGTGTTCCAGAACAGGCCGGAGGAAAGCGACCCCGTCACGAGAGGTGTAAAAATTTCCCGGGCGCAGCGCCGCCTTCAGGCAGTAACCCGTCAGCGCATCGAACAGGAAGAGCGGATGGAATCCCATGTCCTGGTAGTGGGCGTTGTAGGCGGAGCCTTCTTGATTCCCAAAGGTTTCAAAGTTGGACGAATCGACATCGAGAACCATCTGGGCGCTGGGACGCAGGGCATGAAGCCGATCCAGATAAGCCTGGTTGATCGCTTCCAGCGATTGAACCGTTTCATCATCCACACGTTGGTTGAACCGGGAGAGGGTCGGCTGAGAGGCCAGCCGTTTTTTCTCAAGAATCGCGGTGAAGGCCGGTTCCCTCCCCAGTTCTTCGGCTTCGTCATCGGTGTGATAACCGGCCAGATGCTGGTAGACTTTCTGAACCACGGCCTGCGCATTCGTGTGACGCGTGTGTATGACAGGATCCTTGGCCTTGATCTTGAGCCTTTCCTCAATCAACCGGCTGAATCCGGTCTTTGCATCGAATTCCTGGTAAAGAAGCAATCCCGAGTCGGAGGAAAGAGCCCCACCCGAGAAGCTGACTTTGATTTTTTGGTTGAACTGAAGCGACGTTTCTTTTACACTGGTCATATGAGGAGCCCCTTACCTTGCATGTTTGGTTCTCACAAATTAATCATACCAAGGAGGGGCTCCTTTTTCATTTCTTTTTGTCACTTAATAGATGACCAGAATGTATCCCGGGAAACCTTGTTTCCCCAACGATTATCACCTCTCAGCTGTAGTGCTGTGAATAATCAGGTTAGTATCTATATCTTATTGAAATACACACATTACCGCTCTTAGGGTCAACATATGATGTTACCTTACCCCATTGTAGATTATATATTACCTCATTATCTCTAATAATGTCTGGAAAACCTAATAATTTCTTTAACCAATTATCATGACTGTCTTTTTTTAATTTAACCTTATAATTTGACCAATTAGCATAACTATTACTCAAACTTTCATCTGCATTTTCAAGTTCTACATATTGAATATTCTCTTTTTTAAACCCTACTATTATCCAAAATTCCATATCATAAATGCTATATTTTTTACTAAATATGAATAGATCTTCATTGTTATTATATGGCATTAAATCATCTTTAAAATAGTTAATAAATGAATTTTTATCCAATTGCTTATCAATACTTATATTATTTACAGGCAATTTTTCTTCTATTCTATTCAATGCACTTTCTCCTTTCCTTAAAATCCTTTTCCACCTAATGCTTTGATTTTTTCAATAATTTTTTTATACTCACTAAATGGCATTTCCGTATTAGTCAACTTTATTTCTGTCCCAGACAATCTTTTTAAATACTTATTATGAATAAGTTCTTTTAAATCTGGCATAAAAATCTGTTCTAATCTACCTCTCCAGAACTGGGTATTATTCTTTGCTATTCCATTGGCACCAGTAATATCCACCTTTAATTCATAACCAACCATCTTATCCCTAAATATAGCATTAAACATTCCTTTCCCCCAATAGGGTTTAACCTGCAAGCCTTCAAATACTTTATGTGCATCAACCCCAACATTATCTAACGCTTCTTTAGTTGTAAAATATCCTGTAGGAAATGGCTCGCCAGCATATAAAACACTGCCTTTTGGATATATTTTATCAGTATAAGCATCTATCCCGAAATATGGATCTTCACCCTGCCATTCTGTAGCTTTTTTTGATGGACTATAATCCTCTAACATTCTACGTAACTTAGGAGTATTAATTCTTTGATGTAACTCTTCTGAACTAAGCTTACCAAATTTATTTCTTAAATAATCAATTCTACCTATTTCGGAATTGCTTTCTTTAATACCACTGCCCATACCCTTGGTTATACTACTTGTATTTTTGGAAGAGATGTATTGAACTGGCTGTTTAATGTTTCTTAGATTATCGACGAAACTTTCTGCACCACCAACCCCCGAAGCCCCCGCAAATTCCGATTGCAGGCCATCTACGGAAATCCGGTCTCCCGCGTTGGCCGCGGCCTGTTTCACGCTGTCTATCCCTGCACGGCTTATCTGTTTCAGCTGGATCAGCCGCCTTCCGGATGCCCGGCCCATCGTTTTCGTTAGGCCGCCCAGAGTCGTCACGCCTTTGGTGCCCATCCGGCCGATCGCGCTGAAAGCGCCGGCGGCCTTGAAGGCAGGGATCACGTCCAGTACGCCGAAGACGCCCTCCGTGACCCGCTCCTCCGTGCTCAGCTTCCGCCCGGAGATCATACTCGTCCCGGTGGCCGCGTCGGTCAGCTGCATCGCCCCGTAGGCGGTACCCGCGGCGACCCCGGCCGGCGGGCAGGCGATGGCGGTGACTATTACGATTAAACGCATCGTGCTAGTCCGAAATTGACGAAAATAAAAACGCACCAACAGAACGATTGGCACGTGAACTCCAGTACTGCCGGAATATGGCAGGATAGCATGCATAGATGATTAAAGTGCTGTCAATATCACTGCTTTCGTGGGGCTTTAGCCAAGATAATGTTGAGAGTCGTATTTAATGTTATTTACAAAATAATCTATTAGGTAGTTTCTCGTTGAATTAAGTGAAAAATCAATTTATTTTTGCAATTTATGATCTAAACCTATCAGTTTTCCCCAAATCGTCCACTTATTTCTAATCAACAATTCTAAACATTTATAGCGAATCGCCATAATATTCTCTGACTAATTTGTCTCCCCTTAATCTTTTAACGAAATCTTCTAATGCATCACTTTCATTATTATATATTTGCTCTCCTATCTTAGCTGCTCTCTCATCACACGTATACACTGCCCATTTTTTCCCTGATTTTTGAATAACTACCTCTCTCTCGTTTGGAGATCTATCGCAAAAAAAGCAATAGTTCTTCAGACCTTCTTTTTGAATGATCATTTTTGTTTCTTCTACATTCATTCTCTTTTCCTCCCCGTATGGATCAAAATAATTTTTCTATCATACCCAAATCCTCTAACATTTTTATAGGCAAAGGTAATTGATATTGTATCCCGCCTCCTATCGAGCCAAAACCCGGAGCTATTTCTCCCTTTTCAATAACTAAATCATCAACTGTTAATGAATATTTTGACATATATCCTTCAATAGCAGCTTTTAGTTTTTCATTTGAACAATTCTCTATATACGATTTAATATTATTAAAGTCTCTAGTAATCTCATATTGATGATATTTTGACCCATCTTCCAAATAAGGTAATGAGCGTTGTTCATAAGAGTATGGTTTTCCATCAATAACTGGCGAAGTAAATCTTCCGTCAGCCGGACCATATCTATCAATGACTTCTCCAACTCTAGGTATATAAGGCTTTTTGATTGGATTCCCTTTTTCATTAAGTTTAAATCCATCGTTTGGTACCTGTGACCAATCAATCTTGCCATTAGGTTTTAATACTTCTGGTGACTTAGGAATTTGTACTTTCTCTGGCCATTTTCCCATCTTTAAATATTCATCCGCTAAATCACTATTAATACTCTTTAAATAAACCTGTAAATCCGAATTTGTACACTTTGTTTTTCGTAAAATATTATCTACTGTAGTACTAGCTTTCTCAGCCCCCTGAACTTCCCCTATTTTACTATAATTGACCTGCTGAGTAACACGTTCCTTAGATGCCATCTGCCGGAATGTGTTTTTGACATTCTGAATCAAACGCTCTCCGCCGCCTGCACCACCGACCCCCGAAGCGCCGGCAAATTCCGGCTGCAGGCCGCCCAGGGAAAGCCGGTCTCCCGCGTTGGCCGCGGCTTGTTTCACGCTGTCTATCCCTGCACGGCTTATCTGTTTCAGCTGGATCACCCGCCTTCCGGATGCCCGGCCCATCGTTTTCGTTAGGCCGCCCAGAGTCGTCACGCCTTTGGTGCCCATCCGGCCGATCGCGCTGAAAGCGCCGGCGGCCTTGAAGGCAGGGATCACGTCCAGCACGCCGAAGACGCCCTCCGTGACCCGCTCCTCCGTGCTCAGCTTCCGCCCGGAGATCATACTCGTCCCGGTGGCCGCGTCGGTCAGCTGCATCGCCCCATAGGCGGCACCCGCAGCGATCCCCGCCAGCGGGCAGGCGATCGTCAGGATGACAATCGCCGCTCCAACGCCGAGGTTCACCCAGAACTCTTTGTCCATCTGCTTGTCTTTGATCGACCGGTAGTCGAAGCCGCGGCTGTACTGAATGCCCGCTTTGTACTGGTCGAAAGTCACGCCGCCCGTCTGTTTCCCGGCCGCGGCCCGGTAGATTTCGTATTCTTTTTTCAGCGAGGCGGCCATCAGGCTGCTGCTGTTAAAGAGATCGTCGAATGTGATCGACTGTTTCGTCACTGGCTCATAGGCGGCGACGGAGGCGAGCGGGCTGGTCGCCTGGTATTCCTTGACGTTCAGCGTGTTCCGGGTGTGGTACTGGCTGATTGAAATCTGCGACATTTCCGCGACAAAGGCATCCATCTGCTTGTAAAAGGGATCATCGATCTGGCGGCTGACCGCATTGCCGGCCTCTCCCGTAAAGGTGTCCAGTTTCCGGTAGTCCTGACCCAGTTTGTCGAGCGCCCCAGCCTGGCTCTTGTACGAAAACCAGAGACGCCGGTCCTCATCCAGATCATCAATCGCATTCTGGATCTGCTGAAGAGTCCGGTCCATCTGCTGCATGCGCTCCAGCGCGCCGCCCCAGCCTGAAATTTTAGCGATCGCCCGGCCCATGTCGTCCCATGAACCGCTTCGGTAGGAAACATCCTCTCCCATGCTTTCCGTCACCGCCCTTCATTGATTGCGGCGGCCAGCGCCTCGTCCTGGCCGCTCATGATTTCCGCTACGAGCGCCAGTATCTGCGCCGCCCGATAGTAGAAGTCGCCGGCATCCATCATTTTCTCCAGCGCCTGCCGGTAGTGGGCAAACGCGTCGGCGGCCTCGCCCTGAGCATAGTATCCGAGACCGCTTAACCGTTCGATCTCCGGGCGAATTCTGTTCTGAAAAAGATCGCCGATCGACTGGGCCCGTTCGGCAAAGCGCTGCAGTTCATCGGGATTCAGAGAGATTTCTCCGCCCCCGCCTTCCGCCATCGTCCTCATTAGGCATGCGCCTCCTGTCCGTAGGGAATGTCCAGCCAGTCAAACAGCTCCTTATAGAGATAAAACAGGCTGGCCTTTCGTGTTTTCTGACTGACAACATCCGTCCGGTAGAGCTGATTTTCAACCGGGACATAGAGAAAGTGGGAATAGGGCCTCAGATAACCCGATTTTTCCTTCGGCATCCACTCCATCGCTAAAAGATCGGTTTGATCCATAGAGATGGATGCCCACAGTTTTTTTCCTCGGCTGTGATTTCCTTCAGTAAAAACCGCTGTTCTTCCTCGGTCGGTTTGCGGTTCAGGAAGGGATGCGCCTGAAAAAGCCCGGTAACAAACAGGCTTTTCGGCAGGACCTCCAGCCGATAACTGCGCCACGGTTCCTGCTCGGTCAGCACAATCAGATCCCTGCTCCTCTCTTTTCTGAACGCCGCCATCTGATCGTTGATCCGGACATAGGCCGGGCTGTCCGCATAGATTTTCATCATTTCAATGAGTAAAACCGCCTGTTCAGTCAACCCGCCCGCATCCGTCAGGATCTTTTTCCTCTGCAGCGATCTTTTGGCCTTGATAAAAATCTTCATATCAAGCATCGCCAGCAGTTCCTGTTCCGGAAGGCCAAATAAATCATGCACATCCGCAGCCGTTCCGAGCACATAGAGCTCGGCCGGTGTCAGTCCGTCAAGCGTCAGCCGTTGATCTCCCATATTCACAGCCCCTTTATTTTCGACACTTCATCCGTTCCGGAAAAAGCGGCAATATCTTTTTGCAGAGACTGGAGGGACGCTGCATGCTGCGAAGTAATCTTCGTGACTTGACGCTGATACTGCAGCAAAATATCCATGAAGGCTGAAAAAGCCAGTTTATTTTTCCCAGTCCAGTCGGGCTGTCCGTCAATATCCGACTTCAGCGCCTCACCTTGAGAAAGTGCGGTGTGCAGCGCGGCGTCGATCGTTTTCATGCATTTTATCGCTTCTCCCAGTTGCGAACCCCTGATTTCCACATGATCTTTACTGGCTTTTCCCATCGGTTATGTCACCCCTTCTTCCTGTCTTCTTCCGCGGCTAAATATCTGTAATGAGCATAGGCTCTTTCCGCCCCCGCCCTGGCTTCCTTCGCATCATCCAGTTTTGTCCTCAAAGTGCGCAGTTGCGCCTTTAGCCGTTCGTCCGTCCTCTCCCGCGAGATACTGAATTCGATTCCCGGGATCTTGGTTTTCGGTACAGGATGTACGCTCACGTAACTGTTTATCTGCCCGGAGATCTGATGAAGATCGTCTTCCGCCCGGCTGATATAAGCGTCTAACTGATGGCGAAGCTGATCATATTTCGCGCGCTTGCGCTCGGCATCCGTCACGCCGATTCCAAAAAAGTTGCCGATCGAATCCCATATTGACTCTCCCATTAAAATGCCTCCTCATCTCCGTTTTCTCTATGTCATTTAAACAGCTTGGCGGCCGCTGTTTTAACGTCCGCTTTCTGATCTTTATCCGGCGTCAAAAACAGATTCTTGACAAGGTCATCTTTTGGGCGGGGTTCAATAAATGTCAGTTTCCTCACTTCCGCCGGTATTTTCCGGTAGGGTTCATTGATCGTGACATTGATCTCACTGGGGTTGATCTGCGTTTGCGATTTGGTGAGATGATTCGGTGTGACCCTGTCCTGTTTGATATTTCCGTTCCCGTATCCGTATCCGGAAACAACGATAAAAGACAGAAGGACGGCACCCGCCGGCAGCAGCACCTTAAAGAATTTCCGTTTCATGCGCTTTCTCCTCTTTCACGTGGCGTACAATCGCTCTCGTCCCGATTATGGCGAATACAGGAATAGTCAAAAGAGCAATAGCCAGAATTCCTTTCAGGAACGGAAGATAGTCCTGACTGTATGCGATCGAGAGGTACACGTCGGCAGCCGGGTTCTGAAAAGCGAAACCGTCCATGCTGTTTCTCAGCAAAGGCAGCGTAAAGAAGACAACCAGCGCCGACGTAAGCAGTACGCCGGCAATTTCAGACAGCAGGTAAACCTCCCGGATCCATGCGGACATGAGCGTGATCAGTCCGAATGTGAAGACGCTCCACATGATCGTCGCCGCGCCCGCCAGATTATACTGCGCCGTACCATAGTAGATGATAGCGGCGGAGCTGACGAGTGCGAGCAGAGCCGTAATCAGCCCGTTCGTTATCTTGCTCAGGCTGCGATAGTGATAGCTGAAATAACCGGTCAGGATACTGGCAATCAGCACGGCGAGCAAGGTAAGAAAAGGCTGCTGAACGGGGGGCGTATTACTGCTATCGGCCGCCGATTGCTGAGCCGGTCCGGGTGCGGCATTGTTCGCGTTTCCGGCTGTCAGTCCGGCCAGACTTACCGGGCTCGACAGCTGCTGATAAACGTTCTGATTGCGGTTGCCGGGTTCGCCCGTGTTGCCAAGCGTCTGAGCGATCGCGCTTTTCAGCTCTGCGGTTGCCGCGACGTTCTGCCCCCACGAATTGCTCAGCTGGCCGGCGCTGCTCTGAACACCGTTGACCATCGACTGCACGTCTTTTGAATCTTTCAGAATCAGAGATTCATTGCTTGAAATGTTTTGGATGCCCTGATCAATCATATTCAGCTGATCAAAATTATTGTCCTGAAGCGTCACGGCAATGCCGCTGGCGGTATTGGCAACAGTCATGTCCGGTGTCGTCAGCTGAATCGGTTTAACGATGGCCGCGGTCAGCTGCTGCGTGCTGGCGATGTTGTTTGCCAGCTCATTCTCCGCTTTTTGAAGACCGGTTTTTTGATTGGCCAGCGCATCACTGTATGTTTGAACAGCTGAATCATATTGTTTTTGAATCGAATCTTGAGTAGTTTGTAAAGCTTGAGTCTGATCAATCGTTTTCGAATCTGTTTGTATGGTTTCTAATGATGTGACTGATGAAGTCAGTTCCCCGGTTGTCTGATCGATCCAATTTTTGACCGAATTTAAAGACGCGGATAGTGTGTTCCCAGGATTATTTCCAACTAAATTGTTCAAATTAGTCAAACTGTCCTTCGTGTTATTCAGTAATACCAGATAATATTTTAAAGCAGCTTCATCATAATTATTTGTCGCAGTTATTGCGGCAGGATCAATAAATAGTGATGGGCCGATGTAGTTTTTAGCATCATTAATTTTCCCGAGGTTGCCGGCAGCGATGCTGCTGTCACCGGTAATGTTTCCATTATTTGCAAGATCACTGATTGCACTCTGAACGGAATCTATAGTACTTAAAATGTCTGTTTCACCGTTCCACTGTGAAACAGCAACCAGACCGGGTTTTGTTGATTGTGCAAGACTATTAATATCATTATTTACATTTTGAGACGCATTATTATAAGCCGTTTGGTAAAGTGCCTGTTCCAGATTGTATAGGCTTTGACTGTTTGTATTCGAAGGATCCGGATCTATTAAAGCGTTGATTGGAATTTTTGAATGATTAATTTGGTTGTTTAAAGTATCCAGAGGATCTGTATACACTTTTGATAGAGAATCCAGCTGAGTTTGAGCCGTCGTATTCAGTGTTGCTAATTCACTGTTTGCATCATTAATCAGACCATTTAATCCAGTTAATTCATCTGCTGCTTTCAGTGGTTTATCAATCGAAACCGTTTGATCTAAAAGAGTCTGTATGATTTGCGAATACGGACTCGCCGGACCGGTCACTCCGGTCAGACTTGCCTGAGCCTTGCTTGAGGCATCCTGCGCAGTGGTTGTGGCGTCCGATACCAGTTTCTCGTTTGCGATTCGCGTCTGATCCATCGTCTGGATTTGTTTTTTGAGCTGATCGTTGAGTTTATTCAGCGCGTCCAGCTGCTGACTGATTTGTGTTTTGGTATCGGTCAGCGTCAGCTGTTTATCGGCCGTCATTTTTGCCGCCTGGCCGGTTTCGGCAAGCAGCTGGTTGATCTGGTCCAGCTGCGCGTTAAAGACCTGCGCCATATCCAGTGAGGACGGCTTGTAAAAATCGGACATGGCCTGCAGATACTGCTGTTCCTTTTGCAGAACACCCGCAAAATTTCCGTTTATATAATTGATCCTGTCCGAGATGAACCGCCAGTATATTTTAGAAAACTGCTGGTTCAGGGTACCCCTGACTTTCTCAAACTCAGTCTGTACCCTAGCAGTGTCTTCGGCAGTCAGCTTGGGGTTCGCCCGATAGGAAATGACCGCCGCGCTCGGCTTCTGATTTTCAAACGTAAAAATATTCTGGGTAAAATTCGAAGGAATATAGAAGACGGCCTGATAGTTGCCCTGGCTCAGGCCGCTGTCGGCTGCGCTGCGGCTGACGGTTTCCCACTGATAAGGATCCTGATCGGAAAAGAGCGGTACGATCTGATTGCCGAGATTCAGTTTCTGGCCGTTAAAATCAGCGCCCTGATCCTCATTGACAAGCGCGATGTGCCCGGTTTGCGGTGCGGGAGTCACGACCGTTTTCGGCACATTTCCCTTCTTCGCCACCGGCTGTGGCGGCGGTGTCAGGTAGCGCGGCAGTACGGCGGAGACACTGACAATGAGAATAAATACGAGAATCAGTGACCCCCATTTCATCAAACGGTTTTTTCTTTCCTCGTCCATCATTGAAGAACTCCTTTTTAATGAAATTATGGCCTGACCGTTTATTTTCAAAGTTTTACATAATCGCTGTATCAAAGGCCGGCGCGTCCGTCAGTGGAATCATCACGCGGCGATCCTGTCCCTGATGCAGCAGATAGCCGAATCCCATCTCAAGCGCAGGTTCCTTGTTGATAAAAGGTAATGTAAACACGGACTGGTCGGTTTTCCGAATAAGCAGAAGGGCATCTTTCGTATTTTTCAGTTCGGCAGCGAGCGGATCGTAGCCTTTCCATTCCAGCTGATTGCCGGCCGCGATCACGTAAAAGCCGAGCGGGGCGAAGCGCTTCATCAGATTAACGATCCTTGTTTGCAGGCGGCTGTCCATTTTGCGGAGAAATGTGTCCAGACCGTCAATCAGCAAGTAAAATGCGGGATAACCTTCTGCGATTTCCGCACGTGTCCGCCCGGTCTCCAGCATCTTTTCCCTGATCTCCTTTTCTCTTGCGGCAAACGTGTTCTCCAGCCGATCGGCATACAATTCGATCAATGCGGCGTCCTCCAGGTACATCCAGTCGTGGTGTTCGGCCGCCTTGGCAAAGGCCAGTTCTTCAGAATCGCTGATCGCGACAAATGACTGTCCGGACCGCCTGATCTGTTCGAGAAAAAGCCGGATCACATTGGTTTTGCCCTTTCCCGAGTCACCAACAATAATGAAGGCGGTCATTTGCCGGCAGGAAATGCCCAACGGTTCGACGGATTCCGCATCAAGACCGAGATAAATGCTGTCCGCGCGCATCTTTTTGTTCTGAAGGAACAGCGAGGTTTCCAAGGTTTCCGGCAGCATCGGCACATGGTATATCGTCTCGCTCTCCGGATAAATCCGGTTGCAGGCATCGACTTCCTCCCGCAGTCTCTCCAGCTGTCCGGCCGCCGTTTTGGCTTCAAACGGGAGGTAGGTCTGTATGCTTTCCAGTTCCTCTGTCATGATCAGGGCGCGTCCGGGAAGGGCTTCAACCGTTTTCTTGACCGAACCGCTGAATACCGTATAGAATTCCGACTGATCCACCATATAGTGGGACAGGCGAACCGGCAGACTGGTCAGCAGATTCGGTCGAATACCATTCGCGCGTGAGACGGACAGAATGAACTGGATGCCGAGGCTGCTCCCTTCCCGTGCCCAGCGGATGAAGGATTCCTCCAGCTCCGACGCTTCCTCTCTCAGCGCTTCAAAATTATCGACAACGATTTTCAGGTAAGGTAATGTCTGCGCTTCCTGTTCGTTGTAAAGTTCGATGCTCGGGACCCCTCCGCGGCGGAGGAGATCTTTGCGCCGCTGAGTCTCCTGATTCAGCCATTTGACGAACTTCCTGATCTTTTCTTTCTCATCGAGGCGAAAGTAATCGCCGGAATGACGAAGTTTTCTGAGCGGCAGCAAACCGCCGCTGCCAAAGTCGAACAGATAGAATTGCACGTTGTCCGGTGAATAGCGTCTGGCGGCCGCCAGTAAATAAGAGGAAATGGTGGTCGTTTTTCCGAACCCGGACGCGCCGAATATCGCCATATTTTTTGCTTTTTGCAGCTGCAGATATACGGGCGTCTGTTTCTGCGTTTCGGGATGGTCCGCGAGACCGACCGCGTAAAAATCGCCTTCTTCTTTTAATGCCGCCGGACGGACAAGATGAACAGGCAGCGGCGCAATCCATGGACTTGGAAGACGTTTCAGGCCCATTTCGGCATAGAGCCGGGCGATCGTCCGGACGACCACGTCGAGCTCCGTTTCCTTTTTCGCCTGAACCTGCGACTTCGCATGCACCTCGGAAATCGGATACAGGCCTGTGTCTTTCACGTAGAAAACATCATCCTCGGATGTGTAGATATTTTTCTCATAAGGTGCCCCGCTCCAGGCAGACTGAAAGAGTTCGTACATTTCGTTGTTTCCGACCTGAAGATAGGCGCGGCCGACCTGTTTCAACTCGGCTGCGTCGCCGTTGCCCAGTATGTCGTTGCTGTCCGACGCGTCCTGCACGCGGAGGGCTATTTTAAAACGCGAGTTGCTGCGGATCTGATCATCCACGACTCCGGCAGGCTTCTGCGTCGCCAGAATCAGGTGAATCCCCAGGCTGCGGCCGATCCGCGCCGTCGTAACCAGCTCGCGGATAAAGTCCGGCTCTTCCTTCTTCAGTTCCGCAAACTCGTCGGAAATAATGAACAGGTGGGGCATCGGCGTTTTGACTTTTCCCTGTTTATACAACAGCTGATAGTCATCAATATGATTAATATTATTTTTGGAAAAGAGCTTCTGCCGCCTGAGCGATTCGCTTTTCACCGCGGCCAGCGCCCGCTCGCTGAAGTTCTTCTCATCGTTGATATTCGTCATCGTTCCGAGCAGATGCGGCAATTTTTCAAAAAGCTGGGCCATTCCGCCGCCTTTGAAGTCGATGAGGAGGAAGGCGACATCATGCGGATGAAAATTGACGGCCATCGATAAAATGTAAGACTGCAGCAGCTCGCTTTTTCCGGCTCCTGTTGTACCCGCCAGGAGCCCGTGCGGCCCGTGCGCCTTTTCATGAAGGTTTAATTCCAGCACATCGTTCCTGCTGCGCAGCCCGATCGGCACGGCGAGCGACTGAATCGGGTCGTGCTCGGCCCAGCGCCTCTGGATCTGCAGATCCCTGACGTCCTCCGCGTGCATCATTTCCAGAAAAGAGACGCTTTCCGGAATCGAATTGGTGAATCGGGTCGTATGCTTGAGCGAAGCCAGACAGCGGGAAAACCGTTCATTTCCGTCTTTAGTAAATGGATCGAGGCTGAACTTCTGACCATTCGCCACTTTATTCAGAATCATGACATCTCCCTCATGCTCGTTCACGTAGCGGACAACCGTATTCACGTTCTCGGTTAGGTTATCTTTGTTATTAGCCAGAAAAATGGAGCCGACCCCGATCTCGGTGAAATCCTTATTGAGGAATTCCACGATTTCATGTTCGTGAATCAGCCGGTCCGATGCGACAATGAAGACGATATGCGGCAGAAACAGTTTCTTTTCTTTGTTCTCCGCACGTTCCCTTTCCTTCAGCAGCTCATAGATTCCCGAGAGCAGCAGATCCCGTGTCTGTTCGCTGTAAATCATGTCCCGTCCCTGTGTGTTCAGGCTTTTCAGATGCGGCAGCCATTTCAGCCATGCCCATTCCGCGTACTCCTCTTCATCAAAGAGGACGACGAACCGCAGGTCATGGTAGCTGTGAAAGAAAGCCAGCTGCATCATCAGCTGCTGGACGGCATTGCGGATGATCGAATGTTTCCCGACAATCCCGACCGGGCCGTCCAGCAGCCGGATCGTCAGCGGTACATCGGCGACCTGGCGATAATGGTCCACAATGGTCCTTGCTTCCAGGTAAAGTTCATCAAACGACCGGTTGGAAAGTTCCTGATCACTGCCCTGAATTTCATAATCGGCAGGCAGAGTCGTGCTGCCCAGCCTTATTTCGAGAAAATCATCGTCTGTCCGGCCGCGCTCCCAGATCCGCGGGCTCAGCCGGAAGGCAAGTTCCTTCAGCTTTGCGCTGCCCGGGAACTGGTAGCGAAGCACCAATCTCTGCTTTTCGTACAGCTGATTCAGTTCTTCCCGCTTTTCTCTGAGGTAGCCTGTATAGTTGGCTTTCCGCTCTTTTTGATGCTCCTTCGTACGCCTTGATTCTCTAACATATTGATAACCAGACGTGAAGATTGTCGAAAGAAACATGACGATGGAGAGAAGCATATAAATGCCGGTTGGCTGAACAATCAGTACGATGGACATGACGATGAGCATGACGAGGGGCGGCAGAATCGTGACCCACAGATTGTGACGGCTGTCTTTCTCCGAATCTGACGGCCAGGAAAACTTGACTTTGACCTTCGGGCGTTCATAGATGAGCCTCGGCATTCTCTGATAGTTCGGGTATTTCTCGGCAAGCATGGTCTTCGGGCTGCGGGCGGGGACAAGCTTTGTTTGATAGGGTTCACTCGCAGTCAGCACGATTAAATCCGACGACTTCAGCGTCCATTCATTTAGCCCCCACGAAACAACGTCGCCCGTCTCTAAAAGCACACTGCCGTATATCCTTTCCCCGTTGACAAACATTGGGTGGATTTCGGAATCCGGCCGTGCGCGCCATTTGTCTCTTTCTCTGATCAAAAGAAAACCGGTTCCGTCTTCATACTGCGGAAAGGAAAAATCAGCGGCCTCCCCGGAGGCAACCGACACCTGAAGCCTGTGCCCGATGTAGTAGCCGGTGGATTTCGAGGCCGTATCCTGATACACCAGCTCCAGCCGGTCATTTGCTTCATTCCGGACAATCTCGTGCACGTTGGCAGTAAGAAATGATCGTGAGTCCTGATTGATCAGCACCCACTTCTTTTCTTCGGCATCCCATCTCACCGTCATTTTATGGCCGAATGGGACCGGAATCGTGATCGTATCCATTAACTCGTCGCCGATCACCACTTCTTTCTTATGAAAAGGCTGCAGGTTAATCAGCTGATAGTGTTCTTTTGTAAAAAGCCACAGCTTTTCCAAAATGCACCCCTCCTTTCAGTGGACATCTTTCAAACCCTGTACCCTCGCTTAAACCTAATTGCTGGTTTGCGTCTTTTCGGATGATCCGCCGCTACTTTGGGTATTCTGCGTATTTTTTTCATTTTGCGCCGGCTGCTTCGGCGATGACGCTCCGCTTTGCGTGCTTGCGCCACTGCTCCCGGCAGCAGAAGTATTCGTCGAACTGCTCCCGCTCCCTGAAGTGCTGCTCCCTGACATACTTTTCTGGCCTTGCGTTATATCCTGATACTGGGACAGTTCGGAATTGATCGCCTGAAGCTGCTGTGCCTTTGCACTGCCGCTCATCGACATATTGTTCTGGACCGCCAGTTTTTCCTTGATCAGCGCATAAGCCGTCAGCATGCGGTCATTGAGCGATTTCGCCGTATTCAGCGCGCCTACCGCATCGCCGCGTCCGGCCTGAATCCAGTACTGATAATAGAGCGGGTTGCTTTGAAGGGTCAGGTTATTCAAAATGTTGTTGTGCTGTGTATCCGTCAGCGGTTCGTTTTTCACATAAGAAACGGCCAATTCATAACGGACAACTTTCGGCATATTATTATAGGCAACCGGACTTAAGACCGTCACTACATCGCTGTAGCGATTCTGCAGGAAAAACTCATGGCTCTGCTCGAAAAGGCTCTCCCGCGGGAGCTGAATGAAAAATGCATAGATCGTCAAAATAAGAAGAGGAATAAGGATGGCTATGCCGCCGATCAAAAGTCCGTTTTTGATCATATTCTTTTTTTTAGGTATTCTCGTGCTCTGTTTTTCCAGCAACAGTTCTTTTTTCCGTTCATTTTCCACGAGGCCGGCCAGCGCGTGAAACGTTTTGCAGCGGAAAAGGTCCTTTACAAACCGCGTCGATTTTGTTGCAAAATCAAATTTGACATATGTATCAAAGCTGTTTGACGGGTCAAACAATAATGCGATGACCGCCCTGACATGCTGGAGCGTCTTTTCCTCATCGAATGCAACCGGCGGCAGGCTGTCCCTGACCCCGTAATGAAGAAAGACCGGCTGAAATCCAGAAGAAAAAAAGAGATTTTCCGGGAAACAAATCGGAACGATCCGGGAGTGCTCCCTATTTTTAAAGAAATGAATCAGATTGCTGGAAAAAATCAGCCGTTCAATTGACGTTTCCGCTTTCAGTTCGGAAAAGCTTCTTAGTTCAGGATTTTCCACAGCTGTAATCACAACTTCATCTTCGGTCGTTTCCACTTTTCTGGTGACGCCGTCCTCAATACTTTGCAGAACACCTAATTCTTCCACATGGCGCAGCGGAATCTTGACCCGTTGAAAAGTCAGCCTGTACTGACTGTCTTTTTGCTCCGCTTCCGCATCAAGTACGGATTGAAAAAAGCTGTTCGAAAGTGCCATAATTGTTCTCCTTCACAATACAGTGAGCTTATCGCCGTCCGAGATCCTTTTATCTCCTAAAATATCAAAACCGCGAATCATTTGTTCCTTATTTTCGACGCGTACCCAGTATCCGCTTCGCGGCGCCTTCTGAATGCCGGCAATTGTCCAGACCGTCCGTATCAGCTGTTTGACCGGCTGCCGGTCCGAGACTCTCAGGTCCAGCGTCTTCCTTTGATAACGAGACAAATCGACTGTAATATTGATATACATTTTAGTTCACTCCATTGGAAAAAAACCGAAACTCTGCCAAGAGCTCCGGTTTCGACTTTTCCTCACCCGTTGATTTGTCCGGCAATACGCTGATCGGTCTCTTCGAGGACGTTCGCCGTCTGTGCCAGCTGCCGGTCGATGTCCTCGAGAAGCTGCCGCATCTGCTGAAAAGACGGGCGCAGCCTCTCATACTGATCCTTGAACGCCCGGCTTGAGGCACCTTCCCAGACCTGCTCCAACTGATTGATCATCCCGTCCAGCCGCCCGATCAGCTCGCCCGTGTTCGACGACTCCTGCCCATACTTCGCCGCATAACTCCGCAGTTCTTCAGGAGTCAGCCTGATTTGTCCTGCCATGAATAAAGCCTCCTCGTTTTTGGCAAACGCTTGCCGGAAAATGCAGGGTCCAATCCGCGCAGCAGCGGATCGCCGCTGAAAGCAAAAGGCCCCGAGTTCCAAGTCCCGAGATAATTGATAAATACCCATGAACAGCCGAAGACCCGAATTTCTTGTTTTTCGGAAAAGTAAGCCTTTCCCCGCCATTCACTCGTATTATAAATAAATGTGACAGAATATTGAACAGGGAAAAGTTCCTAAATTTCCGTCAATTTTTGCGGCATTCAACACTCATTCGATAAACTTCGACAAAAAATTGCAGGCCTTTTTTACCATCTTTTTTTAAATTATCCTATTCTACCGGCATTTCCTGTCCATTCGGCAGCAATCCTCCAACGCTAACGGGAAGATGAATTTCCGCATACCATTCTCCGTAAACCGCGATCATAACATGATAGAATACAGACGAACAGGAAAAACCATGTTGGCGCGCAAACGCCTGCAGTTCCCTGTGCGAGACGGAGAACGGTTTGCCCTCCTCGTCGTGGCGGAGAGACAGCGTATGCTCCAGCATGAGAGACGGCTGAAAAACGAATCCGGCTTCCGGATCTGCCTTCAGTGACCCATTCAGCGGCAGGTAAAAAGTAAACGTGTCCCGGGCGGAAAGCGGATCCATTTGCTCGCTCGTCATGACAAGCGGTCCGACAGGATACAAGCCGTGTTTGACCGCCTCGATTTTCAAAATTTCCGCTCGCTCCAGCCACATCGCTTTCTCAATAGTTTCCGTCCGGCTCAGCACGTTGAACAGAATCAGCGACGACTCTTTAATGCGGCTGTGCTTCTGTTTTTCTGCCGGCATCATTGAATCCCCACTTTCAATTCGACATATTGAAAATTCAGGTCTCCCCTAAAAAAATGGAAGAACGGGGACGCCATCTCCAGCTCATTATCCTCTAAGAATTGAAGCAGTTCCGCGTATGCCCGTTCCGTCCGTTTTTCAATATTTCCGGAATAATAGGTCATGATCATGTTTTTCACGGTGAAGTAGCTGCGGAAAAAAAGCAAGTCGTCCTCGGGAACATAGTTTTCTTCAACAGCCGCAAACATTTCAACTGCCATCTGCTCATCGACCGGAACATTGTTTAATGAGTAGAAAAGCGTTCCTGTCGGTGTCAGATTCTTCTCCTCGAGTATTCGGCAGAAGTCTTCCAGCGCCTCCGGAAACTGCGAATAGTGAAGGCTGTACCGCCCGGACACGACATTTCTGAGCTCAATCGAATCATTTTCGATAACCATCAGGCAGCACTTCCTTTTATGGGGGCGTGTATATCGAAAAACCGTTCTCCATTGACTTCCAGGCAGACATGGTAAAAGGGCCGTTCAAGAATAATCCCCCGCCTGTACGCGACGTTCTCCAGTTCCCGGTATGACGCTGCAAACGGTTCATCCGCTTCATAATGGCGAATGGCTGCCGTTTTTTTGAAATAAAGACGGCTGCGAAAGCCGAGTGCCCGCTCGGCAGGTACTTCGACAGGCGAACTGAGCGGCAGAAATAATCCGTACTCCCGCAGTTCAGGCTCGTTTTTCACTTTGCCGATCGTCATCACGAGCGGTCCGTTCGGATAAACACCGCTTTCAAGCGCCAGCTTTCTCAGTTCCTCCCCCTCTTCATGCCAGCGGTCCATCCCGCAGATAACCGAACGGCTCAGCAAATTGAGAAGAACCAGCGAACTTTGCTTAACCCTCATCATCAGGACTCCTTTCATTCTTTCAATTGTTCATGCGTCTTTTATAATTGTCAGCATGATCAAAAACCAATGGTTAGCGATGCGCTCACTTTAAATCATCACAAATGGCGATTATTGGTCTTTCTTTTTTTTTTCTAGTTTCTGCCTTCTGACTTCTTTCTTCTCTTCCATATCGAATTGTTTCAGCTGCGCTTTTAATAGGCCGGCCTCCTTATCAATTCTGATCTGCTCAGTTTCAGTAATATTAAACGAAGGAAAACGCAACTTGCAGTAGAATACAAAAATATATTCAGTCGATACAACAGTGTACATCAAAAACGACATGACAAGCATTACGGAAAGAATCACTATGTCCTGCCCCATGTTTCCAAGGAAGCTCATAACCAGGCCGCCCAAAATGACGATCGGAAATATAACACCGAACATCGATGAAAAACTATTTACTCGTTCACCATATTGTTTTCCCATAAGTCCACGACCGTTCTCTTTAAATTCTCCTTTCTGAAGAAGACGATAAGCTCTTAATAGAGAAAGGCCAAAAATGAATATGCTTCCTAGAATATAAAAAATTAACGTATTGAAAAAAGGAAATGCCGGAAAATCCATTTTAGTTTTAACTAAAAAAAACAATGTCATATCGAATGACATTTTTGGTGCACTTAATAAAAGAATCAACATTTGGAACTTTTGATATTTTAAACTAAGTCTCTTAGAGAAAAATAACAAAGTAACCAAAAATAACATGGAGGCAGTCAATTCTTGAAAAAAGAAAAAAGGAAACCAAAATTGGCTGAAATTTGAACTTACCGATTGTGACGCCGCATATGCACCAAAAACCATCAACAAAGACAGAAACGGATATATAAAAACCATTTTACCTAGCCTTATCGGATTAAGCCGTCCCGACGAAACGCCATTTCGGAAAAACTCGAAATCTTGTTCAGAAAAGTTGCTTAATGCCTTCATACTAACCCCGCCAATTTTTGTCCGCAGAATGGATGACCTAGTTCACCCACGAAAATTTTTTGAGTTTTTCCTTTTCTCACGTTTTGGCCGCTTCATGGCTTCTTTTTTTTCTTTTTCTAACCGATTGATCTGTTTTAAAAGAATCTTATTCCTCCTATCGATTCCTACTTGTTGTTCGGCTGTGACATTAAACGACGGAAAGCGGAGCTTGCAGTACAGCACGAAAATAAATTCTGTGACACCGACGGAATAAATGATGGCGGATAACACAAACATAGCAAAAGTAATAACAACATACATCCCAGTCTCTCCGAACAAAACGGTGCCCGCTCCCCCTCCCAAGAAAGAAGCAACCAAAGCGTAAACGGCTATATTCGAAAATTTCGATGTGCTTTCACTATATTGTTTACCTAATAGCCCGCGACCGTTTTCTCTGAATTCTCCTTTTTTAAGCAGGCGATAAGCTCTAATCAACGACAGACAAAAAATAAGAATACTTCCCAGGATGTAAAGAAGCAATGAAACTGTAAATGAAAATGACGCGATACGTTCCGATAATACAATAAGAAAAAAGAAGGTCATATTAAATGCCATGGAAACCGAACTGATAATCAAAACTACTATCTGTATTTTTTGAAACTTTAAACTTATCCATTTGAAAAAAAACAACAGCGATGATAGGCCCATAATTATTAGCAAAGCCCATTGAAACATAAGCAGCGGTGACCAAATCTCATATAGATTTGTTATCACGCTTAACTCTGCGGTGCTTCCAAACAAAGAAAGTAAAGAAAGCAATGGAAAAGCAAAAAGACGCTTTCCCATATTGGCCGGATTTAATCGTCTTGATGAAACACCTTTACGAAAAAATTCGAAATCTTTCTCTGAAAATTCACCTGACGCTCTCATTATTAGGCCCCTCATGCTAATTTGGCTTATCGAACCCAGGAAGCTACTTGGTTTCCTGCGTTGTGGACAATACTTTTAGCACTGTCTACTATACTTTTATTGCCAAACGCTTTAAATTTGTAATTCAACAGCGTGCTTGCCTCAGCGCCAGCTACAGCTCCTACCACAGTTCCCAGTGGCGGAAAGAAGAAAGAACCGATAATAGCCCCTACACCAGTTGCTGCAGCCGAAACGCCGAGATCCACACCAATATCTTCTGTAATATTGGCAACTTTTTCCCCGCCCATTTTTTCATTTTTATGAGCCTCAATATCGGAATATACAGTTAAACCGACACCGGCGATGCCGGCAGCCTTTCCGAATTTCCCCATGCTGCCCAGCTTTGTCCAGCTGCCTTTTTTGACGAAATCCCAGTTGCTGTTCAGGCTGCTTTTCACAGCGCCGTTAAAAGCTTTTAACTTACCCATCGTGCCCGACTCGCTTAATAAATAGTTTTTCACATCAGAGGACTCGTTGATCAGGCCGTACCCAGCAATACTCGGCCCTTTTTCCCCGCCGATTCTGATCGGATCCCCGTTTGTTAATTTCATATTAAACGTATAATTTTGCGGCAGTTTGCCCCAACGTCCCAAGTACAGCTCCATCCACTTTTTATCACCGGTAATGTAAATATAATTGCCCCTTCTTACTATTTTCAGGCCCTTCATCGCAGCTAAACCCGCAGGCAGAGTTTTTGCTGTCAGTGCCGAGAGTGTAATCGTATATTTTGCACCGTTTTTTACGAGCACAAGATTACCGTTCTGCCCCGTTTTAGGAACATCGCCGGCATAGGCGGTTTCCACGGCCTTCGTTCTCTGAATCAGTTCTTTGCCGATCGCCGTTTGCGCGAAAGTGCCTCCTACATAAAAGGACTCGGTGCCTAGATGAGGGCTGTAATCTTTCTTTATCTTGGTCATCGCCCGCTCGATCGCTGTCAGGAGCGGCACCAGGTCGCCGGTAAAATCGGCCGAAACAAAAGACATGAACTGGTCTTTCAATTGGCCGGTTTCCCGGTCCTGCAGTTCGACGTCCGACGAGAACGCCATTGCGGAAGGGACATTGAAGAAGGAGACATCACTGACGGCACGGACGTCCGCCGCCAGCTGGTTTTCAATCCCGTCGAAATGGCTTTTCAGCTGTCTCAGCTGTCTGCGGACGTCATCCAGATGCTCCGAACGGATTACTGCATTGGAGTCGCTGTCGACCTGCCGGTCAAACTGCTGCAGCATTTTCTTATACACCTGCTGCAGCCGCTCCCCCGCCTGAATCAGGCTTTTAATCAGCGTCAGATGGACTTCGCTGAAATAGGCGCGGATGCTGTCCGCAGCCGCCCCTTCAAAGGACTGAAGCGCGTTGAATTCCTTGATTTCGGTTTGGATCTTTCGCAGCGCATCCGCCGCAGCGGCCTCTTGAGGCGCCAGTTGACTTTCTATTCTTCTCGGTTCTGCAATTTGAACTTTCGGCATCGAACCGCCTCGCTTTTCGTCATCATTTAACGCGTGCAGAGAGATAGTGTGCCAGTTTCTGATCGGTTTGCTCGATTTCGTCCCCGATTTTTTTCAGTTTCGAAACTTCGGAATGAAGCGACGACTGATAATCGCGCAGCAGGCGCTGCCACTGTTCAATTGCCTTGCTGAGTTCCCTGATCGATCGGGCATCGGTCTCGTGAAGATTCGTGTCGACAGGACGGCCGGCGCCCAGATTGGCAGCCGCCCGATCAAGCTGCGAGACTTTGCTGAAATACGCACGCGCATTGAATTCAATCGTTATCATCTTAATCACACCTATTTGGTTTTTAATGCGGCAAGAGACGAATGAATCGACGTGATGTCGGAGCGGCAGAGATTCAGGCTGCCGCTCAAATGTCTGATCTGATCCTGGACGTCTTCTCTTAAATGATGAACGGAAGTGATGTAGAATTGATAATCCGCCAGGGTTTCCGAATTCAATCGGTTGTCAAAAATTCTCCGATGGGCACCGTCCCATTCGTTCCGCGGATTATACAGCGAATGAAATTTATTGCGGTTGTCCACAAATGAAGACAGATGCTGATCGATTTTTGCAAGCAGCGCATGCAGTTTGTTGATTTTTGCTATCAGTACCGATTCTTCCCCATAAAGGGATGAAAGGTTATGATTCAGATTCTGCCGGATTTGATCGGCAAGACTCGCCGGCATCGATCTTCCCTCCCTCTTGCAGGCTATTAATGAATCACAAGTGAATCCGCTTCAGGCGCAAAATTCCATGAACTTGAAAAAACCGAAACTCCTGTCGGAGCCTCGGCATGATCGAAACAATTATCCGTTAATTTGTCCGGCAATACGCTGATCCGTCTCTTCCAGAATGTTGGCCGTCTTCGCCAGCTGCCTGTCGATGTCCTCCAGAAGCTGTTGCATCTGATGAAAAGACGGACGCAGCCTTTCATACTGATCCTTGAACGCACGGCTTGAAGCGCCTTCCCAAACCTGGCCCAGCTGATTGATCATCCCGTCCAGCCGTCCGATCAGCTCGCCCGTGTTCGACGATTCCTGTCCGTACTTTGCCGCGTAGCTGCGCAGTTCTTCCGGAGTCAGTCTGATTTGTCCTGCCATGAATAAAGCCTCCTCATTTTTGGCATGTACCATGCCGGAAAATTTATCGTCAAATCCGCGGAACGGCGGATTCTCCGCTGAAAGTAAAAGCCCTGTGTTTAGACACATACTCATGATCAACTAAAGAGCCGGATTTCGTGTTCGGAAAAGTAAGCCTTTTCCTGCCGTTAATTCGTATTATATAAAAGTATGACAAATTAATGAACATGAAGAAGAGCCTAAATTTCCGTCAATTTTTGCGCAATTCAAAAATTAATCGACCGAATTCGACAGGAAAATACAGGACTTTTTTACCGGTCATTTCTTGATTTTGCCGTTAGAAAGGCACTTTTTAATGCCCTGAAAACTATCATCCGCCACCAGTGCATCCGGATGCGTTCCTTTTATTTTTCTTTCTGCATATGAAATTTGTGCTTTATCCGTCCCCCTCCCCGCTCGTCTTTTTCCATCATGCCGAAAGGGACATAAAGCAAAACGAATTCAAGAAGCACCATCGCTTCAAGAGAGAGGAGATGCCATGGCCACGGTCCGAGAAAATCCATGACAGAAGATGTTTTCGGCCTGTTCATAAGATATAAGTAATTGGCACCCGTAAGCCGGTCAAGGAAGAAGATGCCCGCCCCATATACAGTAACAATCAGAAAAGTCACCCATAATGAAAGAAATGATGGTCGGTAGTGTTCCACCGCAATCATGAACAGGCAGGCAAGAATCATGCTGCCGTGTGCCGTGAAAAATTCGATAAAGAGAAAATGAGGAAACGCGTAACCGCCCAGATCCGGTGTAAGCAGCGCCTGCAATGAACTGCCTAGGCCTGCAAAGTAAAGAAATGAAAAAAGATAACGATTCCTATTCACCAGCAGCAGTATCGCCAGCACTGCGGCGAGGTCGCTTAACTCGAGCGGAAGCGATGATTTCAGCGACCATTTATTAAAATAAACGAGCCAGACCTGATAGCTGATTTCCGAAAGAAGCAGCAAAGCGGCGAGAAGATAACGCAGCCAGGTCCGCCACTGTTCTGAAAGCCGGATACGTGTTCGAAAAACAAACAGAAGAATTGCCGCCAGACTGATGAGGACAAGAGCCGCCAGGTGTTCCGCTGAAAAGAGATGGAACGGCGCTCCATAAGGCTTCGGCTGAAAAAAGTTTACCATATTAAAAACACCCCGATCGCAAACGAGTCAGAACTAGTTTGCCGCGGGGTGTACAATTTCATGTATCATACGTCTGTGAATGCAGTCTGGGCTCGTCTGCGAATTTACCCTTCCGCCCGCTCTTCCTTCGGCGCATGCGTCCGTTTCAAAAACAGTGAGAGAATAAATGAAGCAATCGCGACGATCATCGCAACCATAAATGCCCGATTCATACCCGACACCAGAGCGCTCAATAGCTGTCCGGGTGCAGTCGGGTCGGACACCTTCCTTAAATAGCCTTGCTGGCCGGAAACCATAATGCTGACGAACAGCGCCGTTCCGATGCCGCCGGATACTTGCTGCAGCGTATTCATGATCGCCGTTCCATGCGGATACAGATCTTTCGGCAGCTCGTTCAGACCCGTTGTCGATACCGGCATCATCACCATCGCCATACCGATCAACAGGACACTGTATAAGATCACAATGTACAGCGGGCTTTCGGAAGCCGTCAGTCTGCTGAAGAGCCAGATGACCGCGCTCATGATGAACAGGCCCGGAATGACCAGCCATCTCGGACCGAATTTATCGAACACCCGGCCCATAGCCGGTGAAAGCAGCCCGTTGATTAACCCGCCCGGCAGAAGAATGAGGCCGGCACTGAATGAAGTCAGCAAAAGCGCCTTCTGCATATAAAGGGGCAAAAGAATCATTGTCGAAAACAGGGTCATCATCACCAGAATTAATATGACTGTCGCCAGTGAAAACATTGGGTATTTAAAAGCACGGAGATCAAGAATCGGTTCCGCAATCGTCAGCTGGCGCCAGACAAAAACCAGCAGAGCAGCCAGACCGACAATCAGAAATATCATACCGATCCCACCGTTTTGAGCACCCGCTCCGAGCCCGTACACCAGTCCGCCAAACCCGATCGTCGATAACAGAATCGAAGGAATCTCCACTTTCGGGCGGGTGACTTCCGAGACATTTTTTAAATAGACCATCGCGAACAAAATAGAAAAAACAGCCAGGGGGAGCACAAGGAAAAACAGCCAGCGCCAGGATAATACGGAAATGATCAGTCCCGAAAGGGTTGGCCCAATCGCCGGCGCAAACATGATTACGAGCCCGATCATGCCCATTGCTCCTCCTCTTTTTTCCGGAGGATAGATCAGCAGAATGGTGTTCATCATCACAGGCAGCAAAAGTCCCGAACCGATAGCCTGAACTACTCTTCCAAGCAGAAGAAAGCCAAAATTTGCTGAAAATCCGCAAATGATTGTCCCGATCAGAAAGAAGGACATCGCGCTAAGAAACATCTGGCGCGTCGTCAGCCATCCGGAAATCAGTGCGGTGGCCGGCATCAGTATGCCGACAACCAGCATATATGCGGTCGCCAGCCATTGCACCGTTGTTGCCGAGACGTGAAAAGTCCGCATTAAATCAGCCAAAGCAATATTCAGGAATGTTTCATTAAGAATGGCGACGAAAGCGCCGATAATCAGTGCCACAGTAATGGGGCCTCGTTTAATCTCCTGTTCAGGCAGGGTCCCGATATTCGTCATTTTTCAAAACTCCTCTTGTCGGAAATGATTATTGAGCAGAAAAACAGCCCGGGCGAAGCGGAATATGCTAAGCCGGCAATAAATATTATGGATGCAAAAGGGAACAGGGCCCGTCTCTTCGCACATTCCTCAGGCTGACTCATGCACCGATCATGTTTCAGTATCATGAGTTTCCGTTCACAATACACTTTTATTGGCGTTCAACGCATCAATCTTGTCCATGATCTCGAGAGACAGTTCAAAGTCAAAAATGTCCGCGTTATCGGCTATGTGAACCTCTTTCGCTGAACGCGGGATGGCGATCATATCGTTTTGCACGTTCCAGCGCAAGAGCAGTTGAGCGACCGACTTATGATATTTTCCTGCGATTGTGCTTAAATCCGGATTGTCAAGAAGTGCCCCGCTGCCAAGCGGTGAATAGGATTCCACCTTGATCCCTTTTGCGTAACAATAATTTCTGAGCGCCACCTGCGTAAGCAGTGGATGTACTTCGATCTGGTTCACCGCCGGTACAACTTCCGCGTCCTGAAGGAGGGTTTCCAGATGTTGCGGCCCGAAATTGCTGACGCCGATTGCCCGGACACGGCCGTCTTTGTATAACCGTTCCATCGCTTTCCAGGTTTCCTTGTAATGTTCCCCGATTGGCCAGTGAATCAGATAGAGGTCGATCGTATCGATGCCGAGTCTTGCCGTACTGTCTTCAAAGGCTTTCAGCGTTGCATCATAACCTTGATCAACTGCCTTAGTTGTAATGAACAGAGATTCTCTTGGAAGCCCCGACTGGCGGACCGCTTCGCCGACGCCGCTTTCGTTTCGGTAAACGGCGGCCGTGTCGATCATCCGGTAACCCGTTTTCAAAGCGTATTTAACGGAATTAATGACTTCTTCACCGTCTCTGATCTGCCAGACTCCGAGTCCAAAACCCGGCATGTCAACACCATTGTTCAATGTTATTGTGTCGCTCAAAGATTTTATCATACTATCCTCCTCCTAAGTAAAATTTTCTCATAGATTGTGCAAAGAAAAAAGAAATAAACTCCTGAAAGTTTCACATGAAAAGAAATATTTTTTCTCCATTATCGGTGAAGGCGTGTCCACATAATTTATTCACCGGTTAAAACTTACCCGCCGCTTGCCCTGCAGGGACTGCTGCACGCCTCATATTTCTCTGAAACAAAAAAGAGTGTCCGTATCGATTTATTTCGGGCACTCTCTCATCTATCATAAACAACTTTATATTTCTTCATCGCTGAGCCGGCCAGAACCAAGAATTGGATCGTGAAGATTGATCATTGCCGGAGTCTTCGCTCATCCCGGCCAGCTTCGACGACAGGTCCATGAACCAGTCGCGGTCATAGGTGACCAGAGCAAGGTCGGTCATGCTGCGCAATTGATCGCTGCTCAGCGGCAGAACCGGGAAAGGTTTGATCAGATAGCCGAGCGTCTCGATCGTCCGGCCCACGGTCGATTCACGGTCGCAGGCAACGACATGAACTTTTACCGTTCCTGTATTGGCGTCATAATCGACAATATAACCATGCATGAGCTCTCCGTTCACCGTTCTTCCCTTTACCCAGTCGCCCTTTTTCCACTTCAGTTCCTGTTGCATCATCCTTCACCACCGATCCTATTTATATTATATTTAGTCGACTTGTCCTTGTGAGCGGAAACCGGAAAATGATCCGAAATCGGGACATCCGGCTCACACTTGATCTGTTCTAAGAGAGAATCAATGGTCCATTGCTCCAAATACGTTTCAAGCATTGTTTCGGCTCTGCAGAAAGCCTGATCCATGACCGACCGGACCCTTGCCAGTTCAGGATCTCCTGCCCCGTCGTCCGAGCACCAGTTCAGCTTCAGCGCCTCACAGGAAACGGTCCGATATACGAGCGCCAGATTAACATCGCCCGAAGAAAAGCCTAGACGATAGCCACCACCCAAGCCTTCTTTCGTTGTGACCAGCCCGTTCCTTCGCAGGGCACTCATAATCTTGCGAACTCTCGCCGGATTGGTATGCACCTTTCTTGACAGCGACCCGCTGCTCCAGACACGATCCGGAGCGCTTGCCAGTACAATCAGGCAATGCACTGCTATCGTAAACTCGCTATTCATTCTATCGATTCCTCTTTAAGAAGATTAGTGTAATTATAATAGATACAGTTTATAAAATCAATCGTTCTGTTTGAAAAAAGTGCAGTTGGAAGCAATTTACTCATTGAAATGCGGGAGGTTCCGGAATCGCTCTCCGGAAAAAACGCGCAGAGCTTCATAACAATTTGCAATCGGATGATAGTCCGTTTTCGGAGGTGGGCTCTTAACCGGACTGGTTCTCTGATTCTCGCGATTCAGGCGGTTATACCATCCGCCATATTTATGATCGATAAAAAAGCGATCGCAGTACAAGAAAAGTGACTGGTATTTTTGCAAATAGTAAGGATGCCGGCTCAATCCTGCAAACAGAACGGAAGCGCCGATCGCTTCTGCCATGACCCAATAGTATTTGTCGGCATCAAAAATACACCCGGCCGGCAAAATCGAGAACAGAAGTCCGCCGTACGCCGAATCTTCAGTAAGGGCCATCGCGCAATGATACAGATGATAGGCACGCCGGGTGATCCATGATTCAGAATAATAGACGGAAAGTTTGAGCAGAAGCTTGCTCCATTCAATAGAATGCCCGAGAATAAAACCATAGAGCCGAAACTCGTTCCCCGCATACTCTTCGTGATAGAACCAATCGGGATTCCAATTCCGGTCATATTGCTCCCAGATCATCCCCCCTGTTTTTGCAGCGAGCCCGACCGTCACGGCATACGCCAGCCCGCGTGCGCGTTCCAGATATTTATAGCAGCCGGTTGCTTCAAACGCCGCAATCAGCGCTTCGCACAGATGCATGTTCGGATTCTGGCCCCTGTAAGGGGAGACCGTCTGCCAATCGGCCGACCGCTCCTCAATGTACAGTCCATGGTCGCCATCCCAGAAACGGTTTTCCAGCACATTATAAATATCTTCTATCCACTTACGGACCTCCTTAATTCCCGCTTTTACGGCAGTAGAGACTGCCAGGAGAACAAATGCGTGTCCGTAAGCTATTTTCTTCGGATCGTCAGCAATTCTTCCTTTCAAATGCCAGTAATAGCCGCCGTGCACACTGTCGCGGAAAAATCGGTTTAAAAACCGCAGTCCCTGTTCCGCAGCCAGTCTCCATTCCAGCGGTCCCCCAAGCAATGCGCCGATGCTGAAATTATAAATAAACCGCGCGATTCCGACAAGCGGTTTGTCCAAAGTATCGCAAACCGATCCGTCATCCCTAAAGCAATGAAAATAACCGCCGTTTTCTTCATCCATACACTGCGGATAATAAAATTCAATAGTCTGAAAAATATGTGTTCTCAGCCAGTCCGCGCTAAAAAAATTAGGAGACTCAGGGGTATGATAAGACACCACAGCCACCTCTTCTCATCAAGGGATTCCAATGCTGTATAAATATGGCCGCGCCGGGCAATTTATACGAAAGACGCCGACCCTCAGTCTCAAACATCCAGCAGTCCCCTGATTGTCAAAGGAGTTAACGATGAAGAGGCGATACAAGGAAACTCGTTCCCGCTTTTTCACAATTCGGTTCAACTTTTCTCAAGTTCGGTTGGATCAGCGAAGGTTAATCAACCCACTCCGCACACTCAAATTCACAGTATATTTTCCTGATCCATGTGTTCCCTTCAACTCTGTACTGTCCGATTGCTCATTTTTCAGCGGCAGCCGGCAATCAATAAAACCGCTGGCTATTTTACCGTTGAGTGTGAAGTCCGCATTATCGGGTAAATCAATCGTAGCAAGACCGGACTGGACGTCAACAGTCACCGGTCCCTTCAATTCAGCAAACTGCGCATTCAGATTGCCGGATTGCACGTCTGCGGAAACGGGGCCCGAATAATGTTTCAGATTCAGAATACCGGATTGCACATGGATCGCTGCCGAGTTTATGGACAGTGTGGATAGTGTCGCGAGTCCTGACGCTTCTTCAAGCTTCAAGGATCTCGCCGAAAAATCCCTTAAATCAGCGGTCCCTGACCGGACATTGAGAATGACTTGTTCAAGAACATAGGGATCGTTGGCAGATTTTCCGTCAAACGAAAGCGTTCCGGAACCAACAGTAAGATCCAGATTCCTTCGATAATCCTGCGGGATGTAAACAGTCAGGTCAGGATGGCGGAACCACGAAAAGGGCAGGAACCAGTCTGTCCCTTTCATTTTCACATTAATCGTGTTCCCATTTTTTTGAACCGATGCGCTTCCTCCGCCATCAAGCTTTGTCCAGAGCCTGTTACCGTTTTCCGGCACGACCTGAACTTCAGCGCCTGAAGTTTCTATTTTAATGGACTGCACATCTCCCGTTACCGTCTCGTCCGTTTGCGGATGGCCGAAAGGCAGCCAGGAAAAACCGAACGGATTAAAAAAAAGAACATACAGAACCGCGAGGACGGCCAAAACCGCCACAAATCTTTTCATTGGTTAGTCCCCCATTTTTCACTTACTTTTAAGGCTGATTTCCTTAAACCTATTTTAAAAAATAAAGAAAGATGAGAAAACAATCCTCAGCTTTATTTTTTAATAGGCCCTGAGATTTACAGAAGTGAAAGACGGGATGAAAGGTTTTATGAGAATCAACAAACGAGTTGAATCTAATACGGCCGATATCACCGGAGCTGCGATATTTTATAAAGAGCAAACAGAGAAGGATTCTCCATCCGGGCTCTGCCCTCTGGTTTTCTTCTTTTATTTATTCAATATCTTCCTGCCATCCCTTGCAGACATCTACCCATTCTTTTGCCTTTCCCAATGTATACAATTCGTCAATTCTCAGTTCAATCGCCGAATTGCTGCTGCCGCACGCAGGAAAAACCGTTTCGAACCGTTTCAGCGACTCATCCATGAATACCGGCCAGTCATTTTTCAATGCAAATGGGCAAACCCCGCCAACGGCGTGTCCGACCAATTCAAGCGTCTCATCCGGTGACAACATATGCGCTTTGAAGCCGAAGGTGCTACGGAATTTCTTGTTGTCTATTTTTCCGTCGCCGGCCGTAATAACGAGCATAGCCCCTTCTTTATTCTCTCCGCGAAACGCAAGAGTCTTTGCAATACGCTCCGGTCCGACATGAAGATGTTCAGCTGCTAGATCCACAGTGGCGCTGGAAAGTTCCAATTCAATAATATCCTTATCCCGTCCGAATTGTCGGAAATAGGACCTGACGTTTTCAACAGACATGGCTCGTTCTCCCTGTACAATAAATTATTTTCACGTACCCTGCAATTTTGCTTGATCCGGTATGTAATTTTTTTCTTAATGTTCAGTCTAACAAATTTACTGAACCTGTCAAATGACTGGTGACTTGCAAATTGTAAACACTGCAGATCTCCGCCCGGCATTCCTGTTTGCAAAGCTTTGTTGAATAACTCCGCTGATTTTTGAATCAGGAAAACCGTCGATCTCCTAAAGGCAAACTTCAGCGTGTGTCCTACACACAGCGTTAAAAATCGTATGGATGAACACTTTTTTAAAATAAGTTTTTGCAAATCGACCGTATATATAATAAATTAAATGTATGATTGGATAATTACTTCATCATGATCAAAATTTCCGACAAACCAAGAAGGGGCGGCATAATGACGACGTATTACACAGGAAAAGAAATCTGCAGCAAGTATAACGATATCGAAAATGACGACTTTGGAACGGATGCCCACCGGTTCATTTTAACTACAGTAGCCAAGGAAACATTGTATGAGGTGCCCTGCTCATTCAGCAGCAACGGACGAAATCTCCTGACTCTTAAAGAGTGGGAAGAACATCCGGAAAACTATGATGGTTACCACACCGACAATATCAAGCAAATGGTCGACTCTATAAAAGAAGGCGGAACTTTGCCGCCGATGATTGTCAATAAAGATCTGGGCCTCTATGACGGCCAGCACAGGCTCACCGCCTACAGTATGATTCCTGAAATAAAAGAGGTTCAAATCTATAAAGAGTTGTGATCCGGAGCCGGAACATGATTGGCATCTCTGACTGCGCATACTGTAGCCTGATCATAAGAAAAACTTGGTGAAGCCCAGTCTTTGACAACGGCCTGAGCCTTAGTTTTTCTTATACTAGACACCTCTAATCTTTTATTTTTACTCTTTCTTATTTGTACAAAAAAGCGAAGCCGAAACGTGCTTCGCTTTTTTATGTAACTGAGGCTCTGCGGCAGCGTTTACTCCCTATTCCATTCGCTTAGAATTTCCTGGTTGTTTTTAAAGTCAGGTTTAAACAAAAGGAGAATAATTCCATTCATGATGGCAAATAGTATACCTGTAACCAATAAAAGGAGGTCGGACAATGGACACTCAGCGCGCACAGGAAATTGCAAAATCACCTGTTATGGTCAATGTCACTCATAACGGGATTCCCATCTATATTCAGCATGTCGATGAGAGCACGGAAACAGCCCGTATTTATCCGCTCGACAATCCGGGAAAGGAGCAAGAGGTTTCCATCGGAAGTCTGCAGGAGCAGAGATAAGTAGACGATGTGTGCTCGTAAGTTTTGTTCTTTGAAAATTAAGGAACGGCACGCTGATTCCTCAACCGATGACGTTTCAGCACCAGCGGTATAGCACAAATCAAGGTATTAATTCCGGTCTTCCGGCCCAACAGAAAAAGACTTCAAACCCTCTTCTTTTCGAAGGGGGTTTTGTTGACATTGAAAGAAGTGGCTCTGTAACTTTGGGAACTTCGCAGAGTCGCTCAGCGCTCCCTCTCATAATTTTCAAGAAAATATTTTGGTCACGCTCACTGGATCATCCTTGGCTTTGTTGTCTTTTTTGTGTCCATTCGTCAAAAACAAATAAATCCTATCTTTTTAATGTGAATTAATATTGACATGGCGATGGCCAGTGGTTATTATAAGAATCAACAAATTAATAAAACGATTTCTTATCCAGAGTGGCGGAGGGACTGGCCCTATGAAACCCGACAACCAGCACATCTTGTGTATGGTGTTAATTCCAGGAACACGGTTCGGTGTTCAGAAGATGAGAAGGAATAAAAGAACAAGCCTTCTTAATCTGTATGGCTTGCTTTTTTATTTTAAATTAATTTTAGGAGGCGGGTACAGCGGCAAGATTCATTTCGAAGATGAGAAAGCCTGAAAGGAGGTGAACCGTACGATGCTGGCATTGAAAAACATCCATAAATCGTTCAACGATCATGAAATTCTGAAAGGCATCGATTTAAAAATTAATAAAGGCGATGTTGTGACCATTATTGGTCCGAGCGGTACCGGCAAAACAACACTGCTGCGGTGCGTCAATTATCTGGAAAAACCTGATGAAGGAGAAATCGCATTTTCAGACTTCCAGCTGAATTATCAGTCTGTAAAAAGAAAGGATATCCTTCGGCTCCGGAGAAGAACGGCCATGGTTTTTCAACAGTACAACTTATTCAAAAACAAAACAGCGATTGAGAACGTCATGGAAGCACAGATCGTTGTCCAGAAAAAAAGTAAAAAAGCCGCCTATGAAAAAAGTTTGGAAGAGTTAAACAGAGTCGGGCTGGCCGACAAACTCGACGCCTACCCTTCCCAGCTTTCCGGCGGCCAGCAACAGAGAGTCAGTATTGCCAGAGCTCTCGCCATGGAACCTGAAATTATTCTTTTTGACGAACCGACGTCGGCGCTTGATCCGGAATTAGTCGGTGAAGTATTGAACGTGATCGATCAAATTGCAAGGTCGGGTGTAACTATTTTGCTCGTCACCCACGAAATGTCCTTTGCCCAGAACATTTCGACAAAAATTGTGTTTATGGATCAAGGAAAAATAGTTGAAGAGGGGCCTCCCTCTCAAATCTTCAATCATTCCAGAGAAAAAAGAACCAAAGAATTTCTCAGTCATTTTAACAGCAATTACACAAAAATTACAACAGCAAAGTGAGTGGAATAACAAATGAAGAAGATTTCAGCCGCCGTACTCGTATTTATTCTTGTATTTACATTAGGCGCATGTACAAACAATTCATCCGGCGCGAGCCAGCCTTCATCTGCATCATCCAAGTCATCCAGCGCAAAAACCGTTCAGGTTGCCGTCCCGACAGCTGAAAAACCCCTGAGCTATTCGGAAAACGGAAAGCTGACTGGCTATGAAGTCGAGATATTAAGAAAAGTCGATGCAAAGCTGAAAGACTACAGTTTCAATATTCAAAGTGTCTCATCAAATGCTCAGCAGATCGGCCTGGATACAGGCAAATACGATTTGATTGCCGAAGGGTTCTTTAAAAATCCCGTACGCGCACAAAAATACCTGATCCCTAATGAAAATGACGGAGCAAGCTTAATTAAAATTTATACCAATGATGCCAATAAATCGATCGCAAGCCTTTCGGATCTTTCCGGGAAAAGGCTGACTCCGGTCGACGCCAACGGGGGCATATTCAATATTTTAACAGCCTATAATACACAAAATCCTTCGAAAAAAATCGATATCCCGACATCCGACACCGGTCTTTCGACAGCCGACAGGCTTAAAGAAGTGGCCTCGGGAAAATATGATGCCCTGATCCTTCCGTCTAATTTGGGTGAAGCGCAGATTATTAAACAATTAAACTTAAAGATTCATACTTCTGCCCCGGTAAAAGTGATACCGACATACTTTCTGCTCTCGAAAAAGGATGAACAGCTTAAAGAAGCCGTCGATTCAGCTTTAAAACAGTTAAAGAGTGATGGGACTCTCTCTGAACTATCAAAAAAATATTACGGGGAAGATGTTTTTCAGTATAAAATAACCAACTAATTTTGTCAAATTAGTGTCCATTTTGACAGAATCCGGCCACCGTTTTACTTGAGGTTGATGCAGATTCAGAAGGGATGCGAGTGAAAATGGACTTTGGCTATATGATCAAAATATTGCCCGGATTTATTAGCGTCCTTCCTTTAACCCTTGTAGTCATTTTGTGCTCCGGGCTTTTCGGATTTTTATTAAGTGTGCTAGTCACAGGCATCCGAATTAAAAGGGTTAAAATTTTCAGTCCTTTAATGGAGCTTTACATCTCATTTACAAGAAGCACGCCCATTTTGCTTCAGATGCTCCTTGTTTATTATGGGCTGCCCGTTGTCCTGTCGCTGATCGGGATAAACATCAATAATTGGAGCGGAACACTTTTTGCCATTGCGACCCTAGTTCTGCACAACGGGGCTTTTCTTTCAGAAATTCTCAGGCCCGCCTATCTGGCCGTTGATGAGGGACAGAAAGAGGCCGCCGACAGTCTGGGCTTCACATCTTTTCAAAAGCTGACCCGGATTGTATTCCCGCAAGTGCTTCCGGTCGCATTGCCGGGTTTGGGAAACGCTTTGATCTATTTGATTCAGGATACATCCATATTATTTATAATTGGTGTCGTTGATATTATGGGCACGGCCAATAATCTCATCTCAAATGATTTCGGCTCAAGGCAGATCGACGTCTTTCTGACGGTAGCTTTAATCTATTGGGCCATATCTTATATGGCAGATAAGTTTATCAAATATTTCGAAAGAAAAACAGCAAGGTATCATCTGGAAAACGGACTAACACGATAAGGGGAATGGCCTTGTTCGAATCAAACATTTTCTTCCAGGATTTCTCAGGGATACTAACGGTTGTCCCCTACACGTTGGGGCTCGCTCTTCTGATTTTGATTCTCGGAATCCTGATCGGCGGTATTCTGACGCTTATTGATCAATATAAAATACCTTTTCTCTTCCAGGTCGCCGCTGTGTGTCTTTCCTTTTTAAGGGGAACTCCGCTGCTCGTGCAATTATATTTGGCGTATTACGGCATGCCGAAACTGATCCTTTTTTTTGCGGGATTATTGAATTTTAAGTTTGATCCCAATCAATTCGATCCGGTCATCACTGTGATTGTCTCCTATTCCATATGTTTTTCGGCCTTCCAGTCGGAAATCATCCGGGGCGCGTTCATGTCGGTCAGTTACGGTCAGATAGAGGCCGCCCATTCGCTTGGATTCAGTTCTGTTCAGACTTTGAGGAGAATTGTGATACCGCAGGCCATTATCGAGGCTCTGCCTAACTTTTTAAACTCTTACTTAACAATTATAAAATCTCTTTCTTTAGCCTTCATGGTATCTGTTGTCGACATACTGGCTAAAGCGAAACTCGAATCCGCGCTAAACTTTCGCTATCTGGAATCCTTTGCCGCAGCAGCGGCAGTTTATTGGCTGCTCTGTGCGATGCTGACTGTTGTTTTTAGAAGGTATGAACAAAACATAAGAAAAAAAGCCTGATTTTAAAAAGGGAGGAACAACTCATGAATCGTTTTGAACGTATCAAAGCCGCTTTAAACTTTGAAGATGTGGATCGTATTCCCGTAAATTTGTGGATGCATTTTTCCGCTTATGATCAGAATCCAAAACTGTTAGCTGAAAAACAAGTGGCATATGCCAGAAAATACGATTTTGATTTTATCAAACTGGCTCCGTTTGGGCTTTATGGCGTGGAAGACTGGGGTGTTGAAATTGAATACTTTAATAAAATTAATCGGCCCCCCGCTGTCAAACAGTATGCGATTGAATCCATCGACGACTGGACAAGGCTTGAAGTGCTTCCCGCGATTTATGGGACGTACGGAAAGCAGCTGCAGCTGTCCCAGCATGTCGCCAAACTGTCGAAAGGAGAATTCCCTTTTGTTCAGACCATTTTCAGCCCGCTGACGACCGCCCACAAGCTGGCGGGAGACCGGCTGTTCCTTGACATTAGAGAAAACCCCGCGATCATCAAACAGGCACTGGATATCATCACGGAAACAACGATTAACTTTGTTAAAGCCAATATCGAGGCCGGGGTCAGCGGATTCTTCTTTGCGACGAAATCTGCGACCAGAGATCTGTTCACGGAAACGGAGTACAAAGAATTTGGTGTACCTTATGACTTGAAAGTTATTCATAGCTATAACAAACAGACTTTCTTCAATATTGCCCACATTCATGGACCGAATAATCTGTTTCATCTGATCGCTGCCTATCCGGTGAACTGCCTGAACTGGCATGACCGCTGGGTATCACCTTCCCTTGCGGAAGCAAGAAAAATAACGGATAAGTGTTTACTGGGCGGCATTCGGGAGGTTCCCTATTTCGATGAGCATAACCGGATCATTAGAAAAAGCCTGCTTGTGGATGGCAGCGTCAATGAAGTGGAAAATCATGTAAGGGAAGCCATTCGGGAAGTGGACGGCAAAGGATTAATTTTAGGACCGGGGTGTGTCGCCGACCAGGAAGCGTCTGAAAAAAATATTTATGCCGTGAGAAGAGCTTCGGTGTTTGGCAGTCCAAAAGTCGTGACTGAGGCCACGACCGCCTGATTCTCTCTTTGATAAACCCGGAACTTTGCTAAATAAAAGAAACCGAAAAGGAGCGGTGAAAAATGGCACATACGCACGGCGGCCATACGCATTCCCACGGAAGCGTGGACGGAAACATCATTGAAAATAAAGAGGCAACAAGAGTACTAACTATTTCTCTGATTGGGCTGCTTTTAACAGCGGTTTTTCAGGCAGTGATCGTTTCGGTGTCGGGCAGCACAGCTTTGTTAGCCGACACGATTCACAATTTCGGTGACTCACTGACATCGGTCCCGTTATGGATCGCTTTTGCACTCAGCCGCCGCCGACCGACAAAGCGCTTCACTTTCGGATTTAACCGAAGCGAAGATCTTGCGGGATTGATCATTGTTCTGGTAATCTTTCTCAGCGCTGTAATTGCCGGCTATGAATCGATCGGGAGACTATTCACCGGATCATCCTCATCCCACTTAGGAGCTACAGCTGTCGCCGCTATTGCAGGATTTATCGGTAACGAAGCGGTGGCCATCTATCGCATCCGGATGGGAAAACGGATTGAAAGCGCGGCGCTGATTGCGGACGGGCATCACGCCCGTATTGATGGCTGGACTTCTCTCGCTGTATTGGCAGGGGTTTTGGGAACGTGGCTTGGCTTTCCCGTGATTGATCCGATTATCGGCCTGATCATCACACTCATGATTCTGGTTATTGTCAAAGACTCGGCAATGGCTGTCTTCGAGCGATTGCTGGACGGAATTGATCCAAAATACATTGATATCATTGAAAAAGCAGCCGCCAGGGTAAAGGGCGTTCGCCATGTCGGGGACGTCAAAGCGCGCTGGCTGGGTCATCAACTTGTCGCCGAACTGGGCATCACACTCGCCTCCGACTCATCCGTCAGAGAAGGCCATGCTATTGTGCGACGGGTAATCCATTGCCTGCAGCATGAAATTGAACACCTGTCCGCCGTTCAGATCCATGTAGATCCTATCGAAGAACAAGGTCCATCATTTCATGCTCATGAACACGCTCATCATGGTCAGGAGCTGCATGAACACCGTGATTCGGAAAGACATATGCACCACGTTCATCAAGAAACCCAGCCCCATGCCTATTAATGATAGATTAGGCCGGCAGCCTGATACCCTGAAAAATTTGTTGCATTCTGATTATCCTATGGTTTATTTTCTGGAAAATAGACACGGTTAAACCAAAAACTTAAGGAGGAAGACCGGCTGATGCTTGAAAGAAAAAAAAGAGTTAAGAAAAAAACAAGCGGGTCTGAGTTTGACGGATTGTTGAGACAGGCCCGGGAAAAATATCCTTATGATCCCCAGAGACAAGTCGAATTTTTCAGAAGTGAACAAACCAGCACCAAATATGAATTGGTCGGTTTGTTAAAAGTTACGGAAATGAATCTGGCCGAAAAATATAAAACCTTTGAAGTCAGCAGTGAAAATATGGATTGTATTTTCCGCTCATTAGTCGATTTAACCAGTCATCTGAAGGAAGATTTACCTGATGGTGTCTATGAGTACACCCTTAATAATTTAAAAGGTATAACCGACTCCATCTTGAAACAATACGCAGATATCAATGCCGTAACATGGTCCCCCAAAACCCTTTTTCCGGCGTCTGCCTTACCTGAAGCAAATCTGCTCCTTTAACAGAACCCGACCTGAATCCGTTACACTATAACAGATGATCCCGATTGCAAGCGGGATCATCTGTTTGTGTCATCGAACGACATTCATCTGCACCACGGATACCAGAGAAAGCGTTCACCCCACCAAAGCTTTTGAGATATTCCGGCAGCGGATACCCCAGGTACATCATCTCTTGCCGAACCTTCCATTGTTCCTGTCTGCGGCTCTGCAGGCCCGAGGTAAGCCAGTTCATGTATATCTTTGTTGCGCGCGCGACGATAAACCCATAGTCTTTGCCAGGGGTTATAGATGTTCATGCCGACCATACCCGTAGAAGGATTAAAAGACAGTAGCCTGATCGTCATCGTCTCTGCAAAACTGGCAAGTCTTATTCGATAATAATGACCCGTTCTCCCAAGATTGATTTCTTTCTGAATGGATACAGGCAGATCAGCCTCTTGTTTGCGACAAGTATCATCATTCTGCGCGAAGTGATAATAGCAGTCGTTCATTTTAACGTGCACCTTCCCGTCTATTTTGTACTAGTGTATGCCGGGCAGATTCATCAGATTGGGCGTATGCTCCTTGAGCCTGACGTGATTAAACAAAAAATAATCTCCGGGTATATTGCTGCAGCCATCAAGACATATTATATTAAGTTCAACGACAAATAATTTTAGTCTCCTGTATCCTGCGCTTCATCAAAGGAAAGCTGTACATTTTAGCGGTTTTTTGCATATTCAAACAATGATTGTTGAATTGACCGGAGGGTAGACACAGCCATGGCCCATAAAATAAACCATTTTCTTCTTCTGATTTGTTTTCTTCCTGCATTGGCCGGCTGCTTCAACACAACAGTGGACACGCGGCCGATCAAGAATCCGGATGATCAAAGAGCTGAAAAACCTTCCGTCGCTGTTATCCATGAAGAGACGGCCGCGCTTCGTGCAAATGAAATCAACACGTCACATTGGATACATTTAAACAGACCCGCAAGAATCCCGATACTCATGTACCACAGCATATCAAAGGGAAACAACAGCCTGCATGTCCCTGAACAAGACTTTCAGGCGGAAATGAAATGGATTAAAGATCATGGATATGTGACATTGACTCCGGCAGAAGCTTATCTTGTTCTGACAAGAGACATTAAACCAGGGAAAAAGTGTGTGCTGATCACACTGGATGACGGCTATCGGGACAGCTACCGTACCGCCTACCCGATCTTCCGGAAATACGGGCTGCACGCGACCATTTTTATGATCGGGAAAAAAATAGGCGCGCACAACCATCTGACGATCTCGGAGATGATGGAGATGACGAAACATGGGATATCGATCCAAAGCCATACCATCAATCATCAGGATCTTACCTTGTTATCCCCCGGCCGGCAGAAAGCGGAAATGGCTCTGTCAAAAGCACTGTTTGATCAGATGTTCACTCAGGAAACGCTGTCTCTCAGTTATCCCTTCGGCCGCTATGATTCCGAGACGCTGAAACTTGCGAGAGAAACCGGCTATAAAATGGCCGTAACGACCAAACCGGGGGCAGCTTCCCGTATACAAGGCATGTTCGCCCTCCATAGAATACGAATTTCTCCAGGCATATCTTTAACACGTTTTGGAACACTACTGGACCGTGCGAATCAATGAATGATGCGTCGCAAGCAACGCCCTAAGGATTCGGTCATCTAAAACGTTATGCGAAATTTAACAAACGATAAGCTTGCTCATCCATGCACCAGCCTTTTTCTAAAAAAATAGCATTGGTCAGAATCCTTTGCCCTTGAAGTTTTTTCATAAAACTGTGAAAGAGCAAAAGGGCTTTCTCCTCTGCGGCTCATGGGCCGTGCCAATCACCAAAGTAAAGCGGTACGTTTATCGGGACGGATCCCCTTTTGTTATTTTTTTAAAATAGCGGCCTTTTTCGCTAAAAACAGCTCCATTCAGAAAGATTTCTCGTATTGGATATCACTTTTTTTAAATTTGCCATTCTCGCGATTTTCTGATAATCAGGGTACTGTTAAAGAGTATTGTAACCTAAATTCAGGAAGTGATCCCCAGTTGATTGTAAAGAGAAGAAATCCACCCCGAATTCTCCGGCAGGTGCGCGCTTTGAAAAGCCGAATTCCCAGCCATCATCCCCAATTTACTGAAATCAGCCAAAATGAAACGAGAAGGTCGAGCGGTTTTAAGGGCGAAGAATCCCTCGATTATTTTTTCACTGATCTAGCAAGTGAAAAAGATTATTTTATCTATCACGACCTCCGTCTACCTTTAAACAACACTTTTTTCCAAATGGACACTCTTATTATGACTCGCCGTTTTCTGTTAATTATTGAAGTGAAGAACATGGCGGGTACACTCTACTTCGATCCGGTCTTTGAACAGCTGATCCGGACGCTTAACGGCAGAGAGGAAGGTTTTCTCGATCCCATTGCCCAGGTCAGGCGTCAAAAAAAACAGCTGACCCGCTGGATGGATTTGCACCAGTTGCCGCCGATCCCGATTGAATTTATGGTTGCCATAAGCAATCCCTCTACTATTATCAGAACTGAGCCTGGAAATTTCGCAGTCCCTCAGCGAGTTGCTCATATACATCAAGTACCTGAAAGAATTCAAACGATCAGATCCACGTGTTCGGAAGAGAAAATGACTTTGGCCGAACTAAAGAAAATCGGTCATTATTTAATAAAATATCATACCCCTTCTGAAATCAATATTCTAAAAATGTATCAGATTACTGAAGATGATTTAATCACAGGCGTCCATTGCCCTTCTTGTCGTGCAATTCCGATGAATCGAACCAATGGGACCTGGCGCTGTCCCTCCTGCGGCTGCAAATCGAAAAATGCACATGTGCAGGCACTGCACGACTACTTTCTGCTTATCTCCCCTGCAATAACTAATGAAGAATTCCGAAAATGGACACACTTAAAGTCCAGTAAAACAGCTTATAAACTCTTGCAAAATATGAACCTTCCTGTATCAGGAAACAATCGATGCCGATTATATCATCAACCGACCGGTTTTGATAAATGACTTTGCTTATATCATTTTGTGCTTCAAAACAACTTTCTTTTTTAATTAAAGCAATTCCAGCCCTGATCGGGGCGCTCCTTACACGAGGCGATTTCACTCCCGATTGGGGCGATTCTTCTCTTTTTCAGGGCGATGAAGCCTCTTTTCGGGGTGATTCCTGAGTCTTTCCGGGCGATGCTCCTTGCACGAGGCGATTCCACTCCTGATTGGGGCGATTCTTCTCTTTTTCAGGGCGATGAAGCCTCTTTTCGGGGTGATTCCTGAGTCTTTCCGGGCGATGCTCCTTACACGAGGCGATTCTACTCCTGATTGAAGTATTAGTTAACATTTTTTGATCAGTTGACAATTGATGGATCCTTTTTTATAATGAACTCAGCTACTTTGCATAACCAAGTAGCTGTTATTTTCGCCAGCTATCTTGTTTTGCATAATACTAAAAAGAAAGGGACCCATCTATGTCAGTAAGGAGTCAGTTACTCAAAGGGGTGCTCGATGGCTGCGTTCTTGCGATTATCGAAAAAGAACCTGTATACGGATATGAATTATCCAAAAAACTGCAGGATGCGGGTCTCGAAGATGTGAGCGAGGGCACGGTTTATCCCGTCCTCCTGCGCCTTCAGAAAAATGGTTACATCCACGGGGACATGCGGCCCTCGGAATCCGGACCGAATCGAAAGTACTATTTTCTGACCGAAGATGGGAGAGAGGCTCTGAACGAATTGTCGCTTGAATGGGAGCGTATCGCCATACCTGTTACTTCACTTTTGAGAAGAGGGGACAAAAATGATTAGCTCAAAACAATTAATCTCTGAAAACAATGAAAAAAGAAAACTGCTGACCAAGGAAAATGAGAAATACTATGATGATCTCCTCCTTTACATTCGGCTGCAAATGAAACTCTCCGAACAGCAAACGGAAGAAGTACTGATGGAAATGCTTGATCATTTAATTGAGGGACAGAACGAAGGAAAGACCGCAAGAGAAATTTTTGGAGACGACCCGAAAAAGTATGCTGATGAAATCGTTGGTGAACTTCCTCCCGCCAAAGTGAAAAAAATCGTCCCTTTTGTCAGTTATCTGACCTTTAATTTAATTTCCTTGTTACTCTTAATAAACGGCGTCACAATCTTCGTCGCTTCACTTTTCAAAAAGGTGGATTCAACCGTTTTTCCTTTTAACTCACTGATACAATTTCTCGTTTTACTCACTTCAATCGGGTTTGAAATAGAGTTCATTTTCTACCTTATCAGGAAGTCCCTTTTTCGCAAACATTCAAGTAAAATAAAGGACTCAGTGGCAGTTGGAATTTCTGTCGTTCTGTTTTTTTCATTAAATATTGGTTTGCCTCACCTTATTCCAAACTTCGGCCCGTCTTTTCAATTTGGCTGGATTCCATCAATCATTACGGGCGTCATTCTCTGGCTTATTTGTTTCTGGGCAAAGAAACGGTTTAAGATTATCTAATCGAAGCAGAGCTAGTTTGAGAATTTTTATTAAGGGATAATTATCAGTGAAAGGGGCAGATGAGTTCGTGTTACCCATTCTAATCGTTGTGACTCATCTCCTGATGTTGCTGCCGTTTGTCCATTCTGTTTCGGCGGATCCGTCGATCTTAGCGCAACAGCTTGGTGTGGTATGGAGTGATTTAAGCATTCAGGATACCAACAGTCTGATTCATACCTTAAATTTGATCAGTATTTTTTTCATTACTTTTTCTATCGTCAGTATTATTCTGGCAGTCATTGCGTTAAATCTTCTGAAACGAGGCAGTAAGTACATTTGGGCGGAGAGGCTGCTGATCCTTTCAAGTGTTGCTAGCCTGATGGAAATCGTCCCCGGAATTCTTTACATCATTGCTGGCATCATCGTTTTTTGCCGGAAAAACGGTACGTCAATCATTTTGAACGATGAAACGTTCTATCTATTGATCCATTCTTTTGTATCATTCTAACCATTTTACTGACGGTTCATCGTCTCTATCCAAAAACCTCAAGATAGCGATCATCAGCCTTTGCTGTAAAACCGCAGTTGCATGTCAATGAAGCCATTTTCACACCTCCTTTCGGAAGTCTTCCGGAAGACGGGCTTATTCCCGGACGGACCAGGGATCCATTCCCGGATCCCCGCCTTCAGCAAGGGTCTGCAGCCTGGTCATGTAGTGCGTCCATCCTTCATTCGGTAGTACCGTTTTGTTCCCTCCCTCCGAATAGAAAGCAATCCGGATTGTTCAAGTACTTTGAGATGCTGCGAAATCGCTGAAGCGGATATCTCAAAATGTGATGCGATCCCACCGGAAGCGAGTTCTCCTTCACGGACAAGATCAAGAATTTCCCGACGCCTCGGTTCTGATAAAGCATGTATCACTTGTTCGATCCTGCCATTAATTTAGCATATACTTATTTATTAAGCGTCGACTTAATAATATTTGAATCCTCTCTGCATTTTTGGCAAACAAATGCTAAAATTCGGTCACAACTTTTCCAGAAATCCCGCAGAAAACGGATTGAGACAGACGAATATGATGCAAAATGAAGCACGGCCGGGACAACCGCAATTTCTGATGGGATGATGTACAAAGAGCCTGCCGAATTGCAGCGGCAGGCTCAAAAAGAACCGGAGAGAAAAAAGGATGATGATTTCTTTCCGGTACACGGGTTTTAGGGACTTTAGATGGTCTCTTTGTATAAAACAGTTAAAGTACTTTACTCAGAAACGCTTTGGTTCGCTCTTCCCGTGGATGACTGAACAGTTCATGCGGCTCGTTTTCTTCTACAATATAGCCGCCGTCCATAAAGAGGACACGGTCGCCGACTTCCCGGGCAAAACCCATTTCGTGAGTGACAACGACCATGGTCATTCCATCCTTGGCCAGCTGTTTCATGACGTCGAGCACCTCACCTACCATTTCGGGATCAAGTGCCGATGTCGGTTCATCAAACAGCATCATTTTTGGTTCCATCGCCAGTGCCCGGGCAATCGCGATTCGCTGTTTCTGGCCGCCGGAGAGTGAATCCGGATACGCATCCGCTTTTTCTTCCAGCCCAACTTTCTTCAGCAGTTCAAGCGCTTTTTTCTGCGCCTTCTCTTTTTCCACTTTCTTTACTTTCATAGGAGCCAGCATAATATTGTCGAGAACCTTCATATGCGGAAAAAGATTGAATTGCTGGAAGACCATGCCGACTTCCGCGCGGATTTTGTTAATATCCGTTTTCGTGTCGGTGATGTCTACGCTCTCAATAAAGATATGTCCGGATGTAATGCTGTCCAGAAGGTTGATGCATCTGAGAAAAGTAGACTTTCCGGCCCCGGAAGGCCCGATGACGACAACCACTTCCTGTTTTTTCACTTCAACATTAATATCTTTTAATACTTCATTATCGCCAAAAGTTTTCTTCAGATTTTCCACTTTAATCATTCTGTAGCCATCCTCCTTTCCAATCGATTCACCACTGCGCTAAGGGAAAGTGTGAGAATAAGATAGATTAGGGAAATCGTCAGGTAGGGCTCCCACACCTTAAAGTACTCGGCGCCCATCTGCTGCGCCCAGTAGGTCAGTTCAGGTGCCGCAATGGCGGACACCAAAGAAGAGTCTTTAAGTAAAGCAATAAATTCATTACCCAAAGGAGGCAGGATTCGCTTGAAAGCCTGGGGCAGGATAATATATCTCATCGCCTGCGCGTGGCTCATCCCGAGTGATCTTGCCGCTTCCATCTGTCCTTTGTCGATTGACTGAATGCCTGACCGGAACACCTCGGCGATATATGCCGCTGCATTCAGAGACAGAGCGATAATCCCGGCGACGATACCATTGGACTGGCCAAGTATGAGCGGAACGACACCAAAGTGCACAATTAGAATCTGAACAAAAAGCGGTGTGCCCCGAAAAAAGCCGATGTAGCAAACAAAGGGTAAAGACAGCCATTTATTTCTCATCATTTTCCCGAGGGCAATCACCAACCCGAGAAGCGTTCCTATCAGAATTCCGGCAAAAGACAGCCCGATGGTCAGCAGCGTCCCGCTCAGAAAAAACGGAGCATAGTTCCAAATAAGATCAAATCGAAAATCCAACCCGGTTTCCTCCTTATAACCCAAAAAATTGCGTAACAGCTATCGAGTTACGCAATTTTCCGGCATGCACTCACTTTGTGACCGCCCTTTTATTTTTGCTGTGCTTTTAATTCGTTAACGTCCGGTGAGGCTTTAAACCATTTTTGATAGATCTTTGTATAAGTACCGTTGGCATACAACGTGTTGATTGCTTTGTCAAAGACCGATCTCAGATTGCTTCCCTTAGGATACATCAGGCCATAAAATTCAGGGGCAAAAGCTTTTTTATCCATGATCACTTTCAGATTCTGGCCCGGATTGTTCTTTGCATATTCTTCAATGACCGTGTTATCGGCTACTACAGCGTCCGCACCGCCGTTAAGCAGCTCCATGATGGCCAGGTTGATTGTCTTGAATTTTTTTACGTTCGGATTATTCTGGCCGACAATTTTTTCAACGGCGGCCTGTCCGGTTGTCGCTGTCTGGACAGCGATGACCTTGCCCTTCAAGTCAGCGCCGGACTTGATATTGCTGTTTTTCTTGACCAGAATTTTGTTTGTTGACAAAAAGTATGGAACAGAAAAATCATACGTTTGTTTTCTTTGACTATTAATGGTTATTGCCGAAATACTCATGTCCGCCGTTTTATTTTTCAATTCGACAAACACGGGATCCCAGCCGACATTGGCAAGCTGAACTTTATAGCCTGTCTCTTTGGACAGCGCGTTGAGGATGTCAACGTCAAAACCGACGATTTTGCCCTTATCCATGTACTCAAAAGGCGCGTAAGTGGCATCATCCACAACTCTCAAAGTCTTTTTTTGTGTGCCTGAAGAAGAACTTGCCGAACTGCCGGAACTGCTTCCGCTGCCGGATGCACAGGCGGAAAGAACTAAAATAAACGCCAATACCAAAGAAAAAATGGATAGTTTCTTTTTCATCTGAAAATTGCCCCCTGTTTTGTCTGAAAAAGTATTTTTTGGGTTTTAAATTAAGAATAATTATACCCTCATTTTTTGGATTATGGCAACAATGTCAAAAAAGTTTACATTATTTTTTTAATTGGAAAATTTGATAAAAAAAGGCTTCATTAATCGCATAAAGCCTTGTTTCCACACTAAAATGACATGCTCATCAGCAAAGGTTAGAATAAATCCTACTGAATATGGTCCATAATTCCATCTGAAGAATTTTCCAAATTTCCGAAGGTATAAAGGTATATCCGTCTAGAACTGCAATCACCTCAACGGAATCCGTACCCCGGCATCACTATTCGATCGATTTCACCAAACATCGGCTGCCATTACTGCAGCATCGACGCCCTGACCTCGGTAACGGCAGCCACAAACAACCGGGCGGCTTCACCGGTCTCTTCCTGCGCTGTTGTCTCTCCGAAAGACAGCCGGACCAGTTCTCTGGCTTCATCTTCGGATCGCCCCATGGCAAGAAGAGTGGGTGAAGGCCGGTAGAAACTGGAATGGCAGGCGCTGCCGGTGGCAATGGCAAGCCCAAGCCGGTTTGCGGCGAGCATCAGCTGCTGGCCTTCGACGCCCTTCACCCGGAGCGCCAGAATATGCGGCAGCTGCCGGCCATTTGATCCTTCTACGACAAACGGAATGCCCCTTCCTCTCAGACCGTCGATAAAAAGTTTTCTCATTTCATGAATGCGTTTAAGCGACTTATCCGCGTTTTGATAACAATCATCGGAGGCAGTGACAAATGCGGCAATACCGGGAAGATTTACCGTTCCCTGGCGTACACCCTTCTCATGTGAAACATCCGGAAGAAGCGGATGATAGGCGACTTTCGGATCAATATAACAGACGCCGACGCCTTTCGGTCCATAGATTTTGTGAGCAGAAACCGCCAGGCTTGTAATGTGCATCGCTTCGACATCAATTGGCAGTTTTCCATAAGACTGCACCGCATCGCAATGGAAAAGAATATTTTTTCTTTTAAGAAATGCGCCGATTGATTCAATATCCTGAATGGAACCGACTTCATTATTCACGTGGTCGACACTGACAAGAATGGTATCTTTTCGGACCGCTCTTTCGATCGTTTCAAGTTCGACCTCACCGCTGTCATTTCTGCTGAGCACTGTGACTGAGAATCCGTCGCCCTTTAGTTTTTCATGTACGGAAACGATGGAAGAATGTTCCCCTTCCACCATGATCAGATGTTTTCCCCGTCCGGCATGGGCGCGGGCCAGGCCTTCTATCGCCAGATCGTTGCTTTCCGATCCTCCGGAAGTAAAAAAGATGCCGTTGACATCGGCATGAAGCAGGCCGGCCACTTTCCCCCGGCAATAATCAAGAAGGCGCGACGCCCGAGCACCGCAGTCGTGCAAACTCATGGTATTGGCAAAACAGTTTCGGGCAACATCTCCGTAAGCCGCCAGGGCATTTGCGGAAAGCGGTGTTGTTGCTGCGTAATCCAGATAGATCATATCCGTTCCTCCGAATTTCACTATTTGTATTTCCATAAAAAGTTCAAGTCTGCCACTTGCTATTAGTCTAATAATATGACAAGATATGTGTCAAGACATATGTAAATAAGGGTGTATATAAATGAAGATATTCAAAGCGGATGTCATGATCATCGGCAGCGGACTTGCCGCGCTCTACGCCGCTGTCAAACTTTCAGATAAGAAAAAAGTGATCCTGCTCACCAAAAACGAATGGCAGGCAAGCAATTCTTTTCTCGCACAAGGCGGAATCGCGGCAGCTTACGATGATAACGACGATTGGCGGGTCCAGCTTGACGATGCGATTCGGGCAGGACGGTATCATAACAACGTACAGGAAACGTCTTATATGGTCCAAAGAAGTAAGCAAACCGTTGAAACGCTTATTCAGATGGGCATGGCATTTGACCGCAATGAAGACGGAAGCATCTCTCTTGCCAGAGAAGGCGGCCATTCCGCTGCGAGAGTCTTGCACGCAGCGGGCGACGCCACAGGACGCGAGCTCACAAAATTCGTCAGATCCTGCCTGGACGAACGCGTACCGGTGCACGAACACACACAGGCGTTTGACTTAATTGTGAAAAACAGCCGCTGCACGGGCGTTTGGGCGAAAAATAAAAACGGTGAAAAAGTTGTGTATGAAGCTCAGGATACGGTGATCGCGACGGGAGGCTGCGGCCATGTTTATGCGCCGACATCGGCCAATCCTGCCATAACGGGGGACGGTCTGGCGATTGCCTACCGTGCCGGCGCCGCGCTGAGCGATATGGAGTTTGTTCAATTTCATCCGACGCTCCTGATTAAGGACGGAAAGGTTTACGGGCTCGTTTCGGAAGCTGTGCGCGGCGAAGGGGCCAAACTGATCAATCAGGACGGGCGCAGGCTCCTCGCCGGCGTGCATCCTCTCGAGGATCTGGCACCGCGCGATGTGGTGGCCAGAACTTTATTTCAGGCGCAGCAAACGGGACTCGCCAGGCAAGTCTACCTGGACATCTCTATGATTGATCATTTTTCCGAGCATTTTCCAACGATTGCCGGTCTTTGTCAAGAGGCGGGAATTGATCCGGCGGAAGGACGGATTCCGGTATCACCCGGTGCCCACTTCATGATGGGCGGAATTGCGACCGGACATGATGGACGTACAACACTGCCCGGCCTTTATGCGATTGGGGAAGCGGCGTGTACCGGTGTGCACGGCGCAAACAGGATTGCCAGCCATTCACTGTTAGAAGCGGTTACCTATGCGGCGACGATGGCAGAAAGCATTCTCGAAGAAAACGGGAACCCGGCTTCCGTTACACTGCCTGTCCTCAGTCAGGCCGTCCTTTCCCTGCCTTCCAAGCAGGAAATTCAGCAGATGATGTTTCAAAATGTCGGGATCTGGCGAACCGGAGAATCGCTCACCCGCGCCGTCAAATGGTGTGAATCATGGGGGATTGATTTTGATAGGACTTGCCCCCAGAATGTAACAAAAGAGGAAGCGGAACGGCTGAATATGCTGACCACAGCCTGGCTGATCGCTTCTTCGGCTTTGGAAAGGACGGAAAGCCGGGGCGGCCATACCCGGACCGATTTTCCTGAGGAAGTTGAGCATTGGCGTAAAAAAAGCATCATTCGCGAGGTGACGAAGTGTGAACAATGTTAAGATGCGACAAGCACTTGAATCTTTTTTTAATGAAGATATCGGCGATAGCGATCTGACGAGTGAAACCATTTTCGCTGCTGAAGAATCGACATCCGGCACCTATACGGCAAAAGCACCCGGAATCGTTTGCGGGCTGCCGGTTGTTACAGCCGGTTACAAATGGTTTGATCCGGCCGTTACGGTTCATCCCCATGTTCATGAGGGTGATCGGGTCGGGGCAGGCGAGAGGATTATGACCGTCTCCGGTCCGGTCCGCTCACTGCTTGGCGCAGAAAGGGTTCTGCTCAATCTGCTCCAGCGTATGAGCGGCATTGCGACGATGACCGGTAAAGCTGCGGAAATTGTAAAAGGGCAACATGCCCGTGTCTGTGACACACGAAAGACAACGCCGGGCCTGCGTATGTTTGAGAAATATGCCGTAACGATCGGCGGCGGATTCAACCACCGTTTCGGCCTCTATGATGCCGTGATGATCAAAGACAATCACATCGCTTACGCCGGTTCGATCGGCAAAGCGGTGCAAAAGGTCCGCGCCCGGGTCGGCCACACCGTAAAAATCGAAGTGGAGACAACCACGATTGACGAAGTACGGGAAGCAGTTCAGGCAAAAGCGGATATTATTATGTTTGACAACTGTACTCCTGAAGAAATCCGGAAGTTGATCCCGGAAGTGCCGGACGGAATTGTGACGGAGGCATCGGGAGGCATCGACTTAACCAATCTGGAGTCCTATGCAGATTGCGGTGTGGATTATATTTCACTCGGCTGCCTGACCCATTCGGTCAGGGCACTCGATATCAGTTTTAATCTGAAAACGGCTGTAAAATCAGTTTAAGCGAAAAAGCGAAAGGAGCAGGTGAACCATGAATATAATGGAAGATTTTTTGAAAGAGCCGCAGATTCCCGACGCCTACCTAAAAAAATCAGATGAAGAATTAACGAACGAAGGCTGGCGGCTCAGAAGAGAGCTTGGAGCCCAGGTATACATTCCCGGCCACCATTACCAGCGGGATGAAGTGATCCGGTTTGCCGACGACCGCGGGGACTCCCTCCGGCTTGCCCAACTGTCGGCGCAAAAGAAGGAAGCGGAATATATTGTGTTTTGCGGTGTCCATTTCATGGCGGAAACAGCCGATATTTTAACAGACGACCGCCAGAAAGTGATTTTACCGGATCAGCGTGCGGGCTGCGCGATGGCTGATATGGCCAACATCTACCAGCTTGAGCGCGCCTGGAAAAAGTTACAGGATACATTCGGGGATACGATCATTCCGATGACTTACATCAATTCAACGGCTGAGATCAAAGCATTCTGCGGCCGGCACGGCGGCGCGACGGTAACCTCTTCAAACGCCGATAAGATGATGCAATGGGCTTTTTCACAAAAAGAAAGAATCCTGTTCCTCCCTGACCAACATCTCGGCCGCAACACGGGTGTCAAGTTGGGAGTACCCCTTGAAGAAATGGTCGTCTGGAATCCCGTCCAGGATCGCTTCGAAGGCGAAGCAACGAACCGGACACGAGTGATTTTGTGGAAGGGATTCTGTACCGTCCATGAGAAATTTACGGCAAAGAACGTAGCCGCCTGCCGGAAGGCCGATCCGGAAGTACGCGTCCTTGTCCATCCGGAATGCGACTATGAGGTGGTTCGGCAGGCCGATTATGTCGGTTCGACAAAATACATCATCGAGATGATCAATCAGGCACCTGAAGGATCCCATTGGGCGATCGGCACAGAAATGAATCTGGTCAATCGCCTGAAACACGACCGCCCGGATCTCGACATCCGTCTGCTGAATCCTGTGATGTGCTCCTGCCTGACAATGAACCGGATCGACCTGCCGCATTTCGTCTGGTCGCTGACCCGGATTGCGGACGGCGAGCCGGAAAACATAATTAAAGTTCCGAAAACCGTTGCAAATGGCGCCGTTCTGGCCCTTAAGCGCATGCTTGAACAATCATAGAAAACATAAGATGAAAATGCGCCTTTGGCATTCGCTGACTCAGCAAAATAAACATAAAAGGGGCGGCAAACTTTATCGGTTTGCCGCCCCTTTTGATTAGAAACGATTGTGTTTCAATGAGCTTTGGCTGCTCCGGCTGTTTTCAGCCGGCTATTCCTGTCAGCCCCGTACTTTAACCCGCGATTCGATCGGAGCAAATTCTTTTTCACCCGCAGGAGCGACGATGTTGCCGAACGGCTGCTGAGCTCTCAATTTCCAGCTTTCCGGGATATCAAATCCGCTGCGCACCCCTTCGTCAATCAGCGGATTGTAATGCTGCAGGGAGGCACCGATGCCGATGTTGGCCAGTGCGGTCCAGACAGCAAACTGTGTAATTCCCGTACTATGTTCCGACCATACTGGAAAATTGTCGGCATACAGGGGAAATTGTTCTTGCAAACCTTTAACAATACCCGTATCCTCGAAAAAAAGAATCGTGCCGAATCCTGCATTGAATGAGGCCAGCTTTTCAGCGGTCGGCGCAAATTTGTCATCAGGAACAACTTTGCGGAGTGCCTGTTCGACGATACCGCCAATACCCCACAGTTTCTCATTTTCTTCGCCGAATAGAATAACAGCGCGCGCCGACTGAGAATTGAAGGCGGACGGCGCATATTTCACGGCCTCCTCAATTGTACCGACAATCTCCTCTTTAGTGACGCTGACATTTTTATCAAGGGCATAGATCGAACGACGCTTCTTGATTGAATCCAAAAATGCATTTGACATGAGTGAAACACTCCTCAGCTAATGTTTTTTCCTTAACTAACATAAGTATAGTTTCGGTGTACAAAAAAGTAAACTATCTTGTCTCTGTCTTATCCTTGCTGCGAGGTTTCTCGGCAAACCAATTTTCCGCCCAGCGATGTACCTCGGCCAATATCGGCTCAATGTCTTTTCCTTTTTCCGTCAGCCGATAAGTGACCTGTACCGGATATCCCGTGTCGACATGGCGCTCAACAACCCCAAATTCTTCCAGTTCGCGCAGCCGTGCGGCCAGCATCCGGTCGCTCAGTTCAGGTATCGCAGCAGCAATCGCACTGAAATGGCTCTCTCCGCTCAATAAAACTTCTATAATCATCCCATTCCACTTTTTCCCCAGCACTTGAAAAGCTTTCTCAAACTTAGGACAGATCGATAAGTCTCTTTTCATGATCATCACCCCTGCTTATATTGTACTATACGTGGACGCAGTCTACCTACTTACAAATCTAAAATAACTTTCGAAAAACAAGATATTCGTTCCCGCTCCAAAAAGCCTGCTTTTGGTTTTGCCAAGTTTTCTTTATCTTTTTTAGTAAATCATGTTATGATAAGTTTTTCAGTACAACAGGTGAGACTGTGCAAATAATAAAATAAAAGGAGCAAGCGCATGGAAAGTAATCAAACCCATCTCAAGCTGGTTGTAACAGGACTCCTTCTCGGCCTGCTCATGGCAGCGATGGATAATACGATTGTGGCTACCGCGATGGGGACCATTGTTTCCGACCTGGGCGGGTTCGATAAATTTGTCTGGGTGACGGCCGCTTACATGGTCACTGTCATGGCCGGCATGCCGATATTCGGCAAACTCTCAGATATGTACGGCCGCAAACGCTTTTTCTTATTCGGGCTTGTCGTTTTCCTGATCGGTTCAGCCTTATGCGGTCTCGCACAAAACATGGTAGAACTGAGTCTTTTCAGAGCGTTTCAGGGGATCGGCGGAGGCGCTCTGATGCCGATCGCCTTTACGATCGTCTTTGATCTTTTTCCGCCTGAAAAACGCGGAAAAATGACCGGTCTGTTCGGCGCCGTATTTGGAGCGGCCAGTGTGCTGGGCCCTCTGCTTGGCGCCTACATCACCGAGTATTTAAGCTGGCACTGGGTCTTTTATGTCAACGTGCCGATCGGTATTGTCGCATTCTTTTTGATGACAACATTTTATAAAGAGTCACGAAATCATCATAAACAAGTCATTGACTGGGCGGGTGCGGTCACCCTCGTTATCTCGGTCGTCAGCCTGATGTTCGCCCTTGAGCTGGGCGGGCACACCTACGCCTGGAAATCATGGCAAATTTTCAGTTTGTTTGGCAGTTTCGCGGTATTCTTTGTCCTATTTTTCATCGCCGAACTGAGAGCTGCAGAACCGATTTTACCATTCTGGTTATTCAAGCGCCGTTTATTTGCCGCGTCCCAAATCATAGCGTTTTTGTATGGTTCAACGTTTGTCATCTTGACGGTGTTTATTCCTATTTTTGTTCAGGCTGTCTATGGCGGATCGGCAACCAATGCAGGGTTTGTATTAATGCCGATGATGCTTGGCGTCGTTTTCGGCAGTTCGGTATCCGGATTTTTCCAGGCCAAAACAAGCTATCGCAGTCTGATGATCCTCTCCTATCTGACCTATATGATCGGCATTGTTCTGCTCGCCAACATGACACCGGATACGCCGCATGCCCTGCTCATTTTATACATGAGCATTTCCGGATTCGGCATTGGATTTTCTTTTTCCCTTCTGCCTATGGCATCGATTCAGAATCTTGAGCCCCGCTACCGGGGCACGGCGAATTCAACGAACACTTTTCTGCGTTCACTCGGCATGACCATCGGCGTTGCCGTATTCGGCTCGATCCAGAATAATTTTTTTACCGGCAAACTTAAGGATGCCTTCGCCGCCATGCAGCAAGGCACAGGGCAGACCGGCCAAAATCCGCGGGCCGCTCTCGGAAATCTGAATAACATCAGCCAGATCTTTCAATCCGATAAACGAACGGAGATCCCGCCTTTTATCTTAAATAAAGTCATCCATGTGATGTCTGATTCAATTACGCAGACATTTGCCATTGCGATCGTTCCGATAGCAATAACCATTATCTTTATCTTGCTCATGGGTAACGGCCGTTCGGTTGTATCCCAAAAAAGAGTGGATAAAGCATCGAATTCCTGAGTAGGTCAACAGCCAGGGAATTTTGATGAAAGCACCAAAAAAGCTTTGCGCCCCATAAGAGCCGCAAAGCTTTTTTGTTTGATCAAATTTTTTCCCAAAAAATGTTTTTGAAGGAATAGAAAATTCTTTTCAGATTACTTATTTTTTATGCTATTACCCTTGTGTATTTCTTCCCAATTAAGCGGTCTCTCCATCTTTCTCTGCACGTTTTCAAGTGGGCGAAATCCATATTGAGCATAGAGACCATGCGCGTCTTTTGTTGCCAGTTGAAAACTGACCCCTTTCAGTTTGGGATGACTCGTGATGACGCTGATCAGCCATTTACCGAGCCCGAGCCCTCTGTACTCGGGAATCACAAACACATCACCAAGCCAGGCAAATCGGACAAGATCGGAAACAACGCGGGCAAAGCCGACTTGTTTAAAATTTCCCGTGACAGGATCTCCGTCATAAATGCCGTAGCAAACGGTTGAATGCTCAATCGCCGTTGCGACAAGCTCCTTCGTCATTCCTTCCGACCAGTAAGACTCATTATGAAGAAAGTCATAAATCAGATCAATGTCCAGATAGTCTTTGGCCGTGCTAATTGTAAAACCGTCACGGTTTATCCGTCTCTGTTCCTGATTCACCGATATCCCTCCATTTCAAATTTATCGATAATTTTTATTAATGTAAATTTCTCCCAACTCTATCTATTAAGTATAGCATGTTGTCTTACCGTCCATGAAAATATTATTCAATAAATGACGGCCGTCAAAAGCGCCGGTGAATGCGATGATCGGTTCTCTTTTAATCCTATTCAATTTTATCCGTCGATCGGACGGAAATGTCGGATCACGACATTTTTAAAAATCGATGTCCCCCCATCTGAAAAAAGCGAGATTCCCTGATCATTTAAATGCGGAAAGACCTCACTGGTATAAACGATCCGACCATCATTAATAAATACTTCAATGCTGGTCTTATCCACAAGGACTTTGATATGAACACGTTTCTGACTTGGATCAAACGGTGCTCTGCTTTCCAGATACTTGTTGCTCTGATCCGGCTGTCCTGTAAAAGCCCGGTTAACATACGAGTAACCGCCCCTCACAAAAACACCGGCATCAATGTGGCGTGTCTTGTCTGCCGATTCCCGAAGCCTCAGTCCAACATTAGCCGCATCCGTCCAGCTGACATCCGCATCCAGCTCATACGCATCACCCTTAGCTTTCAGTGTTTTTAAGCCGTTCACTTTGATTTGCTTAAAATGCTCTGTGGACCCGGTCAGGCGATCCAATGTTTCGACCGGTCGGGAGATCAGGCCGTACGTCTTGCCCGCCTGCTTCTTCAGACTGATCTGGCGTACAATTGAATCCGTCCCGTTGAATCCATCCTGCATCGTCGGCGTATTATTCGGGTAATCCCAATTATTCATCCAGCCCAGGGCATAACGTTGTGTCAATGCATCTTCCCGGCTGCCGCTCTCAAACGTTACGCCGGCGTACCAGTCAAAACCGTGATCCAGCCACTGCGGTTCACTTTGATCGGCGGTGAATGCTTTTCCATTGTAATTGCCAGTCCAGTACGCATAGGTATTCGGCTGACCGATTGATTTCCCATTCGCACTGGCCCCAAGCACCCACTTCAATGTCCCGTCATTAGCCCGCATCATGAATAGATCGGGACATTCGACGATACCGATATTTTGCGTAAAGAAACCGCCGGTATAGTGCCAATCCTTTAGATTCTGTGATTCATAAAAGCCGATCTTCGTCCCCTCGGCAAGGAGCAATACCCATTTGTGAGACTGACTATCCCAAATCACTTTCGGATCTCTGAAATCTTTGACACCTGGATTAAGCAGTACAGGCTGATCACGGTAGGATTTAAATGTCTTTCCCTTATCCGTACTGTACCATAAATACTGTTCCTGCCTGCCGCCCCCTGCGGAAGGCTGTGTCAAAATCGCAACAATGGCGCCTTTGCCGAATCCTGCCGTATTGTTGCTATCCACAACAAAAGATCCGGTCCAGACATCTCCGTTTTTTGTTGTATATTTCGGAATGGCTACCCCCTCATCTTTCCAGTGAACCAGATCTTTAGATATGGCCTGCCGCCATTCCGTGCCATTGCCATTTGGATAATCGCGATTGTAAAGATAGTAGAAATGATATTCCCCGTCAAAAAATAAGGGACGCTGGGGATCATTCATCCACTTATCAGGTGTTGTAAAATGGTACACTGCCCGATAAGTCGGTTGACGATACACCTCAGCTGGTTTTTTCTTTTTAACGGGATGAACCGTTAATAATCCGATAATCAAAATAAGTCCGATACCTATAATGAAAATGCTCAGCCATTTGTATGTTTTCTTATTCATTCGTTGTGTCAAATAAACGCCTCCACTTAACTCTTTTCGATAGCAACTCATGGTGTATAAAGATAAACTTGGCGAAGCCAGGTCTTTGATGACGGCCTGAGCCTTCGTTTCTCTTATACTGATACCTCTAATCTTTTATATTTTATACTTTTTATTTGTATAAAAAAGAAGAAAATGCCATCAGTCATTCGACATTTTCTTCTTTTGGAAATCATATTATTCAGGAAATCATCAATGTTATTCTGCTTAATTCTTACTTGTCTGCCGTTAACTGCCCTTGTTCAAGGATGCTGCTCGGTACAACAGATGTTTTCGGCCCGTTAATGTTCAGCAAGAAACTTGGTGCAAAGGTCGACTGATGGTCTGTAAACAACCCTCTGTTCGTCATGTAGCTTGTAATGACTACATTATCACTATTCGCCTGCGGTATAGCAAAGTGGGAATAGCTCCAGGTCAAATTATTCGGATCAAGATTCATATTTAACACAAGTCCGCTTCCATTTAATGGATGGTATGGTCCGGTTAACGAGTTGGACACATAGCCCAACATGTAAACATCTTTGTTCCCGATGCCGTTAATCGTCATCTTGGCCCCTCTTGAGTCTGTGAATAAGTACCATTTGCCTTTCAGTTTAAAGACGTTGGCACGTTCGATTTCATCGGTCACGGTGTTCGATGCAATCACCGGCGGCAACACTTGTTTTACTGTGTAGTCATCATTTAATTCAACAATACCCAAAGCGCCGTTTGCCAAAGATGCAAGCTGCTTTTTCGGACTTTGCAGCAGACTGTTTTTATCGTTTTGGAAGAACGTTTCACTTCCGCCGTAGTAAGCTTTATTGTACAAAGAATTATCGCCCTGGTAGCCATCCGCTGTTCCGGTATTGGCTTCGAAAACCAGATACTTATGTCCGTTGTCTTCAACGTAGTGAGGATCTCTCAGCGTATGGTTATCGCCGGAACCCCACAGACCTTCATCTTTGAACTGCTGGATGTTTTGGTAAAGCGATCCGTCTCCGCCGTCAAAGATCGATTTGTGGTCTTCCACTCCGTCAACTTTGAGTGTATCCGCGTCCGGTTGGGACAAATTGATTTGTGAGGTTGTAAGTACTTGATTTCCCAAACCGCTCCCGCCATCTTGTGCAGCGCCGGAATAGTCTGTGTAAAACAGCCGAACCTTGCCATCGCTAGTTAAAGTGGCGGACCCCGACCATTCCTGCGTTTGATACTTCAGATAGGGGTCGCCTGATACCAGTTTATCACTGTCCGTAAACACTCTTCCCGCATTTTTCCAGCTGTCAAGCGTCGTATCGCCGGCCTTTTGATAGAACAGATAAATGTGTGTGTCGTTTCCGTTTTTCGGATCCCCCGCCAACGCAAAGACGAGATGGTATCCGTGATAGTTTGCCGCTGTTCCATCCGCGTTTTGCAGCGGCCAGCTGTCCCATACATCCAATCCTTTGGCGGCAGGGATGTTTTTTATGGTTGATGGATCGAACTGAGGAACCTTAAATTGTGCACTGTTTTGTTGTCCGGGTATTTTCTCCATATTAAAACGTGTAATGTGGGAAAAACCGTACGTTTCTTTATAATCCATACTGCCGTTTTCTTTCGCAAAAGCTAGGGATCCTCCTCCCAAGAGCAAAGCTGCGGCAAAGGTCGCTGCGGTTGCCTGTCTGGCGAGCTTTCCGATGTTCATAAACTTCCTCCCTCTCTCCTCTTTGTTAAGCGCAAAACCGCCTCTCTGTCATGTGTTTGCTCTGATGTATCAAACTATTGGAAACGATCTTGATGCATCACAGTCTTTCAAACAGCATGACGTCAGGTGACTTTGTAAAACTAGGATACTTGGGATACAATATTCCCGTCAATTCGACCAAATCTAACATGAATTCGTTACATAAGGTCTATAGTTTCATTACTAAAGAATCGTTTTATATTACATTTATTACCGGCAGGATAATCGCTTAATTAGAACGATACCGGCAGCTCTGCTGTACACGTTCGCTTTTATTTCTTATGTAAGCTCTTTATAAATCTTGTCCATTCCCCGCACAGATGATGATGACCGTTCCGTTCTAAGCGGCAATGTTTCCGGTATGCCTAATCCGACTTTCTTCTATTCTTTCCGCACATCGAAAGAATCAGGCCGATTATAATCCTCTTTTGTAATATATTTTCTGCTCCGCTGTTTCCTTTCGTAATCTTATTGTTATAAAGATAGGCAGATAGACGGATACCTTGACATAACAAATTGGAAATATTTACACATAGAATTTCAAAAAAACCATAGAAATATTACGAATGCCGGAAATAGCTGCCTTGCGAAGAAACTGCGCAAAAAAGGCAGCAAACCCGAGGGGCCACTACCTTTTTAACGTGATTTATTATGGAAAATGATCTGAGGAATCGTTTCATCAACAAGACAGATGACGCACCTCGGAACAGGCTGGTGGATACAAGCCCTGACTGTTTTTAAGCGGGAACTAGTCATCCTGAAGTACCGCCGATCCTGTTTTCATATTGGTCCCGGGGGATTCCGGTAACATTTTCTCCAATTCCGTATTATAGAGACCTTCATACTTTTTGTCGTATTTTAACAATTCATACAGTGTGGCAAATCGATATCCCTGCTTTTCCAGAGCAGGAAGGATAACTTTAAGAGCGGCCACCGTCTGTTTTCGATTTCCGCCTGAATCATGCATTAAAATGATATTACCGGTTTTAATGTTCTTCAGAACGTGCCTGACGATATGATTAACCCCAGGATTTGACCAGTCTCTTGGATCCTGCTGCCACGACCAGAGAATCACTTCAAAACGGCTTTTTTCGGACAAATCGACTGTTTTTGGGTCAATGCTTCCTCCGGGCGGGCGAAGCAATTTGATGCGCGGCGGTTTCTGGTACTGATTGATCAGCGCTTGCGTTTTATTGACTTCATCAAAAAAAACCGAACGGGGTTCCTTGGAAAGGGTCACATGGGAAAACGTATGATTCCCCAGTTCATGTCCTTCCCGAACCTCACGTTTGACCAGATCCGGATACGCCTGTATCCTCTTCCCGATTAGAAAAAAAGTGGCCTTAGCATGATACTTCCGGAGCAAATCCAATATTTGCGGAGTATAAACCGGATTGGGACCGTCGTCAAAAGTCAGGGCGACGACTTTTTGATCATTGGGGACCTCCCAAACAACGCTTCCCCGGGCTTCATACTTATGCCGGTTGACTTGGGCCGCGGCTGTCCCGCTTAAGGTACAACATAACAGGGTAATGGCAGCAATAGGAAAAATTAAGTGTCTGAACAGATTCATTTGCAGTCTCCTGAAACATCGGATTTGCTTTTAGTATTCGCATTCTTCTTTCCGTCATGCAAAATAAAAGAAAATGACCGGATGATCCTGATGCGTCCGAAAAATGCCTCGTTATGCGGGGGGAGGTATCTGTATGGTTTAATAAAAAGGAAACGTTTACGTTTTTGGGATGCAAACAGAAAAATTGCCGTTACGAATCACTCGGAGTATGCTACGATTACAGTATGATGGATAAAAACAAATGGCTTCGTTCGACTTAACAGGGAGGCGTACTTTCATGAGTGACTTAGAAACGCTCGGCGCAGCGGAATTGAAAACCCGGTTGGCATCATTAAAGGAAAAGTTCGATGCCTTCAAACATCAGAACCTGTCTCTAAACATGGCCAGAGGAAAACCTTGCCCGGAGCAACTGGATCTATCCATGGACATGCTCGGATTGTTGAAAACGAAGGATGATTTAAAAGATTCCAACGGCAATGATATTCGGAACTACGGCGGCCTGGACGGGATTCCCGACGCCAAAACCTTCTTCGCGGAAATGCTTGAGGTTTCGCCGAAAGAAATCCTGATCGGCGGCAACTCCAGTCTGAACATCATGCACGATACATTGTCCATGGCCATGTTCCATGGCGTATACGGAAGCCCCGCGCCTTGGAGCAAGCTGCCTTCGGTCAAATTCATATGTCCGAGTCCCGGCTACGACCGGCATTTTGCAATTTGTGAACAGCTGAATATCGGGATGGTCGTTGTTGACATGCTGGACGATGGACCCGATATGGATCAGGTGGAAAAGCTGGCAGGCAGCGACCCATCGATCAAAGGTATTTGGTGTGTGCCGAAGTACAGCAATCCGGACGGCATCACGTACTCGGATGAGGTTGTCGACAGACTCGCCGGAATGGAAACCGCGGCAGCGGACTTCAGAATTTTCTGGGACAATGCCTATATTGTGCACCATTTAACAGACCGGCCGGATCTATTAAAAAACATCATGAAAGCGTGCAGCGCAGCGGGGCATCCCGACCGTGTCTTCATGTACAGCTCCACATCCAAAGTGACTTTTCCGGGTGCCGGCGTCGCCATGATGGCTTCCAGCGAAAACAACCTGAACTTTTTTAAGAAGCAGCTTTCCGTTCAAACCATTGGACCGGATAAGTTCAATCAGCTCAGACACGTCCGATTTCTAAAAGATAGGGACACACTCAAAGCGCACATGAGAAAACACGCGGCCATTTTAAAACCGAAATTCGATACGGTGCTGAAAATTCTCGAGTCGGAGCTCGGTGATAAAAAAGAAGTATCTTGGCATAAACCTAATGGTGGCTACTTCATCAGCCTGAACACTCCGGACGGATGCGCAAAAGAAGTCGTGGCCATGGCCGCCGAGGCGGGCGTGACACTGACTCCTGCAGGCGCCACCTTCCCATATGGCAACGATCCAAGAGACAGGAACATCCGGATCGCTCCGTCATTCCCATCCCTGTCCGAACTGACGACAGCTATTAAAATATTGTGCCTCTGTATCGAGATCGTCATCATGAAAAAGTCTCTGTCTCGGGAATTATGAAATAATCCGGGAGACCCCGCGTGTCTGCCGGTGAACCTTAGTGGCCGTACATTGGCGGAATCGAATCGGTATACGATTTCCTGCGTTTGATTTGCGCAACTGCCGATACCGGTTGTCACACGCCATTTAACAAAGCTGATTCGGGGTTAGCCCTGACCAGCTTTTTTTATTTTCTTCAATAAAACGCAAAGTTATTTGGATCCGTGCGATGATCCTGATTCAGGGCATTGATTTATCCATATCTTCGGGCGGCAGCTCACAATCAAAAATATTGCCTTTTCTTAATGTCCGGTATTCTTTTGTCGATTTCAGGATGGCAATTACGTCATTCAGCTATTGGGCGTGTTTCGTCCGCTTTCTTCATGGAAGCTGTTGTATTTTTTTCTCGATGAAACACAGAAAGTGGTCAGAAGCATTTTTTACTAACAAATAATGTATAATAATGATCAAATGCAGCCGGCGCTTTCTGCAAATAACCAATAACAGAAGGCAACCGGCGGCGCACGTTTTTCCAGTCAGTATTCTCCAGGAGGTCGAATTGATGAGTGCATTGAAACAAGGCGAAATCACCCATGGTTTTCAGCTTGTACATACCGGCGACATTCATGAAATCCGGTCCAAGGCGTATGTATTCGAGCATGTGAAAAGCGGCGCGAAACTTTTATACCTGCAAAATGATGATGACAACAAAGTTTTTACGATCAGCTTCCGAACACCCCCGGAAGATAATACAGGTGTCTTCCACATTCTTGAACACTCCGTACTCTGCGGTTCCGACAAATATCCGGTCAAAGAACCGTTCGTCGAACTGCTGAAGGGATCGCTCAACACGTTTTTGAACGCGTTTACGTTCAGCGATAAAACCATGTATCCCGTTGCCAGCAAGAACGACAAGGATTTTATGAATCTCATGGACGTCTACATGGACGCGGTCTTTCATCCGAATATCTATAAGCACAAGGAAATACTGGAGCAGGAAGGCTGGCATTATGAACTGATCGACACGAAAGAGGCGATCAACTACAAAGGTGTCGTCTACAATGAGATGAAGGGCGCTTTCTCCTCGCCGGAAGGATTGCTTGAACGGGCCAACCAAAACTCGCTTTTCCCTGACACGGCCTACGGTTTTGAATCGGGCGGCGACCCGCTGAGCATCCCCGATCTGACTTACGATCAGTTCATCAACACACATAAAAAATACTACAGTCCTGCCAACAGCTATATCTATCTGTACGGCGCCATGGACATCAGTGAAAAACTGGCCTATCTGGATCAGAACTATTTGAGTACCTTTGACAAAATCGAGGTGGATTCCTCCGTCGCTGTTCAGCCCCCGATCGGCAACTCGGTTGAAATCGTCAAAGACTATCCGATCCTGCCCGGAGAAGATGCCAAAGATAAAACATACATGAGCATCAACTTTGCCGTTTCGAAAGCAACGGACGCAGAAACCTATCTTGCATTCGACATACTGGACTATCTGCTTCTTGACAGCCCGGCCGCCCCGCTCAAAAAAGCGATTCTGGATGCGGGCATCGGTCAGGACGTCTTCGGTTCCTACGACAACAGCACGCTGCAGCCTCACTTCTCCATTAACGTGAAAAATTCAAACGAAGACAAAAAGGACGCCTTTAAAAAGGTCGTCTTTGATACGCTCCGTCAGTTCGTCAGCAGCGGTCTCGATAAAAAACAAATTGAGGCAGCGATCAGCGTCAAAGAGTTTCAGCTCCGCGAGGCCGATTACGGTTCCATGCCGAAGGGACTTGTCTACAGCATGGCGGTGATGGACAGCTGGCTGTACGACGGTGATCCGCTCATTCACCTGAAATTCGAAGATTCTCTGTCAAAAATCAAACAGGCGCTCACCTCAAACTATTTCGAGGGTTTAATCGAGAAATATCTGTTGAACAGCCGGCACCAGTCATTCGTAACGATCAGACCGTCCCGGACCCTTGCTGAAGAAGAAGCAAGCCAGACAGCAGAAAAACTGGCCGACTATAAAAAGAGCCTAAGCAAAGAAGCACTCGATCAGTTGGTCACCGAAACAAAGAACCTGAAGGAGCGCCAGTCCAGCAAGGATCAGCCGGAAGACTTAAGGAAAATCCCCCTGCTGTCGCTGAACGATGTTGACAAGAAAGCGGAAGAAATCCCGCGATCGGAAACAGAAATTGACGGAGTCAAAACGCTGTTTCACGACCTCGCGACGAACAAAATCGCTTATGTGAGCCTGTATTTTGATGCTTCGGGCGTTCCTGAAGCGTATATCCCGTACCTCTCGCTGCTTCAGGAAACTCTGGGGAAAGTGGATACGGATAAATACACATACAGCGATCTTGTCAGCGAAATCAATATCCAGACCGGCGGAGTCGGCTTTGACAATCAGTCCTTTGCCGATAAAGAGAGCGATGAGATTTACAAGCCCCGATTCGCGGTCAGGACGAAAATATTGACGGACAAACTGCCCGAAGCGTTTGATCTCCTTCATGAAATTCTGTTCCACAGCCGTTTCGATAACCCATCTCGGCTGAAAGAAATCATCAAAGAAATGAAATCGAGACTGGAGATGGCCTTCAATCAGGGCGGCCAGTCTGTCGCCGCAAGGAGACTAGCCTCGTATTTTTCACGGGTCGCCCGCTACCGGGAGCAGCTTAAAGGGCTCCGCTTTTATCAGTTTATTTGCGAACTGGATAAAGATCTGGACGGGCGCTTTGACGAAATTCACGGGGCTCTCGCCGAGCTTGCCGGGCAACTATTCACTGAAGACCGATTGGTTGTCAGCATAACAGGAGATCAGCCGATCCTCCAGGCCGTTCGCGACCATTTCGAACGCCTGAATATCCCGCCGTCCGGCACGGATGAAAAGACGGTCGAATCCGGACAGGACGGTGAGCCATCCTCACAAAATGAGGGACTAATGACGTCAAGCAAAGTTCAGTATGTGACCAAGGGTGCGAACTTCAAAACACTCGGTTTTGAATACTCCGGAAAAATGCACGTCCTGAAGCGGATCCTGACTCTCGACTACCTGTGGAATCATGTACGGGTGATGGGCGGCGCGTACGGCTGCGGTGTAATGATTGAATCCTCCGGCAACCTCATCTACTGGTCCTATCGCGACCCGAATCTCGACGATACCCTGAAGATTTACGATCGAGCCGGCGCATACGCCGAATCCTTCGACGCGGACGACCGCGAAATGACTAAATACATTATCGGCACCATCTCCAGTCTCGACGCACCGCTGACTCCGAGAGACAAAGCCGACCAGTCCGATGCTGAATATTTCCGCCGGGTAACCCAGGCGGACATCCAGCGTGTCCGTGACGATGTACTGGCAACGACTGAAGAGGATATCCGGCAGTTCGCCCCGCTTCTGAATGCCGTCGCCGGTGAAAATCATATCTGCGTCTTCGGCAGCGAAGCGACAATCAAAAAGAACAAGGACCTGTTCGGGCAATGCATTAATGTTTTTGAATGACAACTTATCGTTAAAATAAAAGAAATAAAACGGAGCCTCAGGACAATTTCCGTGGCTCCGTTTTATGCTGCGTGAAGAAATTCCGCCGATAAATTCCGGCAGAAGAGGCGGCCGTTTTTTCACCAAATAATGTCTGGGAAAGCCGGCTTCTATGTATTTTCAGGAGTACACAGCCCGTTAATCGACAGTAAAGAGCAGAGAATCAGGGGTAAATGGCTGATAATCATCAGTAAAATTCAAAGTATCGACAGTAAACAATCCGAAATCAATAAGTGCGAACAATCAGAACCTCATCCTTTTTTGACAGACATCGGACTGCCCAGTTCGCCAAACTTGTAAACTAAAAACTATCCTGATTATTAAGCCGGCGGACGAGTTTGTCCGGACCACATCCGCCGCTTTTGAAAACGGTTAATTCTTAACATCAGAGAACAAGTGGTAGAATAGGATTATATTAGAAGCGGTATAAGCAGTCGGACATACTATAATCATGAAAGGGGGTGATCAGAATGAACCAGGCAAAAGCTTTCGGATCGTTTGTCCTGCGCCACGGAAAAACGTTCAGAACGTCGGCATACATGCAATGGGGGAAATCTAAAAAATCCCTTGGGGCGGCACTCATGTTGAATCCAGGTTCAGCACACCCGAACAAACTGAATCCGGATTTAGACGCCCGACTGAAGACATTAGGGGCGGCAATGGGCCGCATCCAGCCGGATCCCACTATGGATCAGTTAATCCGGCTGATTGAAAAAATCCACAATGACCATCCGATGATCGAAGGCCGGTTTCAGATTTTTAATTTATTTAATTTGCAGGAAACGAACGCAGAAACGGCGATCGATACATTCGAATCACTCGTCGACAGCCATAAAATCACCGTCACCGAATCCCTGGTCACACCCGGCGAACTTCAGGTTCATCCGTGGATCCTTCTCGGTTGGGGAGTCAATCACCGAAGAGGCTGGCGGCACCTTCGGGAGATTAAAGATTTATGGCTGCAGCAAATCGAAGCGTCCGGTATTCCGAAGTTCGGAAAAATGAACAAGAACGGCGATTATTATCACCCGTGCCCGCAGGTCGTCTCGGAACGCCCGATCATGCTCGATGAGTTATTCAATCAGTACAGCAAGGCCATCAAACCGCTTCTTCCGGCTGAAAAACCTATTCAGTTGAAAAATTATTCCCTGCTCAGATGGAACCGAAAGCAGGGCAGGGAAGCTCAGGCGATACTGCGGGATAACAGGACCGGATTACAGTGCCTTTTTACTCCAGGATTGTCACAGAATTTAATCTGGTTTCACTGCAATCTTGCCAATGATTTGTCACTTTCGGATTGGAAACCGTTTGATGACAGGAGTTTCGATGATTTGTCATTTATTGATTTTAAAGAGGAAAAAGAATGAAGCTTATGTTTCAAATAGAAAAAACCACCGGAATGTCCGGCAATCAGGGAACGCCGCGGGCACTCGATCCGACAGGAAGCCCGCATGGTACCCATAAACAGCGAGCTTTGAACCGATTGTAGAAGCCGCTGAAATAAACGCGCTTAATCAAAGACCCTGCCCGCATTTTCCAAGACCTTATCCAAAAAAAGACCCTCCCGTCATCCCGGGAAAATCTTTCAAAAATTATTCAAGGCAGAAGTTTTTTATTCTCTCACGCACATCAGACGTGATTCTGAATTCCATTGTCAAATAGTGATCGAAAGTCCCGTATGCTGCAATAATTGAATCCATTGAAGCCTCAAGGAATTCTTCATGAAGCGAAAAGTCCTCTTCAAACTGTTTAAGCGCCCTGCCCGTAAGATATTGCGAAGCCTCTTCGAAAAGCTCCTTGTGATAATCGACGAGTGTCAGGTTCGAAAGCATGTAGTCATCCATAATCGTTTCAAAAGGCACACCCAGTGTCGTCAAAATAAGCATGGCTCCGACACCCGTTCGGTCGCGCCCGCCCGCACAGTGATGAACAAACGGCATATTTTTTTCCGGCTGCGCCACCAGACTCATCATTCTCCGGTAGGACGCATTCCGGATCGGCATTTGTTCATAAACCTGAGTAAATTTCTCGCGCGTGAACGTTTTATAGAAAGTCTCCGGCTCCCATTCCGAGTGAGCGGTCGCTTTATCTTCACCATTCACGGCCACGCGTTCATGGCGTTCCCGCCCGATTTGCGGATCCGGCCTCTGATCGGCCTCCGCCTTATCGCGATAATCATAGATCAGCCGGAAATCAAACGTTTTTAAGTACCGAATATCTTCTGCCGTGAGTCCGGTCAAGTCGGCCGACCGAAAGATCAGACCTTTCTTTACTTTTCTCCCGTCGTGTGTTTTCAGTCCGCCCATATCGCGAAAATTATAAGCTCCCTTTAAAGGAAGCAGCTGCTCCGACACTACCATACTCTCCATCGGCATCCCCTCTCACATACGGACATTTTTAATCAGCTGTTCTTATTCATCATAACATAATTTTTCAATTCTTATTATTGATACTTTGTTAATCACGGGTCAAACTTTTATCGTGATCCTTCGGATTAAATAATCGATTAAACACGAACCCGCCTCTTCTTTTTGTTCCTAAGTTTTCTCTGCAAAAGTGTAGGTTAACTGCACGACACGCTTTTTATGGTTGTCACTGAATCTCAGTTCAATCACCTTTTACACCAAATTAAAAGGTTCTTCAATATTATTGATTTATAATGGATAGATGAACGTTCTTTTTTATCGGAAATAGGATTAGAAGGAGGTACTGCGATGTCAATAAGACGTATTCCATTATCCTCAACACTGAACACCCGGGACCTGGGCGGTTATCCCGCCGCTGATGGCAAGGCAACACAGTTTGGCCGGATTATCCGCAGCGATGCGCCGGTTGACTTAACTTCAGATGATTTTGTACTTCTGAAGCGGCTGGGTGTCACCGCCGCCATCGATTTTCGCTCGGATGAGGAAATCACAAGCGTCCCGAGTGCTTTTGAACATGCACCGGATTTTGACTACTACCATTGTCCGTTTGCGATCGGCAATCGCGATCCGGGATCGAAGGCAGGTGTTCCTCCCTTGTACGCCAAAATTATCTCGGATATTCCGATCATGCAGCAAATTATGCGGATTATCGCCGGACAGGAAGGCGGGGTCCTGATTCACTGTGCGGCAGGCAAAGATCGAACAGGTGTGGTTTCCGCGCTGCTTCTGCTGACTGCCGGAGTATGTGTCAGCGATATTCTGGCCGACTACCAGGTCACATACACCTATATTCGGTTAAAAGTGCGGGAAGGTCTGAGACAGCATCCGGAACGCCCTTCCTATGACGGCCGCTCTGATATGGAATATATGGAAAAAACGCTCGATCATTTTTTTGAAACTTACGGCAATGTCACAAACTATCTGCAAAAAATCGGCCTGAATTCCGATGAAATATCGTCCCTCAGAGAAAAACTTCTACCCTGACCGGCCTTTTGAAAGTTCCGACGTATACAAGAGCCTGAGCAAGAAACGTTTCTTGCTCAGGCTCTTTTTGCACATTTTTCAATACCGGCATGGATTAAGAATAATCGTTTGACTTACTTTATGTAAGTAATACAATAATAGTAAATAAAAAGAGGTGGGAAAATGAGCTGCTTATATAAAATCAAAAGGCCGGACACCATCACGAATGCGACACCGATTCTTGTCACACTGCACGGCATGGGATCAAACTATCACGATTTAACCTCGATCGCAAGCAATGATCCCGCCGACTTCGTGCAGATTAATATTCAGGGAAACATTGCTTTTCGTTCGGGTTTCACGTATTATGTTCCCGACTTTTCGGTAAGATCTGAGGAAGAGGTCATAACGAAAACGTTATCGGACATTGATCGTTTTTTGATCGATACTTTAAAGAAAGAAAGACTTTCGGCAGAACAGCCTTTATTTTTTCTCGGATTCAGTCAGGGAGCGATTCTGAGCTTATCCTACAGTTTGCTTTATCCGGATAAGACTGCAGGTGCTGTCGTTCTGAATGGCCGTCTGCCGAAATTTATTTCTGAAGCGGAGAAAAAAACTCACGGACAAAGAAAACCATCTTTTTTTCTCGCTCAGGGCGAATTTGATCCGATTTTTCCTCTGGCAGTCGGTCGTTCATTATATACTTACCTGAAAGAAGGGAACTTTGAAACCGACTATCATGAATATCGTGCCGGTCATGAAGTCACCGCTGATGAAGTCATTGATATCCGGCGCTGGCTGCGCACTCAGTTCAAACCTTAATGATCAAAAGCGGGATCCTTTATCTTTTCTTTCACGCATATTCCATAACCGCAAAAAAAGCGGGCCGCTTTTATCGACCCGCTAAACTGAGGATAGAGAGCAATAAAAAATAGAGCATTGCACTGCAAAATTGCCTCTGTTGATAACTGACAATAAAGTTGTTTTATAACGAAGCCATGAACACGCATTTCTACGCTGTGAAATTGTTCCATTTTTAAATAAAATGGTTTAAAAATATCGGTAACACAAGTTTAAAGTTGGTCCTAACAACGGCAAAGTTGGTTCTAACTGTCCGCAAGTCGGTTCTAACTATGCCATTTCTCGGATTAAGTGACGCATTCCGTGATTACTGTACAAAAGCAAAAGAAAACAACTTTATTGCCATTTTAAACGACTTTATTTTTTTATTGCCAACCAATATCTGCTGTTGCTTTACATTTTCCTTAACCGTTCGATCCGGCTCTCAATCGGAGGATGGGTCGCAAACCAATTCATTTTTTTCCGTTTCTGGCCAAAAGGATTTGCAATGTACATAGATGCCGTCGCTTCTTTAACATCTTTCAACCCATTCGTATCGCTGCTGATCTTGGCCAGGGCGTTAATCAGCCCTTGCGGATCACGTGTGATCTCGACTGCCGAAGCATCCGCGAGGTACTCACGGTTGCGGGAAACAGCCAGTTGGACAAATCTTGCGGCAAGAGGGGCCAGTATGATCAGAACCAGCGCGACAATCATCATGACTGGGTTGGACTTCCCGTTATCACGCTTATTGCCGCGGCCCCCGCCCCAGAAAAATATACGCTGACCGAAGTCGGCAATAATCACGATCACGCCGACCAGGGCGATGCACAGCGTCATCAGCCGGATGTCATAGTTTCGAATATGCGAAAACTCGTGGGCAGCGACGCCGGCAATTTCCTCACGGTTTAACCTTTCCAATAAACCCGTGGTAAAAGCGATGACACTTGCTTCCGGCTTCATACCCGTGGCAAAAGCATTGGGAGACGGATCATCCACAATATAAATTCTCGGCATCGGGACGTTAGCGGCAATTGACAGTTCTTCAACAATGTTGAACACCATTGGATTGTCTTCTTTTTTTATTTCCCTGGCTCCCGACATTCCGAGCACCTGCGCTTTCGCACTGGCAAACGTCACTGGAATATAAAAGGCAAGGATCACTCCCGCTATAACAATACCGATGATGGAATCACCACCGGCAAAATAACCGACCGCCCATCCGATGGCCAGGACCAGTAAGCAGAAAAACACGAGGAGCCAGAAGGTTTTCCGCTTATTTTGCTGAATTTGCTGATACAGCATGGCCGGCCTCCATTAAAAGGTGACCTTCGGAACATCGCGGTCGGTCTCGGGAATGGTTAACAGCTCCTCTTTTTTAAATCCGAACATCCCGGCCAGAAGATTGGTCGGGAAGGATTCCCGCTTGATGTTATAGTCCTTAACCGTTTTATTATAGAGCTGACGCGAGTAGGCAACCTTATTTTCAGTCGTCGCCAGTTCCTCCTGCAGCTGCAGGAAATTCTGATTGGCTTTCAGGTCGGGGTAGGACTCCGCCAATGCGAAAATCGATTTCAGTGCCCCTTCAATCTGATTGTCTGCCTCAATTCGCTGCTGCGGTGTCCCGCTGATCAGCTGATTGCGCGCTTCAATAACACGGGAAAGTGTCTCTCTTTCATGTTTGGCATAGCCTTTAACCGTTTCGACTAAATTAGGAATCAGATCATGGCGGCGTTTCAGCTGAACATCGATCTGACTGAAGGATTCCTGAACCCAGTTGCGATACTTGACCAGGCCGTTGTACGACACGATGAAATAAATCACAATGATCGCGATTACGGCAATAATGATAATCGTAGCCATAGCATGTGACACATCCCTTCTGTTTAAGTGGTCAAACGTCCTTGCAACCAAAGTATAGCATCATTTTGCATGAAATAAGATGACTTTTATCAACCGAATGTTCCCTTTATTTTTTGTCAAAATACAGCTTGAAATGCAAGCCGCTTAAAAAAAAGCCGTTCAGTTGCTTAAACTCTTTTGTCCTGATTAAAATTATTCTACCGAAGCAGAGCCAGTAAAGCGTGGGTATTTATGAAGCGGTCTGAGGATGAATCATCTATCTTTGGACCGCCGCAGAATCGGCTTTTTCGTGCTCAATGATCGATTGTTTGTAGGAAGCGATTTTCACGTCCAAGTGTCCTAAATTTTCTTCCAGCCGTTCCATTTCTTTTAATATAAATGCCCGGTGCGATTGAAGCAGAGCCAATCGTTCTTTCGTCGTTGAATCGCCCGCGTATCTCAGCCGGGCATATTCTTTGATCTGTCTGATCGGCATCGCTGTTTCCTTGAGTCTCAGGATAAAAGCGATCCAGGTTTTATCGTTTTCCGTGTACATGCGCCTGTTGTTTTCGTCTCTTTGCGGGAAAATCAATCCTTCTTTCTCATAGTACCGCAATGTGTCAATACTTAATCCTGTCTGTTCCGCAAAAACACCGATCGAGTAGGACACAACACATTTCTCCTTTCCCTTGACATGGAGTAAGCTCCAGCATATATGCTCAATTATATCAAAAACAGGAGATGAGAAATATGGAAAAAACCCGTTATGAAATCGGTCTGGAAAAACTTGCGGAAGTGGACGGCCGGCAAGGGGACAGAGTCATTCAGTCCTTAAAGGAACTTGCCCCTGACTTGGGCAAGTTCATCATTGAATTCGCCTTTGGCGACATCTATACACGACCTGCTCTCGATCTGAAGCAGCGTGAATGTGTCACCCTGAGCAGCCTCGCCGTACTGGGGGGAACCGAGAATCAGCTCCGTGTCCATATTAACGGTGCTTTAAATGTTGGCGTCACACCTGAGGAAGTGATTGAAGTATTTATTCAGTGCATTCCTTATGTTGGTTTTCCAAGGGTACTTAATGCCGTGTCGGTCGCAAAAGAAGTGTTTAAAAGCCGTAAAATCATTCAATAGTCCATTCAATTTTACACATTTGATATTATTCAGACTGACACTGGGATCCGGCTTGGGCCGGATCCTTTTTCTGCACGAGAGCGACTTCTGATTTGCGCCTCTATTTCAAGTTCTCCAGATTCTTGATTCTTATCGACAAAACCTCTCCATAACCCGGACATACGGTACTTCTCAGATCCGAAGCCTTTTTTTTAACGGACGAAGGTTAATATAATCTGTTGCTGTTGCAAATGAATGGTCGTTGCCGTTTTTAACTTTATTTCACAGGTCCCATGCCTTTAAAATTGTTGTTCTTGTCCATTAGAAAACTTGGCTTCGCCAAGCCCTTGGTACGGGCGTTGCCTTAGTTGCGCTTATACTATAATCCTTAAAAATTCTATACTTTCTTATAGTATAAGAAAAGGCATCACGGTTTATGTCCCGTGATACCTCAAATTGATTGCTCTTAACTTTTTTCATATAAAGAATACCCGGCCAACCACAGCCGCACCATTCAGCCGTTTTCCCCATCCTTTTAATGGAAGCACACGGTCAAACGACGGCCTTGACCATGCCGCCGTCGATGTTGATGGCCTGCCCGGTAATATATTCGGCTTTGTCGGAAGCAAGGAAGGTAATGAGACTGGCCACTTCTTCGGGCTTTCCGTAACGTCCAAGCGGAATGTTGCTCGCTGCATAAAAATCAATCGCTTCATCCACTGTTTTTCCAAGAATCTTCGCCAGCTGCTCTCCCAGCTGACCGGGGGCTTCCCACAGACGAGTGCGGATCGGGCCAGGGCAGACAGCGTTTACAAGGATATTGTCTTTAGCAAAGTAATTGGAAAAGTCCTTCGTAACCATGATCACGGAAGCTTTGATGGTGTCATAATCAAGCAAGCCTCCGGGCTGCTTGCCGAACATAGAAGAAACATTAATGATACGCCCCCATTTTCCCTTTTGCATATACGGTGCAATTTCTTTGATCAGGCGAATTGGGGCGTATAGCATGAGATCCATGTTGCGCCGAAATTCTTTTTCAGGGAGCTCCATCGGATCACTTAAACGGCCGGTCCCCGCGTCGTTGATCAGAATATCAATCCGACCAAATTCAGCAACCGTCCGTTCCTCAAAGGGGACCGTCTGGTCAGCCTTTGTCACATCGGCTTGTCCCGTTAAAACTTTCACGCCTTTTTCTCTTAACTCAGCCGCTGTTTTCTCCAGCGCTTCCCTATTAATATCGCAAAGCGCCAGATTCACTCCCTCGGCACCCAAAGCGATAGCGGTCTGTTTGCCGATGCCCCCGGCGGCTCCTGTAATAAACGCTACCTTACCCTTTAACCCGAGATCCATGATAATTCCTCCCTTTTTCGTTGTCGATCATCAGGAGTGATTCACAAAAACATCCCGTCTGTCAGACTTTCCAACCACCGGTGGTTTTGGATTGTTCTGTTTGCTGATATTCACTTTTGCATGAATGTATCATGACCTCTTTCGGAAAACAAGAAATATTTTCCTCTATCGGTCGTTGCAGAAAATCCGCTGTTGTTCGCCCGCGGCCTTTCTTTCTTCCAAATGTGATGATCTGAAGGCAGAGCTTCAGATCTGTTTGTGAATGTCCTCACAATCAAATTGTAGCGCTTACATTTTCAAGCGTCAAGCGGATAACGCATGCCCAGGACAGGATTCGGCAGGAATTTGCCGGTACCTTTGAGCAGCTCTCCCATTATCTGCCACAAGTATGAGAGAGGTGATCTGAGCGGCACCGATCACAAACGGGAACTGCTGAACAAAGCCTCCTTATTTCATGGAAAATATCTTAAAGGATATTTGATGAGTTCTTTCAGGTACTTTTTAATCGTTAATCCCAATATAATGAAATGCTCGCTAAGTTTGAAAATTTTATGACATTTCCATTTAGGAGGAATTGGATTGGAAGAAAGTATGTACACCCCTGAGAAAGTAAAACTTGAGAATGCCTCGATCAACTACACAAAACTGGTTCAAACTTCAGCATTCAGACAGCTTCTGCGGCAAAAGCGGAATTTTATTCTGCCCTGTTCACTGTTTTTTATGGCTTTCTACTTCACATTGCCTATCTTAACCGCCTATACCACCGTCCTTAATCAGCCTGCTTTCGCTTCGATGACCTGGGCCTGGATCTTTGCGTTTGCGCAATTTGTCATGACTTGGGCACTTTGTATTTTCTATACAAGGCGGGCGTCCAAATTTGATCGGCTTGTTGAAACCATTAAAAAAGAAGCTGCTCTTAAGGAGGATTAGTCAATGAACGGACTCGCTTTTTCAATTTTTCTCGTGATTGTCGGCATAACTCTCATCATTACGTATCTTGCCTCGAAAAAAACAAAAACAACGAGCAGCTTTTATACAGCCGACAGCAGCCTGAGCGGTTTTCAAAATGGAATGGCTATAGCCGGAGACTATATGTCGGCCGCTTCCTTTTTAGGGATCGCAGGAATGGTAGCGCTTTCAGGTTTTGATGGTTTCTTTTACAGCATAGGTTTTCTCGTTGCTTATCTTGTAGTCTTGTATCTCGTCGCAGAACCGCTCCGCAACCTGGGAAACTATACGCTGGCCGATATGATCGCCGCCCGTTTCAAAGCAAAGAAAGTGCGGGGCGTGGCCGCATTGAACACGATCACGATTTCAACCTTTTACATGATAGCCCAGCTTGTAGGAGCCGGAGCTCTGATTCATTTATTGCTCGGTCTCAACTATGTCTATTCGGTGCTTATTGTCGGTGTGTTAATGACGGTATATGTTGTGTTCGGGGGCATGACGGCGACCAGCTGGGTTCAGATTGTAAAAGCCATCCTGCTCATGGTCGGCACGTTCATCATTTCTTTTATGGTCTTTGCCAAATTCGATTTTAACCTTGTAAAGATGTTTTCCGAGATGAAAATTGCGACACCGCTTGGTGCAGCGTTTCTGAATCCTGGCAACAAGTTTACAAACCCGCTGGACATGATTTCATTAAATTTGGCACTTGTGCTGGGTACAGCCGGATTGCCTCATATCCTGACCCGTTTCTTCACTGTCAAGGACGCCATCACCGCACGAAAATCCGTCGTTTATGCGACATGGATTATCGGCATATTCTACATTCTGACGATTTTCTTGGGCTTTGGTGCTGCGGCATTTGTCGGCCATGATAAAATTGTCGCTGCAAATGAAGCAGGCAATATGGCCGCACCTCTTCTTGCACAGGCCCTCGGCGGTAATTTCCTGTTTGCCTTCGTCTCGGCAGTCGCGTTTGCCACCATATTGGCTGTGGTGGCCGGGCTCGTTCTTTCCGCTGCGTCCGCGTTCGCCCATGATTTTTACAGCCATATTCTCCGGCACGGCAAGGCAACGGAAAAGGAGCAAGTGATTGCAGCACGCTGGGCAGCTGTCGGAGTATCGATCCTGTCCATTATACTTGCCCTCTTCGCACAAAAAATGAATGTCGCTTTTCTGGTCTCACTCGCCTTTGCTGTTGCAGCCAGCGCAAACCTGCCCATTATCTTATTCACTGTTTTTTGGAAACGTTTTAATACAACTGGCGCCGTCTCGGGTATGCTGATTGGATTATTCAGTGCTCTGACTCTTGTTGCGATGAGCCCGAACGTGTGGTCACCAAAACCTGGAGCTGCGATCTTTATCGGTGAGCCGCTCATCCATCTAACAAATCCCGGCATCATTTCTATTCCGCTAGGGTTCCTGGCGGCGATTATCGGCACACTCGTCTCTGCAAAGAAAGCGGACGAAAAGAAGTTCGCTGAAATTATCGTGAAAGCAAACACGGGAATTGGAATCCATGGACCTGCAAACAATTAATGCTTGTTGGCAGTGGTTGATGGGAACAAATTCATTAAAAGCATCTCTATTGAACGCGGGAAAAAGTAAATCTGAGTAAAAAGCCGCAACTTTTTGCTCAGATTTTATTTGTTCTGTCTAAAAAAAATTTTTAGCACCTCTTTGAGAAAGGAGAAGCAATTTTAATAAAAAAATCGGAATCAGCTGTGATTCCGATTTTTCCTGAAATTTAAGTTAAAGTTCCCTATGACTGATTCGCTAATCTTCTCGACGCATTGTTCTCAAAACAGCACGATTTATTTTCTTTTTAACATATCATGAATCTGTTTAACGTCCTTATCTCCTCTACCCGAAAGATTGACGATGATTATGTCTTCTTTTGATAAGGTTTTAGCCAGCTTAAGCGCATAGGCAACGGCGTGAGAGCTTTCAAGCGCCGGGATGATTCCTTCCACCCTGGAGAGTTCCTGAAACGCTTCCAGAGCTTCCTGTCCGGTCACTGTAACATTTTCTTCCCGGCCAATTGTCTTCAAATAGCTGTGCTCAGGCCCGACGCCCGGATAATCCAGACCCGCCGCAATGGAATAGGTCGGTCTGGGCTGATTGTTTTCATCCAGTAGGGTCAGGCATTTAAACCCGTGAATAACCGCAGGCACACCCTCTTTCAGTGTTGCCGCCTCGGCTGGCTCGACACCGATTAATCGCACACTTTTTTCATCAATATAATGAGCGAATGCGCCAATCGCATTGCTCCCGCCGCCGACACAGGCAACCACGGCTGTAGGCAGCTTGCCTTCCTTCTCAAGGATCTGACGTTTGGATTCTTCACTGATGATCGATTGGAAATGCTTGACCATTGTCGGAAAGGGATGGGGTCCCACTGCAGAACCTAATAAATAATACGTATTTTGATAGTTTTTCACCAGATCATTCAACGCTTCATCGACAGCATCCTTCAATCGACCCTGTCCTTTTTCAACAGGGACGACTTTGGCGCCCAGCAGTTCCATACGGAAGACATTAAGCGCCTGTCGTTCAGTGTCGAGTTTCCCCATATAGATGGTACATGGAATTCCGAACAAGGCACAAGCCGTCGCCGTTGCTACACCATGCTGGCCGGCCCCTGTTTCCGCTATGATCCTCTTCGCGCCCATGCGTTTTGCCAGAAGGATTTGTCCGATGGCATTATTAATCTTGTGAGCACCAGTATGGTTTAAATCTTCACGTTTTAAATAGATTTTTGCCCCGCCTAACTTTTCAGTCAGATTTCTGGCAAAAGTCAATGGATTTTCACGTCCGACATATTCCTTTAAATAGTAACGGAATTCTTCCTGAAACTCCGGATCATCCTTGTACTTTTCAAATGCATCTGCAAGAATCGATAATACGTGCTGCAGTTCATCAGGAACATAGCTCCCTCCGAAATCTCCGAACACGCCTTTCTGTTCTACACTATTGCTGCTCATCCTCTTCTCAGCTCCTAATTTAAAAATAGGTGTCTTTTTAATAAGTTGTAAAAAGGCCCGCTTTTCAATTTTAAAGAACTTTCTGGGAAATGTCACCAATAAATTTCAAAGCGGACGTTCACCTTTTCAATCTTTTTTTCTGCAGATCTTTTTCAAGGTATACAAATTACTCTAATACAGGCGCGGTCTCGCTCTCCAGATACAGGACCTTTGCCTCCTCGTCGTAGGCAAACAGTTCCGCATAGCGCCCCCAGTCGATTAAAATGTCCAGCTGATGATCGGCTTCTATCGTGCCGAAGTGTTTTTCAAAAATTTCAACGAAAAATTCACGTTCCATCTTGTTATTGGACTTTGAGCGTAAAATACGGACAATCTTTTCAATGATGGGCACATATTTCTGCACCTGTGCTTTAAATATTTCTTTTCTTTCGAGGACACTGGCATCCGCAAATTGATGGCCGATATCCGTTAAGTCGATATCCCCCTGGCGAATGGTCGCAAATCCGAAAATCTGGGCCGTTTCGACAATAGGAAGAAAATCTTCCAGATACAGATTGAACTGATCGGCAAGCTTGTAGAGATCCACTGTGTTCCCGAGATCGTCAATCAATTCAATAAAGCCGGTAAGCGCTCCCGCGGGGACTTCGGGAAATTTTTCGATTTTCTTTTTGGCTTCACCAGGCACGTTCACCGGTTTTACTTCACGTTTCGTCATAATCGAGTAAATTTGATCAACGAATTCTGTAAACTGAAATTCTGTTTTATCCCGCCAATGCGGCATCGGAATGGAGATATCGGAAATGACGCGGGCGGGATCTCGCGACAGGATAATAGCCCGGTCGGACATATAGACAGCTTCCTCGATGCTGTGCGTGACCATGATGATACTTTTTGTCGGGATTTTTTTCTCGATCCACAGTTCAAGCAAATCGCGTTTTAAGTTTTCCGCAGTCAGCACATCGAGCGCCGAAAAGGGTTCATCCATCAGCAGGATATCCGGTTCCATGACTAAAGCGCGTCCGATGCCCACACGCTGGCGCATGCCCCCTGATAATTCCTTCGGATAGGCTCCTTCAAACCCGTCAAGTCCGATCATATCTATGGCGGAAAGCGCCCGGCGCATTTTTTCATCTTCCCGGAGCGGACGATTGTCAAGTCCGAGTTTCACATTTTCAAGGACTGTCAGCCAGGGGAATAAAGCAAATGACTGAAACACCATACCGACACCCGGATTCGTGCCGACAATCTGTTTTCCATTATAGAGGACCGAACCTTCCGAAGGGGAAACCAGTCCGGCAATAATCCTCAGCAGCGTCGATTTTCCAGAGCCGGACGGACCAAGAATCGAAATGAGTTCGCCTTCTTTAATGCTGATGCTGATATCTTCCAGAATCCTGACGTTACCCTGATTCGGCAGATCATACCTCTTGCTGATGTGCCGCAGTTCAATCAAAGTTTTTTCCATGATCTAAGTCACCTCTAATCCAGATGATATTTTTTCTCCGCTAATGCGTACAGCCTTCGCCATAATAAGCGATTGATAACCACGACAAGCAGACACATGACGATGATGCCCCAGATGATTTCCGGCCAGTTTCCCAGTTTTGTTGCCTGGGCAATATACGAACCCAGTCCGGATGCCTGCAGATTATTAGTCTTCCAGGATACAATCTCGGAGACAATACTGGCGTTCCAGGCGCCTCCGCTTGCCGTAATACAGCCGGTTATGAGAAATGGGAAAACCGCCGGAAAAATCAGCGTTTTCCATGTCTGCCAGCGTGTCAGTTTTAAAATAGCGGCCGCTTCCCTGAGATCAGAGGGAATGGCCATAGCGCCGGCAATGACATTGAACAGCACGTACCACTGCGTGCCCAGCATCATGAGCGGGACGGCGCCGATCTCCATCGAAACGCCGAGCTTCAGATACAGCACCGTGACGATCGGGAATACCATGTTAGCAGGAAAAGACGCCAGCACCTGTACAACCGGCTGCGCAATCCGCGCAATTCGCGGGTTCGTGCCAATGTAAACTCCGACAGGCAGGGTCCAAAGGACGGCAAGGAGCGTTGAAACAAACACGCGTAAAGTGGTCAGAAGGCCAAGGATGAGGGCATGAACCAGCTCCCCCCAGCTTAGCCTGGCAATTTCGAGGATTCCCGCGTACACATAGCGCAGGGCAAACACTGCGACCAAAATCAAAATCAACCATTTCAGAATGTTTCTAATGCGCTGCATCGGTTTGGGAAGAGCGATCCCGGAACCTTTTGAAGAGACATAAACCAGCAAGTCATGAAAAAACTTCCGGATATTCTGATTGATCCAATGGACAAATCGCGCCCTTTTCAGAATATCGTACACCCAGGAAGTCGGAACTTCTTTCGCTTCCGTCTGTTCATTTTTGAATTTCTGGCTCCAGGCAATGATCGGGCGCCAGAATAATTGATCGACAACGACGATGACCACAATCATTGTCACAATCGAATAAATAATGTATCTAATATTCCCCTCGCTGGCCGCCTGAGCCATATAGGAGCCGATTCCCGGCAAATGGATATTCTGATTCAGGACACTGATCGATTCGCTGGCTGCCAGAAAGAACCAGCCGCCGCCGAAGGACATCATGCTATTCCAAACGAGGCCGATCATGGAAAACGGCACTTCCAGTTTACCGAATCGCTGCCAAGTGTTCAGACGGTTCATTTTGGCCGCTTCATTCAGATCGCGAGGAATCGTCGTCAGCGAATGATAGAAGCTGAATGTCATATTCCATACCTGACCGGTAAAAATGGCAAAAATCGAGGCGAACTCCACACCGAGCAGACTGCCGGGAAACAGGGCCATGAAGGCAAGCACGGTGGCCGACAGAAAGCCGAGAACGGGCACGGATTGCAGAATATCGATCGCCGGAATCATGATTTTTTCCGCTGTCCGGTTATATGCCGCAATGCGCCCGTAAATAAAAGTGAAGATCAGGGATGCCGCAAAAGCAATAAACATGCGAAGCAGCGAACGCCCGGCATAATAAGGAAGCCACTTGGGATCCAGACTCAAGGACGTCTGTTGCTGCGGGGAAAAAGGCGCGTGCATACCCGACCCCAATTGTGTTAATAAATAAAGAAGAGATAATAACAGAAAAATGACCAGCAGATCAGCCCAGCCGAATCGGATTTTTTTGTCGACATTATTGAAAAGATTCCATCGCATCGGTATCCTCCCTTTCTTGTTGATTAAAAAAACAGAACTCCCCACTGTCAGGGACAGGGAGAGTTCATATTCCTTCTGCATCGTCTTCCGAAATAAAGGGCTGTTTTTGATTATCCGTAACGGTGCACGGGAATAACCGGAAACAGACAGACTTTGTCTCGTCGAAGGAACGCGATGTTTCCTGCCATGAGGGCAGCTTGCTTAGTTTTTTTCGCTGCTGCTCTTATTCTTATTTTTAAATTTAAGAGAGACGCATCATTCAAAGAGCTGCATAATCGACTGCCACCGTCCATTCCAGTTTTCCCCCCTTATCAAATAAATATAAAAAGCCCCACAGGACAATCCCCGGGGGCGTGAAGTCAAAACGATATTAACCGGTTCCCCCTGGTCCAGTTTTGGCACTATACAACGTAAAGGTCATCCCTTAGCCACCTTAAGAAAAGCCTTAGTCCGGCAATCCCTGTTCTACCCATTGGCATCTTTCGATCTTTCCGGGCAGTGGCCTTTGTTTGTATAGGAGCCTCACCTAACGAGGGCATATTCATCTATTTATCAAAATACTCCTGAACCTTTGGATTGTCAACACCCATATTGATTGCGCTGCGCATTAAGAAGCGGCGTACTTCAGGACTGCCCGCTGCTTCAATTGCCTCGTCAGCTGCCCAGCTCTTTGGCATACGTCTTGCTGTTTCCTGAAAGGATATGCAGTACTTTGTCTCCCGCCATCACGACAATGCGTTTGTTCGTCACATTTTTCTGATCCTTCATTTCCAGCAGAACAAGAAATTCATTCCCTTTACCGCTTTTAACATTTACCCCTTTCAGAACCTCGACAGCATGAAACGTTTGTTGAAACTTACCGGCAGAAATTTTTTCCTTTAAACTGCTGATCGTTTGTTTTGCAGTAAACCGATCAATCGCTGCGTATTGTTTGGATTTGTTGCCGCTATAAAGGTTTTCTGTAAAATTGAGCGCCGTTTTTTCCCGCTGATTTAACTTACTATACGGAATGTTTTTTTGTGTATGGTTTCCCTGGCTGCAAGCTGCCAATGAGAGAACAAGAGCCAGTCCAAGCAGGACAGCTAAGATTCTTTTCATAGAGAGCTTCCTCCTTTTCGATTGTACAGAGTAAGCTTTCGCTGCCATCCCTAAGATTATGTCTTCGGATGAAAGGCTTCAAATGTCAAAGTAAGGAATGCAATCCGGAAAAAGTGCAGACCTTGCATGCTTGCCAAATTTTTATAGACATTTACATATTTTCACCATTTACTCCATTCACATTGTATGATTACAGCAAAACAAAGAGATTAGTGAGCTTAATGAGACGGGGGAAAACCATTTTGTCTTTCAAAAAAATTTTTTTTATGTTTCTGGGCGCTAGCCTTGTGTTTGTAACTGTTCATTTACTTTTTACCGGCAAGGCCAGAGCGAGCGATTTGCAGATCTTTGCGGACAAGAGAACCGTTAATGTGTATCGCAGCCCGCAATTGCAGAATGGCGGCAAGGTGCTTAAAAGTATAGCCGGGGGTCAGACGCTTAAAGTGCTTCCGATTAATGACGTTTGGGACAGAACGGCGACAAAAATCAACGGTCAGTACGGTTATGTTGACAGCAGCGACGTTCTGAAAGATGATACCGGTGTTTCGCAAAAAGTCTATAGTATCGGCAAAGCTACAAATATTTACAAAACCCCTTACCCTTATGAAGGAAAAAATTCTTTATACGAAACGATCAAAGGTACTGAACCATTCATTGTCCGGAAAATGGATAAAAACTGGTATAAAACATTTGTCCGTATCAACGGAAAAGAATATACAGGATATGTATCTCGAAGCGGCTTCGATTTTGCCGTCCCGTTGAAAAATCATCAGTACCGGGCACTAAAGACGAACTCCGATGTGTATGCCGATACTTCCGACATTAACAAAACGATTATTAAAATGCTGAATCAAAACGATGTCATTTACGGGCAGAGTTTTACCGAAAACTGGGACAGAGTAACTGTAAACGGACGAACGGGCTTCATCAATAACCGTGATTTTGAACAAGACGATTCATTTGAAGGAAACTCTCTTGTTGCCTTTGGCGACAGCATGACAAGGGGGGCTGAAGCAGACACGGATCGTGGAACGACAAAATATTCATGGACAACTTATCTGCCGCATGAAATCGGCGCATCCAAAGTTTACAATTATGGGGTCAGCGGTTCCGCTGTAGCCGTGAGAAGCAATCGAAAAGACTCTTTTCAGGAGCGGGAAAGCTGGATAAACAGTAATAGCAAGCATCCTGATACCATTTTGGTTCTGGTCAGTATCAATGATTTTCGCCACAATGTTCCGCTTGGCAGTTTTAACATAAGGAGCCGGACCACATTTTACGGCGGACTAAGGAACTTTACCGAATATCTTCTGCGAAATGACCCTAAGTCCAAAATTATTTATATGACACCGCTGATTGAAAATCGTCCGCCAGTATCAACCTACCAGCATAATATTTTCGGCCTCAATCAGACCGACTATGCCAGGGCTATCAAAAAGGTCACCTCTTATTATGGTATCGAGTGCATCGATATGCAGACCTGGACAGGCCTTAATCCTTTCAATCCTGCAATAAAGAAGGCATATTATGTTGATGGACTCCATATGAACAAGGCGGGATACAGGATCATGTCGGCTGAGATTTCCAGACGCTTACTGAACGGCTGACCGCATTAAAATCACAGACAAAAAAATATCCAAAAAAGCACCAAACAGCGGGTTAATAAACAGCCCCGTTATTTGGTGCTTTCCATCTATTGTTCTGAATTATCCCCTGAGCATACGAAGCCCGTTGAGAATAACGAGAATCGTACTGCCTTCATGGCCCACAACACCGAGAGGCATAGAGATAAACTGCAGGAGATTCGCGCACATCAGCAATCCGATCATCGAAAGAGCAAAGACAATGTTTACTTTAATAATCCGGTTCATTCTTTTGGATAGCCGGACTGAATCGGCAATTCTTTGCAGATCGTTCTTCATCAGGACGATGTCGGCGGTTTCCAGCGCCGCATCGTTTCCGCCGCCCATGGCAATCCCCACGGACGCCTGGGCAAGTGCCGGAGTATCGTTGATGCCGTCGCCGACCATGCCAACGGAACCGTATTTTTCGCTCAGTTTTTTGATCTCATTGACTTTGTTTTCCGGAAGGCAGTTGGCGATAAAGGAGCTGACGCCGGTCTCCTTCTGTATCGCTTCGGCCGTCTTTTCGTTATCCCCCGTCAGCATAATCGTCTGAATTCCGTAGTGATGCAGGGTTTTAATGGCTTCGACGGACGATTCCCTGACTTGGTCTTTCAGGGCAAAAGCACCGATAACCCCGCCTTCGGATTCCACGTAGACCATGGTGTGGCCTTCAGGCAGCTCGTTTTTGTGCTTGTCGATAAAGGTTTGCACGGCCGCGGGATCAAGCATATCCGCTTTCCCGATCGCATAAGTACGGCCATCGACCTCTCCTGTCACCCCGAACCCTGGTTTCACTTTGACGTGCTCGGCTTCCGGCAATGTCCGCCCCGTTTTTTGGGTGTAGGCAACAATGGCCTTCCCGAGCGGATGTGAAGCGTTATTTTCTATAGCGGCGACGGCAGCTGTAAATGCAGCATCATCAAAGCCGCTGGCATTCAGTACATGCGTTACTTCCGGCTTGCCCTTTGTCAGCGTTCCGGTTTTGTCAAAAGCGAGAGCTTTGACACTGGCCAGTTGTTCCAAGTGCACGCCGCCTTTAATCAGAATACCTTTACGCGCGCCGTTGGCCACGGCGGACAGAACGGCCGGCATGGTTGAAGCAACAAGCGCGCAGGGCGAAGCCACAACGAGCATGACCATGGCACGGTAGATCGTGTCGCTCCACGACCAGCCGAAAACAAAATGCGGCAGGAAGAGCATCAATAACGTAATCCCGATGACTACCTTAACATAAATTCTTTCAAACCGTTCAATGAAGAGCTGGGAAGGGGCTTTTTCACTTTGCGCCGTCTGGACCAGATCAACGATTTTGCTGAAAAGAGAATCTTCACTTCTTTTGGTGACACTGACAAGCAGATTGCCGTCAATATTGACCGTTCCGGCCATGACCGCGTCTTTTACTTTTTTCAGCGTCGGTATCGACTCACCCGTCATGGACGACTCGTCAACCGTCGTTTCCCCTTTAATAATCGTTCCGTCCGCCGGGACTCTTTCGCCCGGTTTGATGCGGATCGTGTCGCCGGGATTCAGCTGGCTGACCGAAACCGCCTGTTCCTGATTATTAATGACAAGTCTTGCCGTTTCCGGCTGCAGATCCATCAGCGACGAAATAGCGGAAGTACTTTTGGCCATTGAATATGTTTCAAGAGCGCCGCTAAGAGCGAAAATGAAAATCAGAACGGCGCCTTCCATCCAGTGGTTAATGCCGGCAGCGCCGATCGCCGCAATGCCCATAAGCAGTTCGACATTCAGCTGTTTGCTTTTAATCGTGTCCAAAATACCCGCTTTGATTTGATAATATCCGCCGATGATGTAGGCAAGCAGATAAATGTACCAAAAGTTAAGACCGGTCAGCTGCCCAAGGATGTAACCGAGTAAAGTTAAAAAACCTCCTATCAGCGCCGCGATCAATTCACCGTGTTTTGTCAAAAACCGTCGCATTCTTTCCGGAAATGGGGAACGGCCGGTCCCGATTTTCAAATCAGTTTCCTGAAGCATATGGATCATTCCTTTCGTAGTAATCGATAAATATTATCATTTAATAAATTATCTACCTGCACCAATCATTCTGTTCAGAAAAAAAGTAAGGGTTCTTTCTTGTTTATAATTATTATTAATTTATACTATCATTCTAACATGTATTATGGCTATTTCAAGTGTTATGTTATCATTTATTTTTTATAATTGATAATGATAATTACACTCATTGAGCGTTTAAAAATGATTTATAGGTGGGTTTTTTCATAAACGAACGAAACAAAAAGTCATCCTTTCTTTAAAAAACAGTTTATTATCAATATTAATATTCTAATGATATTTATTATAAACAACAATTGTCACGTTCCTCGCACGCCTTGAAATTCCGGCAATCGGACGGCGTCTGTACCAAATCCGTCCGTCTGCAAACTTAATAGCCCCAGAGCGGCATAATATGCTGTTCTGAGGCGGCTCCTGTCTTGTAAAATTGAACCGGATCTAACCGCAGATGTTTTCGTCGAACAAAAGACACCCCTTTGTTTAACGTCCGCATTGTTTCTATGCGGCAGCTTATTAACCGAGCGTGAGTGTCCTTTCACGCCCCTTTCAAAGGTCCGACGCGCCTTTAATGTTGATTTTCCCGCTCCTGCCCTTCAGAAAAACATAGGCATAGAACAGCAGCATCAGGACGGGTATTGAAAAGAGCAGGCAGTAGGCTTCCATACTAAGGTATGGTCTTTCCTGAATACTGTACACCTGAAATTTCAAATCCGCATTTTTTATCTGTGCACCGGTCTCCATGAATTGACCGTCCGGATAAATATCCCCCCGGTCATAGCCATTTCCGTACAGCCAGAACCCAAGCTTCCCTCCTTGCGCGCCGCTGATCTGCCTGACAGTGATCTGGTACTGTGATCCGGTTCCCGGCGCGTCCTCTTTCAATGAAAAAGTCAGATCCTGCCCGGGCCCGACCTGCGCACTCGTGAAATTTTTTGAGAATATATTTTTGTGGCTGCTCAGGTTCGCGATTGAAAAATTATAAACGCCTTGTCCTTTTTTGCTGTAAACGCTGAGCGATACATGGGTAAACGGACTGCTTGCACGGAAGGTCTGCCGGATGGCATGATGCGCGTCGACAAAAGCACTTTGTATTCCGTCGGTTTTTTTCTGGTCAACGATGTACTGATTTTGCACCGTCAGATCGCGCGCGTATTTCTGAACGTTCATCCAAGCACAGGCGATGACACAGACCATAAGGAAGGAAGAAAGAATCCATACAGGCATTTTCCCTTTCATGACTTTGCGGAACCGCCCTGCTTTAAGGCCGTGAATGGCGTGCCAGAACTCGTTAAAACCGAAAACGGCTCCGAGGATCATGAACGGAGTAAAGAGCAGACTGTACCGCGGCTCGGCTTCCCACAGAAAGACATAAAAAACAAAGTTCCCAAGGAGACAGATCTGAATCAGGATATTCAGGCTGACTTTATTCGTTCTAAAATAATTAAGAGCAGAAAAAGCCAGGAGAAAAAGATTAACGACATGAAAAATCTGAACGATATACAGCACCAGCTGATTCTGACGGCCGAACACGTATTCATAAGCCATCGTCGGATGAGCCGAAACATCCGTATAAATGTCGAACCCTCGCGAGCCAATGCTCCATGTTTCCGCTGTTTTGATCACCCAGAGGTCAACGAGGCCGGGAACCCCCTTGTCTATGATTCTTGACTTGATCTGCTGCACGTCCACCTGTATTTTGCCCTGCTGCGTATGCTGGTTCCGGGTCAGCATGTAGTCGGCGCCGTTGTATTCACCGTAGCGGGACAGCCCGAGCATGATCCAATGTGTTGTCGGCATTGAAAGGGAGGGATCTGAGGTATAGCCGAGATGCTGATCATAGGCGTGAACGAAAAAGCCTGCGGCGACCATCATGGCACCAATCACAATCAGATTAAGGAGCACCTTTTTCAGTCTGAGTACAAAAAGCATATAAATCGCCAGGGCGGGCAGAAAAAGGATCAGGTTCGGCCGGATCTCATAACCGATTCCGAGAAGCAATCCTGCGAGGAAAAGATACCTGATTTTCATTGACCGATGGTACAGATACCAAAGATACAGGAACATAGCGGGAAACATCAGCGTCACGGTATCCGTATAAAAATAAGTGATATAAAAGAAGAGAGGAAAGCTGGTCAGCGTCATCAGCAGAAAAAGATTGCCCATTTTCGCATCAAACAGGCGATTAACGAGCTTCCAGGAAAAATAAATTCCAACATTCAGTACAACGGCACAGGCCGTCTTGTCAATAAGCATGTAGTTTGAAAAATGCACCATCGAAAAAAGACGGTAGAGCCAGTACCTGAGCACGGTGATCGGAATGTTGTTCGGATACACTTTGTAATAAAAGTCGCCGGATGCATGTCCGTGCGCAAGCAGGTAAAGCGCTTCACCGTACGTGTGTCCGCCGTCGAGAGTCGGCGGAAGGATCGAGAAGCCGGCAATGATCACCCATTCAAACAAAATCATAGCTACGGCCAGACAGCCGGCCGCGACATTCAACCCGAAGCGGGTTAATCGGGAGAAAAAACGGTAAGCCGCCATAAAAAACAGAAGGACAATAACGGAGAAGAGCAGCACCGAGAGCGACGTACTGAAAATATGCCGGTCGCTTTTGCTTAACAGCGAATACGGGATACTGAGCAGCAGCGCAACCGAAAAGCAGACCGCGAAGGCAATAGTAATTAGCGAGAGCATTCCTTGTTTTACTCGTAAAATTACGTTCACACCCTAACTCCATCATACATAACGAACTCGTGCGGATGCTGCGCATATCAGGCCATCCCGATCCATCTGATCTGCCATGTTTCGCAACGTCCTTTAATATAGTATTTCGAAAGGGAGTATTAAAAACAGTGAGTAAAGTAAATAATCCGAATTTCATGCTGCCGGAGAATCGTCAGTAAAGAGCGGAGAATCAATAGTAAATGGTTGAAAATCAACAGTAAATTGCAGAAAATCATCAGTAACGTTCAAAGAATCAACAGTAAACCGCCTGGAATCAATAAGCGTGAATAGTCAGAACTTAGCCCATGCTTTTTTATCGGCACTGCCTGCTCAATTTGGCTGAGCAGGATGGTGATCATTAAGTCGGTTGATTCGTCTTCAAAAATTCACGATGCATTTTGTCAACTTAGATAGATGAAAGACTGATAATTATAATTAAATATAGTCCAAATCATGGGCGAGCGGTGTCTGAATCATTTTCTTAACGGTCTTTAAATCCGACGCCTGAGATAGGATCCACATCAGTTTTGTGACAATGGCTTCCGTATTCATATCACCTGCCGTAATGCCTCCTGCATCAGCAACTCTTTTTCCCACTTCATACAGCTGAATATCCTGTCCTTCTTGAAGGCACTGAGTAGTGATGATCACAGGAATACCCTTCTGAACCAGTTCCTTTACTCCGGAAATCAGACTTCTCTTTTCAAAAGGCAGTCCGCCGTTGCCGAAGCTTTCAATGATCAGCCCTCTTGTATGATCTTTTAAGAAATCAAAAAACACAGGAGATAGCCCCGGAAATACTCTCAGTAAAAATACATCAGGACAAATGCCCATGTGTGCCTTAAAAACGGCTTTCTCGGGTTCAGGGCGAAAGTTGATCCGGACCGTCTGACCATCAATGAAAGCGATGTAAGGATAGTTGATGCTTTCAAACGCATCATAACTCTTCGTTCGTATCTTCACTGCCCGTGTTCCTTGAATGGCTTTCCCGTCAAAAACAACAAAAACACCGGGAAGATCGGCTTTTTGTGCAAACGTCAGTGCATCCCTGATATTCTTCTTCGCATCCGTCCTTTTGAAACTTACCGGTATCTGAGACCCAGTGATAACAACTGTTTTCTTAATGCCTTGGAGCAGGTATGAAAGGGCCGAAGCCGTAAAAGCCATTGTATCTGTACCATGTGTGATGATGAAACGATCATATTGATTTTGATTTTCATGAATGACCTTAGCCATAGTCAGCCAGTCTTCAGGCTGCATATTGGTACTGTCCTTATTCATCAGAACTTTGAAATCAACGGATACCTCCTGACCGTGAGTAAAATAGTGAGCCAGCTGATCAATCGTCAGTCCGGGTGCCAACCCGTCTTTATGAAAGGTCGAAACGATCGTTCCGCCCGTAGCGATCACCAAAATTTTTTCCAACTTTTTATCCCCTATATGTGTATTTACAATCAAATTATAGCTATAATTTGATTATTATCAACACAAAAATTCACTTTACGTGTACAATACTGTAAAGTATTTTTTGGAAGGGGTTATGTTTTTTGCTCGATAAACTGATTGAACTTCGAAAAAGCCGTAATTTAACGATTCAAAACATGGCTGATGCTCTCGGAATCGCGAAAAGCACGTATGCCAGCTATGAAACAGGCTATCGCCAGCCCCCGATTGATGTCCTGATCAAAATTGCGGATTTTTTCACCGTTTCTCTTGATACGCTGGTTAACCGGCGTTACACAGCGAACATCCATCTTGACGAAGTAAACTGCGGAGATTACAAGTTATATATTGATGGCATTGAGTTAAAGAATGATGAAATAAAGGAAATCATTGCGTATGTGAAAGTCAGAAGGAGTCTGCCTTTGTGACGCGTTATTGAGAAACCGATTATCCCGTTAGGTCAAGATAACCGCAGTTCGTTCGTTTGAATACGCAGCAGACCGAAGAAAAACATCGAGCGTTTCCGGAATTTATCGCCAATCCGCAAATCATATCGCCCTTCAGAAGATTATATCGCCGCTCACAGAATTATATCGCCCTTCAGAAAAATATATCGCCGCTCACAGAATTATATCGCCCTTCAAAAGAATTTATCGCCGCTCGCAGAATTATATCGCCCTTCAGAAAAATATATCGCCGCTCACAGAATTATATCGCCCTTCAGAAGAATTTATCGCCGCTCACAGAATTATATCGCCCTTCAGAAAAATATATCGCCGCTCACGGAATTATATCGCCCTTCAGAAGAATTTATCGCCGCTCACAGAATTATATCGCCCTTCAGAAAAATATATCGCCGCTCACAGAATTATATCGCCCTTCAGAAGAATTTATCGCCGCTCACAGAATTATATCGCCCTTCAGAAAAATATATCGCCGCTCACAGAATTATATCGCCCTTCAAAAGAATATATCGCCGCTCGCAGAATTATATCGCCCTTCAGAAGAGTTGAAGTTGAATAATAAACAGATACGACGTTTGCTCCCTGTTCTGTCAGACTGAAAGCGCAAGAATGAGGATGAAACACAGCATATATCCTGATAAAATAGTAGAAAAGAAATATGAAGTTCTGGTATCAACGCAATGCCGCAGGAAAGCCGAAACCAGAAAAATTTCTTTTAATGGCGAATCAACATGGTGAATGATTTTTTGCCCAGGCCAAGAAAAGTATAATAAGGATCTTCGACTAAAGGCGTTCACATCCTGTGGAAGCAAGCCTATTTGCTTGATAACAATTTGCAGCTGCCGGATCGGAGGACTATCAAAAATATCGGTATTCAGCCGTCGGATCAGGGAGGACAGGCATACAATGGAAGATTTTGTTAATCTTACCTTTGATGAAATGTGGGAGAAATTCGCAGCATGTGACCGAGCCTATGACGGTTTGTTCTTCACTGCCGTCAAAACGACAAAAATCTATTGCCGTCCTTCCTGCCGGTCGAGAAAACCGAAAAAAATGAATGTCACATTTTATCAGGACATTCTTGAAGTCGAAAAAGCCGGCTTTCGTCCGTGCAAAAGATGCCGGCCGGAAGCCGATCATTCGCCTGACATCGGACTGATCAGAGCGGCCATTGCTTTTTTGATGAATCATTACAGACAGCAATTGGTCCTTCGGGATATTGCGAGCTATGTTGGGATCAGTTCCTATTATCTTGAGCGCCTATTTAAAAAAGAAATGGCCGAAACGCCAAGGAATTACCTGGAGAAAATCAGAGTGGATAAGGCTGCTCACTTTCTGAGGACCACTGAGCGGAAAAATCTTGAAATTTGCTATGAAGTGGGATTCCAGAGCCCTTCTAATTTTTATCGGGTGTTCCGCCGTTTGAAAAACTGTTCGCCCGCTGAATATCGCAGAAGGAGCCTGAGTTCATGAACCGGATCGATCACGAATCATCTATTGAGCTTCGTTTGCCTGAACCCTTCAGTTTTACAGAGTGCCTGGTTTACCTTGGCAGATCCGACCAGGAAATGCTTCATCGAATAAAAGAGGGTTATTTATATAAACTGGTAAAAATTGATGAATCATTAATCTTGTTTCAGTTAGGCTTCAAACAAAATTCAATCTATGTTGAATTCCCGATCAGTCCCCCGCCGCCGGATACCCGTGAAAAAGTTGCCGCCTATGTATGGGAATGGTTTGATCTGGAACAGGACTTGAATCCGTTTTATGCCATGGCGGGCAAGGATAAAGTACTCAGGCCGCTTATCCGCAGATATTGCGGATTAAGAGTGATGGGCATTCCGGATTTATTTGAGGCTCTCACGTGGGCGATTATTGGACAGCAAATCAATTTGACCTTTGCCTACACGCTTAAAGAACGCTTGATTGAACAATTTGGGGAATCCCTGACTTTCGAGGGAGACACCTTTTGGCTGTTTCCGTCATACGAAAAAATCGCATCTCTGGATGTCGAGGATTTAAAAAAGCTTCAGTTTTCTGCACGGAAAGCTGAGTATGTGATCGGCGTCGCCCGGGTGATGACCAATGGAGAATTGACAAAAGAAGCTTTGCTTCAAAAGGATTATGATCAGATACAGGCTTCCTTAATGGCTATTCGCGGAGTCGGCGCATGGACGGCGGATTATGTTTTGATGCGATGTCTACACCATTCCGCCGCCTTCCCTATTGCCGATATCGGTCTTCATCATGCCTTAAAGCTTCAATTAGGGCTTGAACGCAAGCCGACAATAGAAGAAATTAAAGACATCGCCAGATCATGGAACGGCTGGCAGGCCTACGCAACTTTTTATTTATGGAGGTCTCTTTATGAATCAACGATATAAGCTGGATTACGAATCACCCATCGGCGTCATGGAACTGATCAGCACAGAAGATGCCGTCTGCTCCATTACGTTTTCGGAACGAACGAAACCGCTGAACCTCAGAAAAAAGGACACGCCTGCAGTTTTAACAGATTGTTATAAGGAGCTCGACGAATATTTTAAAGGTACGCGGCGTAAATTTTCCGTCCCTTTCCTATTCGAAGGCACCGATTTTCAAAAAAAAGTCTGGACGGCTTTAACAAAAATACCTTACGCCGAAACATGTTCTTACAAAGATATAGCTGCTTCTATCGGTAATGAAAAAGCCGTCAGAGCCGTTGGCATGACAAACGGCAAAAATAAAATCAGCATTATTGTGCCCTGCCATCGCGTTATCGGCGCAAATGGCAAATTAACCGGGTACGCGGGCGGTTTGTGGCGCAAAGAATGGCTCCTCGAGCATGAACGGTCGGGAATTCATTTATTTGATGAGTGAACTATGCCACTATTAAATGGCGGACTTCTAGGAACATCTCATACTTGTTCCAAAGCTTTTTGTGCAATAAAACGGCCTGCCCTGCCATTCCTATATCAGGCGGGTCACAAAATAATTTTTTGGTATAAATACTCCTCACAATCAGCTTGCACGTGTTACAGCCAATCTCCGCCAAAGATTTTCAAATTTAATACCAGTGTGTAAACACACTGGTATTAAACGCTGCCTCTATCCTAAATGAATTTTTCTCTATGAAAAACCTCAGTATGCCTGTATCTCTTTTCTTTGCAGATTATAGCGCCTTTTATCTCATTGCATTTAATCGTTTAACGCCCGGCCATAGCCGGCACTTCCGATTTCTCTGTTCTGTCCTTTTCTTTTTTCGGCCGCTTAAGAAGAAGGCTTAAGATCAGGCCTATAATAGCAATCCCCATTAATACAAAAAACGTATCTCCGAAAGAAGAAGATAAAGCCTGAAGCGGCTGAGTGCCTTCTTTCATATGTTCTTTCAAGCGATCGGTCAGCAGAGTCGACAATCCGGCCACTGCGAATGACATCATAACCTGCTGAGCCGCGTTGGTCAGTGAGGTGACCCGGCTGACAATATTTTGCGGCGCGGCCTGAATGATATGTGTATTTAACGGCATCATGGACAGGCCCATTCCCGCGCCAAGAAGTGCCAGCGGAAGAATCAGTTTCGACTCCCCGTCCGCCGCCGAAATGCCTGATAAAAGGAAAGCCGAAAGCGTGACAAACACTAAGCCGGTGAGCACGACAGGCCTTGCACCCAGGCGATCGAACAAACGACCGCCAATAGGCAGGAAAATCCCTGCCGCGATTGCCTGCGGAAGGACTGCCAGTCCCGAATCAAACGCACTGAAGCCCTTGCCCTGCTGAAGAAATAACGGCACAAGGAACATCGTACCAAACAACGCGATTTGTGTAATCCACTGAACAATAATGCCCCGGGTAAAATCACCTGAACGGAATACGCGTAATTCCAGAAGAGGCTGCCTGCGGCGAAGTTCTACAATCACAAAAAGGATCAACGCCGCTCCTCCGACAGTTAAACCGGTAATGGTTTCCGTAGATGTCCAGCTTGTTCCTCCTTCGCTGACACCATAAGCAATCGAAGCGAAAGCGACGGGGGCAAGCAGCATACCCGGAAAATCCAGAGCGGGAACGGTCTGGCGGGCGATATTAGGCAATGTGCGAATGCCCGCAAAAACAGCGAGAACACCAATCGGCAAATTAATGAGAAAAATCCAGTGCCAGCTGGCATAATCGATTAACCAGCCGGATAGCACCGGGCCAAGTGCCGGTGCGAGCAGCATCGGGATACCGATCATGCCCATGACAGCTCCTACTTTATCCGGAGGACTGAGCCGGTAGATAAAGGCCATCGCGATAGGTGCGACCATTCCTCCGCCAAGCCCCTGAATGATCCTGAAAATAATCAGCTGCTCCACTCCCGAAGAAGTCGCACACAGGCCGGATCCAATAGTGAACATCATCACGGAAAAGAGAAAAACCCGTTTCGCGCCAAAGCGATCCGAAAGCCAGCCTGCCAGAGGAATGACGGCGGCCTGTGCAAGTGCGTACCCTGTGACTGCCCATTGAACCACAGAGATCTTGCTGTGAAAATCTTTGACCAGTCCGGGAAGCGCGACATTCATTGCCGTTCCATCCAAAATAACCATGAACATGCCGACAATAATAGCAAGAAGCGGTGCAATAATTTGCTTAACAGATGCTGCCCGGTCTGTTTGTACATCCGTCGTCTTTAATGGCATGCTGACCCTCCGTTTACTTTTGTTTTCATACTTTGCCCCTTTCTGTTGACCCGGTTTAATCAAAGCTTTACAATAAGAATATAATTTGTCGGACAATTGTCCGATTACCTAGAAATATTATCGGACAATTGTCCGCTTGTCAAATGTTTCGTATCATCGATCTATGGAAGGAGAATGAACCTGTATGTCCGACCGGATGCAGCGAAAGGATGCCAATGAGATCAGTGCTTCGATTTTACAGACAACGGAATCATTATTTTCGAAATACGGTGTTGAAAATGTCAGCATGCATCAGATTGCGAAAACGGCAAATGTCGGGCAGGGGACCATGTATCGCCGCTATACCAATAAAGGGGATCTTTGTCTGGACTTAATGCAGGATTATTTCCATGCCTTTAAAGATGAGACAATTAAGTATTTACAGGTTTCAAAATCCAAATCCGTAAAAGAGAGGTTACAGACTGTCTTCAAAAAACAGCTCTATTTTCTGGAAAAGCATTCCCACTTAATTGAAGCGATTCACTCCTCTACAATGTGTGAAAATACAAAAAAGCCGTTTTATGAAGCCTCTCCCTATGTTTTCATCCAAACAATCGTCCGTTCATTGCTTGAGGAAGCGATAAATACGGAAGAAGCGCGGCCGCTGGATGCGGACTTTACCGCCCATATGCTCATCGCTTCAATGAATCCGAAAATATATCTATTTCTCCGTCAAAAAAAAGGATATACAGCAGGAGAAATCATAGAGAAGTTTAACCGGACTTCACTGGAGCCTCTGTTTAATTGAGGAAATGCCAATTTCCCATCGGGTCATAATCAGAGTATATTCAGTGGGACTTTCCGTTTGCTTAATCGCGTTAAGTCGGCCATAGAAGTTTCTCCTCGCTCCAAAAACCATACGTGGCCATAAAGTCACTTGTTTCTCTTTCAAGTTAATTCGCCGCTCTTCTTTTGTACATCAATGACAGGAATACAAACGAACGCTGTTCACTTTGCAGCCTGACTCTTTTGTTGAATAAAAAATAGGAATGGGGGTGATCCGAACAATGCCGATTCCCCCCATTCCTGGATGAATTTGTTATCACACAAGCATTTTGCCTGTGGTGCCAGCTGCACGAAGAAGCCTCTGCTCTTACTCTGCTTCTGCCTTTATTGACTGATTTAACCGCTCAATACTGTCTCCCGGCTTATAGTTGAAAGATACCCGCATGGTTTGTCCGGCCGCAAGCTGCAGCGGCTGCTCAAGCGGCAGTACAATATGCTGTGAGTGCCAATCGACCGTCTTTCCCGTTGACAGATTCATGACTAATACACTCTTCGTAATAAAACGTAAAGCATTAACGCCGGAATCCTGCTGCGGCTGAAAAAGCAGAACGGATTCAATATTCTCCACGTGCGCATGGTCATAGTCGACTATTTTGTACACGACAGGATCGCAGCAAGGGGAACAGTCATCCGTCCTGGCATAGGCCGACTGAAATAACGGCACGGGAGCATGGAATCCATGAAAATCGTAGTTTTGCCATACAGGCTGTACAGCTAACAGCGTGGCACACGGCAGAAACTGAGGGATTTTTCCAAACCGGGCAGCATGTGCGTCACGAAAATCAGCGATAACCTGAACTTGTTTTTCACGCAGCAGCGCACTATGGAGCATTTCACATATCACCAAATCCACCGGTTCTTCAGGCAGCCAGGAAGACGCATCCCCCTCAATAACTGTGACCCGGTCCGACACACCGTTGTTCTTCAGAAACTTTCGGCTGGCCGAAACCAGCGCCGGATTATATTCTACCGACCAGACTTTTGCGCCCTGCCTGGCAGCAAGAAATGATAATACGCCCGTGCCGCTGCCAAGCTCTACAACCTTGTTCTGAGGTGTGACAGTCTGTTCAATGGCATTCTTGAACGCATTCATACGGAATTCATCGGAAAGCATTTGAAAATGATAATGTAATGGGATAAACTGACCCAGCTCATTTATTTCTTCAATTTTTTTTTGCACCATTAACTAATATGTACCTCCGCTCTGTTGTGTAAAAGATCAATCAGACCATTCCAATTTCCCATATAACAAGTCGCATCTTTACTGTTTTCGTACTCTATCATAAAAATGTGAGGCTAAAGAAGAATAATTTTCCTGTCAGTACATTTGAAACGCGCGGAATGACGACTGATGAACGGTACTCTGTCATCTGCCTGCATAACGATGGGCATAATCGCAAAAAAAAAAATTCGGATTTCGGTCTGGCTTTTATTGTATTCCCTTTTTAGGCGACTAGGCATTTAAATCCGGATAAAACATAATCAATACAGCTGTGGCCTTGCCGTCAAGACTGCGGTACTGGTGCGGTTTATCTCCATCAAAGCAGACGGACCCGCCTTCTTTTAATTGCAGGAGATTGTCTGTATTGCCGACTTCAGCAAATCCCGTCAGGAGTATTAGGTTTTCCCGTACCCCCGGAGCATGAGGATCTGATTTCTGCAAGGTTTCATTGATCGTAATCCGATAGACTTCTCTCGTTCCGGTATCCTCATCCCATCGCGCAAGCAGACGGGCATCCACACTGCTGCCGTGAGCCGGCGAGGAAGAAATACCGGATAAAAAATCCATATTATCAATGAGCACGGAGCTTAAAGGAACATGGAAGGCTGTTGTTATCGCGAACAGCGTATCAAGCGTTGGGTTGCGCAGCCCCCGTTCGATTTCTGACAGCGTTCCCTTGCCCAGTCCGGTCAGATCAGATAATACAGCCAATGACATATTACGCGCTTTACGAATCTTTTTAATCCGCCTTCCGACAACAGAAGAAAGTGTCTGAGCAGGATTGTCAGTAGTTTTGGTTGGGCCTTGTCTCATTCGTTTCATAGTGATACTATTATAGCATAAGTTCTGTATATAGAACATTTGGACTCGAGCGGCTATATACGGATCTTTTTTTAAAAGTTAAAGGTTCTGTATATAGAACAGCCATTTCGGCCTGTGGTAAAAAAGCTTTTCTCCAAAGAAACGAGGGTTTGATATGGTCAAAAAAGTTTTTTGGGATGATCCCTACCTTACCGAATTAGAAACAAAAGTCCATTCTGTTAATGGTGACAAGGTCACTCTTGATCAGACAATCGCTTACGCTTTTAATGGAGGCCAGGAATCCGATTCTGGAACGATTGGGGATTATGCCATATGGAGTGCTCAAAAAGACGGCAAAGAAATTATCTACGAAATCGATAAAAATCATCAATTAAAGCCGGGAGATTCGGTGACCGTTCACGTCGACTGGGAGAAAAGATACCGGTTGATGCGGCTGCATTTTGCGGCGGAACTCGTGCTTGAATACGTCTATCAGATCTACAATCACCCGGAAAAAATCGGTGCCCATATTTCAGAGGACAAAGCCCGCGTCGATTTCAACTGGGAAGGGAATATTTCCGAAATTTTTCCGGTCCTTGAAAATAAAATAGAGTCCATGATTGCGGCCGACCGCAGGATTATCAGTGCGTTCAGCGATGAGGAGAATCAGCGGCGTTACTGGGAAATCGAAGGATTCGCACGGGTTCCCTGCGGCGGCACTCATATCCGATCTACCGGAGAAATCGGCAGTATTAAGCTGAAACGCCGGAATCTGGGGAAAGACAAAGAACGAATAGAAATCCATCTGAAATGATCGCCGACTGATCAGCAGGAAATGGATTCATTCTAACCCCCCAATGTCGTATTGTTAATCCTTTTTAACAAATATCAACAAAATATATATCAGGAAGTGTTTCGAAGATGTCTGTAGAAACTGTTAAAGATTATCTGGCTCAATTTGGCCGGGACAAAGATGTTGTTGAATTCGAAGGATTGACCGCGAGTGTTCAGCAAGCCGCTGAACAATTAAACGTTAGTCCCGAACAGATCGCCAAGACGCTTGCTTTCAGCGGCGACAATAAAGAAGGCGCTATACTTCTGGTTGCGGCGGGAGATGCAAAGATCGACAACAAGCTTTTCAAACAGCAATTTGGCTTTAAAGCCCGAATGCTCTCACCGGAGGATACATTAGCGTTAATTGGACATGCCATCGGCGGAGTTTGTCCATTTGCTTTGAAATATGGCTGGCCGGTATACATGGACGCATCATTGAAACGATTCAAGACGGTTTTCCCCGCTTGCGGAAGCAGCCATTCAGCGATCGAATTAACCTTGGATGATTTGTTTCAACTCGGAAATGGGAAAGCATGGGTGGATGTCTGCAAGGGATGGCAAAAATAATGCAGGAATAAATACAGACCCTCTTACAAATGCGATTCTTGCTCAGCAACAAGAAATCAGACTAAAGATGCTCTTTCTGCCTTGAATGCGATTGATATGAGAGAATATCAACCGCTTTTCTTTTTTCTATCATGCTAAATGGAGTTATTTTCTCCCGTCTAAAAACACCTTTAACTTTTCTACTCCTTCTACGATCTGTTCCGGTGTCAGGCCGCCATAGCCCATGACGATTTGCTGCTCGTGCAGGCCTTTCTTGATGGCATACTGTACCACAGGATAAATGCGCACGCCCTTTTCCTTCAGCTTTTTCACCATATCATTCGTGAATACAGCGCCGGGAATATCGACGACCAGATGCATGCCTGCCGCTTTTCCGATAATTTTAGCCTCTTTAAAGGACGATAAGATACTGGACACGAGCACTTCCCGTCTTTTCCGGTAAATTTTTTTCATTTTACGGACATGGTGATCCAGATGGCCTTCCTCGATAAACCGGGAAAGCACCAACTGATCAATTGAGGAGGCGTGGCGATCGTGGAACCATTTTAAGTGACGGAACTTCTCGATCAGATGTTCAGGAAGCACCGTATAGCCCATTCTGAGAGCAGGAGACAGAATTTTGCTGAACGTGCCGACGTAGATCACCCGCTCCGGATCCAGCCCCTGAATCGAAGGTACCGGCGCACCTTCATACGTAAATTCACTGTCGTAGTCATCTTCTACAATGTAGTTGTTCATTTTTCTGGCATATTCGATCAGCCGCACTCTTCTTTGGATCGACAGAATGCCTCCCATCGGGAACTGGTGGGAGAGAATAACGAATACAAAGCCCGGTTTTTTCTCTTCAGGAAGACAGTCCGGCAATATGCCGTCTTCATCAACAGGTACAGGAACAAGATCGGCTCCGGCGTTAATAAAAATATTGCGCATTTCATCGGTGACGGGATCTTCGACGGCGATGCCCGTACCCTCCCTGATCAACAGCTCTGTGATCAGCCGCAAAGCCTGAGTAGCGCCTTGCGTAATCATAATCTGTTCCGGATGACAATGGACGCCTCTGACCCTTTGAAGATAACCGGCCAGTGTCACTCTGAGTTCTTTAATACCGCCGGGCTCTCCATAACCAAAGATCCGGTCCGGCGCCTCGCCGCACACTTCCTTGGTCAGCCCGCCCCATTTTTTTCTTGGAAACTGGTCGATGGCCGGATTTCCCCCGCGAAAGTCAAGAATCTGGAGCTCATCGTCTGTTCGCAACATCCTTTGATCATGATCTGTTGTTTTGACGTACACCGGCAAAGCAGATCCCTTGGCGACAAATGTTCCTGATTTGGGCCTGACCTCCAGATAGCCCTCCGCAATCAGCCGATCATAGGCTTCCAATACCACATTGCGGGATACGCCAACCGTGGAAGCGAGCCCCCTGGACGAAGCCAGACGCTCCCCTTCTTTTAACTCCCGATTCAGAATATCTCTGCGAATCTTCTCATAGATTTGCTGCGTTAATGGTCGCGAACTTTTACGATTAAGATTTATGAATAGCATTTTAACCACCCAATCAACGAACTGGTACTATAAAAGTTTTTGATTATTGGACCTGTTATAGACCAGTATACCATGCTACGATTTAGAAAAAATCACGAGGAGGCATTTAAATGAAAACGATTGGGCTGATCGGGGGATTAAGCTGGGAGTCGACGGCGGAGTACTACCGCTACATAAATATGAGTGTACAAAAAGAAATGGGCGGTCTGCATTCCGCAAAATGCTTCATGTACTCATTTGATTTTGACGAGATCGCCGCTCTCCAACGGGCAGGAGAATGGGGAAAAGCAACCGATCTCATGGTTCAGGCGGCCGTCAAACTGGAGATAGCCGGAGCGGATGCCCTCGTCATTTGTACAAACACCATGCATAAAATGGCGCCGGAGGTACAGGACGCCGTTTCCATCCCGCTGATTCATATTGCCGACGCGGCTGCAAAAGCGATTCAGAAACAAGGATTGACGAAGGTCGGCCTGCTCGGTACCCAATTTACCATGGAACAGGATTTTTATAAAAACCGGTTGATGGAATATGGCATTTCAACGATTATTCCCGATGAAGAGGATCGCCTTGTTATTCACAATATTATTTTCCAGGAATTGTGCCAGGGTATTTATTCACCGTCTTCCAAAGAAAAATACTTACAAATCATTGAGAAACTCGTATCCCAAGGTGCGGAAGGCATCGTTCTCGGCTGCACAGAAATTCCGCTGCTTATCAAACAGCAGGATTGCTCGCTTCCAGTCTTTGATACGACCTCTATTCATGCGACAGAGGCCGCTTCGTTCGCATTGGAAAAGGTCATTAGTTAATTGCAGCTTCATCCTCCTTGAAAGGAGACCGAGGATTCCTCTTTCATGAAAAAAGACCGGCAGTCAGAGCTGCTGGTCTTTTTTCATTTCAGACGACTTTTTCCAGATGCCTTAACTATATTGACTTCATGACTTTCTTTATCCTAAAAAATCTTGTTCACAACAAGATACTCATGAAGAAAATGAAACGAGCATGATCAGGGACTACACGAGCCACCCGTAATCTTGTCTGCAATCAATAATATAATCAACATATACCGTTTCGTTTTTAACTTGATAAATTATTAGATAGCGTTTGCTTAACAGCAACTTTCTGTATTTATTAACCGGCAGGGATTTATCGGAAAGCCAGGGATTTCGTTCGGGAACTGTCTCCAAAGATCCGGCTGCCGTTTCAAAATCACCAATCAATCTTTGCGCAGCCTCTTCGCTGACATTTGCAAGAAACCGGGCATGAGATACAAGCATTTCTGCCGCTGACTCCGACACAATAACTGTATAGTGTTTATTCCTGTTTTCCATCTGAAACCTCATGAACGGCTTTTCGCATGAGTGAAGCTGTCTCAGCAATTGTGTATCCCTGTTTTCCGCTTAATCTGTCCTCTTCTGCCGCTACCAAATGTTCTCTTAGTCTCAGCATACTTTCACGTCGTGTAAATGCTTCAATGTCCATAACGACAAGGTCGCCTTCACCATTTTTTGTCAGATAAACCGGCTCGCCGCTTTTTTTGCATATTTCCGCTATTTCATTGTAGTTCTTTCTTATCGCTGCTGAAGGCTTTATTCTCATGATCCACGCCCCTTGTAGCAAAATTATACACTTATTATATCCTTATATGACTACACAAATCAATGGTAACCCTATACATCTTTAACTCGTGATGAACTCAGGAAACAACTCCGTCAGCCTTTAAAAACATGAATGGAACAAAAGTCTTGGTAGACCAGAATCGATTGATCAAATACCAACTTCACTTTTTCTTGTCAAAAGCTAAATTAAACGCCAACAGGCATAAAACTCCAGCCATGAAATACTTTTGAACCATCTTCCATACCGGTCGGTCTCTTAGTATATGTGACACTTGGCCGGCGAATAAAACGATGAATAAGTTGACTGAAATACTGATGATAATTTGTGTGAGTCCAAGTATTCCGATTTGCGAAGCTAATGGACCATTATGGGGATTCTCAAATTGCGGCAAAAGCGAAATGTAAAGAACGGCTATTTTGGGATTTAATAAATTCGTCATGAGTCCATTGAAATAAAGTGTTTTAAAGGTTTTATGAGGAACTTGATGAGGTTCAAAAATCGATTCGCTGCCGGGTTTGATCGCATTCCATGCCATCCACAATAAATAGATGATTCCGGCCACTTTAATAGAGGTATAAAGCAAAGGGACAGTTTCAAAAATAAAGCTTAATCCCAGTATTGTCGCTATAACATAAATAACAAATCCCGTGACAACTCCTAACAAAGAAAAAAAGCCCGCTTTTTTACCTTGAGTGAGAGAACAAGATACTAAATACATCATATTTGGTCCAGGTGCACACACAATTCCCAAAGCTACCAACGAAAATCCGATTAAAGTAACTGAGTCTACCACGGTCCCATCACCTTTTGGATATATTTTTTCATAGTGTATCACACATCACAATAAATTCTCTATTATCCCACTTGCTCATTCAAGTCGGCAAAATACGTCTTCAAATATTACAACTAAAGATTACGGCGGAAGGCGATATATTCCGCTGAGCGGCGATATTTTTTCGCGGAAGGCGATATATTCCGTTGAGCGGCGATATTTTTTCGCGAAGGGCGATATTTTTCACTGAGCGGCGATATTTTTTCGTGGAGGGCGATATATTCTGCTGAGCGGCGATATTTTTTCGTGGAGGGCGATATATTCTGCTGAGCGGCGATATTTTTTCGCGAAGGGCGATATTTTCCGCTGAGCGGCGATATTTTTTCGCGAAGGGCGATATATTCTGCTGAGCGGCGATATTTTTTCGCGGAAGGCGATATATTCCGCTGAACCCCATGATAGCGAAGAATCGCTCTAAAATTAGAATTTATCGACCTTAGATACATAAAATTTTTTTAGAAATAAAACATTCTACAGATTATTCCATCTGCATGAGTTAAAGGGATACTCACATTCTCTATTTTAACAGCAATCGAGTTATCTCATTTTGAAGTGTTTAACAAAACTGCTCCTGATGCTGATAAACGGAACAATGGCGCAGGCCTTGCAGAGAATAGAAAAAGCAACGCACGAGATTCAGTTAAACTAGAATCAGCGCACGTTGCCTTTTTTTACCAACACGACTCAAGTGTTTCGCTTTGATCAATTATAGGTTTTTATTTTTAGAGGGCTGTAACTTTCAAACTGCCGACTGATGGAATCGATCGAATCGGCAATGATTATTTTCTCCCTGTTCTCTTGGCTGAGAAAGTGCGATTCTACCATTTTATCAGCAAAGGCAGCCAATAAATCATAGTAGCCGTCAATATTGTAAAAAGCACAGGGTTTTTTATGCAGCCCGATTTGTCCCCATGTAAGGGCCTCGAAGATTTCTTCCATCGTCCCAGTGCCGCCTGGCAACGCAATAAAGCCGTCCGAAAGCTCCATCATCTTCGCTTTTCTTTCGTGCATAGAATGGACGACGTGCAACTGAGACAACCGAGGATGAGCGATCTCCCGCTGCTGCAATAGTTCAGGAATGACGCCGATCACTTTCCCGCCGTTCTCAAGAGCAGCGTCCGCACACGCGCCCATTATCCCTACTGAGGCCCCGCCGTAGACTAATTCGATATGATGATCAGCCAGCCAATAGCCCAGTTCCCGTGCTCCGTCTAAATAGCTTTTCTTATCTCCGCTGCTTGAGCCACAAAAAACAGCCACTCTTTTCATGTACGCACCTCTTCGTTAACACCATATAAGGTATCGTTTTGTTTATTAAAACACTATATATGGTATCACAATAAGAAGTTTATAAAAAGTACAGATGAAAAGCCGATCACCGTATTTCCATATTTGAAGCAGTATACGTGAACCGACTGCCGCGAAAATCTTCAGTCCAATAACAGCTCCCATTTCTCTTCTGTTATGCTATGACTCGTCCATTCCTGATTTTCGTGCTGCTCGACCAAATGAAATCCTATACTTTTATATAAGTGACGCGCAGCCTTTAAATCACTGACGGTCCAAAGGATAACTTTCTTGTATGCATGCTCGCGGCAAAACTGTATGGCCTTATTAAGCAGTTTATGGCCAAAGCCTCTTCCCCTGAGCGACTGATCCAGAAGAAACCAGCGGAGCTGAGCGGCTGCATCTGTTTCTTTTACAATGGCGATCACACCTTTTGGATGATGGCTCACATCAAGAATCCATATGTTTTCCTGATCAGCATCATAATGATCAGAGAAGGAAGCAACCGCATCAGCCACATACTGCACAAATTTTTCATTATAGCCATATTCCCGATTGTATAAATTCCGATGAGCTTCGATAATAAATGGCAAGTCCCCCTTTTGAAAGGATCGGATATGCTCCTCAGATGGATAATCCAACAAGGTTTTGATTGTCCTCATGGCGGACAGGACTTGATCCTTCTTTTCTGATTCCAGAGTATTCAGTAGCTCTTCAATCTGCAGGTTGGACCTGCTCTCCAATTTCCCAAGTCTCCGGATACCGGAATTCGTCAGCGTGATCGTGTTCATCCGTTTGTCGCCAGCTGTTAATCGGCAATCAGCCCGCTGTTCTCAAATTTCTTTAAGATTCGGCTTAAATAGCCGCGATCTATATCCAGTTTTTCGATCAGCATTTTTGCCGTACACGCTCTGTGATCGCGGCTTCACTTTCTCCTCTTGCAGATTCAGGACCGGATGCCAATAAATTTTTGCCGGCTTTGGCATGTGGACGGCAATAGGTACCGTTCTCGCATTTTATTTGCTTCCTTTACTCGTTTATTTTGCAGGGGTTAATACAATGCTATTGAGAGCTATCAAATGGTTTATTTTATTATTTATGTTATATATTTACATTTTTAATATAAAAGCTCTCTCCCGTTATTCCGCATGTTATGAATCTATTTTTTGATTAATGGATTCAATCAGCTTCGGATCTTATTCATCTAGTACAGGTGCAGTGCCACTATTTACGGAATTTTTAAGAACCGCGCCCAACCGCTTCATGCCTTCAACGATTTTTTCTTCAGGCATGTTTGAGTAATTTAATCGGAATGTGTTGTTCTTTACACGACTTGGGTAGAAGGCACGACCCGGAACAAAGGCGACACGATGTTTCAGGCATTCTTCAAAAATTTCCTGCGTATCGACGGATTCAGGTAATTCAACCCAAAGGAACAGACCGCCTTCCGGAGCGCTATGTTTGACTTGTTCCGGAAAGAACGCTTTAATGCAGTCAATCATTTTCTGACGTCTCGAAAGATAAACTTTCCGGATATCCCGAATATGCGCTTCAAGGTCAAAAAGCTCGATATACTTTGCCGTGATTCTTTGGGCAAAGCTGTCGGTATGCAGATCGGCGGCCTGTTTGAACATGACGTATTTTTCAACAAAAGCGGAATCCGCACAAATCCAGCCCAGGCGCAGGCCCGGCGCAAATATTTTTGAAAAGGTACTGAGATAGACGACGCGGCCCTCAGTGTCTAAGCTTTTTACAGGCGGCAGCGCTTCTCCGGAAAAACGGACAGCACCGTAGGGGTTATCTTCTATGATCAGCACATCGAACCGATTGGCAAGTGCAATCATCTTTTTTCGCCGCTCCAGACTCAGTGTCCGGCCGGTTGGATTTTGAAAGTCCGGAATTGTGTAAATAAATTTGGCATCAGGATGGGCTTGAAGCGCCTGTTCCAGTTCGTCCATGAGCATCCCTTCTTCATCCATAGGCACTTCGACAAAGTTGGGATTGTACACACGAAAGGCCTGAATCGCCGCAAGATAAGTCGGACTCTCGCAGATGATCGTATCCCCTTCATCAAGGAACAGCTTGCCGGATAAATCGAGCCCTTGCTGCGAACCTGTGGTCATCAGAATATTTCCTGCTGTTGTCTGAATACCGATTGCCTCTAATCTTCGGACAACTTCCTGACGAAGAGGAAGATAGCCTTCGGTCGTGCTGTATTGCAGGGCCTGTTCCCCGGATTCGGTGAGTACGGCTTCACAAGCCGCCTTCATCTCTTCAATCGGGAAAAGTTCCGGAGCCGGAAGGCCTCCTGCAAAAGAAATCACTTCCGGTCTTTCGATTACCTTCATAATTTCTCGTGTCGCTGAGGATGTGACACGTGTTGAGCGCATAGAATATTTATTGTCCATCAAAAAAATCCTCTCCCACCTACTATTTTTTATTAAAATATCTATTCATTCAAAAAAGCGAGCTTTAAACAAGGGGTCTGTACTCCTCGATAATCGAATCCATTTTTGTATTGTGTTTGCTCAATTTCTTCACAGCCTCGATGAAGATCGATATCCCTTTTTCAATGCGTTCTCTCGATTCATAAGTAAAATTCAATCGCAGCAAGTGTTCTCCGTCGCTTTCCTGTGGATAGAAGACGCTGCCGGGCGTGTAGAGTACGCCCTTAGAAGCGCACAACGAAAGAAGCTGTTTCTGCGGGATCGTGTATGGAATTCTGCACCAAAGATAAAAACCGCCGTCCGGGACATCAAATCCGACCAGTCCCTCCGCCTGTTTTAAAGCGGAAACCATAATGTTTCTCTTCTTCTCATAGATCGTTAGTTCACGTTCTAAATGCGGTTCATAATGTCCTTCCCGAAGGAACTGATCCAATACATACTGTGCCGGTGTGTTCACATGGAGGTCGGTAATTTGCTTCAGCAAAGTGAATTTTTTCCTCACGGGTGCCGGCGCGACAACCCATCCTACGCGCATCCCCGGGAAAAGCACTTTGGAAAATGTGTTTAAATAGATGACATACCCATAATGGTCCAGCGCTTTTAACGGAGGCAGCTTCTGCGGGAGGAAGCGGATTTCGCTATATGGATCATCTTCCAAAATCGGGACCTGATACTTATAGGCGATACGCAGCAATTCCATCCTTCGCTCCAAACTCATCACAATCCCTGTCGGGTTATGAAATGTCGGAATCGTGTAGATAAATTTGGGCTTATATCGTCCAAGCTGTGCCTCAAGCACATCGGTACGGATTCCTTCACGGTCAAGCGGAATGCCGATAATCCTGGCTCCAGCTGCTCTGAAACACTGGATTGCCTGCAGAAAGGTCGGCTCTTCTACAATCACCGCGTCTCCCGGAGAAAGAAAAGTTCGGGCCGCAAAGTCAATCCCCTGCATCGAACCGGAAAGAATCATCACTTCCTTAGCGGATGTGGAAATGCCTCGGCGCTCCATCAATTGACTTAAGCTTTCCCTGAGCGGATAGTACCCCTCAACAGCACTGAGATTCAGCACTTCGCTAGTACAGGCACTGTCGTTCTGAATGATCTTCAGTTGATTAATGGGATACAGTTCCGGCGCGCCGACACCGGCGGCGAAAGAGATCGTGTCTTGCCTGCTTCCGACATCCATTAAATCCGTAATCGTATCACTGACATTTTCCAGCTTTTTTTCAAATAGAGGATACCAGGACAGTGGAAAGACGTTTGGGTTTTCACGATGTGACGGTTCCTTTTTATCCGTGACAACGGTCCCTTTTCCTCGGTACGATGCGACAAGTCCCAAAGCTTTCAATTCATCATAGGCCCTGACCACCGTCGTCCGGCTGACATCATTTTCAGCAGCCAGTTTTCTTTCCGGTGGCAGAACAAATCCTGCGGGAAGCGTTCCCGAGAGTATTTGTTCCTTAATGCCGTCGATAAATTGCCTATACACGGGCAAGGAAAGCTCTTTATTAATCTTTAGCCGCATAACATCCCTCCCTTTTCGCTGTCTCTGTTATTCGTCAAAAAGGTTATTCTCATCATAGCACGCCATCATTATTTTTAAATAACCAATTGGATATATCCATTAGAGTCCAATTTCCAATGTGCCGTGCTTAGATCCGCTTTAAAAATGGCATAAGTCGTGTTGTTAGACGCAAATAGTGGTGAATGCTACACTGAAGCTGTTTAAAGAAGGGAGAGAGTCATTTACAATGAAAATCGGATTTATCGGCAGCGGTCATATCGGAGAGGTTGTTGCGGCAAGCGTTATTCAAGCGGGACATTCCGTCGTGATGTCGAATTCACGCGGACCGGAAACACTGACTGAACTGGTACGGAAGCTGGGCCCACATGCAGAAGCGGCTACATCGGAACAGGCGGCGCGAGAAGGCGATATTGTTGTCGTCACGGTTCCGCTGCGCGCGCTTCCTCAGCTTCCGACGTCTGGACTGGCCGGAAAGACAATCATTGATACGATGAACTACTATCCGCAGCGCGACGGTCGTATTGCAGCCCTCGATAATGGATCTGCAACGACGAGTGAACTTACGGCTGAGCATTTTCCTGATGCTCATGTTGTCAAAGCGTTTAATTCAATCTATGCGGCCGATATCGAGACAACGGCAAAACCAAAGGGTGATCCGGAGCGGCGAACCCTCCCGATTTCCGGAGATAATGCCGAAGCAAAGAAAGCCGTCACTGACTTGATTGAGTCGATTGGCTTTGATGTCTACGACGCCGGACCCCTGCATGAAGGTTTTCGTTTTCAAAATGGCACACCGGCTTACTGCGCGCATGTCAATCGAACAGATTTAATTGATTTATTAAATCAAGCGAAAGAATGATGTGCATACACTAAGTTTTCTATAAATCAGATATAAGTAAATTATAAAAGGCCGAACATGATCAGATTTTTTTCTGATCTGTTCAGCCTTTTTTACAATTGGTCTTTTGTTTCTATCGTGCCTTGGAATAGGCAGTCGCCTGAAGGTTAAGACAGATTAATTTTCCACCTCTTTCATCAGTTGTTACGGGTATCTCAACCTTTTCACTGGATTGTCGGATCTAAAATTTAATGAGATCACCCACCCTAAAATTAGCAAAAATCGAAAAAGGGTTCTCCTGTCAACGACCAAGCCGTCGCCTGAGTTCCTGATAGAAATTCTCTCGTGTACTGAACATCATGATGATGATTATACGATCGCTTTCATTATGGTCGATTCGATAGGTTAATTCATAGTTTGTACCCTGATGATACAAATCAACGGAATAATAACCTGCAAGATTGTATTTTTTCGTATCCCCAATTGTCGGGTCATGCCTTATGGCTTCAATGGTATCGTTTATTCTTCCGTAAAACTTTTTATCTTGTTTTTTTATTTTCTTGATTTCCTTGATCGCCTTAGGATGAAATTTGATACCCAGCATATTCTATTTATTATCCTCGCTATCTTTCTCAGGAAAACGGTCCAAATAATCGTCCAAGGACATATCCGGCGTCATGATCTCAGTTTCTCGAGCTTCCCCCGCCTTTTCATCAAACATTTCCCGAATAGCCGCAGGGATTTGTTTCTTAACACGGGAAAATTCGTTAAGCAGTTCTTGACCTGATAATCCCCGGCTGATAAGGTCTCTTAAAATTTCTTCGCTGAAGTCCATACCTTCTAACGCACTGACAGGTTTTATAATCAAACGTTTCCCAATGTCGTCATATTCGACAATAGCTTCACTTGCAAAACCGGCATCCTCATAAAAATCAGCAGGTATCGTTAATTGTCGTTTACTCGATATTTTCATTCGTTTTGATTTTTGCATAACTGAAGCACTCCTCCGGACCTTCGTTGCTTCCATAGTATGCTCCTTCCCGCATCTAAAATACACATTTTTCTTGATTCTTTACTTCCAAACTTTCCTTTTTCTTATTTTAGAAAAATAAATAAGAGCCGTCAACAAAAAAAGCTTTTAATCTTTATACACTAAATAAATTATAAAAGGCCGAACACGATCAGACTTTCTTTCTAATCTGTTCAGCCTTTTTTACAATTACTCTTTTGTTTCTATCGCTTCGTAAATATGCAAAGAATCATTATTGTAAAAAATCCGACAAATAAAAACTTATTAAGTTAGAAAATTAGATTTGCTACTATTATCTGGTGTATTTTAAGAAATAATTATTCCACTCCTTTGATGGCTTCAATCATATCCAGCTTCTTGATTCGTTGACCAATTAAGAAAGTAGTAGTCAGAGCACAACCGATGGTAATAATTGAAGCAATAACTAGATTTAATTGACTGATTGACGGATAATACTTAATCTGATAGGTAGAAAACGTGCTTACATACTTAGCCAAAAACCAGAAGCCAAATGGTAATCCGATAATCCAACCGATTAGAGTGGTGGCCCAGTTTTCGCGCATAGTCAGTAAACGAATTTCATTACGGTGAAAGCCGAGCACCCTAAGTGTCGCATAATCTCTGCTTCTTTCCGCAAAGCTCAGTGAACCCAGATTGTAGAGAACAACAACTACGAGTAAAATTCCAAAAGCTTGAATCAAAAGGAAAATACTCTGAAAGTTATTAACAAGGTCAATAGCATTAGCCCTTTGCTTTTTAATAGTGACCAGTTGGCTACTAATGCCATTCGTTTTTAAAAGTTCTTTGTTCTTATTAGATAACACTCCTTTCATCAACAAGGTTTGAGGTAAAAAGTCTCCACCATGATTTTGCCAAGTTTGTTGCGTCAGGTAAACCCCTTGAGGAACGCTCGATTTAACAATGCCTTTGACTACCATCTGGTAAGATTTTTGACTTGTTGAGACATTAGTTAGCTTGATTGTTTGTCCTGGCTTAATGTGGGCTGATTGAGCTAGTCCTTCAGTGACATAGATTCCACCGTTGTTTATATGCTTACCACTGGTAGTTATAACATTGATTAAATCTCCTTTACTAATAACATTTACAATATGGTTTATACCGTCATCCGGGCTTATTCTAGCCGTTAAGGTTTCTAGCCATTGACCATTTACATTAGTTAGTAACTTATGGACGTTTAACAGATTGTTAGTTGAAGTAAAGGTATAACGCTCCTGGTATTTAAAATCTTGACCATAAGACTGCGATACTTGACTATACATTGAATCATGGACACCAAAGCCGGCAATTAGGAGTGCCATACCTCCACAAACCCCAACAACTCCCATCAAAACTCGGATTGGATTAGCTAAGCTATCCCGCCAAGTCCAGCGACTACCATAGCTTAACCGTTGCCAAAGGGATGGAAAAATTTTTTCTAAACTAACTTGATGCGTCTGTTTAATATTATTACCACGTAGGTAAACAGCTGGTAAACCACTTCGAGCATTATGTGAAGCGATAAAGGCTGAAATAGTACTGATTAAAATAACTAAAGCAATAATGCCAAAAGAATTCCATGTGTAAGCAATCTGCCAGTTGGGTAGAGAAAACATCGTTTTTTGGGTTTGTAAGACAAATAGGGACATGCCGGGTGAGACCGCTGTTCCGACTAATGCTCCCAAGGTGCTAACAAGCAGTCCATAAGAAGCGTAGTGCCAGCTAATTGACCGATTTGAATATCCCAAAGCCTTTAATGTCGCAATTTCTTGAGTTTGTGATTCGATTAAACGACGAATGGTTGTATACATGGCTAGGATTGCTAAAAGAATAAAGAGTGTCGAAAACATAATTGACAAATTGCGAATCTGACCAACTCGGTCTAAAGCAGTCGATACTTCTGGTAAAGTTTGGCGATTGTAGTAAGCAAGATAACGTAAACCAAGAATCTTTGGTACTTCTTCTCTAATCTTTTGATTATTAGAATCACTAATTTCTAGTAGATTGGCCTGACCCAAATAATGGAAATCATTTTTTAAGGTTTGCTGGGTGATTGTTCCAAAACCATAACTCTGGTAATTTGGAGCGACAAAGTCGTTAGTACCGGTGTAATAAATCCGACTTGGGGACCTGATCAGACCGATAATTTTTAGGATGACCGTCCGTTGATCATAAGAAACCGTAAGATGATCGCCAACTTTTAAATTGTGTGATTGGGCAAATTCAGTATTTAAGTACATGCCGCTCTTTTGGGATCCAAGTTCTTTACCCGATACAAGAACTGGTTTATTTAAGCTTTTCGTTCCCGGAGTTTCTAGGGTCAGATAGTTTTTATTATTGTGACCATCTGAAGTCGTAACTTGAATCGTTGTCTTTAACGAAATCTGGCTGATACCACTGATCTTTTTAATCTTATTAACATCCCTTGCAGTCAAGCTAACTGCGTTAACCCAGGAATCAGCCAAACGGTTGCTTTTCATGTATGCATTTAAACTAGCATCCATCCCATGCCAAACACCTTCTAAACCCGTGTAAATCAGAACACTTAAAAAAGCCATCAAAAAAACAGAAAAAAATTGGGTCCATCGGGATAAAATATCTCGTCGCAGTTTGCGATTGAGGAATTTCATTACCAAGCCACCTTCCTCGGATCCATCGGGGCAGCATTGTCAACGATTTTGGCAATCTTACCGTCGTGTAAATGAACGACCCGGTCAGCGATCTGGGCAATCGCAGCATTATGGGTGACTAGAACTACCGAAGTTTTTTGGTTACTTGCATCTTTAAGTAACTGAATGATTTTGCGGCCAGTTTGCGAGTCCAATGCTCCAGTTGGCTCATCACATAATAATAATTTTGGTTTTTTAGCCAACGCTCGGGCAATTGCCACGCGCTGCATTTCTCCACCTGAGAGCTGACTGGGAAAATTATTTTTGCGGCTAGTTAAGTCGACAGCTTCTAGATATTTTCCAGAATTAGCATCATTTTTAGTAAGGTTAGCGGCAATTCCGATGTTTTCTAAAGCAGTCAGATTAGGAATTAGGTTATAGAATTGAAAAACGAAGCCGACAACTTTCCTTCGATACTCGGATAGTTGATGGTCACTCAACTCGGTTAAGTTAGTATCATTGATTTCTACAATTCCTCTAGAAGCTCGATCCATTCCACCTAATAGGTTTAAAGTAGTACTTTTACCTGATCCAGACGGGCCTAAAATTACTGTGACCTTACCTGCTTCAATTTCAAAGCTGACGTCATTTAAAGCGAGAACTTCTTGTTCACCTAGATTGTATATTTTACTTACATTTTGAAATTTAATCATTTTTGTCACGTCACCCCAGTTATTTAATACTTTGATATAATTTTGATTTTTTCTTTTAAAGTTGGTTCATGATATTGTTCTATTATTCTTTTAGAAATGGATTCCCGATTGGTAGTGATAATTTTCTTTGCTTGTTCAATAGCCTTTGGTACAGGCACGACAATTGGCAAATTAAGTAAGCTAATTATTTTTTGTAGTCTCGCTTCTAATGAACCTCCAAAGTAACATTTTTCATGGTCACCTAATAGCTGATCAACTGGATAATTCGATAACATAGTACCCTCTCTTTTCTCCTGCTTGTTTCTAAATTAATTGCATTTTAGTCTATTAGATTTCATAATTAAAGTAGGGTAAAAAAGTAAAGCAGCAGTAAAAAAAAACGGATTTATTGAGGAGGTAGCTATGGCGATAGATAAAAATATTTTGGATTGTCCAATTGAACCGGTGGTCAATATCTTAAGTGGCAAATGGACACCTTTAATTTTGTGGGAAATATCGATTGGCAATAATCGCTATGGTAGCATTCATAAGCGTTTACCAGAGATGAGTACAAGAACGCTATCACAACGCCTACGTATGCTTGAAAAAAATGGCGTAGTCAATAGAAAAGTGTTACCCACAATGCCGCCTACGGTGAAATATGAACCTACTGAAAAAGGTTTGGCCTTAAAACCGATTTTATTTGCTATGAGATCTTGGTCAGAGAAATATTGTAATTAATGGCAAAAAAGTTGCCTATATATATTTTTCAAATATCGAACACCACTAAAAAAAACGATATTTAATTAGTTACCACGGATCTTAATACTAACCAGGACCCATCAGGAAAATAGTCGAGGATTCTTTGGACCAGTCTATTGAGCCATAATTCAGCTATTTGTGATCGACCTCTTAGGTGCTTGAATTTGCACATGGCCTTTTTGACGAGTCTTCGATTAAGGCAAGATATGGTGTAATGAACCATAAAGGGACAGAATCTCGTTAAATAATTCAACCGCTTACGCACCATTGGCTTGATCATCGTAGCGATTTATTCCACTTTGAGGTTTACATGTTTGTGGAGTTTCATTTCTTTAATTTTCCCTTGAAGAAAGCTCACACACGAATATAAGTAAGCTCTGAACATTTAGTGACACGGTTGAGAGCGGCCATTAGAAAATAACGAGTGACGCGACCGAAAGAATTAATATCTGACATTTTGGCTCTAAAGTTTTTTCCTTTAGCAAAGGCTGAACACGATCAGACTTTCTTTCTGATCTGTTCAGCCTTTTTTACAATTACTCTATGCAGAGGAAAGCTTTAACCACGGATATCCGGCGCGTAGAAAAACGATACAACAATGAAATCACGAAAAAAAAAATAAACGCTTTACAGAATTACTCCGTAAGCGATCAACTTTATAGTCATGCGCCTAAATCCTTGGCAATTTCGATATTTATTGTAGCCCTCATACCCAAAGCCTTCATCACATTTTCAATTTTTTCTGTAGTTGCCCCATAGTATTCGTTTCTTTCATCTCTGGACACTTGAGCTTCACTTACCTGAAGTCGTTTAGCTAATTCGAATTGTGGCATATTCAAATAAATTCTATAGGCAATAAGTGTCTTTCCTATGTCTGTAAATTTATATATTGGATTAAAGGTGCCACGCTTGATTCGTTCATAGTATTCAACTTCTGCCTTCAACGGCTGCCCCATATTCGCTTCGTCTTTATTCACAATGAACTTCTTTACACTTTAATATTCCATTTGGTATAGAATATCCAGCCGAAAATAATATAATAAATACCAAGTACAGCGAGCGAGAACACGAGCGGCGTATCATTTCACAGCTATGGGCCGATCGTATACTGTGTCAGATTCAGTTTGGCAAACAAAATATGTTTAACCCAATCGGAATCGGACCCGCTCAGGTGAGTAAAAATCGTAGAGTCCTCTTACAGCATCTTTTCGTACACTTTTAAATTCTGATCCACAACTTTCAACAAGGGTGCATCGACGTCGCATTCTTTCGCTAACTTCAGCAGATAGCCTTGCAGGTGCGCCCTTTCGATTAATGAACCTTTTTCCATATCCCGCTGCATAGAAGATTTCATATCATATCCGATAGCTTCGATCGTTTTCATATGCTTTTCAACAATATTTTTGTCAATGGGCGCATGACAGGCATTCATAATCCGGGCTCCTTCTTCCAGCAACTGCCGGATAAAACCCCGCCCTCCATCGCTTTCACGGATAGGCCCGATCGGTGCACGCATGAGCGTGGTCACGCCGGACATCACAGTAATGAATAAATATTTATGCCACATATCCTGCTCAATATGATCACTCAGGACAAAGCTTGCTTTTGTACCATTGAATACATCGGTGATCCGACGTATCCGTTCCGAATCCGTGTGCTTGATTTCACCAAAGACAAGCCGGTCTGCCGAACTCGTTTGAACAACGTCTCCCTCTTCATTCAGTGTGGTTTCGATAAAACATAAACCGCCAATGACCTTATCAGCGCCAAATGCCTGATTTAATTGAGAAAGATGGGCGATGCCATTTAGCAGCGGTAAAATAACCGTATTCTCGCCGACAAATGGTTTTAAATCGCTAATGGCTTCCTCCAGATGATAGGCTTTCGTTGAAAATAAGACTAAATCAAACGGGGCTGCAGCGTCCGTTTTTGTGATCAGCTTCGGAGTACAGGAAAAATCTCCGTTCACACTGCGGATAACCAGGCCGTTTTTCTCAAGCTGCTGCTTTCGCCCGCTACGGACGAGAAAAGTCACGTCTTCTCCTTTTTCAATTAAACGGCCTCCAAAATAGCCTCCGATTCCTCCCGCTCCTACTACTAAAATGCGCATAGAAAGTCCCCCGTTTCCAAACACGATAATTTTGTTTCATTGTAGCACAAAATGACGATTTTATTGGGTTACGGAATTCAATCGCATGCTCTTCAGTTGAGTAATAGGCTTCTGTTCAACCGGCGAAGATAAAACAATAAACGTTGTGGGTTTGCCGTACTTTAAACAGGCATTAATGTAGTCTTCCAAAGTGTGAACGGATTCAGTCACGACTTTCGTTAAGTAGCTGTACATGCCGGCGATCCGATGGCACTCGATAACATCAGGATGGCCAGCAGCGAACTGTGCGTATTTTTTACAGTCCTTCGGTTCCATTAAAACAAATGCAGTCACCTGTTTATTCAGCTTTTCCGGGGAAACCAGCGCATAATATTTTTTGATCACGCCTTGTTCTTCCAGTCTTTTTACGCGTTCAGTAACGGATGGAGAAGTCAGCCCTACTTTTTTGCCTAATTCAATCATGGTCAGGCGCGCATTTTCCTGTAATTGAGAAAGGATATTCAGATCGATTTCATCCATAAAAGGATGCCCCCTTAATCATTAAAGACATCATTCACATTTTCCTTAATTTATATTATTTAAGTCATTTATTTTATTAATTATATCATGTCATTCTTTCATTAAACTATATAAAATGATTTAAAATACATAGATGCAAAGAGGAGATCATCTTGGCTGAACACTCATTAAAACGGTCTATAACCTGGATTCAGGGCACGGCGTTAACTGTTGGCGCAGTTCTCGGGTGCGGAATTCTCGTTTTGCCTTCCATTACCGCAAACCGTGCGGGACCGGCTTCCATTTTGTCCTGGATCCTCATGTCTCTGTTGGCTTTTCCTATTGTTGTGACCATTGCACATCTGGCAAAAATCATACCGAGTGCCGGGGGAATTACAGCATATGTTGAAAGGGCTTTTGGTTCGAATACGAGTTCATTATTAAGCTGGATTATGTTAGGTTCCATTCCTGTAGGTGTGCCCATTGTTGCGTTAACAGGCGCCTATTATGTAAATGATGTTCTGCCGATAAACATATGGGGAATTGTCGGCATTGCAGCCCTGATTCTGGCCATTTCTCTGCTTCTGCACGTTAAGGGGATTGAACTTTCAGCCAAGGTCGGTGTTGGAGTTATTTGTGTTATTTTGGGCTTATTAGTCACGGCTGTTGTGGTCGCCATCCCCTACGTCAATCACCACGCCTTTTCTCCATTTGTTCCCAATGGCTGGTTATCCGTAGGTTCAACATCCGTCATCATCTTTTTCTCATTCGTGGGTTGGGAAATGATTACGCCCTTGGCAGAGGAATTTAAGAAGCCTGAAAAAGACATCACGATCAGCTTATTATTGGGAGCTATTTGCATTTCAGTTTTATACATTTCCATTTCCTATGTGACCATAGGGACCCATTCATATGGGTCAAAAAGTGGAATCACATCATTAAGTCTTCTTATTTCAAAAGGGTTAGGATCTGCCGGGACTTTACTGACAACTGCTCTGGCTTTATTTATCACGTTCAGCAGTGTCCACGCAAACATAGCCGGATTTTCAAGGATGGTCTATGCTCAGGCAAGAGAGGGAAACTTTCCATCTTTCTTTGCGGCATTGCATCCGGAGCATCAAACGCCGGTAAGAGTTTTAGCCGCTTTAGGCGGGATCTTCAGTATCGTTTTAATTCTATATGGTTTTGCCCGACCCGATTTGGGGACCCTTTTAAAAGGACCTAGTGTAATCTTTATTACTTCTTATATACTGACCATGCTGGCTGCTGCAAAAATCTTAAAGCCACTGACTATTGGCTGGCTGATGGCCTTCTTTTCATTAATGATCAGCGTCATCCTATTATTTTTCAGTGGCTGGGCAATACTATATCCGGTTGCCTTATCCCTCGTTGGTGGACTCTATATCTGGAAGAGAAAACGGCAGTTAAAAGAAAGCAAGAATTTATGCCGTTAAAATAAGCCGGCAAAAGATGCCGGCCTATTTTTATTCATCATATTCCGATGACACGGTTTCTGCGTTCCATCCAAATGACATCGTGCCACGCTCCATCAGGCATTTGAGCAATCTTTTCCCTGAACCCAATCTCTCTGAATCCGCATTTTTTTATGTAGTGCAAGGCTTGCACGGTTTTCTCTTGTGAGGGCAGACTGCCATGTCCAGAAGCCATTGTTTTCTGATTCCCTGATCAAGTGCTGCAAAAGGCCGTTCCAACTCCCCTGCTATATATGTATACGCCTACATTATAGCAGGCTTATTTACTGTGCAAATAAAGCTGCGTGCGGCTCATTTCGGAGTAACGAGACCATTATGCACCCTTACAATGGCAGTGAAAAACACACGTCCGTGCCGCTGCCGAGCACACTGTCGCACTCAATGCGCCCTCCGTGGCGTTCCACGATATCTTTTGCAATGCAAAGGCCCAGGCCGGAACCGGGGATATTCTGCGTCCGGGCTGTGTCACCGCGGTAGAATCTGTTGAAAACAAAAGGAAGGTCGTTTGCCGCGATACCGCTGCCATTGTCTTTGACGCAGACAATAAGCTCAGCGGCTTCCAGCTCAAAATGAATGTCTATCACGCAGTCTCGCTGCCTGTATTTGATACTGTTGGATACAAGATTCTGCATGACCTGTGTGATCCGTTTGCGATCAATCGTGATCAGCACATCCGGGATTTCACCAGCGGAGAAAGCAACGCCCGAGTGCGCCGCGTCAAGCGATAGCTCCCCACAGACATCTTCAAAAAAAGCCTGCGCGTAAATTTCCTCCAAAACAATGGGCAGTTCGCCGAGCTGTGCCTTTGTTTCTTCAAGAATATCGTCGATAAGCTTCGTCAAAAGCCGTACCTTTTTCAGCATCAGGCCGGAAAGTTCATTGATGCGTGAGGGGCTGTCGGCGATGCCGTCACGAATTTCTTCCGCATAGCCAGAAATGGCGGCAAGAGGAGTTTTCAGATCATGGGATACACAGGCGAAAAGCAGCCTGTCGGCGTTGAGCAGGTCATTTTCGCGACGGAACGCAGCTGAAAGTTCATCACGCATGGCCTCGAAATCATGGCACAGCGAACCTATTTCGCCGGCGTCATCATAAAGCAGCCGGGTATCCAAATCGCCATGCAGCATACGCCGGGTCGAGCCATGCAGCAGCTCAATCGGAACGAAAAGGTCATTTTTCAGAAGATGGACGATAAAGAAAAGCAGCAGACATGCACCCGCAGCCAGGAAAAAGAAAAGCGACGACATGACCAGCCATGCTGCATTTGGGGTGCTGTAGTCTTTTTTATCAGCCGTCACAAGCAGCATGCCGCTGAGTGAACCGTTATGCATGACGGGGGAAACAAAAGTAAGCATTCGCCCGTCATTTTTTATACCATTGGGACCGGAGAGTGTGTGCAGGTCTGCAGTATCGCCTTTGCGGTACATGGCAACGGTTGATTCAAGCACCCTGCCATTGGCGCCGAAAAGGGCGTAGTGCGCTTTTTCTCCTTTACCAAGCGTGCCTTTTTCCGCCTGAATCACAAGAGCGTTAAAATCGACACGCATATGGCGGTCGTCAAGTGTATCAGAGGCGAGACTGTGCACGGCAAAAGCCGCAAGAACAGCAAGGACGAAACAAATGGCGCCCGCCAAAAAAAGCAGGCGCCTTATCCGGCGTTGGATTACACCGCCTTCCTGTTTCTGCCGCACGCGGGGAGTCACTTTTCCCATTTATAACCCACTCCCCAAACGGTTTTTACGTATTGCACGTTCGCCCTGGCGAGCTTTTCGCGCAGCCGGCCGACGGTCACCGCCACGGTGTTATGGTCCACATAATCCGCGGTGCCCCAAAGGGCTGTAAGCAGCTGCTCCCGGGAAAACACTTGCGATGGGTGTGCGCAGAAGTATTCGAGCAGGCGGAACTCTTTTGCCGTAAGCGGCAAGGTTTCACCGTTCACCGATGCCGTGAAAGAAGCCGGATCGACAATCAGCGTGCCGCAGGTCATTCTCGCGCCCGCTCCCGCAGCCGGCCGCGCCCCGAAGGCCACATACCGGCGGATGTGAGATTTTGCGCGGGCTACCAGTTCAACCAGCGAAAAGGGTTTAGTGAGGTAATCGTCGGCTCCCACGCCGAGAGAAACAAGCTTATCAAGATCGGAACTTTTGGCGGAAATGATGACGATGGGAACAAACGAAGCCTGCCGGATTTGCCGGCAGACTTCGATACCATCTATCTTCGGCAGCATGATGTCGAGGAGAACAAGTGAGGGTTCGAAATTGCGCGCCTCCGAAACAGCCGACTCGCCGTCGTACGCATGCCACACGGCAAATCCCTCTTTTTTCAGATAATCCTCCATAATTCCCGCAAGATCGAGGTCATCTTCCACAACAAGCACTTTTTCGTTTGCCATCCCACCGCCTCCTCAGATGACCTTATTGTCTCACAGAGGCTGCCAGGCAGCAATTGGTGTTCGGTAAATCACCAGCCGTGCTGCTGTAAAAAGGCGAAAATAGTTTCTTCACGCCTGACCTGCTCATTTTTATCATAGCTTCCGAGGAGCAGGTCGCCTTCAATGCGACCGTCCGAAAGGTAGACAAGACGCGAGGCACGTGCCGCGGCCTTGAGGTCGTGCGTCACCATCACAATGGACTGCCCGGCCTGCACAAGCTGTGAAAGAATATCGAGCACCTCAAGCCCGGCGGCAGAATTGAGCGCGCCCGTCGGCTCATCGCAGAATATAACCTGGGGCTTACCGATAAGGGCGCGCGCAATGGCAACGCGCTGCTGCTGCCCACCGGACATCTCCGAAGGGTATTTGTCGCGTTCCGCGGCAAGACCGAAACGGGTTAAAAGCGCCTTTGTTTTCTCGTTGACCTGTGCCTTGGGCGCACCGCCATAACCGCAGAAGGCAACATTTTCAAACGCCGTCAGATCAGGAAGCAGGTTGGCGCTCTGGAATACGAAAGAGATATCCTTTTTGCGGATGGCGGGAATCTCCTTGTCCGGAATCCGCGCGATATTGCGGCCCAAAATCTCTACCGTGCCGCTCGTCGGCCTGTCCATTGTGGAAAGCGCGTATAAAAGCGTGGACTTTCCGCTTCCGCTCGGCCCCATGATGACGGTGAAATCCCCCTTGAAGATTTCGAGGTTCAGATTTTTGAGCACGTTGACGCCGTTCTTGCCGAGGATATAGCTTTTGCATAGTTTATCTGTTTTGACAATGGCCTTTTTCATATGTGAGCCCTCCATACTTGCAATGTATTCGTATTCGAAATACCTTCCGTTTTCCTCCTCAATCCCGCACTCTATTCCTCCATCAGCTCAACCGGTGAAATCTTGCGCAGCGGAATGCAGAAGAGCAGTGTCAGCGCAAGTATGCCTGCGAAAATCGATCCGATGAGAATGATTAATTCCTGCGGGCTGTTCACAAGCGCAGGGATACCCATCATTGAGTAAAACATTAAGGGTGAAAGCGTCAGATGCAGCGCGACGGCAAACGCAGCGCTGAGCAGTGACAGCAGCAGGGTCTTGAACAGATTTTGCATGCTGATATAGGCGGTTGTGAAGCCCATCGCCTTGAGGATGCCGAACTTTCGGCGATTGTCGAGCTGCGTGGTCAGCAGCAGGTTGAGAATATTAAGCAGGCTGAAGGTGATAAAAACCGCAACGAGCATGATCGTTACCGGATTCATGATCTCTTCGACACCTGTGATCGAATCCTGCACGTCCTTCGGCGTTCGATCCGCGGTGAGACCAAGATCATGCTTCATACGTGCGGCGAAGGCGGCATAGTCCGCTCCGCTTTTGAGCTTAACGGCCACCATGCCCGGCCGGTAGGGAAGACCCGTCTCTTTCAGCGACTGGTTGCTCATTTCGATCGTTTTGCTCGCGTGCATCATATTGTCATAAATGCCGGTGACAAGATAGGATTTTTTGCTGTTGCCTATGGTCAATGTCACGTAATCTCCGACGCTGAGGGAAGAGCCTTTAATGGAGCCGCTGCTTACGGCGATCTCATTCGCGTATTTCGGCGGGCGCCCGATTTTGCTGGCGTTGAAAAAGTTCCTGTCCGATAAATGGTTCCAGCTGATGACAGAGCTGTCATTAAAGTTTGCGCCGTAGCTGTTCTTTTCGGTTTTGATGCTGGCAGGTGTTAACGGCGAGCCGTACACGCTGTTCAAAACCGCCGGGTCATGTTGAATCGCGGCGATTTTTTCCGGGGTAAGGTTGCCGCTGACATAATACTCCGCACGCGGTATGCCGAACCAAATATCCGAATTCTCCGCAATATGGTCAACGGTGTAGTTGATGCTGATAAAAAAGGTGCTCAGATAAAAACTGACCGTAAGAATCAGCACAAACATGACGCTGTACGAACGATGTTTGCACACATCGTTGATTGCCGTTGCAAGCGGAGAAAAAGCGTGAGGCAGCACCGAGCGTCTGAGTTTTTTCGGTGAGGAACTCAGGCCGATCTGCAGGGCCTGCACCGGCGTAATACGCCGGATGCGCCGGTGGGCGTGCCAGACAGATAAAAGCAGCAGGATGAAAAGCGCTGCAGCGCCCCCCGAAGAGAGCAGCACAGACATAAATGAAAGTTGAAATCCTCCGATGTATCGCGTAATCGTTATTCCGACAGCATAGCCGAGCGGCAGACCCGCCGCCGATCCGAGCGTAAGCCCGACGGCGCCGACGAGTGCATAGCACTTGAGATAAAAGCCCGCGATCTGCCCGTTTGTGAAACCCATCGCCTTATAAATTCCGATGGAGCGATACTCCTTTATGAGATTGTTTTTGATCAGAAAACGGATAATAACAATCGACACCACGAAAATCAGGATTGCGGAAAGCATGCCGATGCTGCCAAGGATGAGCGTGAACATGGTAAAGCTGAGCAGCAGCTGCGAGACATTGAAAGTCCCCGACAAGGCGTTTGTTATAGAGGGCGGCAGGTTGTGCAGCCAGGTTTCCGCACTGGAATAATCCGTTTTCGAGTTGATAGCGAGCAGGACAGTGGGTTTTCCGCCCTTTAACGAGGAGAGTGTCGCCTGGGAGACATAAAAGGGATAAATTCCGAACATGCTTGACGGGCAGGTGGCATCGTTAATGATTTCAGAAACGGTGAGCGTCCTATTCGAGGCACCCTGCAGGGTGATTTTATCACCGGTCCTGATGCCTTTCTGGTCGGCAAAAACGCCGGGCACCCAAATCTCGCCTGCCGCAGGCCCTTTTTTATTCATAGTTCCTGTCTGAGGCGTGATTTTCCATGAGACCGAACGGTAGTCTGGCAGGGCGTAAAAGGAAAAAAAGCCCGGTGTGATGTCGCGGCCTCCGGACATCAGCTTGTCGGCGACATTGCGGCCGTCGAGTGTTGCAATATGCGTAAAATCTTTGTTGCTTCTCGCTTGAGCAAGCAGCTGCTTGGCCGGAGCTCCCCGGCTTATGTTGACAAACAAATCAGGGGAATTTTTCTTTGAATAATAGTCTGCCGCATAATTGCTTGTTTCCACAGTGAAAATGAGGCAGGCACTGAAAATCGCTGAGGCAAAAAAGAGGATAACTCCTATAAGAGTGAACTGAAGTTTCTTCTTTCGCAGCTTATGGATCCACATAGCACCGTCAACCTTCCCTTCTTGAACTTTCTTTATTCTAGAAGAAAAACCTGACAATGCATCAACAAAAAGATAACAAAACAATAACACGGATTTAGCAAAGGGAGCATTTACAGGTTTTGCAAAAAAGGGCACAAAAGGATGGCGCCGGGGAAACTAAATAAATTCATAGCGATCGGTTAACCGTAACCCTGACATGCCGAAAAAAAACTGATTCCCTTTTACGAAAAAAAGCGGCTACGTGAATCAAGGAATCGCCGCTTCGCAGCACGGCGAGATTCAATGGTTTAACATGAACAAACAGCTGCACTGACTTTGTATTTTAAGGAAAAGCGGGAGTGTATGGCCGCCCTCCCGCTTTTTAGCTTGCCTGTACCTATTCCGCAAAAAATCTCATCGAGAATTATTTGGTCTGTTCAAAGGTTTTGCAATCCGTTTCTTCACTATTGGACGCCTGTTTACCCTTATGGCTGACCACATAAATGGCATCAGCAGCACACTTGTTTCCGGTATCCCAAAAGGTACAGTTGTTCACTTCACAAAGCACGTCTTTAGCCAAGTCCCTCACCTCCTCGGCGCTTAGTATAAACCGAGCCGAGAGGATTGATTCTTTACAAAAACGCTTGATTGATCGGCAGGAAGCATAAGCACCCGAAACGATTGCACGATTTTACGGTATTTAAATCAGTAACGTAATCCATGTGGGTTATGCCTGTTGGAACATATCTCTTGTTGAACAATTACGTACCAAAAGTAAGAGTGGTTCTTCTTCATCGAAAACCGACCTCGTTGAAGGATGGAAGGGAACGGTGTCGAATAATTATAATTAATGGAGGATAGCAGTCGAATGGATGCCCGGTTTATAATAAGCCGGCTTGTTTTGAACTGCAGTTTTTCCATCTTTTTATGGATCTGATCTTCGGGACATTAAGAAGGTAACCATGATGACATCTTCATTTGATATGCTGTTTCGCATGTGTGAACGAGCGGCTTTGCTGCTGACGATTCTGTTTTTGCTGACACGGATTCCCCGGTTTAAGGAAATTCTCCAGCGGGAGAATCATTCGCCGTTTGAACTGACGGTGATTACGGCGGTCTTTACCTTGTTCGCGGTGTTCAGTTCGTATTCGGGGATTCCGGTGGACGGGTCGCTTGTTAACATCCGGATTGTGACGATTGTCTCCAGCGGGATTTTGTTCGGCCCGGTGGCCGGAACAATCACCGGGCTCGTTTCCGGGCTGCATCGCTACCTGATTGATATCGGCGGCGTGACCAGTGTGCCCTGTTTTATTTCCAGCGCGGTGGCCGGTGTCGTTTCCGGGCTGATCCATAAAAAGGTGAAAAAATCCTTGCGCTGGATCTACGGAATCATCACCGGCATGACCTGTGAGGCCCTGACGATGATCCTGATTCTGCTGATGACCCGTACATTCGCTGTCGGCTGGACCATCGTGTCGCAGATTGCGTTCCCGATGATCGCCGGGGATCTGAACATCGGCTTGATTGTCCTGCTCGTCCAGAGTGTGGAAGGCGAGCGGGAGCGAATCGCGTCGCGGCAGGCGAAGCTGTCGCTCGATATCGCCAATCAGACCCTGCCCTATTTCCGGAACATCAACAGCGAGTCGCTGAAAACTATCTGCACGATCATTAAGGAGAAACTTCATGCGGACGCGACGGCGATGACGGATACCAAGGACGTGCTGGCTTATGTCGGGTACGGCGAAGAGCGGTATCACATCGGCGGCGGGGTGGTCAGTGACATCACCAAAGAGGCGATCCGGACCGGGAAGATCACAGTGGCCCACTATGAGGCGGAGCATCATATCCCCGGCATGAAGGACGTGCTCATCATGCCGTTGAAAGAGAATGATGAAGTCACGGGCACGCTGAAAATTTACTTTAAAAAGGCCTACGTCATGACCCATTCCATGCAGACGATGGCAATCGGCCTGTCGCAGATCATTTCAACGCTGATGGAAGTCTCGCGCGTCCAGCAGATGAAGGAAGCGGCGAATAAAGCGGAGGTCAAGGCGCTGCAGACGAAAATCAATCCGCATTTTCTGTTTAACGCTTTGAATACAATCGCGTCCCTGACACGGACCAACCCGGCCAAAGCGCGCGAGCTGATCATCAATCTGTCCGGTTATATGCGTTATAATCTGGAGCTCACGGACGAACGAATTGATATTCACAAAGAAATCGAGCAGGTCAAGGATTACGTCGCGATCGAACAGGCCCGGTTCGGCGACCGTGTCAATGTCCGGTATGATATGGACGCCAAAGATGTAAAGATTCCGAGCCTGATTCTTCAGCCGCTCGTTGAAAACGCGATTAAGCACGGCATTTTAAAGTCGAAAGAGCCCGGGCTGGTCTCCATTTCTGTGAAAGACCTGGGAGACAAGGTCCGCATCAGTGTCTCGGACACAGGACCGGGCATCGACCGTAAAATTATCGACGATGTATATAAGGATAATGTGTCTGAGAAAAAAATCGGTCTGTACAATGTGCATCAGCGGGTCAAACTGATTTACGGTAAAGGGCTGGTGATCCGGCGGCTGTCCCCGGGCACCGAGGTCTATTTCGATATCGAGAGGGCGGAATAAATGAAGGGCATCATTGTAGAGGACGAATTGCCGGCCAAGGAGGAACTCCAGTTTCTGATTGAAACCTACAGTTCCATCGAGATTACCGATACGTTCAGCGACGGGCTGGATGTGCTGAAGTTTTTGCAGGAAAACGAGACGGATGTCCTCTTTCTGGACATCAACATTCCGTCTCTGGACGGCATGCTGCTGGCCGGCAATATTAGCAAGTTCACGAAGAAACCGTACATCATTTTTACAACCGCGTATGAAAAACACGCCGCCCAGGCCTTTGAGCTGGACGCGTTCGACTATATATTGAAACCTTATGATGAGAAGCGGATCGCAAGTGTGCTTAAGAAACTGGAAGCCGCGTATCGGCGCGATCACCAGCCTGCCGAAGCGACAAAACCGGCGGAGGGTGCGCAAAAGACGACCCGGATCAATCTGAAAAAAGATGAAAAAATCATCGTGACGGATGTGGACGACATTTACTACGCGGAAGCGAGGGAAAAAGTGACTGACGTGCACACAAAAATGGAATGTTATACGATCCATGAGAGCATTTCGGATTTTTACAAAAAACTGCCGAAGAATCAATTCTTCCGCTGCCACCGCTCTTATGTCGTCAACCTGTCCAAAATCCATGAAATCGTTCAATGGTTTAATCAGACTTATCTGCTCCGGCTTGAGGATTGTGACGCGGAAATCCCGGTCAGCCGAAGCAACATGAAGGATTTCAGGCAGCTCATGCATCTCTGACCGCCGTTCATGCCCGGTTCATGCCATCTGATGATGAAAGCGTTTCATATGCGGGTCTCCCCGGTATACTTTAGGTGTTAGGGAATTAATCAACCACCTTTTATACTTGAAATTAAGGGGAGATTAAAATGACGACTGCAGGAGGAACAAGCAAAAAAACCGTTCGCTGGCCGATTCTTGCGGGAACGGTCATCGTCATGATAGGGCTTGGGACCATTTATACATGGAGTCTGTTTAATCAGCCGCTGGGCGATAAATTCGGCTGGAATGTCGGCGCCGTCGCGACAACTTTTTCGATCATGAGTTTCGCGCTGAGCCTGTCGACGTTATCAGCAAGTAAAATTCAGGAGAAATTCGGTATCCGCGGGCTGCTCATCCTTTCCGCCATCGGCATGGGAACCGGGCTGGCGCTGAGCTCGCTGGCTTCTGCGCTCTGGATGCTGTATATCGCTGCCGGTATTCTTGTCGGCGCGTCGAACGGCATTGCCTACATGACCACCCTGTCAAATGCGATTCAGTGGTTTCCGGAGCGGAAAGGGCTGGTGTCCGGAATCGCGATCGGCGCTTACGGTATTGGCAGTGTGCTGTTTAAATATGTGCTGGCTTTTCTGATTCAAACGGTCGGCGTTTTCCAGACTTTCTTCTATTGGGGCGTCATTTCGTTTGCCATGATCGGCGGCGGGCTGCTTCTGATCAGAAAGGCACCGTTGATCGCGGCGAAAAAAGATTCGAGCCGGGCGGCAGCACCGCAGCACGATTTTGTTGTCGGTGAAATGCTGAAAACAAAACAAGCCTATCTGTTATTCTTCGTTCTGTTCACCGCCTGCATGAGCGGGCTGTATATGATCGGGAGCGTTGCGAACATCGGCACGAGCCTGGCCCGGCTGGATGCGGCAACAGCGGCCAATGCGGTTGCCCTGGTAGCGCTGTTTAATACCGCGGGCCGGCTGGTTCTCGGTGCGCTTTCCGATCATTGCGATCGCCTGAAAGTCGTCGCCGCCGCATTGCTCGTCACCGCGGCCGCGGCGGTCACGCTCAGCAGCGCCGCGTTAAGCTATCCGCTGTTCTTCATCTGCGTCTCCGGAGTCGCGTTCTGTTTCGGAGGAAATATCACCATTTTCCCGACCATCGTCTCCGAATTCTTCGGCCTGAAAAATCAGAGCCAGAACTACGGCATCGTCTATCAGGGCTTCGGACTGGGCGGCCTGTCGGCATCGTTTATCTCAGGACTGCTTGGCGGATTTGTGCCGACCTTCCGGCTGATCGCCTTCCTGTGCAGCATCGCGTGTATTGTCGCCCTGACACTCCACGCGCCGGGGCTGGAAACCGCCAGAGCAGAACACAAATGGCGCCGGAAACAGCTCCAAAAACTGCATGTACACTGACTGAAAATGGAGAGCCGTCGGCCGGAGCGATCAACCGTCATTTTCCGTACACGTTCGGCAGACTGATTTAAAGAAAACAAAAAAGTGCCTGACTGAGAGGGCGTCAATCCTCTGGCAGAGCACTTTTTTAGCGAATCTGCGATGACTCCGTCTTTTTACGACTGGCTTCAACCTTAACCTTTATAATCCGGCGGGGCTGAAGGTTCATTTAAAGAGAAATCATACAGATTAGGGTAAATCATGACCCTCCGGTTTCTCCGCTTCTTTTGAGCGGCTTTTGATCCATTCGCTGATATCGGCAAGACTAACCTCATTTTGCCGGTCTGATAGTTTAACGGTAAATTCGACAATCTCTTCCGTTGCTGCTTTAAAGGCGACGCCATTCTTTTTTAAAAATGTAACCAACGCAACAAAACCCGTTCGTTTATTCGCATTAAAGAAACAATGATTCTGAACTACACTTTGAAAAAGAGCCGCCGCTTTACCATAGATATCCGGATAAGCGTCTTTACCAAAAGCCGATTGTTTCGGCCTGTTTACAGCGCTGTTTAACAACGCCGGTTCCTTAACACCTATATCCTCATTGGGTGTATCTCTTTGAATCAATACGGCGTTAATAAAAATCAATTCTTCCTCGGTTAAAAATTCGATTTCGCTCATCTTTTTGCCAGTTTCTTAATCGCTTCATCATATTCATCGATCACTTCACTCACGGTATTTATAAAGTCCAAATCAATATGATGAGGAAGATTGACTTTTGTTTGTTTTTCTATAGTAACGGTCCCATCGTCATTCAGGCGATAGATAATCTGATCCCCATGCTGAACATTGAGATGATTGAGAACCTTTTTAGGGAAGGTGGAACCTAAGCTGTTTCCAAACTTGATTACTTTTCTTTCCAAATTCATCACATCCGCACTCATTTTTATGCCTTCATTAGTGTGTTCATACGTCATAACAATTATACTGTAAAACTCGTTGTGTTTCCATTTGTACGCCAACTCTTGCTCTAAGCATCTCAGGTACTTAAGTTATGATGATACAGAAACATTCATAATGACGGCGCCTCAGTTCATGAACAAATTTTCCTGAAATACCATACGGTTGCCGCTAAACACAGCTGCGTGATGTATGAACTTGTTGACACGGTTTATTGAGCGTTGTACCATAGTTCCATGAATATAAAACAACAAAACAAAAAACAAGTACTTGTTCCGATGTTAAAGGCTCTGGCTGACGAAACACGATTAGACATAGTTCGGACGCTGCGCGACACGCCGGGGGAATTAAGCTGCGGAGACATTGGCGAAAGGATGAGCATTGCAAAATCAACTGCGTCGTATCACTTCAGAACACTGAGAGAAGCCGGACTGATCAGTACACGCAAGGACATTCGAACAAAATACGTCAGCCTGCGCCGTGATGTTTTTGATGAGTATCTGCCAGGTTTCCTGGATTCTTTGTGAATCCGGGTATTTATTTATTTTATAGTTTCACTATTGTAGAACAATAAAATTATGAAGGAGATCATAATGAAGAAAATCTCAGTACTCTTTTTTATCACCATGTTTATTATCGGAACAGACACTTTTCTCATTTCGCCGCTCTTACCGACACTCAGCCATGCGTACCATACGCCATCCAATCTTTCGGGATGGATGATCAGCGCTTATGCACTGGGCTATGCCCTATTCGCACTGATTGCCGGTCCCTTATCCGACGGCACGGACCGAAAAAAAGTTATGGTCCTCGGCTTGTTTGGTTTTGCCCTGGCAACCTTCTTGTGTGCCGTCTCTCCAAGTTTTTGGACGATGATTCTTTTCAGATTCCTGGCCGGCATCAGTGCCGCTTTCGTTTCCCCGCAAGTTTGGGCTGCCATTCCGCAGCTGGTCGCACCAAAAGCAGTTATCCAAACAATGGGCTTCGCGACTGCCGGCCTTTCTGTCTCCCAAATGCTTGGTCTTCCCGCAGGCAGCTATCTTGCCGTTTTTTCATGGCACGCCCCGTTTTTTGTTCTTTCTCTCTCTGCGCTGCTCCTGAATGTCGCTATCCTCTTGATGCTGCCATCCATACCGACTACGCGAACAAACACGAGCAGTAACATGGGACAAATTTACATATCTGTGATGAAGGCGCCCCGCGCCCTTAAATATTTTGCGGCCTACTTCATGTTTCAAACCGGTTTTTTTACTTCATACGCGTTTTTCGGAACCTGGTTCACCCAAGATTTTTCTCTGGATGTCGCCTCTATTGGCACGAACATGATCCTGCTCGGGATCGGCAATTTAATCGGATCACTTTTTGGCAGCAAGCTTGTCGCTAAATTGGGCACAGCAAAATCCGTGCTCTTTTCTTTAATTTTCTTATCCGTCACTTATGCACTTCTTCCCTTCTCCGGATCCCTGTGGATCGCCGAAAGCCTGTTCTTCCTCATTTTTTTAGTCGGCGGTTTTATTTTCCCGGTACTCATGGGCACTCTTCAATCGCTTGCACCGTCAGCCCGGGGTACGGTTTCTGCACTAACCAGTGCCGTAATGTATGCCGGCACCACAGTCGGGGGCATTATTGGCGGACTCTTGTTTGGCCAGTTTCATGGGTTTATCGGGATTGGGCTGTTTGCGGCGGTGATGAATGTGATCCCCCTCTTCATCTTTCAAAGAGCGGGACTGTTTCATTATGGAAAAAAAGAGCGGTCACACTGACTCCGCGGGCATCCCGGTTTCCCCCGTACAAGAGAACAGATATGGCTTCCATTTTGTAGGAGAAATATGTAATATAGTCCATAAAAGTATGAATAACCGTGTTACTCAGCGAGAATTTAACTTTATATGCATATGGCGTCATTTTCTATTATCTCGATACGCATCATAAATCGCTCATCATAAAAAGATAGGGGAAATGATATTTGGCAACTTATTTGCGCAAAACAATAGACAAAGATTTGCCTGAGATCAGCAAAATGATCGAAAGCGCCAAATTACTGCTGAAAGCAAACGGTATCAATCAATGGCAGGATGGTTATCCGGACGAGGCAACCTTACATAGTGACATGAAGCAGCAAGTCAGTTATGTTCTCATCATTGATGGTCAAATTGCCGGTACCGGTGTTATTCTTAACAAAAAAGATCCGTCTTATGAAGAAATTGAAGAGGGCAGCTGGACGGTTTCCGATAAGCCCGTTTATCGTTCGATTCACAGGATCGCCATGTCGCCTGATTTTCGCGGCCGGCACTTATCCTCGACGCTAATAGGATACCTGATCACCGCCGCCGGATTAATGGGTAGTTCCGACATCAGAATCGATACACACCCCGACAATCACGCGATGCAGCGTGTGATTCAAAAAGCCGGATTTGACTACAGGGGCATTATTTATCTCAATAAGCCTGATGGTAAACGCTGGGCTTACCAGCTCCTGTTGTCCTGACCCCCGAACGAAAGATGCATCGGATTGGGCAACAAAGCTATTAAACAAGAGCATGCCCGGCTAAACAAGAGACGGATCTTTCAATCATTGCATGTCATGACGCAAAAGACCGCCTGTTGCGTGACTCTATCGCCGTTCAGCACAATATGGGATCCAAGCCGGGCGCACCCTAAAAAACTGCTGCTGACGTTTGTCAGCAACAGTGTCAGCACGGAAACTATTTGACGTTTGCGTTACTCCTTTTTAGCGTAAAAATACGAAGCGATACCCACAATGAGTACCCATAATAGAATGGTTAGGATAACAGCCATAGTCATCATGACAGTGGTAGGCAAAACCCAGCCGATAATAATAATCAGAATTCCCATGAGAACGCCCAATTGTCCACCCAAACGATGCGTTCGAATCCAGCTCTTCCTGTTTGAAAGCGTCCAGGGTGTCCGGAAGCCAACCCACCAATTGGGTTGAAGGCGGGGCAAAACGTTGGCGATCAGCATGAACATGATACCGAATGCAGTCGGAGCGAGTCGCATCGATGCGACGTGTAAAAGATGTCCCAGAACCGTGAGATAGATCAACCCGATACATACAACAATGACGCCGCCGATATAGCGATAAGTCTGCCAGAAAGATGCATAGTTCCGCCTCTTCGGATCAATTTTCCATAACACATGCCACAGGAGAATAATAATCAACATGATGGCAGGCTCGTATGCAACCGCAAGCAGATGAGGACTCCTCTGATTTGCCTGCCCGGCAAGATGAAGATACGTCAAACACCCCAGCACAATTACCAGAATCCATGAAAACCAGCCCCACCAGGGCATTGCCCTTTTCTTATTCATCACGATCACCACCTCCAAAGTGTTTAAGAAGCCACGCAAGCCATTCCTGTAAAATGGTTGTGTTAAGTCGGTAAACAATAAAGGTCCCTTCCCGTTCATCCACCACCAAGTCGGCATTTTTCAGCACACTTAGGTGACGACTGATTGTTGGCTGTGCGGAAGAGAAGTGATCTGAAATCTCTCCCGCTGTTTTCGGTCCATCCTTTAATAGCTCGATGATTTCCCTGCGAGTCTTGTCGGACATCGCCTTGAAAACCTTCTCGTTCATAAAATTCACCTGCCTTAAGCTTCTCCTTGGATCAATTTTATTATATAGCTAATTAGCTAATATAGAAATAATAATTGACTAAATTTTGGTTCTCAGTACAGACGGACCCAGATTTGCGCCGCCCACCAGATCACGTGATCCCCACACTTGATGATCTTTGAACCGTTGCCATTCAGCATTTCCTGCACATGCTTGATCACATCTATACCAAACATTAGACCGTTCACTGCGCTGAAGTGAAGATTTCTTCTCGGCATTCGATTTCCGTTTCGTTAGATAAACACCAAGAATGATAAGCTGACTGCCGATATGGTTTATGATATCCATTCATGATTAACAGACTTTTTAACCGATTTCTTATTGGTTAAATAGACACCAAGGATGACAACGAGACCACCGACGATCTGAAAGAGATCGATACCATTTCCTAATAAAATACTGATGATTGCCGTAAACACCGTAATCAAATTCAGAAAGATACCTGCGTGGCTTGCTCCTACCACTGGGACGGCAATATTCCAGAATAACAGCGATCCAACGGAAGGGAAGAGTGCAAGATAAAGAATTCCATAGGTTGTTGCGGGAGTGAAGGACCAGTTAAAATTTGAATGAATAAAAAATGGCAGCATCAGCAGCAAGCTGAAGGTTACGGTAACAGCCGTTGCCCCAATTGGCGGTAAATTTTTTATTTTTTTGCTTAGCAACGTATAAAAAGTCCATGAAATAATCACCATAAGCATGAATAAATCCCCGGCATTGTATTTAATCACAAAGACCTGCAAAAGATCTCCATGGGTGAGAACCAGCAGCACACCGATCAATGATACAACCAATCCTAGACTATTCACTTTACTTAATTTTTCCTTTAATAACCAGGCTGCAAAGATCGCAATCATGGCCGGATTGACTGAATTGATTAAAGCTGCATCCAGAGATGTCGTAAAGTAAAGGGCTTCATATAATAAAACATTGTAACCTATGATACCTAATACAGAGAGCACAAGCAGTATCTTCCATTCTTTCCAAATGGCTTTCCAATCCGGCTTTTCAATGAATTGCGCGAGTGGGAAAAGAATAATCGCTGCGATCAGCCAACGCAAAAAATTTATCTGAATAGGTTCCATTGCACCGATCACATATTTACCACAAATATAATTACCAGCCCAAAAAAGGTTAGCAAGAATAAGAAGAACGACAGCTGTTGATCTTCTCAAAACACTTACCTCCCAGATTTATCGATCATCGTCATTAATTCCCGACATCGATTTCTGATGCCGGCATCGTTTTAATCTGAATGATGGTTGAAATTGAAACATATGCGGTGACTTAGATACGGTTAACTTCTTCCAACAGACCGGCGTCCCATTTCCAGTCGCTGACGGCCACGGCGTCGGTGACATGGTGCGGCTTGCTTGCACCAAGGATGGCCGAAGTGACGGCCGGCTGATTCAGGATCCACGCGAAGGCCAACTGAATTAGCTTTCGATCATACCTTTCCGCAATACGTTCATATTTCTCCACCCGATCGAAATTTTGATCATTAAAGTACTGAAAAATCAATTTTTCACCTTGAGCCGCCCTGCTCCCCTGAGGATAGCTGCTGTCACGAGCGTATTTTCCGGTCAGCATGCCTCTGGCCAAAGGACTATAGACCAGCAAACCGACATTTTCTGAGAGACAGTACGGTATGAGTTCCTGCTCGGCCTCTCGGGACAGCAGATTATACTGCGATTGAGAAGAAATAAATGATGACAGACCGCCGAGTTCTGTAACTCTCTTCGACTTTTCGATCTGCCAGGCGGCAAAATTTGAACAGCCAATGTATCTGACTTTTCCTTGCCTGACGAGACTGGTCAGGGCTTCCATCGTTTCTTCAAGCGGCGTCTGTTCATCGAAACGATGCACCTGGTATAAATCGATATAATCGGTTTGCAGTCTTCGGAGAGAATCATCGACAGATTGCAGTATATGTTTCTTCGACAGCCCCTGTTCGTTAACGCCTCGCCCCATTGGCAGTCCGACTTTGGTGGCGAGAACGACTTTGTCGCGTCTTCCTTTAAGCGCTCTTCCGATGATTTCTTCAGACGCGCCGGTGCCGTATCGGAACGGTTCATCCTGCCCTTTTCCATAAAAATTCGCTGTGTCAATCACATTAATTCCGCTGTCCAGAGCCAGATCGATGATTTTATCCGACTCCTGCTCGTCAATCCAGCGGCCGAATGCCATTGTTCCAAGAGACAAATTTGAAATTTTCAGGCCAGTATTACCCAGGTTATGATATTGCACAGTCCACCCACCACCTAATCATCCGTTTCCTACATTATTTATTTTGAAAGAAGCGGTGTCCAGAAAAATGAATCAAACGGAATGCGTTGAATTTTTGCTAAGAAAATCCTCCTAATAGTGGCAATAAAATTGTGCGTCGCACCAAACAGATGCCTTGAAAACTAACTAACGTTAGTTTATAATTAATTCAGCAATAAAAAGAAGGTGAAAAATTGAGTACAAAGCAGGACATTTTTGATTGTGCACTAGCTCTTTTTTCAGAAAGGGGATACAACGGTGTATCCATGCGGGACATAGCGCGCAAAGTCGGTATCAAGGGAAGCTCAATCTATAACCACTATGCGGGGAAAGAGGCGATCATGGCGGACATTTGTCAGACCTTTGTCAGAACACTCGCTGTTTCGCGCCCCCCCCTAAACGAGGTTACGGATAAAATGGATAGGATGAATGTCGAAGATGTGTTTAAATCCTTAATCGTTGCTTATGGGAAACGGATTAATGAACAGTGGACACAGATGGCGCGCTTGGTTTTTTCGGAGCATTTCTACAATGATATGGCCAGAGATATATTTGCCAGAGAAATTATTGAAAATAATGTTTCTTATTATGTATCTGTCCTGACAGAGATGGAGCGCAAAGGAAAAATTAAAGGGATTGATAAACCATTAATCGCTGCTCTATTCAATAATGAGCAAGTCATGCTTTCCATGCAATACGCGCATTGTCAAACGGACGAAGAGAAAAAAAAGACCGCTGAACTGATGATGAAAAGTGCAGATTATTTCTTTCAAGGGTTGGAGGCGAAAAAAAATGCAAGCAGCAGACCATAAAAAAACGACATCTTGTTATGTACTGATTATTTTACACCTTTTACTCGGCATCGGAGCATTGATGGGCGGTGGAGCATTAATTCTAGCTCCAAATGGATCGCTTCTCAGTATGCCGCTCTCGCTTTTAAAATACAGTACGTTTCACTCTTTTTTAATTCCGGGAATTATTTTATTTCTTGGACTGGGTCTTTACCCTCTGCTCGTCGCCGCGTTTTTGATTAATGAAAAATCATTCCGCCTTGCAGAGGTATTCAATTTATATAAAAATACACATTGGGCCTGGATACATTCGCTGTATGTCGGTTTCATTCTAATCATTTGGCTGACTATTGAAATGTATATACTGCAGGGGATTGGCCTCATTCATCTCGTTTATATGTTTCTTGCACTGGCTATCCAGGCTGTTACCCTATTGCCCTCAGTAAAAAAGCATTATACGTATTCTTGATTCAATCAGAATATAATATTTACTGCACAATAACTATGGGCATTCAGTCAAGAAGCTTCTTTATTGGCTATACGCGTTATTAAAATGTAATGAACTCTTCCAGGATATAACCTAAAACAAACAAATACAAAAACCTTCCATAAACATATGGAGGGTTATTTGGCATACACATTTTTTTAATAAAAATACCTTGACAAGATAAATATATCCTTTGAAATGACCCTTTTCGGGAAAAATGTTAGAATGTTTAAATGGCCCGTTAACAATAAGTTTACAATAGTGATATAAAACACGGATGATACTTGAAATAATATTTATGGTTAAAAAAGAAAGCGAGATATAAATAACAGAAGGTGTGGAATAAAGATGAAAAACAAAATGCGCCGTGAGATACGTACCTTTGCTCTGACCATGACCGGGCTGGGTTCTATAATCGGTTCCGGATGGCTTTTTGGATCCTGGAAAGCAGCCAGTGTAGCTGGACCGGCAGCCGTTTACTCATGGATCATCGGGATGGTACTGATCTTGTTCATAGGTCTGACTTTTGCCGAATTGGGATCACTATTTCCCGCAGCAGGAGGAATGGTCCGATACGGCCAGTTTTCACATGGTTCACTGGTAGGTTTTATTTCCGGCTGGGCCAACTGGATCGCTATTGTGTCTGTGATTCCCGTTGAAGCCGTTGCTTCGGCTCAATATCTCAGTTCATGGAATTTTGAATGGGCTCATCGTCTCTATAATGGTTCTGAATTGACTCTGCCCGGACTGTGCATCGCCGCAGCCCTAGTCTTTGTTTATTTTCTTTTGAATTATTTTACGGTCCGTTTATTTGCCAGAGTGAATGCAACGATTACAATTTTTAAATTTATTATTCCATCAGCAGCCATTATAGGTATTCTGTTTGCGGGTTTTCACGCTCATAATTTTGTAGCGCCGGAACAGGGAGGATTTATGCCGAACGGCTGGTCCGGTGTTCTGACGGCTGTTGCGACATCCGGAATTGTCTTTGCCTTTAACGGGTTTCAGAGCCCGATAAATCTAGCCGGAGAAGCGAAGAACCCCGGACGGTCAATCCCCATTGCGGTGATCAGCTCAATTGTCATGGCCGGCGTGATCTATATCTTGCTGCAAACCGCGTTCATCGGCGGCGTGACACCGGACATGCTCAGATCCGGATGGTCTCATTTAAATCTCAACTCGCCGTTTGCGGATCTGGCGATGGCTTTAGGCTTAAACTGGCTCGTCCTTCTCTTATTTGCGGATGCGTTTGTTTCTCCGTCAGGGACAGGCATTACTTATACAGCAACCACAGCCCGCATGATTTATGGAATGGAACGCAACGGATTTTTCCCTCGTGTGTTCGGTCGAGTGAATGGGGCCGTTGGTGTTCCGCGTGCTGCGATGTGGCTGAACCTTGCTGTCTCTTATCTTTTCCTGTTCATGTTTCGGGGATGGGGATCCCTGGCCAGTGTTATTTCAGTCGCCACGCTCATTTCATATGTGACAGGGCCCGTCTGTGTCATGGTATTCAGACATTTTGGCGAGGATATCCAGAATCCTCTTCGTATCAAAGGAATGCCGGTTATTGCTCCGATTGCGTTCATTGCAGCTTCCATGATTTATTACTGGGCAACATGGCCGCTGACAGGTAAGGTGACGTTGATCATTCTCATTGGACTGCCTATTTATTTCTATTATCAGGCGAAAGCTCATTTCAAGGGCTTCATGCGCGACCTTAAAGCGGGCGTCTGGCTGATTATCTATCTCGCATTCATGATCATCATGTCCTGGATCGGCAGCAGCAAGTTTGGCGGATTAAATATTATCCCATTTGGCTATGATTTCCTCGTTATTGCCGTATTTGGTGTCATGTTCTATATTTGGGGAATTAAAAGCGGCTGGTTAACCGATCAATTAAAGAAACAGGAAGACATGATTCGGGAAAAACAGTCTTTATAAGATGGTTGTTCTCAAGTTTTGATTTGTCCCCGGCTCAGCGAAAATCGGGTGCAAATTCCAGAAAACCGGCGCCATCCTTTATACGCCTTCTTCTCAGCTCGTTAAAACTCCAGTCAGCGTTATCTGCATCGAGCGGAACCATGCTGTTTTAATCGAAAGAATGATCTGTTTCAATCAATGGCCACTGAACGGCATATGAAACGGATCATTTTTTTCTTGATACAAATCTATGTTACTTCGCGGTTCGTGCTAACTGCGTTATTGTCATCTGCCAGAAGAAAAAACGGAAGGAGATGATTAATAGACAAGTTGCTGACTCATCATCCTGGCTCTATTATCGCACGACCAATTTTAAAGCCTATAAACATACGTTCCGTTAATCTAATTTTAATAGCAAATGTGTATCTTAGAAAATGGCTTATATGTATTTACTATTTTGGATTTTATGACTACCAAAACCCCAAAGCAGAACTTTTATTTTTAAACGGATCATGGTTTTTTCCATCCGATCCATGCCTTCTGTGATCTTCTCCATGGAGCCGGAATGCGGGATACGGACATATCCGGGAGCATTGGCAGCGAAGTTTATCCCCCGGGATCACAGCAGATATTGCTCATTCAGGAAACTTGGCGGTTTTCCAGACCGCCAAATTTCCTGTAAGTTATAGGTTTTAGTTCAATATTGTGTTAATTAAGCTTCAACACAATTATAATGGGCATATGTTAAAAATCTGATATTTTTGTAAAACATTGTCGGTACATCATCGGACACATTCAAGCATAAGTATGAATCTATGAATGAGAAGGAAAACACGAGATCTAACGCCGTCAAAGGAGCTTCTGCTGCTGCAGGAGCATCACTTTCGATCTCCTTTCTCTCAATCACTGACCTTGAGTTTAATTGAGTAGAAAAACGGTGACCCACGGCCTTTAGTATAGCTGAACCCTGGCTGCTGGGGCAAAGACTGCCTGATGCCCTGTCTCATCTTTTATTCTCAGCCGTATAAAAAATAAAACGAACATTCATGAAAGGAAGTGAGGTCATGAAAAAATATCGCTGGGTCATGTGGCGGAAACTGCTGATTATTTTAATGATTATCGCAATCATCATTGGGTTACTCTGGGCAGGGGGATCAGACGCGTGGAATATCGCCCTTACTATATTAAACTTGCTTTTCCAGTTGTTTTTTGCCGTATTGATGATTATCATCCAATTTGTTGCGCTCTTTTGGTTCCTCGCCAGAGGCCGGACATACTGGATCATGCCTGGTGAAACCGGATCAAACTGGAATGACTACCGGGGCAACCCTGAAATCGTTGAAAACGCCAAACGTATCGTCACCTTGCTCAAGGGCGTTAAAGATTTCAAAAAAATGGGTGGTGAAGCGATACGGGGGATGCTGCTTTGCGGACCACCGGGAACAGGGAAATCTTATCTCGCCCAAGTGATCGCCAATGAAGCTCAGATTCCCTTTGCGTATGCTTCAGCTCCAAGCTTTCAAAATATGTTTTTTGGCGTCGGTAATTTAAAAGTCATGAGCCTTTATAGAAAAGCCCGGAAACTGGCAAAAACGTACGGCGCCTGCATTATTTTCATTGATGAGATTGACGCGATCGGCATGTCAAGACAAGCATCCGGAGGCAGCGGCGGCATTGGTGCGCTTTTTGGTATGGGAGGCTCCGGTCTGCTTAATGAACTGCTCCTGCAGATGGATCCGCCGAATATTGATCATTCACGTTTTGCCAAGATTCTCCGCTCACTCGGGCTCCGGCACAAAAAAGCAGAACGGCGTGCCGTTCTGACCATCGGCGCAACGAATTTGCCCGACGTTCTTGATCCTGCCCTGCTTCGTCCCGGCCGGTTTGACCGAAAGCTCTGGGTATATCCCCCTGACTATGACGGCCGGGTGGATGTGTTCGACTATTATCTTGAGAAGGTTAACCGGGATCAAACGTTAACTCCGCAAAAAGCGGCATTGGACACCATTGGCTACAGCCCGGCTCAGATCAAGCATATTGTCAATGAAACGATTATCATTGCCCATCAGCGCGGATCCAAAGACGCCGACTACGAAGATTTCCGGGCGGCCATGGAAACTTATGAGTGGGGCCTTCAGCAGCCTCTTCGTTCCATGAGTGCCGATGAGCGGCGCAACGTTGCCTATCACGAGGCGGGCCATGCGGTTGCTCAATATTTGCTGAAACCTCATGAACGCGTCTGGAAAGTGACCATTATCCGCCGGGGCGGTGCACTTGGCATCGCCGCGACGAAACCGACACAAGAACGGTACAATCAAAGTGACAGCGAAATGCTGGCGGAAATCCAGGTCTGCCTCGCTTCACGGGCTTCCGAAGAGATTTTCTTAGGAAAAAAATTAAACGGCGTCACTTCCGACCTGCAGCAGGCGACTCTGCTCGCAGGTGCCTACCTTGGTGCAGTCGGAATGGGCGATGAATTGTTCAGCTGGCTGTCCATCGGTTCGCAGCCGGACGCGCTTAAGCAGCTCCGGCCAAAGATTAATGCACTGTTAAAGGATCAAATGAATCAAGTTAAACAATTAATAGAAGAACAAACAGACTTCGTTCACGCCATTGCGGCAGAATTATTGAAACGCGGAGATCTCACTGGAGAAGAGATTGAAGAAATTTTCATAAGGCTGAATGGTCACTCGCGTCCTGAAGTACCTAAGATCAAAGCATCGGTCGATACTGCTGAAATTGAGACGCCATCTGAAGAGTTTACCGATAGAGAATAAACAACAAAGCCGATTATTTCTCAAAACAGAGAGATAATCGGCTTTGTTTGATTTGAGTTTACCTCTTTATGGCCCATTCAACATCAGGCCGTCAGTTTGGAACAGTTGACGATTTTGTCTTCTTTTTCATGTCCATCACTAGGTAATTTTATTATTGGTCTAATTCTCTTTTTTCTTTTAAAAGCCTTTGAAATTCCGTTTCCAATTCTTCAGAGGGTTCGATACTTAGGCGGCTGAGTACTTCTGTTATTTTTGTTTCGAGTAAAAGCCGCTGATCCTTTTCGAACTCTCGTTTCTTCTTCGATTTTTCCTGTTTATATTGTTGATAAGTGCCCTCGAACAAACGAATCTTCTGATCGCGGATTTCCAATATGCGTGTCGCAATCGTTTCAATGAACCGGCGATCATGGGAAACGAAGATCACACTGCCTTCATACTCCTTGAGAAGCGACTCTAATGCGCGGACAGCTTCCATATCAAGATAATTGGTCGGTTCATCTAAAATGAGCGTATTCATATCGCTCAAAAAGAGTTTGGTTAGTGCAACTTTTACTCGCTCCCCGCCGCTTAAAACCTCGACAAGTTTATAGACATCATCCCTAAAAAAATGCATACGTGCAAGAACCGTTCGGATCGTCGTTTCGTCCTGCTTTGAAGTCGAGCGGACATTCTCAATAATGGATTTCGCTTCATCCAATATATTTAGATTTTGACTAAAGTAGCCCATTTTCAATGATGGGGAACAGGTGATACCAGGCGCCTGGCTGACGATCATCTTGACCAGTGTCGTCTTCCCGCTTCCATTGGGACCGATAATCGCCAGTTTCTCCCCGCCGCGAACAAAAAAGCTGGTTTTGTTCCAAAGCATCCGTTCCCCCATCCTGCTGGATACATCCTCCGCGCGGAGAATAATCCGATTCTTAAATGTTTCGGCGTTCGGAAGGTTCATCTTCAGAGGCTGGATCTCTTTCACTTTTTCTGCCTTTTCAAGCTTTTCCAGTCTTGTTTCAATCGCACTCGCCGTTTTCTGCAGCTTCTTTTGTTTCTTGGCAAAGTATGGCCTTGCCCCTGTTATTTTTGCTTCCGATTGGCTAACTTTTTTGGGCTTCTTTGCAGCCCGCTCCGCTTTTTTCTCCTTTAACTTCAATGCCTCTTCCAGCTGTTTTTTCGTTTTCACATAGTTTTCATAAGCGATTTGTTCTTGATGGCGTTCTGCTTCTTTTTGTGCTTCATAATCGCTGTAGCTGCCTGTATACACGCTTATCTTGCCTTCATTGATTTCCCATATCGTTGTGCAAAGGGTATCCAGAAATACGCGGTCATGCGAAACAATGACAAATGCTCCCTGCCACTCCTTCAGCTTCTTTTCCAGCCATTCAATATGGTCCGTATCAAGATTTGTTGTTGGTTCGTCTGCAAGCAGGAGCTCCGGATTTTTAACAAGAGCCTTTTGAATATATTCCTGGGTCACTTCCCCGCCGCTTTTTGTTGTATTCGTTCGTTTCAGCTGCGGCAGGAGATCACACGGCGCATGCCGGATCACGTTTCCCTCTTCAGGCCAACTTTTTCCTACCAAAATGTGAAGCAGCGTCGTTTTCCCGCTTCCATTCCGGCCAACGAGGCCGATCCGATCATTTTTATGAACGCGTAATTGATCGGCATCAAGCAGTAAACGGTCCTTAACATAGTGTTTTATATTCAGTGCTTCTAACAAGATCATCGCATCATCCCCATTTTTCATTTTCCAGGGACATAAAGAAGCCCCCTATCTGCTTTTTCAGAATAGGAGGCATAGAAATAGGCGAACACCAAAAAGAAAACGTCCTTTTCGGTCAAGCCGCTGAAAACCCATCCTATCCTGAAACTCCGATTAAAGGCATAAAAGCAGGGCTTGTTCCTCTTCTTTTAGACGCCTTCAGTTATCGGATTTCGAAAATAGGATCAGTTTTTCATTGGCCTTTGGTTCACCCTTCCGTTCACTTAATTACACTTACTGTAAACGATCCATGAAGCATTGTCAATACCGCGGCGAATAGGAACGCTCACAGAGACTGACAGGGATTTATAATTTGATTGGTGCGTTTTGACACTTAAGGGGTTATTATGATTTTTTACTCAATGCTATTCCCAATGCAGTGCCAATCGCTATTCCAAGAGCGATATTGTTAAATAGGACTCCGAATCCGCTTCCCAGGCATATTCCGATGGCCAAATAGCTGATGCGTTCCTTGTTCTTTTCTTTATTATTTTCATTCTTTTGTGACATAAAAATTATCCCTTTCTGCTCAGGACAACTTTGATTCTGGCAAAGAGCGACCCTTTTTGCATGTTAGAATATTTTCTTGCCTGCCGCGTTTCCGCTTCGTATCCGGTGTTTCCGTTTAGCGGCAATCACCCTATGGAAACGCCGGCTAAAATTCCGCCTACAAATACTTTACTCCTGCGGCAAATACTTGGCAATTCGGATGATAAATGATTGGAACCGAACGTCCGAGACGGCTCTGAGTAATAAAAGCCCGCGAAGCAGCGGTCAACTCATGAAGGGCAAATTGTTACTTTTTGATTGCCTTTTATTAAAAGTCAAACAAAGTATTTGAAAAGTTCCAGCAGAAGATAAATCATGCCTATGATGAAACAGGAAACGTTTAAGGCAGTATTCGATTTAACCTTAGTGAAAAAACTGCCTATGCTCAATAGTATCACGGCAACCGGTATCAGGATCACCCAGTTTCCCAGAGCAGTGCTTTCGATACCTCCGATAAGAATTAAAGATAACGCGAGGATAATACCGATAAAATTGGAAATAGCCACTAAGCGATTTGTTTTTACAACATCCGTATCATGTTTGAGTTTCTTCATGACCTTTTCATCCCCTTTCAGTAACAAATCCAGGGAAATATTATAAATATCACTAAGATCAACAATGCTCTGAAGATCAGGATAGTTCTTGCCAACCTCCCAGTTGGAGATGGTCTGTCTGGATACATGGAGCCTGTCTGCTATCTCTTGCTGGGTATAGCCAAGCTCTTTTCTTCGATTTTGCAGCCTCTCGCCAATAGTCATAATATCTCCCCCGTTTCTCATCTTACCGAGAGGATAGCAAGAATACGAGCAATAGACAATGGCATTTGACGAAAAGGAAAGCAATGATCCCTTGCATCGTTGTTTTTATGCTGCCGGGGCTGCTCTATAATAGAATGTAAAAGTATCCGGTTCAGCTGACATTAACTGCGAAGCAGCGACTTTCTATGGAAAAAGGAGTTTGATTACTATGGGGGCTTCAATATTTCTGCTTTTTATATTTACCATTTCCCTGCATAATACCGAAGAGGGGATTTGGTTGATTAGAATGACAAAGCATTCGAAAATTGGGCTGCACAAAGTGGTCAAACAAGATCAGTTCCTATTTGCCGTCATTGCAGTAACCGCAATGATGTTAAATGTCATTTTTCCGCATCTGCTGTCAACAATTATAGAAAGAAAATATTCCCCTGGTTTAACGACTGGGCTCCTATTGATTATCCCCATTCATACAATCATTATCATGAGAAGCTTTCAAAGTCATTTAATCTCAATTGGCGGTTTAATAATGGGTACCCTAATTATGTCCATATGTTTGATTTTACTTATTCCCGTTATGTTTAAGCTTGCCTCAAGGCTGATTCAATAATTTTTGTTGCATAGTTCGTGTTAACTGCGCAGCGTCCGAATACCTTACGACAACTGAAAACTAGTGAGATAAACATATTGACATACACTTCCATTTAATTTAAATTAAACATGTTTAATACGTGTTTAACATTGGATAATGGGGGCATAGTTATGAAAAAGGAAAATCCTAGAATAGTTCAAGTTTTTAGCGGGTTAGGATGCTCGGTTGGTTTAATAATTGATGGCATTATTTTTCTTCTTTTTCACCTGCAGGATAAAAACTGGATTTATCAGACTCCTGCGGATGTTCGTTGGGTGACCGTCGGAACAGTACTTCTGTTATTTATTACTGCAGGCTCAGGTATCGGTTGGATTTTTATGAGCAAGCGACGATATAAACAAGCCTTAATGCACGCTTCACAATCATTCGGGATTACCATCGGTTCATGTATAGGTCTCTTTACCTTAAATATGGGATACGGTTATATTATATTTATCGTCGTGTTAGGTGCATGTTCAGTAATGGGAGCAACAATTGGACGACTATTAACGAAAACCGAGAACGAATAAAAGTACTCGTATGGAGGATATATGTCGAAGACAGACGCTAAAGGAAAACTTATCCAGAGCACGATCGATTTGTTGTTGGAAAGCGGAAAATCAGAAGAAATTACTTCGAGACAAATCGCTGACAAAGCGAAAACTAATGTCGCAATGATTAATTATTATTTTCGCTCTAAAGATGAATTAATAAATATTGCTGTTAATCAATTAATAAAAAATGCCGCTGATGACTGGAAAACCATTGAAAACACAAGCCAATCTCCTGATGAGAGACTGCTGCAAATGCTTTTACACCTAAGCCATTTAACGATGAAGTATTATTCATTGACAAAATCAACGACAATTTATGAGCTGACAAAAGCGGATATTCATTTGCCCCATTATATTATTCCACTTCTGGAACAACATTTTAGGGGCAAAAAAAATGAGTTTGAAATAAAGCTGGCCGCATTTGAAATCATATCCTTTTTGCAGATATTGATGATCAAAGCAGATGACTTTTTAAAATACTCAGGCAAGGATATCCATGATGATCATCAGCGAGAGTATGTCATCAAAACTTATTTAAGTTCAATCCTTAACACTGTGTGAGCTAAACGGCTAAACTTGCTTGATTTGGATTTGATGATCTTCAAAAATTGTCACCTTTGCCGGGATAATTTTTCACATTTCTTTTTTGGTCAAATCATTGTATTGCTTACAAAAGCCTAATAGATTGATACCTGTTGGAGCCAAATCTTTGCCAATAATTGCTGGATTAACTTTACAGCGAGTAAGTTAAGCTTCACTACTCGAGTTATACTTTTTACCATGGTGACACTCCCTTTCTCTTTCTAGGAGTATACAAATTGACGTAACGTCAATGTCAAATGTCTCGTTGGTATACCTAGCTTATTTTGAAGGCAGACGGATGTTGCGCAACGGTCAGATCGAATTTAGAAAACTGAATCCCAATCATGAGAAAGTCGAGCCGAAGTAGCGAAAAGTTGAACCGAAGCCGGCAAAAGTCGAACCGAAATAATGAAAAGTCAAACCGAAATCAATAAAAGTCGAGCCGAAATAATGAAAAGTTAAACCGAAATCAATAAAAGTCGAGCTGAAATAGCGAAAAGTTGAACCGAAATCTATAACCCCCAATTCTTATCCAGGAGTTACTTGAAGAAGGATATACTTTGGATGCTGCTGTAAAAAAGATCGAAAAACGAATGGATAAATTAAATGCCGCTTTTAATGAGCTAAGCGATTACTCTCAACAGAAAAAGAAAATAAATAGTTTGGCTCAACCTTCAATCGTCGGTAAATTTTACATCGCTTCGGCACCGCCATGGGTATCCAGGCGGAGGGGATCTTAGTATCGACCGACGATTTTGGCGTGAATATGGCGCTCGGAGTTGGCGGCATGATCACTGCCTGGCTGTTCCGCCTATCCGGATATGTTTTCAATCATGCCCAAAATGTAGAAACCCTGTCAATGATCCGTGAATTATGCTTGGATTCCTCTTGGACTGTATGTCGTCATGTTTTTCATCTTATTGACCTATGACGAGCAGCGAATCAATGATGCTGTGGCTAATTAGTGCATCAATTCTCTTAGTTTTTTCTCTGTAGATGTTTCTGGAACAGGTGTATAAACACTCAGGCGCAAATCATCATTCCCCTGTACGTCAAGCGAAGTCAGATTAAATTCCATTTTACCTGCTTTTGAATGACGAAATTCAATCAGTACATCAGGTGCAGTATTGACCTCGCTCTGCTGCCATAAAGATTGAAATTCAGGATGCAACAGACTCATGTTGTCAATAAACTGTTTGTACCAGTCATCCTCGACGTACCGCCCATAATAAACACGAAAAATGGCCAGAAATCCTCTGACAAAGTGTTCCCAGTTCACAGCAAGCGTTTTTAATTCCTTTCGAGTAAAAAGCAGACGAATTAAATTGCGCTGTTCCATAGGAATTTTTTCAAAATCAAGAAATACATAAGCAGCCGCACGATTCCAGCCGACAATCTGACAATAACGGTCAGTAACAACAGCTGGACAATAGTTCAGCACTTTTAATATGGTCTCCAGAGATGGACTGATTCTCGTTTGCACCGTTTTTTTCTGTAAAAGTTTTGCATTCGTATCCAGTGCCAGATTGAATAGGTAGGTCCGTTCGTCTTCTGTCAATTGTAAAGCAGAAGAAACACTGTCCAGTACACCCGAGGAAACTTTAATATCCCTTCCCTGTTCAAGCCACGTATACCACGTCGTGCTCACGTTCGCTAATTGAGCCACTTCTTCCCTCCTGAGTCCAGGTGTCCTGCGCCTTGACCCCATTGGAAAGCCCGCTGATTGAGGCGAAATTAAGGCCCGTTTCCTTTTTAAAAAAATCGAAAGGGCCTCTTGTCTTGTTTTCTCACCCATTCACACCACCCTCTCTATTGTTAGTCTGTTACTCATTATACCAGTATAAACTACAACTTGTACTAGGATAATTTGAGGTGTATTAATAAATTAACAGATTACAATGATCACATAAGGGGGAACCATAATTGGAAAGAGTCGTAGTTACAGGAATGGGAATTGTATCGCCGCTTGGAAATGACGTCAATTCATTTTGGAACAAGCTGATCTCTGGAAAATCAGGCATTCAAAAAATAGATACATTCGATACGGAACCCTTTAAAACAAAAATTGCCGGCCTTGTGAAGGATTTCGATGCAGCAGATTGGATTGGGAAAAAGGATGCAAGAAGGCTGGATCCCTTCTGCCATTATGCACTGGCTGCCGCACAGCAGGCCTGGGAGGATGCACAACTGGACAGTGACAAGGTCAAGCCTGATCGGTTAGGAGTTTATGTCGGTTCGGGGATTGGCGGAATTCAAACCCTGCTCGACAATGCTGAAAAACTTCGCGATCGTGGTCCGCGAAGAGTGAGTCCGATGCTTGTCCCAACAATGATCGCCAATATGGCGGCTGCCGAAATAAGTATCAAATGGCATGCATTAGGGCCTGCCATGGCACCTGTTACCGCTTGTGCGATCGGCAACACCTCAATCGGCGAAGCATATAAACTCATTCGCAGCGGAGAAGTCGATGTCATGTTCACCGGTGGAACAGAAGCCGCAGTTACAGAACTTTCATTGGCTGGTTTCGAAAATGCGACGGCTTTATCCGCAAGAAATGATCACCCGGAAAAAGCGAGCAGACCCTTTGATGCAGATAGAGATGGATTCGTCATGGCCGACGGTGCAGGGATCATTATTCTGGAATCACTGACCCATGCCTTGAACAGACAGGCATCTATTTATGCTGAGGTCATCGGCTACGGCGCGAGCTCCGATGCTTATAATATGGTTGCTCCTGAACCGGAAGGAACAGGAGCATACTTGTCGATGAAAAAAGCCCTTGACGATGCTGGAATATCGACTGGCGTAATAGATGTGATCAGTGCGCACGCAACCAGTACGAAACCGGGTGATTTATCGGAAAACTCAGCTATTAAACATCTGTTTGGGAAAAAAGCATACAACATCCCGATCACGGCAAGTAAATCCATGACCGGTCATATGCTCGGCGCAACCGGCGGCGTAGAAGCCATTGCGCTTATTAAAAGCCTTCAAGAAAATATCATTCCCCCGACCATTAATCAAGAGAAGGCAGATCCTGAATGTGATCTGGATTATACCCCAAATGTCGCTCGGAAACAGACACTTAATATTGGCCTCTCCAATTCTTTTGGATTCGGAGGACACAATGCAGTTATTGTCTTGAAGAAATATTCATATAAATGAAGCTATACTTTCAGTAATTTTAAAGTCGCCTTTTATAAAGGTGGCTTTTTTGATAACTCGTCACAGCACTACGGCCGTGCATCCTGCCGTTGACATAGTTAAATAAACAGTTGTTTAACATGCAGCCGTTTCCAGTCTTTACACACAGATTTCATAACGAATTTCTTTACTGAAAAATCTCTTGTTGCTCCATATCCTCAGATTATATCGCCTTTTCTGAAGATAAATGGTAAGAAACTGAAAAACGAAGGCAGACCAGTTATTTGATAATCGGCCATATGTTTACACTAGTTATTGCTTTCGATGTAAATCAACTGCCATACCTTTTCAAATAATTCTTGGTAATCATCTTGATCCCACCGCTCCGCAAAATAAGGATTATGAAAATAAACGAATGCGGTCATAATCGCTTGACCTTCTCCTCTACGTCCGCTAATTGTTTCCGCCTTTTCCGCTAATTGTTTAAGATGACTATTGATCAGTGTTTGTGTGCCCTCCAAATAGTCGGTATATAAGTAAAACATTCGTTTATCATTATGGTATAGTTTTTTCTTTGTATTAGCGAGTTGCCAAAGCCAATCATGCAGGGCAGATTCACCATCCATGTTTGCTGGAACTTCCCATTCTAATAAGTCTTTTGATGTTGTGTCCAGCCACTTTAATGCGAGTTGCTGCAATAGATCCTCTTTGTTTTTGTAATGTTTGTAGAAAGCCGCATGGGTGACACCCAAGGCTTTTGCTATATCTGAAAGCTTAGTTTTTTTTACACCCTTTTCCATGATCATTGTTTCTGCAACATTAAAAATCTTTTCCTCTGTGAGTATCGCCAATTCGATTTTCCTTCTTCTTTTTTATGTTTTAAGTATACAGGACAGAAAGATTAGTTACAAATGATTGACATTGTAACTTAAGACTGTATAATGGTCCTTGTAAGTTACAAATTGATATAATTGTAACTTTAATGATGAGGTAAAGGAGCGAGTTTATGTTTAACACAACGAATGACACAAATGGTTTAAGAGTAGCGCTTGTCACAGGAGGCTCTGGTGGGATAGGTCGGGCAGTTGTAAAGAAATTGTCTGATGCCGGTTTTGCTGTTGCCGTTCAATATGCTGGTAATAAAGCAAAGGCAGATACTTTAGTAGCAGAAATAGTTGAGAAAGGCGGTAAAGCAGTCAGCGTTGGCGGAGATGTTGCAGACGAACAAGCCATGAAGGCCATTTTTGATACAGTTGAAAAAGAATTCGGCGGTATCGACGTGGTTGTCAATACAGCGGGAATTATGCTTCTTAGTCCAATTGCGGAGATAAACTTGGATGATCTAGATAAAATGCATCGAACCAATATTCGTGGAACTTTTGTTGTCTCAAAGCAAGCTGCACGGCGTGTACGTAAAGGCGGCGCCATTATTAACTTCTCTACTTCAATTACTCGTACACAGTTTCCTAATTATGGGGCATATGCTGCAAGTAAAGCTGCTGTCGAGTCTATGACGTTGATCTTAGCTCGCGAATTACGTGGAAAAGATATTACTGTTAACGCTGTAGCCCCTGGACCAACAGCGACCCCACTATTTTTAGATGGAAAAGACGAGAAATTAATCGACCATCTTGCTAAGTCAGTCCCCTTGGAACGTCTTGGTCAACCAGAGGACATCGCTGAAACAGTAGCCTTCCTTGCAGGCCCTGCACGTTGGGTTAATGGACAAATTATCTTTACAAATGGAGGCATGGCCTGAATAACGTTTGGAGGAATGAATCATTATTAGTGAGGAGAAAAAAATTATTGTGATCACGGGGGGCCTCTAGCGGCTTTGGATCACTTACTGCCCGGGGGCTTGCTGGTTGTGGCCATATTTTTAGAAATCCTGGTTTAAAGGGATCCAAGGAATGGCTTGAACAGAGGTTCTCCAAGTAAAATAATCTTGGTTCAGAGTAACATCAAAGTAGACGAATATCGCGAATCCAGAAAGCATCGGATGAAACCTTCCGATGTTTTCTGCTCCATGATTGAGGCACTTTAGAAATAGAATAGTTCTTCAAATTTTTTATCTAATGCGATACATAAAATGAGCGCTAACTTTGCTGACGGGTTAAACTGTCCCGTTTCAATAGCACTGATTGTTTGCCTGGAAACACCAACAAGATCAGCTAGTTCCTGTTGCGATAAATTTTTTTCAGCTCTGGCAACTTTTAGTTTATTTTTTAAACTAAGTTCGTCATTATTTTTTTTCATTTTCAAGTTTAAGCTCCAAATACAAAATAAAGAATTAAGCAACTAATAGAGGCCGATGAGGCAAGAATTCCAGCAAAAAGGGATCTTTTTCGCTTATTTTGTTTGTATTTAAATAATGAGGCACTGGCAATCGCACCACAAATGATAGCGCCTATGTCTGAATAGGGTTTACCATGAATGGTATTCCAAACAGTAATGAGCACAGAAACGATGAGTACACCTAAGAAGCTATAAATAAAGGACTCGTCATCAATATGTTCTTCTCGCTCATCTAACTTTTCAGCACGACTTTTTTCTAAGATTTCGTCCTTTTTCAATAAACTCACCTCTTGAAGACAGAATACAATAACGTGCAGTTTATGTAAAGTATTATAGTCATAATGCTATGATAGTTGTCTTTAAGAACCTCGCAGTACATGTTTTACTGCTCTATAATTACAGAAATGGTCTGCTGCGCAGTTGACAACTACTCCCTAGCAGTCAAGCAAGGGCCAGCTCAACCTAAAAAAAATCCATCCATATCTGATCCCTTTAGAATTATCGCTGTTAAGTCTCTGTGAACTATCGGTAAAGAGGGAAAATTGTCGGAATTTATTTACCGAATTTTATAATTCATTTAATTATTTAGCTTATTTAGTGTTATAATCTTAAACCAAAAGGGGAGTGTCAAGTATTTTGTGTAAATGGCAGCCTTCCCGATCAAGCAACTATCAGTGAAACATGGATT
>NZ_BMOK01000004.1 GCF_014647035.1 Sporolactobacillus putidus | reverse complement strand
CGGTTACTGTTCGCCTGAAGCATTCGAAAAGAAATACGCTCAGACGATTGCCGACGTCTCATAATTGCTCCATTTGGGGTTGAGTGACGAGAAGTAGTCTCTTGTACTTCTCGTCACTCAACCCAGACCAAGCGCAGCGCGGTAGCTTTTGAGACAAGTGTCTTTCATTTCTAGGTGTCCACTTTCTTGACAGAAGTCCAAATCGGACGTTCTTCCGGCCAGATTCGGCGTTCTATCGGCCAAATCGGGCTTGCTTCCGGCCAAGTCAGGCGCTCTATCGGCCAAATCGGGCTTGCTTCCGGCCGGATTCAGCGTTCTATTGGCCGGAACGCCGCCCTGTTCTCTCATCGCTGTACAAAAAGAGCAGTGCCGTCTGAAAAAGCATAGGATGCTTTATCCAAATGGCACTGCCGCTTCAAAACTTTAGGCGTAAGAATAATAAAACCCGCCTCGAGATGATTTTCACCTTGAGTAGACGGGAGATGGATAAGTTTGCCCGGCTTCATCGAATGTCAGGCACTCTTAACCGATTTTCTTAGCTTCAGCAAATAGAACAGGAGCGTAACCTTCTTGTTCTTTGATAACAGAACTTTCATTTTCGTTGTGACGGGGCCTTCAACCTCTTTCCATGACACATCTTTTAAATGGGCCTCAATTTTTGGCGCATTGATAAGAGACTGGATCTTTTTTCTTTTTTCCCTGTCTTTTAAATCGCACTGCTCATGAAATAGATTATCAATGCCGACCGACAGGGTGTGGATCCATTCAGCCGTTATCAGATCTTTGTATTCTTCGTCAAAGCCCCATTCATTGATCAATTCTTCAAACTTCAGGTTCTCGTGATACCTGATCGTAAATTTATCCTTTCTGTACCGGTTGAGCGCTGAACTGCTCCGGTTCATATAATAGTGATAGTAAATGTGATTATTTAGAAAAACGCGGGATAAATGTTTATAGACGCCATAATTAAACAGCGTATCCTGACCCATCTTTTGTGATCCGAAACGGCAATGATGCCGATCAAGAAACGCTTTTTTGTACAGTTTGTTCCAAAGTGTGTACATGATTTCTTTTTTAAATAGACTGCCGAACCGTTTTCTGAAATCGGCGGTAGTCTCTAGAAATGCAGATTGCACTTTTTTCGGTATCCGTTCACTCGCCGATGAGGTGACGATCTCATTGTAGTAGCCGAAAATAACCATATTGGCCTTAAATTTTTCCGCGAGCCGGTGATTATCTTCAAGTAAATTAGGCTCAATATAGTCATCCGGATCACAAAAATAAACATACTTCCCTTTAGCACAGAATAGTCCGTTGTTTCTGGCGGCTCCCGTTCCCTGATTGGGCTGATGGACCACCTGAACTCGATTATCTTTTTGCGCATAACGCTCACAAATTTCGCCGCAACGGTCTGGAGAACCGTCGTCGACCAAAATGACCTCAAAGTCTTTATACGTCTGATGAAGGATGCTTTCAACGCATCTCGGTAAATACTTCTCCACTTTAAACACAGGAACAATGATACTAATTTCCGTCATCTTAGATCTCCTTCTTAATAATTCAAAGCTTATGAGTGGTGCTGAATCGTTACCCGGATTAACCTTAGCAGAACATAATAACCTCATCGCACCAATGTCTTTACATTCAGTTTACAATCTGAGGATTGCCGTAATATAGGGGCGTTATACCTAATTTGACCTGAAAAAAGGTGGGCAATGCGCCCTTGAAACTATGGTCAAATTTCTAGGCGAACCTTCAACCCACGTGTGCCTGTGAATCACGATTCTTTTTTTTAATACGCTTCTGAAACAAGTTCATCATAAAAAATAAACTTTAAAATTTTATTAATATCTCGACTGATAATAGGCGCTTCAGAGGACATCGAGGTTCAAAAATCTTTCGGTCAGGCGGGGTTTCAATGTCTGAAAAACAGTGAATCCTGCATCATTAATAGCGATGCAGGATTCACTGTTTCAGTCGTTTATAGGATTCTTTGATAGTGTACATTCCATTATTTTCCTGGCAAATACCGCTCATTCTTTCCTTTTTTGTTGCGCATAACAGCCCAGAAGATATCGTTCAGCATGCGCAGACGATAGCGTTTGTAACCGGCATATTTCCTTTTGACCAGCGTGGCCAGTTCCCTTCTGATCAATCCTGCATAGATGTAACGGTACGTTGAATAGCGGTTCGAAGAATGCTTGACTGCGAAAAAGTAATGATTTCTTAAATCGTAAAAGTCTTTCCAGTCAGGGACAAATGATTCGCCGTTCCCCTTCTTCGGCTTTATTTTATGATTCACAACAGCATGAGGAACGCACAATATCTCTGTCTTTTCTCCAACTCTTAATGCATACTCTGAATCATCGCCGCGAATAAAATATTCTTTGTCCGGCAGCCCGATTTGCCGGATAATTGATTTATGAATCACGCAGCCGACAAATGAAAAGATATCGATGGGAAAGGGAGGTCCCTTGTAATACTCTTCACCGCAGAAACTGAACTGAAAAGATATTCTGTCTAAAACCCTTGCTCTGTGTAGGGGACAAAGCTCCCCCTGTTCCATCACGGCTCCGGCAAATGCTTTCACCTGCGGATTTTCTTTCGAACCCTTGATTATTTCTTCAAAATAACGGCTGTCAAAAATGGCGTCGTCATCCGAGAGACTGATCCAGTCAAAATTTCCGGCAATCGCCCTCTCGATCCCATGATAAAACCCGCCGGCGCCTCCAAGATTTTCTGGCAAAACAACGTAGTCCACCTTTTCATTCAGTAAGTGAAGTTCTTCCAGATATTCTTTCGATCCATCAGTGGAAGCGTTATCGATAATGATAATTTTTGAAATGGGATACGTTTGCGAAAGCAATGAGTTGATCGCTTCGGCAAGCAATGCTTTTCTGTTATAGGTGACAATGATCGATGCAATTGTATCGCCCAAGTTTGAGCTCCCCTTTTTTTTCGTAATCATGGTCTATCTAATGATTTTAACTCATCAAGCAATTTATTCAGTTTAAGCTTCGATATTGACAATCTTTAGTTCCTTAATTTTAAGGTGTAATGGTTGCGGAGCCAAACATTGGAAAGTCTTCCTGATATAAAGCCGTAACTACTGCCTGTAGATGAAATAAACATCAATGTCCAGAAAGTAAGTATCTAAAACGCTTAAGCTTCTTCACCTTCCACCAATAATACAGGCGGCATTTAATCCATCGATTCACTTAAGGATATCGGTCCGGATATTTGGCGCAAGATGTCCAGACCATCACATGATCAGACGAAATTTTTTCTCAGGATTGCTTTTTTAATATCTTCATCGCATTTTTAATGGCTTTTTTGATAAAATAGCCGTTTTCGGTTTTAGACGATAATTCGGCAACATTTTTTTGCATCTTAAGATAGCGCTCTTCAGTAATGTCCCTTAAACGTCTATCTAAATCCGTCAAAGATGACACAGCAATGCCAATATCTTTCTCTTCGACAAACCTTGCCTGGGCTGCCTCTTTCCAAATAATGATGGGTAGCCGGCAGCTGATGTACAGGGACATTTTATGTGGATTGTTGTACTTGAGATAGTTCCCATAGTCGCCTGTACATTGTTCTAGATCATCCCCATCCCAGACCAGGCCATATTCTCCCTCAAGATGGTCAAGCAATTCTTCCGGAGCGAACGAACCTTTGTAGCTCACGCTATCAGGCAGAACTTCAGTATCAACACCATTGCCGAACAGGACAAGCTTGTAATCATGGGGTGTGATTTTATTTAAAAAATGTGCTTTGGCTAGGTTGCCTGCAAACAAGACCCTTCTTTTGCCAGGATCCGCTTTGCTGAAATCGTGAACGCCTTCAATACTGTAATCGAAGAGCTCCAGATTGACAATGGGTCTTTGACAGTGATTTTCTCTTAACCAATCCGTCATTGACGTATTGTGCACAATAAGGATATCAAATCCGTTCAGAAGATTAATTTCTTTGTTGATTTCCGCTTCATTATCAAATTGCCATCTCAGAGAAGCAATATCATGAATGATTAGAATCGTCTTTATATCTTTTTTTCTCGTTTCTTCAATAATCACACGAACGATATAATCCCCCATATAAAAGGGATATTGTATCGCCAACACGTCCCCTTTATTAAGATCGCTTAATTTCTTCCTGAAATTGCTCCTAAAAAATAGTCTTTTTTCATATTTGTTCATATCACTATCTATGAACATGCCTAGAAAACCGGCCTCATGGAGAAACTTACTCACGTCATTTTTCGCCTTCGCACCGGCATGTTTTTTTTCAGTATCCATAGAAGTCAGGATGTATTGGTTCATTATTCAATTCCTCTCTATGACAAATGGCCCAACCGTTCATTTGACTACAATGAGTTTGTTATTTTTTTAGCATAAACCATATAGTTATTATTTTTCCGAAAATTGCAATTTTCCATCACACGATATCAAAAACTTTCATCAGGAGGAGGGTTGTATGACCCTGATCTAAAATATCATGTCCGTATTTGATAGTACCATTAGTCAAACAATTGATAAAGTAAAATTTCAAATGATTACTCCTCCTTCACTAGGCCCTCTTCAAACCTGTTCAATCAGCATATTACAATCAAACAAAAGGCTGATCAAAAATCGTTCGGTCATCTTATCACATTTCCCCGTTGGGCCGTGGAAGATATGCTTGATTTGACGCTTACTATTATCTTGTTGGAAACAAAAAAACGAAGTGAAAATTAGACCCCTCACTCCGTTTTTAAATTATTATATATTGTTTAGATTTAGAATCTGTTGGTGAAAGAATAATTCATATCAACATTCCCCTGTATACCATTCACTTGGCCAGTACTCGAGAACTGCCAAATATCAGCGTTCATATCCAAATTCGGGCCGTATTCTGCTGTCCAGATGAGTAAACCCGGAAAAGTATTTTGAAGCTGAGCCAGATTTAAATTATTTTTAAAGAAGTCATAACTAGCGTATACACCGAGTTTTGAAATGCCATCTTGTTTCAATTGGTTCAGAAATGCGCTAACACTACTTGTGATGGTGTCTCGGCTTGCTCCATTTGTTACTTCAACATCAACAAACGCATATCCATCAACATTAGCCTGTTTTATCTGTGATGCAAAAAAGTCCGCTTCGCTTACCGCACCCGGAATACTATCTGGTGAAGTAAAATAGTGATAGGCATTGGTTACTAACCCAACCGAAAAAGCTGCATTAATGTCATTTAAAAAATAATTATTCACGTAAGTACTACCCTGTGTTGCTTTTGCAATAACGAAGCTTATACCGGCCTGTTTTACAGTTGAGAAGTCAATTGAACCCTGCCAGCTACTTACATCAATACCTGATTTTACAACTGTGTTAGTTCTGAAAGCCGCCTTATCCAACCACCCGATTGTCTGACCATTGATTGCAAATTGATAATAAGTCCCATGTTGGGTTTGAGCTTCATTAAGAATATTGACAAACTGTCCGTTATACGTTGTACCTGAAGTCACATATTGAACTCCCGCCACAGAATATGGCTTGGTCCACACTCCGTCGCTCGGTAGTGCGTTAATCTGTTCAGGTACAGTATTATTAAATGCATTTTGAGATAAAATTGCATCACCAAACGCCCTCTTGTCCAACCAGCCTATAGTTTGGCCATTAAGTGTGAACTGTTCATACGTCCCATTGGGTGTTTGTGCTTCCCGGATGATCTGTACGTTCTGACCATTATACCTGGAGCCTGGGGCTACATACGACGTACCTTCTCCCAGATAGGGTTGACCCCATATTCCATCGGAACTGGCTGCGTTAATTGTGCTAATATCGTTCACTGAATTGTTGTAATTGATTTGCCCGATAACACTAAAAGCTCTTTTATCCAGCCACCCTGTTGTCTGACCATCGATGGTGAACTGTTCATACGTTCCGTATACGGTTCTTGCTTCCCGAACAATCTGTACCAACTGGCCATTATATTTGCTTCCGGGTGCGACGTATGATGTCCCTCCGCCCACATATGGGTCGGTCCAAATCCCATCGCTACTTGTCGCTCCCACAACCCCACTCTCATTCACCGCATTGTTGTAATAGGTCTGGCCAATCGAACTGAATGCTCTTTTATCCAGCCACCCCACGGTTTGACCATTGATCGCAAATTGTTCATACGTTCCACAGTTTGTCTGGGCCTCTCGAACAATCTGTACCTGCTGACCATTGTACTTAGTTGCTGATGCTACATACGGGGTGCTTAACCCGAGGAACGGATCACTCCAAATTCCATCGCTGCTTGCCGCACTGATTTGACCAACTTCATTGACCGGGTTATTGTAATTAATCTGCCCGATTGTGCTGAATGCTCTTTTATCCAGCCACCCTACGGTCTGTCCATTGATCGCAAATTGTTCATACGTTCCGATGTTTGTCTGGGCCTCTCGAACAATTTGAACCTGCTCACCATTGTACTTGGCCGCCGGTGCTACATACGGGGTGCTTAATCCAAGAAACGGAGCTCCCCAAATTCCATCGCTGCTTGCCGCACTGATTTGACCAACTTCATTGACCGAATTGTTGTAATTGACTTGTCCGATTGTGCTGAATGCTCTTTTATCCAGCCACCCTACGGTCTGTCCATTGATCGCGAATTGTTCGTACGTGCCGTAGCTTGTCTGTGCCTCTTGAACAATCTGTACTTGTTGACCATTGTATTTGGTTGCCGGTGCTACATAAGGAGTGCTTAACCCAAGGAATGGACCGCCCCAAACCCCGTCACTATTTGACGCGCTGATTTGGCCTATTTCATTAACTGACGTTCCAGAAACAGCGGCAAGTGCATGTTGAGATAGTAAAAAAGTTAGAGCAGCAATAAGGAGGAAAGTAAATGAAACTATCATTGTAAATTTAATACATTTTATGTAAAGCATTCTACACTTCCTAACATACTAAAGATTATCTTTACATCAACTAAATCCTCCGTAGCTTAATTTTTCAATGGACAGATCGTTACAAAGCACAGAATTTTCAACCTTTAATTGCTCATTCCCAATGACATACAAGCAAGTTTCCCTAATAATCGACCACACATATTTCTATTAAGTTGCAGCATCCCTCCTTAGTAATTTTATAAGTGCGTCCAAAAAGAATATTCAAGTACACAACACGATTGTACTATCTATTTGGAGTGAAAAAAAGGTTAATAAGTAATTTTTCATTTATTTTAGGAATGCGTTATTTTAAAGTGTAGTCATTTATGATATGAGAATGATAAATTTTTAAATTATTACCAAATAGTAGAGGGATCTGGACAGTAAATCGCAGTAATTCACTTAAGGTTTTTAGGTGTGGTATTTTTTATTTTTAATTTAAATCATTGCACTTTTTTAATCCAGATTGATTTTGGAAGGCAAAGGTTGAGCAGGAATACCAACCACAGTTTCGTAATCTGCTACATCATTGACGACTACAGCGTTAGCGCCAACCTTCACATTATTGCCTAAGTGAATATTACCAATTATCTTTGCGCCTGCACCAATTTCAACATTATCGGCTATGACAGGAACACCATGGCCATTCTTACGGGAGTAGCTCCATCCAATTGTTACTTGGTGCCTAATAATGGCATTTTTTCCAATTGTAGCATCATTGTGTATAATAATACCATATGGATGATCAATTCTCAGGCCCGTTCCAATTTTACATTTTGCGCGAATTTCGGAATTCCCTAGTAACCTCATAATAAAAAAATCTAAGATATAATAAATCATCATCAACAGTTGTCGGACCAGAGGAACTTTCACTTTATAATATACAAAATTGCCAAATCGATAAGTTATAATAAATAAACCACTAATTTTGCTATTGATTTTAAGCTCATATAATAAAGATTTCAATTAAACACCTTCTAACTGAGACTAAACTCTTAATCATGTATCAAAGATTGAATTTAAATAAACTTTGAAAACGCTCGTTTATAAAAAAAATTTAGAAGTTCCAATTTTCAATAATTTCATCAATGACCGATAACAAGCGATGATAATAATGGTCAGCATACAAAAATTCTATAGAATCTTTAATCTTTTTTTGATCAGGCAAAGTTTTCTCCCCAGTGACCATATCCTGTAAGATCTTCTGCAGGCTTGATAAATCTCCCGGCTGGAATAGCTCACCATTGACATTCTGTTTGATCAGTTCACTCGGACCTGTTTCACAATCCGAGCTGATACAATAAACTCCACGGGATATTGCCTCTGCTAATACCATTGGAAATCCTTCGTAAGCGGATGTCAGAAGCAGGGCGGTCGCCTGATTAATATCACTCCACGCATCTTTGACCCATCCATGCCAGATAATTTTATCCTGAATGCCAACCTGCTTAGCAAATTCTTTACAAACTATGGAATCTTCACCATCACCATAAACATTTAATTGCCAATTTCCACTTACTTTTGAAAGTGCCGTTAATAAGTCTTTCATCCTTTTTTGTTTCTCAAACCAAATACGACCAATATAAATAAAATTCACTTTACCTTCTGGACGTGTGATTATGCTGCTCGTGCAAGAAACTGGATTGTAGATAGTATATAAAGTTGAAGGAGTGATTCCCAAAGATTCCATTTGTTTAGCTATACCTGAGCTAATACAAAAATGAAAGTCTGCATATGGCAGCAATTTCACATCGACAAGCGGCTCATGGAACAGGGAAAAATGCATCCACGAAATAATGGGAAATTTTTTCTTGAGAAATTTTCTGCAAATAAAACAACCTCTGATTAGTTTCGTATCAATACTTATGACGATACTGGGTTGTTCTTTTTTTAAATACTGATAAAGCGCGTGAAATTTATTGTAAACTCTGAACAACCTGTTATTCAGATCAGAAGTATAAGTATCGAAGGGTAGACCTGTTAACCATTCAGTATCACCAGATCCCCCTAGTAAATACAATTGGGCCTTGTACACATCTGATCGTTTATTTATTTGCATGACTGCATTTCGAAGAACCGTTTCCGTTCCACCTAAACCAGAAAGATACTGTGTTACAATTATTATCTTTTTCACAGAGCTGTCTCCTTGTTATAAGCGTTAATATTACATTTAAAATACCAGTCAATAAGCCGGCAACAAATGCAACTTGTTTGTTTAGCAACTCAATTCTACTCTATCAATATAAAAAAACCGGGTTTATCAATTGATTCCACTTGTATTATTATTAGACTGCAATGTTTCAGTATTAATAAAAAGCACTAATAACGTTGAGAAAATGAACACGTTATAAGTCGTTCTCTCAAAGAAAGAACACACTAAAATAGAAACAATGATACATAATTCAAAGACCAAGTTTTTACTTGCTAATTGAAGACATCTAAAAAACAGGGCAATGAATATAATTAAGTAAACAACTAGTCCATATTGCAACAATATTCTGATGTAAGCTGAATCTACTAATTGATAAATCAAATACGGGCCAATCTTTTTTAAATAAATGATATTAGCAATAGGATGCCCGAATAGACTAATACCATATTTATTAATATAATAATGACCCATGCTAAATCGACCTGTCATTACGTTATCAAGTGTAGTAAAGAATTTTATGTTCTTATTAAAGAAATAGGGAAGTGCTGCTCCCAAAACAAACATGAGAGGAATGGCTCCAAGCAAAATACGCTTGACATAATTTGTTTTCAGTATGTCTGTATATTTATAAAGTAATGCAAAAGCAATGATTAAAAGTGAACAAATAAATGAGGTGCGTGAAAGCGTTACGTAATATATCAGTATGTTCACCGCTGTAATTAAAGAAAATCCTATCCAATTTATTTTTTTAAGGTAAAGGTATAAACATTCCAATGTTAGGCAAAAAACAACTATTCCTAAATCATTTGGATGATAAAAACCGAGAGATTGTCTAATCGTTGTTCCTCTATACATCACTAAGTTCTGTATGAGATGAAACTTAGTAAGAATAATAACGAGAATCGCCATTATTATTTTAGTGTAAAAAGAGAGCTTAATTAAATCTGTAATCTGTATACTGCTTAATGCAATTAAGTATAAAACAGTATACAACAGGACGTAATCAAAACTCGTACCTCCCTTGCTGACAACAAACATATAATAAAAGAAATTAGCTATGACCAAGATTGCAATAATAGATAGGGTTTCAATTCGTGGTGTCCTGAATTTTTTATTTAATAAAAACCCCAGAACTAATAAAAGCATCCCCAAGAGGAAGACAGCTTTAAGCAGTACTGTCTTATTACCCGTAGTAGTCAAACCCCAAAATGAATAAAAAAGGATCAGAAAATAGGATGCTTTTAGAAATAGCGGCTGTAATAAGCGAAGTTGGTTCATTTTTATACCTCTCAATAATGGATACCAAATACATATTATCCTTTTTTTCAAAAATTTATTATCTTCTATCGATAAATTATTGCTGATCTTATGACCATTCTTTGTTATTAAAGAGATGACTTTAATTTATGATAGATAAATAAAAAAGGGCGGAGTAAACCTAGTTTGTAGAGTATGACTCTGCAAATAAGCTCAAAGTCTTCGCCTCTTGTATATATCAAACATTTTTTCAATGTCATTTTCTTTAACAGTACTTTAAAATGTCTTTTTAATTCCTTTGAAGATCTCATTAGTTTCTGGGATCGATAATATTCCCTGAGCAAATTTGTTCCATAATAAATGAAATACTCTTTTTCAAATTCAGATTCCAGATGCTCTTCATTCAAAGTATCTTTTACCATTTCAATTGCACGTATAAAGTCTTTTGTACTGTTGGTCTGTTTAAAATGTACTGTTGAATTGCTATGGTGAACGTAATGATACAAATTTTTATTAATATACTTGCATTTTTTAACTTTTGTCAATATCCTAAACATCGCGGGTATATCTTCATAGCGAATATTCGGATACCGAACACCATAATTAATAAATAGGTTTCTTCGAATCAGTTTGTTCCATGAAAAGCCTTCAACTAAAGCGTTTTTGTTCGTTAAGAACTCTTTGATTATCGCTTTTCTGTCAAAAATTTTATGATCATAATCAGGATGGTCATATACTTTTAACACATTTCCGTCTGTATCAACCCCATTCCAGTTGCATATTACAACATCGATTTTACCAGTCTCTGCTTCCTTATATAAAATTTGCAACATATTGTGTTCAATGTAGTCATCACTATCTACAAATGCAAGATACTCCCCACGCGCAATGTCTATAGCACGATTTCTTGCTAGACCTTGCCCTGAATTCTTTTGATTAATGAGCATGATATTATTATATCTTTTAGCATACTCGTTTAAAATGCACAAGCTTTTGTCTGTCGAACCATCATTTACTACAATAATTTCAATATCATTCAATGTTTGATTTACTACACTATCTAAGCATTTTCTTAAAAATTTCTCACTATTATATACAGGTATAATAACACTGACTTTAATATTTATCATATATTTTTTAACAACCCTTTGATGTATTAAAGTATTCGATCAATTTTGATACCTGTAACTGTTAACAACGGTATTCAATGCGCTAATAAAGTTGTCCTTATAGTTCTCTAAATAAAACCGTTCTAAAGTCTTCTTCATTCGTTCCTGTTCTGGCAATGCTTTTCCATTTACTATATCCTGTAATATTCTTTGTAACACATTCAATTCACCAACATCATAAAGTATCCCGTTGATTCCCGGCTCGATAATATCGTTTGGGCCAACTTCACAGTCTGAACTGACACAATAGATACCTCTTGATATAGCCTCTGCCAATACCATACCAAATCCTTCATAGGAAGAGGTGAGCACTAATGCGGTAGCTTCGCTTACAATCAACCAAGGATCCTGTTGCCACCCATGCCAAATAATTTGTTGATTAATGGATAGCTGCTCTGCATAATGCTTGCATAAAGAGATATCTTCCCCGTCTCCTATTACTTCTAGTCGCCATCTTCCTTTTATCATTGCTAGTGCCGAGAGAAGATCTTTCAATCTTTTCTGTCCCTCAAAAGTTATTCTTCCAATATACAAGAATACAGTTTCCTCCGAAGGACGTGGAACAGTTTCATTTATTCTTTGAACCGGATTATAGATAGTATGTATTTTTGAATCAGATATTCCTAACTTTTCCAATTGATCTTTAATTCCTGTACTGATGGCAAAATGATGATTAGCTTTTAGAAGCCATTCTTTTTTCATGTGATTTGCATTCAATGAAAAATGCATCCAAGAGATAATAGGGAAGTTTCCAATATTCATTTTTTTTATGAAATGGAGCATCTGACAAATCATTGGGCTAAGCCCAACAACTATGTCCGGCTTCTCTCGCTTTATATAGCTTGAAAGCCAGAAGAAATAGGGAACGGCGCGAACAAATTTATTCTTGATGAAAGGAGAACTATCACTTTTAATATTATCTAACCATGTCTTATCTTCCGTTCCTCCCAAAACGTAAATTTGAGGTTGGTACTGATCACATTTTTGTTGCAGTAATTGAGTGACAGTTCTTAATACCGTCTCTGTTCCTCCTTTTCCCGAGACATGCCATATCACAAAGATAACTTTTTTCATTTTTTCACCTTCTTTCTCTTGTTTATAAATTCAAATCTCATTTTTTATTTATTCTTACAATTTATTGAAATTAGCCGCCTTCTGAATTATGCCATCTGTTGCAAATATCGTTTAATGAAAAAACATAATTTTTATAGTATTGTTCAATATAGAATTGATTAATTGATTTCTTTATCTCCATTGGATCTGGTAAAATTTGTCCATCAACGATTCTCTGTAAAAATAAACGAAGCTGGTCTAAATCACCTGGCTTAAATAATTGTCCATTAATGTTCTTTTTTATAATATCCCTTGGACCTACATTACAATCCGAACTGATACAGTAAACACCGTTAGCTATCGCTTCAGCCAGTACCATTCCAAATCCTTCATAAGATGACGTCAGAATTAAGGCAGATGCCTCCTTAATTATTTCCCATGGCTGATTAATCCAACCTTTCCAGATAATCTTATTGTTTAAGTTGAGTTTTTCAGCATATTCTTTACATAGAGGCAAATCATTACCTTCCCCAATAACCTCTAGGCGCCATTTTCCACTTACTCCTGCTAAAGCATCTAATAGATCTCTGATTCTTTTTTGACCCTCATACTCAATCCTGCCAACATATAAAAAAACTGCTTTATCTTTTGGCCGCTTTATTACCCTCGTAGTAGTATGGACAGGATTGTTAACGACATAAACATTAGATTTTGAAATGTCTAATTTACTAAATTCTAACTTTATTCCTTCACAAATGGCGAGATGATAATCTGCATAATGTAACAAATTTTTTTTTACGTTCTTTGCATTAAGAGAAAAATGAATCCACGAAACGATGGGATAATTTTCCTTTGTTAACTTTCTAATCCAATATAAAACAAAACACGTGATTGAATGGGTAGCAATAACAATATCGGGTTGCTCCCGTTTAAGAAACCTTCTCATACAGATAAAAATGGTAAACACATTTTGAATATTCCTTATCAGTCTGTTTTTTGAAAACACTGTTTCTGTAAATGAAATCCCTTTTAGCCATTCTTTATTTTCGCTTCCACCAAATATATACAAATGCGGCTGAAAAGGGGAGTCACTTCGTTTCAGTGATTTTATGACAATACCCATTACATTTTCAGTGCCGCCTCTCCCAGTTACATGAGGCATGATAAAAGCAATCTTTTTCATAAATAAATCTCACGCTTTCACTAAATGATCGAAAAAAGTAAACTTACGCCCAAAAACTAAAATTGTTTTTCATGGAATCCTTTTTTCCATTAACCCAAAATTAATGTTTCATTGAGAGCAATCAATTTTTTTAATTTCAAGCTAAATGGTAAGCATTTTATATTTTTTGTGTGTAGCCACCACTGTTATTATGATCAACTCATAAACTTCTATTCAGTTAACGATTAAAATTCCAACTGTAATGTGCATATTTTAAGAACTGGTTTTGGACCCACCAGACTCATTTCACTTTTTAATAACACTTACAAGTGAGATAATTCTTCAAGACAGTTTTACGCAAGAACCGCCCAATTTTTGTGATACGAGGGTTCTTTGGGTTCAATTTTATAGTTGTTTTCAAGAGATTGGGCATAGAAGTTAATTGGACTTTAATTAACCTCTCGGCATTTACTGCTATTTTCCTTCTTACCAAGAAAATAAAAGATTTCAGGAATAAGAGAATAGCGCCAGATAGTGGAAAGGTTGAAATCACTTTCAGTTTTTCAACAAAGTGATAGGTAAAAAAATTTTATTATGATTCTTTCCAGCCTTAGGCAAAAAAATTCAACAATCTCTTCAATTTATTAAACTAACAGCATTATATCATATAATTATCTATAGAAAAGAAAAAGTTATGGGAAGAAAGTCACAGAGTTATCGAATCATCCATCCATCATTTTCTGCTTCATCGCGTTTATTTACGTTGCCCAATCCATTTATTAGCCATTAATGCCTCTATTCAACGGCTTTTGTACATTTTTTAGTTTATAATAGTCAAAATTTCCTAAATATTTTGCTTTACAGATTATTGAGGATTATCAGCAGTTTAGGTTAGTGGTATGTTATAAAATGAAATAGATATTAGCCATTTTACTCTAGTCTACCTTATTTAAATCTAGTATATTGACCTTGCCTAGCATTCCTATATTGCTTTTCTATCGTGAATCGAGCTTTTTCTTAGAATAAATACCGCAGAGACCTACGATTAATTTTCTGAGCTAATTAGCCAATTGGCTCGGGTGTATGGCTCGGCCGGCCAATGGAATAGTATTCGACAGCCGATTTTTTAACAGCATCCAGACTGTAGCAGTTACGCCCGTCAAAAACGACCGGTGTTCTCATTAGCTTGCTGAATGCAGACAAATCAATCGTTTTCACTTCGGGCCAGTCCGTGATGATGACAGCAAAATCAGTGTCCCGCAAGGCTTCATCAAGACTTTCCGTATACTCAATCGCAGTGCTCAGATGTTTCCGGGCATTGGGGACGGCAATTGGATCGTAAGCAATGATGTTTGCGCCCAGTTCGGCCAGTCTCGGAATCATGACGAGTGACGGGGATTCCCGCAAATCGTCCGTTTTCGGCTTGAACGCGAGGCCGAGGACGGCAACCTTTTTGTTCTCGATCGTGCCGAAACGGGACATGATTTTATCGATCAGCAGCACTTGCTGGTTATTATTGACTTCAATGACTGATTCGAGCAGATTGAATTCATGTCTGGCATTGCCGGCAAGCTGGACAAGCGCATTGGTATCTTTGGGGAAACACGATCCCCCGTACCCGATGCCGGCCCGGAGAAAATCCGGACCGATACGATGATCAAGACCCATCCCCCGGGCAACTTCCTCGACATTGGCTCCTAACGATTCACATAAATTGGCGATTTCGTTGATGAAACTGATTTTAGTCGCTAGAAAGGCATTTGAAGAGTATTTGATCATCTCGCTGCTTGCAATGTCCGTCTTTAGAATAGGCACATTGAACGGTTTATTGATCTCTTCCAGAATATCAGCCGTTTCTTTATCTTCCGTCCCGATCACGATTCGATCCCCATGGAATGTGTCCTTGATCGCCGAACCTTCTCTTAAAAATTCAGGATTAGACGCGATCTGAACGCGGACACCATCTATGGTATTTTGATTGATCAGATTTTTAATATGGACATTTGTTCCGACCGGTACCGTGCTCTTGATGACAACGATAATTCCGCGGTTAATATTGGCGGCAATATCACGTGCCGCCTGCTCCACATAGTCAAGGTTTGCCGCGCCGTCTTCACGCTGCGGCGTACCCACGGCGATATAGACAACCTCCGCGCCTTCAAGTCCCTTTTTATGATCAGCGGTGAAATATAAACGCTCTACTTCAATATTTTTTTGAAGCAGTGCGCCTAGACCCGGCTCATAAATTGTCGGGATACCTTGGTTCAGTTTTACTATTTTAGCCGGGTCGACATCGATGCACGTTACGACATGGCCAATGTCGGACAGTGTGACACCCGTAACCAGACCGACATAGCCGACACCAATAACCGCTATTTTCATCTTGTTCCCTCGCATTCATTACCCGTCATTCTGAATAAGCTAGCTTTCCTAAAATCTATGATCTGTTTCTCGCCTGTCATGACAACTTTAAGGAAAAAAGTTCTTTACAATGCGTGGCGGCCCCGCCATTCATGGGCACGCGCAAAAACCCAAGATAGTTTTAATTATACACCATCAGCGGCGCCAGAAGCAAAAAACCATTAATTTTCGTCTTATCAGGCTAGGTGCATTATAGCATAGATAATTTATTAAAGAACAGAAACCAATTCTATGAAGTATAACGCTCAGACAGCCGGGCTGCAGATCCGTATTTCAGCTTTTTGGCGGGCGGCCGCGACGTAAAATGCAAAATCGCGTTCGCGTTGATCACCATCAGTCTGAACTCTCTTATAGTAGTACATTTTCCTTAAGTTCAGATTAATATGTATTTAAATTTACATATCTTTTTCATGTTAAGCCGGTTGAAATTAAATTTTTGCCAACACGGATCAATTCGGCTCTACTTCTGGATTTCAGTTCGACTTTCGGACAGTTCGGAGCTACTTTCCGGTGTTTCGGCGCAACTTCTGGATTTCGGAGCAACTTTCCGGTGTTTCGGTGCACCTTCTGGATTTCGGATCAACTTTTCGGTATTTCGGAGCTACTTTCGCCCAGTTCGGTGCAACTTTCCGGCGTTTCGGTGCAACTTCTGGATTTCGGATCAACTTTTCGGTATTTCGGAGCTACTTTCGTCCAGTTCGGTGCAACTTTCCGGTGTTTCGGTTCGGCTTTTGTCACAATCGAAGGTTCCGGATTTTCTATTTTGCATTCCAGTCGTCCGAAATTTTGTCGAAATCCGATAATAAAGTTTGATAATAGTGATCCGCATACATCGACTTTATCGATTCTTTGATCTTTTCCTGATCCGGCAACGGCTTTCTCCCGTCCACAATCGATTGAAGAATGATCCGGAGCTGTGATAAATCCCCGGGTCGATAAAGTTCGCCATTGACATTCTGCTGTATAATATCGGCCGGCCCGGTCTCGCAATCCGAACTGATGCAGTAGACACCGCGGGAAATTGCTTCAGTCAGCACCATGCCGAAACCTTCATAAGCGGAGGTCAGCAGCAATGCGGTGGCTTCGTCAATCTTTTCCCAGGCCTGATCCACCCATCCATTCCAGATCACCCGATCCTGAATGCCGAGCTGGTTCGAAAATTGTTTGCAGATATCGGTGTCTTCGCCATCCCCGTATACATTCAGCTGCCAGTCTCCGCTGACCCCAGAAAGTGCGGTCAGCAAATCTTTCAGCCGTTTTTGTCTTTCGAAAAAAATACGGCCGATATAGATGAACTTCACCTTATCCTTCGGGCGCGGGACGGTCCTTTCGATCCGGGGAACCGGATTGTAGATCGTAAACAGAACGGAAGGATTTATTCCGAGCGACTCCATTTGTCTCGCGATGCCCGTGCTGATACAAAAATGATAATCGGCGTAGGGCAGCATTTTGACATGGACTGTCGGCTCATGGAACAGTGAAAAATGAATCCAGGAAACAATCGGAAACTTGTGCCCCAGCATTTTGCGGCAAAGATAACATGCTCTGATTAGCTTTGTGTCTATGCTGATGACCATGCTCGGACGTTCTTCTTTAAAATATTTATAAAGGGCACGCATTTTACTATATGCCCGCGCCAGTTTATTGCCGTGACCGGAAGCGTAGGACGCCGAAGGAATACCGGCCAGCCAGGCTGTGCTATCGGATCCTCCGACCAGCAGTTGAATCTTGTAGCTGCCTGGTCCGCTGTTGATTCGTCTGACGACATCGCGAATGACCGTTTCAGTTCCGCCAAGCCCGGAAAGATGTGGCGTGACGATCACAATTTTTTTCAAGCGGAGCGACCCCTTGTCGATTAAAATACCGCGGGAAGGGCTTTTACAGCCGAGTTTTTCCATCCTTGCCCGTGGTGCGAAACTCACATTTTGTTATTTCAGTTGATTGATCATGACCCCGCCCGGCATCACGGGAAGGACCGGACCTCATCACTTAAATTCCTGGTCGACGGCGGACAAGGCCGCTCCGATCACCTGATGCATGTCATAATACTTGTACATGCCAAGTCGGCCTCCAAAAATCACATTCGGCATTTTTTCAGCCAGATCATGATATTTTTTAAAAACTTCATTATTCTCCGTATTATTTATCGGATAATAAGGTTCGTCGCCTTTTTGCCACGAACTCGGATATTCTTTCGTGATAATGGTCTTCGGCTGATTGCCGAATTCAAAGTGCTTGTGTTCGATGATTCTTGTGTAAGGCGTTTCTGCATCTGTATAGTTGACGACGGCATTCCCCTGAAAATTCTCCTGATCCAGGACGCGGGTTTCGAATTTCAGGCTGCGATACTCAAGCGTGCCGTACTGATAGTCAAAAAACTGATCGATCATCCCTGTATAAACGATCTTCGGAAATTGCTGCATGTACTCTTCTTTCCTGTCAAAGAAGTCAGCGCCGAGTTCGAGATCAATATTGGGGCTTTCAAGCATCTTTTCGACGATTTGCGTGTAACCGCCGATCGGAATGCCCTGATACTTGTCGTTAAAATAGTTGTTATCATAGGTAAAGCGGACGGGAAGCCGTTTGATGATGAAAGCGGGCAGTTCCGTCGCTTTTCTTCCCCACTGCTTCTCCGTATAGCCTTTGATCAGTTTTTCATAGATATCCGTTCCAATTAGGGAAATGGCCTGTTCCTCCAGGTTTTTGGGCTGCCCGATATTGGTTTTGGCTTTTTGTTCAGCAATTTTTGCCTGCGCTTCCTCGGGTGTCACCACACCCCACAGCTTATTGAACGTGTTCATGTTGAAGGGAAGATTATAGATTTCACCTTTGTAGTTCGCGATTGGGGTGTTCGTATAGCGGTTGAATTCGGCGAATCGGTTCACGTAATCCCAGATTTTCTTGTTGTTCGTGTGGAAAATGTGCGCGCCGTATTTATGAACCTGAATGCCCTCCACGTTTTGCGTGTAAATATTGCCCGCTATGTGATCCCTTTTGTCAATCACTTTAACTTTTTTTCCGCGTTTGGCCGCCTCGTATGCAAATGTGCTGCCGAATAGGCCTGAACCTACAACCAGATAATCGTAAGCCAATGTATTCACTCCATTTAGACGATTTGATTTTTTAATTATTCTTCACTGTTTCTTTTTGCCTTCCGAAAAAGGGTTGAATCTTCGTCCAGGCTTTATAGGAGAGGAAACTGCTTGCTTCATTGCTCGCAAACAGAATCAGCAGCGAAGCGCATAAGAACAGATTATTCGTCGTTCTTTCAAAGAACGAATAGGCGAGCAGAGCGAGTATGATGCTCACTTCGAGTATCTTATCTTTCTTCGCCCATTGGCTGCATTTATAAAAGATACCGATGAACACCGTGATAAAAATCGGCCATCCGGATTGGATCAACAGGCGCAGATAAGCGGAATCCAGCAGCATAGTGAATCTCGGTACGGGAATCGTCAGTACGCTTGGGAAGGGTCTGCCGAAAAACGATCCGTAATGATCGATATAGTAATGTCCCATTTGCAGCCGGGTCGAGAATAAGCGATCCAATACTATATAAAGATTGATCTGAGGCGTATACGTGAGCGGCAGAAAGACACTTAAGAAGAACATGACCGGGATTAAGGCCAGCAAGCCGAATTTAACCGCTTTTTTCTTCAGAACAGGTGTATATCTCGTCAGGAACGCGGCCAGTATCACGATCATGGTACAGATAAACGACGTGCGGGCGGCAGTCAGATAATAGATGAAAACATTAAAAAGTGTGATTGCAGAAAGGATCATCCAGTTCGTTTTCTTCAAGTACAGAAACAAATACTCCATGGTCAGGCACATCACCATGTAGCCAAAAGAGTTGGGATGATAAAAACCGAACGAATGCCTGAAGTCGGTCCCTCTCTGGATCACCACTTCTTTAATCATGTGCATGCTGAAGAGAAGGAGCGTCATCACCGACATGGCCAGTTTCGTATACATGGAGATCTTAATCAGTGCAGTGACTTCGACTGCATCCATCGCAATAACAAAGATAAGGCCGTAGAGCAAAATATTGTCGAAGTCGCTGAAACTGTTTTTTTCAACAACGATGTAAAACACTTCAGTCAGCAGCATGATCATGACCATGGCGTAGAGAACGACATTGCGATAAATGTTCCAGCTTCTGTTCATGATAAAAGCGATGATCATCAGGCCAACGCTGCCTAGAAGGACGATTTTGGATTGAAGGATGCTGCCGGTCACCGTCGTCGAGTAGAGGAAAAAATAGACGGTCAGGATAAAGTAAGACAGTTTGATCAGAAAAGCATGAATCGGTTTCTGTTGAGCCACGTTTAAACCTCCCGGGTTTCTTTCAGTTGTTCACAATTACTTGCGTGACCATTTTTCACTGTAATCCTCAATGGATAGGTTTCCATTTATGATAAAAAAAGATAAACAGGTGGAGCAGGCCGATCTTGTAAAAAAACAGCTTGCCCATTAATTTTAAATCTTTTGAAGAGGCCAGACATTGTTTCCAGGTGATTTGTCCCAAGTTTTTTTTGAAAAGCTTCAGCAGTTCTTCAGAAGATTGAACCGTCTCATAAGATCTGCCGTATTCTCTCAATAAGTGATTGCTTTTGTACACAAAGTACTCTCTTTCGAAAAGGCGGTCGATGTTTTCTTCAGCCAGAATGTCGCCGATTAGGTTAATCGCTACTACGAAATCCCGGACATTACTTTCATTCATCGAATGGACGGTGGAGTCTTCGTTGCTCACGTAATGGTACAGAGTCTTATTGAGATACTTACACTTTTCCGTCTTTGTCAAAATTTGGAACATCGTCGGTATGTCTTCAAACTTCAGATTCGGATATCTGATGTGAAAAGTCTCAAAAAGATCCCGCTTGATAAACTTATTCCATGAAAAACCCTCGATCAATGCCTGGTTATTAATCAGAAATTCTTGGACGACTCCGTCCCGGTAGAACAGCCGGTTGTCAAAACGCGAATGATCCCTGAATTCCAAGACGTATCCGCCCACATCGACTTTGTTCCAATTGAAAAGCACGACGTCGCAATGCTCGCCGCGGGCTTCATTGTACAGGATTTCAAGCGCGTTCCTGTCGATATAATCATCGCTGTCCACAAACGCGACATACTCTCCCCGGGCCAGATCCAGCGCGCGATTTCTGGCGGCTCCCTGTCCTGCATTTTCCTGAGTGACGCGGACAATGTCCATATAGCGAACCGCATAATCATCAATGATCTGCTGACTTCCATCCGTCGATCCGTCGTTAACCACGATGATCTCTTTTTCTTTCATGGTTTGGCCGACAACACTGTCAAGACACTTCGCGAGAAACTTCTCACTGTTATAGACGGGGATGATGATACTCACTTTTATCTCGGTCATGAAGGAATCAGCGCCCCGTCCTTTGCAATTTTTGTTCATCTTCCAAAACCCGATTCATCCGTTCAATGAATTGTCCGATGTCATACTTTTCCACCGACTGCCTCACTTCGGACGGATCGGGCAGTTCCAGCTTCCCGGCAACGATCCGGTTCAGCAGTCCGGCCAGCGCCTTGTTATCGCCGATCGGATAGAGCCATCCGTTTTCATTCTCTTTGATGATGTCCGAAGGCCCGACCGGACAATTCGAACTGACGCAGGGAATTCCCCTTGCCATCGCCTCGACCAGCACCATGCCGAATCCTTCATATTCGGAGGTCAGAACCAGAAGCGATGCATCCTTAATACACTCGAAAGGCCGATCCTGCCAGCCAAGCCAGGACACCTTCGGCCCAACCCCCAGATCGGCCGCAAACTGGACCAATCTGTTCTTATCTTCGCCGTCGCCAATGATCGTTAGTTTCCAATCACCCACAACCTGGCTTACGGCGCGCAGCAGATCGCTGACTCTTTTTTGCCCGTCATAAATCAGTCGGCCGACATAGATAAAATGTGCCTGATGGAGCGGCCTGTTCATTAACGAATGATCCATATTCAAAGGGTTATAAACGAGATGAATTCTCGATTCGTCGGCAAGCCCGTTTTCTATGTATTCTTTTTTCAATCCTTCACTTATGGCCAGATGAAAATCCGCCGATTTCAGGACTTTTTTATAAAATGGGGAAATAGATGTCAGCGAGAAGTGGATCCAGGTGCCGACTTCAGGTTTCTTATTGAGGAACTTGCTGATGATTTTCGCATATAAAACCGCCTTCTCATCTGCGCCAAGGATTATATCCGGTTCAAACGCTTTGATGCCGGAAGGTGCCTCAACCATGCATTTCAGATATCTTCTGACCTTGGATTCCTTTGCCGAACAGAGAAGGTGGTAGTTCCGGCCGCCCATTCTCTCGAGCCAGGTCTCATCCCTCGAACCGCCCAGGACAAACACCTTCATGCAGTTATTGACCGAGGCATTATAGCCGATGACCGTGTCGGAAATGACGGTTTCCATTCCGCCCCTTCCGGTCACTTCACCAAGCAATATGGCGATCTTCATGTCTTTCACCTTTCCTTATGATTCCTACGTGGCGGTCTGTGCATTCAGGCAGTTTAAAGTTTGCCCGGATTTGTTCCGCGTTCTTCTGCTGAGTTTTTTTTCCGTTATCAAACATTCTTTTTGCGCAGATAAATCTTTTCATATAATGAAGGACTGATTTTCATTAAAAGAAGGGCGATTCGATACTTATTTGACATGTAACGGAATGTCTGAAGATTCACTCCAGAGAGCAGCTGCCTGATTTTTTCATCTTTATTGGTTTGATTAAACTTTAAATTATGATGGACGATGTGAATCAGGTTTCTTGTCTCAAGCACGTCCACATAGGGGCTGTCTTCTTCCAGACCCTTTTCGCGGAGATACTCCTTGATTTTACGAACGAGCCGCCCTGAATAGATTTCAATATCGGCATTATATTTTGTTGTCGTGCTGTTCTCCCTCTTAAACAGATTATAAAGAGGGCGTTCGACAAACGAAATGCCTTCACTTATATTGCATATATATTTAAAAACAAAAAGGGTGTCTTCGAAAAAATTACCGTTTTCAAAGACGAGGCCGTTCTGCCGTATTTTATCAAGTCTGAAAATTTTATTCCACAGACCGACGTCCATTTCCCGGTGATGTGTTAAAAAATCGGCAATCGGATCAGAACTGTTTTTTAAACAGCTTTCTGTCTCCGTTTCTGTCCGGTCCGGGAAGATTTTTTTGATCCCGCAGATACACAAGTCGGATTTGTCCGCCTCAATCGTGTCGTACATTGCCGACAGCATACCGTCTTCAAGATAGTCATCGCTGTCGAAGAACATGACATACTTGCCCGATGCCTGTTTCAAGCCGTTATTCCGGGCGGCGGACTGCTTCTGGTTTTCCTGCGTGACCACTTTTATAAAATCATATTCTTTTTCATATTTTTCCAGAACAGCCAGCGTTCCATCCGTCGAACCATCGTTAACAAGAATGATTTCGATCGGCGGGCGCTTCTCCTGGTGAATAATGCTGTCCAGACATCCGGCTATCAGGTGCTCCGAATTATAAACCGGAATGATAATACTGATTTGTTTCAATTCAGATACCCCTATTTTACCCGTTATGCTCACCGACATGGAATAAAAAGTGGAAGACAAGTTTTGCGAAGAACGCCGTACAATCTAGGCAAATTTTCTTCTAAAGAACGCAAATATCTTCTTGAACCAGTTTTGCCTTTCCATGAACAGGACCGGTAATTCAATATAATTCACGTTGTTTTTGTCCAGCCAGACATCCAGAAGACGCTCGCTGATGTAACCGAAAACACGGGCTTCTTTCGGAGAATAGCGGGAGATATCAATCTCTTTCTCAAGCTGGAACAAAATTGAAAACAGCCAATCGGCATAGGCGTCAAACAATGTTCTTTTCATGATAAACATATTGAACCGGTGCGACGCGGTCTGCAGCATCGCCTGATCAAACGCCGTGACATATTCAGGATACATTTTCTTGATAATGTTCCTTGTCCGCCTTAAATCATTTCCATTATGCGCGTGTACATAGTGAGACATGCTTGTCTCAATCCAGTAGTGCCTTTTTTTGGGCATAATCACATCAGAATGAGCAAGCAGCCTTTGTGCAGTACCAGAGGACAGGATGTGCTTCCATTTGGCATTTATCGGTCCAAAGAAAAAAGACCGGTCACAGAAATGTCTTCGATAGTGGACCAAACCCAGGAAGTCCCCATCTAAATTTTTCCATGCCCAGTACATCGCCGTCAGTTCACAATAATTCGGGTTTTTCCCTGATATGTTCTCACCTGTATTGTCGCCCATATAACCGATACCGTCATGAATGGCCCTTCCAACCTGCAAAGGGACATACATTTTATCTTCAGGCATTCGATATTTCTTATGCGTTGCGATAACGATTTTTATATTCAACTTATAAACTCCCTGTTCACACGAAGGCTGAATATCCCGGCAGCCGCTTGCCTGCCACTTATCCTTAATATGCACCTTTTCCGGTAATCACCGACAAAATGGTCTGAAAAACAATTTTCAGATCAAATTTAAAAGACTTGTGGCGAATGTAATAAAGCTCGACATCGACACGTTCAGGATATTCAATATCGCTGCGCCCGCATACCTGCCAGTATCCGGTTAATCCCGGTTTTGCAGACAGAAACAGCTTTGTATTATCCCCGTATTCCTTTAGTTCTTCGGTCACTACAGGTCTTGGCCCGACGATACTCATTTCGCCCTTAATAACATTAATAAGCTGCGGCAGTTCGTCAAGACTCGTCTTCCGGAGAAAACGTCCAATTACCGTAATTCGAGGGTCTTCAGAAGGCTCAAGCTTGTAATTATTTTCAATATACTTTCTGTAAAGCAGTTTGTTGGATTTTAATTCTTCCTCAGCGTTGACAACCATGGACCGGAATTTATAGATATAAAACGCATGGCCGCGCTGGCCTATTCTCTTCTGTCTGAAGAAAACCGGGCCTTTCTGATTGCCGAAAAGATAAAATAAGGAGATGATCAGGAACAATGGTGAACTTAAAACTAGCCCGACCACTCCGGCGACCAAATCAAACGCTCTTTTGAAAAACAAGTAAAACACGCTGTCATTCATCAGATTATATGCAACCACTGAGCGCCCCGTCCGTTCAACGTAACGCGCTTCAATTTCCGACTTTGATAAGGCCATCGTCTGTTCCTCCATCAATTTAACAGCAATTTATTTTCATGAAGAATTTGTTCAATACCCTTAAGCACATCCTGCTGCAGATCTTCATCCTGCAGCGCCATTTCAATGTTCGTCAGGACAAAACCGAGCGTTTCACCGACATCAAAGCGTTTGCCTTCAAACTGGTAGGCGTAGACGCCCTGCAGTTCATTCAGCTTCTGGATCGCATCAGTCAGCTGAATCTCTCCGCCTGCGCCAAGTTCCTGTTTGTCAAGAAAGTCAAAGATCTCGGGAGTCAGAACATAGCGGCCGATGATCGCCAGATTGGAAGGCGGATTATTCTTAGGCTTCTCAACAAAGCGGCTGACATTGAACAGGCGGCCTTCCTGGGATTTCGGGTCGATGATCCCATAGCGGTGCGTCTCTTTTTCCGGCACTTCTTTGACGCCCAGCACAGAGCAGCCGGTGCGTTCGTACTGTTCGGCAAGCTGCTGAATGCACGGCGTCTCCGACTGAACAATATCGTCACCTAGAAGAACTGCAAACGGTTCGTCACCGATGAAATTCCGGGCGCACCAGACAGCATGACCAAGGCCCTGCGGAGACTTTTGCCTGATATAGTGAATATCGATTTTGGATGATTCACGGACTTTTTCAAGCAGATCCAATTTATTTTTATGAATCAAATTCTGTTCCAGTTCGTAAGCAATATCGAAGTGATCCTCGATCGCCCGCTTGCCTTTGCCGGTAACGATGATAATGTCTTCGATGCCTGCTTCAACTGCTTCCTCAACGATGTATTGAATCGTCGGCTTGTTGACGATCGGCAGCATTTCTTTAGGCAATGCCTTCGTTGCAGGAAGAAAACGCGTCCCCAAACCCGCGGCCGGAATGACCGCTTTCCTGACTTTTTTCATAAAAAACCCTCCTGATGATCAAAAAGCTCCAAGTCCTTCATGCTGTCTATAAACTATTCGCACGTACAGTGCTTTTTTTCTGGCGACGGATCTATTTAATTCGGATTCTTTCATTTTTCTGTTCTCCTATTTAAGAGAACAATAAATCGTCAGACTTCTTAGCTTGATAAGCTATAAGAATTATAGCATATTATTTTCCAAAGAAAAGAGGAAGATATGGGAAGAAGGTAACAGAGTTTGTCTAATGCGCCCCTATTCGACATATATTTCGTATTGTTACGTTTTAATTACTTTTATGTAACTCATATTTGCTTTAATAACGGGGATTTGTCAGGCTTCTGACTTTATCTTTTACAGGACTGGGTCCGTTCCTCCTGTACAGAACGAAATCAAATTTTTTCCGTCTTTGAATCAACAGCGCTCCGCACGAATCACATTGACAAACCAATGCGCAAAACTATTCATCTGAAACTGTATTATATTTTTTTACAGGCCCGGCTTATGCCTCTCTCATCAATGAGGCGTTAATTACTTCTATTCAGAACCTGCGCCGCTTTTTCAAACCGTACACAAGCCTGCCGTCATCAGTCTATATCAAGCTCCGCGGATTTTGCTTTCTTTATGGGCTGTCGATTTTGCCGGAAAAAGCATCTCCGTTTCTTGTTCATTATCGGGCCTATATGCCTAATTTACAGACAAAAATTTTTTATCAATACTTTTTTGCCGAGTACATGTAAACGTCACCAGCGGAGATCCCGTCAAAATCCCCGATGTTAAAGGAAAAATTAATGCCGGCGGTTTCATTGAATGTTATTTTTCAGTGACTTTTGTCACATAAAATAATATTTTTTATGTCATAAAAGCAAATTTGTAACGATTGTGTAACGCTGTGAAATGTAGGATAAGGTTATTGATTATGCAAGCGATGTCAGAAGAAGGAAAACCTCCCTGAACCGGGGGAAAACCGATGTCGCCCGAAAAGAGGTGGATCGTTAAAATCGTTTTAACTCTTTAAATCACTTTTCTATCACCTTTGTATCCTTATTTCGCAGCCTTCCATCACGTTCGGCATTCGCACTTCGGACACACCCGTTATGGAAAAGCATTGCCCGCCTTCAAAGGATTGGCTATCATCTGATTCATTTTTTCCATGAAAAAGACACGCCGAAGCGTGCCTGTGCACATCCGCCAACGCGGACGCAGCATTAAATGATTCTATCTTTATTTCCGTAGCAGCAACCAAATCAGCGGACCGATTTCCGAGCCGCTCGCTGATTTGGTTATTCAATCAAGTTCATTGTCTCGTGTGCGTAAAAAAAACCAGGGACTCTGTTCTATGGAACCCGGTGCAGGTGGTGCTGCACGGGCGAGAGAAAACAGCAGCCGATCAGGATGATCCGGTTTTTTAGACGTGATTTTATCCAAGGACAAGGAGAATCGTTGCATGCATAAAATCTACACGACTATTGGCGAACACGCTTTTGAAGTCACGGCAGATTCAGCCAACTTTATGAACCTTTTTGCAAATCACTTCTCATCGCTGAAGAAAGTTCCGGACCAGCCGGTCGATATGGTGGTGCATATCCATGGCGGATACGGGACACCCCTCGTCACTTCCGATTTTAGCATAACCGAGGAGTCGCGTAAACTTATTTTTCGACGCGATGATTATCTAATCGACATTGATCCGGACTATCATTCGGCAAATTTATATGTTTATAACGGTCTTGCACTGAAACAGGCTTTCATCAATCTCTACAGCTCTTTTATTGTTTTCCACAGCTGGGGGCTTCTGGTGCACGGAGAATACGTTGTCAACAACGGCCTGGCTCATCTGCTTTGCGGGGAAAGCGCCCCCTCTGTTTCTCCCGAGTCGGACAATCCGGCACAGATCCTTCCGGACGAAGTCGTGCTGATCAAGATTTCGCCCGAAGGCATACGCATCTTTGACTCTCCGTTCGGCCATGAAGCCGCGGCAAAGCATAGCTGCGGTTCGAACCCGATCGGCAGCGTCCATTTTATCCAGCAGGCTTTCCAGAATAAGCAGATGAAAATCGGCCGTACATACAGCCTGCTGCGCCTTCTGGACACAGTGTTCTACTGGCCGCACAACACGGAACAAACGAAGCGAGTCATCACAATGCTGCGCCAGTTCGTGCATGCGACCCCGGTTTACACGGATTATTTTCAGAAAAATAAAACAATGAAGGAACTGATTTCATGAACACTTATTATATAAGAAAAAATAATTGTGAAACCGTCGAGATCGACGATCAATTGATGATCGTCAATTCCGATAATTTTACAGTTACTAATCTGAACGGGGCCGGCGGTAAATGCTGGGCTCTGCTGGAGAAGCGGCAGAGTGCGGACACGCTCGTGAAAAATCTGCTCGGCAGCGGGGATAACGCGGCAGACGGACAACAGACGAATTTCGCCCGGCTTCAGGCGGATGTCGAAGCGTTTCTCAGCCAAATGGCGGCTTATGGTCTCATTGAACATGCCGGATGAACGCACGCGCATCCACCGGGGAAGTCCGCTTCCGGTCGAAAGGGTTCGCCAAATTGGGCGGCAAACCGACCGGTGCCGCAAACTGACCGCGTACCGCCCACCTTCCTATCGAAGACGCGGGAAGCTTTCGGCTGGCAGAAATGCCGAGTTCAACGGCAGACCAAGCTTTGGCGACGCCGTTTTTACCCCAAAGAGAACTGCGGCCGGCCCTACTCTGAACAATGGATCGGTTTTGGATACAGACGTGCTTCCCGCTCTAGTCAGAAATCCCCGGGGTGGCGAGCTGACTGACCCTCAGAAGCAAGCACTGATCGATCAGATTCTACGCGATCCTCAGCAGGAAATTGACGAACTGATCATCCGCGTCAGGAGGCAGAATTCCTTGACTGTACCCGGATCATCTTGGGATGAGCGACAGACTGTTCGCACCGTGAAAGAAGACGCGAAGCACATCGATTTTTATTGCAGCGATATGTCCGGAAGCACACACCAGCCTGAACAGGACCTTGACCAAAGAGTCAGTCTCGCTATCCGCCAGGTGATCGACCGTTATGGACGGGTATTGCTCTCCTCTCGCGGCCAGAGCATGTTCCCGTATATCAGGGAGGGTGACAACTGCACCTTTCTCGCCCGGGACGCCGGGTTTCTCAAACGGGGCGACATCGTGCTTTATCAGGCACCGTCGGGCGTGCTGATCGCCCATCGTTTTCTAGGTACCCAGCGGGATGCGTTCGGGCTGATCGTCTATATTGTAAAAGGAGACAGCAATCTGAAACCCGATCCCACGGTGTATCCCGGGCAAATTATCGGAATCATGACGAAGATCGAGCCAGCCAGCCACAAATTCCGGCTTTCTCATATTTTCCACCGGACCTGGTGCCGGCTGGTCCTCGATTTTCCCCTTACGTCGAAATGCGTGAATAAGTACCTTGTCCTCCGCAACCGACTGGCCATGACGCTCAAAAAAAGATGATTCATAGTCATAGAAAACGCAGGAACGGGCTGGCAGATTAGAAGGCTGCCCGTTCCTTTTTTTCAATGAGAAACGCCAAACCCGATTGATCCCATAATCCGGAAAAACGCACACACGTGCTGTGCAGCAGAATTTACAGATCCGTGACTTCGGAATGCTTCTGTTCAACTGCCGCCTGCAAACACATCGGGAAGGTTTTTCAGTAAAAACGATAGATTATGGCGCTTTTTGTAACATTCGTGTAATGGGCTGTCAATTATAGTGAACGTGTTGATATTTTCCAGATATCATCAATAGAGATGAAAAAATTTATTGACTGGAGGTGAAAATCGATGAAAAAGGAAAACAACGATTCCAAGAAAGTTTTGAGCCCGGTCGTACTCAGCCACCAGGCGATCCGTTTTGAAACAAAGGTAAGCAAACCTTGCAAACCTGAATAAGCAGCTGCAAAAGCATAACGTATGATGGTTTCTGACGGGGGAGACAGAGAAACACCGTTCGGTTTTTACTCTGGCTCTCCCGTATTTTTTCTTGCCGCACTTATAACTGATTTCCGAGGAGCTTAAACCATGACCATAAAAACAGCTGAAGTTGATGAACACACGATCCAATTCTCCTGCGATTCCGCCCGACTCTGGGCGTTAATCAAGGAGAACTTCCGGTTCGTTTCTTTTTCAAAACCCGCCGATCTTTCCGTAACCATTCAGGACGGCTACGGGGCGCCGTTTGCCGGTTTTGATGTGGAGACGCAAAGAACCGGGCATTCGGTCGTTTATACCCGGCCGGATTATCGCATTGAATCCGATCCGGGTTTTAAACAGGCAACCATTCAGGTCTATGACAGGCTCGCCCTGAAGCATGCACTGATGAATCTGTACAGTTCTTTTATCGTTTTCCATAATTGGGGGCTGATGATCCACTCTTCCTGCGTGATTGACGGCGGCACCGCCCACATGTTTTCCGGCACGTCCGGGGCGGGCAAATCGACGGCCGCGCAGCTCTCATACCCGCGCCCGCTTCTGTCGGATGAGGCGTCGCTTCTGAAAATTACGCCGGATGGAGTCACTGTTTTTAACTCGCCCTTCCGAAGCGATGTGAGCGCTCTGGCAGGCGGAAGTCCCTGCCCGCTCGCGAGTATTCAGCTCCTCCACCAGTTCCCCGAGAACCGGCGGGACCGGCTGGATAAAGCGGCGGGTCTGCTGCAGCTGATGAATAAAGTATTTTATTGGACCAACAGCCCTGAGGAAATGGCCAAGGTCATCTCGCTTCTGAAACAATTAATCGAACAGGTCCCCGTCTACGATCTCTATTTTCAGAAGAGCAGCGCCTTCTGGAAACTGATCTCCTGATGACAGGGTTGTACAAAGTCCGGATGGAACGGGTAAAAATGAATCAGACGACCAGCGGAACCTTTTTCGTCTGAAATTTTCTTCACGTAATGATCGTGTAATGACTTTCATTTTAAAATGGCACCATCGGCATCACAGGACAGATACCAATATTTCCCACAATACGGTCCGCCACGACTCGGGCGACCGGCTGCCGCTTAAATTTTCGAGGAGGTTAATCCTGTTGAGCATAAAAAAACGGGCGCGGACAAGCCATGTCGGAAACACCATCCAACTGATTGGACCGCTTATCAAAAAACACTGGCGGGCCTATGCAGGGCTGACGGCGGTCATGCTGGTCGACCTCGCGCTGACTCTTGGCACGGCCTCCTACTTTGGTAAAGTAACGGACGCCGCTGTCGGGAGCCGTCTGTCCGAGCTGACTTGGCTGATTCCGGTCGGGGCCGGGCTTCTTGTGCTCACGATCAGTGTCAATTTTTTCGATACATTTTTCGAATCCGCCGCCGTATACGGCGTGACACGCGATTTGAAAGAAGCGCTGTATCAGCATATGCTGCTGCTGCGGACGGGGACGATGAACTCGCTTCGCTCCGGGGATCTGCTGTCGCGGTTCGGCAACGACATCACGGCCATTCAGAACATGCTGGGCTCCCGGCTCGTGGATGTGATCCGTCTTCCGCTGATCTATCTTTCCGTTTTTATCTACCTTTTCCAGATCAGCCCGGTCCTTTCCATGGTCAGCTGGGGTATCGCGCCGATCGCCATTGCGGGAAGCATGATCTTCGGCCTTCTGCTTCGCCGCAACAGCCGCAAAGTCAACCGGCTGACGGGCGACAATACGCAGCTGGTCAATGAGACGCTGCAAGGGTTCCACGTTGTCCGCTCTTTTGTCATGGAACGTCTGCTCGTCAGGCGCCATGTGAAGCAGAATCAGGATTTGTACAATCTGGAAATGAAGAGCGCCAGGCTGCGCGGTTTCTATTACGCGGGCGGCGCGACGGCGAGCGCTCTGACTTTCCTCGTCAGCCTGTGCCTCGGTGCTTATTTTGTCTCACAGAAGACGCTGACGGTCGGTGCGCTGCTGACGTTCATTACACTCGTCGAGCATCTGGTCTATCCCCTGACCAGCGCGGCGGGCAACTGGGTTAATTTTCAAAAGGCGACAACGGCTGTCGAGCGCGTACAGGAAATCCTCAGGCTTCCGGTCGAGCAAAACCAGGTGCCCCCTCTCCTTCAGACTGCGGATTATCCGTGTGAACCGGTACGGTCGATCGAATTCCGCCATTTGACATTCGGCTACGAACCGGATAAGCCCGTCTTCAGCGATCTGAATCTGAGGATCCCGGCCGGCAAAAAAACAGCGATTGTCGGTTTGAGCGGAGCAGGAAAATCGACTCTTTTTGCTCTCCTCACACGGCTTTACACGCCGCAGCAGGGAAGCATCCGGATCAACGGCCGCTCGATCGCTTCACTGTCCCTGAGCGGGCTTCGCGAATCCATCGCTCAGGTCCCGCAGGAAACCTTTCTCTTTAATGGGACGATCCGCGACAATCTGCGGCTCGGCCGGGATGTGGCCGAAACCGATCTCGTGAGGGCGGCGCGGATCGCCGCACTGGACGATTTTATCCGCGGACTGCCGCAAGGTTACGACACAGAAATCGGCGAACGCGGGCTGCTCCTCTCCGGCGGGCAAAAACAGCGGGTTGCTATTGCCCGCGCACTTCTGAAAAACGCGCCGATTCTGCTTCTGGACGAAGCGACGGCCGCACTGGACACCGAAACGGAAGCACGGGTGAAAGCGGCGCTCGATCATCTGATGGAGGGGCGCACCACGATTGTCATCGCACACCGGCTCTCGACGATACAGAATGCGGATCATATCATCGTTCTTGAAAAAGGCCAGATCGTTCAGCAGGGCCCGCACGAACGGCTGATGACAGAAAAAGGACTCTACCGCCGGCTCCATTTGATCGGAAGAGATACGATCGCTTCTATATAAATGCAACTGGCGAAGAGAAAATTCATTTACTATTGATTTTCAAGTATGTTTTTATAGCCATTAAACATGTAGATAGAAAATTTCACTGATCATCGCGAATCCCAGGTGTTTTATCATTATAAAAACAGATATGAAAATGCATCGAACATTTTCACAGATTTTCAGGAGGTTGTTTCTAACGGAGTTTTGGATAGAAGCAACCCGATGTCGTCAGTCGTTTTTTACGGATCGGGTTGATTTTTTACAGGCAGGACCGCTGTTTCACGTATTGTTCCTGCTGTTCATGATGAATTGCGGATTGAGGTGGTCGACCATGTTGGAATTGTTGCGCGCTCTTTACGACGAACGCAAAACGCTTGAAAAAGAACCGGACTTTTATCGGTATGTTATGGAAGATCGGCAATTTGATCGAGTCTGTTCGCAGATCTGCTTTTTCCTTAAAAGGCAGAAACGGCTCGATCAGCTTCCTTCTTTTTTCCAGGACGCCCTGAACGAGCGGTTTATGGGAAACGTTTCCGCCAGCCTGTTGCTGAAAGCTCAGCTCAAGCAGCTGCTGGGCCGGTTCGAGTCGCTGGGCATCGATGTGATCCCGCTCAAGGGGCCGCTTTTTGCAGAAAAGTATTATGGCGACCTGGCGGCAAGAGACTCGGGCGACATTGATATTCTCATAAGACCGGAACAGATGGATGAAGCTATTAAAATAATTGAGACGATGGGTTTTGTGCCCGGGAGAAAGTACGAGCCTTACCATTTCCATCGCGTATTTTATAAGAAAATGCCAGGCTGGTCGGATGAACTGGCGATCGAAGTACACTGGGACCTTTTGCGGAAAGAAACGTCGTCGCTGAACATGGCCGAGCTCTGGCGTGATTCGGTTCCGTTCAAGCCGTACCGGCACGTTTTTGAGCTGTCGGATCTTCATACGTTTTATCTGATCTGCCTGCACGGCTGGAATCATCATCTCAACAGTTGGAAATATTTCATCGATATCGTCCAGATGATTCATGTGATGAAGGACAGGTTGGATTTTATTGAACTGATGCAGTTCGCCCGAAAACAGAAGACGTGGAAACGGGTCGCACACACGCTTATGATCGTCTACCACGAATTCCCGTCCCTGGACGAAGTGCTGCCGCTTCCGATCCGCCATAACACAACACTCTGGTGGAGAAGACGCGATCTTCAATGCGCGGATCAGCCCAAGAAAACCATGCCGACGATCATCAGACGCCTTAAACAGACGAAGGATTATGACAATGGGCTTCAAAAATGGACCTTTTTAAAAAGGGAAATCATGCCTGACCCGGTTAATTTCGCAGACACCATCGGCAGAAAAGGAATGCGCCTGCCCCGCTTCTTTCAATATTTACTGGTTTACTTGAAGCGCCTTGAGGGACTGTTCTACTGGGCGCGCAGATAACGAGATACAGAGTCCGCATGCAGGCGGACTTTTTGTAAGCGAATCGTTTGGATTGGCATGTCGTGATTGTGGACGGCAGCCATTATTTGCGCAATTCTATAAAGGGCTGACAGAGATGCTCGTCAGCAGAGCTAACGCGACAGGAAGAGAGCCCACCTTCGTTGGAAGAGGGCCGGTTTCCGCCGATAGAACCTCGATTCCCGCCGATAGAGGGCTGATTTTGGCCGGTAGAACACCGATTTCCGCCGGTAGAGGGCCGATTTCCGCTGATAGAACACCGGTTTCCGCCGGTAGAACCCTGATTTCCGCCGGTAGAACCTCATTTCCGCCGGCACGGTCATTAACAGTCGGTTAAATATTTTCAAATATATTTTTTTCTTCTTCGATGACGATATACATCAGTTCTTCTTTATATTGCCCTTTTCCCTGTGTGTAAAAGAGCTGGTACTTATTTTCGGTTACCTTCATCATGCCGGAGTAAATGGAGCCATAGATGTTGGAAAATTTACGGGCCGCAAGCGTGATATCCTTCGCGATTATGACGCAGAAGTAAACACGGGACTGATGTCGTGTCGCTTGTCCGGTCGGCCGTAGATAAAATATGTACTTTTTCATCGGTACGAATAGCCCCTTTTATCGACTTTCCATATATCTCCCGTTCATTTTTACTAGTTAATTTCTTTTGTTTCATTTCAATATTTTATATAATAAGAATTAACCAAATCTGTACATTTTATGATGTATGTTCTTGAAAGGGTTTTTACTATTACGGTATTTGCATCTTAACACGGCACCCATTACATCATCGTTTCAACGGCGGTTCGTGAAAACTGTTGCGTGTTAATCGCCGGTGCACCGTCATCAAGCGGCGCTTTCCGGCCATCACTGAGAAAAAGGAATCAGATAAAGAGGATGAGCAAAATGGCGACATTGCCTATGAACGGTTATCATCTGCATTATTCGGTTCATATCTCTGATCGGAGCCGGCCGACGCTTCTGTTTATTCACGGGCTGACAATGGATGCCTCGGAGTGGAATCTGCTGGCGGATGGCCTCGGATCCGATGTGAATTATATTGTCTATGATTCGTTCGGGCACGGACGGACAGGGACAAACGGAACACCGCTGTCTCTCGAACTTCTCGTCTCAGAAGCGCTTGCCGTGATCGACGCTGCCGGAATCGGAAAGATTCACGTGGCAGGCAGCGGACTGGGCGGTAATATCGGTTTTGAACTGGCAGGGCGGCATCCCGAACGGGTCGCTTCACTCACGCTGATGTCCGCCGTCTTTTATCTGCCGGAACACGACTACAGCCGGATGCTGACCCTGATAAAACAGCTGGTCGACATTGATCGTGATCTGCTGATACAAAAGTTGATATTGGATAGTTTTCATATACCGACCGGCGAAAAATCGGCGCGATTTGAGGCGGCTTTCCGGCAGATTCCGGCTGAAGTGATTAAAAACGCCGTTGCGCTGCTCCAATCTACCTATTCCTCTGAGCGGTTCCACTTTGCTGAAGAGCTTGGCCGGTTGGCCGTGCCGACACTCGTTATGCATGGGGAATGTGATCCGATTTTTCCTCCGCAGCTGAGCGCGGTTTATTCAGCGTGTATTCCAAACAGCCGCTGGTACACGATCCCTGAAGCGTCGCGAATTCTGCCCATCGACCAGCCTGAGCTTACGGCTTTATATTTAAAAAAATTCATTTCGAGCGAAAGAGCGCCGATACCTGTGACGCCGATTCATGAGGAACTTTTCGGCGATTTCCGCAAAGTCGTGCGCAGCGGGTTTGACAGGCGGAAGAAGCGCCGTCATCGGCTCACCATGAATATCATGCACGACGTTGAGGTGATCTGGAACGGGCGGCCGGTTGAAGGAAAGTGGAATCAGCGCGGCGCGAAAGAACTGCTCCTGTTTCTGATCCTGCGGAACGGACTCGTCAGACGCGGGGAACTGATCGATACTTTTCTGTCCGATCTGCCGATTATCCAGGCAAGAAACAACTTGCGTGTTTGGCTCAGCCACCTGAATAAGATTTTTAATGATTGTTCCGATCCTTCAGTACGCGATATTCTGATCATCAATGAAGATGCGGTTGCCGTCAATGCGGAATTGGAGAGCGATTTTGGAAATTACATGAAACAGCTTGACCGCCTGTTGACCGGAAAAAAAACCCTGAATGAACGGGCGGTCACATTCATCCGTCTTTTGAGCAATTACGATCCGGCCAATTTTTCTTCCTTCCGCAGTGACTGGATTTTTTCGCTGACCGATAAAATCGAGGAAAAACTTGCGGACGCCATGGAGAAGCTTTTACCTGAACTGAAAAAGCACAGTATGATCGCGGCGATGCGCGAAATCCTGCAGGCTGGCAAACCGATTGAGCCGTATGACGGTTATTGCGATGATAAGCTGGCCGAACTGCAAAGCATGCCTCAGTAAGCCGCGGGTGTTTCCTTATAAAACAGGGTGCAGGCCTGCCTTGATTCGAAAGAATAATGGGCTGACGGTATGAAATCGAATTAAATCCACGCACAGCTGCCCGGAAAAAAGGTTGCCGGATCGCTGCGCCCGAAAGCAAACAATTCCCGATCTGATTTTCAGACAGGATCCCCCTGAATAGCCCCCCTGACGCGGAGAAAGAGAATCGGAAGGCGGTCATATTCTTGCCAACTCTTAAATTTACAGATTACGATTTGCACTACAATTGGCACCGGGCCGACGAAAATGCGCCGACCCTGGTTTTTATTCACGACCTCTGTCTCGATACCGGGATGTGGGAAGGGCTTCTCGCGCATTTGGATCGGGACTTCAACATTCTGACCTATGACTTTTACGGACATGGCCGAACGACGGAAGGACGTTCGCCTCTGTCTCTCGAACTGCTGTCGGTTGAGTTTCTGGCGCTGATCCACGAGCTGAAATTAAGCCGGATCCATCTGATCGGCTGCCGTTTCAGCGCCATTCTCGCTTTTGAACTGACACTGAACAGGCCCGAAGTCGTCGAATCGCTGACGCTGATCTCTCTCCCCTTTTATGTTCAAAAAAACGGCTATGATCATGAGGGAGCAACAAATATTCAACTGCTGAAACTTGACCGCAGCCTGTTTGAGAAAAAATATTTGATGGAAAGTCTCCATCCGGTTACCGTGTCCAAGTCCCGGACGGTTTCCCAAGCACTCCGCCGTGTTTCGGCCGACAATGTTATTGCCCCGATTGAGGAACTGATCCGAATCAATAATGAGCAGGATTTTGATTTGATCGGAAAACTGAAAAGCGTTCAGAAACCGGTGTTATTCCTGCACGGAGAGTATGATCCGATTTTTCCCGCGTCACTTGCCATGATTTTCAGCAATTATGTCTTCAACAGCCGCTTCATGGTGATTCCTGACGCTTCCTGCCTGATTCCGCTCGATCAACCGGAAACGGCCGCACATCTATTAAACCGATTTATAAGAAGCGACAAACCCCCTTCCCCTTTTACTCCGGGCAGTCGCAGGATTGTGCATACGTTTAACGAAATCATAGAAAAAGCTTATCAGCCGCAACCGATCCGCCGCCGTTTTTTGCGGATGGCGATTCTTGGCGAGGATACACACGTCTACTGGAACGGCCGGGAAATCGATGGCAAATGGAATCAGCGAAATGCGCGGGAGCTTCTGCTTTTCATGATTCTAAACCGGGGCGCTGTGAAACGGGACGTGCTGATTGATGCCTTTACACCGGAGATGGACCTTGATCAGGCACGAAACCGGCTCCGCGTCCAGCTGAACCACTTAAATCAAATATTCCGCAGCCAACCTGATGAATCGATTCATGATCTGATGATCGTCAGCCGCGATTCGATTGCGCTGAACGCCGATGTGCAGAGCGACGTTGGTGTATACCTTCACAACATCGAGGGCCTGCTCTGGGCGGACGAGCCTATTGCCTCGCGCAGCGAGTCCTTCCTGCGATTTCTTGAGGATTACCGGCCGGAGATGCAGAGATCTTTCCGGGCCGAGTGGACACGGCGGCTTTTTGATACCATGCAAAGCAAATTGTCCCAGATTATGGCCCAACTGCTAATTTCATTGAAAGATGATGGAGAATTCTCCGTCATGCGCCGTATTTTGAAAGCCGGCCGGAAAGTTGAGCCCTACAAAGGCTTTTGCGATGAGTGGTCCGATGCTCTGAGACACAAGAGATAGCGGCCCTTACGTGGGTTTTCGCTCATTTAAAGAAGCATTCATCCATGATGATGAGAAAGGTGCTTCAGTCTTAAAATCGCCTATTGGTCGGACATAAATCCCTGATTTCGCTTAAAAAAGCAGAACACTCTGTTTATCATTCTCCGGCACTTTTGACTTCCTCGACAAATCACTTTCAGATTGGAGGTCCTGGCATTGACGATGCTGGCCATTGAAGATTATAGGCTGTATTATAATTATCGGTTCATTGATTCTGATCACCCGACACTGTTTCTGATTCACGGGCTTTCGCAGGATTCCGAGTTATGGAATACGTTTATTTCCTATATTGATCCATCCTTTAATGTCGTCACCTATGATTTTTCGGGACACGGACAGACAACGCAAAGTACCGGTCGAGTGACTTTTAAATGGCTTATTCGCGAAGCGGTCACTTTGATCCATAAACTTCATCTGAAGCATATTCATCTAATCGGTAACTATTTTGGAGGCTTGTTGGCCGTTTGGATCGCCGAGCGCTGCATCGATAAAGTAGATTCATTGAGCCTTTTTTCCACACCTTTTTTTGTCCCGAAAGGTTCCTTCAAGCAGGAACTCAGGTACATGGGACACTTGATTCAGACGGACCGACCAATGCTCGGTAAAGTGTTCGCGATGCGGGCGGTACATCCGGCGACGCCAGCAAAGTCGAAATATATCCTCCGTTCATTCCATCACATGAGCACACGGATTTTTCTTGACATTCTTACCGAATGCGAGCGGGCTAATGATTTTTTTGAGTTCGCTGTTCTGGACAATCTACAGGCTCTCCATCTGCCCATTCTCTTTCTTTACGGCGAATACGACAATCTGATGCCGCAAAACCTGGCCATTGCTTTTACGGCGATGGTCCCGAACAGCCGCGGATTTGTCATTCCGGGCGCCGGCCGTCATTTTGTGATTGATGACCCGCCGGCCACTGCCAATCTTGTCAACAAGTTTATTCTTGAAGACCAGTCCCCTGTTCCAATGACCCCAATGTACGAAAATTACATGGATCACTTCAAAAAAGTGATTATGGAAGGGTACAGACAGAGCCTTCAGAAGCCGTGTGCTTTGCAGATTCAGGTCATGAGCAAGGATTTCAGAGTGACGTGGAAAGGTTTACCGGTCGAAGGAACATGGAATCAGCGTCATGCCAAAGAATTGCTGCTTTTTCTCGTGATGAACGGCGGAACGGTTACCCGTGACCAGATTATTGATATTCTGATACCCGAAGTGCCGGTCGTACAGGCAAAGAGCAGGCTTCGTGTTGCTCTCGCTCACTTAAACAAACTTTTTCGGGAACATTCCGATCCCTCACTGAGACACATTCTGATTATTAGTCGCACAGCGATTACACTGAACACTGAAGTTTCCTGCGATCTTACAGAATTTCTCGAATCCGTCGAACAACTGAAAAAAGGGGCCGCCTCCCTTTCCGATCAGGCGAAAGAGTTTGTCCATCTTACTGAGCTCTATCATCCTGAGTTCCTTGTTTCACTGGGCGGCGAATGGCTCAACGCATGTATTGAACAGTTGGACAGGGACCTCGGCCTGGCAATGAGAGAACTTATTCAACAGCTCCAAAATGAGGGTTTGAATGCGATGACTCGCTCCGTGCTGAGTGCGGGGAAAAACGTCGAACCCTATGAAGGATTCTGTGAGGACACCATGCGACTCCAGAATCATGGAAAGAATTTAAAAAATGCAAAGTGATTTTTCGAATTAACGGTGCTGCTGGGGCCACTCCGGATTGATTGATTTGAAAAACGCTCAGAAAGAGAGCGTTTGATTCTCCTTTTGGTCATAGCGTACTCACGGCCTTTCATGAAAAAGCTTACCCATGGGAGATCTAGGTGGGGTATGTTCCGGGGAATGGGTGACGAATGGTGTAAGCCGAATTTTGTAATCATGCTGCAGACAAGCGCCATACATAATCATTTCCCGGGAAAACTCGACGAAAACGGACAGAAGTTCCAATCGATCAGAATGCTTTTTGTATTTTCTAAAAAAATTGGCGGACTGTCGGCATGTCCCAAATTGGAATGTGACATTTTTATAGTAAAGATCCGCTTCAACCTGTACCTCTGTTATATAAATACTGCGACGCCTGTTCGAATCGCGCCGCAATTTGTTTCCCGTATGAGACGGAGTTGTCGCTTTATTGTTTATTCCGCTTTTTTTAGGGCAAACATCATTTCCACTTCGCAGGCAATTTCACCGTCGACCGTGGCCGTTCCTTTGGCTTTCGCGAATCCGCCGCGATAACGAAGAATTTCCGATTCCAGCCGGAGCTGGTCGCCGGGACGGACCTGACGCTTGAATCGACATTTGTCGATGCCGGCGTAAAGGGTCAGCATGCCCTGATTATCACCCTGGTGCAGGACGGCGATGCCGCTGACCTGCGCGAGTGCTTCGACAATCAGTACACCCGGCATGATTGGATAATCAGGAAAGTGTCCGGTGAAAAATGGTTCGTTGACGGACACGTTCTTGATGCCGACCGCCTTCTTTCCGTCCTCGACCTCAAGAATGCGGTCGACGAGCAGAAAAGGATAGCGGTGCGGCAGAATTTTTTTGATTTCATCTATTGTCAGCATGGGATTTGCGTCTGTTCGCCATCAGGAATCGATCACCTGATGGTGAACAGGTGCTTCTCTCCTTTCTGTTATTTCGTTTTCAAAAAGTCCAGGATGTGCTGCCATGTTCCTGGATAGAAGACAGCCCAGGGATTTGCGTGGCCGAGCACACCGTAGCCGAACATGGCGCCGGCGACAAGTGCGATAGCGGCGAGGCTGATCAGCACGATCAGCCTCTGCCAGATTGGGAAACGGGGTTTGTGATAGTTGAAAAACGGATTGTAAGCGGGTTTTGTTTCTTCCGGTTTTGTTTCGGCATCCCGCTCCGTTTTTTCAGCTTCCTGCATGGCGGCACGGACGGCCTGCCGTGTACCTTGTGTTGCGGCCGGCGCTATCTCCCGATTCAAATGACCCTCATTTTTGTTTGCCATCGTGTTCTTTCCTCACTCATCACTGCAGCAGGCTGTTCACAAGTCCGTCCATCTGGTCGCTCATTGTAACCGAACGGGCGGTCAGCTGATAATTGTGCTGCAAATTAATCAGATCGACCATTTCCTTTGTCGTATCCACATTTGAATTTTCCAGTTTTCCCTGGACAACCGAACCGTTATTTGCCGCAACCGGTACGACGACCTGGTTCAATCCGACACCGAGCCTGGCGAGATTAGGCAGTGTGTACAATCCGTTGCCCTGACTCTGAAGCAGCTGGGGCCGATTCACTGTCACCAGGCCCAACTGGCCGGCGGCAATTCTCTGTCCGCCCGGCATGACGGCCGTGATCGTGCCGGCATTATTGATCTGCAAATCGCTCCAACCGGCCGGGAGAAGGATCGGCTGGCCATTCGGATCAAGGACGGGCTGGCCGCTTTTCGTCAGGAGGCGGAGAACATTCGGATTTTGCGGATCAGGCAGAGCGTTGAACGCCCCGGCACGGCTGTAAGCCGGGGTCAGCTGGCCGTTCGCGCCGGTCATACCGATCTGGAAAAACTGATGATCATTTGTCAATGCCAGATCAAGCGGATTGCCGGTCTGCTGCAGCGAGCCCAGCGACAGATCCATTTGCGAGTCGCCGACCCGGCTGCCGGAGCCTATACGGATGCCTGCCGGAGTCAGACGGTTAGCCATGTCGACAGGATCCGCATTGGCATTGCCAAAACTGTTGATCTGCTGAAAAAGCAAGTCATTGAATTGGGCGTCCCGGCTCTTATAGCCGACTGTGCCCATGTTGGCAAGATTATCCGCCACGGTCGCCAGCTGCTGCTGAATCTGGCCCAGCGTAACACCTGATGCCATGAGTTGCTGATCCATGAACTTTTCCTCCCGGCTCAGTTAAATTTTTGCCTTCTATTATAATATAAATTATTCATTAGCAGGCGACTTCCCGGTCAATTGACTTTGCCGACATCATTAACCGCTTTATTGAGCGAATTGTCAAGAATCACCAAAACCTTCTGATTCGCTTCAAATGAACGATAGGCTTCCATCATATTGGTCATCGTCCCGTCCGCCGATACATTGGATCCTTCAAGAAAACCCTGTTTTATCTGATAATCGATACCCGCATTACCGGCAGCCGGTGGAAGGGCGCCGCCTCCATTGAGCCGGAACAGGCTCCCGCCCTCTTTGACGAGATTGTTCGTGTTGACGGCATAGCTGACGCCGATCTGGGCGACAGCTGCCCCGTTCACCATGATCGTGCCATCTCTGGCAACCTGAAATTGATCAGATGGAAGCTGAATCGGACGGCCGGCATTGTCCAGAACAAGATCGCCGGCGCTGTCCGCAAGCTGTCCGGTCGGATTGATTGTGAAGTGACCGTCCCGTGTGTACCTCACTGCTCCTGCAGGCGTCCGCACATTAAAGAGCAGCGCCCCTTCCTGAGCTCCCGTACGCGGATTGACGGGAAGGCGTGACGTAACGAGAGCGACATCGGTTGATTTTCCTGTCTGCGTCACCGTTCCCTGAGAAAAATCGGGCACAGTCTCATCCGCGTAGACGCCGGTCGCAATAACTCCGACATTTTGCGGAACCGGAACCCCTCCCCTGAGACTCTGAATGAGCATCTCCGGAAATGCGCGCAGCGTGCTACTGTCACTCTTATACCCGGGAGTATCCACATTGTTCAGGTTGTTCGATAATATTTCTTCGCGCTGCTGCTGTGCGAGCATTCCGGCCGCCGCCGTATACAATCCTCTGATCAAGATCCGTCACCTGCTTTTCAGAAAGCTTTCCAACGTCCATTTTGTACGTTATGGCCGCCGCATGACTTTTTTCGGTCAGCTTAAGCGGCTTTTCCGTTATTCTCTGTGGATCACATAACTTCGGTTCGTCTATGGAAGAAAAGCGCAGAGCAATCAGTTGGCTTTGCGCTTAGGGAGTTTATCCAGATGTTCAAGCATTTTTCCAGCGCCTTCTACGACACAGGTCATCGGATTGTCTGCCACAACAACAGGTACTTTCAGTTCGCTTGCGAGCAGCTGATCAATTCCGTGCAGCTGAGCGCCTCCGCCGGTCAGAATCACGCCGCGGTCGATAATATCCGCGGACAGTTCAGGCGGTGTCTGTTCAAGAACACTTTTTGCAGCGCGGACAAGTGAATTGACGGAGTCTGCCAGGGCTTCTTCAATTTCATTTGAATGGACAGTCAGCGTCTTCGGCAGTCCGGTCACCATATCGCGTCCGCGGATATCCATGCTTTCATCACGCGCATTTTTATAGACCGTACCAACTTGAATTTTTATCTGTTCCGCCGTCCGTTCGCCGATCAGCAGCTTGTACTTTCTCTTAATATAATTCAAAATTTCGCGATCAAATTTGTCTCCCGCCAGTTTGATTGACTGGGATGTCACAATGTCGCCCATCGACAGAACCGCGATATCCGTTGTCCCGCCGCCGATATCAATCACCATGTTTCCGCTTGGCTGAAAGATATCCATTCCGGCGCCGACTGCGGCCACTTTCGGTTCCTCTTCAAGATAAACCTGTTTGCCGCCGCTGCGCTCCGCCGCCTGGCGAATCGCTTTTTGTTCCACCGACGTAATGTGAGTCGGTGTACAGATCAAGATTCTCGGCTTCTTCAGAAAACCTTTGACGTTGATTTTATCAATAAAATGTGTCAGCATCATTTCCGTAATTTCAAAGTCAGCAATAACGCCATCGCGAAGAGGACGAATGGCCACTATATTGCCGGGTGTCCGGCCTACCATTCGCCTTGCCTCTTCACCGACAGCAAGCATCTGTTTCGTATCCGTATCTAAAGCAATGACCGAAGGTTCGTTCAAGACGATGCCCTGGCCTTTTACATATATTAGTACATTCGCCGTCCCAAGATCAATTCCGATGTCTCTTGAAAACACTGCATTATCCTCCCTGTCAAAATACCTAGTCGTAACCTAGGACAATTATCATTCATTATCCCATTTTATCATAAAAAGATTCAAACAGGGAGCGCGTCGAAAAAAACACACAAATTATTTTACAGTTTAACTTTACGTGAAAATCCGTACGTTCCGCAGGTTCCGCAGGCATTCTCTATGGCCTCACTGCCTGTTCCGAGTCCTTCTGGTACTTCAGTCTTGTTGCTTCCCCTCCCCGAAGATGGCGGATTGACTTGTGATAATCGAGCACGTTTTTTACCGCGTTTGCGAGTTCCGGGTTAATGTTTGGCAGCCGTTCCGTCAGATCCTTATGAACGGTGCTTTTCGACACCCCAAATTCTTTTGCAATCACCCGTACCGTCTTTTTTGTCTCCACGATATGCTTTCCAATCTTGATCGTACGCTCTTTGATGTAATCGTGCACACCACTCGCCTCCTGTTTTCTGAAGATGCGAAATGAGACATTTTTTGGAGGGAAACGGAAACCAAACGCTTTCTGCTCGTTCCAAGCCCGCCGCGCTCACCTCGAAACCCCGTTTGTGAGTTTGTAACATCTTATTAAACGAGTTCCGGTTATATGCCAAAAAGTCAATAGGGACAAGGGATCACGGGAATACCGGGCACACCAAAAGAAGAACTTTCCGATTGCGATCACCGGAAAAGTTCTTTGATGTTTAATGATGAGGGAATTTTCCGTTGGGATTTGGAGAGGGGAATTCCTTCGTTTTTGATTAAATGGGGAGAACTTTCCAATTCAATATGTGTTTCGGTTTGAGTTTTACGCGTTTCGGTTCATCTGTTAAATTTCGGTTCGTCTTTTACGGGGTTCGGTTTGACTTTCTTTAATTTCGGTTCGTCTTTTGCCAGTTTCGGTTCAACTGTTAAACTTCGGTTCAACTTTTACGGGGTTCGGTTCGTCTTCCTTTAATTTCGGTTCGTCTTTTACGCGTTTCGGTTCATCTGTTAAATTTCGGTTCAACTTTTACGGGGTTCGGTTCGTCTTCCTTTAATTTCGGTTCGACTTTTGCCAGTTTCGGTTCATCTGTTAAATTTCGGTTCAACTTTTACGGGGTTCGGTTTGACTTTCTTTAATTTCGGTTCGACTTTTGCCAGTTTCGGTTCATCTGTTAAATTTCGGTTCAACTTTTACGGGGTTCGGTTCGTCTTCCTTTAATTTCGGTTCGTCTTTTACGCGTTTCGGTTCATCTGTTAAATTTCGGTTCAACTTTTATGGGGTTCGGTTTGACTTTCTTTAATTTCGGTTCGACTTTTACGCGTTTCGGTTCATCTGTTAAATTTCGGTTCGACTTTTATGGGGTTCGGTTTGACTTTCTTTAATTTCGGTTCGACTTTTGCCAGTTTCGGTTCAACTATTTCAAAATTTTTCGTAACTACTTAAGATAAGCATTCATTTTTTCATCAAATGGATTTGATAATATTGATCAAGCCATTCATGTGACGGGCACTCATAGTAAAGGCCGCTTCCGGTACCCTGTCCTCTTGGCTGAAACTTCATATTCTTCAAGAGGCGTCTGACAAGCTGCCGGTCCTCGATCTTCAGGAATTCCCGGCATTGTTTGTTGGTCATGGTTGGACCAAAAAGGAGAAAATAATTGAGGATGGTCTGTTCGTGAGCAGTTTTTGAGCTGTGTCCGCACCTGTTGCAGATCCAGGCGGCGTACGAGCGGTTCATGAGGAATGAGTGACAATGCGGACAACGGACCCCGCGCTGCAGTTCATCAGAATGGATCCCGAATTTTTTCAGGACATCGATAGGCGGGTCCGTATGTTCCTGAAGCAAGGCTTGTTCAATTTGAGTCATCAGCTGACTGTCCTGCCGATCGTGACTGTACTTTTTAGTCAGTGTGTCGATTCTTGAGGTTACAAGTTCGGCATGAATGATTTTTTCGCTGATTTCCCGGATGTTGCCTGGACAAGCGACCATAGTTGATGTATAGGCGATAATGACGAGTGATTCGAGTGGAGGATGCGGCAGGTTGCGGGCAGTGAGCCATTTCGACAGCAGTTCGCCGTGACGTTTTACTTGAACAACCGGATTGGAGAATCCTTCACGTCTGTCACCGATGAGGCGGATCATCCTTTCTCCGCCCGATTCGAAAAGAAGCGTGCCGGAATAGTTTTTGACTTCCATGATTGAAGCGAATGTGTTTGTGAGAAAAAGTGCGTCGATTTGGAACACGTACTGTTCGAGGGTGAGACGGAGATCATAAAAAATACGGACATTGTCTTCATTGCGCATGTCGAGGTAGTAGCTGAAGTTTTGCTCGCCGCGCCAGCCGGCCTGAAGTTTCGCCAAGTCATCCTCGACGGTCGGACGTTTCAAATGGCCTTCGGGCAGATGGTCCAGCAACGCCTGGTCAGCGAGCAGCCGTAATGGAATCAATTGTTTCTTTGCAATCAATAGGCATCGTTCCTTCAATTGAGATAATGTTTTTATTCGCATTGCTCATGGAAAAATCCTCTCTGCAAGTGTGACGGTTTTTCAAACTTTGCAAGAGGAGGTACGACATTTTTTCGCCTCGGAAACTTCGGTTATCTTTCGGCACATGTTCAGGCCGGCAGATACCAGAATCCAGCTTACCGTGAATCTTAAACGGGACGAATGGGTTATTGGTCTATAAATTCAGAGCCAGCAACGCACTGCTGAAAGTTTCCACCGCTCCTGCGATATTCGGGACCAGTCCTTAAAAAAATTACAGGCGCCAGGACGGGCTGAGAGAAGCTTGCCCAGCCAGAAACATATGAAAAAAGCACTGTTCCATGCATCGTAAATGCTCTGAACCCCCTAAATTGGATTTTATTTGTCCAACTCAGGGGGTTCGGTTCGACATGTAAACTACACGTTCATCCCATGAAAATGGCTCCGAAAATCAGTGCTCCGGCGATAATGAAGGCCGGATGGAGCCTGAATCGCTGCATCAGAATAAAGCTGAGCGCACCGATCACGATCAGCGGCAGCCATCCGGATGCCTGCTTCGACGCGGCAAAAAAATTATAGGCCATCATCCCGAGCATAACCACGATGATCGGACGGATCAGCATGGTCAGCCGTTTGACTTTGGGTGAATCCTTGAATTTATACAACAGTTTGAGCAGCAGAATCAGCAAAATCAATGATGGAGCGACGGTCGCGAAGATGGCGATCAGCGAACCGGCCACTCCTCCCTGAACATAGCCGATGTAGCCGGCCATCTGCGGAGCAATCGGTCCGGGAAGCGAATTGGCAAATGCAAGCACGTTGCTGAACGTCGTGACCGACATCCAGTGATAGTGGCTGACGACCTCATTTTCGATCAGCGGGATCGATGCCGGTCCGCCGCCGTAGCCAAGAATGCCGGGAATGAAAAACGCAAGGAAAATCTGCCAGTAAAGAATCATTTATGCTCACCTGCCGATGTTTTTGGTCTCGCAGGTATGATGAGTACATAGAGCAATGTCAGCGCGATCAGTATTGGAGGCTGTACGTGGATCACTTCCATCAGGATGAAGCTGACTGAGATCAGAAGCAGACTGACGGTCCAGCCCAGGCCTTTCTTGGCGCTTGAGACAAAACTCCAGGTCAGCTGCGCCATCAGCACGCCGACAACGGGCAGTACAGCTTGCGTCATCCCCCGGACCCATCTTTGCCGCTGGAAAGCAGTCAGGAAACCGAGCAGGACAATTAATGCAATAACCATTGGAAATACAGAGGCAATCAGTGCCGTCACCAGTCCGCCAATTCCTTTCAGTCGCCAGCCTATGTAACCCGCAAGTTTGGTATTAATCGGTCCCGGCAGCGCGTTCGCAATGGCCACTATGTCTCCGAATTCTTCGATCGTCATCCATTTGTACTTTTTGACAACTTCAGCCTCAATCAACGGGATCCCTGACGGACCTCCTCCGAAGCTCAGAATGCTTGAACGGAAAAAAGCAACGAAAATGTCTCTGTACCGGGTTAGAGTAGATCCCTTCTTCTGTGCTGCCTGATACGTCTTTTCTTCCCGATCCATCCAATCAAACCTTTCCTTTTTGATCAAAAATTCTGCGCATCCGGCCTAATTATGTAAGCTGCCGGACATCAGCTATTTTACCACGCGGCAACCAGCCCGTCCGCCCGCGACTCCGTGCCCCCTACCAGGACACCGGTATCGTTGTTCCGCCAGATAATCTGTCCACGGCCAAAGGAACCTGTATCGAGAGCGACTTCAATATGATGCCCGCGTCTGGCCAGTGCCTGAGCGATCGAATTGGGAAAATCCGGCTCAACCATGACGGTTTTTCCGCTTATCCACTGCCACCGCGGCGCATCAAGAGCGGCCTGGGGATGAAGATGGAAATCAATCGTGTTTGTGATTACCTGCAGGTGGCCCTGAGGCTGCATATACTCACCCATCACGCCGAACGGGCCGACCGGCTGTCCGGCCTTACTGAGGAAACCCGGGATGATGGTGTGGTACGTCTTTTTCCCGGGAGCGAGGGCGTTGGCATCCGTTTCGTTTAGCGAAAAAGTATGACCGCGGTTCTGAAGCGATATGCCGGTTTCCGGAATGACGATGCCAGATCCGAAACCTTTGTAGTTGCTCTGGATGAATGAGACCATGTTGCCCTCCCCGTCAGCGGCCGCGATATAGACCGTCCCGCCTCTCGGAAGCGTTCCGGCCGACGGCTCAAGCGCCGCAGTCCCGATCAGCCCGCACCGCTTTCGCGCATATTCCTCCGACAGAAGCTGAGAAACTTCATCTTTCATGCATCGGGGATCTGTGATATATTTTTTGCCATCTGAAAAAGCGAGTTTCAAAGCCTCGATTAGTTTGTGGCTGGTATCTGTAGATTCTCTGAAATTCAGATCAAAGTTTTTAAGAATGTTCAGCGCAACCAGTGTGACAAGGCCCTGCCCGTTCGGCGGCATCTCCCAAACGTCATAACCGCGATAATTGACCGAGATCGGATCCACCCATTGCGGCCAATAGGTTTCAAGATCGCTCTTCCTGATAAACCCCCCGTGTTCTCTCGAAAAACGGTCGATCTGCTCTGCAAGGTCTCCTTTGTAAAAGGCTTCCGCCTGGGTTTCGGCGATCTCCCTCAGCGTCATAGCGTGCGCCGGAGAGGCCCATATTTCACCGGCTTCCGGAGCATGGCCGCTTGGGGCAAACGTTTCAAACCACGGCTTGAACATCGGATCAGTCAGCGTCTTTTTGAACTGCAGATTCGCTCTGTTCCAGTTTTTTGCCACAACGGGAGACAGTGGAAAACCATTTTCCGCGTAATCGACTGCAGGTTTCAGAAGATCCGCAAATGGAAGGCGGCCGAAGCGGCGGGAACATTCCGCCCATGCCGCCGGTGCACCCGGAACCATAACTGGCTCAAAACCGTGTACGGGCATCGATGTGTACCCTCTTCTTTTCACCGCTCCGATCGATATCGATTGCGGAGCGACTCCGCTCGCATTCAGGCCGTACAATTTCCCTTTCGTCCAGATCAGTGCAAACGCATCGCTCCCGATCCCGTTCGATGTCGGTTCCAGAACGGTCAGACTGGCTGCCGCGGCGACCGCGGCGTCAATCGCATTCCCGCCTTTCTTCAATACGTCCAGTCCGGCCTGAGCCGCCAGCGGCTGCGCTGTCGCCACCATGCCTTTCCGTGCAAAGACCGTTGTTCTTTTCGAACTGTAAGGCTGATCATAGTAGTCGAACATCGATATGGACTCTCCCTTCTTCTGAATGCTATAGTTGTTTGCCACAGTTAGGCTGTTCATCCATTAAAACTATAAATATCGCAAAACAGTTATCAAAACGAACGAAATAAGCGTATTTTAGTTTCTTACATTAGCCTATTTCCTTTATATTTTTAACAAAAGAAACTTTTTCACGGACAATTATATGCCTTTAGCGTCTCTATATCAACACATTCCTCAAAAGAGTCTAATGGTCAATTTAAAAGATTTTCCAAAAAACATCTCAAAAAGATGAGCCGATAAGAAAAAGGCATTCATTTTCTTTCCGGCTCTCCACTCTATTTAATATAAATATACCATCAAACCGTTTCTTTTTGAGCACGGTTCGCAAACCTTTTCTCAGTTCGGAGCAATTTCCCCGACATTTTGCGTCGCGTATGAACTTGCATTTGGTTTTGCGTTCGTGAACATAAACAGAATGCCTCCAATCAGGAGCAGTACACCCGACAAATAAAAACCAATTTCAAGCTTTCCTGTCAGATCCGCAAAATAGCCTGTTATATAGGGAGCAAAAACAGATGAAACGACACCTGCGAAATTAAAAATACCGTAAGCTCTTGAATACATCAGTGACGGTGTATTTTCAGCGATATAGGCTACAAGAACCGGATCAAGCGCCAGTTTTCCAGCCAATCCATAGACCACTAATCCAACAATCATCAAGGAGTAGTTGGAGGCGTATGGAATAACAAATTGGCAAGCTGCTCCAACTAATGACAGAAACAAGATAAGCGGTTTTTTATTTTTAATCCGGTCCGACACATAACCAAAAAATATGGCACCGGGGATGGAAGCCCATGGTACGAGCGACGCTATAATTCCGGTCTGTGAACCGCCGACTCCTCTTACCGTCTGTAAATAATACGGCAGCCAGGTCAGCATGCCGAAAAATCCGTACAGAGAACAAAAAATCAAAATATAAGTGAATATATGGTTTTTACTGAACAGCAATTTTAAATTCATTGCAGGCAATGATTTCGCCTTTTCCTGTTTGATTTTATAATGCTTATTATCTTTGATAAAAACACTGATTAAAATAGCGACGACAACGGTCATGACACCAAACAGGATAAAGGAGAACTGCCAATTTTTTTTCAGCGTAAAAGTCAGATAGCTGGATGCAATGAAACCAAGTGATATACCAAGCGCCATTCCGCTATTAATGACCGCCGAAGAAACCCCGCGATACCTTTTCGGGATAGCCACAGAAGAAATGGCATATTGCGGGCTATAATATGTTCCTTCTCCTATGCCGGTAATTGCCCTTACGATCAGAAAAATGCCTAATCCGGAGACCATGCCGCTCAGGAGTGTTCCGATACCAAACAAAATATAGCCTGCGACCAGCACGCTCAGTCTCCCAAAACGATCGGCCAGAAAACCGGCTGGAATCTGCATGGCTGCGTATGTGAGAAAAAACACAGTGGACATCAAGCCAAGCTGGCTTTTTGTCAGGTTCCAGTCATGGCCAATTACGCTCATGACAGGAGATAAAATATTTCTGTCGGCGTACATAAAGGCCCAACCCAGTGAAAAGAGGATGATGAGCAAAATATAATTCTTTTTGGTTTCTGGCAATGAAATTCTTCCCTTCCATGTCTATTATCTGTTGTTTCCAGAATAAGTCACATCGAGTTCAAAATTTTTAGATAATATAGCAAACCCGTGCACAGGTATTATTGTAAAGCCTCTACTTTTTACCGTCTTGATGAAAATGGAATTCGGAACAACCCTCCTGCGTCTCATCCACTTTTCTTTTATTCAAACTAAAGTGAATCACAACCGATTTCGTCCGTGGCATCCAATTGTTAAAAACAGCGGCGTTTTCAATTCTTTATGAATAATAAACAACTAAACATGTTACAATTATTAACTGAAAATGTTAATTTAACTTACATATGATATTATATGACTTTAATCACTAGATATCAACATATTTTTCTAAAAAATTCAAAAATGATGCTTATTAAACAAAAAAGCCACCTTTTTAGGGTGACTTATTGCAGCATTATTCTCATTTTTCAAATTTACATTTTCAGATTCAGCCGCCGCGCATTCGACAGCAATTATGTATCGTTCAATTCGGGAAGCCGTTGGTGCCTTTAATGGGAGTCGGCCAGTTCCAATTTTTTCTTAAATCGGCCGGCCGTCGGTCAGAGTTTCAACCCGCTGCGGCTCTTGAAGCGACGCAGGAGAATATGGCTGTTTACACTTGTAATGCCCTTCATCGAATAGAGTTCTTTGTTTGTGAAATTCTCGAGCTGGTGGAAGTCCTCTACAAGAACGTGCACATGCAGCATGCTCGGTCCGGTCATCTGGTAGCAGCTGGCCACACTCTGATTCTTTGAAAGGTTGCGAGCGACCGACAGCAGTGCTGAAGGCTCACATTCAACTTCAAAGAAGGCTGATACGGTCTTGCCGACGAGTTCCGAATTGATTACGACACCGAATTTTTCGATCACTCCGTTTTTCACTAATTGCTGAACGCGCTCGCGTATTGATACTCTGGACAAGTTGAGCCGCTTGCCGATGTCAACATAGGACATTCTGCCATCTTCGGCCAGGCAGTCCAGTATTTTTCGGTCTGTATCATCTATCTTCATGATTTGTTCCGCTGCTAATGCGCCTGAAAGGTGTTTCAGAAAACAGGTCAGCCAGATCGCGTCAATCGTTTTTCCCGTCTGCTTCAGTCTTTGCCTTTGCTCAGGTACGGTTAGCAGCAGTTCCCCCCTTCTTTGATTCGATTTAATTTGATTGCCAGCAACCCCTAAAAGCATTTTCTATAAAATATGTATGGGCCGGAATTTATGCATCGTATTCACCAGAGAAGGAAACTTTCCTCTTTTTCTCGATGCTGGAAAATCTTGCATAGTAGACTTTGTTTGTAATCACTCCGGATGCACTTTTCACTATAGTATCAGTTTTTCAGGCATAATGAAAAGGTATCACGGTTATCTTTGCCGCGATACCTCCGATTTTATTGCTAAGCTTTGTTTCTCCAGAAACCACGGGCGCGTGGCTCGTGACTATGGACAGACTTTCTCAGAATCCGATACTTGCCCGGTCAGCTTTAGTTATTTGCCGTTTGTCCCTGTGCTTGCCTGGTTCGCGTTTGTTGATTGCGCGGCGGACGTCGGAGCTTTCACATCGGCTGTCCCCTTGGCCATGTAGGCTTCCGGACTGACAGGTACACCGGTTTTGCGGATTTCAAAATGTACGTGGGTACCGATGCTTTTGTTGAACGCTTCTGTGCCTGCCGTGCCGATTGTTTCGCCTTGGGCTACTTGCTGTCCGAGCGATACGCTGATCGACGCAAGGCTCTGGTACAGGGTTTCAACTCCGTTGCTGTGTTTGACGGCTACCACATAGCCGAGGAGGTTATCTTTTTTCGCCTCCGTTACCTTTCCGCTCATCGCCGCTGTTACCGTAAACGCTTTGCCATCTTTCGCGCCAATGTTAATGCCTGTATTTTGGACGTAAGTTTGATCATAGTTTACGAGAGCGGCTTTCTGTTCCTGCTGTATTCCGTTTACATCATAGAAAGGCTGGATAACTTTTGTGTCCGCCTGTACGGCCGGCCATTCGAAGACTTCGGCAGCGGCGTTCACCGGTGCGGCCGGCTTGTTCTGATTAAATACAACCTGGTTTTCTTCCTTCTGATTCTTTGTCTGTTCCGCGCCCAGTACCTGAAACAGGAGCATCCCTGTCATGACCAGAGAAGCCGCGCCCAGATATAAAGCGGGATAGAACCAGCGCCGTTTTGCTAGTTTGCGCAGGCCGGTCAGCTCTTTCTCCTGTGAATTCTTTTGATCTTTGTTTTCTGTCATCTTGCATCACCTCAGCAATCATTGTGATCAGATTGCGGGCGATCTATACATTAATAGTGAAAAAATACTGCTTTTTTTCAGAAAAATTGGCAATTTCTTTGAAAAACTCATATTTGTTTCCTATTTTTTGAGATTGTACCTTTTACTCCGCACCGTCAAGGCTTCATTGCCGCGCATCGCAACCCTTCAAAGGTGTTCCGCAGCAGCAGAAACCGGCCGGCTCCTGAACGACCGCTCTTCGAGTGATATCCCCCTATTTTATTGCAATGGCATGATTCGCGGTCACGTTCATCTTGCTGATCGATGTCCCCTGATAATAATAGGTGACGATCTGAGCGGCACTCTTGCCTTCTCCCGCCATTCCGTCGGCACCGTACTGGCTCATGCCGACATCGTGCCCTCTTCCATACGTTATGGCAACGATCCGGATGCCGCTCTGCTTCAGCTGAAAGTCTGTGGAATTGAGGCTCAGTTTTTCACGTATCTCTCTTCCGGTAAAGTTTCGACCGGCAATCCTGTAGACGGCAACATGATTTGTTGACGTTCGCCGGAGCACTTTGCCGGGGTCGCCGTCACCGCTGCCCAGTTTTACAGCAAGGGCATTTTCTACTTCAGAAACGTTGAGCGTCTTTTCAGCTTTGTATTTTGGGGAAAATTTGTCCCATGGGCTCGGCACCGACCTCAGATAAGGGACAGCAGCGGTCCAATAGTCGGCAGCGTTTTCGGTCTGCCCGTTGCTCGTCGAGAAAAAAGCGGGGGTAATCAGTTTTCCCTGATAAGTAATGACTTCATCTTCCGTCTGCGACACAGCTGCTTCAATTTTCGCCATCCTCTGGTTGTAATCCTTGCCCCAAATCCTTTTCAGATCCTGACGGCTATTATAGACCTGATTCTGTACGGTATCCGTCACTGTGGTGCCCGGATCGCTCATCATCTTGCCTATAATATAGGTTCGTGCAGCAAGAGCCTGCGCCTTCAATGCCTCGAGATGGAAAGTTGCCGGCATTTCCGAGCCGACCACGCCGACTAGATAATCATCAAGAGCGACGCGGTCGGTCTTTTTTTGTGCTGATCGGTAAACAGTTACAGTGATGGCCGGAGCGTTGCTCTTTTTGGCAATTGCCTGCGGCAGAGTCCGTGCTAATATCGCCTGTGCTTCCTGTACCACCGGCTTCGGCTGGTTTCTGTTTTGTGAAAACAGCAGGACGATGGCGGTGGGGACAACAACAATGGTTAAAGATAAAACGAACAGCAGCAGTGCGGCGGCTTTCTTCATGTTCTGGCCTCCAACACGTTTTTCCCTATTTCTATGCCTGTCCGGCCGGCCATAGAACGAAGAGAGAGCTGCACAACGCTGCCAGTTTTTTTGCCGATTCAGGACAATCGCCTTTTATTGAAGAACCTGGTCTAAATAAAATTGAAAGGCATATAATGCTGAATGGGCAGAGCCCGCCCTTGAACATAAAAAAGAGATGCAGGCTTCCCGCATCTCAGGTACGATCTATTTGGTTCGTGCGATTATGCAAATTTCGGATTGACTCCGATCTGTGTTCTCAAGGGTTCCGGCGCAGCTGCAGCAGGCTGTTCCGCTTCTTCAACACGCACGCGTTCGATGTCGGCGCCAAGTGCACTCAGTTTCCCTGTCAGATCGACATAACCGCGGTCGATATGATGCAAGCGGCTGACGCGAGTATACCCTTTTGCGGCGAGGCCCGCAATTACAAGCGCCGCTCCGGCGCGCAGATCGGTGGCCGTAACCTCAGCGCCCTGCAGGTCGCATGGAGCGTTGATAATGGCAGACCGTCCATCGATCTTAATCGAGGCATTCATCCGCCGGAATTCTTCAACATGCATGAAACGGTTTTCGAATACTGTTTCCGTAATGACCGATGTTCCGGCCGCTTTAAGCAGCAGCGCCATCATTTGCGCCTGCAGGTCCGTCGGGAAACCGGGATGAGGCATCGTTTTAACATCCGCGGCCTGCAAGTGATCCGTGCCAATGACGCGGATACCGCCCAATTCCTGTTCCACTTCGACACCCATTTCACGCAATTTGGCAATGAGCGGGCGTAGGGCATCCGCCTCGGCATTTTCAACCAGTACATTGCCGCCTGTAATGGCCGCGGCAATCATGTACGTTCCTGCTTCAATCCGATCGGGCAGAATGGTGTGTTCGGCACCGTGCAGCTGATTAACACCGGTAATTCTTATTTTACTTGTGCCGGCGCCACTCACTTTTGCACCCATCGCGTTGAGGTACTGTGCCAGATTGACGATTTCCGGCTCGCATGCCGCATTTTCAAGGATCGTTTCACCCTTTGCCAGCGTTGCAGCCATGATGATATTTTCCGTAGCGCCAACACTCGGGAAGTCAAGACAGATGATCGATCCTTTCAGTTTTCCATCGATGCGCGCTTCAATACAGCCATTTCCGATCGTCACATTGGCGCCCATGGCTTCAAACCCTTTAAGATGCTGATCAATTGGCCTGGATCCGATCGCGCATCCTCCCGGAAGAGCGATTTTGGCGTGGCCGACCCTGGCCAGCAGAGGACCCATGACAAGAAACGATGCCCGCATTTTCCGCACATATTCAAAAGGGGCTTCCGTCATTAATTCAGCCACCGCATTGATTGTAATCGTTCCATTTTTATAACTTACCGACGTGTTCAAATAACGCAGGACTTCATTTATTGTGTATACATCAGCGAGTCCCGGTACATTATATATTGTGCTTATGCCTTCGCTTGCCAGCATCGAAGCGGCAATTACAGGAAGTACAGCGTTTTTCGCGCCTTCAATTTTAACTGAGCCTGAAAGCCGTTTCCCTCCGCGAACTATAATTTTCTCCAAACTTTTCCCCTCCGCGTCCATTTATCTCTCGCTCGATCCGGAAACGCCCTCTGTGCCACGAGTAGTGCCGATGAAACAGCGACCCCGTCTTTTTGTAAGCCATACCTTCATTAATATTCAACCGTAATGATCGGCGTGCCCAAAGTGACGGCGACACGACCCCCGTCATTTCTTAAAGCCACCTGGACATTCATTTTTTGTTTTCCGGAATAAATTCCATCGTTCCATGTCTTAGTATATGCGGATATCGATACAAACGTTTTCTCATACAGTCGTTCAATAGGGACGGCTGAAAACAGCTTCAAATAGCGTTCTCCTTCTTTCGATAAGCCAAGACTCATTTTATCACTCTCATGAGCCCTTACACAAGAGAAGGCCTGCTCTTGTCCGTTAAAAATTCCAGCCATATCCTTACGCATTTGCTGCTTTTGAACCGGCCACCAAGCCGCTTGAAATGAATGGCTTTGGAATTGGTAAAGCATGGCTGTCTGAAACCGGCCGCCAACGGGATAAGCAAGATAAGTGATCTTGATCTCCGTTCCTGAAGGCTCCGATTTTTTTATGCCCTCCCAGCCGATGTACTCTTCCTTTTTCCCGATTTCATGCCAAGTGTAACCGGCAAGCTTTTTTGTCATCTGATTAGTCTGCTTCTGAAATTCTCCTTCGCTGTCCATGGTTTGCTGTTGTTCACGCGCATAGACCGTCCAACCGTCGACTAGTGCCGCATGTTCCTTCAATGCTCCGACAAACAAAGGAACACGATCCATTGCATCCAGCCGGCCGGCAGAAATGCCGCCTCCGGCCGCCATTCTCCCGTACGCTCCGCTAAAGATCAACAAAGCGGCAAACAGCGCAATCATTACGAACAATAAGTTCCGAATCATACATTTCACGCCCCTCTCCCTGTTTTCAGTATTTCCTTTAGAAAGAGGAAGGCATACGTGGAACTTTTCGTCAAAACCGACGTTTATTCGCAAGCAGCAAGGCTGTGTTTTTTCCTTTGCTGCAAAAGCGCTCAGCCGTAGATCTTCGGCAGCATCAGCGACCAGTTTACGTAGCTGAGAAAGAACTCCGCCACCGGATAGCTGATGGCAATAGCAAGAAGAATATAAAGAATTCTCACCTGCGGGCTTTTCGGATGGCGGAAAAAAACATCAATTTTGAGACCTTGAAGCGCCCACCACGTCAGAACCAGTGCGATCAGATGAATCAGGAGACTGATCAGGGCCTGTAGGCCGACATTCATGACTTTTTGACACCTGCCCGAGCCTAATATGTATTGCTCTCTTCCCACTTCTGCATTTCACCAGAAAACCGCTGCTTGAATCCGGTTAATGAAAAGCGATTTCTTTACAAAAACATATACAAAAATGGAAACTTACAGCCATCTCCTTGTCTGTTACATAAATGTAATATAACAGTAATACAAGAATAATCTTGATTGACCTGTGTATATTTTAACGCGATTGACAAAAAATAACCATACTTTTAATGATGATTGTTTTTTCAGAATTAATACAGCCTGTCGAAATAATATTCATTTTGTAACAAAAGTTGCCTTCAAATATCGTGAAAATTATACAATGCCTTTAATATGCACATTTTTTGATGTTTTCACGTTGTTAAAACGTATTCAGAGGGCGAACGGTTAACAACATTTACCAAGGATAACAAATGAATTTGACTATTCGGCGGCTGATTTTATTTGCTGAGGGATCTTTTCTCGTGGCTTGAACTTTGGGGATGCCATGGCCGATTTGTTTTCGGAACGATCGATGTTTTTCCGTGAAGACCGATATATTATCGGAACAGCCGATAATTTTCCCGTGAGGGACGATATATGTTCAGGTTCCTCGAAAGTCTTTCAGATCATTTACCGGCAGTTATCCGCAGGTCGAAATTTTAACATTTCCTGAACAAAAAAATGAGGCACCGCAGATTACAAAATCCGCGGTGCCTCTTAAAAAATGGAAAGGCTGATGACCCTTCGCGATCAATTTAGCTTTCCTGTACTTTTTCTTTAATTGCCGCCGTATTCAGACGCAGTTCTGCTCGTTTGAGTTTCAGCATCGCTTGTGCGTAACCCTCCGAGCTCTTGTGCAATGTGCCCAGCGCCTTTTGGGCTTCGTCGCGGGCTATCTGGGCTCTTTCAACGTCGATCTGATCTTTCATTTCGGCAGCTTCCGAGAGAATCGAGATCCGGTCGGGGCTCACCTGAATGAATCCGCCGTGAACGGCCGCATAATCAACGACTTCTTCATTTTCGTGTTTTAAGCGAACCAAGGCGATTTCAAGCGGAGCGACAATCGGCATGTGATGCGGCAGTATGCCCATCTCGCCGCTTGTCGATCGCACACACACCATGTGAACGTCCCCTTCGTAAATCTTGCCCGCGGGTGTGACGATATCTGTATGCACCGTACTCATCTGCCAGCCCCCTTTAAGTGGTCCGATCGATTCATCTGATTGTCAGACATCAGACCAGTTGTTTCGCTCTTTCCAGAACATTTTCAATCGTTCCGGTGTTCCGGAAGGCTTCTTCGGGAATATCGTCGTACTTGCCGTCGAGGATTCCCTTGAATCCTTTTATTGTTTCTTCAACCGGCACATAGGATCCCGGAACGCCAGTAAACTGTTCGGCAACGTGGAAGTTCTGGCCAAGGAAGAACTGGATGCGGCGAGCCCGGCTGACGGTCAGCTTGTCTTCATCAGAAAGTTCATCCATACCAAGAATAGCAATGATGTCCTGCAGTTCACGGTACTTTTGCAGTGTCTGCTGAACGCGTTCAGCGACTTCATAGTGTTCCTCGCCGACGATGTCAGGAGCAAGCGCGCGTGATGTCGAGGCCAGCGGATCGACGGCAGGATAAATGCCGATCTGTGTCAGTGCACGTTCCAAGTTGGTCGTTGCGTCAAGGTGCGAGAAGGTCGTCGCCGGAGCCGGATCGGTATAGTCGTCGGCTGGTACATAAACCGCCTGAATCGATGTAACGGAACCTTTTTTCGTCGACGTGATTCTCTCCTGCAAACGGCCCATTTCTGTAGCCAGTGTCGGCTGGTAACCAACGGCGGAAGGAAGGCGTCCGAGCAGGGCGGACACTTCGGAACCGGCCTGAGTAAAACGGAAAATGTTGTCAATGAAAAGCAACACGTCCTGACCTTCGGCATCGCGGAAATATTCCGCCATGGTCAGCCCGGAGAGCGCCACGCGCATACGGGCACCCGGCGGCTCGTTCATTTGTCCGAACACCATCGCCGTTTTCTTGATAACTCCGGAATCAGTCATTTCAAAATATAAGTCGTTGCCTTCACGGGTCCGTTCGCCGACGCCGGCAAAAACGGACACACCGCCGTGTTCCTCGGCGATATTATGGATCAGTTCCTGAATCAGAACCGTCTTACCCACTCCGGCACCGCCGAACAGGCCGATTTTTCCACCTTTGATATAAGGCGTCAGCAGATCGATAACTTTAATCCCCGTTTCAAGCACTTCTGTCTTGGTAGACAGCTCCTCGAATTTCGGCGGATCTCTGTGTATCGAGTTCTTTTCCACATTTTCAGCGACGGGCTTGCCATCAATGGCTTCACCCAGGACGTTGAAGACGCGGCCAAGCGTCGCATCGCCGACGGGTACGGAAATCGGTGCGCCCGTATCGACGACTTCCAAGCCCCGGACCAGTCCGTCCGTGGAATCCATCGCAATCGTGCGGACGGAATCATCGCCGAGGTGAAGGGCCACTTCGAGCGTCAGATGGATATCCGCTTCGTTGGAGGACTTGGCTTTATAATTTATGGTCAGAGCGTTGTAGATTTCAGGCAGGTGACCGCGTTCAAACTTGACGTCGACGACTGGCCCCATAACCTGAGTTACATACCCTTTGTTCATCACACTACCTCCTATCAGCATTTTCCAGCGTTAATTTATTCGAGGGCGGCAGCTCCGCCGACAATTTCGGTAATTTCCTGAGTAATTGCGGCCTGACGCGCGCGGTTAAAGGACAGAGACAAATGATCGATAATCTCGCTCGCATTGTCCGTTGAGTTTCTCATCGCCGTCATACGCGCCGCATGTTCCGCTGCCTTGGCATCAAGAAGGGCCCCATAGATCTGTCCCTCCGCGTAAAGGGGCAGCAATGCTGCCAGAACTTCATCTTCGTCAGGCTCATAGGAATAGTTGGCCTTTTTAACCGGCTCTTTTTCAAGATCAGTCAGAGGGAGCACTTGGGTGTTAACCAGACTCTGCGAAATGGCATTGATGAGATGGTTATAGATCAGATGCAGCTCATCGATCTTCTTGTCACTGAAAAGAGCAACCGCGTCCTTCGCAATGCCAATCACGTCGTCAAAAGAGAGCTCATCGGGCAGGCCGATTTTGCTGAACGCGACCGGATAACCGCGTTTCGTAAAATAATTCAGCCCGACTTTACCGGTGACAATGATGGTGTACTCATCCTTGGACTGATGTTTCTGCTGAATCAGTTCATGTGTGTACTTCAGAATGTTGTTATTATAGGCACCAGCCAAACCTCGATCGGCGGTGACCACCAGATAGGCTGTTTTCTTAACCGGGCGGCTTTGGAGCATCGGATGCTTCGCACTGCTCCCTTTAGCCGTACCGGCTATACTTGCCACAACTTCTCTGAGTTTAGTCGCGTAGGCTGAATAAGCCTGGGCACTGCTCTGTGCGTGATTCAGCTTGGCGGCCGATACCATCTGCATCGCTTTTGTAATTTTTCGCATCTTCTTCGTCGATGCAATTTTTTCCTTAATGTCACGCATTGAAGGCATTTTCGTTCACCACCTTTGCAAGGTCGATAAAACGAGCGGTTTACGGACTGTAAGCGGCTCATCTTGCATTATGTTTGAAAAAGGGATCGATATGGCCGCACTTATTCGGCAACAGAAGCCACAAACGTCTTTTTGAAAGCTTTGATAGCTGCCTCAAAAGCCTCTGCGTCAGGCAGCCCGCCGCTCTTGCGGATATTGTTCAGAATATCAGCATTGTTCTGTTCCAGATAAGCAAGCAGTTCTTTTTCGAAACGCTTGATATCGGAAATAGCCACGTCGTCGATATAACCCTTCGTCAGCGCGAAAAGAATGGCAACCTGCTTCTCAACAGGATATGGATTGTGCAGATCTTGTTTCAGGATTTCCACAGTACGGGCGCCGCGGTCGAGCTTGGCTCTTGTCGCCTTGTCCAGATCGGAACCGAACTGTGAGAATGCCTCTAGTTCACGGTAAGAGGCAAGATCCAGCTTAAGTGTTCCGGCAACTTTTTTCATAGCCTTGATCTGTGCGTCACCGCCGACACGGGATACTGACGTCCCGGCATCAACCGCTGGGCGGATACCGGAGTAGAACAAGTTGGATTCAAGGAAAATCTGACCGTCCGTGATTGAAATGACGTTCGTCGGAATATAGGCTGAAATATCCCCGGCCTGCGTTTCAATGATCGGCAGCGCGGTGATGGAACCGCCGCCCAGTTCGTCACTCAATTTAGCCGCGCGTTCCAGCAGTCTCGAGTGCAGGTAGAAAACGTCGCCCGGGAATGCTTCACGGCCCGGCGGACGGCGGAGCAGCAAGGAAAGTTCACGGTATGCCGCCGCTTGTTTCGACAAGTCATCATAAACAATCAGTACATGTTTGCCATTGTACATGAACTCCTCGCCCATCGTTACACCGGCATAAGGCGCCAGGTAAAGCAATGGAGCGGGTTCGGAAGCTCCGGCCGAAACTACGATTGTTCTGTCCATTACGCCGTACTCTTTCAGCGTGTTCACGACACCGGCAACTGTCGATTCCTTTTGCCCGATGGCAACGTAGATACTGATGACATCCTGGTCTTTCTGATTAATGATTGTGTCGATCGCAATTGCCGTTTTTCCGGTCTGACGGTCGCCGATGATCAGTTCACGCTGGCCGCGGCCGATCGGAATCATCGCGTCAATCGCTTTAATCCCGGTTTGCAAAGGTTCGGAAACGTGTTTCCGCTGCATAACACCCGGGGCTTTCTTTTCAACAGGACGGGTTTTATCCGTATGGATCGGCCCTCTGCCGTCAATCGGCTGGCCGAGCGGATTGACGACGCGCCCGAGGAGTGCTTCACCGACAGGCACCTGCATGATCCGGCCGGTACGCTTAACTTCGTCTCCTTCATGAATATCTGTGAAAGGGCCGAGAATGACGATACCAACGTTATCCTCTTCAAGGTTCTGGGCCATGCCTATGACCCCGTTGGAAAATTCGACAAGCTCGCCCGACATAACACTGTCAAGGCCGTGGACGCGGGCAATTCCGTCGCCGACAGTGATGACTGTGCCGACTTCGCTCACTTCAACCGTCGATTGATAGTTCTCAATCTGCTGCTTGATTAATGAGCTGATTTCTTCCGCTTTAATGCTCACGATGTTTTCACCCCTATTTACCTACTTTAATCTCCTGTCTGAAGCCTGCAAGTTTGCCCGCCATGGTACCGTCATAGAGACGGTCGCCGATCCGCAGCAAAATACCGCCGATAATTTCCTTTCTTACTTTGACATGCATGCGAAGCTTCTTTCCGAGAACGTCACCAAGACGCTGGGCCAGATCCTGCTGTTCCTCTTCATCGAGAGGAACGGCAGTCGTTACGGTCACGTCAAGAATACCTCTTTTGAAGTCCGCCATATGCGTGTAGGCTTCAAGCACTTCATCGATTATCAGTTCGCGCTTGCGATCAATGAGCAGTCTCAAAAGATTCATGACTTCCAGTCCTACTTCTTTATCAAACAGCTTGTCGACCAGCGCTTTCTTTTCAGCACTGTTTATCTGCGGATGCAGCAGGACCCGGCGAAGCTCTTCATTTTCTGAAATGGCATGCGCGACGGAAATCAGCTGGGTCTCAATCGCATCAACGCTATTGCGTTCTTCAGCGACTTCAAAGAGTGCCTTTGCATAACGGTTCGCTACAATTTCGCTCATCGCTGATTTCCCACCTGCTTCATCAACTGGTCAATTTCTTTCGAATAGTCTTTCGCATTGATCTCTTTTTCAAGCAATTTGGATGTGAGCAGGACAGAGAGATCAGCTACTTCATCACGTATAGAGGCAACGGCTTTTTCTTTCTCCCGATTGATTTCTTCATGCGCATCTTTAATCAGCAGATCCGACCGGTTTTTGGCCGCATCGACAATGCTTTGCGCCTCGGCGGATGCCTGTTTTTTCGCCTGTTCAATCATCGCGCGCGATTCCTCGCGCACTTTATCCAGTTCGTCCTTCTGTCTGGCCAGGTATTCTTCGGCAGACTTGCGGTTTTTTTCGGCTTCATCAATTTCGTTGTTGATGTATTTATTCCGCTTGTCCATGATCGCGAGTACTGGTTTGACGCCAATCCAGGAAACGAAGGCCATGAGCAGAAGCATGATGACCAATTGGAATATGATGTTTCCAATAGAAAAAGATAGCACGGCTCTTGCCACTCCTTTCAATCTAAAGATTTACTTGCTTCCCCTGTTCCCGGAAAACGGGAACGATCAGAACTTCTCCCGCTCTCCGGCAGACTTGCGGCTCAGCCGATAACGCCAAAGAGTACAAGGATACCGAATGCTATTGAAATGACTGGCAGTGCTTCAACAAGACCAAGTGCGATCATCGACTGTCCGAACAGAGTACCCTGGGCTTCAGGCTGACGGGCGATACCTTCCAAGTAACGGCTGAATAAAACACCGTTGCCAATACCTGCTGCAAGAGCACCGAATGCGATCATAATACCACCAGCTAGAACTGTAAGACTCATAAAAAGATTCCTCCTAGTTTGTCTATGTTTTTGACAAAAGTATGCAAAACCGGGAAAAGCCTGATCATTGAGGGATCATTCTTCTCCCACTTTCTGAGAAATGTAGACCATTGCCAGCACGGTGAAAATATAGGCTTGGATACAGCCGACAAAAACTGAAAAACCCATCCAGGCAAAGAGCGGAACCGCGGTGAAATAAAATGCGCCTCCGCGCAGAATCAGGATCAGCACTTCACCGGCGAATATATTCGCCCAAAGTCGCAAAGCATGCGTTGCCGGCTTCGACACTTCATCAATCAGATGAATCGGAAGCATCCACCAGAAAGGCTTGACATAATGGCCAAGATAGCCGGTCGGGCTTTTTTTGATGCCAGCAAAGTGCGAATAGATAAAGATCGCTCCGGCCATAGCAACGGTAACGTTAATATCGGAAGTCGGCGATTTAAACCAGCTGACCGAATCGGTCGTTTTCAGCAGTGCCGACGTGATACCAAGAGATGGTATCGGACCATGAGCCGTTGCCGTTACCATGACAACGACGCCAAGCAAGTTGGCCACGAGGACAAACAGAAAAGTCGTCAGCGCAAAACTTAAATACCTTGCCGACTCCTTTTTTTCCAGCATCATCCCGGTTATACCGCTGATAAAGTCAATAATGTATTCCATAAGATTTTGCCGTCCCGACGGTCTCATGCTCAGGCGACGTGTCAGCAGAAACATAATCAGCATAACAATTAGAGCGGAAGCAACCGTCCCGATCATCAATGTCACATCAAACGTCATCCCGAGAAATGTTACTTTCGGAGTCAGATCCAAGAGTCTCCCCCCCTTCATCCGAAGAAGTTGTTTTTCTTAAATAATAAAAACTCATCACCGTCACAAGCAAAATGTAGCCGAACAATAAGGACAGCACAAAAGATCGGAAGTCAATCAGGGCCGGAAAGCGGTAAACGAGCAGTGTACCGAAAATGACGGTCAGAATTCTGACGGTCATGTGCAGCCCTGCAGGCATACGAGAACCGGACAAAACCCGGAGACCTGCTATCCTCAGTCGAAAAGACAGGTGAAATATATTATATAAACTGATTAATCCGCCGAGGAGAAAACCGCTTGCGAGAGCTCTCATCGGTCTGATAAACCAGATTACCCCAAAAACACCGGCGTATACCGCCGCGGCAACCAGAATCACGCGTGAAGACCATGCCATTATCTGCTTCACAACGGCTCAGTCCTTCATAAAAGATTTCAGAGTATAATAACAGCTGAACAAACCGAACAAAAAACCGGCAACGGCACAAATCGGCAGCCACAGATGGGAAAAACCGAAATGTCCGTCAAGATACTTCCCGACGAATGCACCAATGATAATAAATGCAAAAATCTCAAAGCCCATGGCACTGACCATCGCGGCCATCTGTAATGGTTTGACGGGTTTTTTCCCAGCCAAAGCCAGACCCCCTTCAGGACTTCTCAGCCTCGTTCGGACCGGTTGGCCGGCTTCTTACGGAAGCGGACCGGGCGGTCGGCCTGTCGAAACATCATTATGTGAGTCCAGTCACTTATTACTCTTCGCCGGCAGACCTCGGGATACGAGACATGACACAATTCTGTACAGATCATAAATTTATGGAATAAAACGGCCTGATGCCGTCATTCGGTCGGCACTCATCCAAAAATAACATTACTGTTACAGTTTAGCGAAAGCGCTATCTTCATGTCAACATCATTTCAGTTATTTTGTGATGTTTATCACACCAGTGTGAAGAAATATGCCCCGTTCTGTCGGTTAATCTGCTCAACCTTATAACTAGAATTCTAAACACTTTTGCGAACCTGGAACACTTAATTTGTGACAAATCACCAACAAAGAAAATAACCCTCACAAATGCTGTATCCTTATGAAATATTTTTTCATCGGACCGTTCCGGGCGCTTTACCGGCTTATTTTGTGCCAAAAAGCCTGTCGCCCGCGTCGCCGAGCCCCGGAACAATGTAGCCGTGCTCATTCAGTTTCTCATCAAGCGCCGCGAGATAAATGTCGACATCCGGGTGCGTTTCCTGCACTTCCCGGACGCCCTCAGGTGCTCCGATCAGGCACATCAATTTAATATTAACGCCGCCGTGCTGTTTAAGAAAAGTGATGGCAGCCGCTGCCGATCCGCCGGTCGCCAGCATCGGATCGACGACAATCAGGTCGCGTTCGGAAATATCCTGCGGCAGCTTCACATAGTATTCTACAGGTTTCAGCGTCTCGGGATCACGATATAGGCCGATGTGGCCGACTTTTGCCGCCGGAATCAGCTGAAGCATGCCATTGACCATCCCAAGCCCTGCCCGGAGAATCGGCACGATGCCCAGCTTCTTTCCGGCTATTCTGTAAGCCTTCGCTTTGGCTACCGGGGTCTGGACTTCCACCTCTTCAAGAGTCAGATCCCGGGTGATTTCAAAAGCCATCAGTGTGGCAACTTCATCCACCAGTTCTCGGAACGCTTTCGTGCCTGTCCTGTAGTCCCGGATCATCGTCAGTTTGTGCTGAATCAGCGGATGATTCAAAACAACCAGTTTACCCATTTTATTGCCCCCCATTTTTGAACGGCGCGGTGTTCCGCCTTGCTTCATCCCGTTCATGAAATAAAGGGGGAATCCCCCCTCCAAGTGAATCGGCCGGACAACCCATGATAAGAAGGCCGCAGCGGACAAGCCGGCTGCCCGAAACCTCCTAAAGTCATGCCCGCTTCCGGCCAAACTTTTCTCTATTGTCCGGTCCGTTTGTTATTTTTGCGCGGCCTCTCATGCGTCTCGGGCCGACTGTCAGATCCTTGTACCCGTTCCTTCGGCGTAAAGCGGATGTTTCTCTGTCAGCGTCCTGACGCGTGCCATAGATCCGGCAAGAACGGTTCCGTCGTCCGGATTTTTCAGCGCCTCGGCAATAATAGAAGCGACTTCACGCATATCATCTTCCTTGAATCCACGTGTCGTCACAGCCGGCGTTCCCATGCGGATGCCGCTTGTCACAAAAGGCTTCTCCGGATCGAACGGAATGGCGTTCTTGTTTGTCGTGATGCCGATGCTGTCAAGCACGGCTTCCGCTTTCTTGCCTGTGATCCCGAGATTGCGCAGATCAACAAGCACGAGATGATTGTCCGTACCGCCGGAAACAAGGGTCAGTCCGTGCTCTTGCAGCGCCTCGGCAAAAGCCTTCGCGTTGGAAACAATCTGGCTCGCGTACTCTTTAAACGACGGCTGAAGCGCTTCGCCGAAAGCGACGGCCTTTGCAGCAATAATGTGCATCAGAGGTCCGCCCTGGATGCCCGGAAAAATCGCCTTATCCAATTTCTTGGCAAACTCTTCTTTGCAGAAAATCATACCCCCGCGGGGACCGCGCAAGGTCTTGTGTGTCGTCGTAGTAACAAAATCGCAATAAGGAATTGGACTGGGATGAAGGCCCGTTGCAATGAGTCCGGCGATGTGCGCCATGTCGACCATCAGATAGGCGCCGACCTCATCTGCGATTTCACGGAATTTCTTGAAATCGATGATGCGCGGGTATGCGCTCGCACCGGCGACAATCAGCTTCGGTTTATATTTAAGCGCCTGGTCCCTCACCTCGTCGAAATCAATCAACTGCGTGTCTTTGGTCACTCCGTAATCAACGAAATGATAGAGATGTCCGCTGAAATTCACCGGGCTGCCGTGCGTCAGATGGCCGCCGTGCGCCAGTCTCATGCCCAGCACCGTATCACCCGGCTCAAGTATCGTTTCATAGACAGCCATGTTCGCCTGAGCCCCCGAGTGAGGCTGAACGTTCACGTGGTCAGCGCCGAACAGCTTCAAGGCCCGGTCTCTTGCCAGATTTTCGACAATATCGACAAATTCGCAGCCGCCATAGTAGCGATGACCCGGATAACCTTCCGCATACTTGTTGGTCAGAACGGAACCGGCCGCCTCAAGTACCGCCGGGCTGACAAAATTCTCAGAAGCAATCAGTTCGATCTTGCTTCTTTGTCTACCTAATTCCTTTTCAATTGCCTGGAACACATCGGGATCATGCGCTTCAATTGCCTTCATGAATGGTGTGCAACTCCTCTCAAAACTTTATCATGTAAAGTTTATCATATTTTATCATTAAATAGCTTTATAAAATTCATCCGATTGTCAAATTCAGTTTTTTTCCTGTCGCAAATTTTGGCGGTATGCTTTCCCTTTTTCTATCTGATGCTATATCTCCCATACCTTTGCTTTTTCCGGATAGACGGCACGTTCTCCGCCGATCAGCTTCGGCCGCGTCCGTGCCATGGTGACATGGGCGTGCCCGATTTCCCTGACTTCGCTTCGGACCGGAACCGCGACGTGCCTGAGGTGCATGCCGATCAGTGTGTCACCGATGTCGATGCCGCCGTCCGCCTTGATAAATTCGACGACGACCGGATCCTGCAAATGTTCATAGGCATAGGCCGCCATCGCCCCGCCCGCATGCCGTACAGGCCGAACGGTAACCTGTTCATAGCCGCGCTGTTCCGCAATTTTACGATCAATGACGAGTGCACGGTTCAGATGCTCACAGCACTGAAAAGCAAAATGCACACCCGTCCGGTCATGACAATTTCTCAAAGCCTGGTAGATCGATGCCGCTATGTTCATCGAGCCCGACGTCCCGATGCGTTTTCCGCCTACTTCGCTCGTGCTGCACCCCAAAACAAGCAGATGGTGGGAGTCGAAATCCATCGTTTTTCCAAGATCATCAAGTGCCCGGCTGACTTCTTCTATAATATTTTGATTAAGTTCTTCCATTTTAGTTTCCCTTCTTGTTCGAGAGTGCTTCTCATTTCACTACTTATTATAGCAGGTTACATATGAATTGATGTTTGAATCGACTGGAAACCGGTATTTAAAATGGATCGTAAAAATTGAACGTGCACGGGCGCACTCAGAGGATTTCTGATATAATTCAAGTAATTTTAGATTGGGGAGATGTTTCAGACGATGATCGCTCAGAAAGATTATTGGAACGAAGCGGCCGACAAAAAGGAATTCACAACACCCTTTCAGTTCGACCGATTTTTCAGTCATGTCCGCCATGATGCGAGAATTCTGGACTATGGGTGCGGATATGGCAGAACATTGTTTGAGTTAAAAAAAAGGGCGTGTCCGAACTTATACGGTGTGGATTTTTCTGAAAAAATGATAAAACGTGCCTTGTCCAATGACCCGGATATTCATTTTAGCATTGTTAACAGCGGGGAAATTCCTTTTCCTGACGACTCGTTCGATTCCGTTTTACTGCTCGCCGTCCTGACTTGTGTTTACCGGGGTCAGGAACAGGATTCCATTTTGCAGGAAATAAGGAGAGTGATGAAGCCGGACGGCGTGATTTATATTAACGACTTTCTGCTGAATGATGACGACAGGAACGTGGCACGGTATGAAAAGTATAACGAAAAGTATTCTACATACGGCGTTTTCGAACTGCCCGATGGCGCAGTTCTGCGCCACCACAGCGAAGAACGTGTCGATGAATGGATTCGTCCGTTTGAGACGCTCGCTTATGAAAAGACAAACTATGTAACCATGAACGGGCATCGGTCGAATGGTGTAATGTATCTCGGCAGATTGAAAAAATAAAAATTTGGCCGCATCCTCCGCCATGATTTAATTCCGATTCGACACTCATCCAGGAAACTTAAACGTGATCTCGACAATTCCCCGGGAAATTCTGTGCTGAAAAAGCGTAAATCAGCACAAAAAAAGAGGAGTGAACGGGACAGATGAGGGGAATAGGCACAGTTTGTTTTAGTCTGTTTCCTTTTATCGCAGGAGGATGAGCAGATTAAGGAGGCTAGCCTCGGATTAGAGTCAGTGTCAAAAATTCTGAGGAAAGTGCGTAACAACGTATCAACAGTGAGTGAGGTGGCGATGCGCCGCCCCGGACATTCTCGGCTATGACGAGAACGATTCTTCCCATGTCTCCTCTTTCAGCGCAGTTTATCGGTCGTTATGCTCGGTTTATCGGTCGTTGATACAAGTTTATCAGTCGTTTGGTTCGATTTATCGGTCATAGGCTAAGATTTATCAGTCGTCAACTCAAATTTATCGGTCTTCGCCAATTTATCGCTGTATCTGCTTGGCCGCATTCAGAAGACCGGACAAATCTTGAGCCACATGAGTCTTTAGCGTTCTCAGAGATGGAGGTGAAAGAGCAGTTTTAAACCGAACGCGAACATGATCATACCGCCAAGCGCCTCTCCATAACGTCCAAAAAAACGGTGGGTTCGTCTGCCGACAAAAAAACCCGCCCAGGCCATGACCATGCTCAGCAGACCGAAAAGAAGAATCGTAGCCATCACTCTCGCTCCGAATATGCCCATGCTGAGTCCTACCGAAAAACTGTCGATACTGACGCTGATTGCAAAAAGCATCAGCCCTACGTCTGTCGCATACATTAATTCTTTCTGTCCGCGCTTGTGACTGACTACGGAAAAGATCATCTGGACACCGATCAGTATCAGAAGAATGCCGCCTGCTCTGCCGGCAATGTCACCAAAACGATGGGATAGAATATGTCCGAGAGCCATACCGGCAAGGGGCATGAGCGAATGAAAAAAGCCGATCATTGTTCCTATTTTTGCAGCCTGTCTCATCCGAAAATCGCTCATGCCCATCCCCATGCACACAGAAAAGGCATCCATGCCGAGAGCCAGCGCCATCATACATAATGTCAGACCTTCACCGATCAGATCCGCTGCCGTCATGCCCGCTCCCCCTTCCTGTCCCGTAAAATCACTTTATGCATGTCCATGGGACAATAGAAGGAGAAATCGAAACTTTAAATGCGCTGCCGGCCGCTTTAGGTTCAGGAACATGAATTGCGGATATAAAACGCAAAAAGCCCTGATTCCTCTTCCAGGAAAAATCAGGGCTTACAGAAACTGAATGTATAAAATAAACGTTTGATCAAGTCACGAGTCTTTTCTATTCAGCACTTTCCCGTGAAGAGCGGGCCTGCTGCTTAATCAATGAGCCTGCCGGCCGCCGCTTTGGAAAGCCGGTTCATGATGGCCTTGCCGATCCCTTTTTCCGGGAAAGTCTCGCTATAGATAACGTCGACTTTTTTGCTGTCAAAATCCCGGAGCACGGCAAACAAGCTGTGCGCAACGCTTTCCAGTTCGCCTCGCCTGCCGCAGGTGAGCACAACGTCGGCAAGCGGATAACCGTTTTCGTTTTCTTCCGTGGTCAGAACTCCGACCCGCCTGCCATTGTTTTTCTCATGGGCAACGAGGCCCTGGATACGTTCCCCGCCGCCCGGCACTAGATACATGACGGCCTCTGGAGCATAATGTTTGTACTTCATTCCGGGCGCTTTTGGCGTCTGATCCGGACGTGTCATAGCCGGATCATCGGCGACCGGGCCGATTGCATCAATCAGCTGTTCACGGGAGATGCCTCCGGGACGGAGAATCGTGACGGGCGTTGTCGTGCAGTCAACAACGGTAGATTCGACACCCACGCCTGTCTCGCCGCCGTCAATTATGCCGGCGATGCGGCCGTCCAGGTCATGCAGCACATGTTCTGCTTTTGTCGGGCTCGGATGTCCGGAGCGGTTTGCCGACGGCGCCGCAATCGGCAAATTTGCCGTGCGGATCAGCGCGCGCGCCACCGGATGGCTCGGCATCCTGACTGCTACCGTCGACAGTCCGGCCGTGACCGCGTCGGACACTTCGCCGCGCGACGGCAGAACGAGAGTCAGCGGCCCCGGCCAAAAGGTATCCATCAGCTTCTTAGCGATCGGATTGATTTCGGTGCAGATTTCTCTGACCTGCTCAGGCGTCGCAATATGGACAATCAGCGGATTGTCACTTGGCCTTCCTTTTGCTTCATATATTTTTCTGATCGGGTCTCTCGATTTCGCGTTTCCCCCCAGGCCATACACCGTTTCTGTCGGGAACGCGATGACCTCACCCTCGATCAGGCATTGTGCCGCAGCTTTGATCTGCGGATCATTTTCCAGCCCGGCGGTCAGAGGATCTGCCCGCCACTGCTTTGTCTCAACCATGACGATTTCTCCTTTTACTCTATAATTATCTGCCCGCTTTTTCTCCCATCCATATTTCCTGCACCACATAAAACCGGCTTTTCGGCCGGTCCGTTTGTTTTATATTTGCTCTCAGTATACACCATTTCGCCCTTTCAGGCGCTCTCTTTCAATGAACTTCAGGAATCTGTTATCCTGTTATCCCATGATCGAATCCCAAAGTTTCACAATAAAGTCAAAGACGAACGAGTGAACTTCAACCTGCTTTGCCTGAGTTCCCGCCTGATCAGCCGGTACGGTTTTCACTGAACCATTCTGCGCAGATCTGGAGGCGTTGCCCGTGTAATTGTTTCTGACTGCCTCGCTGTTGGAGAAGTCGAGAAAGCAGAGCGGCGGGAAAAGGACACACCACCAGTTGGCTCCTTTTCCAGCGCCGAGCGAGATGACCAGAGCCTGATATTTTCCCGCAGGATAGACATAATTTCCGTACATTTTCGTTGGAAAGTCCGCCTGTCCGAGCTTCATATCAAATGCTTCGCTTGCATGAACCTTGCGCAGAGTTTGTTTGACAATTTCCCGGAGTTCGGCCATATGAGAACGTATAACCGTTTCGGCCTGTCCCGGCGACTTCAGATTTCGGACCCAGCCGGTGATGTCGCTGTTGACCGCATCACGTACCTGGCGTTTCACGGTCTGATCGGCGGGCGTGTCGCTGTTTGCGAGAATACGAAGCCGGATCGCGTCCTGCGGAATCGGTCCCTGGCCGGTCGCTTGGGACGGGCCGTTTTGCCAGAAGAAAAAAACAGATGCTAGACTGATAGATAATAGAATGAGTACTGATAAAGACTTTTTCATGGTGTCCGCCTCCTTACCCGACATTGTGGTCAGGAAGGCGGAAAACTAAACGTACCCGGAAAAGATTAATTTATTCGAATGACAGCCATCACGTTGCGGTCGCGTCCCGACAGATCTTTTTCAACAGCAAGATCCTCAATCCGGTCGGGAAATACCTGCTTCACCAATGATTCCACAGCCCGGCCCTGCGAGGCACCGATCTCGAACGCAAGCAGAAAATAAGGCTTGTGTCCGAAAACCGACGGCAGCGCCTGCAGAATCCGGCGATAAAAGTCAAGACCATCTTCACCACCGAACAGGGCCAGATGCGGTTCATAATCTTTCACGGTGTCGCTCAGTTCCCTCATTTCCGGGCGGGATACATAGGGGGGGTTGGAAACAAGCACATCGAATGGCCTGCCTTCAAGCGGTTCGAGCAGGCTGCCCAGGCGGAACGTCACGGGCGCGCCGAGCGCCGCCGCGTTCTCTTCGGCGACCGAAAGCGCCTTCGCAGAAACATCGACGGCGGTCATCTGCCACCCGTCATGTTCCAAAGCAAGCGTTACGGCAATTGCTCCGCTGCCGGTCCCGATATCGCAGACGGATAATCGGGATCCGGTTCCGAAAAAACGGCCCGCCCATACCCCGACACGGTAAACGAGTTCTTCCGTTTCGGGGCGCGGAATCAGCACATCCGGAGTCACCTTGAACCTGCGTCCGTAAAATGGCGCCTGTCCGATCATGTACTGCACAGGCGTCCCCTTCAGCGCATGCTCCGTGACGCGCTCTTTCAGCCAGACGGCATCCGCGTCAGGGAGCGGCTCCCGGATATTGGCCAGAAGATCCGTACGTGTCAGGCCAAGCCTGTCGCACAGAAGAATTTCGCCGATATTATCATCGCGCTTATAACTTTTCAAAAAAGAAGACGCCCATTTGAGCGCTTCATATCGTTTCCATATCACCGGGCATCCGCCTGTTCCATTTTTTTCGTCTGATCGTTTAAAATCAGCGCATTGATGATTTCGTCAAGCTTTCCGTTCAGGACCTGGTCGAGCTGGTGGATGGTCAGCCCGATCCGGTGATCGGTCACACGATTCTGCGAAAAATTGTAGGTACGGATCCGTTCGGAGCGGTCTCCGCTGCCGACCGCGGATTTTCTTGTCGAATCATATTTCGCCTGTGCTTCTTTCTGGTACTTGTCGTAAACCCGGGCGCGCAGCACTTTCATTGCCTTTTCTTTATTCTTGATCTGCGATCGTTCTTCCTGGCAGGACACGACAATGCCTGTCGGGATGTGCGTCAGCCGAATCGCCGACATCGTCGTGTTGACGCTCTGCCCACCGGGACCGCTGGATGCGAAACGGTCGACGCGGATATCCTTGTCGTTCAGCTCGACCTCGACTTCCTCTGCTTCCGGAAGAACGGCCACCGTCGCTGTCGACGTGTGGATCCGCCCCCCCGATTCCGTCTCCGGAACACGCTGCACGCGGTGCGCCCCGTTTTCGTACTTCAGTTTGGAATATGCGCCCTTCCCGGTAACCATAAAGACAATTTCTTTGTAGCCCCCGATTTCATTCGGACTGGCATCAACAATCTCCGTCTTCCAGTTCTGCTGTTCAGCATAACGAGAATACATCTTGAACAAGTCGCCGGCAAACAGCGCCGCCTCATCGCCGCCAGCCGCACCGCGGATCTCGACGATAACGTTGCGGTCGTCATTCGGATCCTTTGGGATGAGAAGCCGCTTGAGCTGCTCTTCAAACGAGGCTTTCTGAACCTCAAGACGGCCGATCTCATCGTGGACCATTTCTTTCATGCCGGCGTCCATCCGGTCGTCAAGCATCGTTCTCGCATCATTAAGCTCATCTATCGTTTTTTTGTAATTCCGATAGACGGCGACTGTCTCTTGAAGATCCGATTGCTCTTTTGAATAATCCCGCAGCTTTTTAGGATTGCCGATGACATCGGGATCGGCCAGAAGCTGGTTCAGTTTTTCATAGCGCTCCTCCAGCGTCTGTAATCGTTCAAACATTTTTTCACCTCATCTATTGCAGAAACGCGTCCGTCATCCGTACATGATTCTTCATTCATTATATTATACGTTTCTTTGAAGCGTCAAAAAACGTCCTGCGGGATGCGTCAGATTGGCGGGTGCAGGTAGCAGCGTCTGCAGACCGGATAGTAACTCTCATTGCCGCCGATCTGAATCTGATCACCGGTATAGACTGGTTTTCCGTTGCTGTCGATCCGCAGATTCATCGTCGCTTTTCGCTCGCAGAACCAGCAGATCGTCTTCATTTCTTCGACTTTGTCGGCATAGAGCAGCAGATACTTGCTTCCTTCAAACAGTTCATTGCGAAAATCATTTTTCAGTCCGAAGCCCATCACGGGAATATTGCATTCATCCACAATTTTCGCCAGCTGAAGCACATGCGTCTTTGTCAGGAACTGCGCTTCGTCGACCAGAACGCAATGCGGCCGCGGATGATAATTGCGGACCATGTTAAAAATATCCGTTTCGGCAAAAATTGGAATCGCCGTCCTTTTGAATCCGATACGGCTGGAAATCGATCCGACTTCGTCCCGGTCGTCAAGACCGGATGTAAACAGCAGGACGGGCTTCCCCTGTTCCTCGTAATTATGGGCCACTTTAATAATTTCAATCGACTTGCCGCTGTTCATCGCTCCATACTTAAAAAAGAGCTGTGCCATTTTTTTCTTCCTTCCTGCGTCTTAAAAATATTGTTTCGGTATATATCTGCTGGCCCGGATTCGGTTTAACTTTTCATCGGTTCGGTTCGACTTTCCCGTGTTTCGGCTCAACTTTCCATCGGTTCGGTTCAACTTTCCGAATTCCGGTTCGACCGAACAGATCGCCGCGTCCTGCGGCATGTTCGGCATTAGGCCGTCCTGGCCCCCGCAAATAAGGCTCAGGCTACGCCAGGGCTTGGATTTGCCAAGTTTTCTAATGTACAAAAAACAGACAGGGTGACCTGCCTGCAGCTTTCTGCTTATCCTCGGGTTCATAAAAAGATGAAAACGGCCGATTCCGCATGGCACGCGCAAAAAAGCAAAAACTGGCTGTGCCGGCTGAAAAAGCCGTTTCAATTTCTTGTTGAAATCCGGAATCCGAATTACTTGATGTTATATTTCTTCTTAAACCGATCGACGCGGCCGCCCTTGTCTGCGAATTTCTGGCGGCCCGTATAGAACGGATGCGAATCGGAACTGATTTCGACCGTTACTAATGGGTATTCTTTGCCGTCTTCCCATTTGATCGTTTGATTCGATGTTTTTGTAGAACCGCTCAAAAACTTAAAACCGGTGCTTGCGTCCATAAATACGACGGGATGGTAGTCAGGATGGATGCCTGCTTTCATCTCATTCATCTCCTTTTCGCCCTGGCTATTCTCTCAAACCAGAGTCTGATAGCGTAATGCACAACGTGTATTATAGCAAGCCGGCCGGCGATTTGCAAGCGCACCTCGCCATACCGGCCGGTTTTCCCAATTGCTGAAAAAAATGAATGAGCCGACAAACAGCCTGCCCTTCCAATCAGTTCTGGGCATGAATCAAGCCGCTTTTTTCCTTGTCAAACAGATCGAAAAATTCCTGATTTGATTTGGTTTCCTTAATACGTTTATAAAAATGTTCCACAAACTCCTGTGATTCATCCATCGTCTTGCGCATTGTCCACAGTTTATCGAGATGATCCTGATTGATCAGCAGCTCCTCTTTTCTCGTTCCCGAACGGCGGATATTGATCGCCGGGAAAATACGCCGTTCCGCGAGGCGGCGGTCGAGGTGCAGTTCCATGTTGCCTGTGGCTTTGAATTCCTCGTAAATGACATCATCCATGCGCGACCCGGTGTCGATCAGCGCAGTAGCCAGTATCGTCAGGCTGCCGCCGTCCTCGATGTTCCGCGCCGCGCCGAAGAATTTCTTCGGTTTGTGGAAGGCTGCGGGATCAATCCCGCCGGAAAGCGTGCGTCCGCTTGGCGGAATGACGAGATTGTAGGCGCGGGCCAGCCGGTTCAGACTGTCCATCAGGATCACGACATCCCGCTTATGTTCAACAAGACGCATGGCCCGTTCAAGCACGAGTTCCGATACTTTTACATGGTTCTCCGGCACTTCGTCAAAGGTCGAGCTGACGACATCTCCTTTGACCGAGCGTTCAATATCGGTGACTTCCTCAGGCCGCTCATCGACAAGCAGAACCATCAGTTCCACGTCCGGATAGTTAATGCTGATGCTGTTCGCAATCTCCTTCAGAAGCGTTGTTTTTCCGGCCTTCGGGGGCGCGACGATCAGCCCGCGCTGTCCAAACCCGACCGGTGAAATCATATCAATAATCCGTGTCGAGAAATTTTCACTCGTTGTTTCCAGAACCATCTGCCGGTTTGGATAGATTGGAGTAAGGGCCGGAAAATGGACACGTTCTTTAGCTGTATCCGGGTTTTCTCCGTTAATCGCCTCAACCCGGAGCAGACCGAAATAACGCTCGTTTTCTTTCGGCGGCCTTACCTTGCCCGTCACCTTATCGCCATTGCGCAGGTCGAACCTGCGGATCTGCGAAGCAGAAATATAGATATCCTCCGAACTCGGCGAATAGTTGATCGGACGCAGGAACCCGAAGCCTTCCGTCGGAATAATTTCCAGAATGCCCTCCATCAAAGACAGCCCGTCCTGTTCCGCCTGTTTCTTTAATATCGAAAAGATAAGTTCACGCTTGGTCAGTTTGCTGTAATAGGATACCTTAAATTCCTTGGCATGCTCATATAATTCTTTCAGTTTCATATTTTCCAATTCTGCTAATGTTATCGTCATTATCGCACCACGCTTCTTTAGAGTTGTATTGCCTAGTCTATATTTTGTCAGTTATCTTTTATTATGAAAGGTGTTTAATTAGAAGGTCTCATTCTGATGTTTGCCATCGCATAGTATGGTTCATGTCCGAAATGTAAGAAGTCCGCACATTGCTGTACGCCGGAGAGAAAACTGGAGCTCGTTTGAAAGAGTATCACTTGTGCGAACACAAGCTGATGAGGTGATCGGAAAACGGAATACCCGTCTTCGCGATCAAATCATAGACTGAGTCACAGATCCAATTGCCTAATCCACCCGATTTTAAATTAATTCTACCTCTTTTTTATCACATTATACCCATTTAAGCAACTATTACAACATAAAGAAAATTTTGCAAAGCAGAATCTGTGAACGTTTTCCACTCATTGTTCTGTCCCGATTACGTTCTTCAGGCAAACAAAAAAACACGGAACTGATTTTCGTCCGTGTTTTTCTAATATGTTTCCTCAAATCACTTGTATTTCAGGCAGCACGAGACCCGGTTTTTGACTCAGGATATGCGATCCGTTAATAAAGCGGAGTGTGCCCGACTTTGCGCGCATGACGAGTGAATGGGTCACGCCCCTGTCCGCTTTAGGATAGCGGACGCCCCGCAGCAATTCTCCGTCCGTTACACCCGTCGCAGCAAAAATCGCGTCATCGCCACTGACCAAATCTTCCATGCGCAGCACCCGGTTCGGATCCTCGATCCCCATGCGATGGCAGCGTTCCTCTTCATGGAAAGACTGCGGCAGCAGCCGGCCCTGGAAATCGCCGCCGAGGCATTTCATCGCCACCGCTGAGATAACACCTTCAGGAGCGCCTCCCGACCCCAGCAGCATATCCACGCCTGTCTCGTCAAATGCCGCATTCAAGGCACCGGCAATATCCCCCGCAGGAATCAGTTTGATTCTTGCCCCTGTCTTTCGGATCTCGGCAATCAGCCGCTCATGCCTTTTCCGATCGAGAATCGTAATAACCAGATCGCAGATGTCCTTCCCCTTAGCCTTTGCTACCGCTTTCAAATTGTCGGCGATCGGAGCATCGATGTCGACTTTTCCCGCCGCATCGGGCCCGACGGCCAGTTTGTCCATATACATGTCCGGCGCATGCAACAGCTGCCCGTGATCAGCGACAGCCAGCACGGCCATCGCATTCCACGATCCCGTCGCAACGATATTGGTTCCTTCGAGCGGATCGACTGCGACATCGACTTCGGGTCCGCAGTCCATGCCGAGCGTCTCGCCGATATACAGCATCGGCGCGTTGTCCATCTCTCCCTCGCCGATCACGACGGTCCCGCGCATAGGAATCGTATCGAAAACGTGGCGCATCGCTGAAGTTGCCGCATCGTCTGCCTCATCTTTTTTCCCAAGTCCCATCCATCTTGCGGACCCCAGAGCGGCCGCTTCCGTCACCCGGACAAGTTCCATTGACAAACTTCTTTCCACTTCATTAGCCCCTTTTCAAAGAGATTGGTATCATTTATGAGTTACATTTTATTGATTATGATACACTATTTATTTTCTTTTGGAAAGCGTTTTAATCGAAGTAGTAAAAAGGCGTACATCATCCGGGCAGAAAAGCCCGGCCTGTACGCCACCTGTTTATGTATTTCGGGGCCGTCAATGCATCTCCGGCGAGCCCTCTATCATTCAAATCCTTTCACTTCCAGCAGTTCCAGCGAGTACACAGGCTGAAGTTTACTCCTGCTCCTTCAGGCTTTCGCGAACCTCATCATCCAGCAGCGGTTCACGCCAGATATGAGCGCCGATTCCCCGCAGCTTTTCCATAAGGTGATCGTAACCCCGGTCGATATGTTCTACGCCGACGATTTCCGTGATGCCGCTTGCGATCAGTCCGGCGATCACAAGCGATGCGCCCGCGCGCAGATCCGTCGCTCTGACCCGCGCTCCCTCCAGCCCTGCGGGACCGCTCAGAATCGCCGACCGTCCTTCCACTTTAACGTTTGCACCCATGCGTCGCAGTTCATCAATATGTTTGAAGCGCGCTCCGTAAATTGTATCGGTAATAATGCTCGTTCCGCCGGCTTGCGTCAGCAGACTGGTCAGCGGCTGCTGCAGGTCGGTTGGAAATCCCGGGTAGACAAGCGTCTTCACATCGGCGCTTTTCAGATGTCCCCTGCTTTTCGAAACGAGGATCTGGTCTTCACCGACCTGAATATCCGCGCCCATTTCAAGCAGTTTCGCCGTCAGAGATTCAACATGCTGGGGGATGACATTATCAATCAGAAGTTCCCGGCCTTCCGCTGCGCCGATAATCATGAACGTTCCCGCCTCAATCCTGTCCGGGATAATCATATGGCGGCAGCCGTGAAGCGTATCGACACCTTCGATACGGATAACGTCGGTGCCTGCCCCCTTGATTTTTGCACCCATGCTGGTCAGGAGCGTCGCCACATCAATGATCTCAGGTTCCTTGGCCGCATTTTCAATAATTGTCTGGCCCTTGGCTCTGACCGCGGCAAGCATGATATTGATCGTCGCCCCGACGCTGACTACATCCAGATAGATCCGTGCTCCGTTCAGTTCTTCTGCACGCAGATAAATCGCACCGCGTTCATTCGTCACTCTGGCTCCCAGTGCTTCAAAACCTTTAATGTGCTGATCGATCGGACGCGGTCCCAGGTTGCATCCGCCCGGGAGGCCGATCACGGCTTTGTGGAAGCGGCCCAGCATCGCCCCCATCAAATAATACGAGGCGCGAAGCTTCTTAACCGATCCGTTCGGAAGCGGCATGTCCACCATTTCCCTCGGGTCGACAATCAGCGTATTCTCTTGAAAAGTGATTTTGCCACCGATTTCACGAAGCAGCCGACAAAGCGTGCGTACATCCGAAATATCGGGAAGCTGGTCGATGGTTACAGGTGAGTCGGCAAGAATAGTCGCCGGAATCAGTGCGACCGCACTGTTCTTCGCCCCGCTCACCTGAACGGAGCCGCTCAGACTGTGGCCGCCTTCAATCAGTAATTTTTCCATGGTCAAAATTCTTCCTTTTCATTTCAATCGCTTTGTAAGCCGTTCTCAGTGTCACCGAATCAAAAACCGGCAAGTCTCCGAGTGGAAAATGGGCCGGTCGGCTAAATCATTCTATGTAAGGAAACGAGTATCTTTACCCTCTTCAAAAGAGTTTTTTCAGATCAGAAAACCGGGCTGACCGCATTCCACGTCTTCTTACGAGAATCCACCCGTTATTCCAACCTCAATAGCGGATCACTTGCCTGCGATACAACTCTTCTAATTACCAAAAGTATACCACAAAAAAGAAGATCGTGCTGTTGGCATTTCGGAGTCACCGCATACACGCCCGGTTGAACGCCCGCATTCTTAATTTTTTTTCTTATCTAACTTTATTTCAGGCGGCACTTCCCTTTTTACCAAAGCAGTCAGTTCCTGAAGATCAAACGGTTTTGAAAAATGGGCGATCGCACCGCCGGCGATCACGTTTCGGATAATGTCCTGATCACCATATGCGGTCATAATGATCACCTTAACTTCCGGTTTAGCCTGTTTGATTCTTCTCAAAGTCTCGAGACCGTTCATTCCGGGTATCTTCATATCCAGCAAGACAAGTTTCGGATCCCGCTCATTGACCATCTCCAGCGCTTGCAGGCCACTCGAAGCGAGCAGCGTCCTGTACCCTTCTTTTTGAAAAACCTCATTGAGAAGGATTCTGATGCCATACTGGTCATCCACGATCAATATTTCCACATCATGATCCGCCGCGGTATTTTCCATTCCTGCACCTCTTTTCCTGTCCGATGATACCTGACCTTCCGGGTCAGCTGCAAACATCTGGCATTTAGAAATACTTTCTGAATATTCTAGGTGACAGAATGAATGTCCTTCTTTTTCATGTAATTAAAAAAATGGACGAACCGGTCATCTAACAAGCAGGCTTTTTTTCAAATAAAAACCCGGCAGGCGGAGACTGTTCATCCGCTTGCCGGGGTCAGTTTTCTATCAATAAAAATCAGAATAAAATCAATAAGGACACAAATAAACTAAGATGCCGGCCTTATCGTTCATTTTCAAGCGATGCATGAACAAAATCGCGGAATAAAGGTTCGGGCCGTGTCGGTCTCGACTTGAATTCAGGATGGAACTGACAGGCAACAAACCACGGGTGATCATTAAGCTCGATCATTTCAACGAGTCTGTTGTCCGGGCTCAGCCCTGAGAAAACAATTCCGTTCTCGGCCATCTGTTCACGGTACTGGTTGTTAAATTCATAACGGTGGCGATGACGCTGGTAGATAATTTCTTTACCGTAAGCCGCATAGGCCTTTGTTTCCTTGCGTATCTTGCACGGATAAAGACCGAGGCGCTGCGTTCCGCCCAGATCCTCGACGTCCTTCTGTTCCGGGAGAAGATCGATGATCGGTTCTGCCGTCGAATCGTCGAACTCCGCGGAGTCCGCTCCGGTCAGGCCGAGCACATGACGGGCGAACTCAATTGAAGCAAGCTGCATGCCGAGGCAGACGCCGAAGAACGGCACCTTATGTTCGCGTGCATACTGAATGGCCAGAATTTTTCCTTCGATGCCGCGTTCGCCGAAACCGCCGGGAACGATGATGCCCTGGACGTCTTTCAGAGCATCGGCAATGTTATCCGGATGAAGATCTTCTGAATTGATGTATTCGACATGTACCTCCGCGTCAAAGGTGTATCCGCCGTGTTTCAGCGCTTCGACAACGGAGATGTAAGCATCCTGAAGTTCGACGTATTTTCCGACCAGCCCGATTTTAACCTGCCTTTTCGGATTCAGGACCTTGTCCACAAGATCATGCCACTGGCTCATGTCGGCTTCTCCGGCCGGCAGCTGCAGCTTTTCACAGACAATGTCGTCAAGGTGCTGAGCCTGAAGCTGCAGCGGAACTTGATACAGTGTCTCCGCGTCGCGCGCTTCAATCACCGCTTTTTTATCAATATCGCAGAACAAAGCGATCTTATCTTTCATTTCCTGCGAAATCGGCAGTTCCGTGCGCACGACAATGACATTCGGCTGAATACCCAGGCTGCGCAATTCTTTTACGCTGTGCTGTGTCGGTTTCGTCTTCATTTCGCCGGCTGCCCGCAGATAAGGAATCAGCGTGCAGTGGATGTACAGCACATTATCCAGTCCGACGTTACTCTTGATCTGGCGAATCGCTTCAAGAAACGGCAGGCTCTCGATATCGCCGACCGTTCCGCCGATTTCCGTAATGACAACATCGGCGCCCGTCGTTTTGCCCGCGCGGAAAACACGATCCTTAATTTCATTCGTTATATGGGGGATAACTTGTACTGTTCTTCCCAAATAGTCGCCCCGGCGCTCCTTCTTCAGCACCGTCGAATAAATCTTTCCCGTAGTCACGTTGCTGTTCTTATTAAGATTAATGTCGATAAACCGCTCGTAATGCCCGAGGTCGAGATCGGTTTCCGCTCCGTCGTCGGTCACAAAAACTTCTCCATGCTGATACGGGCTCATCGTCCCGGGATCCACATTAATGTATGGATCGAATTTCTGGATCGTGACTTTCAGTCCGCGGTTTTTCAGCAGCCTTCCAAGGGAAGCGGCGGTGATGCCCTTCCCGAGTGACGACACAACGCCGCCTGTTACAAAAATATACTTCGTCATCCTTTTCGTTTCCCCCTTATCACAATATTACGGTTGCACGCCGCAGCTCCCCAGCTGGACTGCTTTCTTTTTTATTAGAAAACTTGGCGAAGCCAAACCCTGGCGCAGGCTGAGCCTTAGTTGCGGGGGCCAGGACAGCCTAATGCCGAACATGCCGCAGGACGCGGCGATCTGGTCGGTCGCTTACACTATAATCCTTAAAATTTTTATACTTTTCTATAGTGTAAAAAAAAGCAAAAGCGAAACCACTCCCCTTGAGGAGGGCTCGCTTTTGCCTCATTAAACCGGTACTATAATAGCCCTTTGCAATTCTAACAGACTTGCCGCCGTGAATCAAGAGCCCATATTTGGAAAAAACGCAATCAACTCGTCGCCGGGATTGCCCGCAGAAAGACATCCCGTCAGAGTCATTCTTCGTCATCATCGATGCTGACGTTTCTTTTGATGCGCTGAACATCATCATCGTTGTCATGATCATCGTAATCATCGTCATCCGAATCATCTTCGATCAAATCCTGATCGTCATCATCATACTCGTCCGAATCGTCAGTTCCTTCCTCATCATAAGATTCGTCATAATCATCGAACCCGTCTTCGGCAAGTTTGCTTTTCCTTTTATGTGTTTCGGCCTCCCCGAGTGTCTTGGCAACATCGTCTTCGCGCTGATCCAGCGCATACCAGTTGCGCAGTGCCCAAAGATTATTGCCGATGCTCAGAAATCGTCCGTCAAGCGACAGCGTCGTGTAAAGACGTGCGATCGTCTCTCCGTTGTCCGCCTCGATTTCGCCTTTTTCAAAGACCTGATCCGTCATTTCATAAAATGACTTCGGTTCTTTGCTCTCCGCCAATATATCGTACAATTGATCCACTTTTGATTTTTCGACTGCGTGTTCTGCCAATGGAAACATCCTTTCCTTTCGTCGATGTCCCTTTTCAATGGGACAATGCTCCCGCCGAAGTCCTGTGTTCCGGCATTTTCAGTTCCTCACTTCAGCCCGCAAACACTTACGGATCAAGTACCCGAAACTTTATAAACGTCCGAGGTTTCAATGACCGATCAGCAATGAGGATGAGCATGATTCATTGTAAGGTTACACATTCTATACAATAATCCGTTTCCATATTAAAATCAAGTCTGGGTTCCGGAAATCTTTTCGACAGACTCTTTGCGCCTCGTTTAGGCTTCCCATGGTTCGATCCCGTTTCGCCGGAATTCCCTTTATCGATACATGACCGAAATTGGGATATATTAAGATTACAACGTTTTACGCCGCTTCCGTGTTTGGAACGAGAAATCAGCGACTATCAGATTGGGGGAATAATGCATCCATGAACGCCCTGCTCGCTGCCATTTTGATCATTCTTGCGCTGGCCGTTCTTTTCATAGTCGGCGTCCTGCTGGATATCTATGCAGGCATTAAAGTGAAGCACCCGATGCTTCCGGAGGGTCTGTTAAAAACAGGACTGAGCCGTCTCCACTACTTTACAAACGGACGGGATCTATTTAGCGATATGAAGAGGACCATTGAAAACGCCCACAGCCATATCCATTTATCCTTTTTTATTTTTAAAGCCGACGATGTCGGAAACGACTGGCTTGATCTTCTGAAAAAAAAGGCCGGCGAAGGTGTCGACGTCCGTCTGATTGTCGATTATCTGAATGGCGGAAGCGTCAGGAAGAAAAGGGCCGAACTCACCCGGACGGGTGTACAAGTTGCTTTTTCCGGGAAGCCGAAATTTCCATTCACTTTCTATTATCTGAACCGGCGCAACCATAGAAAAATTGCTGTGATCGACGGACAGACCGGTTTTTTCGGCGGATTCAACGTCGGCCGGGAATACATCGGCAATAAACCCGAGACTGGGTCCTGGCAAGATAATCACCTGAGAGTAGAAGGCGAAAGTGTTGCCGATCTTCAGCGTCTGTTTCTGGAGGACTGGCGGCTTGCAACCGGTCAAACGGCGGACGGCCCTGGTTTTTTCCCGCCGCTGAAAAAAGGGCCGTCACCTCTTGCTTTAATTGCAACGAGCGGCAAACAGCTTGAGAACATTTTTGCCGAGAAATTCGCAGCTGCCCGGTCTTCCATCTTCATCGGCTCACCTTATTTCATTCCAAGTCCCAAACTGATGAACGTGCTGCTTGACTGTCTCGACCGCGGCGTTGAGCTGACGATTTTATTGCCGATAAAAAAAGACCATCCGATCGTCAAGCCGGCTTCTTATCTCTATCTCCTCCCGCTCGTTGAAAAAGGCGCACGTGTGTATCATTTTTACCAAGGCTTTTACCATTCCAAAGTATTTGTGGTTGATCGGCGATTCTGTTACACCGGTACTGCAAACTTTGACCGGCGCAGTTTTTTCTGGAATGATGAACTCTTGGGCTTTACCGAGGATCCCGCACTGGTTCGTGCTATTATCGATCAGTCCGAGAAAGAGATTCGTGAAAGATCGGTGGCCGTCACGCTGGAAACAATCCAAAAGCGGTCCCCGCTCGATAAGTTAAAGACGGTTTGTTCCGGATGGCTCAGTCCCTTTTTGTAATCTATTTTGGTTGAAAAAATAGCCGGACAATGAAGTGGTTAAGCAACTTTCCGTGGTTTCGCAGCATCTTTCACAATTTGGGTCTCCGGATGTTCGGCCGAATTGCAAAGCCCTGAACGAGATGCCCCGGCTCTTCTGAAAAAAACACGGCCTCCGGAGCGGGGGCCGTGCGATCGTTCTTGTTTTTACATTTTTTCCGGAGCAGCAACACCAATCAGATCCATACCGTTTTTCAATGTGATGCGAACGGCTTTCATCAGGGCCACACGGGCTGCACTGAGCGGCACGTTGTCTTCGTCCAGAACTTTTTCCGCATTATAGAAACTATGCAGACTGGATGCAAGCTCAAACAGGTAGGACGGGATATGCTGAATGGCAAGTTTTGCGGCACTGTCCGCGACAACGGCCGGAAATTCGCCCAGTTTTTTCAACAGATCAATTTCTTTCTCACCGGAAAGCAGATTCAGATCGAGACCTGCGGAACCTGTTTGTTCAAATTCTTCGGCCTTCTTCAGCATGCTGCTGATCCGGGCGTAGGCATATTGAACATAGTAAACCGGATTCTCATTCGAGTGAGAAATCGCCAGATCAAGGTCAAAATCAAGATGGCTGTCCGAACTGCGCATAGCGAAGAAATAACGCGCTGCGTCGACACCGACGTCTTCCATCAGTTCGCGCAGGGTGACCGCTTTGCCGGTCCGTTTGCTCATTTTGACCTTTTCTCCGTTTTTGAACAGATTGACAAGCTGGATGATCTGAGCGGTCAGGTGATCGGGATCGTAGCCAAGCGCCTGCATCGACGCTTTAATCCGGGGCACATAGCCGTGATGGTCGGCTCCGAGAACGTCGATCAGCCGTTCAAAACCGCGGTCAAACTTATCTTTATGATAGGCAATATCCGGCATGAAATAAGTGTACGAGCCGTCCGATTTGACGAGCACTCTGTCCTTGTCGTCACCGTACTCAGAGGTTTTGAGCCATACGGCACCGTCTTTTTCGTACGTTTCGCCCTTGCTTTTCAGAAGGTCGAGGGCATCCGTCACTTTTTTCGTTTCATAGAGCGACCGCTCCGAATACCAGCAGTCGAACGCGACACGGAAATCGGCCAGATCTTTCTTGATGCCGCGCATCAAATGTTCCACCCCGAAATTACGGAAAAAGCGGATCCGCTCCTCTTCCGGTTTTTCGAACAGCTTGTCGCCGTATTCATCCACAAGCCGCTTGGCAAGCCCAATGATGTCCTTGCCGTGGTAGCCGTTTTCCGGGATCTCCGCGTCTCTGCCGAGTTCCTGAAGATAGCGCGCTTCAAGAGATACAGCCAGATTGGTGATCTGATTGCCGCCGTCATTAATATAATATTCCGCACTCGCCTCGTAACCCGCTTTACTCAGCAGCTTGCAGAGCGTATCGCCGACCGCCGCTCCGCGCGCGTGGCCAAGGTGAAGGCTTCCGGTCGGGTTGGCCGAGACAAATTCGACCAGCACTTTCCTGCCGGCGCCGCTTTCAGTCGCGCCATACGCGCTGCCCGCCTCGATAATCGAGGGGATCAGATCCGTCAAGTACCGGTTATCAAGAAAAAAGTTGATAAACCCCGGACCGGCGATTTCAATCTTGCGGATGTGCCCTTTTTCCTTATCAAAATGGGCGACCAGTTCTTCCGCGATTTTACGCGGCGACATCTTCGCGATCCGCGCCAGCTGCATCGCCATGTTGGCTGCAAAGTCACCGTGCGCCTTATCCTTTGGCGCTTCGAGAATGACATCCGGAATCTGATCCGGCTGCGCAAGTTCCGCTTTAACCACGGCTTGCTTAATTTCTTCCTTTAACTGCTGCTTGACTTGCTCGACAATCGTCATGTTATACCCTCCAAAATTGCGTTCAAACCCGGTAAGGCTTCTCAAAAGTCCGAAAAAACAGCTGTCACTTTCAGTGGGGCATATTCCCGTGTACCATCGAAACCGCCGCATTCTGCAGAAAAACGTTCTTGATGCGTGTCGGCCACCACATTTTTTGAAAGCCCGGTGTCCCGGGCCCATCATCCCATATCGTCCTTTTGAACATCCCTTACGGACTGTTTTCTAAGTTGATCACCGTACCTGGACTCCATCTCAATAACTCGGCGCCTTCACTTCATCCCTGTAAACCGGAAATCAAGCCGGAATCTTCCGACATACTCTCCCTGCAGCATCATCTCGTAAACGAGGCCGGCCGTTCCGGAACGGGTTTCCCGGTCCCAGGATGAATTTATCTTCAGCGCCGTCGCCTCCGTCTCCAGTTTTCCGAAAGGGGCCTCAAATGTTCCCCGCATGGGTTCGCCGACGAACAGCGGTTGCCTGAGCGGAACGGCGCCCTTGCGCCGGATCAGCGCCTCCCTGCCATCGCCGCTTAGTTTAATCGTGTAGTCGACCAGCCCGGCTTCAGGGACCGTGGCACTGAAAATCAGGTACAGACTTCCCGCGCCTTCAGCGATGCGTCCCCGCAGTACAGACTTTGTTATTTGATTGGCGTCAGGCTGCTGCCTGCTCACAATCCGGCTCGTGAAGACAATTTCAGCGTCATGTGTCTCCATCCGCTCACCTCCGCTTCGGCTGCAGTCCGTCTTTCAAACAATCGCGCCTGTATCCATACTTCTATTACTATAAAATAATGATCCTGCTCGAGCAAGACTCAGTCTGTTTTTTTTCGCATGCCGCGACATTTTTCCACCCAATCCGCAGGGACGTCGCCGCGCCCTGCGGATGATGGTTTTATACCGGATCATTCTTCGGCCGCCCGCTCTGTTTTACTCCCAAGCATTGCCTGAAAAATGAAAAATTAAGCCGGACCCAGGCGTTTAGAAACGCTTTTCTTAAACCATAATGTAGAAAAAAGCGAAGAAAAGCAAGATACGAAGCAAAAGCACTAATAAATACCGATTGAAGGAGGTTCTGATATGCGTTTCAGCTGGCGGCCACTAAAAGCAAATAAAGGCTATTTGAAATGGACAGTCCGTCTGGGCGTGCTGCTGGCGGTTATGGCGATCGCATCTTTCAGCATCCTCCTGGCGGCGGCGAAACTGGCCGGTCCGATGGAGATCCCTGCATCAAAGCCTGCCGTTTTTTTTGATAACCGGCAGCAGCAGATGGGCAAGTGGCAGGACAGCAACACCCAATGGGTGTCGATTAAAAATATATCTCCTTTCATAAAAATGGCGACACTGTCCGTCGAAGACCGCCGTTTTTTTCAGCATCACGGCTTTGATCTCAGGCGGATTGCCGGATCGGCGCTCATCGATCTGCGCAGTTTTTCAAAAGCCGAGGGTGCCAGTACCATCACCATGCAGTATGCCAAAAATCTCTTTTTGACCAATGACAGAACGTGGCAGCGCAAAGCGGCCGAGATGTTCTATACCCTCCGTCTGGAAATGAATGAATCAAAGAAAGATATTCTGGAAGGCTACCTGAACACAATCTATTATGGTGAAGGCGCCTACGGTATTGAGGCGGCGGCAAAGACCTATTTTAATAAAAACGCGGGCGATCTGACGCTTGCAGAATCGAGCATGCTGGCCGGTATTCCGAACGCCCCGAGTCTTTATTCGCCCTTCCTTCATAATGATGAGGCAAAGAGGCGGCAGAAGACCGTTCTTGACACGATGGTTGAAAGCGGGTTCCTGACAAAAAAACAGGAAAAGGCGGTTTATTCCGCCCCGGTCCGCCTGGTCCGGGGCCAGGAAAAAACGCCGCAGGAAGCGCCCTATTTTCAGGATGCGGTCCGGCAGGAGCTGACCGAAAAGCTGCATTTCAACCAGAAAGAACTGGCCTCAGGCGGGCTCAAGGTGTACACAACGCTTAATTCAAACGCCCAGCAGGCCGCCGAATACTGGGTACGGAAAACGATTCCGGCAAGCTCTGATCTGCAGACCGCGCTCATCGCCCTCGATCCGAAAACGGGAGGCATCGCGGCGATGGTCGGCGGGCGCGACTATCAGAAAAGCCCGTATAACCGGGCAGTCTCAGCGGAACGCGCGCCGGGTTCGGCGTTCAAACCTTTTCTTTATTACGCGGCGCTCCAGAATGGTTTCACCCCGGCCACCCTGCTCAAAAGCACGCCCACGATGTTCACGTTCGATAACGGAAGGGCGACTTACACGCCAAATAATTTCGGCGGGTATTATGCCAACGGTGCCATTACGATGGCCCAGGCTCTTGCGCTCTCCGACAATATATTTGCGGTGAAAACCCATCTGGCGATCGGCATGGGGAAGCTCGTTGAGGCGGCAAAACTCGCTGGAATCACAAGCCCGCTCGAGGCGGTTCCTTCTCTCGCTCTCGGGTCCGAACCGGTCAGTGTTCTGGAAATGGCCAGAGGATATGCCACTTTTGCAAATGAAGGCGCCAGGATTGATCCCGAGTTCATAACAAAAGTCACCGACAGCAGGGGCCGTGTGCTCTATGAATGGCACCCTGAAAAAAAACAGGTACTAAACAAACAGGCTTCTTTTGTTCTCTCGCAGATGATGACCGGTATTTTCGACAACAGGCTGAATGGCTATACGAAAGTAACCGGCGGAACAGTCGCAAACATGCTGACCCACACAATGGCAGCCAAAACCGGTTCGACACCGACCGACAGCTGGATGGCCGGATTCACGCCTAATCTCGTTTCCGTGGTCTGGGTTGGCTACGATAAAGGTGAAACGATCAACACCTACCCAGACGGCAGCTACGCAAAAGAAATTTGGACCCACTTCATGGAATCCCTACTAGACGGCACCCCGGGAAACAGTTTCACACCGCCAGAAGGTGTGGTCAGTGTCAGCATCGATCCAAAATCGGGACTGCTTGCTTCCGCACGATGCCCCGGCCGGCCAACTTATTTTGTAAAAGGGACTGAACCGACCACCTATTGCAGCGGAACACGGAATAATCCGGATGCAAAACCGACCCCACAGAAAAAAGGCCTCCTTTATCGATTATTCCACTGGTGGTAACGGTTAGGTATACGGCGAATGAATCACCATCAATGAACCGGCTTCCAGGTTATGGTGACGCCAATGTCGGATTCAAGGGAACTGACTACAACTTATCAAATGTGAAACGGAGCATTTTTTGCCTACCCGGGGAAAAGTTTTCCCAGGTTGTACATGAGGATCTATCAAAGCAAATTAGGATGAACTTTCTGCAGTTTCAGTTGAACTTTGCCTTGTTTGGGATAAGCTTTTTACGGTTTAGGATGAACCTTGGTCAGATTACGATGAAGTGCCTGATTTTGGATGAACTTTGCCTCGTTTGGGATGAACGGTTTTCAGTTATGTTGAGCCGGCTCAGTTTAATTTGAATTTTGGTTCGACTTACGCTGGATTCGGTTTAACTTTTCATGATTTCGGTTCGACTTACGCTGGATTCGGTTCGACTTTTGTCCACTTCGGTTCCACTTTTCATTTTCGGTTCGACTTACACTGGGTTCGGTTTAACTTTTCATGATTTCGGTTCGACTTTTGCCGGATTCGGTTCTACTTCTCATTTTCGGTTCGACTTACGCTGGATTCGGTTTAACTTTTCATGATTTCGGTTCGACTTTTGCCGGATTCGGTTCAACTTCTCATTTTCGGTTCGACTTTCACCGATTTCGGTTCTACTCCTGTTTTTCGGTTCGACTTTCACCGATTTCGGTTCTACTCCTGTTTTTCGGTTCGACTTTCACCGATTTCGGTTCTACTCCTGTTTTTCGGTTCGACTTTTCCGCTTTTCTTAAGTTAGTCTTAACAGTGGACACGTCAAAATGGGCCAGTATAATTTAATTATCTGAAAAAAGGACGTGTTCATCATGGTCAAACATTATGATCATGAGTTTCGGGAGTATATCGCAAAACTAATTCAGCAAGCGCCAAAGGCCCCGCAACTAAGGCTTAGCCAGCGCAAAGTTTTCTTTATCGTTACTCCTCCTCCAGCTTTTCTTTCAGTTCAGGATTCGCCCTCTCCCATTGGCCCGGATCGGCTTCGGCAAGAAAATCGCGCAGCACTTTTTTCGACGGCGCGTCCATCTCGTCAATCGCGACTTTGCCTTTCAGCGCTTTATCCATCTTATTGACATGATCGGCGAGAATTTTATAGCCGCGGCGGCTCTCCCGGTTGATGATCATTTCAGCGGCGCCTGCTCCTGAAAAGTACGGGCCCTCTTTTGTGACTTCCGTATTCACCCAGACGAGCCAGTACTTTTTACCGCCGCCCTGGAGATCTGCTTTATCTTTGGAAAAACGGATACGCCGCTCGATATCGCTGCGGGCGTGGAGCGCGCCGATATCCACTTCGGCCGTTCCCGCTTCCACATCAATGATCACAGGCGACATGTTGTCGAGATTGACCAGCCCTGCTCCGAAACCGCCGTGCCCTTTTGTCGCGTCGCCTTTTACAATATTGAAACCTGATTTTTTCCCGTCCTGATGAAAAATATCCAAATCGTTCATCCTCTCATTTAAGTGACCGAACTCACATTTTTAGATAGTGCTATTTTATCACAGGATTAGGCTTTCCGTCTCCGGACAGAAAGGCGGCTTCCTTAATTGATAAAAAGAACCGCCCGTCAGGAAGCGGAAAATCATTTTCGGGAAAAGCCCGTTCTCTGTAAAAAGAATGGCGATCTACCGTACCATTATTGACAAAAAGAAACAAAAGGAACAATAAGCAGCGGCTGCTTTCCTTATCCAAAAACGAAAACCCTTAGACATTATGGAGCATTTTATCTATTCATTCCCTAATCCTTGCAACCATTGCCAAATTTGTGCACAACCCTTATTCTGATAATAGTATTCTTTCGATCTGGGGGATTCGCTGACATGATTCTGGTCCGATGCATTAAGAATGTGTACGGGGAGACGGCCGATATTGCTCTTGACTTGCTCGAGGACCGGCTGCTTTTCAAGTTGAACAATTTTTATATGGCCGAGCAGGACGAAGAGGGCCACCTGGTAACTCAGGATGAGGAGGGGGAACCGCACATCATCGCGGACGGTCGCGAGGTGCTGAACAGCGATTCGTGGTTTCGTGAACATTTTATTCTTATCTGACCCGGGACAATCAGACGCCGGACAGGCATCCATTCTACAATCGGAGGTGTACAATGATGAGCAGCATTCAATATGAGATTGTCAATCGTGTCGGGATCCTTTCCGAATCGCCGAAAGGATGGCAGAAACAGCTGAACATCATCAGCTGGAATGGAAGAGAGCCAAAATACGACCTCAGGGACTGGGCGCCGGACGGTGAAAAAATGGGCAAGGGCATCACGCTGTCCCTCGATGATCTCAAAGCACTTAAAAAAATGCTGAGCCATATGGAGGAGCTGCAGGAGTAAGGGTTCGAAACCTGCAGCCATGAAAATGCGACATTTAATTCAATAAGTATAAAAAAAGAGAGATGAATATTTCTACACGTATTTGGTACACATTCATCCCTCTTTTTCATATTTTCAGGATTTTTCAGAATTCCCGTCTTGTCCGGGAATTCTAGTGTTCTCCCTGAATGGGTGGGCTGATCAGACATACGGTTTCCTTGATACTTGCAAGTTTTACCCGAAAGGGCTTTAATTTACCAAAACCCCTGGTTTATCATACCGCTCAAAAATACACGACTGTGTGTCACCTTGGTGCGTGGTTCCAATTCATTGAAATCCGTTCATGAATCCAGTACACTCAGAAGTAGCTTATTTGTCGGTCACACAGAGCTTTCTGTTCTTGCTCTCTAAAGCCGGGGCTGAGAAATGAACTGCCTTTTTCAAGCGAAGAATGCGAGGGATAAAGGTATGCCGGATAAAGATAAGCTTTTCTTTTTTCATCTGACAACAAAAGGCCGTTTCGGACTGGAACGGGAAAATTTAAGGATTAATCCGGACGGATCGCTGGCACTGACGCCTCATCCCGCCGCATTCGGAGACAAACTGACCAATCCCGAGATCACAACGGATTTTTCCGAGAGCCAGATTGAAATGATCACACCCGTGTCGGATTCCATTCCCGATCTGCTGTTTCACGAAGAGTGCCTGACGAAAAAAGTGTATAAAGGGATCGGTTCTGAACTTCTCTGGCCACTCAGCAGTCCTCCTGACTCCCTGCCTCCGGAAGATCAGATTCCGATTGCGGACTTTGGTCCGGCGGGAAAAGATAAGAACGATTACCGAACTTATCTTTCGAAAAAATATGGGCGGCACAAGCAGCTGTATTGCGGCATTCATTTCAATTTCTCTTTCGCCGGAGAAGATTTTAAAGATGCGGAGGCGCGCAATCAATTTTATCTGAATCTCGCAGCTCAGGCGATGCGCTATCGTTTTTTTCTCGTTCATTTATTGTCGGCAAGCCCGGAAGAACAGGGCGGCATTTATTACCGGTCCGCCCGTCTCAGCGCGTGCGGCTATCAAAATACCCAACCGGTTTATCTCGATTATTCAAGTCCTTCAGACTATCTCGGTTCGCTGTCGTCTGCAGTGAAGGCAGGGCTGATTGAGGGTCCGCGTGAGTTGTATCAGCTTGTCAGGATCAAGGGGAAAGGGTTTGAAGATCTCACCCAGCAGCCGGAAGCCAGCCGGATCGAGCTGCGCATTCCGGATCTGAACCCGCTGTTTACCTGGAGTATCAATCCCGATGATCTTTACTTAATGCATCTTTATTTGATGTGGGCTGCTCAGAAGGAAGATGAGCCGTTTGACCGCGAGAGCCAGAAAAGCGCAAACCAATTGTCCGATGAAGCAGCATTGATGGCCGTATCCGATCCGTTCGCCGATCAAATGAATCGGATTTTTAATCAGTTAGGCGCTTTTACTCAGCAAAAGAGTCTACCTGATGCCTATGTTCAGGCACTGAACCATGCGGAGGAAAGATGGCTGAATGCCGCATCCGGATACGCCGAACGGATTGCAGGGAGGCTGCAGAAGTCGGGAAACGAGGGCTTGAACTGGTCCAGACAAATGAAAGAAACCTATCTTAAGACTGTTCGATGTTGGTAGTTTTCCAAAGCTGGATATCTTTAGAAATAAAAAAGAAACCGTGTTTGGCTAGCGCTCCCCATATGAGAGAGACTTTGAACACGGCTTCACTGTATGGTGCTTTCTTTTAAAAAGGCCTCTGACCCTTACTTAAGAATTTGCTTCTTGGTTTCCGGGCCCCACAGAACAGTAAGAATGGCCACAACGGCAAGAAAAATGCCCATCACGATAAAGATGCTGATGATGCCTTGGTTGCTGAGCAGCCAGGCGACGGCGTAAGGCGTGACGATGGTAAAGAAACGGCCGACTGCCTGCGCCGTTCCGTTTCCGCGCATGCGCAGCCGGGTCGGAAACAGTTCAGGAACATAGATGGCGAGACCGACTTTCAAGCTAACATGTTTTTTGAAATATGGCTAGTTTACAACGCCTAATAAGGGCTGTCAACCCTATTTTAAACAAAATAGGAAACTTTTAAAAAATTCGTGGGAAAATCATTGCACTGCGGTTTAAACAAATGTTTCATTAACTGTTATATCCGCCTCCGTGTTGAAAACATACGGGCGGCACAATCGCGTTTTTCGCCAGCAATTATTGACGCGCTTTTTCCCACTCCGATCGCAGCAGACTGTAAATTTCGTGATCGACAAAGTGATCATAAATCCACTCGGCTTCCCGGATACAGCCTTCATGGGTAAATCCGAGCCGTTCAGGGATTGCACGGCTCTTCATATTTTGTGTGGCCGCCCCGATCTCGATCCGGTTCAGAGACGTTGTCTCAAAGGCTTCCGCAATAATCGCCCGACAGCACCGTGTCATGATACCCTTTCCCTGTTTGTCTTCAGAGAGCCAGTACCCAATGCTCGTTTTCCTGTTCCGCAGGTCATGAAGATGAAAACCAACCATGCCCGAAAGTTCTCCGCGAAAGAGAATTCCTGCCTGAAAGCCCAGCCCCTGCCGGAATTGTTCGGCCCAGCCGGCAATTGATGCATAATAATGGCCCGCGGATATCACACTGTCCACCCAAGGGAGAAATTCGCGCAGATAGCCGCGCTGTCTGTCAATCAGCGCAAACAGAGCGTTTGCATCGCTTTGTTCAAACAATTTCAACTGAATCTCTTCATCCACCTTAAATGTGAACATCGTTTCATTCCCCCTGATCAGAGCGACAGCCCGACCGGTTTATTCGCGTAGAGCGCCGCTATAAAAGTGTATGCCCGCTGCATATCCGTTTGATTATAATCTTTCCCGATCACTTGCGCTTTTTCAATGGCCGACTTGCGGGGCAGCCGATCGAAATAAAGAAGAATAGATACGAGTTCGAGAAATGCGGCCGTTTCGGCATTCAGTTTTTCCGCTATACTTTTTATGTATGGAAGCTGTTTCGTGTGCGCCAGAAAAGTTTCCCCTTCTTCGGTCAGCCGGTAGCAGTAATAGTGTTCACCGCTTGTTTCTGTCTGCTTTTCAAGGATAAAACCAAAATCGCACAGTTCTTCCAGCTGCATCGTGAGTTCTTCCGAGTAAGGTCCATAAAAATGAAAGCGATAGGTTTCATGAAACGGAAAACCTATCTTCTGCAATATATATACCATTTTCTGCAGCTTCTTCCTGCCGGCGATTTCCCCCGCCTGATGGATCAAAGCCGCAATTTTTGCGTGGTCTTCCAGCATTTTTGGCTAATCCCCCCGATTGATAAATAACTATAAGAACGCTAAGTCATCACACCCGGTTGCAGTGCACCGCACTGTCTCTATATGTGCAAGAGCTCGCATATTTCCTTCTTTGCTATCGAATGTTCCGGCAGGGCAAGCACCTTGTCCTTCGGATAATACAGTTTGTGATCGGTCCGTCTTTTTCCTGTAATCGCGCCTACAACATCCGATTCCAGCGAAAGCTCATGCAGCGTCTTGCCGTCCGGCATCAGCAGCTGAATCGGCAGGCGCTCTTCTTCTTCTCCGGGCCGGTAGAAATCATAAGGGCAGTCCGAAGAAGAATCCACTTCAAGGTAATAATCCGGATCGATTCCCGCCTTAATGAACGCCTCTTTTAATTTATCGTCGACATTCAGCTGATCTTTTGAGATCTGTACGTACTTAAAGAGGCGCCGGTTCATGAACCGGCTGCACAAGTCGCTGAGAATCGGATCGTCCTCCTCCTGCCAAACCTGAAAGAAATACATGATGACCGCTTCGTCCAGCCTGAGGTAATCCTGAAGCGTCATCTTCCCTTCAAAAAGTGTCCGCAGCGGAACCGGCTGATGTCTGAACCTGAATCCGGACTGATACAGTACCTTTGCCCGGTGAAGAATCTTTGTCAGGACAACTTCCGCACTCCGCGTCACCGGATGAAAATAGACTTGCCAGTACATCTGGTAACGGCTCATAATATAGTCTTCCACCGCGTGCATCCCCGAGAGTTTGAATACAATCTGATCATTGCAGGGCCTCATCACGCGCCAGATCCGCTCCATGTCGAAATGACCGTAGCTGACGCCTGTGAAATAGGCATCACGCAGCAGGTAATCCATCCGGTCTGCGTCAATCTGGCTGGAAATCAGGCTGACAACCAGCCTGTTCTTATAGGTTTTCCCAATCACATCCGCCACTTTTTGCGGAAAATCGCCGCCCGCTTGTTCCAAAAGGCGGTGAATCTCCGTATCGCCGAGAATGATCGCCTGTGTATACTGTTCGTGATCGGTGCCGAAAACCTTTTCGAAAGAATGCGAGAACGGACCGTGCCCGACATCATGCAACAGCGCCGCGCAGAGTGAGAGCAGCGTTTCCGAGTCGTCCCAATCGTTTCTGTTTTTAAAAATATTAATCACCTGGCGTGCAATCTCGTAGACGCCCAGCGAATGCCCGAAACGGCTGTGTTCCGCCCCATGAAAGGTCAGAAAAGTTGTCCCCAGCTGACGGATGCGCCTCAGCCTTTGAAATTCCGCTGTGCCGATCAAGTCCCAGATCAGCCGGTCGCGGACATGAATATAGCGATGCACCGGATCCTTGAAAACTTTCTCTTCATTCAGCCTTTCAAATCGTTGGGTCACGACGACCACGCCCCTGTTGTTTTCCTCCGTTCAATAGCTGAATCACAGCCTTTCCGGAGGGCTCTGTGACCCATTATAACTTTTTTGCATAGAAAAGGGAACGGCCGGCGGGCTCTGCTTGTCTAAACAGAAGCCCTCCCTATGTTTCTCTTTTTTTGCCATTCATCTCGTCCTGTTTTTGTCTTTCCGTTCGGCCCTCCTCCGAAACCTACACGGAACGCAGCGGTTTCTGCGCCATGACGGAAAGCGTTTGCTTCGGACAGGAGATTCTTTTTTCTATGTTATCGCCCGGCCGGTTGATTTTATGAAGTCCGTATAGTACATTGATAAACGATGTCAACAACTCTCACTCTCTTTATATTAAAAATGAAATGAGTATTCCCTCAACTCATGTATCCAGCAGAGCCACGGCGTGAAGTCGTTTTCTAATTTACCGAAAAGCGATCTGCTCGTACAAGCGGTGGTCTTTCACCGAAACTGAAAAGGGGAATACCCTATGCGGACGGGCGTTAAATGGCGGAAACGCCCGATCTTTTCTTCGGTCGGCCGCGTATTCCTGTAAATCGCGGCAAGAATCGCCGAAAAACGCCGGCTTATCATCAGTAAAGTGCAAAATATCGACAATAACGTGCAAAACCGACAGGAACATCCAAAGAATCGACAGTAAACGAACCGGAATCAATAAGTGCAAATAATCAGAACAGCAAGCTCCGCGGCCGGAGTTTAATCAACCGGTGTACCCGATTTATCGATCATGACCGGGAGTTTGTCGGTCGGCGCGCACAGTTTACCGATCGTTGCCGGGAGTTTGTCGGTCCTGGACGATGGTATCGGTCGTTCCGTGCATTTTATCGGTCGACCTAGGCCCAGTATCGGTCGTCACAAGCGATTTTTCGGTCGTTACGCCCGGTCTATCGGTCGTTGCCGGGAGTTTGTCGGTCCTGGACAATGGGCTAAAAAGATGCCCGTTAAAAATAATATAAAATCAGTTGATTTAGGCAATCCCAAAAGGCTGGATCAAAGGCTGCCGGAAAAGGAATTTCATTTCTCATATCACCGCTGGTAAAAAAAGAACAGGAGAAAACTTATCCTGTCTCTTTTCAAAGCCGGAATTTTTTTATGATAATAGAAAGGGGGGCTACACGGAATGACGAAACCGATGGCAAACGGACTGCTGTTATTAACTTCTGTGCTTTGGGGTTCCGGATTTGTTGCTATAAAAATAGCACTCGATGCCAATGTGTCTTCCGGGTTTATTAATTTTTTCCGGGGCATTCTCTTTGCCGCACTGGCATTCATACTCTTTCACAAAAATATTTTAAAAATGACGCATAAGGAATTCAAAGTGGGGCTGATTGCCGGACTGCTTAATTTTGGCGGATTTATCACACAGACCATTGGCATCCTGTATACGACTCCGTCGAATAACGCCTTTATTTCGTCAACCTATGTAGTGATGATACCCATCATAGCCTGGATTGTCTTTCAAAAAAAGATCCCTATCAAAAGTATTATTTCTATTATTCTCTGTCTGCTGGGTATGACGATATTAACCGGAGTATTAAATAAAGCTTTCACTTTCAATACCGGAGACATCTACTCACTGATCTGCGCCCTGTTTTACGCTGGGTCTATCGTGTATCTTGGCTATGGAGCAAGAATAGCTGATGTCAGTGTTGTCGCTTTTATGCTTGCAGTCATACAAGCAGCAGGCGGGTTCATTTTTTTCCTGTGGGATGGGGCCGGACAGCTTGCAGCCGTCAATTGGTCTGCTGCACTCGTCCCCTTGCTTTATGTGGGCATTATCTGTTCATTTGTCGGTCAGACCATTCAGATTTTGGCACAAAAACATACTTCCGCAACATCTGCCGGACTTATTATGATGCTCGAAGGCGTTTTTGGAAGCATTTTTTCAATCGCTTTTGGTTATGATCGTTTAACGGTCAATTTATTTTTGGGAGGAACGGTTATAACATTCTCCCTTATTCTTATGGAAGTTGATTTACAGCATCTGCTGGACAGATTTCGCCGTCATCTTCATTCCAAGAGCAGTATGTGAATCGTTCTAAGTCCTATATTTGCAGAGAACGAGCGCAGGAAACTGCACGCCGGTTTCAAATGAAATAATGTGGCGGTCCTTTTCTCCATTAAAAATGGAAGAATTCTCTCCGTGACCGTGCAAATCGATGACGACCGTCCTTAATCCCGTCTCGGCAATACGAAAAGCCAGACCCAGCTGCTCCTCGTTTGATCCGCCGTAGCCGTGCATGATCAGCGCCGTTCCCCTCATATCATCCGGTGAAAAGATGACACAGGGCGTTTGAGCGGTCCCCTTTAATAGAGTGTCTCGTTTGATTTGCATAGAAAGCCCCCAAAAATTAGTTTGGCATCAAATTATATAGGTAAAAAAATTTAGAAATTCTCATGTACCTATTGAGGAGACGGCGGAATTGACGGATCTCTTCATCGGTCATGCCCTGGATACTCCATTTTGCATAAATCCTCAGATAGCCATGGGCAAATTTCCAGATTGGAAAAAGGCGGGAAAAACGTAATAAACGATCAGACTTATGATATGTCCGCAAAAAGGTGATATACTGAAACAAACTGAACGACAAAATAAACAAAAGAAAGTGAACTTGATGAAAATAGCCGTTTTTGATTCCGGTATCGGCGGAATGACCGTATTACATCAAATTATTAAATTACTGCCGGATGAAGATTATATTTACTATGCGGATACGGCGCATCTGCCATATGGGGAGAAGCCTAAAGAAGTTATAAAAGAATATGTTTTCCAGGCAGCGGATTTTCTGATGACGCATGATTTAAAGGCACTGGTCATCGCATGCAACACGGCGACCAGTGCAGCGATCGAAGACTTGCGGAAACGTTGTTCCTTTCCGGTTCTCGGCATTGAGCCTGCGGTGAAACCGGCTGTTCTTGAAAGTGAGAAAGAGAAAAAGAAGGTGCTGGTTCTGGCGACAAGGCTAACACTCAGGGAAGACAAATTCCACCGTTTGGTCGAACGTGTTGACAAACACGATATCGTTGACGGCCTCCCGCTTCCGGGCCTTGTCACTTCTGCTGAAGCTTTTCATTTTCAGGAAGATCAGATTGTGCCTTACTTAAAAGAACAGCTGGAACCGTTTGACTTGAATCAGTATGGTACTGTGGTTCTCGGGTGTACTCATTTCCCGTTTTTTAAGGACAGCATTAAGAAATTGTTCCCAAGTAACACGGAAATCATTGACGGAAGCGTGGGAACGGCGAAGAATCTGAAACGGATTCTGGAAGAACGTCATCAGGTCGGCGGCGGGACAGGCGCCATTTCATTTTTCCAGTCAGGCAGGGAAGTGGACAACAGGGAGACACTGGATCGTTATCATAAACTTCTGAGAAGACTGGATCAATTACAATGAATTCGGGTTGTTCGTTCATACCAGCGCCATAGCACCAATCGAATGAAAACCAGTCGTACCGGTCAAACCAATCTGCAGCATGATGCTGGAAATACGAAAACACCTTCCCGGTGTATCCTGCTTGGGGAGGTGTTTTCCTTAATATCTGTTTATCTTTTCAAAGCAGCAGCATGGCATATCCGGAACGGACGGCTTTCTTCAAGCACTTACCGTGTGTTTCTGTTCGTAAGCGGCAATTTCGTCTTCATGCCTCATCGTCACGGCGATTTCGTCGAGGCCTTCGAGCAGCATTTCTTTCTGGTAAGGATCGATGTCGAACGTGTAGCTGAAACCGTCTCCCGTGATCGTTTGATCTTCCAAATTAATGGTTAGATGCAAGGATGTTTTTGTAGCGTAGGCGATCAGCACGTCTGTTTTTTCCTTGTCCAGCCGTATGGCGAGAATGCCGTTTTTTTGGCAGTTGTTATAAAAGATGTCGGCGAAACTCGGGGCGATGATGACCTTGAATCCATAATCCTGCAAAGCCCAGGGCGCATGTTCCCGTGAAGAGCCGCAGCCGAAGTTATCGCCGGCGACAAGGATTGAGGCGCCTGCGTATTTGGGTTGATTGAGCACAAAATCCGGGTTTTTGGCACCTTTTTCGTTGAAGCGCCAGTTGAAGAAGAGGCACTCGCCGAATCCTTTCCGTTCAACCCGTTTCAGAAATTGCTTGGGAATAATCTGATCCGTATCGACATTTGTCCGGTCCATCGGGCAGACAAGCCCTTTAAAAGTTTGAAATGGTTCCATCATTTTTACCTCCTGCAATCAGTGCACTTTCTCAAATTCCCTGACATCGACAAAATGGCCGCTGATCGCGGCGGCCGCGGCCATCGCCGGGCTGACGAGGTGTGTCCGCGAACCGGTTCCCTGGCGTCCTTCAAAATTTCGGTTGGATGTTGACGCACAGCGTTTTCCGGCCGGAACACTATCGTCATTCATCGCAAGACACATGCTGCATCCGGACTGGCGCCATTCGAATCCGGCTTCTGTGAAGATCTTGTCCAGCCCTTCCTCTTCCGCCTGTTTCCGAATCTGCTGCGATCCGGGAACAATGAGCGCGCGGACACCTTCATGGACACGCCGCCCGCGCACGATGCGCGCTGCCTGCTGAAGATCGCTTAACCGGGAATTGGTGCACGATCCGATAAAAACGACATCAACGGGAATATCGCGTATCGGCGTTCCCGGCTTCAGATCCATATAGGCCAGCGCTTTTGAATACGCCTGGCGCTTCTCTTCAGACTCGATGGCTTCCGGATCCGGGACCGTGCCGTTAATGGAAGACCCCATGGACGGATTCGTCCCCCAGGTAACCTGCGGCTCAATCTCGCCGGCATCGATTTCAATCGTCCGGTCATAAACCGCCCCTTCATCGGTTGCCAGCGCCAGCCATTCTTTCGCCGCCGCCTCGAAAGCCTCGCCCTTCGGCGCGAATCGTCTTCCGCGGATGTAGCCAACCGTCGTTTCGTCCGGGCTGATCAGACCGGCCCTGGCCCCTGCCTCGATCGACATGTTGCAGACGGTCATCCGCTCTTCCATCGACAGATTGCGAATGGCTTCACCCGTATATTCGACGATGTAGCCCATGCCGACCGAAATCCCGTATTTTGCGATAATAGCCAGTATCAGGTCTTTCGCTGCCACACCCATGCCGAGTCTGCCGTTCACTTTGATCTGCATCGTTTTCGGCCGTTTCTGCCACAGCGTCTGTGTCGCCAGCACGTGCTCCACTTCGCTCGTGCCAATGCCAAAAGCGATCGCCCCGAACGCGCCGTGCGTCGAGGTATGGCTGTCGCCGCAGACGATCGTCTTGCCGGGCTGAGTCAGGCCGAGTTCGGGACCAATGACATGAACAATTCCCTGGCTTGGACGATAGATGTCCGCCAGTTCAATACCGAAGTCCGCGCAGTTTTTTTCCAGTGTGGAAATCTGGATTTTGGAAACCGGATCTTTCGTCTCGCGGTTTTCCGTCGTCGGCACATTATGATCGACGGTCGCGAACGTCCGGTCCGGCCGCCTGACTTTCCGGTGATTCATGCGCAGCCCCTCAAACGCCTGGGGAGAAGTCACTTCGTGAACGAGATGCAGATCGATATAGAGCAGGTCGGGTTTTCCTACTTCGCAGTGAATCAGGTGATTTTCCCAAATTTTATCGACTATTGTCCGTGGTTTCATTCCATTTCCTTCCTTTCTTGAATAGCTTTAACTGATTATCCCGTTAGATCAAGATAACCGCGGTTCGTATGAATACGCAGCAGATCAAAGAAAAATATCGGGCCTTTCAGAAGAATGTATCGCCCGTCCGCAAATTTTATCGCCCTTCAGAAGAGTTGATGACGTATTCACACCACGGCTCGGCTATATACATGAGTTAAAGGGATACTCATTTTAACTTTAATGCGTGTTTTCCGCCGCGGTAAAAATTTCGTCCAGTATGGCGATAACCCGATCGGTCATTTCCGTTGTGTTCACCAGTTTCGTTTGTTCCCCTGCAACTTTAAGATCCGCCGTATGGTATCCGCGTTCGAGAACTTGAAGGACCGCTTTTTCAATAAACCCGGCTTCATGGTCCATATCCAGCGAATAACGAAGAAGAAACGCCGCGGACAGAATCGCCGCAAGCGGGTTGGCCTTACCCTGTCCGGCAATGTCTGGAGCCGATCCGTGCACCGGTTCATACAAACCGACTTTGTCCTTCCGCAGGCTCGCCGACGGAAGCATCCCAAGCGATCCGGTCATGACGGAGGCCTCGTCGCTTAATATGTCGCCAAACATATTCTCTGTGACAATCACATCAAACTGGCCGGGGTTGACGATCAGCTGCATCGCCGCCGAATCAACCAGCAAGTGGCTGACCGCAACCTCCGGATGGCGGTGGGACACCTCGTTCACCACTTCCCGCCATACACGGCTCGATTCCAGTACATTGGCTTTGTCAACGGAAGTCAGTTTCTTTTTCCTTCGTTCAGCCAGGCGGAAGGCTTTTTCGACCACCCGTTCAATTTCGCCGACGCTGTAGGCCAGCGTATCGACAACTTTCTCGCCGTGATCTCCGCGTCGTTCGCTTGGCTTTCCAAAGTAAAGGCCGCCGGTCAGTTCGCGGACAATCACAAAATCCACATTTTCCACATACTGACTTTTCAGTGGCGATGCACCGATCAGAGGTGCGAAGGCTTTGACCGGACGCAGATTGGCGAAAAGGCCGAGCGCCTTGCGGATGCCGAGCAGCCCTTGTTCAGGGCGGACACGCATCGACTGATTATCCCATTTCGGACCGCCGACCGCCCCGAGCAATACCGCGTCGCTCGCCGCACATTGTTCGACCGTGTCCCGGGGAAGCGGCGTGCCGTCCGTATCGATGGCAGCTCCTCCGATGCGTTTTTCCACAAATTGCACATCGCACGCATTTTTTTCAAAAACTCTTTTCAGCACACGGACAGCGGATCCCGTCACTTCAGGGCCGATCCCGTCACCAGGCAGCACAGTAATCGTCTTTGTCATTCCCATTCCCCCGTTTCTTTCAGCTTTGTCCCTCTACTCACTTTATGACTGACTAGCGGTCGTTTTTCCTTCTTTTGCAAACAGGGATAAAAGATCGTTGTCTGTGATCTCTTTTTTTTCATCCGCCATCTTCTTGAACGCTTTAAAAGACTGATCGACCTGCTCATCCGACAGATGCACGCCTAGGTCCGCCGCCCTCATCCTGAATGCGTGGCGGCCGGAATGTTTTCCAAGCACCAGCCTGCCGGTATCCAGCCCGATAAGCGAAGGCGACATGATCTCGTAGGTTTCCCGATTCTTCAGCACCCCGTCCTGATGAATACCCGCTTCATGGGCGAAGGCGTTGGCTCCGACGATCGCTTTGTTCTTCGGAACCGGACTGTTCATCAACCTGCTGACAAGATCACTCGTCTGCTTGATTTCATCCAGCTTCAGCCTGGTGGTCACCTTGTACGTATCCCTGCGGACGTGCAACGCGACACCTATTTCTTCCAGAGCGACATTGCCCGCCCGTTCTCCGACGCCGTTCATCGTACATTCGACCTGGCGGACTCCGGCCTGAACGGAAGCGAGCGTGTTCGCCGTCGCCATCCCAAGATCGTTGTGGCAATGACAGGAAAGGCGCGCTCGATCAATATTCGGGACATGCTCCCTGATATAGGTGAACATATCCGCGTATTCCCATGGCGTATCGTAGCCGACCGTATCCGGCAGATTAATCACCGTCGCCCCGGCTTTAATCGCCGACGTCACGACCTTTGCCAGAAACGCCGGATCACTGCGCGTGGCGTCTTCCGCCGAAAATTCAACCTGCGGAAAAAACTTTTTCGCATAGCCAACCGATTGGACGGCGCGTTCGAGAACCTCTTCAGGCTTCATGCGCAGCTTATAGGCCATGTGAATCGGAGACGTGGCAATAAACACATGCACGCGCGGATTCTCAGTATTTTTCAGCGCCTGCCAGGCCGTATCGATATCGCCTTTCACGCATCTGGCAAGACCGGTTACCGTACTCCCCTTCACCGCGCGGGCGATCGCAGTCACCGCCTTGAAATCATCCGGCGAAGAAGCGGGAAATCCCGCTTCAATCACATCCACGCAGAGACGTTCCAACTGCAGGGCCACCTTCATTTTTTCATCATCGTTCAGACTGCATCCCGGCGACTGTTCTCCGTCACGAAGTGTCGTGTCGTAAATTTCAACCTTCTCCATTTCCGCATGCTCCTTTCTCATATTTTCATCACATTCGCAAATCCCGGTTATCTCTCTGTTTTATGAAATAAAAAAGCCTTTCCGCGCCCTGCAGCAACTGCAGGGGCGAAAAGACTTCTTTTCACGGTACCACCCGGCTTTTTGATATTCCTTGCGAAATACCAACTCGGCGGCAGGCTCAGATTGTGCTGAGCCGCCTTTGTTCAACAGGTGTCTTGGAACACCCGGCCCGCCCTACTCATTCCTTTTCAGGCGGACACTCAGAGGTGAGTTCACCATCGGGGGCGCTGCCGGATTTTCACCCGCATCCGGCTCTCTGGAAGCTGCCCATCCGTGATTTTTTCCTCGTCATCGATTTATCATGCGGCTGAACGGTAAAAAATTATCAGCCGTTTATTAACTAAAAGGTTGTGAAGTTCATAATACACGTTTTTAAAAATTTGTCAATCATTTAAAAAATTTGATTTCCTATATTTTTCTCTTTTTATGATCGGATGGCCATTGAAAGCCGGCCGCCGTGCCGTTCGACAACAACCCCTCCGCCGTAAAAAGCGGTCATGTTCTCCGGCGTCATGATATCGGCAGTTAATCCGGACTGGTAGACCGCACCCTCTTTGAGCAGCAGAGTATGCGAGAAGCACGGCAGGATTTCGTCAACGTGATGGGTGACGAAAATCAGCGTCGGAGCATTTTCCGATTCGGTAAATCTTTCAATCAGCGCCAGCAGCCGTTCACGGGCAAAGATGTCGAGTCCATTGCACGGTTCGTCCAGAATCAGCAGCTCCGGGGAAGCCATCATGGCGCGCGCGATCAATACACGCTGCTTTTCTCCCTGGGAAAGGGTGCCGTACGGCCTGGAAGCAAACGGCAAACAATGCATCATCTCCAGCAGTTCTTTCGCCCTCTCGACGTCTTCCGGCTGAACAGCCTCATAAAGCCCGATGGATGCGAACTTGCCGCTCAACACGATTTCTTCCGGAAGCTCATGTGCACGCAGCTGGCTCTCAAGAGCGGAACTGACCCAGCCGATTTTCTTGCGCAGCTCCCGCAAATCCCCTTCGCCGAACGGCATTTCAAGGACCGACATCGTGCCGCTCGACGGCCAGATATAGCCGTTAATCATTTTCAGCAGTGTCGTCTTTCCCGAACCGTTGAGCCCGACGAGGGACCAATGTTCCCCGCTTCTCACGCGCCAAGTCACGTCTTTAAGCACCACTTTATTTATTCGCCGCCAGCTGACATGGTCTGCATCAATGATCATCGCGCCACCTCCTTTTTCCCCTTTATGAAAACGGGCCGTGCATTCGACAACCATTTTTACCCTGTTGCCCCGGACAGAACTTTTTGAACGGGCGGCTTGCGGCATCCGGCCGCCGTTTCTGATGTCCTTTTTTAGATGCGGGGCCTGTTGCTCTCCGTATCACTCTGCCAAACCTGCCCGCTCGCATCCCTCAGCCATTTTTTTGATTTCAGGCAAATTCTCCAGATCGGCGTTTCCGCCGCTGACCATCACGCCGACATGCCTTCCGCGAATATCAATACGCCCGGATAACGCCGCAGCGAACGCAGCGGCTCCCGCTCCTTCGACAAACAGTTTCCCCCGCTCGAGCATCAGGACAATGGCGCGTGCGATCTCACTGTCGGATACGGTCACTACTTCATCCAGAAAACGCGCGATCAGCGGGAAGGTCTTTCGTCCGGCTTCTTTCACAAGAATGCCTTCAGCAATCCCGCCGACATGTTCCAGTTTTGCAGGACCTGTATGATAAAAGAGATTGAACATCGAAGGTGCCCGTTCGGACTGCACGCCAATCACCCGAATGTCCGGCCTGATATTTTTCAAGTACGTTGCCGTTCCGGCCGCCAGACCGCCGCCGCCGATAGGCACGAGCACTGTCTCAAGATCCGGACATTGCTGCAGCATTTCCAAGGCGACCGTTCCTTGTCCGGCCATCACTTCAAAATCGTCAAAGGCGTGCACAAATACCGCGCCGCTTGCCAGACGGTCCGCTGCCGCCGCCTCGTACGATTCCTGATAGGAATCGCCGACGAGTACGACGTCCGCGCCATAGGCTTCCGTCGCCTGAACTTTTGCCTTTGGCGTTGCGGCAGGCATAAAAATCTTTGCCTTGATCCCTCTTTTTGAAGCAGACAGAGCCACACCCTGAGCGTGATTGCCCGCCGATGCGGCGACAATCCCTCTGGCTGCCTGTTCCACCGGCAAATGCATCATTTTGTTCAGCGCCCCGCGCAGCTTGAATGAACCGGTTCTCTGAAAATTTTCCAGTTTGAAATGCAGGTGCGCACCAGTTAAACGATCGAACGTCGTCGACTCTATCATCGGTGTCTCATGGATAAACGGGCCGAGACAGCGCATCGCCTCCAAAACGTCGACTAATTGCAAGGAATCCCCAAAATCTTCACACTCCCTATAATTCTGTTTTCAAACCTGCCTGCTCGATTTCAATCGACCGGCATCGGCTTATAAAGCCTTTGATCAAAAAGTCCCTTGATTCATCAAAAAATGCGGCGCGGGAAACCAGAATGGCAGCCTTTCCGCGCCGATTAGTCAATCCGTGCGAAACCGCTCATTGCCTCAGCGGTTTTCACAGGCTCATTGTTTATTGAGCCACATTTTCTGTGATATCTTCACTATCCTGCTTTCCTTCTTTGACGAACGGCATGAGCTTGCGCAGTTTTCTGCCGACCCGCTCCAGCTCCGAGTTGCTCTCTTTTTCCATGAGTGCGTTGAACATCGGTCTGCCGACCTTATTTTCAAGCAGCCAGTTTCGGGCAAATTTACCGGCTTGTATATCCTCCAGTACCTTTTTCATGCGGGCTTTCGTATCTTTATCGATGATATAGGGTCCCACTGTGAAATCGCCGAATTTTGCGGTGTCGGAGCACGAATAGCGCATGCCGGTCAGTCCGTTTTCATAGATCAGATCGGTGAGCATTTTCATTTCGTGACAGGTTTCAAAATAGGCATTTTCCGGCTGATAGCCTGCCTCGACCAGTGTCTCAAAACCGGCCTGGATCAGATGAGTCAGCCCGCCCATCAGGACTGCCTGTTCGCCGAACAGATCGGTCTCCGTCTCTTCTTTGAACGTGGTCTTCAGGACGCCGGCACGAGCCGCTCCTAAACCCTTTGCGTAGGCAAAAACAAGGGCTTCAGCCTGGCCGGTCGCATCCTGCTGAACGCCGACAAAAGCCGGAACGCCGCCGCCATTGAGATATTCGCGGCGGCAGAAGTGCCCCGGTCCTTTAGGTGCAACTAAAAAGACATCGACGAAGTCCGGAGGAACGATCTGACTGAAATGGATGTTAAAACCGTGTGAAAATCCGATAGCATTGCCGGGTTTCAGTCCGGATTCAACATCCTGATAATAAACTTGCGTCTGTCTTTCATCCGGCAGCAGCATCATAACAACATCCGCTTCTTCAGCTGCCTCTCTTACGGACTTGACATCAAATCCATCACGAGCCGCTTTGTCCCATGATTTGCCGGGCCTGACACCGATGATTACCTGGAATCCGCTGTCGCGAAGATTCTGTGCCTGTGAATGGCCCTGTGAGCCGTAGCCGAGAATAGCTATCTTTTTGCCGCGCAGAACGCTTTCGTCGATATCTTTGTCATAGTAAACATTTGCTGCCATTTTGTATATCCCCTTTGCTTTTTCTGATTTTTTTTCATTTTGCGCGTGCCAAAGCCGGGCGTGCCGGCGAATCTTTCCTGCAGTCAGCAGTCATTCTTCAGCAACCGGGATTTATTTCCGGTGCCACACATTCTTTTTCTTTGTCACAGTCCGGCAACTCCGAGATGTCGGCTGCTGAAATCACATCAACCAGCTTGTTCAACTGGCCGATCAGCTGCCGGGCCTGCCGTTCATTCTCAACATCCGTCACGATTTTCATGTCGGACGTTCCGTTTGTGCCGCCGGACCTTTTGAATGTCAGGCTGGCGATATTCAGTTTTTGTCTCGAAAAGACGGCGGTAACACGGAACAGAGCGCTGTCCTCACCGGAAACCAGTGCGTGAACTGTCCTTTTCATGGCTTACACCCCAATCATTTCATTGAGCCCTTTTCCCGGAGCGACCATCGGAAGAACGTTCGCCATTTGTTTGACCCGGCAATCGATCACCCAGGGCTGCGGATCGCGGAGTACCTCGGGAAACACGCGACGCGCTTCCTCTTCCGTTGCCACGCGGACGCCGCGAATGCCGTAACTTTCCGCAAGCCGGATAAAGTCGGGCTGCATGGAGGGAATGGAGTGGGCGTACCTTTTGCTGTAAAAGGCCTCCTGCCATTGTCTGACCATGCCCAGCGCATGATTGTTCATGATGACAATCTTGACCGGCAGGTTCAGTTCAGCGATCACGGCAAGCTCCTGAAGCGTCATCTGAAAACCTCCGTCACCGACAATCGATACAACTGTTTTTTCCGGTTCGGCGATTTGCGCGCCGATCGCAGCCGGGAAGCCGAAGCCCATCGTGCCGAGTCCCCCCGATGTCACCCAACGATTGGGCCGGTTAAAGGGATAATACTGAGCGGTCCACATCTGATGCTGGCCAACGTCCGTGGTCACAATCGCATCTTCACCGGCATGGCGGAAAACGTGCCTGATCACGCTCTGCGGAGCCAGCTCCTCGTTATCCTTCCCAGCGCTGAATGAAAGTGGATGCGTCCTGGCGTACAGACCCAGATGATCCAGCCACTCACGCTTCTCTCCCGATTTGCCCGTTCTCTGCAGCAGTTTTTCAAGTACGGACCGGGCATCGCCGACAACCGGAATCGCCGGTCGGACGTTCTTCCCTATTTCGGATGGATCAATATCCACATGGGCGACGGCCGCATTCGGTGCGAATTTGGCAAGATTTCCGGTCAGCCGGTCGTCGAAGCGCGACCCGATGTTAATGAGCAGGTCGCATTCCGATATCGCCATATTGGCTGCGTACGTTCCGTGCATGCCGCCCATCCCGAGAAAAAGTGGATGGGAAGCAGGGAAACTGCCGAGACCAAGCAATGTGCTGACGACTGGGAGATGATGCTTCTCCGCAAAGACGCGAACCAGATCGGCCGCTTTTGCGTGAAGGATACCCGCTCCCGCCAGAAGAACAGGTTTTTCGGCTGTTTCAATGGCACGCGCCAGTTTTTCGACTTGCTCCGAGCTCGGCTCCTTTGAAAAACGATAGCCCGGGAGCCGTATTTCAGTGTCAGCCTGCTCCTGCTTTACTGCCGCCGCGCAAATATCTTTTGGCAGATCGACCAGTACAGGACCCGGGCGCCCGGTCGTTGCAATATAAAAGGCTTCCCTGACTTTTCTTGGCAGATCCGCTGCATTTTCGACTTGAAAATTGTATTTTGTTACCGGAACGGTAATTCCGATGACATCCGCTTCCTGAAAAGCATCCGTTCCGATGACATGGGTCGCAACCTGACCGGTAAAAACGACGAGCGGCAGAGAATCGATACAGGCATCCATGAGTCCGGTCACCAGATTGGTTGCCCCCGGCCCGCTTGTCGCAATGACCACACCCGGTCTTCCCGAAACACGCGCATAACCTTCCGCCGCGTGAATCGCGCCTTGCTCGTGTCTGGTCAGAACATGCCTGACTTTTTGTCTGTAAAGCGCGTCATAGATCGGCAGGACGGCACCGCCAGGATAGCCGAAAATCACGTCTGTTCCTTCACGAAGGATCGACTGAATCAGTACATCGGCACCGGTTTTTAAGCGTGATTCAGGTTCAGCCGCGGTTTTTGTTTTGACTTCCACGCGCGTTCCCCCTCCCTTCTCAGATTTTTGTTTCAGGATTCTCAGTCCGGCCTCTTTACATCCCGTGCCTGACCTGTTTAAATTTATGCTCGTTGAAGTAACAAAACTTACAATCCGTGTATTTAAGCATTCCGTGTCTCCCCATCTCTTTCTCGATTCTGAACAACCGGCTCCGGAGCAAGTTTCTGAAAACGATTTTTCGAGAGGATTGTCACACATACTAATCCAGATAAAAAAAACAGTCAACCCCCTTTTTGAAACTTTTAAAAAATTTTAACTTCACAAAATCAGGCTAATAGTTGGAAGAAAAATGGACAAAAAATTGGATAAAAATAATTTTTTGTTTCTCGTCCTGCATACGCAATGAGCCGATAATCGATCCCTATTTTGTCAATGTCTGATTTTTTCAAAGAGCGCACTTAATTTGCAAATTCGGGTTGACTTTCTTTTGTGCGAATGCTATATTTGACCATACCAAAACGACAATTTATCCAAGCAAGGAGTTAACCATGATGGTCTTCTCATTCGATAACCGAGTCTTGTTGAGCATTATTCTTATTAGCTAGGACCTTGACATTCGTTGAAAAATTTAACGACTGTCCGGGTCCTATTGGCATCGAATGGGACCCAGGCACGAAGCTCCCATTCCGAACCGCGAATGGGAGCTTTTTTCTTTGTCGTTTATTTAACGGCATAGACATGGATCTTCTGCTAAGAAAAAGGACTTCGTTTAAGAAAGCATCTTCCGCGAGGAGGAACTTCGGTGATGAAGGAACTTCTGCAAAAAAAGGAACTGCTGGTTAAAGTCAAAGCCACCTGTCCTGCGGAAGAACAAAAACAGAGAGGATGAAGAAGAATTGAGAAGCGACGAGATCAAGAAAGGCGTCGACCGTGCACCGGCGCGAAGTTTGCTGAGGGCTACCGGAGTGGTGAAGAACGAGGAGGATATGCACAAACCGTTCATTGCCGTATGCAATTCTTATGTTGATATTGTTCCCGGGCATGTCCATCTCAGGGAACTTGCCGACGTTGCTAAACAGGCGATCCGCGAAGCCGGCGGCGTTCCTTTCGAGTTTAATACGATCGGCGTCGATGACGGCATCGCCATGGGACACATCGGCATGCGCTATTCCCTGCCAAGCCGCGAATTGATCGCCGATGCCGCCGAAACGATGATTAATGCCCACTGGTTTGACGGGGTTTTCTATATCCCGAACTGTGATAAAATCACGCCTGGCATGCTTCTGGCTGCTGTCCGCACCAATGTTCCCGCCATTTTCTGTTCAGGCGGTCCGATGAAGGCTGGCCTCTCCGCCACCGGAAAGGCACTGACCCTGTCTTCGGTTTTTGAAGGTGTCGGCGCGTTTAAAGAAGGACGGATTTCGAAAGAGCAATTCCTTGATATCGAAGCCTCCGCCTGTCCGACCTGCGGGTCCTGTGCGGGCATGTTCACCGCCAACTCGATGAACTGTCTGATGGAAATGCTCGGAGTCGCGCTTCCGGGAAACGGCACCGCTCTTGCTGTTTCCGAAGAAAGACGTGAATTAATCCGAAGGTCGGCATTTAAGCTGATGGACCTTGTGAAAAATCAGGTCAGGCCGCGTGATCTGATCACGCCGGAAGCTGTTGACGATGCCTTCGCTCTTGATATGGCGATGGGCGGATCAACAAATACTGTGCTCCACATGCTGGCCGTTGCTTCGGAAGCCGGCATCGATTACGACCTCGAACGCATCAACCGCGTTGCGGAAAAAGTTCCTTACCTCGCTAAAATCGCTCCGAGTTCTGCCTTTTCCATGCTGGATGTACACGAAGCCGGCGGCATATCGGCCATCATCAAAGTGCTGGCCGATATGGGCGGCGTGATTCATCCCGACCGTATTACCGTTTCCGGAAAGACAATCCGTGACAATGTCGCTGATGCGGAAATCAAAAATCCGAAAGTGATCCATCCGCTGGATCAGGCATACAGCCAGACCGGCGGTTTATCCGTACTCTTTGGAAATATCGCGCCAAAAGGTGCAGTCATCAAAGTCGGCGGTGCCGACCCATCCGTCAAAACATTCACCGGAAAGGCGATCTGCTTTAATTCACACGATGAAGCCGTTGAAGCAATCGATAATCATACAGTTAAAAAAGGACACGTTGTTGTGATCCGTTACGAAGGCCCGAAAGGCGGGCCGGGCATGCCGGAAATGCTGGCGCCGACGTCATCCATAGTAGGACGCGGTCTCGGCAAAGATGTGGCCTTGATCACAGACGGACGGTTCTCCGGTGCAACGCGCGGTATTTCAGTCGGGCACGTTTCCCCGGAAGCGGCGGCGGGCGGGCCGATCGCCCTCGTTGAGGACGGCGACACGATTACCATTGATCTGATTCACCGCACCGTCCATCTGGATGTATCAGACTCGGAACTGGCCGACCGCCGGGCTCGTTTGAGGCCATTTGTGCCTAAAGTCAGAACCGGCTATCTTGCCCGTTACGCCGCATTGGTCACATCCGCTCATACGGGCGGCGTCATGCGGCTACCCGAAGCCTGGTCCGGTGAGACGGAAGAGAAAAAACCGGCCGATCCCGTAAAATAAATTTTTGAAAAAACAGGATGTTTCGAAAACAGAAGGGATGAAGAGAGTTATGAAAGTCGTTGTTTCCGTGGGACAGTTTTTAGGTAAATATTTTGCTTTATTTGTACTTGGCGGTGCAGTCATCAGTTATTTTCAGCCCCATCTGATTCTTTGGGTCTTACCTTATGTTTCCTACTTGCTCGGGGTGATCATGTTCGGCATGGGCGTATCTTTGAAGCGGTCCGATTTTGTGGCTGTATTTAAGCGGCCCAAAGATGTTATTGTCGGCGTTTGCGCACATTATTTGATTATGCCTTTGGTTGCTTACGGGCTTTGTCTTGCTTTTCACCTGCCAAACGCTGTTGCTGTCGGTGTTATATTAGTAGGCTGCTGCCCGAGCGGCACCGCGTCCAACGTTATGTGTTTTCTTGCCAAGGGTGACGTCGCACTCGGTGTTTCAATCGGCGCCGTCTCTACGCTGATCGCTCCGGTCATGCTTCCGCTGATCTTGTGGCTGCTCGCAGGGCGCTGGGTTCACATTCCGGCGGGATCACTTTTTCTCAGCGTTATTGAAATTGTTATCTTACCCATTGTTTTGGGCGTACTGGTGCACACCTTTTTGGGCGACAAAGTCGAAAAGGGCACGGAGGTTCTGCCGCTCGTCTCAACAATCGCCATTATTTTGATCGCCAGTGGTGTCGTTGCCGCTAACCATGCCACACTATTTACCGCAAGCACCTTAGTACTGATTCCGGTTGTTATGTTGCACAACCTGTTAGGCTTTACTCTCGGCTTCTTCTTCAGCCGACTGCTTGGCATGAATCATCCGAAGAGCCGTTCGATTACCTTTGAAGTCGGCATGCAGAATTCTGCACTCGGCGTGTCATTGGCAATGGCTTTCTTCTCACCCATTGCGGCCATTCCAGGCACCTTGTTCAGCGTCTGGCACAACATGTCCGGTTCGGTCCTCGCTTCGTACTGGGCCGCCAAAAATAAGGAAGGAAACACTCCGGTCGCCGATGCGGTTCAAAATGCAGCCAACTGATTCGATGAAGTGCTGTTGTTAACAAGAGCATTATATAGGAAGAAAAAGTACGGTTGCGCCTGCATGTTGGGTAACCGTACTTTTTTTACATTTGTTCTGATTCCTGCTTGGTAACAGATCTGAGAACGTGATTTGGCCGATAGAACGCAGATTCCGGCCGATAGAGGCCCTGATTTGGCCGGTAAAACGCCGGTTCCGGCCGGTAGAGCAACCGTTTCGGCCGATAGACCACGGATTCTGGCCGATAGAGCAACTGTTTTGGCCGGTAGAGGCCCAGATTTGGCCGGTAGAGCAACCGTTTTGGCCAGTAGAGCACAGATTCCGGCCGGTAGAGACCCAGATTCGGCCTATTCGGCCAGAGCTCTAACAGCAAAATGCCCGCGACCTTTTACAGTCAGCGGGCTCCTTCTTTTTTCTATCAATTGATCAAGAAACATTTATTTCTTATATGTCTTAATGAGCACTTCGCCGGATCCTGTTTCTCCTGCCTCCGGTACAACGGCTTCATAGTCGTTCGTATTGGTGACGATCACCATCGTCGTTGTATCATATCCGGCCTCTTTGATTTTATCCACGTCAAAAGTCATCAGCAGATCGCCGGTTTGAACTTTATCGCCTGCTTGAACTTTGGGATCAAAGTACTGCCCTTTTAATTCAACCGTATTGATTCCGACATGAATCAGGATTTCCGAGCCGTTGTCGGATTTAATTCCATAGGCGTGGCCGGTCGGAAAAGCGACCGTGATTTCTCCGTCTACCGGAGAGACGAGACTGCCTGTCGCCGGCTGAACGCCGACACCTTTCCCCATCGCTTCAGAGCTGAAGACGGGATCATCAACCGTTTTCAGCGAAACAGCCTGTCCTTTTAACGGGCTGTAGATTGTGTCGCTTAATGCCAGGTTTGCTGTATCGACAGCCGGTTCAAGAGCAGCGGCAGCAGCGTCGCTGTCTTTCGTCTGATTTTTTTCTTCTAAGGCAGCCGTTTTCTTCGCTGTCAGGCTCTTCTTGCCTGAGGTGACCTTGGCAAATATTTTTTCGGTGTTGCTTTCGTTGAATCCAAGCAGAACAACCAGCAGAAAGGCGCTCAGCCAGGCTACGGCGCCAGCCACTCCTGCCCATACGATACTCGAATTTTTGCCGATAAAAAGCGGCATTTCAAATATGTTCATAATCGGCGTGTATTGAAAACACTTGACACCGGCCGCACCGATAATCGCGCCACCGAGGGCTCCGCCGGCCAGACCGAAAATAAAGCCTTTCTTATACTTTAAGTTGATGCCGTAGATGGCCGGTTCGGTAATCCCGAAGAATCCGCTGATCGCGGCTGATCCGGCGATTTCTTTATTTTTTACTTTTTTCGCCTTGAAAAAAGCTCCGGTAACAGCGCCGAATTGTCCGGCAACCGCGCAGAACATGACGGCCAGAAGGGTGTCGTAGCCGTACGTCTGAATATTGATCAGAGAAATCGGCAGGATACCCCAGTGCAATCCGAAGATAACAAAGATCTGGAATGTTCCGCCCAAAATGGCTCCGGCTACAAGCGGGCTCAATCCGTACAAGAATTTATAGCCGTATGCCAATCCTGTTCCAAAGGCCGAACCGAGCGGCCCGATAATAAAGAAGGTTAAAAGACCGGCAACAATTAGGGTTAAAAAGGGAACAAAAACCAATTGTGTCACAGCCGGCAAACGCTTCTTAAACCATTTTTCGATGTAGCTCTCGATCCATATGGCAAGAATCGTCGGAATAACTGCGCCGCCGTAAGTTTTAAAGTTGACAGCGTAGCTTCCCAGATGGGCCAGTTTCGGAATCGTAGCGTCGGTCAGCGGGTAAATCATCGCAGCCGCCAGCGCCACGGCGATGAATCGGTTGGTGTTGAATTTATCGGCCGCCGTGATGGCGATAAAAATCGGCAGGAGGGTAAACACACCGCTCGCCAGCGCATTCAGCGTAATATAAATCGGTGACGAAAGCGGGAGCAGCTGGGTGGTTGAGATCAAAATGGCCAGCCCTTTTAACACACCCGCTCCGGCCAGAACAGAAATAAACGGCGTAAAAATACCGGAGATCACAGCAACAAATCTCTCAAACCAGCTCTCTTTTCCCCGTGTTTCTGCGTCCGGATCATTGTCATTTGTATTTAAACCGGAACTCGTATCACTGTCCGCCGCGCTGAAATGGTAACGGTCCATGATGGCTTCGTAGACCGGTACGACTTCATCGCCGATCACAACCTGATACTGTCCGCCGGCGCTGACCGCGGTCAGAACTTTCGGCAGGTCCTCCAGTGCTTCTTTATTTGCTTTGCCTTGGTCTTTCAGTCTAAAGCGCAGCCGGGTTGCGCAATGAATCAATGAATTCACATTTTCCTTACCCCCAACGTTGGCGACGATGTCATCCGCCAGCTGGGTGTAATCCCTTTTACCCATTTTTCTTCCTCCTATAAAACGTTTACAAAAAATATTTTACAACACGCTTTCAATTAAATCAAAAAAAATTCTTTTCAACTGCGCGGTAATCAATGAAAATCACTTAACTGACACATATTCAGAACATTCATTCTTCCTCAATTTCCGGATTCCAGAACGAATATCCGGCAAACGTTCTCAATTATTTCCTATCACAGAGCTATTTTTCGGGGATTTTTTAAGTCTCCTGATTTTCATTTTTTTTCGGTGAATGAATCAAGTGTAAGATAAACGGAACTTCTCTGTCAATTTTATTTTTTATATGGGCAGCTGATAAGGAATATATTTTCATGACACGTTTGAAAAATTTTTTGTGATGGTTCGATGGAGTACTTCCTGTCAGAAAGAAGTATGCTGCCTTGAACAATCAATCATCATGATTTCACGGTATGGTCAGGCTTTCATGGTGTGCCGGATAACTTTCTTATTTCAAGTATTACTTTTTTCAAAGATGATGATTCATCTTGCTTACTTAAGTTGGCAAAATGTGTCCTGAATTTTTGATGGCGAATCAACAACTAAAGATCATCATCCCGCTCCGCCTAAATTGAGCGGTCAGTGCCGGCTAAACAGCGCTCACCATGTTCTGATTTTTCACACTTATTGATTCCAGGTTGTTTACCGTTGATTCTTTGAGCGTTACTGGTGATTTTCTGCAATTTACTGTTGATTCTCACCCATTTACTGTCGATTTTCTGCTCATTACTGACGATTGTCCGGCTGTGCGCTTTTATGAACACATGGAAGTAAGCTGTTTCAGTCTGTTTTTTCACAAAACAGCTTCGGGCTGCTAAGCTGATTGTTCAATAGGCTCAATTGTCGTCGAATGAAGAAAAATCCGTCATATTTTTCATCGGTTTGTTTTATTCTTTGAAGTCTAACATGAGCTGGCGGGTAAAATCCGTTTTTCAAATAAAAATGGGGCCTTCCTAAAAAAGAAGGCCTCCCTCACAATGCCCTTCATTGTGAAATTGTGGTATTCCATTCCTCTGCCATACTTTTTCCAAGATTGTCAGAGGTTCCAGTCGATATCAATCTGATAAGGAATCGGATCAACCAGTCCCGCTTCCTGGAACCCCTTAATCCTCAGCCTGCAGCTGTCGCACGTTCCACAGGCTTTGTCACCGCCATTATAGCATGAAGTCGTCAGTTGATAAGGGACACCAAGCCGGGTTCCGAGTTCGATCGTCTCTTTTTTTGTCAGGTGCATCAGCGGCGCCTGAATGGACAGGCGGTGATTCGTAACGCCAGTTTTTGTCGCCAGATTGATTGTTTGATTCATACTGTCGATAAATTCGGGGCGGCAATCGGGATAGCCGCTGTAATCGACGGACGACACACCGATAAAAATCGCCTCCGCACCCAGTACTTCCGCATAAGCACTGGCGAGGGAGAGAAAAATCATGTTTCGCGCGGGAACATAGGTTATCGGTATGTCATTTCCTACACCATCCTGCGGCACGTTAATGGACATATCGGTCAGGGCACTCCCGCCCATTTGCTTAAAGAAGCTGATGTCGACGACACGATGTTTCTTCGCATGGAAGTACGCCGCCACCTTCTTCGCCTGAGCGACCTCCCGATCATGCCGCTGACCGTAACTGAAGGTTAAAGGATAAAGCTCATAGCCCTCATGATTCGCTATACCCATACACGTTGTGCTGTCAAGCCCTCCGCTGAGCACAACCACTGCTTTCTTCGCCATTTTAAACACCTCTCTATTTTGTATCTCAAAAGAGCGCATGAAAAAACTCTCCATAACAAAGATGGAGAGCGTAAAAACGGGCAAAGTTCTGAAGGATGGACAAATGGAATCGTGAATGCCCCTCAATGAGGTTCACTCACCCTTTGAACAACCTTCTCTTAAGAAAGATGCCCGAATTTTTCAGTTGCGACGCTCCCTAGTTTTGTTTAATGAGGGGCGGGAATTTCGAACCCTCAGCGTTACTATTATAGCAAATTCCATGATAGCTGACTAAGAAACATGAAAACTCATGATAAATAGTGGCGCATCTGCCGGTTATTCTATCAGATCAGACAAAGATTGCCGACTCCTGTTTTTCATGAAATTTTCCGGTAACTCGCCATGACCCATTGATCAATGTCTTCAAAACCAAGTTTCTTGTAAATTTTGCCTGCTTCCGGGTTATCATAAAAAAGGCAGGGTTCCTTGTGTTCTGCTTTCAGGGCAACAATCGTCTTGATGAGACAGCTTGTCGCATAGCCTCGCCGTTCATAACCGGGCTTTGTACAGACGCCGATAATCATTGCCGCATGGCGCGTTTCGGCCGTTGTCGAGACCGCGCTGACCGGTTCTTCATTTCTTTCAATATAATAAGTTCTTGAAATGCCCTTTTCCATGTTCTCCTGAAATTCGGCGAGGCTTACTTTCAGGTCGGAAAACTCTGGAATCGATGACCGTAACTGTACAATTTTATCCGCTTCCTCGGGAAAAAGCATTTTCACGTCTTTGCGCATCGTTTCTTTATTCAGTGGCTGACGATCTTCGCGTTTCGCATAGTAACAAAGCTTCCTATCCTGAACCGGCAGCTCAATAAACGGCAAAATCTGCTCAACTATTACTTTCAGACCCGAAAGCATCCTGAGTTTTCCGTTGCTCCTGATCACTTCCGCCCAGGCTTGTCCATTCAAATGTCCGGCACTCTTCGCGTAAGGAATGAAATTATCGCGGTATCGGAGCAGAATACTGATCAATGCTCCGGCCTCATTAAAATCTCCCCATACTGTTACTGTTTCACTTTCAAAGCCAAACGTTTCAATGTCGCCGAGAATGAAAAGATTTTCCGCAGGACGATCACCCGCAAAGTCCACGACGAGCGTTCTGTCCCTTTCCGTTAATTTCCTGATCATATGTATGCTCTCCTCTCCTGAGACACTTCAGTTCCTTAAATGCTGAGAGACCGCATTTTGCAGGTTTAATAATCTTTACGTTTTCTTCATATTATAAATGAAATTTTCATGAAATGGTATGAAGAAATCTTGTCATTAATCATGACATCGATGAAATTAATTTTGCTTTAATGAATCTGAATGAGTTCCCTATCCCAATTTGTTTAAGAGTAAGGGTTTTAAGAACTAAGGTAAGCATGGAACAGGGGAAATTAACGGACACTTATGGACAAAATATTAAAAGAACAATTGTGTGCTACTCAGGAAGAATTTAACAAAAAAGCAGAAAAGAATGGTTGAATTCAATAAACCATTCTTTCTCATTTTGACTTTCAAACATGTATTTTTGAGTGCAGACTTAAAGTAGACCGCTTCGGCATGCCAATCAATAAATACTAATATTGCTCAACAGGATGTCGGATCACAGTTTTTCGCTTTTCAGGTTGTGATTTTCGTGGATCGGACAGGTAAATCTCGTGATGCCTTCTTACAGTTCCGTCCGGCTGAACCGTCGAAATCGCGTTCTTCAACTGATGACCCTCAATATAGTTTTCCATTTGTGCAATGATTTTCGGTTCGTTTTCAAAGGGGCCGATGTGCATCATTTGCACGCACAAGCCTTCACGAATTGTCTGAAGCCGCGCCTTCGATACATCGAGCTGCGGCTTCTTTTTCAATGCCTCGGCACGAGCCCACTCGAACACCTCGTCCGTCACAAATTCCGGCTGCCGGATCATAGAAGTCCAACAGTAGTTATCCTTGTCCGAAAGATCGAGCTGCCTGTCGTCCATCCACCACAGCCCCTCAAGCGGCGGCACGACATAGTCGAAGTACCCTTCCGGCAGGTACTGTCCATTTTTGCTCATCTTAATGGTATAGGAGAGGCCGTATAGTAATTCAACTGCCGACTGATAATCTCCCCCTTCTTCATTCGGATTCCCCCTTCCGTCGACCATGATGAAATTCATTGCTGGCACATCAATGATCACTGGCTTTTTCGGGGGAAGATACAGATCTTTAAACGCTTTTTTATAATCTAATTTATCAGTAGCCATGTTCCTGCCTCCTGCCGATCGGTATCATAATTTCCGCTATATAGCCGTTTTTATCCATTTTCTTCATTACGAAAAGACAGAGTCAGTATGTTCTGCTCGTTATAATAGCGCAGCGTTTTAACAGTGAAGTCTGTGATTTTCGAAAACTCCCCAATTTTGTACACTACACATGCCCACCTCCTTATTTTTAGTATAAACGATCCTCCACACGGGAGAGTCAACGGTTATTTTTTTCTTTGCACGAGTCCATTCGCTGCTTATCCAAAGCGAGTTTCGATTCAATGCTGAAGCCGCCATAAGTTCCAGCTGAGGATGCAAAGGGAATATCGGCCAAGTCGTTCGTCTAATCCCATACTGCACTCGTTCGGACCGCCCTTTTAACCGGAATTCATAGCCACTATAATAGAGATAGAACATCTGTATATTAGATGATGAACCTCATCCGGCCGGTGCTGAAAGCGGGCGATCCAATGCTTTTTCCGGCGGTGCTTTCCATATCCTGAAAAACAGGCGAGAACAAATCCAAAAAATGAAAGCGCTTCAATATTTGTTTTTCAAGTTATAACACTCTTTCACCGCTTATCAGATGAGGTAATCGGCTATTCCGAACGAAGAACATTAAAGGAGGCATCTTAAGATGAATAAAAAGGAGAGCACATCATTTGAAATCGATACTGATCTGAAGAAAACGGTCCTAAAAATTCTTGTTTCCGCTTCAAACCGTTTGGACTCAGAAACGGCAAGTTTTATTTCAGATCCTTCTGATGCCGAAACAGTACACAAAATGCGCCTCGAAATCAGAAAAATGCGTTCTCTTTCATCCTTTATAAAAAAAATAGCCAAAAGCGGCTGTTACAACTCAATCAACGGAAGACTCAAGCTTTTAAACAAGTCTCTGGCAGCGATAAGAGATTTGGATATTTTAGTTTTGAACTGCAGACAATACAATAAATCCGGCCGTCTGACCAGCATAATGAGTACAGAACGGACAGTCTTATCGAACCGTCTCCGCAAGGAAATGTCAAACCCAGACAGGGGACAAAAAATGCTGCCCATTGACTGGCCGGCAGCGATTGAATGGGATAATCAGGCCATTCATGAAACTACCACTTCTGATTACGTAAAGAAAGAACTGATTGTGATGTTGAAAAGATATTTAAAGTTAGGCAAAAACACTGATTTTTCCGTACCCAATCAATTGCACAAGTTCCGTATCGCGGGCAAAAAAATTAAAAATATCATGGAATTATTTCTCCCCATCTTAGATATTAAGGAGCAAAAATTATATAGAAGACTTAAAAAACTTCTTCAGTTGATCGGAGATATCCATGACTTTACTGCTTCCCGCTGTATTTTGACGGAACTGTCAAAAAAAGATTCCGGCCTGTCAGATGAAGCCAATGAATTAGCCAGGTACTTTAAAAAAATCGAAAAAAAGAAGGCAAAATGTCTCCATGCCGATTGGCACAGGGCTGAAAATACGATTAAGTCTGTACTTTAACAATGTAGGTGCCAAACAATTCCTGGCTTGCCTGCCGCCCTTTTAATGAGTCACTGTCAGGCATTTTCCCCGGTCCGAGCAGCAGCACTTGTGCTCGGTGGATTAATCAAACGATTGTTTAGCGTTTTATAATTGCCCTGAAGGATGAGGTTTAACGGCAAAGCAGGCACATCTTATTTTAAGAGGCTTCCAGCCAGTCGCTCTTTCAGTCTGGACTGAAGGAGCCTTTCAACTCTTTAAATGCAAAAAGGATGAATGCAAAAAATGCTGCCTGAACGGCAGCATTGACTGTTTTTCGATCAGCGATTATCTATTTTTTCCGGATACATGTCGTGCGTTGAGAGCCTGTCAAAGGCGACCTTTTCCCATACGGTGCCTTCCTTGCCGTAATTCACATAAGGGTCGATGCTGATCCCGCCCCGCGGCATAAATTTGCCCCACACTTCCAAATATTTTGGATCCATCAGGGTGATCAGATCATCGGCAATCTTGTTGATGCAGTCCTCATGAAAATCGCCATGGTTGCGGAAACTGAACAGATAAAGTTTCAGCGATTTGCTTTCAACCATGCGTTCAGACGGAACATAGCTGATGTGCAGGGTCGCAAAGTCCGGCTGATGGGTGATCGGGCAGAGACTCGTGAATTCCGGAAAGTTGAATTTCACGAAGTAATCCCGGTCAGGATGCGCATTTTTAAATGTTTCCAGCACACTCGGGTCATAGTCAAAACTATATTTTGTTCCTTTATTACCAAGCTGGGTAAGTCCTTCCTGTTTTCTGTCCGTCATGATCGACTCCTCCTCATCGCTTTAGTCATTCCATTCGTTCAGTGACCATCCGGAGCTATTGCGGCCGGCCGCCTGTTTCCCCGCGCCCAGCGAACAGCAAGATAGATGAGCGGTACACCGATGACCGCGTAAGAAAATTTGAGAATATACTCGGTACCGATTGTTGAGAAGATTGCGGCGAGAGGCAGAATTCCGGAAAAACCAATAAACATGAATACCGTCGAATCGGCCAGCTGGCTGACGGCCGTGCTCATCAGGCTGCGCAGCCACAGTTTTCTGCCATTTGTGCGCTGTTTCAGTCTGATGAAAATGGTAATATCAAGCGTTTGCGAAACGGTGTAACCGCAGAGCGAAGCTAAAACCACTCTCGGAACTGCGCCAAGCACGGTTGCGTACGCCTGCTGACCGCTCCAGAATGGCGCCGGCGGCAAATGGATCGCAGCCTGAAGCAGCAGGGTAAAAAGAATATTCGCGGCAAGCCCGATCCAGACGACTTTCTGGGCGACTTGCTTTCCCCAGATTTCCGCCATACTGTCCAGAACGAGAAATGTTAAAGGGTAAATAATAATGCCGGATGTCATGGATAATTCGCCAAGAGAGAAAATTTTTGATGCGGCGAGGTTGGCGGCGATCAGGCAGGTGACAAAGGCCATCGCCAGGATGAGCAGTCTGAAGGGGACTTCAGCATTTTGTTTTGTGTGATCCAAGGCTATCACTCCCGTAGTTTTTTTGGTAAGGCAGAGGAGGGTTTCGAACTCTGCCAATCCAAGTCACGTTATCGATTATAATGATAAAGCAGCCATCGGGCAAGAACCCAGTCTTTTTTCTTTCGGTTTTCTGGGATTCGTTTATAATGTTTCTATAGTACATTTTACCTGTCCGGGCAAAGTATTGAATACGATCTTTCTGATTCTGAAAAAGATCGTATCAATAAGGGTGGGTTGGGCGGCATAAGTAGGTGAAGGCATTTTCCCATTTAAAATGGATAGAGGGATACGTGCCGGTCAGAGGTTTTGATCGATGATTTCCCACCCGTTTATAGGTCTTAATCATCAAGTCTAAACGCCCTTTAAAGTTAACAAACTAGTGGCCGGACCGTTGGGCCAGACCTTCCCCAAATCTATGTATCCGAAAGAAGGAACTTATATTGCCGATCCTTCATATCGACGATTACAGTCTTCATTACGATTATCGCTATATCGATAAGGAGAATCCGACGCTTTTGCTTCTTCATGATCTGAGCGTCGATTCAACCGTCTGGCGTGTTCTTGTTCCTTGCCTGGATCCAGCTTTTAACATTTTAACCTACGATTATTTTGGCCATGGCAAAACAACGGATAGCGCTGAGCCGATTTCATTTGAAAAGCTTTTCCGTGAGCTGTTGTCGCTGTTTCAAGCGCTCCGCCTCAACGCCGTACATATGGCCGGCACCGGATTCGGCGGGGTTCTGGCTTTTCTATTTACTGAAAGCTATCCTCATCTCGTGCGAACGCTGAGTTTCCTGTCCATGCCTTTCTACATTCCAAAAGAGATCTACAAAAATGAATTGCAAAATATCATTCAGCTGCTTACAGTCGACCGCCATTTATTGGTCAAAAAAATCGTTGCGGAAAATGTTTATCCCATTACCCCTGAGAAAACAGCGCTGATCACCAACGCGCTCAGGCGCGTTTCCGCCCGGAATTTCAAACAAATCATTTCCATAATGATTGACAAAACGTTTCCCGATCGCTTCAGCCTGGTTCAGGAAATGAGCCGGTTAAAACAGCCGGTTCTGATTATGAACGGCGAATTCGACCCTCTTTTTCCGGCAAATCTGTCTGTCATTCTCGCCGCGCAAATTCCAAATGGCAGAGGATTGATTATTCCCGAGGCTTCGCATCTCATTGAACTGGACAAGCCCCAAATGGTTGCGACTCGCTTAAATCTTTTTATCCGCGGTCAAAAGTCGCCCTTTCCTTTCTCTGAAGCTCATCAGAAAGCGGCAGGCGAATTGAAAAGGATCCTTGACAAGGGTTTCAGCGAGCTGCTCACCCGGCGTCCTTTTCTAAGAATGACGGTGATGAGGGGAACCGCAGAAGTCCTCTGGAACGGTCGCCCCATAGACGGTAAATGGAACCAGCGCCACGCCAAGGAACTGCTTTTTTATATCATCATGAATCGCGGTTCTGCAACACGCACGGCCTTAATCGATACATTTATGCCTGAACTTCCTGTCCCGCAGGCCAAAACGCGTTTGCGCGTGCAGTTAAACCACTTGAACAAAATTTTTCAGAATTCTCTTGATCATGCGCTCATCATCAGCCGTGAAGCGATCGCTCTTAATGTAAAATTCGAATGCGATCTTCTCGATTTTATGGAGGATCTTGAACGACTGGTTCTGAAAGAGGTTTCGGTTACTGAACGCGCCGAACAGTTTATTCAGAAACTCGGTATCTACAGCCCCTCTTGTCTCGCCGCCTTCCAGGATGAATGGACCGGTTCACTCATTGAAAAACTGGAGCTCCGGCTTTCACAAATCATGATCCGTTTATTGGATGAACTGGAGTCCGAAGGCAAGACTTTGCTGGAAAAAGAAATACTCAAAGCCGGGACTGCCGTTGAACCTTATGACGGGTTCTGCAAGGAAAAACTGGATCACCTTAGTTAAAGGACAAGCATTGAATCATTGATGTCCCGCAAGTCTCATCCCGCATAATGGATGAAGGGTACAAGACATTCCACATTCTGTGTCCGGCGCTCGCAGTACTTTTATTAAACGTAATAAAGGACATCCGTTTTGCCGAATGCCCTTTTTTGATGCGTCAGGATCAGATTTCTTCGTAAACTTTGTCCGGGACAGGGCCCGTCCGGCCGTCGGAACGGTCGCGTGCATCGATCGTCTTTATCTCATCATCTGTCAATGAGAAGTCGTAGACATTCGCGTTTTGCGCGATACGTGATGGTGTCTGCGATTTTGGAATGACAATCGTGCCGCTCTGCAGATGCCAGCGGATGATCACTTGCGCCGCTGATTTCCCATACTTCCCGGCAATTTTTCCGATCGTTTCATCACCCAGCACGGCACCGCGGCCGAGCGGGCTCCAGGCCTCCGCCGCAATCCCGTTTTTCTTCAGATAATCGCGTAGCGCTGCCTGTGTAAAGTAAGGATGAATTTCCATCTGGTCAACGGCAGGCTTGATGTTCGCTTTGATCGCCAGCTTTTCCAGATGATGAATTTCAAAGTTGCTGACGCCGATCGTGCGTACCAGTTTTTCATCATAAAGTTTCTCGAATGCTTTCCACGTTTCGAAAAAATGCTTTTTGCTCGGCCAGTGAATGAGCAGAAGATCGATTTGTTCAATCTGAAGATCCTTAAGCGATTGTTCAACCGACTTCAGCGTGGAGTCATAACCTTGTTTCGGATTAGTCACTTTTGTCGTGATAAATAAGTCTTTTCTCGGAACTCCCGATTCCTTGAGCAATTGGCCGACAAGCGCTTCATTCTCATAAAACTGTGCCGTGTCAAATGCCCGGTAACCGGACTCGAGCGCTCTGTCAATCGCCGCTCTGCCCCTGTCTTCATCAGTAATCAGATAGACACCGAATCCGTGCTGCGGCATGTCCAGACCGCTATTCAGCCGTACCGTATCTTTAATAGATGTTACCATGATCAAAAGCCACCTCTTCCTCAGTCAACTAACGTATCGCCTCACGCAAACAATGATTTCATTGTTCTGCTCTCACTGTCAGTATACATTTCCGAAAATTGTGCTTCAAACGATGTGCCCTGCCGTCAAAGAATGGTCACATGTCCTGGCTTTCGCTAATAAGGGATGGGGATTGGATCTGCATTTCGGATTGACTTTTGTGGATTTCGGTTCAACTTTCATCCGTTTCGGTTCAACTTTCACTCGTTTCGGTTCAATCTCTGATTTTCGGTCCGACTTTCTTAGATTTCGGTTCGACTTTCATCCGTTTCGGTTCAACTTTCGCTCGTTTCGGTTCAACCTCTGATTTTCGGTCCGACTTTCTTAGATTTCGGTTCAACTTTCATCCGTTTCGGTTCAACTTTCGCTCGTTTCGGTTCAATCTCTGATTTTCGGTCCGACTTTCTTAGATTTCGGTTCGACTTTCATCCGTTTCGGTTCAACTTTCATCCGTTTCGGTTCAACCTCATTGTGCCTGCGAATAACAGCGCTCCTTAACTTGAGCATAATCATTTAATCGAATGTGATCACGATTTTCCCGCGCGCGTGATGCGTTTCGCTCAGGGCGTGAGCTTCTTTTAATCCCTGTTCTGAAAATGGAAATTCAGTGCCGACGATCGCTTTAACTTTTCCGGATGCCAGCAGATCGGCGATTTCCTTGAGCTGTTCGCCGTTTTCCTTGAGCCAGATCGATTCCGCAGCCACCCCGTAACGTTCAGCGAGCGTTTGATCGGGCGCACTGACAATGGAAACGAGCCTGCCCGTGCCTTTTTTCAGCACTTTAAAACTCGCCTTCTGAATTTCTCCACCCATCGTATCGAACACGACATCAATATCGGAAAGCACATCTTCAAAATGAGTGGTGTGGTAGTCGATCACTTCATCAACGCCCAACGATTTCAGGAAATCGCTGTTTTCAGCGCCGGCCGTGGCGATCACGTACGCCCCCCGGGCCTTCGCAAACTGGACGGCCAAACTCCCGACGCCGCCTGCTCCGGCATGAACCAGAACTTTTTCACCCGGCTTCAGATCGGCGTGATCAAAGAGGGCCTGCCAGGCCGTCAATCCGGCCAGCGGTACGGACGCTGCCTCGGCAAACGAAATATTTTCCGGAATGCGGGCAAGCAGATCGGCGTCCACAGCCGCATATTCGGCATAGGTTCCAAATCGCGTGGTGGCCGGCCGCGCAAAAACACGATCGCCTTTTTTCCATTCGGTCACCTGTTCGCCGACTTCAATAATGACTCCGGCAGCGTCCCAACCGAGAATAATCGGAAACGGCCAGTCAAACAGTTGTTTCAGGTAGCCCTCCCGCAGCTTCCAGTCAATCGGATTGATCGACGTCGCGGACAATTTCACGATAACCTGACGCGGGCCCGGAACCGGATCTTCGACTAGGATTTCATGTAATTCTTCTTTACTTCCATAATGGTTGATGACAACGGCTTTCATAAAAGGTAACCTCCTGAGTCTGTTATAAAGTCATCATATACCCAATCCATGAGGAAAAGGAAAGAATCTGCCTCCGATAAAGCGGCTTCCGGATTTCAGGAGTACCTCTCATCTATGCGGAATTATTCCGCCCGGATTCGGAGCGATTCGCCGCCTGAATAGGGCGATTCCGGAACCTTTTGGGGCGATCGTTCGATGTTTTCGGGCGACTGCCTCACCTTCCGGGCGATTATTACCGGACGGAGCGATTCGCCGCCTGTAGGGCGATTCCGGAACCTTTTGAGGCGATTGTTCGATGTTTTCGGGCGATTGTTCAATGTTTTCGGGCGATTGCCTCACCTCTCCGGGCGATTCACACCGGACGGAGCGATTCGCCCCCCGAATAGGGCGATTCCGGACCTTTTTGGGGCGAATGTTCGATGTTTTCGGACGATAGCCTCACCTTTCCGGGCGATTAACTTCAGGCGGAACGACAACTAGGATTCAGCCGGTTCCCGAATGCGGGTACCGCGCGGTGAATTTATAAATCGACCGGTTTTCAGCAAGTCTCCGATCGGTGCAGCAAACGATGATCATGCGTTATAATAAGACAAGATACGATGGAAAGGTGTGATGCGGAATGTCTCCCCTCCTTGATCAGCCTGTCTGGCGCGTGATCGATCAGTCCTCACTTGGCGATGGTTTTGACGGTAGACAGTCTTTTGCCGTCGATGATGCGCTGTGCCAGTCGGTCGGCGCGGGGGAGTCGCCGTGCACGGCCAGGCTTTGGGTACATCGGCGGACGGTGATGCTCGGCATTCAGGATACGCGGCTGCCGCATCTGAGCGATGCGCTGCAGGTTCTGCGGCATGCCGGCTATCGCTATGCTGTCAGAAACTCGGGTGGGCTGGCCGTTGTGCTTGATGACGAAGTTCTGAATCTCACGCTGATTTTTTCCGAAAAAGAACGGCCGCTGTCGATTGACGAAACGTTTCAGGCGATGGTCGATTTTATTGAAAAAATGCTGGCGCCATTTGGCATTTCGTTCGAAACCGGTGAAATCACCCGCTCTTATTGTCCGGGACGCTACGATCTCAGCACCGGCGGCCGAAAATTTGCCGGCATTTCTCAGCGCCGGGTCAGAAACGGTGTCGCCGTGCAGATTTATTTATGCGTGGGCGGCAGCGGGCCGGCACGTGCACAGCTGATCCGCGACTTTTACAGGCAAGGGCTCCAGGAAGTAACGACACGTTTCGCCTATCCGGATATCAATCCTCTCGTTATGGCCTCGCTCGAAGAAATCAGCGGTAAAAAACTGACCGTATCCATGATGACTGCCGCTTTTCTTCAGACACTGCAATCTTTCGGAAAAATCGTGACTTCTTCACTGTCCGATCGGGAGAGCCGTCAATTCGGCATGTATTACGAACGGATGATCCGCCGCAATGAAAAGGCCTTCCACAATGAGGCAATCCATCCAAATGGGCAGTGAACAAACGGCCCACCTTTTTTACAGACCAGCGCCGAAATCTTTAATATGAGATCAGCTTAATTATGGAGAGGACGCTAAATTTATCTATGAATTTTTTTAAAAAAAGCTGCAGTGTCCTGCTGGTATCTTTACTCGGACTGAATCTGGCCGCGTGCGCCCAAAATTCGGCCGTCCCTTCGGATCAGCAGGCAGCCAAGAATCAAGTTTCAGTCGCTCAGAAAAGCCGACCTGAAAAATCCCCGGCACAGGCAAATTCGGTGCATCCTGCTTCCATTAACTGGAACGCTCCGTCCGATGGTGCTTATCCCGTCTTGAAAAAAGGCGAAAACATCTGGCTGGATGTCTCGATCAAGCAACAAAAAGTGTATGTAAAAAACGGCAGCAAAACGCTTTACACAATGATCGCCTCAACCGGACTGGATACCAATCCGGACAATTCGACACCGACCGGCACTTATTACATTCAGGCCGAGCGGGGCCAGTGGTTCTATACCCCTCAATATAATGAAGGGGCCATGTATTGGGTATCCTGGAAAAACCATGGCGAATTTCTTTTTCACAGTGTGCCTATGGACAAGAATCAGCACGTGCTCCCAGCGGATGCTGAAAAACTGGGTCAGAGAGATTCGCACGGCTGCATCCATCTGACCGTTCCGGACGCAAAATGGGTGTATGAACATATTCCCTTTAACACAAAAGTGGTTATCCAAGGCTGATAGAGAAGACCAAGAGTTGATCATTTGTATTGTCAAATTTAAAAGCCGCTGAAATCCCGTCATCATTGGCGATTTCAGCGGCTTCATTTTTTTAGTTAATCCGTATTTTCATTAACACCAGGCAGCAAACGATGCTTTCCGGCTAAAGCAGCCGATACGCAGCCCTTCATTTGGACGACCGGACAAGAATGACTTTCTTGCGGCCGGCACCGATGCTGGCGAATGATTCAGGCGTAACTTTCCAACATTCCGGCACCGCCAGCCCTCAGCAGCGCTCTTTTCAGCTGTTTCACATGATCACCTTCCACGACGACCAGGCAGTCGTTTTCCCGTGACAGATTGGCAAACAGAAAAGAAAGCAATTCCGGCAGCTGATGAACTTCCTCCACTTTGTTTTTTCCATAGACATAGACGGTCTGCCCCATTTTTTCACAGTAACGGTAGAAGCGGATCATCGGCTTTACCCGAAACGCCGCCGCACAGACTTTAAATGAAAAAATGTTTTTCATGATCTTTCCTCCTTACTGACTTGACCGCGGATTGCGCATCCTCATCGGACAGGAACATCATACAGCGCAATTTTGAACGTTTCCTGAAAGATCTGTTCCTTCATCATCTTAAACTGCAATCCTTTTCAAACGGAGAATTTGGGAAAAAATAGACTTTTGAAGACATTTTTGCTTTTCTATAGTCTAAGCTGGAAACTGTGCATGCGTGAACCTTTACACAGTCCATTAAAATTAGAAAACTTGGCGAAGCCAAGCCCTGGCGCAGGCTGAGCCTTAGTTGCGGGGGCCAGGACGGCCTAATGCCGAACATGCCGCAGGACGCGACGCGGCGATCTGTTCGGTCGCTTATACTATCATCCTTAAAATTTTTATACTTTCCTATAGTACAAAAAATCCGCACCAAACCTTTCGGGTGCGGACTCATCATGGCTTTTAAGAATGTGCACGTTCAGGCTTTGATATCCCGTTTCGTATAAAACAGCCAGCCGATAATCACGAAGATCACGTAATAGACGGCGAGCACGGTCAATGAAAAACTGAGCGTCATGTCGCTGCGCAGCGGTGTCCCCGTCGTATACTGGGTCAGATCCGTGTTGGCGAACAGCACGTATTTCACCCAGCTGTAACCCCCGAGAAGCTGGATAATAATCGAAGAGGCCATCATTAAAAAGATCGAGAGGCCGATGGCAAGGCCGCTGTTGCGGAATGCCGACGCGATCAGGCCGGCAAACGTGACCATCATGAACAGCGAGACACAGCTCAGCAGATAGTTCTTCCAGATCGCAAGTACCCAGCTTGTTTCGTAAACCTTGCCGTTAATATAGCTCAGATGGGCTTCGGCGGCTCCGCCAAATCCGAACATGATGCCTCCGATCAGCCAGGAGAAGACAAAGAGGACGATCAGGCAGAAAACAGCAAACATTAGTGTCGAGAGATATTTGGACAACAGCACTTCCGTTCGACGGATCGGCCGGATCAGCAGTAGCTTGATCGTCCCGGTATCGAACTCACTCGCTATCGAGGTCGAAACGACGATGATGGCAAAAATACTGATCAACAAGGCGGCATTGGGCGCGGCACTTTCGACAAAGCTCCACAGCGTCATGCCCTGAGCCGGTTTAAGATTGTGATCAATCCGGTATTGGTTTGTTGCAATGGTCTGCTTATAATAATTGACTGCCTGCTTACTCCCTTTGACCTGAGCCATCTGCTGCTGGTACATTTTATTTTGCTGTACCAGGCTCTGCTTCCACTGCGTATTCTCTTTTGGCGCGGGCTGGTTCAGCTTAATGATCAGCCCGGCTGCCAGAATCATGCCGAGCAGGATGATCAGCATGACTTTGGTCGCGTTTTTACGGTAAATTTTCATATTTTCGTTTTGAATGAGTGCGAAAAAGTTAGACAAGGCCCTTCCCTCCAGTCACTTCCAAGAATCTGTCTTCGAGTGATTTGGTTACCGAAACCGCGCCGTAGATCTTCACTTGGGACATCACGAGCGTATCAATAACGACCGGAATCTTTTCATGATCGATGGCCAGCTCAATCGCCTGAGGTTCAATCGATTCCGTTTCAATCGCCAGTTTTTCTTTGACAACCCGGGCAGCCATTGCTCCGTCGTCAACGGTCAGGCGGACCTTTTCCCCGCCTTCCTGAACAAATTCGTTCACCGTCTCCACGCCGAGCAGTTTCCCTTTCTGGATAATGCCGATCCGGTCGCACATCAGCTGCATCTCCGAAAGCAGGTGGCTGGAGACGATCACCGCCACGCCTTCTTTGCGTGTCAGGTCATGCAGATAGTTGCGCAGGTCACGGATGCCCTGCGGATCGAGCCCGTTCGTCGGTTCGTCGAGAATCAGAACGGACGGCCGGTGAAGCAGAGCCTGCGCCAGTCCGAGCCTCTGACGCATTCCAAGCGAGTAGCGTTTGACTTTCTCGTTGATCCGCTCTTTCAGGTCGACCAGTTCGACCACTTCGTCAATCCGCTTCTTATCGATCCCCGGGATCATCCGGGCATAATGGATGAGGTTCTGGTAGCCGGTCAGAAATTTGTACATTTCCGGATTCTCAACGATCGCCCCTACCTGGCGCAGGGCCTGTTTAAATTCGCTTTTCACGCTGTGCCCCTGAATAAAAATATTGCCCTTGGTCATCCGCATCAGGCCGACGACCATCCGGATCGTCGTCGTTTTCCCGGCACCGTTCGGGCCAAGGAAACCAAAGACTTCTCCGCCGTAGATTTCAAAACTCAGATCATCAATCACCGTCTTACTGCCAAACTTTTTTGTGACGTGTTCCAGCTTCACCGCCGGCTTCTTCTCGGCTTCTACCTTACTGTTCATACTCTTTCACCATCCAATCGACTAAACTGAGATTTTCCTTGCTGCGAATCTCCTCGACACTTTTCGTATCCAGAATTTCGCCGTTCTTAATCAGAATGACGGTGTCCAGCAGGGGTTCAATCTCCTGCAGTTCATGCGTTGTCAGCACAACCGTCTGTTTCTCAAGATCAATGAATGAAATCAGTCCTTTAATAATCGACTGGCGCACCATCGGATCAAGCCCCGACAACGGCTCATCCATGAGGATGAACGGCGCGTCTCTGGACAGCGTGACGACAATTTTGAGCCGCCCGCGGTTGCCTTTTGACAGATGCTTCACTTTCTGATTCCGGTCCAGCTTCATGAAATCAATCATTTCTTCTGCCTTTGCCCTGTTGAAATCACCGAACGTCTGCGCATAGAAATCAAGCGTCTGCTTCACCGTGAAAAAAGAATAGTAAGCGTCCAGTTCCGACAAAAAAGCGACCTTGGTGCAGATCTTTCGGCTCGCCATCACACCGTCGACAAGCACCGTTCCTTTCGTCGGACGGATGAGACCGGAAATCAGTTTGAGCGTCGTCGACTTTCCGCTTCCGTTCGAGCCAATCAGACCGACAATGTGCCCCGGTTCAATCTGCAAGCTGACATCCTTCAGCGCTTTTTTTGTCAGATACCGTTTCGATACATGATCCAGCTGAATCACTGGTTCCCCTCCTTTGTGCATTCTTCGTCAAAGTAATGCTTTAATCCTTCAAGCATTTCGGCCTCTGAGTAGCCCATTTCGTTCATCTCGCGAACGAAGGCGGAAATGTGCCGTTCCTTCAGTTCATTGCGCATCCGGCCAAGTGTCTCCTGATTTTCCGTCACATAGGTTCCCTGCCCCCTCCGCTTCTCCACAATACCCTCCTCCTCCAGCTCGCGATAGGTTCTCTGTACCGTATTCGGATTCACACCCGAATCAATCGCCAGATCCCGCACGGACGGCAGCCGCTCGCCGACACCGATTTCCCCGCGGATGATTCTGTTCTTGATGCGCTCGCAAAGCTGGAGATAGATCGGTACAGAAGGGTTAAACGTTTCTGCCATCTTCATAACCTCCTTCGTACGATTTCCGGCACAGGTTTTTTTAAGACATTTCCAGCTTGTGATCCATCAGCCAGGCCGATAAAGAGAAGAAAATCGCCATGACCAAAAAATCAAACACGAAGCTGCCGAAATATACCGGAACCACTGTATGGATCGCTGGTGTTGAGAGCCAAAAACCAATCACAGATTCAGGCAGCTCTCCCCACTCGGTAACGGCCGTATATAGACCAAGCTGTACGAATTTAACCAGTAAAAATGTAACAACGCCCAGTCCTGCAATCATGAAGATCCACGCCCACTTGCCAATCCTCGACCGCATACAGAGAAGAACGATCCAGAGAAAAGTAAAAATAATGCCCGTGTAAATCGCAATCCAGTAAATATAAGCAACAGCCAGAGTGGCAATTCGATAGATATGCACTTCAGGAGACGGAGACACCGCTGTTGGGCCTGACATCAGATACCCTATCCATGTATAGATCCCGACCACAAGAAGCGAAAGCGTCATGTAGATGATGCCGCTGACGAGTTTGGCGGCAAGCATCGACCAGCCGGGCAACGGATTGTGCAGCCACAGATGAAAAGTCTTTTTTTCCATAGAAACATTGACAACCATATAGCCAAATAGATAAAGAAAATGAAAGCCGATTAAAACCAGGCCGGTAACAGTTATCGCTGCACGGCTGCCGCTTCGAAATGCCAGATAAATACCAAGCGCCATCACGGCAAGCTGACATATGAGGAAAATAAAAAAACCAAGGCCTCCAAGCCGCATCTCCTTTTTTAATAAAGTAGTCCAGACTGCCATAGCCAAACCCCCAGTTGCTGATTGATCTTCTGTATTAGTTACATAGTACACTAGATGTAAAATCATGTCAATTTGAAAACAGAAAATTTAAGACATAAAACAAAAATTTTACATAGTGTTAAAAAAGCTATAAAACAAGCATAGCCATCGGAATGCGATCCTGAACCCCGCGCTGCTGACTCTGACCTGTTTAAGTATGTATTGCTGATAACTTCATCTCAAGTTGTGAAAAGTTCGGCACAACGGCCCTATGTTCAGCCGCTTTTAAATTGATCAGCCGTTCTCATTTTTCAGGAAAAAATCTATAATCGTTGTATCTGCTTTCATGTAATCCGTGTTGCCACCAACAACAGCTTCATTATTAAGACTGAAAATTCGAAGAGGATAAACCTCTCATATTGCTCGGTTAAAGCCAACACTTTTTTAGTTTTAGTGAACTTTATAAGCCAATGAGCAGATGCGAATTGTTTATAAATGAAATGGCAACCGCAAGTTGACAGATAGTTGGTAGTCTGCAACCGAAAAATTTGCTAGTTTTTTATTGAGGAGGTGATACCAATGACGTTAGGTGAAAAGATACAAGAGCTAAGAAAAGCAAACAAAATGTCGCAAGAAAGAATGGCAGAACGATTAGGTGTCAGCCGGCAGGCGGTATCGAAATGGGAAACCGGAGTTTCCAATCCCAATACTGAAAATTTAATCTGTCTGGCGGAAATCTTTCATGTATCTGTTGAAGAACTTACTCATCCAAACACGAGAGTTGAGTTAGTGCTTGACTTAAGAAAGGAGATTGATCTTGTGAAAGAAAAGACTAAGAAAATGAAGTTCATTGTTGCGGGATTTTTATTCCTATTCATTGGGACGTTTATAGCCGCTTTGGTTACTAGATTTAACGGATATGACAGCATGACTGTCTTATTTCTGATTATTTTATCTTGTATTTTTATGCTGCTTGCTTTCCTGCCAATCATGATTACCATTTTGAGACTTGTGTACCGTGATTGTAAACAAAGGGGAATCAAACCCGTCTTTTGGGTATTCATCTCAATAAGCATGGTCGGGCTTATGTACTATATCCTGAAAAGAGATTATTTGCTGAACAATGCGTTGGGGGAAAAATAGCAGAAAGAAAGGACCAGAAATATGGCCTGTTGTGTTTTGACAATAAAGGTGTTTAATCATGAAGCCACCTTTCTACGCAGTAAAATTGTTCCCATTCAAAATAAAATTGTTTAAAATTATCAGTAATGAGCGACTTATATTGGAAAAGCAGACGTGAACTGCGCAACAGTCAGATCGAATTTAGAAAGTCAAACCAAAATAACGAAAAGTCAAACCGAATCCGGAGAAAGTCGAACCGAAATTGAGAGGTTGAACCGAATCAAGCCAAAGTTGAACCGATACGCCAATAAGTCGGACCAAAATAACGAAAAGTCAAACCGAATTCGGAGAAAGTCGAACCGAAATTGAGAGGTTGAACCGAATCAAGCCGAAGTTGAACCGATACGCCAATAAGTCGGACCAAAATAACGAAAAGTCGAACCGAATCCGGAGAAAGTCGAACCAAAAATGAGAAGTCGAACCGAATCAAGCCAAAGTCGAACCGAGCTGAGTCAACATGATAAAAAAAGTTCATCCATTTGCTCTTTACTTCATTTTTATCGATTTTATGCCCCGTACATGCTTACTCGCAACAAAATGACGATTTGGTGTGTGATCCGCAACGCCCGGCTTTGTCAACAGAAAATAGCAAAATTAAGCTTTTGCCCTGCTGTTTTCTAAAAGGCTGATTTCATCTGCGCTCTCCATATTCTGAGATGGAAAATCGCCGTACTTATTCTTAGAATCAAGAATTGCCAGTACCAAGTGAGGCTGCTCCCTATTTTTTATCCATGTCCGCTTTATTTCGTATCATCCTTGATTTTCCTGATGGGGCCGCCCCACATCCGCCGTTTCACTGTCCCGTCCGTTGTATGCTATAATAAACCGAAGAAAAATCCGACTAAATGGAGTGAAGCAGCATCTATGCTTGATTATCAGCAAAAGCTGGCGATTATTGAATCATTTCCCGAGCTTGAGAAGAAAGAGGTCTCCCTCGGAAGGGTCAACTTCCAATATTCGGGAAGTGTTGCGGATAAAAAGAACGTGGTTTATCATCTGCACCCGAACGGCAACGGCTATGTCTACGCCAAAGGCATCGGCGGATACGAGGCCGACGCGAAGGGCATGGTCAACATCCGTGATTTTTCGGAGGAAGACCTGCAAGCGATCATTAAAAAGGCGATTCACGCGCTTTCCGCAGAGGGCGCCTATGAAACCGCAACCGCAGACGGGAATGATCACGAGATTTGGCTGAGCCGCAACGGACAGAAACTTGAAGTGATCTATGAAAACGAGCTGTGGAATGTCTACGCCGGAGAGCTCCTGGACGGCACTTTCCGGACGTACCGCGAGGCCCGGGAATACCTGATTGAGGAAGGCTTCCGACCGGAAACAACAAGAAACCGCTGATCCCCTGCCGGGCAGCGGTTTTTTGTTGCCTTATTCAAACAGAGCACTTCAACTTTCTGATCTTTCATTTTAACTTTCAAACCGTCTTATTTTTCTCCCTTTCTACCATGGTGCGCTTGTCCATATTGTTTATAATTGTTAATAAAAGAGGATTGCTCAGAATATGTGTCAGGAGGTGCCCGATGTGAGACTTTATTTCGATCTTTTCGAAAATGATCAGCCGGTTCCTTCCCTTGCCTGAGAAAAGGGACGGTCAATACAGGATTGTTTTTAGTTTTTTAAAGTCCCTTTCCTCGGGAGTATGAATGGATTCCCAACTAAGAAAGGGTGGAAAAATATGAAACCATCGATTATCGGCGCTCTTTGCTTGTCGCTCGCGGCAGGCATATGGGGCGGTATGTACGTGGTCAGTAAATATATTCTTAATTATGTTTCCCCGCTCGCTTTGGTGTGGTTCCGTTATGCACTGGCTGTGTCTGTACTGTTCTTTATTATCCTGATCATGCGCATCAGAAAACACGAGCGGACGCACCTTAAAAAAAATGACTGGATCATGCTGGTGTGGATCGGTTTTATCGGTTATTTCGTATCAATCGTCTGCCAGTTCACCGGCACAAAGCTGTCGGACGCCCACACCGGGTCGATCATTACTTCCGCAACGCCGGCATTTGTGGTTGTCTTTGCCAGAATCATTTTAAAAGAAGCTCTGACGGTAAAAAAAGTCCTGTCGCTTGTCATCGCGACGACGGGTGTCGTTATTACGATCGGTCTGCCGGATCACCCTGGAGATTATTTCTGGGGCTGTCTGATTCTTGTTCTGGCTGCCGTAACCTGGGCACTGTTGTCCGTCTATGTCAAGAAGGCTTCTGCAACCTTGTCATCACTGACAATTACAGCTTACGCCATGCTCTTTGCCCTGTTTTTCACGACGCCGTTCATGGCTCATGACTGGGCTGCGGGATCCGTTCATCTTGAAAGCAGCACGATCGTTCTCGGCGTACTCTACCTTGGCATCATTTCCACAGCCGGCGCCTTTTTTCTGTGGAACAAAGGTCTGGCAATGATGGATGCCGGAATCGGTTCGCTGTTTCTCTTCTTTCAGCCGATGATCGGGACACTGCTCGGGTGGCTGCTCCTTGGTGAAAAATTAACTATGGGCTTCGGTATTGGGAGTGTGATGATCCTGCTTGGCGTTGCCGTCGCCGCCATGGAAAAGAAGCATGAACCGGCTTCCGGCAATGCAGACGCGAGTTGCAGCGGAAATACACCAGCTAAATAGAAATTGCCAAAAAGTCCGATTCGCATTTTAGCGAATCGGACTTTTTTATACAAATAAGAAAGTATAAAAATAAAAAATTAGAGGTGTCTAGTATAAGAAAAACTAAGGCTCAGGCCGTCGTCAAAGACTTGGCTTCACCAAGTTTTTCTTATCAGCGAGCAGCCCTCTGTTCGGAGCTGCTTTCCATGATTTCGGTGCAACTTTTTCCCAGTTCGGAGCTGCTTCCGCCTAGTTCATCCGAAAGTGGTAAAAGTTCTTCCCAATCGTCAGGAAGCTCATCCGAAGCAGCAAAAAATTCGAAACAGCTCAACAAAATAATGGGCTGCTTTCCGTAACCTCGAGGTCAATCAGCCCTGAAACCTCAATCTTGCTTCTCATGTCTTTTTGAATCATCGCTACTTTACCGAAACGGCAATCTGCACCAGACTCATCGGGTCGGTCACATCTGTGAGCTGGTACACGGTCCGGCCGTCCTGCCACATGACCTGACTTTTCCGGTTGTCCGTATACACCTGAATCAACCCGTATTGATGCGGAACGGGCAGCAGATACGTATCCAGATAGGCGACGATATTTTTCGCCAAACTGATCCCTTTCTCCTGATCGGATGTCGGGGAAAGGGCCATCAATGTCCAGCGGCCCTCATTCCACGAGACTCCTGCCGTACCGGCTCCTGCAGCTTCATATCCAGTTATTCGGTGGCCGAGATCGACCGGCTGGCCGTCGGAAGCGCCATACTGGTGAAAAGTGATCTGTCCTCCTGCCTCCGCATCATTCGAATAAGTGACGGCCTTCAGTGTGACAAGAGTCTCGGCCTGTGAAAGCGAGGGGTCATTGACTTTTACCGGACGGGCCGTTTGTTTATAAGTGACCGTATAACCTGAAGAAGTGCCCTGTGCCTGCGCCGAAATGTCATAACCGCCTGAAACGGGTACCAATTGCGGAAGTTTAACGTTTGCCGCTGTTTTCAGCGCCGCCCTGATTTCCTGCTGGGTCTGTTCGAATGATCCTTGATTAACGGAGGCCGTGCCACTACCTGCTTGAGTTTTCTGATCGGCTGTGCTGCTGCTCGTTTTCGAGCTTTGTTCATTGTTCCGGCTGGCAGAACTTTTGCCGGCTCCGCTTGAACTTCCGTAAGAGCCGGTGGTGTAATGCGCGCAGCCGGCAATCAGAAAAACAGCCAACACCACGGTGATTAAGACGCTCAGTTTCTTCATGACGCAATCCCTCCTTGACGTAACTTCTTGGATGATTTTGAATGGACGGCGGGAAAAACGGCAGTCAAGCTTTCTGATGCCGGCGAAGCGACAGCGTCTGTTTCGCCGTGATGATCGCCAGTTTATAGACATCATCCGCCGAACAGCCGCGCGACAGATCGTTGACCGGTTTATTCAGGCCCTGGAGAATCGGGCCGATAGCCACATATCCGCCGAGCCGCTGAACCATTTTATAACCGATGTTGCCGGCATCGATATTCGGAAAAATAAAGACGTTTGCCTGCCCTCTGATTGGAGAGTCCGGAGCTTTTCTTTCAGCTACGGAAGGCACATAGGCGGCGTCAAATTGCAGCTCTCCATCGATGAGGAGTTCAGGAGCCATTTGTCTGGCCAGTTTTACAGCTTCGGTCACTTTATCGATCGACGGATCTTTGGCCGATCCCTTGGTTGAGAAACTGAGCATGGCGATTCTCGGATCGATCCCGAACAGCCTTGCTGTCCCAGCGGACTCGACCGCAATTTCCGCCAGCGTCTCACTGTCCGGCGCAATATTGATTCCGCAGTCGGCAAAGACGAATTCTTCCTCGCCCTTGACCATGATGAACGCTCCGGAAATTCGTTTCTTCCCAGGCTGAGCTTTAATAATTTGAAGCGCCGGCCGGACCGTATCCGCCGTTGAATGTGCGGCCCCGCTCACCAGCCCGTCCGCTTCCCCCATATACACGAGCATCGTTCCGTAATATCCGGGATCGCTGAGCCATTTTTGTGCCTGTCCGCTATCGGTCTTCCCTTTCCTGCGCGCGACAAGTGCTTCAACTAGGCTGTCCATTCGCGTTTCCGTTTCAGGATGCCTGAACAGAATTTTCTGCTGATCCGCAAGCAGGCGGATCTCCGGGGCCGCCTGCTCCCGCTTTCCGATCAGAATCGGCTGAATAATACCTTCAGCCGCCAGCTTCCGAACCGCCGCCAGGATTCGTTCGTCCCCGCTCTCAGGAAAGACAATCACCGGTCTGCTCTCTTTTACCTCGGCCTTAAGCCTGTCAAACAAATCCGCCATGTTGCCGCCTCCAATTGAAATTTCCCTATCACTGTTATCTATCCCAAGTATAAACTAAATGAAACGATCCGACATCCTGAAAATTAATTTGATCGTGCCGAAGATTCGCGAATCATCTTGTCGCAGACGGCCGCTATACTGTGATATAGTTAATAAATAAAGAAAAATTTGGCGAAGCCAAGTCTCAGACGCCGGCTGAGTCTTAGTTTTTCTGATACTAAACTCCGCTAATCTTTTTATATTTTCTATTTGCAGAACAAACAGATAAAGAGGTGTATTGCAGTGGCCGAAGCAGCAGAAACACTTGACGGATGGTACTGCCTGCATGATTTCCGGACCGTTGACTGGTCTTTGTGGAAAGCCCTTTCGGATCATGAAAAAGAAGAAGCCATTCAGGAATTCAACAGTTTTCTTACTCAGTGGGAGCTGATCGAACAAAACCGCGAAGGAAGCTACGCCTTCTATTCTATTCTCGGTCAGAAGGCCGATTTCGTCATCATGTCGCTCAGGCCGACCATGGACGAGCTTAACGAACTTGAGACGGCATTCAATAAATCGAAACTTGCCGAGGTGACGGTGCCGGCTTATTCTTATGTTTCCGTCGTCGAACTGAGCAATTATCTGGGCAGCGGCGAGGGAGATCCGTACGCTCACCCGCGTGTCCGGGCGCGCCTGTATCCAGTTCTGCCCAAAACCGGCTATTTTTGTTTCTATCCCATGGACAAAAAACGGGACCAGAGCGACAACTGGTATATGCTCCCGATGGAAAATCGGCGTGAACTAATGAAAAGCCACGGCTTGATCGGACGCCGTTACGCCGGGAAGATCACTCAGATCATCACCGGTTCGGTCGGTTTCGACGACTGGGAATGGGGGGTCACTCTCTTCGCGGACGATGCACTTCAGTTCAAGAAAATCGTCTATGAAATGCGATTTGACGAGGCGAGCGCCCGTTTCGGCGAATTCGGACCGTTTTATGTCGGATCGCTGCTCGATGAGGAAAAATTTATGAAGATGCTCGCCGTCTAATTCAACAAAGGGTACCGAACGGCCCGCCCGAACCAGGGGTGGGCCGTTTTTGATCATTCATGATATTCGGACCCGTCCTTTCTCGGGCTTTTGTCATCATTTTCTCCAAGCCGCATAGTCTTTAAAAGTATGCGGCAAACAGCCCTGACCTGCTTGACTGTACATCAATGAAATCTGTTCACAAACTGAATTTTTCAGATAAAAGGGGGTGTCCGGCCATGGCTGTCATCCAATATACATCGAGCGATGTATCGCTGCTCGCCCGGCTGATGCGTGCGGAAGCCGAAGGGGACGGCCAGCTCGGCATGCTGCTGGTCGGCAATGTCGGTGTCAACCGAGTTCTTGGCAATTGTCTCGATTTTAACGGCATCACAAGTATTCAACAGATGGTCTTTCAAAGTCCCGGCGGATTTGAGGCAACGCAGCACGGGTATTTCTATCAGGCTGCGCGTTCGCAGGACAAAAGGCTGGCAAAGCGCGTCATCAACGGCGAGCGCTTCAATCCGGCAACGAATTCGCTCTGGTTTTTCAAGCCTCCGGCCACGTGCCCAGCTCAGTGGTTCAACCAATGGAACACCGGCCGCTTTAAGGCGCATTGTTTCTTTGCCCCCACTCCGCAAGAATGTCCGCGGGTCTACTGATCCCGCTGAAAACCGTTTTAGAAAACCTGATTTCCCGATTTTCAGCGCAATACGCCGATTAACTTATTTTTAAGGAGTGATTCGAATCATGAGTGATCAATTTCCGCCGGAAAAATGGCCGTATGGTGCTTCATTCAATCCAGAGTACGGAGAGGTTCAGAACTGGGAAACTTTGAGACAGCAGACACCGCAGCAGGCGGGAAGTGCCTCGTTCCCTTTTCCCGGGCAGTTCGCTACGCCGTCAGGTGCCGCCGTCCCGCCACAGACCCTGCCTTATCCTTACCCGTCCTATACCATACCTGCGGGGGCACCCGCTCCGGCTCCGGCAGCTCCGGCAGTGCCTTCAGCGGCCGCACCGACTTTCGTCGAACAATCCTATATCGAAAATATTTTGAGGCTCAATCTTGGTAAAACCGCTACCGTTTACGCAACATTTGAGGGGAACACAGAATGGAACGCGAAAAAATTCACCGGCACCATCGAAGCAGCTGGCCGCGACCATGTCATCGTCGTCGACAGGCAAACATCGGTGCGCTACTTGATTCCAATGGTATTCGTCAATTATTTTGAGTTTACAGAGCCGCTGGAATACGCCTATCCTTTTGCACCGCCTTCCACCGGAAGATAGAAGGCCAGCAGTACAGGAATAAAAAATAAAACGAGCCGGAGTGAGCTGTTTCATACACTTTACTTCGACCCGTTTTTCACTATTTATGTGTTCTAGAAAGGTGTTATCCCTTGACTGCGGCCAGAATCACCAGTACCCAGCTGATCAGAAATGCCACGCCGCCGAACGGTGTAATCGCCCCAAGCGCATCGATGCGGGTGATGCTGAGCGCATAAAGGCTCCCGGAAAACAGAACCACGCCAAGCACCATCAGCCATCCGGCCCACTGCAGCGTGCCCGCCGACCCGCGGAACACGCTCAATGCAAGAATGCCGATCAGAATCAGTCCGAGACTGTGAAACATCTGATACTGGACACCCGTCTGAAAGATGGAAAGATAATGATCACCCAGGCGTGCTTTCAGGACATGAGCCCCGAAAGCACCGAAAGAGACCGAAAGAAACGCGAGCAGAGATCCAAGGACAATTAAAATTTTCATCTGTGCACCCCTCCTGTATCTGAAGCGGCGGCACCCGTCTTTTTGTATGCCTCGCTCCGTTTGATAAAACGCGCATAGACAGCCTGCAGCCAGCGCTTGTTGACGCCGAAATCAGCGAACCCTTTCTGTGACTGGATACGGCAGACAATCTGTTTTTTCTCTTCATCAAAATAAAATACACCGGCATGCGGCATATGAAAAAGCGCCGTACGAAAGCACGCGAAAATAAACCGTTGATCTTCTTCCTCGATTTCCGAACCGTAAATGGATACGATCGCTTCGATCAGCATCTTTTTTGCGGAGCCGAGCGGCACACCTTCATAAGAAAGCGGCGCCATACGCCGGTTCGGGTTCGGGTGGTTCGTCGCCACGGCAATCGGCTTTCTCGGACAATCTTCCCATTTTTCCCCGGTCAGCCCGGAGTCATCTTTTGGCACCACGTTCATCATCCTCAGTTATACTTAACTCAAGATCAGTAAAAAGCTGGCTGTGAAAAGACACACCCTAGCAAGACGCTAAGCAAAGTATAACTTTTTAAACGCGCGGACACAATCATGTCAGTTCAAACGAAAAGCCGGGCGCAAAACGTCCGGCCATTTTTTCTCCTTCATGAACGCGAAGCCCGGTTCTGCTGAAAAGAACCGGCAGTTTTTCACTTGATGCACCGCACTATTGGAAACTCCGCTCATTCTTTCCAATACTTTTTATAGATCGCCTGTGTACCGCTGTTTTCTTCGCCCGCCTTAGCAAGTTCATCGTAAATTTTCTTCGACAGAGCAAGGCCGGGGGTATCGAGTCCCATACTTTTCGCCGACTCAAGCGCGATCCGTTCATCCTTGATCAGGTGCTTGATATAAAAACCCGGTTCAAAATCGCCCTTCAGCATCCGTCGCCCGAGATTGGAAAGCGACCAGCTGCCGGCTGCGCCGGTTTCGATACTTTCCATCACTTTATCCGTGTTCAGCCCCGCATGTTTTGCGTAGGAAAGTGCCTCGGCAACGCCGATCATATTCGAAGCGATGGCAATCTGGTTGGCCATTTTGGTGTGCTGACCCGATCCCGCTTTGCCCTGGTAGACGATCTTCTTCCCCATCGCCTGAAAAACCGGTGCCATCGCTTCGGCATCTTCTTTTTCCCCGCCGATCATGATGGACAGCGTGCCGTTCTCCGCGCCGACATCGCCGCCGGAAACCGGTGCGTCTAATGAGCGGAGCCCCTTCTCTTTTGCCGCGTCGCTGATTTTTTCAGCCAGCTGAGGCGATGAAGTCGTCATGTCGATCAAATAGGTACCTGGTTTGGCATGATCGAGTATGCCATTATCGAAATAAACCGACTCGACATCCTTAGGATAGCCGACCATTGTGATTACGACATCCGCGGCTTCGGCAATCGCGGCCGGACTTTCCTTCCAGACCGCCCCTTCGGCCAAAAGTTCATCCGTCTTGCCCTTTGTCCGGTTATAAACATAAAGCTTAAAACCGGCCTTCATCAGGTTACGGATCATTCCTCTGCCCATAACGCCCGTTCCGATAAATCCGACAACTTTTTCTCCCATGAATCCCACTCGCTTCCATGCTTTTTCGACTTTTCTGCCATTCCTAACGATAGCATGAAAAACGGCCGAATTCACGCAAAAAGGAAAGCCGCGCCTTTCGCCTCAGACTTTTCTGATTTGAAAAAAGTGAGTAAAAACCCATGGATACTGCGGCATAGCGAAATTCAGCTGCCAGCTGCCGATGCCGCCCAGTCTCGCATTGTAAACAATTTGCGCTTTATTGAACAGGCTGCGTGTGTCTTCGAACCAGACGACGTGATTCTGCCCGTTATCATCCGTATAGTAAAAATAGGCGGCCTGATCGGCTTCGGAGTAATTGATCGGGACCTGCTCGCTCATCGCGAGATTGACTGCCGCCTGATTTGTGATCGCCTGCCCTGGCGTCTGACCGGAATAGGGAATCACCCAATCATAACCATAGAACGGCGTGCCCATAATAATCTTGCTGCGGTCAATAAGGGAAGCCGCGTAACGAACCGTTCTGCGAACAAGTTCAATCGGTGCCGTCGCTCCGGGTTCGCTTCCTGCATGATGCCAGTCATAGGCCATGATGAAGACAAGATCGACAACCGCACCGATCGCTTCGTAGTCATAACCTTTCACCCAAGGAACCGTATCGTCCGTCTTCGCAGGAACGGCAATACTCAGATTGAGTCCGGCCGCCTGGGTCCTCGCTTTCAGCGCCTGCAGGAATGTGACAAAGGCTTCCCGGTCGGCAGCGAGCACTCCTTCAAAATCAATGTTGATTCCGCCATACCCGTGCGAAGTCGCCAGATTCATCATATTGTCGATCAGGTGCGCCTGTACGTCGGGCGTATTCACTACACGATGCACGAGTGCGGAATTAAATCCTGATTCGGATAGATTGGTCACCGTCAGTATCGGCGTCACACGTCCGCGCCAGGCCGACAGTACCGCCGCGCTGTCATTCAGCGGACTTAAATCGCCGTTCCAGTTGAAATGGGTCTCAAATAAAGCAATATAAGTCAGATAGGGCGCGTGGCCTTCGATCAGCGCCTGATCGGCGGCAGGCGTCCGAAGCTGCGTATAGCTGAAAGATGTCACCAGACGCCTATCAATCTTTGGAAGATTCAGCTTCATCCCGGGGCTCAGATTCTCCGGGCGAATGCCCGGATTCGCCTGCATCAATGCGTTCAGCGGCACAAAGGCCATACGCGATATCGTCCAGAAACTGTCCCCCGGCTGCACGACATAAACATCACTGGTCACGAGCAACGCCTGACCGGTGACAATATTTGTTGCCGTTAATCCGTTCACCGCTCTTAATGTATCAACAGATATAGCAAACTTCTGTCCGATGCCATACAGAGAGTCTCCCGTTTTCACTGTATAGACAAACATAGTCTCATCCTTTCCGCCCGCCCTTGCCCCGGGCGTACGCTTTTCGCCTGATGATTATTAGGCGTTTCCCTCTATCCTATTCTCCGCGTTTGCAGGTGTGCCTCTCAAGGATCCGCGGGCACCCCTTATTGACAGAGCACGGATTAATGCGTAAGATTTTTCTCGTCTATTGTTCTTTCCCGCCCCCGGAAGTCATTCAGCGGTTCGGGAAATGTACGTGGCAACCGATAAAGTCCTGCCCGCGGCCGAAAACTGCCCGCAGCGGCTGATCAATCAGCGGGATTCTGTTGCGATTCTCCCGTCCGGGAATAGTGTAATAGAAATGACCCTTGAAATTGGAGGCTTATTCATTCATGGTTGATTTCATTCCTTCAGAACTTGTCCGGACCATACCTGAAAATTATTTTGCCCGGATTGACCGGATGATCGACGTTTTTGAGAATAAAGGAATTGATCTGATTCATTTGGAAAAAGGAAGCCCGGATCAGCCGACCCCGGATCATATTGTCCGCGCGCTCGACCGTGCTTCGCGGCTTCCGGAGAATCAAGGCTATCCTCCGTACGGAGGCAAACGGAGTGCCAAGGAAGCCATCGCCTCATTCTATTTGCGGGAATACGGAGTGACCCTTGATCCTGAGACGGAAATCACGGTTTTTGACGGGGCAACGATTGCCATCGCCGCACTTCCCCATGTTTTGCTTAACCCGGGCGATATCATGATCACGACGGATCCCGGCTACCCGATGTATTTTTCCTGCCCGTCACTGGCCCGCGCCGATGTATACGGCATTCCGGTACGCGCCGAAGACAGCTTCCTGCCGGATTACCGGACGATTCCGGATCAGATTCTGGAGAAGGCCCGTCTGCTGATGCTGAACTATCCGAACAATCCGACCGGCGCCATCGCGACGGAAAAATTTTTCGCCGACACGCTTACCTTCGCACGGGTGCACAACTTGCCTGTCGTGCATGACTTCGCTTACGCCGCCTTCGGATTCGACGGCACGCGTCCGCGCAGTTTCCTGCAAACGCCGGGAGCCAAAGAACAGGGCATTGAAGTTTACACGATGTCCAAGACGTATAATATGGCCGGCTGGCGTTTCGGATTTGCTGCCGGCAACGCCTCGATCATCCGTGCGCTCAACCGTTTTCACGAAATGGCCCACAGCGACGTGTTCGGCGCGGTTCAGGATGCCGCATCCGCCGCGCTGCTCGGCCCCCAGGACTCCGTCCGCGATCTGTGCGCTCTTTACGAACGGCGCCGAAACGTCCTTGTCGAAAGCCTGCGCGCGATCGGCTGGAACGTTCAGGCACCGAAGGGCTCGTTTTTCTGCTGGTTCAGGGTGCCTGACGGGTATACATCGGAAACGTTTGTCCGTGCGCTGCTCGAACGCGCGCACGTTGCCATGGCGCCGGGAGTCGGATTCGGAAGCCACGGCGATCTGTTTGTGCGCGCGGGATTGCTGGAGCCCGAAGACCGCCTTCGCGAAGCCGCAAGAAGAATTCAGGCATCCGGCGTACTGCAGACGATGAGCGTATGACCAGCCATCTGCTTCGGGCATCTTTTGATTCTATGAACAAGGGCCGGGGAAACTTTCCCCGGCCCTTGTTCACTGCAATCCTTTTTTAAAGAACCTCATAGCCAATCAGCAGAATAACAGCCAAAATGACGATAATCAGGATCCACATAAAGAAAGTGGGTTCTTTTCTCCTGCGTCTGCCAAGCGTCATCTCCATCATGCCGATCAAGATCAGTGCGAGAATCCCTTTTAGAATAAACAGCCATGGAAAACCCTTCAGCGCAAGCATCCATACACCGGTCACGAGCATCACAAGATAGGCGAGCCGCAGGCCCATGTTCCATCCGCGCTGCCGATAGAAGGCGAAACTGAGAATAAACAGCAGCACCATGATTCCCCACATGCCGCTATGTGTATGTAGCAAGATGTTAAACATTCACATTTCCTCCTATTGTTTTCTCCTACTAAAAAAGCAGAGCACTCTTCTCTGTTCCTCTGTCCAGTTTATCATGGAAAGCGCTCAAACGTCACAGGTTGCGCCCTGTGGAATCCCGCAGGCTGCACTGCGTCAGGGCTGAAATGGGCTTCGCAGTTATGATGAAGGCAATGATTCAACGGGATGATGCGCTGCTGGTACAAATTCCGCTTCCTGAAACCTATGCAACAGTCCCCAAACATTTCATCATTTGAAAAATGATCTGGAATCGGCACCCCACTCATTCTCCTTAATGGCACTGGAAACGAGCAGCGCCCTGATTGAATCTCTCAAAAAGTAAATCGGGATGGTGTGTCCATCCCGATTTTATCGTCATTTGTTTTATTGGATTTTATCACGCTTGCCTGTTTACTCAGCATAGTGCCGTCGTGAAATATCGCACTTTTCAAGCGGAATCAGTTTCGCCTTCATCTTCCATTTGGCAATCAACCAGACGGCAAGAAAGACAGGAATGCCGATGTAAGCCGCGATCAGGCTGCCCCAATCGATCTTTCCGCTGGAAAAGGCGCTGAAGCTCTGCCCAATGACAACGACCATGCAGACCGCGAAGGCAAACAGCGGCCCGAACGGAAACCATTTGGCGCGATAGGGCAGATTTTCAAGTTTTCCCCCCTGAGCGATATAAGCCCGGCGAAAGCGCCAGTGGCTGACGGCGATGCCGAGCCAGGCAATGAAGCCGCACATGCCCGAAGCGCTGAGCAGCCAGTTGTAAACGACGCCGTCGCCAAAACCAGACGCGAGAAAAGCAAGAAACCCGAATGCCGCAGTAATCAACAGCGACCAGATGGGAATGCCGTTTTTCGTTACAAAACCGAGGAATCTCGGTGCTTTGCCCTTTTTCGCGAGCGCATAAAGGATCCGCGTCGAGGCGTACAGCCCGGAGTTCCCGGCCGAAAGCACCGCGGTCAGAATTACGGCGTTCATGACGGAAGCCGCGACCGCAAGCCCGGCCTTCTGAAACACAAGTGTAAACGGACTGACCATCACCGTGTCGGTAATCGACAAGTTATGATTTGTATAAGGAATGATCATGCTGATGACAAAGATCGCGAAAATATAGAACAGCAAGATCCGCCAGAATATCGTTTTCATCGCTTTCGGTACATTTTTCTCCGGGTGCGTGCTTTCACCTGCACTGACACCAAGCAGCTCCGTACCCTGAAATGAATAGCCGGCCGCCAGAAAAACACCGAAAGCGGCCAGGAAGCCACCGTGGAAAGGCGCGTCGCCGATCGTAAAATTGTGGAACCCTGGCACGCCGCCGCCAATGATCCCGATGATCATCAGGACGCCGATGATGATAAAAACAATGACTGTCGCGACTTTGATAAAAGCGAACCAATATTCCGACTCACCATACCCTTTGACAGACAATGCATTCAGTAAAAATATAACGAGCAGAAACAGGCCGCTCCAGAGCATGGACGGGCTGTCCGGAAACCAGAACTTCATGATCACTGTTGCAGCGGACAGTTCGCTTGCAATCGTGACCGCCCAGTTGTACCAGTAGTTCCAGCCGAGCGCAAAGCCGAACGACGGGTCGACGAACCTCGCCGCATAGGTGCTGAACGAGCCGCTTGTTGGCATGAACGCGGCGAGCTCGCCGAGGCTGGTCATCAGGAAATAGACCATGATGCCGATGACGCCGTAAGCAAGCAGTGCTCCGCCCGGTCCCGCCGAATAGATCGAGTTGCCGCTTGCCAGAAACAGCCCTGTTCCAATCGCGCCGCCGAGCGCAATCATCGTCAGATGGCGCGATTGGAGTCCGCGTTTTAACGTGCGCTCTTCCTGTACTTTTCTCTCTTGCTGTAATTCCTGCTGCATCTTTCTCTCTCCCTTTTCTCGTTTTCGGGAGACCGGTGAAGAAAATAAAAAACCGCCGGAAGCATATCATGCCTGGGGCGGACGAGACTTATCATACATAGGAGACTGTTAAAAAAGCGGCCTGATCCACACCGAACCTGTCCGGCGCGGGTTTTTAAGGCCCGCAAATCCATTGCGGAAACGTCGGCGCGGTTCCTGAAAAGAATCTTTCACAACCTTGCCGCTGCCCGTCCGGCACCTTTTTCAACATACACTCAAACCGTGTGACTGTTCGAGAGACCGACATGTTTCCATACGGTCCATCTCTTACTTTCTCCACCCATGTCTTCCATCGATAGCACATCACATGGATTTCCATGTGACAGTCCCGTCCCTGTTCGGAAGCGGTCCCAGCACGCCCGGCAAGGAACCGGGCGCACTTCGGCGATGTTTCCTTTCACGCATGTTCGACGGCCTCCTTTTGCCTCCAATGCGCTAATCTTAAACACCGCAACCTCTACCTCCTCTTGACGATACGAGGAGATCGGTCTTGAATGCCAACAGGCTTCATTTTACCTGCTATAAACTCTTTTTGCAATCGTTGTATCCCGGGTATTCACTTGTCCCGGGGACTGAGCGCCTCCTTCCCGCCCTTCTCTGCCATCTGTTCCGCCTCGTATTCCGCTATCGTTTCCATGAACGCCCGCCCGTATTTTTCCAGCTTTTGCTGCCCCACTCCTTTTATCATCAAAAACTCGCGGTCCTCTGAAGGGAGCACTGCGCTCATCTCGCGAAGCGACTGATCGGAAAAGATGATATAAGGCGGTACGTACTCTTTCTGGGCGAGTTCCTTCCGCACTTTTTTCAGACGTTCGAACAATTCATTATGGACTTCAAGCTGCGCCGCACGCACTGCGCCTTTTTTAAGTACGCGCGCCTCGCCTTTAAGTACCGGAACTGACCGGGCAGTCAGCATCAGCGTCGGGTAGGCGCCGCCCTGCTGGGCGAGATACTGCTCGGCGGTCAGGAAATCGATAAATTCGCCGATCCGCCGCTGCGTTTGATCTTTCATAATGCCGTAAGTCGGCAGGCTGTCTAGTTTAAATTGAATGATCTTCTGATCGGCCGCCCCGGCAAGCACCTTGGCTACCATCGTTTTGCCGTAACGCTCGCGCAGCCGTCTGACACAGGAGAGCACTTTCTGCGCCGCCTCCGTGACGTCCGCTTTCTCGCGGGTATCGAGGCAGTTGCCGCAGTGCCGGCACGGCTCAGGATTCTGTTCCCCAAAGTAACGCAGAATATAGGCCTGCAGGCAGGACTCCGTATGGCAGTAGCCGATCATCTGTTCCAGCTTATGGTATTCCTCATTTTTCAGCGTATCGTCCATTTCCGATTGTTCGATAAAAAATTTCTGAAGCCGGATATCCTGAGGAGAAAACAGCAGGATGCAGTCGCTCTTTTCACCGTCGCGTCCCGCCCTGCCCGCTTCCTGGTAATAGGCTTCAATATTGCGGGGCATATTGTAATGGATGACGTACCGGACGTTCGACTTATTGATGCCCATGCCAAAAGCGTTCGTCGCCACAAGTACCGATAAATCGTCATAGAGAAAGCGCTCTTGACTGTCCGCACGTTCCGACTCGGAAAGGCCAGCATGATACTTTCCCGCCGCAAATCCGTCTTTCCTCAGCCTGTCGCAGAGCCGGTCCACCTCTTTGCGTGTCGCGGCATAAATAATGCCCGGCTGATCACGATTCTTTTTCAGATAATCATTCAAATAAGTGTCTGAATTCTGGCCGCGGATCACCTGAAATTTGAGGTTGTCACGTGCAAATCCGGTCACAACGACGCTTGTCTGCGGAATATGGAGCAGCCGGCAGATATCGTCCGTGACACGCGGCGTCGCCGTCGCCGTCAGAGCAGCGACGGCAGGTTTCCGCGGAAAACGGGCGATCATATCCGCGATGAGCCGATAGCTCGGCCGAAAATCATGACCCCATTGTGAAATACAATGGGCTTCATCCACGGCGACAAGCGAGACGTCCATCCTTTCCAGCGCCTGCAGGAAATCCGGAACTTCAAGGCGCTCCGGAGCCACATACACCAGTTTGTACCGTCCGCCGGCTGCCTGAATCAGCCGCTTTTTTCCGTCACTAAAGGAAAGCGAGCTGTTAATAAACGTCGCCGGAATCCCCGCGTTTGCCAGAGCATCAACCTGATCCTTCATCAGCGAGATCAGCGGCGAAATCACCAGCGTCGTTCCTGGAAGAAGCAGCGACGGTATCTGGTAGCAGAGCGATTTCCCGCCTCCCGTCGGCATGATCCCGACCGTGTCTTTGCCGGATAACAGACACGAGATGATCTCTCCCTGACCCTTGCGAAATTCGTCATAACCGAAATATTGTTTCAGCACCCTGTGAGCAGCATCCTGCATCAACGAAACCACCTTTTGCGGCCTTCTCCGGCCGGGAAAAATACTAGTTTCATTTTATCACAGGATCCGCATGATCTGGACAAGTTCCGTTCCTTGAACGGACACACGTTTTCCCGTCACCTGGATTCACTCTCATTATTTCAGCTGCTTTGTTTCGTTTTTGAAGGAGCACTGCTTTGCGTGTCCATGACTTATGTGTGCAGTGGGACAACGGACAGGAACGGCGCCGGAGAAAAACTGAATCAGGCGGACATCTGAATAAAAAACAAAATATGATGATCCCCGTGCTCATTTCAGTCAGCAAAATACGTCCTGAATGATTAACAGCGAATCGACAACTTAAGATTCTCGTCCTGCTCCCCCCCCCCTGAATTTCGGCCATTCGCAGCGCAAAAAGCCCGAGCCGAGTTCTGACTTTTCACACTTATTGATTTCAGGCCGTTTACTGTTGATTTTTTGAGCGTTACTGAAGATTCTTCGCTCTTTACTGTCGATTCTCAACCCATTACTGTAGATTCTCTGCTCTTTACTGTTGATGGCCCAGCTGTGTGCACCTGTGAACAGACGGATAACGGCTTCCGACTGTTAAGATGATGATTAAATGGTTTCATTGGTCACCGAATAAAGAAAATCCGCCTCATTTTTTCATTGGTTTGTTAATTCAGCTGAAATCTAACATAAGGAGACGGTACATTCAGTAAACAAAAAAGCAGAATAGAGTTCAGCGAAACAGAAAAAATTCAGCCTAATTCCTCAGAAATTCAATCAAAACGTCCGCCTATCCGTCCGAACCATTTGCATGTTTTCTCATATGCTGAAGTAGATTGGCTTTACGAAAGGAGAATCGATTATGGATGAAAAAAATCATCAGGATCCCAGACCGCCGATGAGACGAAACCTGATGAATGAAATCGACACTTTTTTTCAGCAGGATCCTTTTCGCGGCATTTTAAAATCGATTGACGACTTCTTCGAGAACCATTCGCTTTTTTCCGGCGGATTTCCCGTCCGCCTGTACGAATCCAAGGACGAATGGATTGTCGAGGCCGAACTGCCGGGTGTGAGACAGGAAAGTATTCATATTGAACTGCTCAGTGACCGGCTCAGAATTGCGGTGGAAAACGATGTTTCGATGGAAACGAAAAATGAGGAAAAAGATATTCATACACATGAAAGACGGTTCGAACGGGCCGAACGTCTTGTCGTTCTGCCCTATACCATAGACCGGTCGCGCACCCACGCCTCATTTTTAAACGGGATACTGAAAATTCACGGCCCTAAATATCCGAAAGTCATTGACACACTGACGATTGACTAAAAAGAGGAGCGGTTCGCTCCTCTTTTTTACGGAATAATTATTCTTTTTCTCGGTAGCCGCTCATTATGCGTTCAGTCCGCTGACAAACCGCTCAAGCCGGTCGAGACCTTCCCTGAGCACGTCCATCGAATAGGCGTAGGACAGGCGAAGATACCCTTCGCCGTATGAAGAAAAGGCGCTACCCGGCACCGCCGCAAGCCGCTCCTTGTCAAGCAGGCACAGCGCGAAGTCTTCGGACGTCATACCGAACTTTTTGATTGACGGGAAGACGTAAAACGCGCCTGACGGACGGACAACCTCGATGCCCATGTCCTCGAGCCGGCCAATCACGTAGTTCAGGCGCTCTTTATAGGCCCTTCTCATCGGCTCCGCGTCGTTTTTGCCGGCGGTCAGCGCTTCGATTGCCGCGTACTGTGTGATGCTGGTGATACAGGAAATCCCGTATTGATGAACCTTAATCAGCTGGTCGGCGATCGGCTGGTCAGCGAGCACGTACCCCATTCGCCAGCCTGTCATCGCGTGCGATTTCGACAGCCCGTTGATAACAAGAGTGACAGCCTTCATCCCCGGGAAAGAAGCGATTGAAACGTGCTCCTGCCCATACGTCAGTTCACTGTAAATTTCATCGGAGACAACAAAAATGTTCCGACCCCTCAGCAGATCTGCAATGGCGGCCAGTTCACCGGCGGACAGCACACATCCTGTCGGATTAGACGGATACGGCAAAATAACCGCCTTCGTCCGTTCGTTCAGCTGCCCGGCAATCTGATCTGCGGTCATTTTGAAGCCGGTTTCGGTCGTATCAATATAGATGGGAACGCCGCCGGCGAGCCTGATCGGCGCTGCATAACCCGGATAGGCCGGCCCGGGCAGAATGACTTCGTCACCTTCCTCGAGGATTGTCCGGAAGGAAAGATCGATCGCCTCGCTCGCACCGACTGTAGTGATGATTTCCGTTTCCGGGTCATAGTGAAGCCCGTATTTTTCAGCGACGTATCCGGAAACGGCCTGGCGCAACTCGGGAAGCCCGGCATTCGCCGTGTAGGCCGTATGATTATGATCAATCGCTGCCTTCCCGGCCTCCTTGACATGCTCCGGCGTCGGAAAATCAGGTTGACCGATCGTCAGTGAAACCGCCCCCGGATAGTCTTTTACTTTATTAAAAAAACGACGGATTCCGCTGATCTGAATCGAGCGGACACGTCTGTTTACCCTTTTTTCCACATCTCTCATCCCTTCGGGGGCGTGTCATACTGCCCTGCCGTTCATCGGTCGCCGCTTCTTATACCGAATAAAGAAAATTTGGCGAAACCTGCTCTCGGGGGCAGGCTCACCTTTTCTTTATATGCAAAAAGAGCAAGGCTCTTCTCCGGCTTATCGGTCAGTCTGCCACAGCCGTTTCTTCGCTGCTTACTTCCTGCATCCAGCCCAGCTCGTCTTCCAGACGGCCGGTCTGGATTCCGGTCAGCGTCTCGTAAAGCTTCTTGGAAAGCGGCCCGATTTCGCCGTTTCCGACTCTGATGAGGCGATCCTCCCACTTTAGAAAGCCAACCGGCGAGATCACGGCCGCCGTTCCGGTTCCGAAGACTTCTTCCAGTTTTTGTTTTTCCGCTTTTTTGAACAGTTTTTTAACTGAAATTTTTTTCTCTTTTACAGGAACACCCCAATGCTGCAGCAGCCTGATGACCGAGTCGCGCGTCACACCCGGGAGGATGCTGCCGTTCAGAGCAGGAGTCCAGACTTCGCCATCAACTTTAAAGAATATGTTCATGCTGCCGACTTCCTCAACATATTTGTGCTCCACACCATCAAGCCACAGCACTTGATCGAAGCCAAGTTCCTCGGCTTTCGACTGCGCCTTCAGGCTTGCCGCATAGTTCCCGCCCGTCTTGGCAAATCCGATTCCGCCTCTCACTGCACGCACATATTCGTCTTCCACATAAATCTTGACAGGGTTAACCGTATCGCCGAAATAGGCACCGACAGGCGACAAAATAACGATTAATTTATACGATTCGGCAGGATGGACGCCGAGAAACGACTCGGTGCCGATGATAAACGGACGAATGTAAAGGGACTGCCCGGGTTTCGAAGGAATCCAGTCTTTTTCGATATCGACAAGTTTCATAATCGCTTCAGTCACGAACGCCTCATCGATCGCAGGAATATTCAGGCGGGCACACGATTGGTTCATTCGCCTCATGTTCATTTCCGGCCGAAAAAGCAGGATGCGTCCGTCTTCGGCACGATAGGCCTTCATCCCTTCGAAAACTTCCTGGCCGTAGTGAAAGACCGTCGCAGCAGGCTGAAGCGTAATCGGCCCGTAGGGAACAATACGCGCGTCGTGCCAGCCGTCATCCACCGAATAGTCCATCTCAAGCATGTAATCCGTAAAATGCCTTCCGAAACCGAGATGCTCCGGATCCGGCTTGACTTTCAACTGATCCGCCTTATGAAACGCGATCTGCTGCCCCATGATTTTGTTTCCTCCCAAATAGATCTTGTTTTAGCTTGATTATATCAATACGGGACGAAAATCGCTATATCTCTTTATGCATGCGGGTCAGAAGCACTGAGCAGAAGATTTTTATGTACAAATAAAAATGCCCGGTTACTCTACCGGGGCTTCAATCCGAAACAGATTCTCTGCCTGTAATTGACAGGCGGGTTTCGGGCGGCCGCAACCACGTGTCTCTATTTTCTACCTCACCTGAATGCCGATCTTTTTCCCCGTTTTGTTGACCAAATCGCGGAAACGTTGCCTTTATAAAATTTTTTCTACGTAATTTTCATTTGCCGTCAAGAAGTTTCCGTTTTTCAGCGCGTACATTTTCGATCTGTTGACCGTCAGCGTCCGGACAACAGCAAACACTTGTCCTTTATGCACAAGACCATCCTTAGCCGACCAGTCGGGCCGATCATAATAATAGAGATCCTTGGCTCTGACTCTGATCAAGAAGCGCCCCGTCTGATCAGAACGAGACTGAACAGTCGGTTTCTTTTTCAGTCCGAACGCCGCGGCAATGCCGTTCACGTGACCGCGCGCAATCTTCTCAATGAACATCTCGGAGCGGAGTTTCTCATTATCCGCCCGGGTTTCAATGAAGCCGTTTTTTGTCATCATGGCCGGCATCCTGCTCTCCCTTAATTCATAAAAATCCGACTTCTTTTTTCCCCTGTCTGTCAGGCCCGTCGCTTTGATGATCTCCGGATGAATCGCTGACCGATACTCTTCCGTTCTGTTTTCCGCTTTCGTATAAATACAGTCTTCAAAGCCTGTTCCATCTCCTGCATTGACGTGGATGCCGAGAAAGAAATCGGCGTTCCACAAATTGGCCATGCGCGTCCGCTCCTCCCGCGGAACCGCGGTGTCCTTTGCCCTGCTCATCCTTACATCGACATCTGCATACTCCTGCTCCATGATTTCCCGAATTCGGTCGGCGATCAAAAGCGTCACCTGTTTTTCCGTTAATCCGTAAGCGGAAGTCCCACGATCCTTGCCGCCGTGTCCTGGATCCAGATAGAGTTTGAATGTCATCAGACCAAGTCCTCTCAAACCTTAATAGGATTTTTCTTTCATTTTATTAAAAAGGGCCGTTTTTGCTTGTACATCTATATCACTCTGTACCCCGATTTTTAAAAAAAAGGGCGTTTTCACTGTACATGCGTTTCCGCATAAAATCCGAACATAGAACCTCCTCTTTTCTGCCCATGCATGACTTCGGAAACAATTTGGAAAAATGTCCGGCAAATCTCTTTAATCGGGCGGGCAATCCTGCTACAATGTACTGAGTTGCGATTGAAGGGGCGTGTGAACAAGGCGGATGTTCTTCGTGTCTTCTTTATTTTTCTTCATTTTTATGAATCTTTGATCCGCCTGGGAGGAAGAGTCTTATGCGTCAATTTACATTTGCGTCATGCGCCTTGTATTTTCTTACCGGACTGACCGCTATTTCCATAGGCTCTGTGCTGCCTCAGCTGCTGACATACTACAAAGTCTCATACACGATCGGCGGGCAGCTGATTTTTATCGGTGCCATGGGCTTTCTGGCCGGGGTGCTGGTCTCATCCTATCTGAATAACAGATTCCAGCCGAAACCCTTGCTGACATTCTCGACCCTGATTATCGCGGGGGCACAGTTCGGCATTCTGCTTCTCCCTCCCTTCCCGCTGTTCATGGCGCTCTATTTCGTGAACAGCATGGGCTCCGCTGCAATCGGAGTCGTTGTCGCAACAATGATTATTGAAGTCTTTATCGGCAGGCAGGCCGTCGCTATGAGCTATCTCGAAGTATCATTCGGTCTCGGCGCGTTCACTATGCCTATTATGGCCAGCCTGTTCATAGCCCTGAACGTATGGCGCTACCTGTTCGTCACTACAGCCGTGCTTGCGCTTATTCTGGCTTTCGTATGGACACGGATCACCTTTTCGAAAAAAGATGTCGCGCCGTCGGAAGCGCTGGACGCCTCAGGTCAGGCAGAATCCGGGCCGCTTCAACCGGGCCAGAAATGGAAAATGCTTGGGCTGTTTGCCCTGATCGTCTTTTTGTACGGAGGGCTTGAAGGCAGCCTGAACAACTTTATGTCATCGATTTTTATGAACTATTTAGATATGGTAGCTTATTATGCGTCCATCAGCATCGGCGTTTTTTGGGCGGCGATGGTCATCGGCCGGGCAGCAACCGGGCTGATCATACGCAGAATCACCTACAGTACTTATCTGCTGATCAATATTTCCGGAGCACTTCTTTCACTGGTCCTTTTTATCATCCTGAAGAACCCGCTGATGGGGTACTTTTTTGTCGCAACACTCGGGCTGATGATGTCCGGCATCTATTCGATTACGCTCGTCTATGCGAACTATTCGATACCGCACAGCGCGCACCTGGTCACGCCGGTCATATCTGGTCTCTCCGGCCTCGGGGCAGCGATTTTCCCCGCATTTACCGGCTACTCCATCGACCATGCCGGCATGACCGCAACATTATGGTCAATCGTCGGTATCGCCGCCGCTTATCTGTTCTTTCTACTTGTGATCGATCAGGCTCGCGGAGGCGGCCCCCGTATTTTACATAAACTTTTGAAAAAGACGCGTGCGAAATTAGCTTTTTCTCCCCGGAGGTCAAGGTTTAATAAATCGTAAAAGCAGTGAAAGAGATGCCAAATGAGGCATCTTTTTTTGTACTATTAGGAAGCAGTGGGCTATCAAGGGCTGCTGCCGGGTGCACTGTAAGAAAGAAAGTACAAAATTTTTTTATGATTATCCCAATTACTCATTTCAGTCAGCAATATACGTCCTAAATGATTAATAGCGAATCGAAAACTAAAGATTATCGTCCTGCTCCCCTGAATTTCGGCGGTTCGCAGCGTAAAAAGCCCGATCCGAGTTCTGACTATTCGCACTTATTGATTTCAGGCCGTTTACTGTTGATTCTTTGAGCGTTACTGTAGATTCTCCGCTCTTTACTGTAGATTCTCAACCCATTACTGTAGATTCTCTGCTCTTTACTGTTGATTGTTCAGCTGTGTGCGCCTGTGAACAGCTGGACAACGGCTTCCGACTGTTAAGCTGACGATTAAATAGTTTCATTGGTCTCCGAATGAAGAAAATCTACCTCACTTTTTCATTAGTTTGTTAATCAACTGAGATCTAACATGAGGAGACGGTACAATCAGTAAATTTTTTAGGATTATGGTATAAAAATCACGTCCCGGCCCCCGCAACTCAGGCTCAGCCAGCGCGAAGGCTTAGCTGAGCCAAGTTTTTTTATATATGGTGAAGTACCCCTTGCTCCAAGTGTATCATATGGTATAATACACTTGAAACATATAAAACACACTAATCCGAATGGAGGTTGTTCCATGGATGAGCGGAAGGTTGGCTCGCTCCGGCTTACGCTTGATTTCAGCCAGCCTCTCTACGAACAGATACTCGCGCAAATGCGAAGTTTAATTGCCAGAGGAGCGATTGACGTGGGAGAGAAAATTCCTTCTGTTAGAGAAATGGCGCATGAGCTGAAAATCAACCCGAACACCGTCATGCATGCGTATCAGGAGCTTGAGCGGGATGGACTTACGGAGAAAAGGCGCGGCCAGGGCACATTTGTCACGGAGTCGGTGACACAGATCAGGCACTTTAAAGAACGGCTCGCTTTTGACTACAGCGATCAGTTTTTAGATAAAATGCATAGTCTCGGTTTCAGGTGGACGGAAATCCAGTCCTTTCTGACTACGACCCGGGAGAAGAAAGGGGAACGGTAAAATGTCCGAGCAGATTATTTCCGCAAAGGGACTCACAAAACGCTACGGCGGCAAGACGGCTGTCGAAAATCTGACGCTAAATGTTGAAAAGGGCCGGGTTCTGGGTATGCTCGGTGCGAACGGCGCCGGGAAATCGACTTTTTTCCGGATGATCGTCGGCCTTGTCCAGCCCGACGACGGACATCTCGAGGTGCTCGGAAAAGAGCCGGGATGGCGCACCAATGCCGAAATTGCTTATCTGCCTGATCGCGCGCGCTGGTATGGCGATTACACGACGAAACAAAGCATCGAATGGGGCGCCCGTTTTCTTCCCGGCTTCGACTCGGAGGAAGCCGCCCGACTCAGAGACATCATGCGTCTTCCCATGGATTTAAAAGCCGGCGAGATGTCGAAGGGTCAGGAAGCACGGCTGATGCTGATTTTATGCATGGCTCGCCGCGTGCCGCTGGTCATTCTGGACGAACCGTTTTCCGGAATTGACGGCAGTTCGCGTGAACACATCATGGACGTTCTGATTGATGCGCTCAGTGAAAAACAACAGACACTGCTGATCAGCACGCATGAAATCTACGAAGCTGAAGGCCTGTTCGACCGTGTTGTCTTTTTGGATCAGGGCCGCGTGGCGCTGTCCGGCGACGCGGAATCGCTGCGCGGCCAATACGGCTCGATCGACGCCCTGTCAAGAAAACTCTATCGCGAGGGGGAAAAATAAAATGCAGCCGGGTCTTAAATCTGTTTTCGTTCCGCTGGTCAGGCATGAATTCTACCGCAAACGCGGCAGAAGGCGGCAATGGATGAACAGGCAGTGGCGCCTCACTTATCTTCTGTTCTTCCTGATGATTACCCTGGTTTTAACGACTTATTTCTCTTTATCCTACAAAATACAGCTGAACTATATTTGGTACGTGTTTTTTGGCCTGCCCTGGGCAATATTCGGACTCACTATTTCGAGAATCGTACGGGAGTGGAGGGGAGAAACCGTCGGATGGTGGCTGACCCTGCCCTGTTCCCGGCAGACACTGATTTCGGCAAAGTTTGCCGCCAGTTTCATGATGAGCATCCTGATCGCGCTTGCCGTCTATGTTCTGATTCTCCTGTTCGGAGGCTATGCGGCATTGATCAGTGCGAGTCTGTCATTAAAAGATTTTGGAAGTTTTGCCGAGTCAGGCCTTTGGTTTTTCTTTCTTGATATATGCTCTTTTCCTCTGGCGATCGCTTTTGGTCTCCTTTATGGCACACTCGCCCAGACGAAGTGGCGCCCGGCCATCCCGCTGTTCTGGATCATCTGGAGCCTAGGCTGGAGTATAGGCGGTTCACTGGGATGGATACGGCCTGACCCATCCATTCAATTATCATTTACCATGATCCTGACCGTCCTTATCAGCTGGACGATAAGCTGGCTGCTACTTGTGCTTACTGCGTGGCTGCTCGAGAAAAAACTGGATTTGTAAAGGAGAAAATGTATGCATCAATATGGCTGGATTGTTCTTATAGCCCTTATTCTTTTCACAATCTTCAGGCGTGTCCGCCGAAATATTGGCTGGCAGGTTTTACTGCGAAAAAGGCTGATCACACGCACGGTTATTTTCATTATTATCGGATTGATTTTTCTTGCTTCAGGCGCCGTTCACCCGATCAGTCTAATTTCGGACGTCATCGGACTCTGTATCGGAGTCGGCCTTGCTTATTACAGCTCAGCCATCACGCGTTTTGAGCGGCGCGATCATCACTGGTACTACCTTCCGAATATCTGGATCGGCAGCATCGTGAGCGTCATTTTCCTTGGCCGCCTTCTCTACCGTTTTATCGGACTCTACTCAGGCGGCCCGTTAAACAGCCCTCAGGCTCAACAATCGGGCAGCCTGCAAAACATGAATGCTGCGATCGGCAATTCCTGGACGGCTGGACTTCTCCTGATCATGTTCGCCTATTATGTTGTGTACTATTTAATCCTGCTCCGCAAGCAGAAACAACTGCTGCAGTCGCCTGAAAAAACCGATTTTTGATCAACATGGCACCCAGCTATTTAAAATAGTTGAGGCTGTCTCTGACTGAAAATGGCGATTACTGACATTTTTGAGACAATGATTCGATGACTTAGAACAATTAACTCCGGACGGGGCGATTCGCCACCTAAATAGGGTGATTCACCTATTAAATAGGACGATTCCTGACATTTTTGAGACGATTGTTCGCCTGCTTTGGGCGATTAACTCTTCTCTCGGGACGATTTGCTTCAGAGGAACGCTGCTTTTCCCCGATTCAGAGCAACTCTGCCATGATTCAGAGCTGCTTCCAAATAAACGAAATTTCATCGGCCGATCAGACAACATCCGAACATTGCATCACCAACGATTAATTAAGTATTAATTAATTATTCAACACCTTTAATCCAGGAGGTCAAAAAATGGAAACTGTAGTCGATATTCATCAGCTAAAAAAACAGTTCGGTTCAAAAGCCGCGCTGGACGACGTCACTTTCTCCATTCGAAAAGGATCTTGTTTCGGACTTCTCGGACCAAACGGGGCCGGCAAATCAACAGCCATGAAAATTCTGACCGGGATTCTTCCCGCGGACGGCGGCAGTGTCCGCGTTTTCGGGCTTGATGCAGTCAGGCAGCGGCAGGCTGTCCAGAGACAGGTCGGTTATGTCCCCCAAGAGATCACGCTGTATGATAAATTAAGTGCGACAGACAATCTCAAATTCTTCGGCGGCCTTTACGGAATAAAAGGCGGTCTGCTGAAAACGCGCATGGATGAAGTGCTGCGCGAAACGGGGCTGCTTGACCGGGCGAATGACCCCGTCAAAACTTTTTCAGGAGGGATGAAGCGGCGGATCAATATCGCCTGTGCTTTATTGCACCAGCCGAAACTGCTGATTCTTGACGAACCGACTGTCGGCATCGACCCTCAGTCGCGCAACCATATTTTCGACATGATCCGTCATCTAAGGGACAGCGGCGTGACGATTATCTACTCCACCCACTATATGGAAGAAGTGGAGGCGCTATGCGACGACATCGCCATTATCGATCGGGGGAAAGTGATCGCGCAAGGCCATTTGCAGGATCTGTTCGACCATTTTGCCCAAAAGGCTGTGTATCTGGAGACCGATAGGCCTTTTCACCCGGAATCTTTCGCGTCAATCAAGAAAAGTTACACCCGTGACCGTGGATGGGTTCTGGAAACAGACCAGCCGCTCAGCGTGATGCGATCCATTCTCGACCGGAATGAAGCCGATCAAAGCTTGAAAATAAATGCCATTGAAATGGTGAAACCGTCTCTTGAAGATGTCTTCCTGTCACTGACAGGAACCAGCCTCAGAGATTAGAGGGGAGAGGACATGATGAAAAATATCGTGATCAAAGAATTCAAATTGATGATTAAGGAAAAAGGCAACTTTTTCTTTCTGATCCTCATGCCGCTTCTGTTTATCGTTGTCTTCGGTTCCATCTTCAGCCAGACCGCGTCATCTACACTGATCGTAAACATACAGGATCTGGACCACTCCGCCGCGTCACAAGCCTTTATCAAGCAGATTGGTCAGCTTAAAGGATTTCAGGTCAAGGAAGATTCTCGGTCCTCCGTTTCATCCGAGATACAAAAAATCAAAAAAGGAAACCTTTCTTCACTGGTCGTGATCGACAAAGGATTTGAAAAGGGGCTGCGGAACGGTCAAGGGATGATCCATTTTTATAAAGATGCCGCTCAGCCTGCTTCGACCGCTCCGATCCAGGCCATCCTGCAAAACATGTCCGCTCAGTATCGCGAGCAGAAACTGGCGCAGTCGCTTCAGGCAGGGGGAATGAGCCCGCAGCAGATCGGCCGAACACTGGCTGCGCCGCTGCGCATTCAGCCGGTCGAGGAAAATGGCAGCCGCTTCGACTTCATGTCGCAGATTGTTCCCGGCTATACCGTGATGTTTGTCTTCTTTATTATGAACTCGATGGTGCGCCGTTTCTTCCAGGAAAAAGAATCCGGCATGATCGCCAGGATCCAGGGAACACCGCTCAACCCGCTCAGTTACTTGGCCGGCATGTGGATTCCCTCTTTCATTTCCGTGCTGATTCAATGCACCGTGCTGCTCGCCTGCGGTTACTTCTTCTACCACCTTCACTTAGGCAATCCGTTTGCCGTTTCACTGATCGTCATTTGTCTGGCGCTTTGCGGCACAGGCCTCGGCCTGGCGCTGGCGCTCATCGTGCGCAGCGAGAATCAGGGGCTCGGGGTCACACAGCTGCTGACTCTTGGCGGCGCAATTGTCGCCGGACTTTGGTTTCCTAGCGACATGCTGCCTTCGTTCGCCCAGAAAATCGGTTATTTTACACCTCAATATTGGGCGATGAGCGGGTTTCAGGACGTGATGATACGTGGAGCCGGACTCGGGTCCATCTGGAAAAATCTCATCATCCTGATTTTGATCGGGCTTGCCGGACTCGCGCTCGCGCTGATCCGATTCAAACCATTCGTCCGATCGGCGGCACACTGATTCTCTCATTGAAAAATCCACCAGAAAAAATCTTCCGGTGGATTTTTTTATTCGGTCTCTAAAGGAATGCCAGGTTCTTCCACGGAAATCTGCCAGTCTATCGGTTCCTCCCCGGCTGATTCGAGGTCGCGATTCGCCCGTGAAAAGGGCCGGCTCCCGAAGAACCCGTAGCGCGCGGAAAAGGGGCTCGGATGGGAAGATTTGATAATAAAATGGCGATCATTGGTGATCAGTTCCTCTTTCGCCTGGGCATTGCGTCCCCAGAGAATGAACACGATCGGTTTCTCACGTTCATTCAGATCACGGATCACCGCATCGGTAAACTGCTCCCAGCCCATGCCTTTATGAGAGTTGGCGGCTCCGCGGCGGACGGAAAGCACGGTGTTGAGCATTAGTACACCTTGGCGCGCCCATTCGATCAGGCAGCCGTGATGCGGAACCGGGCAGCCGAGATCGTCGTGGAGCTCCTTGAAAATATTTTGCAGCGATGGAGGCTGCGGTACACCCGGTTTAACGGAAAAGCTGAGTCCGTGCGCCTGTCCCGGTTCATGGTAGGGATCCTGTCCGAGAATCACCACTTTCACCTTTTCATACGGTGTGTACTTCAGCGCATTAAACAGATCGTACATATCCGGATAAACCGTCTTTGTCGTATATTCCTGCTTCAGGAACGCTCTCAGCTTCAAATAATAGTCTTTATGAAATTCAGATTCGAGAATCGGCTCCCAGTCATTGGTTAATATATGTTTCGTCAACAATACCGCACCTCTTCCTTATGTCCGGCCGTGATTTGTACAGGATTCTTTTTAATCAGGGCCTTTATTTTTTCATTTGGCCCGCTTTGCCGGGCCGGAACCAGCTTCCGTTTCGCTAGAATCCGGTCTACCGGCTGCCGGAATCAGCATAGCCCGGGTCATAGGAAAAACTCGGCGAAGCTAAGTCTTTGACGACGGCCTGTACCTTAGTTTTTCTTACACTAGACACTTCTAATCTTTTATTTTGTACTTTCTCATTTGTAGAATATAAACCGTCAATGCCGTTCTACTCTGATCCGATTCAGTAAATAAGCTTCCAATTATTGTTAACCTCGGCCCGGATCACCTTTTTTTCGAGTATTTCATTGGCTATGATTTCAGACACGTCGACCGGGATATCCTTGATAATCGGTTTATTGCGGAACATCAGATAATCACCGCCGCCCCCTGAACGGTAATTGTTCATGACGACATCATAGCTCCGATTCATCTTGATGGGTTCGCCATGATACTCCAGCTTGACGATACGGCTTCCCTCGGGTTTTGAAATGTCAATGATATAGTCGATGCCTTCCCACATATCGTAATTATAATGCTGAAGTTTCGGCGTCGTAAAGCAGCCGCTGTCCTTGACAGGGCCCCCGCCGTACTGTTTGAAATAGGAGGCCGACCGCTCAAGCGCATCAAGTATATCGCGTCCGCTGATCCGGATCACTCTCAGCGTGTTCGGATAGATGTAATTGGCAACGATATCGCGCATCGACACATCCGGCGGGAATCCAGGCGACTCGTTGTTAAACAGGGCCGTTGACGAAATATCCGCTCCTGAAACCTTCATCTGCAGGTTGTTGATAAATTCGATCAGCGGATGATCATGCGTCCGGACTTCCATCGGATCGCTGACGGTCATATCGCCTTCAATTCTGCCGAGAGGTTTATCCAGCCAGGTCTGGGTATCTTTTTCATAGCCGTCCGTCAGCCTGAGCAGCTCTTTGTCCTCGGGAACGGCCCTGACCGGGAGAAGATCCGACGTTTTCCCGGTAATGTTCCAGCGTCCGTCAGTCCTGGCCAGGTCAAGCGTCACTTTTCCGAGAAAAGTTCCGTTGCAGCCCGGCTGGACGACGGTTACTCCCCTGACCTTGCAGCCGCTGATCTGACGGTGCTGATGCCCGGTCAGCAGGACATCGACGTCCGGAACCTCCATGCACAGCTGATACCCCTGATTTTCTCCGGTCAGTGTTTCTGCCGTTTCACCGCTCCCAAGATCCCGTTCAAAACCGCCGTGATAGGACACGACAATGATATCCGCCCGCTCCCGCTCTTTCAGAATCGGTACCCATTTTTTTGCCGCTTCAACTGGATCTTCAAACCGCATCCCTGGAATATTCTCGGGCTTTTCCCAGTTCGGTGTGTATTTTGTTGTCAGTCCCAGTACGGCAACCCGCAGCCTGTTTTCAAATGTTTTTAAGATATAAGGTCTCCCAAAAAAAGGTGCCCCGGTTATACGATCAATTATGTTGGCCGCAAGCCATGGAAATTCCGAATCCCGTACGGCTCCGTCAAGCACCCTGATGCCAAAGTCGAATTCATGATTGCCGAACACGGCGCAGTCGTACCCCAGTTGGTTGGCAAGCACCGCCATAGGATTCGGCCGCCGCTCATCAAAACGAGCATAGTAATAAAGAAGCGGAGTCCCCTGAATCATGTCGCCGTCATCAATGAGGAGTACATTCGGGCAGGCCTTTCTTTCACTCTGTACCAGAGTGGCGATCTTACCCATGCCGACATCCCGCGGCTCATTGTTCGCATAGCTGATCGGATAGATGCTCCCGTGAACATCACTCGTTTCCAAAATCACCAGTCTCGTGGTTTCCATTGACAGGCCTCCGTCCTCTTTTCATACTACCATGTCGTGCCGTTTCTGTCGGCAATAATGGACAAATGATCATTAAAAAATCTCGTTTTTTTTCCTTCTTCGGAAACCAAGAGGAAGAACGTTTGACAGCTACGCCGGACATTGCAAAATGTATATTCATGCTGTTCCATTCCCAATCGTTTATAATAGATTAAGATGTTTTTCATCATCGAACCCCTTTTTTTGATACGATGCACCCGGATTACAAAATCGTATATCTTTTTCAGATACGAGGGAGGTGTCCTCATGCGGTTTCGACATTATTCAGCACTTGCCGTTCTGTTTGTCTCCGTGCTGATTATGCTCGCGGGATGCGGAAGCAATCAGCCGACAGCGGAAAGCAGATTTCAGGCTTATATCAAAGCGTGGCAGAACAAAAATTTTACAGCAATGTACGGGTTTCTTTCGAAAAGTTCTCAGAAAACCATCAGCAAGTCAGCGTTTGTTACGCGCTACCAGAGAATCTATAATGGTATTTCGGCCGGAACAATGACGGCGACCGTTCAGAAAGTGGATCAGCAAAAAAAGAATGCCATACCTTTTAAAGCAACAATCTCCACCATCGCAGGGCCTGTCAGATTCTCGCAGTCTGTTCAGATGGCACAGGAAACACGAAATAACCAGCAAAACTGGTATGTGGACTGGCAGCCTTCGTTGATTCTTCCCGGATTAAAGACAGGAGATACCGTCAATGTCGAGACAGTGCCAAGCAAGCGCGGTGAAATTCTTGACCGCAACGGACAACCGCTCGCTATAGACGGAACCGCGGCGAGCGTCGGCGTTGTTCCCAGCCAGTTGGGAACAGGAAGCGGGCGGGCCCAGACAATCAGCAAGCTCAGCCAGATTCTCGGTGTGCCCGCTCAGCAGATCAGCGACGCGATGGCCGCTTCATGGGTCAAGGCCGACAGCTTTGTTCCGGTCAGAACCGTCGATGCCGGAAATGTGAGCCTGATCAGACAGGCGACTTCGCTGCCCGGTGTCGTCAGGACGAGCGTACAGAGCCGGGTTTATCCGGACGGCCAGGCCAGCGGGCATCTGACAGGCTACGTTGGTCCGATTACGGCTGATCAGCTCAAAAAAAATCCAAATGCAGGATACAGCGACACATCCGTTATCGGGCTTACCGGGCTGGAACAGCTTTTTGAGAATCAGCTCCGTCAGCACGATGGCGCCACGATCGCTCTGCTTAATAAATCCGGCAAGCAAACAGGTGTCATCGCCAAAACAGCGCCGAAGAATGGGCAGAACATCCAGTTGACCATTGACCGGAACGTACAGGACGCGCTTTACCAGGAAATGAAAAACAGCGCCGGCTCAGCCGCAGCGATTAATCCGAAAACAGGTGATATCCTCGGACTGGTCAGCACGCCGTCTTATGATCCCAACAGTTTTGCCTTTGGCATCTCTGCCGGGGATTATACGAAACTGAGCCATGATCCAATGAAACCTTTGGAAAACCGCTTCTCCGCCGCCTCTGCTCCGGGTTCGGTCTTCAAACCGGTCACGGCCGCCATGGCGCTTGATCACAAGGCCATTAACCCGGCGCAATCGGTCGCGATCAGTGGACTCAAATGGCAGAACGACAAGTCATGGGGAAATTTCTATGTCACCCGTCTCGACAGCTCGCCAAGTGTCAATCTGGAGCAGGCGCTGTACCTGTCGGATAATATCTATTTCGCCCAAACTGCTCTGAAGATCGGCGGCCCGACCTTCGCGGCTGATGCGAAAAAGTTCGGATTCGGTGAGACACTGCCCATTCCTTATCCGATGCAGTCGTCAACACTCTCAAATAGCGGAAATCTGAATGATCCGCTGCTGCTTGCCAATTCCGGATACGGCCAGGGACAGGTCAGCGTCAATCCCTTGCATCTGTCCCTGATCTACTCCGCATTCGTCAATAACGGAAGCATAATCAAACCCCGCCTGATCAAGACTGATGTGCCTCCGGAAATGTGGAAAAAGAATGTGATGTTGCCTGCAACAGCTCAGCTTCTGAACCAGGATCTTATTCAGGTCGTCAATAATCCTGCCGGTACCGCGCATGACGCTCAAATTAACGGTCTCACGCTTGCCGGAAAAACCGGAACGCCCGAGTTCAAGATGAAACAGGGCCAGGCCGGACGGGAAAACGGCTGGTTTGTCGCCTACAATACGGATAATCCGCGGCTGCTTGTCACGATGGTTGTCGAAAATACCCAGAACCAGGGCGGCAGCCACGCGGTTACACCGAAAGTCAGAAACGTGTTTCAGCGGCTGCTTAAGCCGTAATCCTGAAGCCGGTTTGGAAAGGGACTGACCTTACTCCGGGACTGCTGGTTTCAGAGATCTGAGAAACTCTGCCTCTTTCTGCGTCAATCGGCACGCAGTCCTTGCACCCAAAAACCGCTTTCTCAGTTCATGAACCGAAAAAACAGGCCTGGAATCGCAGATACGATTCCAGGCCTGTTCTTATATGACCGGCTAAGATCAGCTCATTTTGGTTTTTACGTAATCCAGCACTTCTTCAGCTGTATCCAGATTCAGGATGGCTTCTTTATGTTTCGCGAGCTCTTCCTTGGACAGTTTCAGCAGCTGGGTTCTTGCGGGAAGAATCGATGTCGCGCTCATGCTGAACTCATCAAGGCCGAGGGCGAGGAGAACCGGAATTGCCGTGGCATCGCCGGCCATTTCACCGCACATGCCGGCCCAGTGTCCCTCTTTGTGCGCCGCGTCAATCACACGGCTGACGAGACGGAGAATCGCCGGGTTCAGAGGCTGATAGAGATACGAAACATGTTCGTTCATCCGGTCGGCGGCCATCGTGTATTGAATCAGATCATTCGTGCCGATGCTGAAGAAGTCGGCTTCTTTAGCGAAACGGTCCGCAAGCACGGCGGATGCCGGGATCTCCATCATCATACCAACCTCAATGTCATCGGAAACTTGGGTTCCTGCGGCAACGAGCTTGTCTTTTTCTTCGAACAGAATTTTCTTGGCTTCACGAAGCTCATTGATTGTCGCGATCATCGGGAACATAATCTGCAGTTTGCCGAACACGCTTGCTCTCAGCAGGGCGCGAAGCTGGGTGCGGAAAATATCCTGACGTTCCAGGCAGAGACGGATGGCACGGAAGCCAAGGAACGGGTTCATCTCCGCAGGAAGCGGCAGATACTTCAGCTTCTTGTCGCCGCCGATATCGAGCGTCCGGATGACGACTGGTTTTCCTTCCATCTTTTCGAGAACTTCTTTATACGCTTCAAATTGTTCATCTTCAGTCGGCAGCTTGTCGCGGCCCATATAAAGGAACTCCGTCCGGTACAGACCGACCGCTTCGCCGCCGTTATTGACAACACCGGTCACATCGCCCGGATTGCCTATGTTGGCGCCAAGCACGACGTGAACATTGTCCTTCGTCTTCGTCGGTTCATTAACGAGTTTTTTCCATTCATCCTGCTGTTCTTTGAAGGCGGCTTGCTTCGCGCGATATTCCTTAATTTCCTCCTCGCTCGGGTCAAGGATGACTTCACCATTCAAGCCGTCGACGATGGCAAACTGCCCGTCCGTGGCCTTTTCAAGCACAGTTTTTGTTCCGACAACGGCCGGAATTTCCATCGAACGCGACATGATCGCCGAGTGAGAGGTGCGACCGCCGATGTCCGTGGCGAATCCTTTGACGTATTTGCGATTGAGCTGAGCCGTATCTGAAGGAGTCAGGTCTTCGGCGATAATAACGGTTTCTTCCGTGATACTCGCCGGAGAAGTGAAGGAGACGCCAAGCAGATGGGCCAGCAGTCTTTTGGACACGTCGCGCACGTCTGCCGCCCTTTCTTTCATGTAGTCATTATCCTTCATACTCTCGAAAGTCTGGATAAAGAAACTCGATACATCGTCCAGCGCAGCTTCCGCACTGAGGCTTTCATCATTGATTTTATTGCTGATCGCGCCGACAAATTCCGGATCGCTGAGAAACATCAGATGGGCAGCGAAGACTTCAGCTTTATCTTTTCCCAGTTCTTTTTCAGCGGTTTCCTTAATCGCCGTCAGTTCCTTTTTAGAGACTTCAAGAGCAGCATCAAGCTTCTTCTTCTCAGCCTCTTTGTCGTCGACCGTTTTTCTTTCGAAAGTCAGATCAGGATTTTTCAAAATAAACGTCTTAGCGATGGCAATACCCGCAGACGCAGCAATACCTTTAATCTTTTCTGTCATGGTTAAGATCCACCCAGCCTTTCAAGTTTTAGAAATTCATCGATTCCGAAACGGCTTCTTCATTAGATTCGTTTGCAACTCATGCGATCCTAGCGCAATACTGAATGTCCTTACATTACAAAAACAACCGTGTTGATCCCCCGCAGGCTGTAAAATGTGCCGGCCCGCTTTTTGCCTGTGCGCAGCCTTTTGCGTGAATGCCGGTTTCACTGGCCATCATGAAATTTTTTTTCATTATTCATAGATCATTTTTGGTTTTTTTGCGCCGGAAAATATAACACAAATTATTATAGCAAGTCGGTGTTTATATTGAAAGCGAGTACAATGCTTTTTGTATGATTTGTCACAATTTGCTGCGATTCCGGCAGTTTTGTCGATCGTTGTAAAAACTGATCCGGGATTCCTCCCCAGTAATCAGGCAGCCATTTCCTTTTCGTCGCCGGGTTCTTTTCCGGAGACCGGTTTTTTCCAAATGCCGTAAATCAGCGCCGTTACAAATGAACCGATAATAATGGCCAGCGCATAGAGCAGCGGATTCCCGTTCACTAGCGGAATGACGAAAATCCCGCCGTGAGGAGGACGAAGGCCGATATGAAAGAGCAGTGCCAGACCGCCGGCAATGGCAGAACCAATCGTCGTTGAGACAATGACGCGAATCGGATCGGCCGCACCGAACGGAATCGCTCCTTCAGAAATGAAGGAGGCTCCGAGAACGTATGCGACCTTCCCGGCATCGCGCTGGGCGCGATTAAATTTTCTGGCAAAAAGTGTTGTCGCCAGTGCCATGCCAAGCGGAGGAACCATGCCCCCAGCCATAATGGCGGCCTGCGGATAAAAATTGCCCGCGCTGATCATTGCAATGCCGAATGTGAAGGCAATCTTATTGAATGGTCCTCCGAGATCAATCCCCATCATGCCGCCAAGAATCAGACCGAGAAGTACAAGGTTGCCGGTACCAAGGCCGCCAAGCCAGTGTACCATTGCTGTCATAAACAGGCTGATCGGCTGATTGATCAGAAACATCAGAGTACCGGTAACAAAAATACCGAGCAGAGGGTAGATCAGAACGGGCTTTAATCCCTCCAAAGACTGCGGCCATTTTCTGAACAGCCATTTGATCAGCTGAACGACGTAGCCTGCAAGGAACCCGGCGATCAGGCCGCCAAGGAAACCGGCGTTGCTGGTCAGAGCCATCAGACCACCGACCATACCCGGTGCAAGTCCCGGCCGGTCCGCGATGCTCATCGCGATAAAGCCCGCCAGAATCGGGATCATCAGGTACATCGCGTTGGCACTGCCGATAAAGCTGAGCAATCCGGCAATATTGTGCACACCGCTTACCTGGGTGACCGGCTTCAGTCCAATGTGCATGAATGAAGCGATCATATACGAGATGGCGATCAGGATGCCGCCGCCGACCACAAATGGCAGCATGTACGTCACGCCGTTCATCAGATTTTTATAAATGTCCAGTTTCTTGCCTTCCGCTTTTTCCGTATCATGCGTTTCGCTGCCGTCGCCCTGATAAACCTGAGCCTTGCCCTCCAGAACCTGATTGATCAATTCTTCAGGTTTGCGGATGCCGTCAGTAACCGGTGCCTGAACCAGCGGCTTGCCTCGGAACGGCTCGACATCGATTTTGATGCTTGCCGCAACGATGATGCCTTTGGCCTTCGCAATCTCGTCAGGCTGCAGCTTGTTCTTGATCCCGGTTGACCCGTTCGTCTGTACCTTGATCGAGACGCCCATTTCCTTTGCCTTCTGTTTCAGAGCATCCGCTGCCATATATGTGTGGGCAATTCCGGTCGGACAGCCGGTTACGGCCAGAATCTGGTAGCCCTCGTCTTTATTTGCCGGTGTTTCTTCGGCAGCCACGTTTTTGCTTACCGCTTCCTGTTCATCAAAAAGCCCGACAATCTCTTCCGCGGTTTCCGCCTGCATCAGTTTCTCACGGAAATCAGGCCTGATCAGAAACGTCGACAGGGTGGACAGCGCCTCAAGGTGTGTCGCGTTGGCCCCGTCTTCGGCCGCTATCATAAAGAAAAGGTGCGCCGGCTGTCCGTCAAGCGATTGGAAGTCGACGCCCTCTTTTGAGCGCCCGAAAGCGATCGCCGCTTCTTTGACTGCCGGTGTTTTTGAATGGGGAATGGCAACACCATCACCGATACCCGTTGTGCTTTCACCTTCACGCTTATCAATAGCCGTGCGGTAGGCCGCCAGATCGTTCAGCTTGCCTGCCTTATTCAGAGTCGCCGCCAGTTCGTCCAGTACGTCTTTTTTAGTCGTACTCTTTAAGTCCAGATTAACGGTCGCCGCCGTTAACAGGTCCGTCACTTTCATTTTGCTTTGTTCCTCCCCGTTTTCACATTCAAGTGGGTGTTTAAAAAGTTAAAGCCGATAAGCGGCGAATCGAGGTTTCCGGTCGGTGATCCGTCCTGCTGCAAGCCTTCTTTTTAAACTTGCTCTTTTAAATATTGCTAACTTTAATCTGAGGCAAGAGTTCTTCAACTTTTTCTTTGCTGCACAAATCAACCGAGAAGGCTGTTGCGCTTCCGGAAGCCGCACCCTTCTGAAAAGCTTTTCTGAAATCGCCGCTGACAACATATTCGGACAGAAAACCGCCGACCAGTGAATCCCCTGCGCCGACAGAGTTCTTCAGCTCACCCTTAGCGGGAGGAGCAAAAAGATACTCATCCTTGTCTATGTAAATCGCACCTTTTCCGCCCATGGATACAATGACGTGCTCAATGCCTTCATCGACGAGTTTTTTTCCGTATTTCTTCACGTCGTCAAAGGATTCGACCGTCACGCCAAAATACTCGCCAAGCTCATGATGATTGGGCTTTACCAAGAATGGTTTGGCCGTGACAACTCTTTTAAAAGCCACGCCGCTTGTATCCGCAACTACTTTAGCCCGGCTGCCGGCGACCTTCTCAATCATATCCTTGTAAATCGTTACCGGAAGGGTGCCGGGTACACTGCCCGACAGTACCAGAATATCTTCGGACGTCAGTTTTTCAAGTTTCGCGAACAGTGCATCAAGCTGGTCGTCTGTAATTTGCGGGGCAACACCGTTGATTTCCGTTTCCGTATTGCTCTTCAGCTTCACATTGATTCGCGTGTCTCCATTAACAGCGACAAAATCTGTTTCAATGCCTTCCTCGACTAGTTTTTCCTTGATAAAATCGCCTGTAAAGCCGCCGATAAAGCCGAGACATTTTGACGCCTGTCCGAGATGCTTCAGCACTCTGGACACATTAATTCCTTTTCCGCCGGGCATTTTCCGGTCCGCTTTGACATGATTCAACTCCCCGGCCCTGAAATTGTCGACTTGCAGAAAATAGTCGATTGCCGGATTCAGTGTGCATGTATAGATCACGAGTGATCAGCTCCTGTTCATGTGTTATTGTTTTCGTACCATGTCAAGTCTGTGGGTCATCATTAAATTTATAAAGAGAGCGGATTCATTTAAAAGCGCGATCTGGCCTGATCTTTTATTATTTCCTTTTTTCTTGCAAATTTCAAACTTCCATTGTTTTCGTAGAAATTTCCGCTCGTATTCAGCCCGCTGCATTCACTTCCGGTTGGTTCCTGCCGCCCGTGCAAGAGGCAGAGAACGATTTTGCAACCCTCTCAAGATATTTATTATAAATGGATAAGCAGTCAATATCAATCAAATAAAATCATAAAACAATCAAAATACGCCATTAATTGACCGATTTATGAACAAAACCGTTTTGCGTTCGATTTCCTTTTAAAAAAAAACAGACGGAGTTATCCTTTCTGGACAGCTCCGCCCTTATTCATTATTAAATTCTTCAGTACGGGTTAAAATACATGAGCGAGAATCCAAATCGAGCCGGCAACTACGGCGAAAGCCACATAGATACCGAACAGGATGCCGATAATCTGATGAACCGGCTCGGTGCCTTCGGTGACATGCATAAACATGAACAATTGAATAAACGCCTGGAAAATCGCCAGAGCAACGATGATGGTCAGCGTGACGTTAACCGGCAAGGAGAGGCCGATTGCCACCCACAATGCGAGAAAAGTCAGCCCAAGTGAGAGGATCAATCCAACAACCTGTTTCCATGGAAAACCTGTATGTTCCTGCTTGATTGCCTGGTTTTCATTTTCATGCATTTTAGATCACCAGCCCCGTCAAATAAACTGCCGTGAAGATGAAGATCCAGACGACGTCAAGAAAATGCCAGTAAAGACCGACCATGAACGCTTTCCTCGCCGTAACAGCCGTGATACCGCGCTGCGCGAGCTGGATGATAATGGAGGTCACCCAGACAATGCCCAGCGATACGTGTGCGCCGTGCGTGCCTAGCAAGATGAAAAAGCCTGAGAGAAAAGCGCTTCTCGATATAGGCGCGCCTTCGTGCACAGCGTATGAATAAAACTCGTTTGCTTCCAGGCCGATAAAGGCGAAACCGAGAATTACCGTGACCACCAGCCAGGCAATTAATCCCTTCGTGTTATGCCTGCGCAGTTCAAGAGTGCCAAGGCCGCATGTAAAACTGCTGACCAGAAGGATGATTGTTTCAGCCATGACCGGATTGATTTTAAACAAGTCTCTCGCGGTCGGCCCTCCTGCGGTATGGCTCTGCATCACAAGATAACTAGCAAACAGTGTGCCAAACAGGACAAGTTCAGCGGCAAGGAAAATCCAGAATCCGACAATGCGGAGGTCGCCTTCTTCTGTCGTATACTCCAGAGGCATGTTCTTTTTGTCTTTTGAGTCCAGACTCAGGATGGATTCAGCCATTATGATAACCTCCCCGCAGCGCGCTCAATGCGTTCAATTTCGTCAGCCGGAATGTGATGGTGATCATTGTAAACAAAGGACCGTGCGATCATGCAGGCAACGACGCCGAGAAGTCCCGGAATGCCCATCCAGAACCACTCGAACACGAAACCGAATCCGGCCACAAACATAAACCCGCCCATAATAAACGGTATGCCTGAATTATTCGGCATGTGGATCGGTTTAAACGGCAATTGCGGTTTTGTCCTGCCTTCCCTTTTCTCTTCCTTCATCGCTTCAAAGGCATCGCGCGTCGACACCGTTGGAATATGGGCAAAATTGTATTCCGGCGCAGGAGAAGCCGTCGACCATTCGAGTGTGCGGCCGTCCCACGGATCGCCGGTTGTATCTTTTTTTCCATGGATGGCGCTCCAAACAATATTCAGTGCCATGATGATAAATCCGAGGCCCATACCGAATGCGCCGATCGTGATGATGAAGTTGATCGGACCCCAGCCAAGCCCAGCCGGATAGGTGTACATACGACGGGTCATGCCCATCAGCCCGAGGAAGTACATCGGCATAAAGCAGATGTTGAACGAAATCATGAATACCCAGAACGACCACTTGCCCAGCTTTTCATTGAGCAGATAGCCGAACATCTTTGGCCACCAGTAATGCAGGCCGCAGAAGATGCCGAAGACGGTGCCCGCGATCAGCGTACTGTGGAAGTGGGCAACAAGAAAATAGCTGTTATGGTACTGGTAGTCTGCAGGCGCCATTGCCAGCATGACACCCGTTACCCCACCAATTGTAAAGTTCGGAATAAATGCGAGTGCCCAGAGCATCGGTGTCGTAAACTCTATCCGCCCTCTGTTCAGGGTAAATAACCAGTTGAAAATCTTTACGCCGGTCGGTATGGCAATCAGCATAGTCGATATGGAAAAGAAAGCGTTGACCGGTGCCGTATTGCCCATGGTAAAGAAGTGGTGCAGCCATGTGATGAAACTTAAAAAAGAGATGGCAATCATCGACCAGACCATCACGACATACCCGAACAATGTCTTGTGCGCGAATGTCGCGATGACTTCAGAAAAGATGCCGAACACCGGCAGCAGCACAATGTACACTTCCGGATGCCCCCAGAACCAGAACAGGTTGGCCCAGAGCATCGGCGACCCTCCAGCGGCTATCGTGAAGAAATGGGCCCCAAAAAGGCGGTCGATCGTCATCAGGGCAAGAGCAACCGTAAAAGCCGGAAAAGCGAAAATGACGATAACCGATGTGATCAGGATCGACCAAGTAAACATTGGCATTTTAAATAGCGTCATGCCCGGCGCCCTCATCTTTAAAATGGTCACCAGGAAGTTAATCCCGGTCGCGAGCGACCCGATACCTGAAATCTGCACACCGATCAGATAGTAGTTCTGTCCGACCCCGGGATTCAGTTCTGCACCGGCAAAAGGTGCATAGCTCGACCAGCCGGCATCAGGTGAACCGCCGATGACAAACGACAGATTGAAAAGCATCGCGCCAAAGAAAAACAGCCAGAAGCTCAATGCGTTCAGGAAAGGGAATGCAACGTCGCGCGCACCGATCTGCAGCGGAACGGCGATATTCATCAGCCCGAAGATAAACGGCATCGCGACAAAGATGATCATGATCGTGCCGTGTGTCGTGAAAACCTGGTTGTAATGCTCCGCATTCAGAAAATGCATGTTGGGAAGCGCCAGCTGCGTACGCATCATCAGTGCGTCGACTCCACCGCGGAACAGCATCAGCAATGCAGCGATAATATACATAATACCGATTCGTTTATGATCCACACTGGTCAGCCATTCATCCCAAAGCCATTTCCACTTTTTAAAATAGGTCAGAACGACGACGATCCCGATGGAAGCCAGTGCGATTGAAGCATCGGCACCGTAGATCATCGGATCGCCGGTGACAAAAAAGTGGCTGAGAAAATTTGTAATATTTTGCATTATGGGTTGTACCCTCCTTTCCCGTTATTACCCGACATGTTCATCCCCGGCATGGAATTATCCGTCGATTTGCCGGTTTGTTTGCCTTCCATTTGTGCTTTGTTCAGGTTTTTTTCAAGTTCTTTTGGGTAAGATGAGAAAGTCATGGGTTTCACATTGTCCGGTTTCAGTAATTGCATGTACTTGTTCATCGTCAGTGCAGGCTGGTTCTTTTTGACATCGCTGACCCAGCTGTCAAAATCAGATGCCGATTTTGCGAGGACGTTAAAAGTCATGTCTGCAAAGCCCTGGCCCGAATAGTTCGAGCTGCGTCCGGCATAAGTTCCCGGTTTATCCGCCTGCAGCCAGAGGTGCATCGACATGTCCGTCATCGTGTACTGCTGGCCGCCAAGTTCCGGAACCCAGAAAGCGTTCATGGCGTCATAGGCGTGAAGGCGGAAATTCACCGGAATCCCGGCGGGAATCACGACATAATTTACGGTTTCGATATTCTGGCCCGGATAACGGAACAGCCACTTCCAGTCGACGGACGTCACGTCGATCGTCATCGCGTTGCTGTGCAAGGATGCCGGGGCCTTAGCCGTCGCTTTCGGCGGATCATTGAGCGCATAAAGTGTGCGCACTGTCGGAACGGCGAGCAGGATACAAATCACGACGGGTACAATCAGCCAGATAATTTCCAGTTTCCGGTTGCCCGTATTGTTCGGATCATAGCCCTTATTGTTTTTACGCCCGAACCGGACAAGTACGTAAATAAAAATAATGAGAACAATTGCTAAAACCAGACTCATCATGATCAGCGACCAGACGATCAGATGATATTGCTCCCGAGCCACGGGTCCCTGAGGGTTAAGAACAGCAATTTTATCCGAGCATCCGGTCAGCAGGACCAATAATGGCACAAGAGCGGCCAATCCTTTCATCTTGAAGGTTTTCATCATTGTCTCTCTCTTCCTCCCTTCTGTTTCTACCGAAATTCGAGCCCCTCTATGAGATAAATTTCAATAAGCATTCACATTATAGCATAAACTTTATATTTTATCTCAGCAGGCCCTTGTTTACTGTGACAAAAATAACAATAAAATTTTTCTGGTCAATAAGAACCTTTTTCGTCACCTAAACGACGCACTAATTTCAAAAATTCCCCTTACAATTTCCATTATAATGGAAAAACCCATAATTAGAAAGCGTTTACATTTTTATTTTCAAAAACGTATCCTTGAGTGTTTGATACCCAGGTTTCCTTCGCTGTAAAAATAACAGGGAGCGGATACCCGCCCCCCTGAAAGAAAAGAATCAACGTTTATTGAGGAATCACAAGTTGCTGCCCTGGAAATATGATGATTGACGACAGATTGTTCGCCCGCATCAACTGATTCACCGTAATACCGTGAAGCGTCGCAATTTCCCAGAGACTATCGCCGGTCTTAACCTGATAGCTGCCGCCCGTTGAAGCGGAAGAAGAATTCTGCACCGATGCCGCAGGAGCTGCGGAAGACGCGACCTTCAGCTGCTGGCCCGGATAGATCAGGTCCGAGCCGAGACCGTTCATCGACTTCAACGCCGAAACCGAAATGCCGTAACTCTGTCCGATGGCCCACAGGCTGTCCCCGCTTTTTACCGTATAGACTGAAGAGGACCCGCTCGATTGTCCGGCAGCCGGCGCCTGTGCGGAAGCCGACGGAGCAGATGCCGCAGACGCTGACGACGATACCTTCAGCTGCTGGCCCGGATAGATAATATCCGAGCCGAGACCGTTCATCGACTTCAACGCTGAAACCGAGATGCCGTAACTCTGTCCGATGGCCCACAGGCTGTCTCCGCTTTTTACTGTGTAAACGGCTGAAGACGGCTGCTGACTTTGCGGCGCGTTCGCCGATACATTCTGCGGCTGCACAGATTGCCCCGCAGCTCCCGATCCGCCGATCACGCGATGTGCCGTTTTGAACCTCGGCTCCCAGTAGACTTGCGATCCGCCACCGCTGAAAACGTTGGTAATATGTACGCCAACCGTTGTTTCCGAACTGATCATCTGACCATTGCCGATATAGATACCGACATGCTGAATGCTGCCGTCCCCTTCCGTATCGAAAAAGAGAAGATCACCCGGCTGCAGGCTGTTCCTGTCCACCGCGATTCCCACAGTCGCCTGATCCGCCGCCACTCTCGGCAGCGTGACGCCTGTTGCCAGCTTATAAACCAGCTGTGTAAAAGAAGAACAGTCAAACGCCGAAGTTGAAAAAGCGGGCGCGCCATAGACATAAGGCTTCCCCTGAAATTGCACCGCCTTGTTTACTACGTCCTGTCCGGTCGCCGCAAAAACATTCTGTCCGGTTGCTGTAAAAAAAATTCCGCCGACGATCGCGGCAGGTAGAACAAACTTATTCATAAAACCGGCCTCCAATCGTTTTCTTAGTCTGCATCGCTCAAGTCCCGTGACTGGATGAAAGGTTATAATTACCAAATACCTCGATATCTTCTATGATAACACTTTATCAGAATAATAGATTAGCAGAATCTTTAATTTTCAATAATGTTTTTTCTCCCGCGTGCCGGTTGTACCCGGATTTAAACGAGTCACTTGTTCCATACTTTTTTATCGGAGTGCTTCCTTCAACTATTTAATACGGCAAATTAAAAAGCCGGACGATCCGTTCCGGCTCTGTTGCACTATTTTGACTGTACGTTCTGTCAACCTTCAGGAACTGTCCTTGCTTCATTCCTGAATTTTAAAAAGGCCCTTGTACTCTCCGTACCCTTCGAGTTCCAAATCTTCTTTCGAAATAAACCGGAGCGCCGCCGAATTAATGCAGAAACGGAGCCCCTCCGGAGACGGCCCGTCGTCAAAGACGTGGCCCAGATGGGAATCACCAAACTTACTGCGCACTTCAGTCCGGATCATCCCGTGGCTTGTATCCGTCTGTGCAACAATCCTGCTCTCGCTCAGAGGTTTTGTAAAACTCGGCCACCCGCATCCCGCGTCGTACTGATCCGTAGTTGAGAACAGCGGCTCTCCGGAAACGATATCCACATAGATGCCCTCCTTGCGATTGTTCCAGTAGGCGTTGTCGAAAGGCTGTTCCGTACCGTTTTTCTGGGTCACTTCATACTGAATATCGCTCAGTTTGTCACGCAGTGCCTTCCGGTCCTTTTTCACGGACCAGTGCTTTCTGATGAATTCATCACGACCCGAACCTTTACGATACAGGCGGTAATGCAGTGCATTTTTTCTATAGTAATCCTGATGAGCGTCTTCGGCAGGGAAAAAAGGACCTGCCGGGACAATCTCCGTAACAATCGGTTTTTTGAAACGGCCGCTTCTTTCCAGCGCCTTCTTTGATTCTTCCGCCAGCCGTTTCTGCTCATCGTTATGGTAGAAGATGGCTGTCCGGTAGGAGGATCCGCGATCGTGAAACTGGCCGCCGGCATCCGTCGGATCAATCTGCTGCCAGTACAGTTCCAAAAGTTTTCTATAAGGGAAGACAGCCGGATCAAAGGTAATCTGCACAGCCTCCGCGTGTCCCGTTGTTTCAGAGCACACCTGCTCATAGGTAGGATTCTCCGTTTTTCCCCCCGTATAGCCCGACACAACCTTGATGATTCCGGGTTCTTCGTCAAAAGGGTGCACCATGCACCAGAAGCAGCCTCCGGCAAACGTCGCTTTTTCCGTTTTTTCAGTCATTCGAATCCCTCCTTGATGTAACTGTACCCTATTAGATCGGCAAATGGCGAACACATTGCTCGATCGGCTCTAAAATAGTTTTTTCGGCGCATTCTTACTATAATGAATAAAAAGTGTATTTTTCATACAAGGAGGTTGTCTTTGTGATAGAACACTATAAAGCCATGACGGTCGCCGGTTCGGATTCGAGCGGCGGTGCGGGAATGCAGGCGGACCTGAAAACATTTCAGGAGCTCGGCGTATACGGCATGACGGCACTGACCTCTATTGTCACCATGGATCCGTTTCACAACTGGGCACATTCTGTAACGACTTTGGAAACAGATCTGCTGCGGAAACAGCTGGACACGATCGTGGCCGGCATCGGAATTGATGCGATGAAAACAGGGATGCTTGGTTCGCCGGATATCATCCGGACCGTTTCGGCCGAGATTAAGAAGCACCATTTGAAGAATGTCGTCATCGACCCGGTGATGGTCTGTAAAGGGGCAGAGGAAGAGCTGCAGCCGGAACTGCAACCGGAAAATACGGCAGCAATACGCGAGTCTCTGATTCCGAAAGCGCTCATCACGACACCGAATCTTTATGAAGCCGCAAAACTGGCCGGTACATCATGGATCACGAATATCGATCAGATGAAAGAAGCTGCGGCAAGAATTGTGGCTCTTGGTGCTAGATACGCACTGGTCAAGGGCGGCAGCAGACTGCCGGACACCGATCAGGCGATCGATGTGCTTTATGACGGCAAAAGTTTTGAGATCATCGCCAGCAAAAAAATCAATACCCCTAATATTCACGGCGCCGGCTGTACATACGCCGCTGCTATTACGGCCGAACTGGCCAAGGGAAAATCGGTGCCGAATGCCGTTAAGGTTGCGAAGGCATTTGTCACTGCCGGAATCCAGGAGTCTTTCAGTCTGAATGAATATACAGGTCCGACCGACCACAGCGCTTATAAAAGACAATTAATCGGCAGGTGATCTGTTTTAACTTTGCGGATGTATCGACATTAGAAAACTTGGCGAAGCCAAGCCCTGGCGCAGGCTGAGCCTTAGTTGCCCTTATACTATAATCCTTAAAATTTTTATACTTTCCTATAGTGTTAGAAAACTCGGCTTCGCCTAGCCTTTGGCGCGGGTGTTGCCTTAGTTGCGGGGGCCAGGACGGCCTAATGCCGAACATGCCGCAGGACGCGGCGATCTGTTCGGTCGCTTATACTATAATCCTTAAAAAATTTTATACTTAGTATAAAGAAAAAGCGATCTCGATAAGATGGAGGATCTTATGGCTGAAATCACTAATATTTTTTGTGTAGGCAGAAACTACGCACTGCACGCCAAAGAACTGAACAATGCCGTCCCCACTTCACCGATGTTCTTCTCGAAGCCGACACATGCCGCCGTTGAAGCACGGGGACAGACGATTGAACTGCCCGGAAATCAGGGAGACGTTCACTACGAGGCTGAATGGGTCGTCCATATCGGAAGTCCCTTCAAGCCGGGACTTCCGGCCGACGGGCTGATCGACAAAATGGCGCTCGGCATTGATTTTACTTTACGGGATGTCCAAAGTGTACTGAAGGAGAAGGGTCATCCCTGGCTGCGCGCAAAAGGCTTTCTGAATGCCGCCGTCCTGACACCGTTCATTTCTTTTCCAGGAGTTGAAGCTTGCCGGGAAACCGATTTTTCACTGCAGATCAATGGGAAAGAAGTGCAGCGCGGCAATATCGGACAAATGATTTTCGATCCTCAGACACTGATTGATTTCTGCGGCAGCCATTACGGACTAGGGGCGGGTGACATCTTGTTCACAGGAACTCCGGCAGGCGTCGGCAAAGTTGCTGACGGTGACGCTTTTTCCCTGCAGTGGGGACAGGATCTTCTCGGCGAGTTCTCGATTGCGCTTAAACAAAACTAATGAGGAGAGGACACAAGGGAATGTTTTCACTTTTTTCTCAGCTCGTCCTCTCCTTCTTCATCAATAGCAAATCCGAGTACCTGCAGCGGCCCCTTTGTCATCACCTGAAAAACCTTGCGCGCCATATATTCCTTTGAAATACGCATGTTATTCTTGAACCACCAGCCAACAAGACCGATCATTCCTGATGAAATAAAAATCGGCAGAATTTCCATCGTAATCGGATCGGACATACGATTGGCCTGAGAAAGCTCCTGTATTTCATGGCGAAACTTCTTTAGATAGCTTTGTTGCATCCGGTAACGGAACGAGGATATGCCTTCATTGAACAGCATCGCCCGGTAAAACCGCTCATGCTCCTGAAAATGGTCAAACATCTTCAATGCATAGCCGACAAGCCGCTCGGGAAGCACTTTTCCCTCTTTAAAATAAGCTTTCGGCTGAAAATTATCGGTTGCAGACTTCAGCCCCTCGTCCATCAGCTTTCCGAGCAGATCAAACTTGTCTGTGTAATGCAAATAAAACGTGCCTCGCCCGATGTTTGCCGCACGCGCAATGTCTTTAACCGTGATCTCATTAAAATTTTTTTCAAGCAGCAGATCGATAAAATGAGACTGGATCGCGGCCCGTGTTTTTATCGCCCGCAGATCTGTTGAGAGAGTATTCATCGGATACACTCCTCTTTAGCAATATAGGTAAATAATCCATTAAATTGATCCGAGAATATATTTGGCTGACCATTTAAACCCGTGCTGATTTGCGATACTTTCTTCGCGGCCGTACGTTATCAGCTGCACAGGGCAAAGGATGTTTACCCGAAAAAACACTTTTAATCAGACACATCTTCAATAAGTGTCTATTAATGATCATTCTGTCTAGTATTGATTATTGAACATCTGCAAGCTTCATTTTATCATAACTAATGAACACAGTGTTCATCAATTTTCATTTCGGTGAAGGACGTGATAGCGATGACTTACCCGGTTAAAGGGGAACATCTTTACAAGCACTACAAAAAACAAGTTGTGCTTGACGATGTCTCTCTTACGCTTCGTGAAGGTGAAATCTATGGTCTGATCGGCCCTTCCGGTGCCGGAAAAACCACTTTGGTCAGAATCCTGCTTGGACTGGAGAAGGCGGACAGTGGAAATGTGGAACTTTTTGAACAGACTCCGACACTGGATGCCTTCCGGTCGCTCGGTTATATGGCGCAGTCCGACGCGCTATATAATGAACTGAGCGCCTATCAGAATCTGGAATTTTTCGCATCGATTCAGGGGATGAGGGGGAAGGAAAAGAAACAGCGGATTCTGGATGTCGCGAAGAGCGTCGGGCTGGAAAACGACCTGAAAAAGAATGTCGCTCAGTTCTCCGGCGGTATGAGACGTCGCCTTTCGCTCGCCGCCGCACTCGTTCATGAACCGCGGCTTTATCTGCTTGACGAACCGACCGTCGGGCTGGACCCGCTGATCCGGCGCAGTATTTGGACCCTTTTTCACTATCTGAAGAGCAAAGGCGCAACGATTATTGTGACTACCCACGTCATGGACGAAGTGGCCCAATGCGACCGGGTCGGTCTGCTCAGCGAAGGGCACATCATCGCGCAGGGCGCTCCGAAAGAACTCACTCAGGAATTCGGCGTTTCAACCGTTGAAGACGTCTTTCTGATTAAGGAGGGGATGAAGCCATGAGTAACCTGTTTGCTATGGCCCGGCGCATTATCCGTCAGATTGTCCGCGACAAACGGACGCTCGCCCTGTTGATTATCGCGCCGCTTCTTATTCTGACACTAGTCTGGTATATTTTCGGCGCAAAGACGTCCGAACCGAATCTGGCGATCATTAATTATAATTCATCAAACCTGCTTCCTGCCTTTAAATCGGCGGACTATGAACGCATGAGTCCACTTGAAGCCCGCCAGGCACTTGCAGACAAGAAAATCGATGCTTACGTGGATCTCGGGCATCCGGTTAATGTGCATCTGGAGGGCAGCGATCCGTCGCGAAACGGGCTGGCGATGAGCAAAATCCAGAAATCGATGCAGACCGTGCAGCAGATCCAAGTCAAACAAATGCAGACACAGCTGACAAACGTCATACGCAGCCAGCAGAAGGCGATTCAGGCACAGCAGCAAGTGATGAAACAAATGACGATCGCGCTGCAGCAATACGCGCCTTCAACTCTTGCCGCCCTTCCCCGGAATACGACACAAGCCGGGCTGCCGTCCGGCGCTCAGCCGGGGGAAAAAGTTCAGCTCGACGTGTCCTATCTTCACGGCAACTCCGGTCTGAACACCTTCGATTCGTTCGGACCGGCAATGGTCGGCATCTTCGTTTTTCTGTTCATCTTCATGATCGGCGGCGTTTCCTTCCTGCGTGAACGGACAACCGGCACACTCGACCGGCTCATGGCTTCCCCGATCCGGAATTATCAGATTATCTGCGGCTATTTGGTCGGTTTCGGACTGTTCGTAATCGTCCAGTCATTCATCCTGACCTGCTACATCGTCTACGTCCTGAAGATTTATAACGTCGGCAGCATTCTTGATGTCCTGATCATCGTCTTTATTCTTTCATTCAGTGCGCTGTCGCTCAGCATCCTGCTGTCGACATTCGCATCGAATGAACTTCAGATGTTTCAGTTCATCCCGCTGGTCATCGTCCCGCAGGTTTTTCTCTCAGGACTGTTCCCGATCGAGACACTGCCGGGCTGGGTTCGCGTAATCGGCAATCTGATGCCGATCCATTATTCGACCGATGCACTGCGCAATATCATGATTCGCGGCACGGGATTCTCCGGCTGGTGGCTTGACGGTGGTGCGCTGCTTTTATTCTCGCTTGTTTTTATCATTATCAACATCTATGTAATACGCGCCTCACGGCCGCTCGCATCATAATTTTAAGCAGAAAGTTTGAACACGTAAGAAAAACTTGGTGAAGCCAAGTCTTTGACGACGGTCTGAGCCTTAGTTTTTCTTATACTAGACACCTCTAATCTTTTATTATACTTTCTTATTTGTACAAAATAGGGGATCCCTGCTGCTTGCTGAAGCAGCAGGGATCCCCTTTTATTAAAAAAGCTTAATCATCATTTTTTATGGAGACTTGATTCCCTTCAATCACCACTTTTTCCCCGTCTTTCAGATTGGTGAACACGATGGAAGTGATAGTCGAAGGCACCCGCCTGGCAACAAGGGCGAAATCGACTTTCACCAGCCGGTCGCCCTTTTTCACTCTGTCTCCATCTTTCACAAGTGCGGTAAATCCCTCTCCCTTGAGGGAAACCGTCTCCAGTCCGATGTGGATAAGGAGTTCACGGCCATCCGATGCTCTGAGAGAAATCGCGTGTTTTGTCGGGAATATATTGGTCACTTCACCGTCAATCGGCGAGCGAACTGTGCCGCTCTCCGGAATAATTGCAAACCCGTCGCCCATCATTTTTTGGGAGAAGACAGGATCCGGAACCTCCGTAACCGGAACAATCCTACCTTTCAGCGGCGGAAAAAATTCACCGGCCGATGCCAGCTCTTCCTTTTCCGCATTGATGTCCGCCTGATTTTCAGGATCTCTCTTATTAAATAAATTCTTAAAAAAGGACATCGTCTTCACCCTTTCGCAGATCCTGTAAAACGCTTTATCCAATGTTAATAATAGTGACATTTGACAATCTTTTCAAGCAATTCCAGCATACCCATTGGTAATAAAATGAAGCATTTATTGACTGCATAGCCGATCGGCAGGCAATCCGTCCTAATATCTGACAAGGAAACTATACTATTTATAGATAAAACTCTTTCTCGGGGGTGTCTGTATGATCCATTTTGACAGGACCAACAAACGGTTTCATTTGCACGCACATGAATCCAGCTATGTCCTTCAGATTGTCCAGGGTTATCCGCTTCACTTGTATTGGGGCCGTAAATTATCCGCCCTTCGCGGCAGCGCCGGCCCGCTCTTTGTGCAACGCTCCTTTGCTCCTTATGCCGATCCGAAACATCCGGAATTTTCACTCGCCACCCTTCCGCTGGAATATCCGGCATACGGCAATGGCGATTACCGCCATCCCGCTTATCAGGTGCAGCTTGAAAACGGCTCGACAGTATCCGACTTGCGTTATGCGGGTCACCGCATTTACCAGGGAAAGAAAAAGCTGTCCGGGCTACCCGCCGCTTATGCCGAAGACAATCAGGAAGCCCAGTCTCTGGACATTTTGTTGAAGGACGACATCGACGGTCTTCAGGCGACACTAACTTACACGGTGTTCCGCGATTTTAACACGATCACGCGCTCTGTCCGGTTCACAAACGGCGGGACAGCTCCGATTCGGCTCCTGCGCGGACTGAGCGCCAGCGTCGATTTTCGGGACGGCCGGTTTGACCTTCTGTCTTTTTACGGATCGCATAACAACGAGCGCAATATTTCAAGGCACCCGCTGTCCAAGGAAATGCAGGTGATTGAGAGCAGCCGGGGAGCGAGCAGTCCGCAGCACGATCCGTTTTTTGCTTTGCTTCGAAAACGTGCCGATGAGGATCACGGTGATGTTTTCGGATTCAGCCTCGTCTACAGCGGCAATTTTTCCGCACAGATTGAAACGGACCCCTATCGTACGGTGCGTGCATCCATCGGCATCAACCCGTTTGATTTTTCTTGGAAACTGGAACCCGGCGAATCATTCCAAACGCCGGAAGTTGTCATGGTTTACTCGGACCGGGGTCTTGGCGGGATGTCGCGGACTTATAACCGGTTCTACCGAACGCATCTTGCCCGGGGGCAGTATCGCGATCAAGAGAGGCCGGTCCTGATTAATAACTGGGAAGCAACATACTTTAAATTGAATGAAAAAAAATTACTGGCAATCGCCGCAGAAGCCCAAAAGCTCGGGATCGAACTGTTCGTTCTTGATGACGGATGGTTCGGCCGGCGCGACAACGATAAAAGCTCCCTCGGCGACTGGACTGTCGACCGGCGCAAATTGCCGCACGGTCTGGGCTGGCTTTCAGACCGGATTCACGATCTGGGGTTAAAGTTCGGCCTTTGGTTTGAACCGGAAATGGTCTCACCGGACAGCGATCTGTACCGCGCGCATCCGGACTGGTGCCTGCACGTCCCGGACCGTCCGCGCACGCTCAGCCGCAATCAGCTCGTGCTCGACCTGTCGCGCGCCGATGTCCGCAATTATCTGGTACAATCGCTGTCCTCCGTACTCCGCGCAGCAAATATCAACTATGTAAAATGGGACATGAACCGGCATATGACCGAAATAGGATCTGAACGGCTTCCGGCGGACCGGCAGCGCGAGACGGCTCACCGCTACATGCTCGGCCTTTACGAACTGATTGAAACGCTGACCGCCCGATTCCCGGACATCCTGTTTGAGAGCTGCTCAAGCGGCGGCGGGCGTTTCGATCCCGGCATGCTCTATTACATGCCGCAGACGTGGACGAGCGACAATACCGATGCCGTCTGCAGGCTGAAAATCCAATACGGCACAAGTATGCTTTATCCGGCGATTGCCATGGGCGCTCATGTTTCCGCCGTTCCGAATCACCAGATCGGCCGCGTCATCTCCCTCGACATGAGAGGACATGTGGCGATGTCGGGAAACTTCGGTTATGAACTGGATTTAACCAAGCTGACCGATGATGAGAAGAAAACGGTCGGGAAGCAGATCGCCTTTTACAAAAGCATCCGGCCGCTCATCCAGTTCGGTGATTTTTACCGGATTGAAAGCCCCTTTGAAGGCAACACCGCCGCCTGGTGCTTTGTCTCTTCCGACAAATCGGAAGCGGTCGGTTTCTTCTTCGAAATTCTCGCTGATCCCGCACGGCCGCTTCTCACTTTTCACTTTAAAGGCCTCGATCCGGACGCGACTTATGAAAATGCAGCCACTGGAGATGCCATCGGCGGCGATGAACTGATGTACGGCGGCCTGACCGTCCCCGCCGGAAGAGGTGATTTTCGCAGCGCAATCTGGCGGTTCAGGAAAAAGCAGGGCAAACGGCAGGACGACCGATAAATTCTTACAAATGACTGATAAATCGAACGTAATGACCGAAAAACCCGTACTTATGACCGATAAATATACCGCGACGACTGATACATTTAAAAATCATGATCAGAAAAATTAAAGTTCAATGGAATCCAGTAAGCGATCAATCGCACGCGGTAAAACAGACTTAAAAGCCGGCTGAAATCCATGAAGCAACTTCAGCCGGCTTTTTTCATGATTCATTTTCCAGCGCTTCTACTTTCAGCGAGAGTTCAGTCCAGCGGTCCATTGCCTGATCCAGCTCTTTCTCCGCGTCCTGCTGCTGTGCATAGAGCGTCTGCGCTTTCCCGGCATCGCTGCCGGCTTCCGCAACCGCCTTTTTCAGTGCATCCAGTTGATCTTCAAGCACGGCAATGCGGTCCTCGATCCCGTTCCATTCCTGCTGTTCTTTGAAGGACAGTTTTTTCTTTCTTTGAGCCGCAGGAGCGGGAGCAGGCTTTGCCTTTTTATCTGCGGCGTTTTCTGCCGACCGGCTCTTCTTCTCCGCGATGTATTCACTGTAATTTCCCTCGAATCGCCGGATCACGCCGTTTCCTTCAAAGGCAATCAGGTGGTCGGCAGTACGGTCAAGGAAATAGCGGTCATGTGAAACCGTGATGATTGTGCCCGGAAACTGCAGCAAATAATCTTCAAGCACGGTCAGCGTCTCCGTATCGAGGTCATTGGTCGGTTCGTCAAGAAAAAGAACATTCGGTTCCTGCATCAGCACGCGGAGCAGATAGAGCCGCTTGCGCTCGCCCCCGGACAGCTTGCGGATGTATGTGTGCTGCTGGGGTCTGGCAAACAGGAACCGCTCCAGCATCTGTTCCGCCGTCACCTGCTGCCCGTCCGCCGTATTCATGACTTGCGCCACTTCTTTAATGTAATCGATGACACGAAGGTCCTCGTTCATTTCAACATGTTCCTGTGTATAATAACCGATTTTCACCGTTTCTCCGACTGCGACAGTGCCTTCATCCGGTACAAGCCGACCGGCAAGCAGATTCAGAAGCGTTGTCTTGCCGGTGCCGTTGCCGCCAATAATGCCCAGGCACTCTCCGGGTGTCACGAGCAGATCGAGGTCCCGAATCAGTGTCCGTCCATCAAAACCTTTCGTCAGCCTCTTTGTTTCAATCACTTTTTTGCCGAGGCGCGCCGATCCGATTGCGATATCGACAGATTGCGCCGCTTCGGGACCTTTGCGTGCCTGCATCTCGTGCACCCGCTCGACCCGCGCTTTCTGTTTCGTCGACCGCGCCTTTGCGCCCCGTCGTAGCCAGGCGAGCTCCCGCCTCAGCCGGTTCCGGTGTTTCGCCTCATCTGCCGACTCTTTCTCCTCGCGCTCAGCCTTCTTTTCAAGAAACATTTCATAATTTCCGTCATATATATAAAGTTTCCCATGATCCAGCTCGAATATTTTCGTCGTGACACGGTTAAGGAAATAACGGTCATGCGTGACAATCAGCAGCGCGCCGGGATATTGAACAAGCGCCTCCTCCAGCCATTCGATCGTTTCATTATCGAGGTGGTTAGTCGGCTCGTCAAGAATAAGGAGATCTGCCGGCTGGATCAGCGTGCGGGCCAGCGCGACCCTTTTTTTCTGTCCTCCGGAAAGATCGGCAACCGGTGTGTGAAAATCATGAATGCCGAGACGGGTTAAAATGTTCCTGGCCGCCGCTTCGGCTTCCCAGGCTCCCGCCGCATCCATTTTCTGCTGCTGGGCCATTAGGTTTTCCTGCCTTGCTCTGTCTGAAGGATCATCCTCCAGATCCGCGAGCGCCCTTTCATAGTTCCGCAGTGTGACCATGATCGGCGCCGATCCGCTGTATAGGTAATCGACCGGCGCAACTCCGGCATCGAACACCGGTGTCTGCGTCAGGTAGGCAAGCCGAAAAGCATTGGCGTGCCGGATGGTTCCCTCCTCGATGGAATCCACGCCTCCGAGCGCGTTCAACAGCGTCGATTTTCCGGTGCCGTTCACGCCGATCAGACCGATCCGTTCCTTCTCGGAAATCGTAAAAGAGATTCCGTCGAACAGCGTTTTATCGCCATATGTTTTATATAATCCTTCAGCATCAAGAATGCTCACTTCAATCATCCTTATTAAAAAATAGTAGCACCCGGAACCCCAATCCGCGGCCTCTCTTTTTATCTTACACTACTTCAGTGCTGCTTTGCATAATGGGGATTCACGCCAATCAGTTTTCCTGTGACAATCAGCCTGTTCGGCGTCCGTGTCGGTTTATCACAGGTAATCAGCGTGATCTGTTTCTCTTTCGTCTGATCAATCATGCTGCTGTCTGTTTCAGGAACAATTTTTCTGGCCGTCACTTCGAACGTATAATCTTTTATTAGATCTGTAATTACGATCCGGGCGCCGATATGAATATTCATCAGCGGTCCAAACAACAGGCTTTCCTTTCGCATATGGTGGCCGGCGAGCGGATAGTTTCCCTCACCCATCTGCTGATCCGGGCGCATCGTCGTCGCCCCGGCGAGCAAATTCGCGGTCGTCGTTCCTTTTAAAATAGGGAGGCTGATTCCTACACTTTTTATTGTAATCTGACCAATCACCGCCCTTGGATCGACGCTGGTCCCCGCCTTCAGGGTTTCGAAGAATGACGGCGGCTGGATTGCACCGAAGTCAAAAGTAGCCTTCCGATGATTGTTTTCGTTCAGCTGATCCGCTGTCAGTTTTTCAGCACTGTAACGGGTGCTCATGAACCCGATCATCGCGTCCTTTATAAAAGGGGAGAAGATCAGAATCAAGCCTGACAAAATCAGAATCGCAATCAATAGCTTTCGCCGCATCCATGATCATCCTCGTTTTCATAGTTGTCCTGTTTTGCTTTACTAATTTGATTATCCCATTTGTTCATTTAAATCCAAAATACGTCTTCAATTATTACAACTAAAATTTATCTTCCGGCTTCCTCTGAATTTGAGCAGTCAGCAGCATCTAAAAAGCCGAACCAGGTTCTGACTATTCGCACTCATTGATTTCAAATCGTTTACTGTTGATTCTTTAAGTATTACTGTCTATTCTCTGCTCTTTACTGTTGATTCTCAACCAGTTACTGTCGATTATCTGTTCTTTACTGTTGATTGTCTTCTATTTGTGCCTGTGAACAGATGGAAAACGGCTTCCGATTGTTAAGATGATGAATAAGTGGCTTCAATTGTTATCGAATGAAGGAAATCCGCCCCATTTTTCATTGGCTTGTTCAATCTAACTGAGATCTGACATGAAGAGACGGTACAATCAGTTTAAATAAAAAGCATCTGATCAATCTTACATGATCAGATGCCGGTGAGAAAAATTCAGTTGCTTATCAACCAAGTTAATCGCGATTCTTCCGTCTTCTTGTGAATAGGGCAATGGCTCCGCCGCTTAAAAGGAGAATGGCTCCTCCTATCATCATTGCCGTATCACTCGTATCACCGGTAATCGGAAGCCCTCCTGCCTTATTGGATTGTGTCTGTGTTCCGCCGCCGGATAGTGCCTTTTGAATCTGATTCGGCGTATCCATCGCAGTAATTTCGACCTCTTTCGCCTGGCCTTTCGCAATTACGAAAGGAATCGGTGTCACATCCAGTTGATAACCGCCTGGTGCTGCTGTTTCAACGAAGAAGTAATTTCCGGGTGCAAGGCCTGTGACAACAAATTGTCCATTGCCGTCCGTTGTCAACCCTGTTTTAAGCGTTCCGCCATGACTATCTTCCAGTTTGAATACTGCACCCTGAAGGTGGATATTGTTGTCGTTCTTATCAACCTTCGTCAGTTGAACGTCACCCGGTGTCAGCTTGTCTGTTGCGGTGATCTGAATCGCCTGGACATCCGTATTGGTTACCTTGAACGGGATCGAGGTGGCATCGAGATTGTAATTCGCCGGTGCCTTTGTTTCTATAAAGTGATAGTCACCAGGCGCAAGGCCGTTCACTGTGAACTGGCCTTTGCTATCTGTTGTCCAGACAGAAGGAAGCGTTTTGCCGTTTGCATCTTTTTCAACAGCCTTGCCGTTACTGTCAAAAAGCTGGAATTCCGCTCCGGCAAGGACCGCACTCTGATCATTGGCATCGACTTTCGTTAACGTCACGCTGTTCAGTTTATCCGTTGCTGTAATCGGAACGGCTGCAACATCTGTGTTGGTGATCTTGAACGGAATCGGCGTCGCATCCAGTTGATAGCCGCTCGGGGCTGCTGTTTCAACAAACTGATAGTTGCCCGGAGCCAGGCCATAAACCGTAAACTGGCCATTAGAATCCGTGGTCCATGTAGGCTGCAGATCGTTGCCTTTCACATCTTTTGTTACTGCGTTCCCTTTACTGTCTACGAGTTTAAAGTCCGCGCCCGGAAGTTTGGCGTTGCTGTCATTTGCGTCAACCTTCGTCAGTGTCACACTGTTCAGCTTATCCGTCGCCCGGATTGGTACCGCTGATGTATCGGCATTCGTCACTTTAAATGGTATCGGCGTCGCATCCAGTTGATAGCCGCTCGGGGCTGCTGTTTCAACAAACTGATAGCTGCCGGGAGCTAATCCGTTTACCGTGAACTGTCCGCTGCTGTCCGTTGTCCAGACTGCCGGCCGCGGCTTTCCGGCAGCATCAGCGGTCACCGGCTGACCACTGCCATCCTGCAGCGCGAATTCCGCGCCAGAAAGTTTGGCGTTGCTGTCGTTTGCGTCAACCTTCGTCAGTGTGACAGCACTCGGTTTATCTGACGATGTAACCGAATGAGCTTTTGTATCAGTATTTGAAACGGTAAATGGAATCGGTGTTGTATCCAGCTGATAGCCGGTCGGCGCTGCTGTTTCAATAAACTGGTAGGTGCCTGCCGAGAGGCCGATGACCGTAAATTGACCGTTTTTATCGGTCGTCCAGACCGGATTCAGCGTATTTCCCCGTGCATCCTTCGTCACTATATTGCCGCTGCCGTCTTCCAGCTTAAATTCCGCACCCGACAGTTTGGCGTTGCTGTCATTGGCATCGACTTTTGTCAGGACGACGCTGCTTTGAGCATCGGATTGGGTCAGCTGCTGCGTGCCAGGATCGCCCGAACTGCTAGACGCTATCGTAAATCCAACCGGAGAAGCATTCACGGTATAGCCGTTTGGCGCCTGGGTTTCAACAAACTGATACGTGCCCGGCGCGAGCCCGGAAGCGCTGATTTTGCCGTCGCTTCCCGTTGCCAGATTCTGTTTTACCGTGTTCCATGACCCGTCACCGTTCTGCACTTGCAGCTCATAGACCGCTCCGGCAAGAGGATGGTTCTGGTTGTCGTCTTTTGTCAGCACTGCGGAACCCTGATAATCGGTCAGCGTTCCCGCATTTACATCAAGAACCTGATTATTTGCGTTCTTTGTGACGGTAAAACGGATTGTTGTTCCATTAACCAGATAACCGGCTGGGGCGGATGATTCCGTTAACTGATAGTTTCCCGGTGCCAGTCCGTCGATTTCGACCTTTCCGTTCGTATCACTTTGAATCGTCTGGTCCGTGCGGATGGGCGTCCAAGTTCCGCCAATGTTGCTTTCCAGCTGGAAAATTGCACCGGCCAGCGGATTCCCGGCCGCATCCTGTTTAGTCAGGATTACTTTGTTTTGATTGTCGTCAATAGTCGTCACAGCGCCCGTCGCTGAAGAGGAAGCGTCAATCGTGACCTTATAAGTCCCATTGACTAATGCATCACTGATGGTATAACCAACCGGTGCCTGTGTTTCTTTTAAAATGTAAGTACCGTATTTAAAATTGTTAAAAGCTGCTTTGCCATCGCTGCCCGTTGTCAGCGTACGAAGCGCTGTTGTCCCTGTACTGTCATAGAGTGTGAACGTCGTACCGGGCAGTGGCGCATGGCTGACTGCGTCATCCTTGAACACGGTCAGGCTCCCGTTCACACCACTGGCGGTGCCGGAGCCGGTTGACAGCCGCACGGTAACATTCTTGCTCGTCTGCTGACTGACTGTTTGCGTGTTGCTTCCGGATAATGTGGCCGTGTTGCCTAACGTATCGCCATTATTCGCATTGATCATCGTTTGATAAGCCAATTGATAGGCGCTGTCGATCGTATTGGCGAATTTAATCGTGAATGTCTGCGCACCCGTATTGTTGTCGGTGTTGATCGCTAATGTATAATCTTTGCCCTGCTGCAGTTCATGACTCGTATCCGTTGTCAGATTTCCGCCCGCATCAACCGTTTGCGGATACAGATGGAATGAATTAGGATCGATGATCTGATTGTTCGTCGGCGTGTCGAGCAGCTGCGCATTGGAAATCGTCGACTGGCTCGAGTTGATATTCACAGTCCAGCTCACGTAATTACCATTCTGCGTTCCATTTTTTGTCGCGAAAGAACCTCCGTGTGCCGGGCTGACGGAAGCGGGAAGCGTCGTTACCTGAGTGTTTCCGTCTTTTACAGTCGCCGTATTACTGTAAGACGAGTTGACAATTTGCCCGGCAAGTGATGTTTTAAAAGTAATGTAATAAGGTGTGTTAATTGAATGATTAAAGTGAACCGTTAAGGTGTTGCTATTGGCACTGGACGGATAGTCGACCGTATAATCGCCTGTCGGCACATTAGCTCCCACGCTGATCCCGTTTGCCCCGCCGGTTAAAGTCATATAGTGGACTTCGAGCGATCCGTCAACATACTGCTGATCGCTTGTAATCGGATCGCTGATCACCGGATCAGTGATCGTAGCCAGGTTATAGTTCACACCGATGTTCCAGGTGATCTGTTTGGTCACCGCATTATAAGAACCGTTCTTAAATCCGTTGGACTGTGTATAGCCGTCCGGAGTAAACGTCGCCGTTGACGTGCTGGACTGCGGGTCTCCATTTGCATCGTTCCAGGACAGCTTTGAAGTATTCGAAAAGCTCGTCTTACCTGATGCCAGATTCGCATAATTGAAATCTGTTGTGTACGTGATCGTAAACGCGTCGCTTGTAGACGCATAGACACCCTTAAATGTTACGATAAAACCGTTCACCGTTGAGTATAATGTGTAATCCGTTCCTTCGGTAAGGTCTTTGTTCGTCGTCGCGTCATGAAGGATAAACGTGCTGTTCTGCAATGCGAGTCCCGCATTGTCAAACGTATCCGTAATGACGGCGTTGTTCAACGGATAATGGTTGCCGTTGACGGTGATCTTCCACGTCGTTGTTTTATTCGCATAATTTGCGCCGGTATTCGATTTGATGATGCCCTGTTCAGCAATACCTGTCGACGTATTAACCGGCGTTCCCAAATTTTCTTGAACGGAATTATTGACCGTTCCGTCAGCAGTGACCAGGCCGTTTGCCTTTGTTTGATAGATAATCTGATAGGCGCCGCTGTTGCTGTTTCCATTAAACGTCAGGTCAAAACCGTTCTTTCCGGATGCGGATGTCGGCGTCACACTGTAAGTGCCGCTTCCGCTGCCGACCAGCGCACCCTGAGAGAAACTTCCGTTGCCATTGACCGTCGCGTGATAAACCTGCACCGAGCCGCTCACCAGTGACTGAGTGTTGTCAAACAGGTCGTGCAGGACGGTGCCACCCGGTATACTTTTATCGTCGCCATTATAGTTGATCGTCCAGGTAATGGTCTGCGTCGACGCATCGTAACTAGTAGCTTTCTTCGTAAGATGATCACCACGTTTATTGGTTATCGGTGCGTCGGCAGTTACCGGCGAAACCCCGTCGCTTGTTAATGTCGCCTTATTGTCGAAACTGCTAATGCTCTTTCCAGCATCCGTTATCGCCGTTGAATACTGGATTTGATAGGCGCTGCTTATCGGCTTATTAAAATCAATTTCAAGATTGCCGTCTGAATCTTTTAAGGTATAATCGCTGGCGGGAACCGGAGACGAGCCGACCGTTGTCGTTCCGTCCACATTGACAGTCAGCGGATACACCTGGATGGAGCCGGTATTCAGTGAGAGACCCGTCAGTGTCGGATCAGTAACCTTCGCATTCGTCAGCGTGTTTTCCGCTTGATTGATGTTGATCGTCCAATTGATATTGGCCGGATTAATGTTTTTATCTGGTGACCCCTGTTTATCAATCGAATCCATCGTCTTTGACGGTTTGAACAGGATGGTCAGTGTCACCGGCTGGCTGATCGGAAAAGTGATCTGCTGCTGCGTTGAACCCGTGATCGTCTGAGAATTAAATTGCGTGTTTACCGCCAGCGTTCCTGCTATATTTGAGTGGTTATCAAAATAGTTTCCATTGCTTGCGTTGTTTATGAACGTCATCGTCACCGTTCCATCAGTGCCAACCGTAAATGTTCCTATTTGTGTACCATTCCCGTCGTTTAATGGAAGAGGCCCTATTATATTATAAATGGCAAAATCATTGGGCAGTTTAAAAGTATAGTAATCTTCATCATTCACTTTAAGATTATTAGGAATGGTGTATGTGAAATAGATATTCGCCGGAGAACTGGTCGTCGGTTTATTGGACGCATCATAGACGTTTCCATTCGCATCCGTCAGTTTTACACCTGTTAATATATTTTGGGTGATTTGCGTGCCTGCCGGTGCGGAAGCCATGACTGATGCCTGTATCAGGCTCCTGAAGCCCGGTTTGCTTAAACTATTTGCCGTTAATGCTGGGGTACTGATATTCTGTGTACCGGAACCCGTACTTGTACTTGCCGTTCCCGCCGGTGCGGTGACGGCCGCAGTCGATGACCCGCTCGCTGTATTTGTATGATTCGTGCTGCTCGTACCGGAAGAGCCGGACGTGCTGCTCGCAGTTGCGCCTGAAGCTGTACTTGAGGCTGCCGACACCGGAATGTCAATCGTCTGCTTCTGGTTATTTCCGAGATCAAAGTCAACCGGCAGTGTGCTTGTTCCGGTTTTTACATCCACATTAAATATCGCCGGAATCGTCAGCTTTCCGCTGGCACCCGTCAGATTTTTCACCTGATCGTTAAACTGAACAGTCAGTTGATTTGCATTTGTGCCGCTGCCGTTTGCCGTCACGGAATAGCTGCCGATGACGGTCTGATTATCGGCCAGTGTCACATTGCCTTTCAGATTCTTGTCGAATGTGAATTGACCGGGAATCAGAATGCTGAACTTCTGGCCCGGGCTGAATGCCTGCCCCGCCTTCTGTGTCCAGGCATAGTCAATATTCACGGTTTCTCCCGCTTTAAGCGGATTTTGCGTTGTAACATCCGCTGCATGATTCGGATCACCGATTGTCAGCTTAACCGAATCAAAAAATTGAAGATTGGCTGCCGTCGTTGAATTATCCGCAAACGCTTTTCCCAGCGGCGATATCGACAGCTGGCTGAGAATGACAAACAGGGACAGGCCGATGAACAGCAGTCGTTTGACAAATTTAGTATGCTTTGTCTTTTTGAGTCCCAGTGGCAGTCTTTTCGATCTCAATGGATTTCTCCTCCTTTATCTTTTTTTGTAATCTGCGCTCTTGTTGTTCCATCGTTTTACTGCGCACAGCAGCTGTTTTTAAGTAAAATCTATTGTAATTCGGAACTTTTCCGGGATATGCAAAAGACTGTTTAAAAGGCTTTTAGAAATGATTTTTATGTGCAGCTTCATTTCATGTTTTCTCACCACTTGTCTCAATTTTTTTGACTCTGTTAAACCCAATTGTTGTTTTTATCGTTTATGCTTCATGCGCTCGCTTGCCGCGGGCGCACCGCGAACCTCCTCGAACAGGCTGGAGGCTGCGGGGTCTCGCCGGCACGTGTTCCCGCAGGTGTCTCGCGTAATGCATTTTCGTCGAAATAACAACATTAGATTGGAACATAGCCATTATTTTTTTAGAAAATGTGTAGAGTACCCCCAAGTTCCGATACTGGTTTGAGTATATGAGACAGAACTATACAATTTCTGAACATTTGTTTACATTTCGTAATAAATGCAGCGTTTTTGCTGAATCATGTGTAATAAGTCACAGACACAGAAAAGGTGGGAAATCCGTTTGCCGGATTTCCCGCCTCAAAAAATCTATTTTTTTAACTGATAATCCCGTTGATTCATGATCAGTCACTGTTTGTCTCGTTGCACAGCTGTACGCATATGATGGAAAAGTTCCCAATCCACCTTTAATTCAGAGGTTAACGCCCCAAGGCAATGAATCGCCCTGAAATCGGGGACAATCGCCCCAAGACGTTTAAGAGTCGCCCTGAACTCGAGGATTATCGCCCTAAAATGCAGAAGAATCGCTTTTTAGAAATAAAGTATTCTTCAGCCTATCATTTTTAAAAATGTGAGTATCCCTTTAACTCATGCAGATACTGATGCTCATGCAGGCACTTCATGATTTACCCACAGGATTGTTCTGAGTTTTCACACTTATTGATTCTAGGTCGTTTACTGTTGATTCTTTGAGCGTTACTGTTGATTCTTTGCCATTTACTGCTGATTCTCAACCCTTTACTGTCGATTCTCTGCTCATTACTGACGATTGTCCGGCTGTGTGCTTCTGTGAACACAGGGAAATAAGCTTTTCAGCCCGTTTTTTCATAAAATAGCCTCCGATTACTGAGCTGATTGTCAAATGGGCTCAATTGTCGTCGTATGAAGAAAAAAATCCGTCATATTTTTCATCGGTTTGTTTCATCCTTTGAGCTCTAACATGAGCTAGCGGTACAATCATTTTTAAAAATTCAAGTCCGAATGAGTTAAAGGGATACTCTATTTTTTTTAGTGTACTGCTGCTTTTCAGTTCATGGCGTTTCTGGTTTCTCTATAATGTTCGTAAACGCGAATGGCGCCTTCGACATTTCCGGTTTTATTGTAGAGCAAGATCTGATATTTCATGATTTTCTCATCGGCAGGTTCGATTTTATCGACTTTCTGGCAGATGTTCAGTGCTTCTGGATAGTTTTTTTCCTGAATCAGGAATTCAATCAGCCGAAAGGCATGTTCCATCCAGAGCCGGGAAAGCCTGACGCGCTCCGGTTCCGCCCATATGTATCCGTATTCCGCAAAATAGTGGTTTTTGTATGCCCTGAAAAGTTGAAGATGGTGTTCATATGACGTGGGGCCGAGCGGCTGAAGTTCGCTCAGACCCTTCTCCCATTCCTCGGCATCAATCGGCGTATCGGAAATGTTCAGCGAATAACCCATATCATTTTTATCAATATGATGATGAAAAGGCATTTTTTCCATTAGCTTCCGGATTTGATAGATCGTAGAGTAAAGCTGCGTGCTCGCTTTGCCGGGTTCCGCATCCGGCCAAAACAGGTCGGTCAGGACCTCTTTACTGACGAAGCGGCCATGCTCTTTTAACAGATAGGCATAGAGTTCACGCGCTTTTGATGTCCGCCATTTAACCGGGAGGTATGCCTTCTTTTCTTGTGAAATCCGGTAAAATTTCAGACTGTCAAAACAATCAACGCCAAACGTTTCTCCTGCCGGAGTGTCCCGGCTGATTGTTTCTCCGTTTTTGAGCAGCCTGGCCACTGTTTTCTCAAGACGAGGCTTCATGACCGGTTTCAGCAGGTAGTCGATGGCGTTCAGATCAAATGCCTGGATGGCAAAGTCGTCATATGCCGTTATAAAGACAATCTGCATTTTTTCATTAACGGCCTGGAGTGCTTCAGCCAGATCTATGCCGCCAATCTCGGGCATTTCAATGTCAAGAAAGGCAGCATCTGCCGTCCGGGCCGGCGCATCATCACGCGCTTCCTCAGGATCGGTATACGTTTTGATAGTCTGGAAGACCCCTGTCTCCTGCAGCATCTTCTTTACCTGCTTACAGGCCAGTTCTTCATCATCAACTACGATCGCTCTCATCTAGCTTCCTCCTTCAGATGCAGCCCCGATATGCCGCTCTCTTTCTATGTCTGTAACGGCTGCCGAATACCCTGTTTCTTGCAATCATTATAACATTTGAAAACTGAAAAACTCTGCGGTCAAGCGAGCTGCCCGGCTCACGACTATTCAAATCCGGCAGTCGAACTGATAGAATAGTAGAGAATTAGCGAAATGTTCAGGAGTGACACGCCGTGCACCGTTTACCCGCTTTGATTACTGTCATTTTAGTCTATATCGGCCTTTTTTTAATTTTTTTATCGTGGTCGCATTTTTCTGTATCCGCCAGTCCCGCGGCAGCGCGCGGGACTCTTGATCTCGAACATTGGAATTTTGAAAAAAACGGCGCTGTCCAGCTCAACGGCGAGTGGAGCTTTTATCCGAACCAAATTCTCTCCCCACGGGCGATCCAGGCGGGCAAAGGAAAAGACAAAATATTAGTGACTGTTCCCGATAATGCGCAGAGCGTAAAGGGCGGAAAACTATTCAACTTGAGTTCCGGGACCTACCGGCTGCTGATTCGTTCCAACCGGGATCAGCAGATTTTCGGTATCCAAACAGCCATTATTTATAGTTCTAACAGAATGTATATGAATGGACAACTGATCGGCCACAGCGGTGCCCCTTCCGAGAAAAAAGATCAGCAGACATCGCTCAAACCTTACACCAGTTATTTTCCAATTCACCGCGGATATAATGAATTGATTATCCAAGTATCCAGGGCTTCCAGGATTACGGGATGGGGAATCGCCAAACCGCTCGTTTTGGGAACCGAGCAGCAGATTTCGCGCAGCCATGACCTGACCCTGCTCAATGACCTGATGATGATTGTCGCTTTCTGCATCATGGGCCTTTATTTTCTCGGTTATTTCATGCAGCGCAGGAAAGATCTTCAATTGCTGTTTTTTTCAATTATTTGCCTGCTTTTTTCAGTGATTATTTCCTGGATCAGCCCCGGACGGGTCATTTATCTCCTAGTCCCCGGTCTCTCTTATGGTACGCTCGCGATTCTCGAGACGACAACGACATTGTTCATCGGAATCGCTCTGCTCCTCTTTTTGCTGTACTCGTATCCGGACCTTATCTCAAAGAAAGCGGCGGCCGGAGGGATTGTCCTTTCACTCGTCACTCTGACTATGGATCTCACCCCCTTGGACTTTCTGACCTCTACCGAGCTGATTCTCCATTCCTTTCTGGCAGTCGGCATCCTGACCTATGCCACATACATCTTCGTTCTGGCGATCATAAAGAGAACCGAGGGAAGTATCTATTTGATGATTGCGACCCTTTCAATGAGTGTCTATGTCATCATCACGACGATCAGCGCGTACAGTTCCAAAACGCTTTTTTCCCTGTACTCCTTTTCGTCCATACTCTTCCTGCTGATGCTTTCGCTGCTGATGTCTCAGCGTTTCTCCAATGCTTTTAATCGGAGTGAGTCCCTGGCGCAGGAATTGATCCGAATGGATAAACTTAAAGATGAATTCATCGCCAAAACATCGCATGAATTCCGGACGCCGCTGAATGGGATTATTAATATCTGCCAGACTTTGCTCAGCCGCAAGAATAAAAGGACCATCAGCGAGGAAAAAGAGAAAATCGAGCTGGTTACCCATATGAGCTATCGCCTCTCCGATCTTGTCAACGACATTCTCGATCTGTCCAAAATAAAACAAGGGATGCTCACGGTCCGTCCTGTTCCGATCGATGTCCGTTCATCGATTGAGGTGGCACTGGCTTTTTTCAAACCTCAGGCCGAGAAAAAGAATCTGGCGATCATAAACTGCATTCCAAAGGATCTCCCGCCGGTTCTCGCGGATGAAAATCGTTTCCGCCAAATTGTAAACAATCTGCTGGACAACGCGATTAAATATACATACAGAGGACAGATCACCGTTTCAGCCGCAGAAAAGGAGGAACAGGTACAGATCAGTGTCGCCGATACCGGAATCGGAATTCCAGAAGCCGCGCGGCGGACGGTTTTCGATGCATTTCAGCAGGTGGAAATGAATGCGAGCGAGGGAGCGGGTCTGGGACTGAGCATTGTCAAACAGCTTGTTGAACTTCAAAACGGAAAAATAGGGTTTGAATCGGAGGTTGGCAAAGGCTCGGTTTTCCATGTGGCACTCCCGGTCGCTAAAAGCCATACAGATCTTGTCGATCATCTGAAAGAGCCCGTTGAAACATCGGCGACAAAGCAAAGTAAAGTATCGCTTGCGACACCTTATTTCTCAAAAAAACAGAACGCTCCGACCATCCTGATTGTCGATGATCATATCGAGAACCTGGAAATTCTCATCGATATGCTCGAGGCTGTACCTTACAATGTGATTGCCGTTAAAAACGGAAAGGAAGCCCTGGATATCGTCGCGCACTCGGAACTTGATTTAATGATCCTGGATTTAATGATGCCGGGCATGACCGGTCTGCAAGTCTGCAGCAAAGTCCGAGAACGGTTCAGCCTGATCGATCTGCCCATCCTGATTATTACCGCGGCAATCTTCGGATCCGATAAATATCAGGCCTTTCGCGTCGGTGCCAACGATATTCTGCAGAAACCCTATAACTACTCCGAATTTGCCGCGCGTATTAAAGGCCTGATTTTTATGAAAAAATCGGCCAGCCAAGCGAAAACGATGGAAGTTGCCTTTCTTCAGTCGCAGATCAGGCCCCATTTTCTTTACAACGTACTCAACTCAATCATCGCGCTGAGCTATGAAGATGTTGAGAAGTCAAGGGAAATGACCGCACAGTTCGCCGCCTATCTGAGGGGAAGTTTTGATTTTCAGAACACATCGACGCTCAGCTCTTTCAAAAGAGAACTGTCCCTCGTGCAATCCTATCTGGCCATCGAACAAATGCGGTTCTCCGGCCGTGTCCGGGCGGACTATGATATCGAGGAGAATCTGGACTTCACGCTTCCGCCGCTGATGATCCAGCCGCTCGTTGAAAACGCCGTCCGTCACGGAATCGGAAAAAAGAAGAAAGGCGGCCGGGTCAAACTGGCTGCGCGGCAGGAAAACGGCTGCTCCGTCATCAGTATCGCCGATGACGGCGTCGGCATGACCGAAGATCAGATCCGGGACGTATTGACGCCGAACCACCCGCAAAGCGTCGGTTTAAAAAACATTAACCAGAGGCTAAAACACTATTACGGGACCGAACTGCAGATCAAAAGTGTACCTGGAGAAGGAACCACCGTATCGATGCGTATTCCGCAGATTTGACTGCCCCGATTTGCTCCTGATTAGAAAACTTGGCGAAGCCAAGCCCTGGCGCAGGCTGAGCCTTAGTTGCCCTTATACTATAATCCTTAAAATTTTTATACTTTCCTATAGTGTAAAAAAACACCTTGCGATTGCAGCAAGGCGCTCATTTCTCATTTGGCTGTTCACGCACTCACTTTTGCAGCAGAACGAACAGTGCTTTTTTTGTTGGTCATATAGACGCCGACGATCACGAGCAGACCGCCGACAATCTGCGTAAGCGTGATCGGATTGCCGAGAAGCAGGCTGAGCAGCGCCGTAAAAACCGTCAACAGGTTCAGAAAAATACCCGCCCGGCTCGCTCCGATTTCTCGGATGGCGCTGTTCCAGAAAACAAAGGAACAGACCGACGGAAAAAGCGCGATATATAGGATGCCGATCGCAGCGGGCGGACTGAGCCGGAAAGAGAAACCGGACACCAGAAAGAACGGAAACAGAACGATAAGGCCAAGCGTGGCGGAAACCGCGGTTGCGGCAATCGGCGGCACTTTTTTCATCTTTTTGCCAATCAGTGTATAAAACGACCAGACGGTGATGGCACAAAGCATGAGCAAATCGCCGTTGTTGTAGTGGACCTGAAAAACCTGCAACAGGTGCCCGTGCGTCAATACAAGGAGTACGCCAAGCAGTGAAATAATTAGTCCGAAGCTGTTTAAAGGGGAGAGCTTCTCTTTCAGCAGCCACACGGCCAGTACCGCGATCATCGCGGGGTTTATCGAATTAACGAGCGCCGCGTTCAATGAAGTCGTAAAACGCAGCGCCTCATAAAGCAGGATATTGTATCCGAGGATTCCGAGGACAGAGAGAACGAACAGTATTTTCCACTCTTTCCAAACGGCCCGCCACTTCGGTTTTTCAATCCATTGCGCCAGCGGGAACAGAAACAGAACCGCGATCATCCAGCGTTCGAATGTCATCTGTACCGGTGTCATTTCGGCAACAACATATTTGCCGAATACATAATTTCCGGCCCAAAAAAGATTGGCCAAAACAAGAAAACTCAGCACCTTGTAATTCTTCACAGCCTCATATCCTTCTCTCTCATATGTCTAATCCTCTTGTCAGATCAAGCTGTTTATTTACTCTGAACGAATGATACATTACCACAATTATGTATCAAGTAAAAGTAAAGAGACCCCTCCCGCCACTGTCCTATGCTTCAATGATGGGGCCTTTACAGCCGCAATTTCTTTAGTCTCCTGTCATCTTTACATACTTGTCTTTCGGTACGTCGCGAAGAAAACGCGTTGCTTCGCCGGAAGAAAGCATGATCAGCTCATGCATCGCGCGCGTGCAGGCCGTATAAAAGATCGTCCGCTCATTTTCCCGGTGAAAATTGGATGCGGATGCATCGTTAATGATCGCCGCATCAAACTCGATGCCTTTTGCCAGATAAGCGGGAATGATAATGAAGCCTTTATCAAACTGATAGGTCGCCTGTGTAACCAGCCGCACCTTGATTTTATTTTTCAGCTGCTCATAGATTTTCCTGCATTCTTTCATCGTCTTGCCGATCAGTGCAAAAGTTTCAAAACCCGCAGTCTTGAAAGAGGCTATCTTGTCAAGAATAACCGCCTCTTTCCGGCCGTCCCGAATATCAATCCACTCCGGAAGTTTCCCGCTGCGCTCAAACGGTTCGATCTGATCACCGCCTGACACGAGATGGCGTGCAAAATCCATGATTTCCCTTGTAGAACGGTAACTGCGCAGCAAAGTCAGCTTCTTTACCTCTTCACGATTATAAAGGTTCTCCGACAGCATTGTCTCTTCAGCAAAACTCTGTGCATAAATGGCCTGATTCAAATCGCCCAGAATCGTCATCCGGCTTCGCGGAAAAGCCGCCTGCAGATAAGCCAGCTGTACGGGAGAATAATCCTGGGCCTCGTCGATAATCAGATGGCGGATTTCCTGATTTCCTTTCCTGCCCTGCAGCCTTTCTTTCAGATAAAGATAGGGAACGGCATCTTCCCACGGGCAGTCGCCCTCTTCAAAACGCATCCGTGTGGCGCGGCAGATCGCCTTCCAGTGTTCCGGAACGTGCTCTTCATCATGGTCGTGATAAAAAATTTCAGAGTACACTTTCTGGCTGTTGACAAACTCAAACTGTTTGATCCGGCGGCGAAGCGGTTTGATGCGTCGATTCATCACAATCTTGCGCAGCATTTGTTCCTCACGGTCGTAGTCGTCGAATGTTTCCTCACTGAACCGCCGCTCCTGCTGCAGTTTCTGAAAGACCTCCGCGTAATCCGACTTATCCAGAAGTTCGCCCTCTTCCAGCACCCAGTCCTTTTTGCGCTCCTTCTTCACAAACACGGCGATCCGGCGCAGCAGCCAGTCGCGGACATCCTCCATCCGGTTCAGAACGGACTGTTCCCGCGGCAGCGAATAGAAAAATCGTTGGATCGCATTTCCCGAAACAATCGTTTCATCGCGAAACACAATATCGCGGAAGATCATTCCTTCATATTTAAGTCGCTCCAGCCAGCGGTCGATCAGCTGTTTATAGGCGATGGACGCTTTAAAACGGATACTCTCCGTCCGCAGAAGGTACTCCTCGCTTTCCTCCATAGTCAGACAGGACTCCGTCTGATCAAACGGATTTTCAAGCTGCAGGTCGTGTCCGATCCGCTCTTCGATAAAATCTTTAAAAGTTGTCTGCAGAACATTTTCTTCGCCAAGTTCCGGGAGAACCGTCGAAATGAAACTGCTGAACAGCGGGTTCGGTGAAAAAAGAAGCATGTTATCCGAACGCAGCGTTTTCCGATAGCGGTAGAGCAGAAACGCTACACGCTGCAACGCCGCCGATGTCTTGCCGCTCCCGGCAGCTCCCTGGACAATGAGATAGCGGTCCGTCTCGTTGCGAATAATCTGATTCTGCTCCTTCTGAATCGTCGCAACGATGCTTTTCATATGCGAGGAGGCCCTGCCGCCCAGCATAGCCTGAAGCAGCGTATCCCCAATCGTCAGTCCGGTATCAAACATGCCGTCGATCTGCCCATGCCGGATGATGAACTGACGTTTAAGTTTCATCTCGCCTTTGATTTCTCCCTCTATGGAGTCGAATTTCGCCGGTCCGGGTGCATAATCGTAGTACATGCTAGAGATCGGCGCGCGCCAGTCATAGATCAGAAATTCCTCATTGTGCGCGTCCATCAGCGAACCGATACCGATATAGAGCGACTCCGTCTTTTGCTCACCTTCCTCCTGAAAGTCGATCCGGCCGAAATAAGGCGAATCCTGAAGGCGGAACAATGTCTTCAGCTCCCTGTTCATCTGTCCGTGGCGCCGCTCGCGTTCGGACAGAAGCTCGGCCTGCTGCTTTATACTTGCCTGTGTTTCATAAACATCGTCCATCTCATCGAGGTTAACCGTTACGTCTTCCCAGAAATTTTTGCGAAGATCGACGATTCCTTTCTTAACTTCTTCTTTTTTGCCGGTCATTCCGGCAATTTTCGAGCCAATGACATCAACCACTTCATTTATCCGATTTTGTTCTTTTTTACGCTCATTTTGAACCATGAAAAACACCTCTTGTTCCCTTAAAAAGTCACCTGATTTAAACACAGCAGCTTTCCGCATACTGAAGACATTTTCGATATTTTATATTGACAAAAAAGTTCATATGTGATACGTTAAAGTTTGGCTTTTTAATGTACTTTTCCCTCTATTGAGTTTTAACTATATCATGCTTAGCCGGAAACTTCAATATTCAGGTTTTCGGCAGATACAGCTGCTTTGTTTCCCTCTTTCTTCAGTATAGTCATGTTCTGTCGGCATCGTTTTAATAAAAAAGAATCATTTTACAGTTTGATCAAAAAGAGATAAGCTAAGCATAAGAATATTAGAAAACTTGGCGAAGCCAAGCCCTGACGTAGGCTGAGCCTTAGTTGCGGGGTCCGGGACGGCCTAATGCCGAACATGCCGCAGGACGCGGCGATCTGTTCGGTCCCTTACACTATAATCCTTAAAATTTTTATACTTTCCTATAGTGTAAGAAAATTCATTTCTGTGACGGATTCAGTCAGAGATAACCGAAACGGGTTTCTAAATTTACGCATGTAATAGCAGTAGGAACGATGAAATTCGGAGAGTGATTTCATCTTGAAATTCCTGTAATTTCACCGAAACAGAAATCGCTTTCTTGAACGATGGGCCTTTGAACATGAATGATGAAATGGATCGCTGCGTACACTTGCGGACATAATTCTAAAGAGATGGGCGGTTATCCGATGGAATGGAAAGGAGATCATGTGATGAAAATGATCAGCAGTATTCAAGATCTCAAAAAAGCGCAGGCGGCTATTGAAGATTTCAAGGCAAATTATCCGAACACGTTCTACCGTTTGCTTCACCTTGTGAATTTCACCCGCCAGCTGCAGTTTAAATATGAATATTTGTGCGGCCTGATGCTGGGAAATGAAAAATTCGCCGCCCGTTTTGCTCCTCATTTCGTCCAGCGGTCCATTATCGATCTGTATAAAAGCGAGATTGAAAAGATCAATAAACATCCGCAAGGCCTGCAGGCGCTTGAACAGCTGATGAACGGTCACCGGGAAATTGGTTATGAGAATTTCTGCCTGCTTGTCCGCGGCAAGACGCCGGAAGAAATCAAGGGTATTTATTCGAAAAATAAAATTCTCAGCTGACCGTCGGATTATTAAGAAAAAATCGGCTCAGCCAAGGCTCTGATGCCGGCTGAGCCTAAGTTTTTTCTTATGCAAAATTCCGCTATCTTTTTATACTTTTGTGCCAAGCTCTTCCTTCCCGCTTTGCGCGGATGAAGAGCTTTTTTTGATCCTTTTTATGGCGCGGCAAGCTGAAGGCAACTTCAGCAGTGTTTATTCATATCAAAGTAAAGCGGGTAATGCAGGGCGCATCTTGGGTTAAACAGGGCGCCGCAATTCGGGCAGCTGAAACCGCACGCCATGTAGTCACGAATCGTCAGCTCATGACCGCATGAACCGCACAGAATCGCTTTTTCATCGAACTGGTCACGTTCCCAAACTTTTGCCGGGTGACCGGCCAGCGCCTCATGGCATGCATAACAGGAATAATAAGTGTCGCAGCATTTAAATTTTATCGCTATGATATCCCTTTCCGTATGATAATGGGCACAACGCGTCTCTCCGTCTGTTCCGATTCCCCGTACATTTTGATGAGTCTTGATGAGTCTTCTCCTCTTTCCAATCAATCCTTTTTATTATTGTAACTTATCTTTGCCGGTCGTTGTACCTATCTGCGCAAACGGATGTTTTCGGAGTAAGGTCCGGACCGCACGCTTGTTTTTCACCTGTCATTCAGAAAAGTGTATGTAAAGAAAAACTTGGCTCAGTCAGCTCTCAAGCGCCGGCTGAGCCTTAGTTTTTCTACTTAATTTCGCTAATCTTTGGATTCTTATTTGTATAAAAGCGGCCGGCGAGGGGCGGGCGCCTCATCTCCTGCCGCTGGCTGCACAGCCGTCAGCCAACTGTCAGCTCTTCTATGTCGATACGCGATTCACGCCACATTTCCAGCCATTTTTTTATTGCGGTGACCATGATCACGAAACCGAGAATGAGCATGATGATCGACAGAGTCGCGTTGAGCAGGCTGAATCCGGGAGCAGCCGGATTCAGGTACACATGTGTGATCATCCAGTAGCCGGCCACGTTCACCGTGGCGTACAGATAGGCGAGCGGAATCAGACAGGTCAGCATATAACGTTTCCTGACAGCGATCTTCAAGACAAACGTGGCGCCGACAATCAGTCCGATTGCCGCCATCAACTGATTGGAAACACCGAAGAGCACCCATATGGAACCGATATTACCGGAGAAGAGCAGATAGCCCCATAAAAGGCAAGCGAGAGCGCTTGCAAAAATGGAACCCGGCAGCCAGTCCGCTCTTTTCAGCGGTGCATAAAATTCTCCGAAAAAGTCCTGGATCAAATAGCGGGCGACACGGGTTCCTGCATCAACTGCCGTCAGAATGAAAACCGCTTCGAACAAAATCACGAATTGGAAGAAATAAGGGGCAAGGTGGCTGAACCACTGAATGCTTGTAAAAATGTAGGTCATTCCGACTGCGAGTGTCACGGCGCCGCCCGGCCGGCCGGCAAGCCCCAGTCCGATTTCATGATTCAGCTGCGGCAGATTGACGACGTTCATGCCGAGCGTCTTAAATACTGCAGGCACGGAATTAATCGCAAAATAATCGGCCGGGTGAAGCGCTGTCGCGGCGATCAGTGCCATGATACCGACCAGGCATTCAACCAGCATGGCTCCGAAACTCACCAATTTGATATCCGTCCAGCGATCGAGCATCTTCGGAGTGGTTCCTGAACTGACGAAGGCGTGAAAGCCGGAAATCGCCCCGCAAGCGATAGTGATCGAAATGAACGGCCAGACCGGCCCGCCGATGACCGGTCCGCCTCCGCCTGTAAATTGTGTCAGCGCCGGCATGCGGATCATCGGATTAACGATAAAGACACCGATAATCAGCGCGGCAAAAACACCGATTTTCATGAAAGAGCTCAGGTAGTCGCGCGGCGTCAGCAAAAGCCAGACCGGCAGGGCCGCCGCAAAAAACGCATAAACGGGCAGCAGGATGGACAGTGTCTTCGCATCAAGCGTCAAAAAATGTCCGAGCGGTATATTTTGAATGTACGGACCTGCAAACACAGCCAGCATGATAAAGAGGAAACCGACCGTCGAAGCAATTTTCAGATTACCACTTTTGCGGTAATAAAGGCCGACCGCCATCGCGATCGGTATCGTCATCGCGACGGTAAATACACCCCATGAATTATTGGTGAGGGCATTGACAACAACCATCGATAGTCCGGCCATCGTGATTGTGATGATGAGCAGCATCGAAAGCCCGGTGCAGAACCCGGCCACCGGCCCCAGCTCTTTTTTGGCCACTTCAGACAGCGACTTGCCATCGTGCCGCATCGACGCGTAGAGAACGACCATATCATGCACGGCTCCTCCGATCACTGCTCCGATCAGAAGCCAGAGCAGGCCGGGAAGATAACCGAACTGTGCGGCAAGAACCGGCCCGACTAGAGGGCCGGCCGCAGCAATGGCTGCAAAATGATGTCCGAATACAACCCAGCGGTTGGTCGGGACATAGTTTTTCCCGTCCGCAAGGGCATGCGCCGGCGTCACCGTGCCGTCGCTCAAACGCAATACTTTGTTCGCCATAAAAACTCCGTAAAATCGGTACGCTATTGCCAGAATACAGATCGAGCCAATCACAATGGTCATTGCACTCACTTTTTTACTCCTCCTCAATTCGTTGTCAGGCCTCGAGCGAGAACTTTTCTCAATTGTAAAGGAAAAAGGTGCCTGATCGTATAACGGGCGGATAGAAAGCCGCTACCCCGTTTTGAAATGACGGAACAGACGCTTGAAATACATTATTGTTATACAACATATATATTTGTTATATAACAGAAAGACCAATAAAATTCTACTTAAAGCCCGAACCAATCTCTTAGATTTTTCGCGTAGTTTCGGCTCACCGGAACCTTTTCCCCGTTTTCAAGAACGAGATTATAAGTCGAGTTAAACCACGGGGAAATCTCCGTCACAGCTTCGAGATTGACGAGATAAGCGCGGTGCACGCGAACGATTCCGCTCATTGGCCGCAGTCTTTTTTCTAAAGATACGAGTGTTTCGTTCACGGTCATTTTTTTCTTTCTCAAGGCAACGACCGTCCTGCCGCCGGCTGCACTGATATACATAATGTCGGAAAAAGGCACAATCAGAATCCGTTCATCGGCCGCGATGGCAAGCTTCCGCAACGGAGGGGTGCTCATCCGCGCCCGATCGTCTCCTTGATAAGGCATCCCGTTTCCCGGCATGAGGCAGATCGGTTGGTCCCTTCCCGGCCGTCCCTCGTCCGCCAACGCTTTCACCATGTTTCATTCCCCCGTTTTTCTGTAAGGTTCGTCTGACTTCGCACAAGTGATGAGACATAGATCACACTTTTCATTTTATCATGAATGCGTTTCCAAATTCATGTTCCCGCACTCCTTTGTATGCTATGATGGTATTAATATATAAAGCGGCGCACGCCGACATTTAACCAAGAGGAAGACGCCTTTTGATCACAATCCGGAATCTCGTCCTGCCCAGTATCATTCTCCCTGTGTTCATGTTTTATTTTTCACCGCCGCTGCTCGGTCTTGCCGCCGCCGCGAGCCTGGCCGTCGATACGGTAATTCTGATCACCGTTCTGCGTTTTTTTAATATAAAAACGAAAAGTAGGCTCAGCTTATTGATGGCCCTTTGGGGAATCGGCATGGCAGCCGATGTTTTCGGGGCGCTCTTACTGATGCTTGCCGGAAAGAACGGAAGCCGTTTTTCCCTGAACCTGATTGACTATTATTTTATTTATGCTTCGCCGCTCAGCGTGACCCTTTTTTGTCTCGTGGTCCTGATCTCTGCTGCACTTACGTACTGGCTTGATTCGACTTTGCTGAAAAAGAGGCTGAGCATGAGGCAGGCAAAGCGGATTGCGCTGGTGTTCGCTGTCTGCACCGCCCCCTATGCCTTCCTGATCCCGACCAGCTGGCTTGGGTAACCTGTTCGTCAGGCCCCTGATCTCAGATTTTTATTTTTTACAGGAATTCGTCGCTCCGGCAGGAGTCAATCGATCGGTAAGCAGAGCTATTCGCCCTAAGACAGCGAATTATCGCCCCAAGTTTCTCCCGAATCGCCCTGTTCTGGCGGAGAATCGCCCTTGCGCTGTACAACTCGTATCTTCGCGCCTATTATTGAAAAAAGCCGTCTTCCTCTGATCAGAGAAAAACGGCGGGTCTTATAAAAGTAAAATGACGTAACCAGTTACAATCATTTCATAAAATCTTCAGGCACTCTTAACTGCCAGTTTAGTTCAGCGTTCACTTTTCTGACAAAAGGTTTGATGACTTCATCCAAATAGTTTTGCGACATCAGCATCTTTGGCGCATTCATATACCAGCCGAAGATCAGTTTCTGGTACGGTCCCAACTTTTTATATGATGGATCAAGATGCTTGTACACCTCGTCTATCATGTCTTGCACGTCTGATTCCGAATACACGCCATTTTTAGCAAATAAAATCGCTTTCGAAGGATCATCAAGAAACATTTTTACTCGTTCCTGAGTTATGGTCATCTCCGGCATCTCCTTTGGCAGATAATCTTATCTCTTCTATTTCACTTTCAATGGTTCCAGCTGCTTCAGAATCTCATGATAAGGGACTTTAGCCTGAAGCAGGGCGGTCGCAGTATAAGCGCCTTCGATAAAAGCCGTGTCAAATATTTCGATTTTTTTATCCGATAGTTCCGCGACCATATCAAGATTCATTTTCGAGCTGCCTAAATCATAAAACGCCAGGAGACTTTCGCCGGCATTCTTCAGGACTGCTGTCTGAATTTTATCGAAACTCGTTCCGACACCGCCGTCGTCCGTACCGCCGGCTGCTGTGATCGCCACATCAGGCGCAACCTCTCTTAATAAGATACTCAGGCCTTCAACAATCTGCGGAACATGTGAGACGAGCAGAACGCCGTAATCACTCATCCAGAACACCTTCTTCAATCATCGACTCGAACAGCAGTCCGCTTGAGACCGCCCCCGGATCCATATGCCCTATTGAGCGCTCTCCCAAATAAGAGGCCCGGCCCTTTTTCGCTTTCATCGGTTCGGTTGCCTTCACCCATTCATCAATCCGTTCCCGGCTCAGTTCCTTATTTTTGACCGCGTCAACAGCGGGGAGCCACACGTCAACCATCGTCTTGTCCCCGGCTTCCGCGTTTCCGCGTTTCCGAATGCCCTCAAGACCCGCCTCAAGTATAGCCGAGACGTCCGCGGCTCCTTCTCCCGCTTGCTTCGCCATTCCGATAAAAGCCGAACCATATAGCGGACCCGATGCCCCGCCGATTTTGCTTAACAGGGCCATTCCTGCCGTTTTCAAAACGTCCTGAACCGTATCATAGGCTTTCTGCTCAAGAACGGTTTTCATCGCCGCCGTTCCTCTCGCCATGTTCGTTCCATGGTCCCCGTCGCCGATCGCCTGATCCAGTTCGCTTAAATAGACTTTCTTTTCTTCGACCTTTTGCCCAAATAAATTCAGCCATCTGATCGTTTTTTCAACCGTTAGCATCGTTCATAAGCCTCCTTACCACGCAATTGTCGTCACAGGTTCCTGAAGCCACTTTAGCCACTGCTCCTCTTTCAGCCGGATCATCGTCAGCGAGATGCCTGCCATATCCAGAGAAGTCATATAGCTGCCGACTTTCTTGAATGCGATATCCAGCTGCTCCTCTCTCAGCAAATGTTGGATGTCGTTTATAAAAACGTACTGCTCCATCAGCGGAGTCGCCCCCATCCCGTTAACCAGGACACCATAGCGATCACCTACATGCCAGTTAAAATTCTTTTTCAACTGTTCGATAAGTTCCAATGCCATCTCTTTCGACGATTTTATTTTCTCGCGACGATAGCCCGGTTCGCCATGAATGCCGATCCCATATTCGATTTCGTCTTCTGCCAGTTCAAATCCCGGTTTGCCCACCTCAGGCACAGTGGCTGCCGAAAGGGCAACGGCAAGCGTCTTAATCGAGGGAATCAGCTGGTCGGCAAGCGTTTTCAATTCTTTGAGCGGCAGACCCGCTTCCGCTGCCCCGCCGATAATTTTGTGAACGAGTATCGTCCCGGCGACCCCGCGTCTTCCCGCCGTGTATGTACTGTCTTCAACGGCAACATCATCATTCACAATGATGTGATCGACTGAGATGTCTTCCATGGCCGCCAGCTCTTCGGCCATTTCAAAATTCATCACGTCACCCGTGTAATTCTTGATGACAAGCAGAACGCCGGCCCCCTGATCCGCATGTTTAACGGCTTCGAGAATCTGATCGGGCGCAGGTGAAGTGAACACAGGCCCGCACACCGCTGCGGCCAGCATGCCCTTTCCGACAAAACCGGCATGCGTCGGTTCATGCCCGCTTCCTCCGCCGCTGATCACAGCTACTTTCCCTTCCGATCTATATGTTCTGGCAATCACATTCGTTCCCGGCAGACGTTCGACGATCGAATCCTCCGTAAAAACGAGGCCGTCCAGCATCTCATCAACAATTTTTTCAGGTTCATTCATTATTTTTTTCATTTTCTCACACCCCTTTGTCCCTTTTGTATGAGTTTTCTATTCTCTTAAAGCTTATCACGAAAGCGATTACATTTAAACAAATAGGAAAAATTTTTTCTGAAAAAACTGGCACAATTCAAAAAAAATAATACAGGTTTAATTAACGTAAGGGCCAATCGTAAGCGCTGCGGCACGCCCGGCATGAGGCCGTCCTGGCCCACGCAACAGCTCCGCACTGAGTCTGACGGTTGTCTTTCATTCTTCAGTCCTAAAAAAAACTGAGAGAACTGCGCAGGCAGGCGCCTATTCTCTCAGTTTACCTTTATCAATGTTTTTATTAGGCGGCTTTTAAAGGATCGCAACCTTTTTTTGTACCAATAAGAAAAAGCCGTTTTCTCTATTTAAGCGCAGATCAGCCGAAGATCTTGCCGATGGCCTCAACGTCCTGCTCTGTCAGCTTGACGTCTAGTGTTTTCAGATTATCCAGGACCTGTTCAGACCGTTTGGCGCCCGGAATCACGACATCGATCACATCTTGTTTGAGGTACCAGGCAAGGACAAGATTGGCGACTTCGCAATGCTTCAATTCGGCAATGGCACGCAGTTTTTCCACCTTTTCGAGATTCTTTTCAAAAACGCCTTTCTGGAACTGGGGCTTCTTCGCACGCAAGTCGTTGAACTTTTGGTCTTTGGTGTACTTTCCGGCAAGCAGCCCTGATGCCAGAGGAAAATACGGAACAAAAGATATGCCGTGCTCCCTTAAATATGGGAAAAGGTCTTTTTCAGCGCTGCGCTGGATTAAATTATACTCGCCCTGATAAACATCGACATAACCGTCTTTGTTCGCTTCCTGCAGCTGCTCAAGCGAGAAATTCGACACACCGATCGCACGAATCTTGCCTTCATCCTTCAATTCCTTCAGCGCGCCGACCGCCTCATCTTTCGGTGTACCCTCGTCGGGAAAATGAATGTAGTACAAATCAATGACATCCGTCTGCAGGCGTCTCAGGCTGCCTTCGACCTGACTTTTGAGAAAAGCCGGAGAATTGTCGAATACCGTCTCTTTGCCGACAAACTTGTGCGCGCCTTTTGTCGCCAGCGCAACATCCTCGCGGCGGCCACTCTCTTTGACGACTTCACCCACCAGCTCCTCCGAGCGTTCCGGTCCATAAATAAACGCGGTGTCCAGAAGATTGATCCCATTGTCGATAGCTGTCCGCACCAGTTCTCTACCCGCTTCTTCGTCGAGATTCGGATAAAGATTATGGCCGCCGACCGCATTTGTCCCGAGTCCGATCGGGTTGACGAATAACCCTGACTTCCCAAGTTGAACCTTTTCTGACATCTTTCATCACTCCTTCTGTCTGAGATTATAACAATTACCGGTACCGCCAAGAAATAATCTGCCTGATGAACGACTTTAAAGACCAGTCCGGTGATCCCGTCACCATAGATTACCTGAGCGTCGGTTCGCCCGACCGCCGCGCTGCCTATAAGCTATTGAAATTGCTTATCAAAGATTACTTGATGATCTCATGCAGTTCGGCATGCGCCGCCTTCACCAGATCATCGACAGCCAGAACGATCTGCACGCCTTTTTTTCCTCCGCTGACCACAATATGATCGATGGACCCAGCGGAAGCATCGATCACCGTCGGATAGGCCTTCTTCATTCCAACCGGAGAGCAGCCGCCGCGCACATAGCCAGTATGCTTCTGTATGTCCTTCACATGGATCATCTCAACACGCTTCTCGCTGACACTTGCGGCCGCTTTTTTCAGATCGAGCTCTTCCGCAACAGGAACAACAAAAACATAGAACTCGCCGCTGTGCCCCTGGGTGACCAGCGTTTTATAAACGGTTTTCGGATCTTCGCCGACTTTCTGCGCAACGGAAACGCCGTCAATCAGCCCATCGCTGATGTCATAGGTCTGAGTGCTGTACTGTATTTTTTCTGAATCAAGGATCCGCATTGCGTTCGTCTTTACTTTGGATTTTGCCATCAAAATCATGCTCCTTATTCTTTCATCCACGCCTGTCATCGGACGAGAACGGACAACCTGTAGCCGGTCCGCGCCTCAATCCGTTCACCCACCCGCCGCACTTCTTCTTCAGGGGGCTCCTTCGGCAGTTTTATCGTCAGCAGCGCTTCTCCTGAGTGCAAAGACGGATTTTTCTGAAGGCCCCAGCCTTTAGGAATCAGTTCCGAGGATGCGCGGATAACCTCATTCTGTTTCGGATTTTTCGCGAAAGTGATCGGAAGCCCTGTCCGGTAGGACAATTCCTCCATATCCACCGTGTGCCGCAGGGCGACTTCCGGTGTGATAAAATGTACTTCCATATAGGCGAGGCCGTTCTGCTGTTTGATGCTGGCTTTATAAATCGTGATTCCGCGATCCTCCGCCCAGATTTTTGCTTCATTGATTGCTTCATTATTTTCGAGCCGCGGGGACGGCATCTGCGCCCTGAAGAATTCCGCCGAAACACCCTGCTGTACCTTAGCATCCACTGGGGCAGGATTCTCATCTTTGAATTGCAGCGTGAATCCTGTTTCTTCCTTTATTTTTCCGGCTATCTCTTCCCCGTTTTCCGGACGCGCAACGGGCATCGACACACATTTTGTATCCAGGTAAATCGATGGTGAATCAGACGTGCCGAGCCATTCATTGACTTTCGCCTGAAGAAGATCCGTACGGACGGAATCGGAAAAAGCAATCGTCCATCCGGTCGTTTCTTTTATTTTGTCAAACAATTCCCGACGTTCTTCAGGTCCGATGGTGTCGGGAAAATCAAAGTAAAGTGTGATGTGTTCGGTAGTTGTTCCCAGTGCATCCGCTCCGCAGCGGATAAAATGCGGTTGATCCGCCATGAATCTCCTGATTTCAGCCATCGCCAGTGTCGCATTCATTTTCAAGCCTTGAACGGGCAGATGCAGATCAGCGAGCAGATGCAGACTGTCCCGGCCGATCCGGTAGCGGACCAATCCATGATCCAAGGTTTGGGAACGATCCGGCAGCGCCTGAAGAGCGAGCGCCGCAGCAAGGCGCAGCTTGAGGCCGTCTTCCGGGAGGCACATCGAGACAATCTCCTCAAATGTCCAGATCCCTTCTTCTATATCCGCCCAACGAATTTTCTTGAGAAACGGCCGCGAAAACGCCAGTACCTCGCCGGAATCATGCTGCAATTCATCAAAGGAACGATTCCAGCCTCCGATGGTTTCAGCAGTCTGATCCAGGGACAGCCGGATCTGCTTTCCTTTCGGAGTCTGGCAAATCAAAGAATGTGTCCTTCCATGGACACCTGTGCACAGCGCCAGACGAAGCTGCTCGTCTCCTTCTTTTCGATACAGGACAAGGCAGCCGACTTTCTCTTTCAGGACACGGTTCGGATCCCTGCCCCGATCATCGTTTCGGATTTCCCGGCCGGATAGGCTGTGGCTGAATGTGTAGGTTTCCCCGTTTTCCGATAAAACCGGCCGGTAACGCCGTTCGATTCGCTCGTTTAACGCGGCGCGGGCCTCGTCGTCTCCATGAACAAGCACTGCGCGCGCCGGACGGACCATGCCGATAAAGCGGTTCAGTTCCCCGGCATCGCCGTGTGCGGACAGACCGTATTTATCCACCCGGCATTTTACGGCGTGAGTCGTCCCGTTCAGTTCCAGTTCATCGCTCTCACCTTCGGCCAGATTAAGCAGTTTTCGTCCCGGACTTTCCTCATCCTGATAACCTGTAATAAAAATAGCATTCTTCTCGCTGCCGATGAGCCTCTCTGCGTACCATACGCTGGCACCGCCGATCAACATGCCCGATGACGCAACGATACAGGCGGGCTTGCCCTTGAGTACAGCCTCCCGTTCATTCGGCGTAACAGGCGTGCACCGCCCCTCAGTCAGGAAAGCGTCGCCATTTGTCCGAATACGATGAGCGACCGGTCCTTTAAGAAATTGCGGATAGCGCCGGTAAATTTTGCTGATCGGCGTCACTAGCCCATCGACATAGATCGGGAACTCCGGAATCAGACCGCGGTCCATATAATCTTGCAGAATCAGCAGCACCTCCTGCGCACGGCCCAAGGCAAAAGCGGGAATCAGCGCAAAACCGCCGGCGGCAATCACCTCGGCAACATTGTCCGCGAGCCGTTTTTCTTCCGTATTACGGTCGGAATGTTCGCGGCTGCCGTACGTGGATTCAAGAATCAGCGCATCAGGGCGCACTCCGGCCGGTACTTCGGCCCCGGGGATCGTCCGGCCCGCCTTGAAACTCAGATCTCCGCTGACGAGCAGTTTTTCGCCGCCGCCCTCAATCATAAACATCACCGCGCCCAGAATATGACCGGCCCGGTAAAGGGTCACCTTTACATCGCCAACCGTCATCCTTCCGCCTGCGGGAAATAAGCGTAGTGCCTGAAGCGTTTCCTGCATCTGCTCCTTCGTGTACGGAATGAGCGAACGCGTCTCCGTGCAGCGCTGTTCCATGATTTTGAAGGAATCCTTCATCATGATCTGCATTAAATCGGCGGTGGGCGGTGTAGCAAAAATCGGTGCCTTTGGATACAGGCGGTGGACAATCGGCAGCGCGCCGATGTGATCAGCGTGTGCGTGGGTCACGAGTACCGCCCTTGGTTCGCCCAGATTGTCCAGCATGCCGAACGCCGGGAGCAGATCATCGCCGTGCACCCGCATGCCGGCATCGATCAGCAGATCGGTTTCACCAATATGCACATGCAGACAGGATGCGCCGATTTCGCTTCCTCCGCCGAGAATACTCACTTTCATCGTTATCTGCCTCTTTCTTTAATACAGACTCTGCTCTGCTTTTCTTTCATTTTATCACAGCGTATTTTCCCTGCAAAAGACGCAGAAAAGCCCGCGTGGCTCGCGGGCTTTTCTCTTATTAATACGCTCTGTTTTCAGCGATTCTGTTTCCATCCTTAATTCTCTTTATCTTCTTTTTTACTCTATTGATGTTTATATGTTTGATTCCCGTGCAAACACTGAATTCCGTGCCAAACTTTACGGCTCAAGACTCTTTGCCTCTTATTGAACTTCCAGATGCAGGTCTCTCTCTTTGACCCAACCGGCGACTTTAATCACTCGATAGAGTACAAGCGTGATCACTCCCGGAATCAGGACACCGGAAACAATGAACACCATTAATCCGCGAACGCCCTGAACCGCAAGAATGTTCAGCGGGGCGATCAACGAGCTGAGACCAAGGCCGCCCAGTTCATAAGGGACTTTAAGGCCAAGCAGCATCGTTGCGATGGGCGCGCTCACCATTGCGGCAACGAACGGAGGAATAATCAGCTTCGGATTTTTGACCAGATTCGGAAACTGCACTTTCGGTGTAACGAGTGCTTGTGCGAAGAATCCGCCGAAGTCATTTTCTTTGTACGACATAACCGTGAAACCGACAAATTGGACCGTACAGCCAATCAGAGCCGCAGCACTTGATACAGGATCAAGCTGCAGAGCGATCGCCAGTGCAGCCGACGATGCCGGCGACATCAGGAAAATGCTCCAGACAAGCGCAATGACCATTGAAGCAATTGAGCGGTGATCCTTGAACGGAATGCGTGATTTGACCGCTGATCCAATTCAGTGAAGGAGTAACCACCAATGCAAGGCCGTAGCCGCATATACCACCAATCAGCACTGAGAAAAACGGAATTGCCATAATATCAAATTTCGTTCTGCCGGTGATTTTTTTACCGACAAACACGGCGATTGCCGCTGCCAGCACACCACTTACCGGCTGGCCGGTCGTGATTGTGAAGACCTGAGCCGGCGTTGTCTGAACCAGATGAATCGCATTCGCACCGACGGACGCACAGGCCATTGCCGCAAACATGGTCAGTGTATTGCTCTTCAATGCATACGCCACACCGGCTCCAAGAGCGGGAGCGAGCAGCACTTTCGCCGCGCCGCCGATTGTTTCAAAAGGCATGAATCCTGTGAATTTAGCGAGTGTTTCGAAGAGCAGCCCTACTCCTAATGTTACCAGGATGGCATAGGCAATCCCTCCGGAAACGGCGTACATTCGATCCATAAAATATTCCTTGAAACTCTGTTTGTCCGCGGCTTTCGCTTTCTGCCTGTCGGAATCACCCGTCTTGTTCGCCTCTTCTTTTTCTACTCTCATTTTTTGTTCTTCCTTCATCCTTTTTCGCTCCCTAATAATTTTCTATTTTTAAAAAAAGTCCGGCTGCAGTTCATCATTTAAAGATTGGTAGAATCGTGAACTGTGCTGCTGGTTTTTTCACCAGTTAAAATAATCGAAATATTCAAATGAAAAAAAGTCCAATAAAAAACCCATCCGTACGTGCCGGATAGGCGCTGCTTTTGCGATTGCCTGAGCGCCTATTCGTTAAAGATGATAAGCCGGACTCAAACAATGCCATTTCTGTTAAATGGTTTTGTTTCAATCCTTCATGTGCGCAAACGCAAAATAATTCGAATCAAGCCTTTCACTCGTATGCTGTTAATGACCTGTTCCATTATTCTCACTTCCCCCAAAATTTGTTTTTTGTGGTTGACATTGATACTATCAAAATTTGTTCAAGTTGTAAATAGCATTTTCATTTTTTCTTTAAAATTTTCTGTGAAATGCAGTTTGGTGTTTGCAGTTTACAGCCGGGATTTTTTATATCCGCTTTTTTTATGACCAGATCCCTGGGGACGTAACGGCAAATGTCCGGCTGCGCGCAAAGCAATACTCTATCTTGATACATAGGGATTGCCTGTTACCCAGAAACGCCATGGCCGAAAGCGCGCCTCGCCTGTATTTTCGATTCCGATGCGCGGTCCGGTCGAAATCTCCGCCGGAACAACACCGGGAGCGATATATAGTGGCAATTCTGTGAATTTTCTTCCGTAATCCTCCCGAGTGATGCCAAGCGCTTCAGTCAGCTTGCCTGGTCCGTTTGTCCATTCCATTCGTTTTCTCCCCGCCCGCCTGGCGCTGATCAGATCGAGTCCTTCAAACGGATCAAGCGCGCGGATCAAAACCGCTTCCGGGACATCAGTTGCCCCGCTGACAACATTAATCAGCGTATGTGTATGCATAACATATGTATAGACTCGTCCGGGTTCCGCAAACATCACTTCCGTCCGTTTTGTACGCCTGTTGCCGTAACTGTGCGCCGCCCGGTCCCCTGCGCCCATATAAGCCTCCGTCTCAACAATATAACCGGATGCCAGGCCTTCCGGTGTCTCGTTTACGAGCAGGCAGCCGAGCAGCGCCTGCGCCAGTTCAAGCGTAGGACGATGATAAAAATCGATGGGCAGGGGCTGGTGTTTTGCAGTCAATTTTCCGCCGCCTTTCTGTACACTTTTCTTTTCTAAAATAAGGACAGGGACTTGGAAGCCGCCAGTCCAGAGGCCGATTTATAAAACTTGCCGATTGGCTGAAGTCCGGCAGCTGCCCGGCAATCCGTATGGTTTTATCCGCCACGCCTTTGCGGAGGAACAGCTCTTTCGACGTCCCCGGCATCTTTTACAAAAAATAAGACGGATAAATCTCGATTTCAGGCGAAACGCGTGTCACCGGGACAAGCGGTTCGTTCTGTTTCATCAAATCCGTTTTGTTTACTTTTTTGTTTGTGGACAAATCTGTCACCTCAGAAAATGGAATGACTAAGAAAGCATATGAAAATACAATGAAACCTATAATTCTTCACTTCCGGACACCAGCTTTCCGTCTTCCAGCACCTTCCGTCCATCAATCCGCACATCAGGGTTCTTGAAGACACAGTCGATATGAACACCCGCCTCAACCGTTCCCCCAAATGTCAGATTGCTTCCAAAAGCAATGTGAACCGTCCCATACACTTTCTCATCTTCAAGCACATTGCCGGTAATCCGCGCCCGGCGGTTTGTCCCAATCCCGAATTCGGCGACCGACCGGCCCGGCCCGGTTCCGAGTATATTCAGGAGCTGTTCCGCCCCCTCGCCTTCCGCTTTGATGAGACGGCCGTTTTCAACTGTCAGAAGAAGCGCGGAACGCATCTTGCCGACACCGACAACAGAACCGTCAACCAGGATCTCTCCGGAGGCTGTTCCTTCAACCGGTGCGATGAATGCTTCTCCTGACGGCAGATTGCCCGACTCGCCGGGATGGATATAGACGCCTGTGCTTGGCACGCCCTTTCGCTCCTCAATGGAAAATGCAAGTTGGTGCCCCTCTTTTTCAATGGTCACCCGGCGGCCGCGGTCAAGCAGTCCGGTAACGTGCTCCGTCAGTATCTTGACTTCTGAGTAATTCGCAGTTATCGCACCCTCCAGAAACATGTCTTCCGTAATTCCAGGCATGGTCGCGAGTCTTGTACCCGACGCCACCGCCTGTTTGCGTGCTTTAGTATGCGTGAGCGAAAATTCGGTGATACAGACGGCCGCGTCCGACTCGGCAAGAGCCGCGGCGATTGCCCGCGGCGGCTCTTCACCGGACTTTTTCCGTTCCTTCATCACCATCAGCAGCGTTTCCGCACCGAGTGTCTGCCCGGCCCGGTACAGCGCTTCAGCCAGACTCTTTTTCGCATCATCCGTTACGATCAGAAAAATCTCGCCCGCTTTCAGATCCAGACTGTTCTTTAAGATTTCCTGACAGACATTGCTCAATTCCATACGACCATCCCTCTTGAATTATTCGGTCAGCCGCGGGCAGACATAATGGTTTCAAAGGCCCGCTTGATCTCCGTCACCTTGATATTGGCCTGCCTGATGCTTTCCTCTGAAGCGCCGCTGCTGACCAGCAGGTCCGGATGATTTTCCTTGATCCGAAGCCGATATTGCTTTTTTATCGTTTCATCGGAGTCATTCTCGCTGCAGCCGAGCACCTGGTAACATGCGGCCAGATCACCGCTTTTTTCTTGCTCGCTTCCGTAAAAACGGGCTTTGATCGAGGTGTATGCTTCGCTCAGGCCGAAGATCTCCGCAGCCTCTACGATCAAAGCCTCCTCTTCCGGCTTCAAGAATCCGTCGGCAAACGCGATCGTAAGCAGCGCGGTCAGCGTATCTTCCAGAATGTCGCGGCGGCCGCCGACCGATGTGTACAGGTTTTCAGCGATGCTTTCGAATGATTCGTCTGTATAACGTGCCGCGTTAAAAACAGACATAATCTGGCTGAGCTGTTCCCTGCTCGGCTGAAAGGCCTGCCTGACAATCCGGTCTACCTGACGCACTTCGTTCTCCGTGACCACCCCGTCTTTTTTTGCCAACTTGGCAAAAAGTTTGACGATCCACTCGACCTGCGGGAGAATCCGGTCCTCCCCGATTCGGTAGGTGCGGCCGTCCGAGCTGTATGTGAATGTCCTGCCGCAGTTTGGACAGGTCCAGTTTCCCGGTATATCGTCAATGGCGACCCCGCTCCCGCAATAGGGACAGGCCGCCTCGACTCTCCTTCGCCAGTTCATACCGCCCCCGCCCGTTTGCCGCGGCCGGAAAGTCCGGCTCATCCTCTTGTTCGGTATAAACAGAATGACGACCAGAGCGATCCAATAGAAAACGGTACCAAGAAAAAACCAGACGATCGGATTTCGCCCTTTAGCCGATGCAATTGCCGCAGTCACAAATCCCGTTAAAATTCTTAAAAGAAGTCCTCCCAAAAGAAATCAAGCCCTTCTTCATCTGTGCGTGCTTTTATCGCTCTTCACATTACATTCACTATAACAAAGTTTTCGATATTTTATGTACAATCGTGACGCAAAGTTTCCGTTTGGATTAATTTTAACGGGCGGAAAAGCGGGCTTTATTTCTGAAGAAGTTCGGGCTTATCAATAAAGCGACCCCGCTGACCGCGAAAAAAGTCCGTGTTTTCTCTGAAGAGCACACAGTCCGTGATTATGACGCAGCAAACGAAAATTGTGCAACAGTTTAACAGATAGGGGATGTGAAAAACTGAGGAGCCATCTTTTCTGACCAGGAGCTGCTTTTCGTGATTCCGGAATAACTTTATCCCATTTCGGAGCTGTCTCGGCCCAATAAAATAATGGGCCGGAAAATTTTTCATATCGGAGCAACATGTCCGCAGCTCCCATAAAAAAAACTGATTGTACCGCTGGCTCATGTCAGATCTCTGTTGAATGGGACAAACCGGTGAAAAGGGGAGGCGTTTGCTTCATTCCGGCAGGCGGAAAACGTTTTTCCAAAAAATGATGAAAAACGAGCTGAAATGGCTGATTCCGATGTGTACACAGAGAGCAAAGAGCCTAAAATCGTCAGTAAAGTGCTGAGAATCGTTAGTAAACGTTGAAAAATCAACAGTAAGCGGCAGAGAATCAACAGTTATGTTCAAAGAATCAACAGTAAACGACCTGAAATCAATAAGTGCGAATAATCGGAATTACAAAAAGGCCCTTTATCCTGCACTGACCGCTCAATTCCGTCGTCAGCTTGACGATGATCTTGAGTGGTTAATTCTTTATCGAAACCTCCGGATGTGTCTGCCGATTTGATGAGCAGAAGAGATAATAAAAAAAAATAATTGCCCCGGGCGCCATTTTCTGTGCTTCCGATCACACTTCTTTTCTATAGCTTTCTTGCAGGTGTGAATCGTCCAGTTTCAAGCCGATCATTTTGATGCATTTCTGACAAATGACATGTTGACCAGTTTATTAAAGTCGTAACCCTTGGTGTACACGCCTGTTTTGGCGACGACATCCATCGGCTTCGCCACGGCTGCCGGGGTGATGATGCCGTCTTTGCTCCACAGTTGATCTTTATATGCGCGGTCCATCGCCGCTTTCAGGCTTGCATCGGGCGTTGTCGGAAATTCTTTTTTCAGTACCTTAAAAGCCTCGGCCCGATTTTCATTGACCAGCTTCAGGCCCTTAAGCATCGCATTGACAAATTTCTGAACGGTCTGAGGTTCTTTTTTTATCGTCGACTGTTTCACGCTGACCACAGAATAAGCATAGTCACCGAGACTTGGGAATCCGTAAAACGGCTCGCCCCAAGCGCCTTTCTTGATCCCGTCGGTAATCTGCGGTTCCGCTCCGTTAGCCATGTCGGCCTTGCCCTGAGACACAAGCGCGACCACAGCTGCCGCATCGGCCGGCTCTTCCAGTCTGACGTCTTTTTCCGGATTGAGGCCGACCTTCATCAGCAGCCAGCGTGTAAGCAGGTTCGGGCTGCCGCCGTACCGGCCGGCGGCAATCGTTTTGCCTTTCAGAAACTCGGCAATCCCTTTGTCGCTGTGATCTTTCAGCTGCAGCTTTGAGCCCGCCATCAGATAGACATTGGCCCGATCGACAACGTTCACGACAGATACAATTGGATCCTTGTTTCCGCTATTTGCGATCTGGTTGGAATCCGGTCCGCCGATCACGCCCCACGCTTCTCCGCTGACGACAGACGTCACATGCGCTCCGCCCGTCGCTGTGATAACACTGACATTCAGGCCCTCCTGCTTAAAGTAGCCTTTATCAATAGCGGCATAAAGCGGCAGATAGGCGATCAGGTGAACGGGCTCGGCAATGGCAATATTTTCCGCTGCTTTCTCGCCCCCTGATGCCCCGCAGCCCGACAGGAACAGGGCGGTGGCCACCATCAGGCTCAGCACCCACTTCAGCTTTTTCATACTCTTCTTTACCTCCATTTATGATTTTGGGTTTCTTCCTCTCATTAGCCGGCGTTCCAGCCAGACGGTTCCGAGATACATTACAATCGACAGGACCGATAGCGACACGACACCGACCCATACAAGATCCATATTCAGTACCTGGCCGGCGTAGAGGATCATCCTTCCGATCCCCTGCCTTGAGCTGATGAATTCACCGACGATCGTTCCGGCCAGCGCGAGGGAAATATTGATTTTAAGAATGCCGACCATCCATGGCATCGAGGCCGGAACGACCACTTTCATAAATACATGGCGTCTTTTGGCTCCGAGCGAAATAAGCATCTTCTCAAGGTCGCGATCGATATTTTTCACTCCGCTGTGCGCCGCGATTGCCGCGACAACCACGGTCATCAGGAAGGCAAGCATCACTTTTGAATTGAAGCCGATGCCGAACATGATCACGAGCACCGGCGCCAGCGCGAGTTTCGGCACCGCGTTAAAAGCAATCAAATACGGTTCGGCGATCTTTGCATACAGTCCGGACCACCAGAACGACAGACCGATAACACTCCCGGCCAAGGTACCGAGAATAAAACCGATGATCGTCGTACCCGACGTATAGGCAAGATCCTGAAGCAGGGTCCCTTTCGTGATCGCCGTCCAACCGGTCCGGACAATGGTCAGGGGGCTGCTCCAGTAATAACTGTCCAGCCACCCGATCCGCGTCAGGAATTCCCATAAAAAGATAATCAGTATGCCCGCGATGATTTGTCCCGCAAATGCTCTGCGCCGCATTCTTGCCGCATCCGCACCCTGATCCTCAATCAGCGGGCCACGGCTGTCCTCCTCCTTTTGTCCCGCCATGGACTCACCTCCATTCCTCCACTTCCAGCAAATTCTCTTACACTGGCTCGCGTTCTTCCTTCAGCATCAACAGAAGCTCACGTTTCAGCTGTAAAAAACGCTCATCCATCATGGTCTCTTCACCGCGCGGACGCGGCAGGCCGACATCGATTCGGGCCTTAATCCGGCCCGGCCGATGAGTAAAAACGTAAATTTCATCAGAAAGATAAATGGCTTCGTCAATATCATGGGTCACGAAAAGAACTGTTTTCCGAAAATCATTCCAGATCTGCAGAAGCCAGCTCTGCATTTGAAGCCGCGTCTGCGCATCCAGCGCGCCGAACGGTTCATCGAGAAGAATGACGTCCTTGTCATACAGCAGCGTCCGGATCAGTCCGGCCCGCTGCCGCATACCGCCGGACAGCGCATCGGGATGATCATATTCGAACCCTTTGAGACCGTACTTCTGCAGCATCGGGAGCGCCCGTTCACGCGCCCGCTTTTTCGGAACACCGCGGATTTCGAGCCCGATAATCACATTGTCAAGAATCGTCCGCCACGGGAGCAGCAGATCTTTCTGAAGCATGTACCCGACATGCCCGCTCTCGCAGGTAATGTTTTTCCCATCGAGAAGCACCTGTCCCCCGGACGGCCTGGCCAGGCCGGAAATGATATTGAAAAGTGTCGATTTGCCGCAGCCGCTCGGACCAATAATGCTGACAAATCTGCCGCTCCTGATACGCATATCGGCTTCCTTCAGCGTGCACAGCTGCTCGCCGTTCTTCCTGTAATATTTGCTGCAGTGTACCACTTCCAGCTCGCTCACTCTGCGATCCCTTCCTTTTCCCGGATGATTTGGCCGGCACAACGCAAAATTTCTCATCATTTTTCCGGGCCATTCCGTATAAAATTGGGCTCTCGTAATGATATATGCTCTGGGCACCTGCCGTGACACAGGAATGTACAGACGAAAACGCATTCATACAAAAATAAAATATGAGCAATCCCTTTAGCTCACCAAGATATAAGTTTTTAAAAATGATAAGCTGAAGAACGTTTTATTTCTAAATAAAGCGATCATCCAGCACCTTAGAGCGATTGTCTCTGAGTTCGGGGCGATTCTTCCGTATCTTGAGGCGATTGTCTCTGGGTTCGCGGCGATTCTCTAGCACCTTAGGGCGATAACTTCTGATTTTCGTGCAGTCGGGAATTTTCCTATCACCTGCTTGCCAGTATTACGGCGGCATAGGCAGCGGCTTATCATGAGTAAACGAGATAATCTATAAAACCAGCTCTATTCATTCGGAACCAAGTGTTTCATCAATATTGTGATTTTTGCGGAAAATATCTGCTTAACGTGATAATCTATAATAAAAGCGGAGATCGAAGGTGAATGTGATCGACACGGGAAAAGATATCATTCTGTCGATGAAAAATCTGACCATGAATTATGGAAACGGGCCCGTCTTGAAGGGCATCGATCTCGATGTGTACCGGGGCCAGATCGTCGGCTACATTGGTCCGAACGGGGCCGGCAAAAGCACAACCGTCCGGATCATGCTTGGGCTTCAGCAAGGCTACAGCGGTGAGGTGCGACTGTTCGGCGAGGATATCCGGACAAGCGGTGTCGCCTACAAACAGCGAATCGGCTACGTTCCGGAAACGGCGGAGCTATATGACACTCTGTCGGCGCGCGAATACCTGATTTTCTCTGGAGAATGCTACGGTATGGACGAAAAGCGGGCTGAGCGAAAAGCCAACATGCTGATGGAGCAGTTTGGCCTCTCCGGGAGTATTGACGCCCGCCTTTCCTCCTTTTCAAAAGGGATGCGGCAGAAGGTACTGATCATTTCGAGCCTGCTGCACAATCCGGACCTGTTGTTTTTCGACGAACCGCTGAGCGGCCTGGACGCAAACAGTGTGCTTGTTTTCAAGGAAATTCTCGCACGGCTCGCAAGTGAGGGAAAAACTATTTTCTACTCCTCCCACATCATGGACGTTGTGGAGAAAATCAGTCACCGTATCGTGCTTCTGGCGAACGGGCAGATCGCTGCCGACGGAAGCTTTGATGATCTGAAGGAGCAAAATAAAGAAGGCACATTGGAGGAGATCTTTAATCAGCTGACAGGATTTCACGAGCATGCGAAAATCGCACAGGATTTTGTCTCCATTGTCGAAGAGGTGTGACAGATGGAAAACCTGCGTCTGATCAAATTTCTGGATGTGTTTCAGCGTTTTTTTGAGTGGTTGGGCATCGATTACGCGATGATGAGGAAAATTTTAGCGGTCAAGTTGACGATGGACGCGAGGCGGGCTCCTGTCGTCCTTAATGGAACCAGGAACAAAAAGCGCAAAGAAAGCAATTTGTTTTTAAAATCACTCTGGCTCTACGCGCTGACCGGACTGTTTCTCGTCCCGATTGTCCTCATGGGGCACAATTTTCTGTTTCAGATGAGCCTGATCTTCGGCATTATTATGTTCATGGTCATGATGTCGATGATCGCCGACTTCTCTTCCGTACTTCTGGACACGCGGGACAAGTCGATCCTGTATACCAAACCGATCGACCCGAAAACGCTTCAAGCCGCCAAGGCGGTGCACGTTTGCCTGTACCTCTTGCTGCTGACCGGCTCGCTGGCCGCTCCCTCAGCTGTTGCCGGGCTGCTGCACAGCGGCCCTTTATTCTTGCTATTATTTCTTCCGGAGCTGGTTCTGCTGGATCTTTTCGTCGTGACCATTACAGCACTCATCTATCTCCTGATTCTGAAATTTTTTGACGGGGAACGGCTCAAAGATGTCATTAACTATGTACAGATCATCCTCTCCTTTTCAATTGCCATCGGCTACCAGCTGCTTGTCCGTGCTTTTGATCTGGCAGGTATGCACATCATTTTTCATCCGGCTTGGTGGCAGCTGTTTATCCCGCCCTTATGGTTCAGCTCATTTTTCGCATGGCTGCTCGGCGGTGACAAAAGTCCGCAGATCCTCGTGTTCTCTGCGGCAGGAATTGTGCTGCCGCTTCTTTCCATTCTGATTTACAGCAAATGCAGTCCGGCCTTTGAAGCCGCGATTCAGAAACTTTCCAGCTATGGAGGCAAAACCGGGCCGCATTCTGGAAAAACAGACAGGCTATTGGGGCAGATCTTTTGCTCTCGCCGTGAAGAACAGGTATTTTTTCATTTCGCCGCACTGACGATGAAAAATGACCGTCCGTTCAAATTGAAAGTCTATCCGATGGTTGGTTTTTCACTTATTTTTCCGTTCATTTTCATTTTTACTTCATTGCAGGACCAGTCGTGGGCGCAATTACAAACGGGGAAGTCTTATTTTTTCCTCTATTTCAGCCTGATCATGATTCCGACAGCGGTATCCATGCTGAAATTCTCCGGATCATATAAAGGAGCCTGGATTTTCGGCACCGCACCAATTAAGCATCCGGCCTTCATCTACAGTGGAACTTTAAAAGCTTTTATCATCAAGCTGCTCCTTCCTGTTTATTTAGTTTTAACCGTCGTATTCCTGGCCATTTTTAAGTGGATGATTCTTCCTGATCTGGTTGTCATTTTTATAACTGCATGTTTGTACAGCGTATTCTGCTACAAAGTCATCAATGGAGAGACGCTCCCCTTTTCAAGATCCTTTGAGACTGTCCAGGAAGGCGGCAATATGCAGACGCTGCTACTTATGGCCGCTGTCGTGCCGCTCGCCGGTCTGCACGCAATGATCGGCGCGCTCCTTCCCGGATCCGGTCTCTGGTTCTATGCACTGATTCTGCTGGCCGGGAACTTTTTCGCTTGGCGGAAGGTTTTCTAAAGAGTGTGCTTTTCGCCAGCTTATGCCATCATTGGCCCTAGCGCCGCCCCCTTCCTTGTGTATCGATTCCGTGATGTGTTGCAAAGCCTCTGTCGTGGTAAGATAGATGAAGATGATGAAAGGGAGATGGACCTGTTGAAGGAAGACATCATTAAACGGTTTACATCGTATGCAAAAGTAAATACGCAATCAAACGACGACAATCCCGGCTGCCCGTCGACACCTGGTCAGCTGACGCTGCTAAATCAGCTCGTGGATGAACTGAAGGCGCTCGGCATGGCCGATGTGACGATCGATGCAAATGGCTACGTGATGGCGACGCTGCCGGCCAATACGGATAAAAATGTGCCGATAGTCGGCTTCATGTCGCACGTCGATACGGCAACCGATTTTACAGGCGACGGCGTCAAACCGCAGCTCATCGAAAATTACGATGGAGAAGAGATCGTTCTGAACAAAGAACGGAATGTCGTGCTCAGCCCGGACACGTTTCCAGAACTGAAAAGATATGTCGGGCACACTCTGATCACGACCGACGGCACCACGCTGCTCGGCGCCGATGATAAGTCCGGCATTTCAGAGATCATGACCGCCATGGATTATCTGCTGCACCATCCTGAGATCAAACACGGCAACGTGCGCGTCGCTTTCACACCTGACGAAGAGATCGGCCGCGGTCCGCATAAATTCGACGTCGCGGCGTTTGGGGCGAAACTGGCTTACACCGTGGACGGCGGCGCGCTTGGCGGACTTGAGTATGAAAATTTCAATGCCGCCGAAGCGAAACTCTTTTTCAACGGAAGCAACGTCCACCCGGGTTCCGCCAAAGGAAAGATGATTAATTCGATCAAAATCGCCATCGATTTCCAGAACCAGATTCCTGAGGGTGAAGCACCGGAACTGACTGAAGGTTATGAAGGCTTCTACCACCTGCTCTCATTTACCGGTGACGTTGAACGAACCAAACTCGTGTACATCATCCGCGACTTCGACAAAGCCAAGTTCGCGGCCAAGAAAGCGTTCGTTCAGGATACAGTCAGAAAGCTTCAGGAAAAATACGGGCAAGACAGCATCATTCTTGAACTGAAAGACCAATATTACAACATGAAAGAGAAAGTGGAACAAAACAAGGAAGTGGTCGACGTCGCTTATCAGGCGATGAAAAACCTCGGCATCGAGCCGCAGGTCCTGCCGATCCGGGGCGGCACGGACGGCGCCCAGATTTCCTACATGGGCCTGCCGACGCCGAACCTGTTCACCGGCGGCGAGAACTTTCACGGAAAATTCGAGTATATTTCCGTCGATAACATGGTCAAAGCCGCGCAAACCATCGTGGAAATTGTGAAACTTTTTGCAGTACAGGCTTAATAACGTTCCACAGAAAACAAGCATCTCTGAAACCGTTTATCCAGCGGTCCCAGAGATGCTTGTTTTTATGTACAGGAGAAGCCGCTCCAAGATACGGATTCAGGTGGATCTTTTTTCATCCCGGTCGGCATATTCCTCATATCTTTTACAAATCGTCCTTCCGCGGTTGTCCAGAACCTTTTTCACATGCTCAATGTCGCTGACATTGTACTTTGCCATGACAAGATAGCAGATTGCCGAAGGAATCAGTGGCAGCTCCAGAAGACTCATCGTCAGGACATAGTCACCCGGACTCTGCAGATAGATGGAGACAAAGGCAAGTATGCCGCCCACGCCCAGATTTCCAAAAGTACGTCCCAGGCTGTTGGCCAGATTGGCGATACTGAATACGGTACCGCGATGTTCGGGAAGATTAACATCCGTGATCAGCGCCAGCCAGTTTGGGGTATTCGCAGACTGGGCCGCGGACGCAAACAGTGCGATCGTAAAAAGGGCCAGTATCCATGGATTGGTAAACATCTGCTCCATCAGACTGAAAAACAGCGTGACCGAATTCACCGTCTCAGGGAGTGATAATTGATTAATTGGAAAAATAAATAATAGGATATAGAGCGGCATGGTCACAAACACGAATGCCGCCGTAATCAGGGCGCGCGCTTTGTAGTTTCTGCGCTGCAAAACATCCCCAAGATAGCCGAACAGGGAAGTCAGCGTCCCGCCGATCTGAAAAATGCCGTACAGAAAGGACGCGACAATCACGGACACTTTATTTCCATAGCCCAATGCTCCAAGCTTTGCAATATAGAGCGTTGGAAGCCAGATGAGACTCCCTGTCGCGATGTTCATGAAGAAGCCCTGAAGAAACAGGAGCAGGTTGCTTCTCTTTCCAAGCATCATAGACATCTGGCTCAGGGTGATCCGGTAATTATAGCTCTGTCCTTCTTCAATCAGCGCTCGAAGTTCCGGCTCGGTATTCCCGATTTTCGGTTCTTCTACAAAAAAATAAAAAACGATCAGGAGCAAGCCGAGCAGGCTGAGTACCTCAAACGGCACGCGCCAATCCGACAGCGTCGAGATGATTGACGCAATCAGAGCACCCGCGATGCCGCCGAATCCCTGCGACATCCCCCAGAGGCTGAGGATCATGCCTCTGGAATGGTAGGGAACATAGTCGGTCAGCGCGCTGAAACCGATCGAGGCCACGCAGCCGAGACCGATTCCGGTCACGATCTGAAAGGCCAGCAACAGAAGATAGGATGGGCTCAGCGAGGTCAGGTAGACGCCGGCCACCCAGATCAGCGTCCCGGCAATAATTAATTTTTTCCGGTTATATTTCCCCGATAGGTAGCCCCAGAAAAGGGAGGAAACCGCTGTCGCAAGAATGTTCACCGCCGAAACGACGCCCATCGCCGATATGGGGACGCCCAGATCCTGTGAAATATTTTTAAACAGAGGAGGAAAAAGCCCGATGACAATGTTGTCAAATGCCGCAAGACTGACATAAACACAAATGGCGTAAATTGTTTTGAATTTCTGAAATGACATGGAATGCCTGTCTCCTTAAGGTTTGGTGTTGCACAACCTTTAACTTTTTGCTAGCATTATTTTATAACTTTCTTAAAATAAATTGTTTCTTGTCCCAGTTTATCATACAATGTAATTTAGACAGAAGAGGCTGTTTATCTAGCGAGTCAGTCCAATTGTTAGAGAAAGGATATCTTCGATGATTAAAAACATACTCATCATATCGTCTAATTACACCGGCCATGGACATAAGAGCATTACCGAATCTTTGAGCGAGAAATTCGATATTGTTCCGGATGTCAAGATCCATGTTGTCGATGGCTTTTCTCTTGGCGGAAGCACACTGCTCAAAGTAGGCAAAATGTACGGGCCGATCACAAGAAATTCAGAGAACCTGTGGAAGATCATCTGGGATTACACTTCGGTGAAAGTGCCGTTTGTCAACCATTTGATTGAACTGAAAATCAGAACGAGATTTCTTGCACTGCTCGATCAAGTCAAGCCGGATCTGATTCTGACTGTACATCCGAACTTCAATGGTTCAATTATTAACATATTGGAAAAAAATAATATTCATATTCCTTTTGTAACACTGATTGCCGATCTGATCAGCATCACGCCGTTCTGGGCCGATCCCCGCGCCGATTATATCATCAGTCCTACCGAAGAAGCAAAGGACAAGTGTATTGAATTCGGCGTTCCTGCCGACAAGATCAAAGTGCTCGGCTTTCCCGTCCGTTCACGCTTCTACAACCACGCAGCCAAGGATGTCCCGGATCATTATACCCCGGGCAAGCCTTTGAACTGCCTGATCATGAGCGGCGGCGAAGGTGTCGGTAATATGGGCAAGATGGCTAAGACGCTGATTGAAAATTTTGGGTTCAATATTACCATTGTAGCCGGAAGAAATGAAAAATTACAAGCTCATCTAAAAAAATCTCTGGGAAAAAAATACGGCGATAAAGTAAAGATCTACGGTTTCACAAGAAACATACAGGATCTGATCGCCAGTTCCGACATTGCCTTTATCAGGAGCAGCCCGAATGTCATGATGGAAGCTGTCTCATGCAACACGCCGATCGTGATCACCGGTGCGCTCCCCGGCCAGGAATCGGGCAATCCGAAATTTGCGGAAAAGTACCATCTGGCCATCACCTGTGATTCGATGAACGACCTTGTCCCGACGATCAACGAACTGCTTGAAAATAACGTGGCCATGCTAAAAGAAATCAAGAAATCGCAGCAAGAATATGTTGATCCGCTAATCCCTGAAAACATCGTCAAGTTTATCTTGAATATTCCAAGCGAATCCCTGCAGACGGCCGGTGTCTCACATGAAGCCTCTTCAATGAACAAAATGAATTACGAATCCTGAGATTCTCTGAAGCTCAGATGCACAGCGGCAGAAGGCGCGCCGGTTTTATATGAACAGGCGCAGGCTTTCTGCCGCTTTTACAATGTTTCCCCAGCCCTCGCCAAGAATTATGTTTCACTGAGGATGTCTCAAAAGTCAATTTGATGTGAGACATCCTTTTAATAAGCTAATAAAGCGCCTGAAGCGTACATTTTGAATCAAGCGCGCAGGCGCGGGACTCCTGCGGGAAAGCGAGCAACCGGAGCGCAGCAAAAGTTGTTTGCGGATAACCTTTTAGGACAGCCCCATGCGTCTCTATTCTGTCACTATTTCCCTTGATTTTCATTTTCATACTTGAGGCAATTTTATTAACAAATCTTTCAATCAGTAAAAAATTTTGAATTTATGTTAAACTGATTCTATCGCTAACTTATTTCAGATCTCTGTTGAATTGGACAAACTGGTGAAAAAAAAAGGGGGCGTTTTCTTCATTCCAGCAGGCGGAAATCGTTTTTCCCCCAAATGATGAAAAAGCGAATTGAAATGGCTGGTCCCGATGTGTACACAGGAGCAAAGAGCCTGAAGTCGTCAGTAAGTGCTGAGAATCATTAGTAAACGTTGGAAAAATCAACAGTAAGCAACCCAAAATAAATAAGACTGAATAATCAGAATTACAATAAAATATTTTTATCCGGCACGGACACGAAAAATATCTGGGCCTTTTCCATGTATGCCTTCACCTTCTGTGCCATGCTCACTCTAGTGATTCTGCAGGTCAAAATGTACGCCGGACTGAGGAAAAAGGCGAAGCGCTGTGAGAAGAGCATTAAAAAAGTGCTGAATCAATAACTTGCCGGACTGAACCGTGAGGTGAAAAAATTGGAACATTTCCTGCTTTTTATACTTGTCTCCATCCCGCTTATTCTGCTTCCGGGACCTGATATGGCCCTTACGACAAAAAACACACTGGTCTCGGGAAAGGCGGGCGGTATCCTGACTATCAGCGGTACCACAACCGCTCTTCTCATTCATACAACCGCCGCTGCTCTTGGCCTGTCCGCGCTTCTTGTAAAATCCGCTTTTCTCTTTTCTCTATTCAAATATGCGGGAGCGGTCTATCTGACGTATCTGGGTACCCGTGCTCTCTTTGCTCTGCGCAAGAACGAGCGTCCTGCGTTCGAAATTGGGCCATCCGCAGCAAGGCCCGCTGTCCGCTCCGGAAATAATTACCTTCAGGGCCTACTGACCGATCTGCTGAATCCGAAGGTCGCTGTTTTCTTTCTGACCTTTCTGCCGCAATTTATCAGTCCGGACAACCGTTCGGCGCTTCCGTTCATCATTCTCGGACTGACTCATGTTCTGTTGAACTTTATTCTTTTTTCGGTTTATGTCGTACTCATTGACCTCATCAGGGTATGGATCCAAAAGCCTGCTGTCCGGCGGGCCATTCAGGGCATGACAGGGTTTATTTTAATCGGATTCGGCATTAAGCTGGCGTTTGACAGGCAGAACTGAGCCCGCGCACACTCGACTTAAAAAGTATCAGGGTGAGTTTCCCCACCCTGATATGGACTTTCCATATGCACTTGTCCGGATCCATCCAGTTCAGGATCTGCGCACCTTTTCTTTCCTGATCTGTTTGCTTCGCAGCTGCCCGCAGGCAGCGTCGATATCCGTTCCGAATTCCTTACGGACAACAGCATTAATGCCCTTTTTCTGCAGCGTGTCGTAAAAAGCGGCGACCGCGTCTTTTTCACTGCGCTGATATTCCGAATGCTCCTCGACCGGATTGTACGGAATCAGATTGACAAAGGCCAGATGACGCTTGTCCTCCAGCAGCCCGGCAAGCTGAAGCGCCTCTTCTTTATGATCGTTAATGTCTTTAAGCATAATATATTCAAATGTGATTCGGCGATTGGTCTTTTTCAGATAATAGTCCACGGCTTCCATCAGTTTCTCGATCGGATAGGCGCGATTGATCTTCATGATCCGGCTGCGCAGCTCGTTATTCGGCGCGTGAAGCGAAATAGCCAGATTAACCTGCCAGTCGATATCGGCGAACTCATAAATCTTCGGAACAATTCCGCTCGTCGACACCGTGATGTGCCGGGCACCGATCGACAGACCCTTTTGATCATTGATAATCCGCAGGAAGTCTATGACGTGATCAAAATTATCGAACGGTTCGCCAATCCCCATGACGACGATATGGCCGACCCGTTCCCCGTTTCCCGCCTGATCAAGACGCTTCTGAATCGCGACAAGCTGTTCAACCATTTCGCCGCTTGTCAGATCACGGTTCTTCCGCAGCAGCCCGCTTGCACAGAAACTGCAGCCGATGTTGCAGCCGACCTGCGAGGTCACGCAGACTGAAAGCCCGTATTCATGCGGCATCAGCACGGTCTCGATCAGGTTGCCGTCCGTCAGCTGAAAAAGAAATTTTGTCGTTCCGTCCTTCGCCTTCTGTGCAATCTGCTCCTTCAAAGTCCCCATCACAAAATACGCTTTAAGCAGCCCGATGCTTTTCCCGGACAGATTGGTCATCTCGTCGAAATCGCCGGCGCGTTTCACATAAAGCCAGTCCCAGATCTGCGCCGCGCGAAACTTTTTCTCTCCGTGCTCCAATACCCATGCCGTCAACTGTTCGAATGTCAAACCGTATATGGATTGTTTGTCCATTTCCTAACCTCTTTCAAAAAACCGCGTGATGTTTTCATCATACCGACTACCGTTTCAATGTGCAAGAATGACCGGAATATTTTCGAAGATCCGGAATACCCCGCGCGGATCCGGGAGAAATATCGCGGTCAGTCCTTGGACCGCCTGAAAGATAATTTTTTCCCCGGACGTTTGTATTGCACGTCAAGAACATCAATCAGAAAGACGAAAACCGGAAGTCCGACGATCAGGCCCCAGATGCCAAAAAAATGCTCGGAGAAAATTAATACGACAAAAGTCAGGAAGACAGGCAGTTCGGTTTTAGCCGACATCAGTTTGGGATTAAGTACGTAAGCCTCCACACCATGTACGGCGAGAATCGTCAGCACCATATAGATGACATCCTGGATTCCACCGATAGTATAACCGATCATGCAAAGCGGTATAAGAGAAATAATAACTCCCGCAACAGGGATCAGACTCAGCACAAAGATCATCAGAATCAAGCTGAACAATTGCGGAAAATGAAGAATTGAGAGAATCACTGATGTGATCGCAGTGTTTACAATCGCTATTACGAACTGTGCCTCCAGCACTTTACCAAACGTATCGATAAAACGTGCGCCGAAAAAAGCCGCTTCATCGTAAAGAAAACCGATTTGGCTTTTTTTAAAGCCGGCCGCAAACGTAATCAGGCGGTCTTTTTCCAGTGAAAAGAACAGGCTGAGCAGCAGCGCAAGAAAGAGATCGACGGCGAACGAGCCGAATGTTGAGAATGAATCGATCAGAATCTTCACACCGGAACCCAGATACGTATTCACATTGTATTTCTTCAATTGGTCAAGAATCGCATTTCCGAGAACGGAACCTTGAAAGTCTTTAATGGTTTTCATGATGGATTTAAACAGTTCGACCGTCTGTTCGGATATAACCGGCAGATAGAAGGTTATCGAAACATAAATGCCGAGCGCAATCAGTAAATAAAGAAGAACGACGATCAGCCGGCGTGGGATCTTGAGCTTTTGGTGAACAAAAGTTTCCAGACGGTCAATCAGGAACGAAAAAATAAAGGTCAGCAAAAGCAAATTAATCAAGCTTTTCAAAAGGTACAAAATAAAAATCAGCAGGCCAAAAATAAGCACCCGCCTGACAGATTGCTTCTTCAAATAATCAATAAGTCTGTTCATAATTGATCCAGTTTCCCCATTCTGTTTTCTCAGGTCCGGTTTTCCGTTCCTTATTCTTTTTATCTTGGACATGGCAATATACTTTCATTCTAGATGGTTTTCAGAAATTATGCAAAATAAAATTAGAAGAAACACGGTCTCAGCCGGGCTCCGTCAAGAAATTTTCAGAATTTCACTTATTGCCAAACAATCCGAATCAATGATCTGCTATTTTAAACCGGCCCTGAAGCCGGGGACCCGGGGCTTAACCTGCAGAAAAAGCCGCCCGGATTTGCTGCCGGACGGCTTTCGGCTGTTTAAGCCTCGTTTACTTCATCAAGGCGAGGGCCCCCATCGGATCCCATGGCTTCAACTCAACAGGCTCCTGTTCATAGGCCTCTTTCAATTCATCGGAAAGATATTTTTTGTTGACCACAACCTGGTAGGTGAATTCATCCATCCATTTGTCGCTCATCACAAAATATCCTTTATTTCCGACTTTTTCTCCCCAGCTATTTTCAACCTTCCAACGGTTCGGCTTGCCGTCAACAAGATTGACACCGGACAAAACCATAGCATGCGTCAGACAGCTTTCCTTATAGTCCAAACGCTCTGCTTTGGAAAGTTTGAATTCCGTGCTGAACGCCGTGTCGTAATCGTAGAGATCCTTATCCATGATGCCGAGCTTGCTGTCCGAATAAAGAACCACGTCACACCCGAACCAGACAGTTTCCTTGTCTTTAATCTGACTGATGGCCAGATTCTTCAGCGTATCGATGTCGACATTTAAATACTTGATCTTGCGGCCACCGGCAACGGTCCCGAGAAACTGCACTGTGTAGGTCTTCTTGAATGGTTTGTCTGCCGTTGGCGCATTGATGATGCTGACATAGTCATCCAGATTCAGCCCGACGTATTTCTTAAAAAACTCCTTGGGAGTGATACCTGTTTCCCTGTGAAATTCTTTCTTATCCTCATCACGGTACTCGAAATCAAATGTCTTCGGAGGTTCACCAAGTGAGAAAGCGAGAATTCTGTAGATATCACCAAGCATTTCATCCTTGACTTCTTCAAGATCGGCTTTCGACTTTCCCTTTTCATGCATTTTTCGCAGCACGCCCGCGTCTTCGCGCAGCTTGGCGTTGAGAAGACCATTCAGTTCCCTTGTACGGCTGCTCTGAAATGTTTCCGGCATGACCTGCTTCGGAACGACACCGTATTTTTCGATGATGGCCACAAGCATATCCCACTGACCGCCGTCCTGCTGAGGTGTCGCCATAAGCCATGAAACAAGCCGGCCGTCCAGCGGCTCATCGGCTGTTTCGATGACACTTTCCAGAAAATAGTTTGATTTTTCAAATTTATCCCAGAACAACGTATAATTCTGAGACAGCTCGAAGTCTTTCAAATTGAACATATCGTTCAGTTTGTGGCGGAACGTGTTCAGTGCTGCAAACATCCAGCATCTGCCGCTCATTTTCTGGTCGGTGACTTTCCCGGTTTCGATCTCCTCAGAGAATACAGGATTCATAGATACGAGCGAATCGTTGTTTAAAGTTGCGGCATTGATACCGTTTTTCATGATCGCATCTTTGACAATTTTGTTCTTCGGCTTTGTCTGTATTTTGTCGGAATACTTAGTAACCATGGATGCTGAAATTTCCTTTGTCAATTCCGTTTCCCCCTCCGTAAACAACTCCCAAGATCATTATATGCTTAAAAAGAAACACTAGCAAAACCGTTAACTGCTAAAGATGCCCATCCGTACAAAAATATGTAAGAATTTCTGACATACTTTTGTACGGACTGGACTGTCCCTTCCTGCCGAAGCGACAGGGACCCGGCCTCTAATGCCGTCCCGCCCGCAGGCTTTCCAGTTTCCGGGTCACTCTTTTTTGCAGAAGTTCCAGCCGTTCGGCTTGTTTCAAAAAAAGTTGCTCCGCCTGAAGCACGGTAATTTTTTTGAAATTCAGTACGCTGCCCGGCGGAAGCTGAGACAAGAGAGGCAGATCCACGGCTGCGACCTGCGCGATACGCGGATAACCGCCGGTCGATTGATGATCGGTTAAAAGAATAATCGGCTGCCCGCTGCGGGGAACCTGTATCGAACCGTTTGTGACCGCCTCCGAGTAGAGCTCAAGCGGATGTTCGAGCGACAGATTCTCACCCTCCAGTCTGTATCCCATTCGATCGGACGATGCCGTCACGCGATAAGCGGATCTGAGAAACTTATTTCGGCTTTCAGCTGAAAATCTCGGCCAGAGCGTATCTAATGTTACCCGGATCGTCTGAACGCCCTGATAGGACCGGCGCAGTGAGAAAAACCAGCCGTCTTCCGGAACAGGATCGTCCATGACCCCGGCTGCAAGAGAAGAAGGCCGGCCGACGGGCAGACGGTCCTGCTCCATTAAAGGGCGGCCCTTAAAACCGCCCTGTTTTGCCCGTTCGTAAGTCGACCGGCTGTTAAACCACGGATCGGTGTCAATTCCCCCGGCTACCGCAAAATAGCCTCTGCTGCCAGATGCAAGCCCACCGATGGAAAGAATCTGGCCTTCCCGCGCCAGAAGCGGCCGGCCGATGCCGACTGCCCGATTATCCAGTTTCGGCCTGCACTCCGCGCCCGTTATCGCGAACAGCGTGTCCTCGGTAAAGAGCACGGTCGGTCCCATAAAAGAATATTCAATCACGGCGGTCGACGAAGGATTGGCGACAAGCCAGTTAGCCAGTTTGGCCGAAGGCGGATCCATGACACCCCCCACAATCATTCCGAACCGCTGGTAACCCGTGCGGCCGAGGTCCTGCACGGAGGCGGCGAAACCCTTTTGAATCACTGTGAAAGCCATCATCTTCTCTCCTTTGTCCGTTTGTACTCCTGCTCTGTGATCGGATCGAACTTAACGAGGTCCCCGGCCATGAGCAGCGTCGGGGGATCGGTATCGGGAGTGAAGAGAGGCAAAGGTGTGCGGCCGATAATCTGCCAGCCGCCCGGCGAATCAAGCGGGTACGCACCGGTCTGTCGGCCGGCAATGCCGACCGAACCAGCGGCGATTTTTACCCTCGGGGCAGCCCGCCTCGGTGTGGCAAGCTCTTCCGGCAGTCCTCCAAGAAATGGAAAACCCGGAGCAAAACCAAGCATATACACGAGATATTCCGGTTCGGAATGTTTGGCGATCACTTCATCAACGGACAGATTGTGGATGTCCGCGACTTCCCTCAGATCCGGTCCAAAATCGCCGCCATAACACACGGGGATATGCACCGTTCTTCTGCTTTTCTCCTGCTTCTTCCTTTCTGCCATACGCTCTAGGAGCCCCAGCAGATAATCGACCACCTGCTGCTGGGCCGGCAGATCCTTTTTCCCATATGCAATCACTTGGCGCGGATCATAGTAAAAGACCACATTAGTATAGGCGGGTACATATTCAATGAATCCGCCGAATGGATGCCTGTCAAAAAAAGCTGTGAACTGATTGATTTTCTGCTGAATGACCGGATCAATGCGATCCCCGAAAATGACGCGGACCGCCAGTTCACCAAAAGGTTCTATTTTCATTTCTGTATTCCACCCTGCATCTAATTAAAAAGAAAACTCGCCCATGGGCAAGTTCCCCTTGTTCGCACCGACAAAAAACGGAATGAACAGACTTATTTTCTATTCATGCATATGAGTGAAGCGCTTGTGTTAAAGAATACTGAACGCCGTATCCTTTCGGTCTGTAATGAACATATGCCCGGGGGCATGCGTAATCGCAATCTCGGGTCTGGAAGCCATCACCGCGGCCTGCGGCGTCACACCGCAAGCCCAGAATACCGGGATCTCATAATCATGAATCGTGACCGCATCGCCAAAATCCGGATGGGACAGATCGGAAACACCGATTTTCGCGGGATCGCCGAAGTGAACCGGAGCACCATGAACAGACGGAAAGCGGCTGGTCACCTGAATCGCTCTTATCGCCTGCCGTTCGGTCATCGGACGCATGCTGACAACCATCGGTCCTTTGAAGACGCCTGCCGATCTGCAGGGAATATTCGTCCGGTACATCGGGACATTGCATTGCTCTTCAATCTGGCGGACGGGAACATCATTTTCCAGCAGCGCCTGTTCAAAGCTGAAACTGCAGCCGATCAGAAAAGAAACAAAATCCTCCCGCCACATCCGTTTGATATCGGTGACTTCATCGGTCAATACCCCGTGTTTGTATATACGGTATTTCGGAATTTCTGTCCGTATATCCGCGTGATCCGCCATCAATTTCACGATCGCATCCCCGGTATCAAGCACTTCCAGCAAAGGGCAGGGACGCGGATTGCGCTGGCAGAAAAGCAAAAAGTCGTACGCGTATTTTTGGGGTAATATGACCAGGTTCGCCTGTGTATAGCCATTGGAAAGACCGCTTGTTGGTTTTCGCCATTTACCTTCGCGAATCAATTGACGAACCTTGGAAGGCAGCATACCGGATAAATTTTCAAACTCAGTCATTTCAGTCATCTCCATAACATCAATGCCAGGCCGCTATCTCAATGCCCTGATTCTTTAACTCCCGATTTATTTTTTCTGCAAAAGCGAGCGCCGCTTCGCCATCTCCATGCAGGCAGATCGTTTCGGCGCGGACAGAAACTTTTTTGCCGCTTGCAGTCGTCACTGTTCCGTCATGGATCATCTGCAGAACCTGCCTGATCGCCTGATCCTCGTCTGTGATCAGCGCATTCGGCTGCGAACGGGCAGTCAGGGATCCGTCCGGTTGATAGGTGCGGTCCGCATAAGCCTCATAAACCACATGAAGACCCGCCTTTTCAGCGGCCGCTGTCAGATAAGTGCCGTCCATGCCAAAAAGCAGCAAATCGGCGCTGACGTCTTTTACAGCCTGAACGACCGCCTCAGCCATGTCCTCGTGATCGGAAGCCATATGATATAACGCCCCGTGAGGCTTGACGTGATTCACCCTGACCTTCTGGGTGCGGGCGAACGCCTGCAAAGCCCCCACCTGGTAGACGACCATATCGTAGACTTCCGCCGGAGTAACGTTCATCTCCCGCCGTCCGAACCCTTCGAGATCGCGAAGCCCGGGATGTGCGCCGATCGCAACCGCGTTTTTCTTCGCCCGGCCAACCGTCCGGTGCATTTCTGAAGAGTCTCCCGCGTGAAACCCGCAGGCAATATTTGCGGATGAAATCAGCGGCAGGACTTTTTCGTCATTTCCGATGACATAGCGGCCGAAGCTTTCTCCCAAATCGCAGTTCAAATCGATCTGAACCATTTTAAAATCATTCTCCTTCAAAAACAATTAATCTCTCAGAAAAGAGACGAGAATCCCTTGATGAGCGATTGAACACCCGCGTATGCCATAAATGCGACAATAATCCAGCCGGTAATCGAAAGCCAGATCGGGTGTTTGTATCCATCCCCCATAATCCTCTTTTTTGTCACGGCGATCAGCAGAATAGCCAGTGCAATCGGAAGAATGAGCCCGTTAATCGCACCGACCATGACAAGCACCTTCGCCGGGCTGCCGATAAAATAGAAGATTGCCGTTGAAAAGACAATAAAGAAAATAACCAGATACGGCCGGATTTTTTGGTACAGATCATTTTTCTGTTCAGATCTAGAATAATCCAGAAATGAAACGGATGTAAAGGTTGAACCCAGTGTTGAAGTCATTCCGGCCGCAAATAAAATGAGCCCGAAAAATTTATAACCGAAATTCCCTGCTGCCGACTGGAAAACGCTCGCCGCCGGGTTCAGGGGATTAAGCTTAAATCCTTCGGCAATCACAGCCAGGGCTGCCAGAAACAGCAGGATGCGGATGACCGATGCAACGCCGATACCTGTCAGCGCGCCTTCGTTTATGTAACGTACACTGTTTTTTCCTCTGAGACCGCCCTCAAGCAAACGGTGTCCGCCTGAAAATGAAATGTACCCGCCGACGGTACCGCCGACAATGGTCACAATCGAGTAAAAATCAATATGGGAGGGAAGAAAGGCGTGGTAGGCCGCCTGGCCGACCGGTGGAGCACTGATCGCAACAATAAAAACGATCAGCAGAACTTTTACGACCGCAAGAACCTGAACGGTCCGGTCCATCACAATAAGTGCATTGCGAACAAGAAAAATGATAAGAGCAATGGCTCCCCCGATCAGCGCTCCGTTCTCCGGCGATATACCGAACAGGACATTAAAACCCAGCCCAACACCGCCAATATTGCCGATGTTGAAAGTCAGGCCGCCCATGACAATCAACGCGGTCAATAAATAACCGAGACCGGGAAGCAGTTCATTGGCAATCGTCTGCGCTTTTTTCCCTGAAACAACGATGATACGCCAGATATTAAGCTGGACGCCAATATCCACCAATATACAAATTAAAATAGCGAAACCAAAATCCGCACCCAATTGCGAGGTAAAAGTCGCCGTCTGGGTCAGAAAACCGGGACCGACGGCCGACATCGCCATAAGGAAGGCCGCTCCCATCGCAATATTGAATGCTGTCCGTTTGTTCTTTTCCAAATAACTCACCGCCTGAAACTGAAATATAGCACGATTATACGCGAATTTAAAAAAGTTTTCAAATTACGATTAATTTCTGGAAATTTATATCAACATATATTCGATGGTTTTAAGGATAAAATTTTCCTTTCAGCGCTCTTCAAAAGTATCAAGTCTCGACGTTTTCACTCTTTGACGGGTACATTAGAAAACTTGACTTCGTCAAGCCTTTGGCGCGGGGGTTGCCTTAGTTGCGCTTATACTATAATCCTTTAAAAATTTGTACTTTCTTATAGTAATCGAAAGAACCCGGGGTGATTCACCCCGGGTCTTAGACATAAACCTATGATTCAGCTGTCTGGACGGCTCATACTTGTTTCAGAATACGGCTGAGAAACTGCTTGGTCCGTTCATGACGCGGATGCCCGAAAATAGATTCAGGGCTGCCTTGTTCAAGAATAACACCGTTATCCATGAACAGCACTTCATCCGCGACTTCCGATGCAAATTTAAGTTCGTGAGTGACAATGACCATCGTCCACCCTTCCTGAGCCAGGTCTTTCATCACCTTCAGAACATCGGCAACCAGTTCCGGATCGAGAGCCGAAGTTGGTTCATCAAAGAGCAGCAGTTTCGGTTTCAAGGCTACCGCCCGGGCGATGCCGACCCGCTGCTGCTGTCCGCCCGATAATTGATGCGGGTATTTGTCCAGATGTGCCGACAATCCGACTTTGCTGAGAAGCTGCTTCGCATGAACGACCGCTTTTTCTCTTGGCACCTTTTGAACAAAAACCGGCCCTTCGATGACATTTTCCAGCACCGTTTTATGCGGAAACAGGTTGTAGCCTTGAAAAACCATCGCTGATTTTTTACGTATCTCCCGCCTGCTGTTTTGTGAAACCGTCTGCTCAAAATCAATCGTCCTATCATCAATCTGAAGTGTTCCCTTCTCCGGAATCTCGAGCAGGTTGAGACTGCGGAGGATGGTTGTTTTTCCTGAACCGGACGGACCGATAATGACCAGCACTTTTCCTTCATCCAGAGTAAAATCAATGCCCTTCAATATTTTATTATCGCCAAACGACTTATGAATCCCGCTTACTGTGAGCATCATAAATCTTCTTCCTCCTTAATTTGAAGCCACATAACGGTCCAGTCTGGCTTCGATCCGTCCCTGCAGGAGAGAAAGGAAAAAACAGAAAATCCAGTAAATCAAGGCGGCCTCTGAATAGAGCAGCAGAAAGTCGTAGCTTGTAGCCGTTATTTCCTGCGCTTTTCTGAAAAGTTCCGTCACCGTAACCGTTGAAGCAAGTGATGTATCTTTAACAAGACTGATAAATGTATTCGACAGCGGCGGAACCGACACGCGTGCGGCCTGCGGCAGGATAATCCGCCGCAGCGTCTGAAAATAGTTCATGCCGATCGTGTAGCCTGCCTCCCACTGGCCCTTGGGCACGGAGAGTATCGACGCGCGGATCGTTTCAGCCGCATAGCCGCCGACGTTCATTGAAAGAGCAACGATTGCGCCGAGAAACGGACTGATTTCAATGCCGAGATCAGGCAGACCGAAGTAGATGATCGAAAGCTGCACAAGCAGAGGCGTCCCGCGAATGATCGAAATATAGACACGGGCAATCGTTTGAAGCGGTTTGATATGCGAAAGGCGCAAAATTGCCATAACCATCGCAATCATGAGTCCAAAAATAAAAGAGATAATGGCCAGCGGGATCGTGTAGACTAAACCGCCCTGTAAAATCGGCCAGAAAGAGTGAGCGGCAAGCTGCCAGTCTACTGTAACCTGGCCCAGTACAAAGAATGACATTTACTTACTGATGTCCTTTCCAAAATACTTCTCTGATATTTTCTTCAGTGTGCCGTCTTTCTTCAGCGCCTGCAGCTCTTTTGTGAAGGCTTTATCCAGTCCGCTGCCTTTCAGAACAGGGAAAGCAACGTTTGCGGTATCGGTCGGCACGACAGCGGCAATTTTCAGGGAGTTGTCTTTCGTTGTATTGAAGTACTGCAGCACGGCACCCTGATCGTTAACGAGCGCATCCGCTCTGCCCTGACTGACGAGCTTCAGGGCCTTCGACAAGTCATCTTCGCCGACGATAACCGCTCCCGCTTTCTTTGTCTCTTCACCAAAGTTGCTGGTCAAACTTTGGGCAACTTTAACACCTTTCAAGTCGTTCAGAGTTTTAGTCTTATTATTATTTGCGCGTGTCACGATCACGGATTCTGATGTCGAATAAACACTGGAAAAATCATATTTTTTCAGACGATCCGGCGTCACGGCTACATCATTGGCAATGGTGTCAAATCGCTTGGCGTTCAGTCCGGCAAACAGTGAATCCCAGACCGATTCCTTGAACTGTACCTTTACACCGAGACGCTGGCCGACCGCCCGAATGACATCGACATCAAATCCGACCAGGTCGTTCGTCTTGTTGTCATGGTAGGTGTACGGTGCGTAGGTGCCCTCCGTGCCAACCGTCAGTACACCTTTTTTCTTTATCTGATCCAGTGCACTACTTCCGGATTTCGAGGAGCCACTGCTTTGCGAGCCGCAGGCTGCCAATGACAGCGCCAGAACGGCAATCAATAAGCTTAAAATTATTTTTTTCATTTTTATTCCTCCCTGTCCCGTACATTCTGGCCGCATGTTCTGTTTCTGTATTCATGCGCCTTAAAGTATCATCACGTTTCATGCTTGCCTAACCCGTACGATTCCTTATCAGCAATCCGCCCTGAAAGCTCAATTATATAGGCAGGTGAATCAATTCCAAGTAAACGTATGTAATTAAGCGGCCATTATCAGCGATAATTCTACCACCACTTTCTCAATTAGGCAACCGGAAATCCAGGCAGGTATTTCTGCGATTGTTCCATCTTTTGGAGCGATTCGCTCTCCTTTCCGGGTGATTGACTCATGACGGGACGATTCGCCAGCTGTACAGGGCGATTCCGGACTGTTTTGGGGCGATTGTTCCATCTTTTGAGCGATTCGTTCTCCTTTCCGGGCGATTGACTCATGACGGGGCGATTCGCCAACTGTACAGGGCGATTCCGGACTGTTTTGGGGCGATTGTTCCATCTTTTGGAGCGATTCGTTCTCCTTTCCGGGCGATTGACTCATGACGGGGCGATTCGCCAACTGTACAGGGCGATTCCGGACTGTTTTGGGGCGATTGTTCCATCTTTTGGAGCGATTCGCTCTCCTTTCCGGGTGATTGACTCATGACGGGACGATTCGCCAGCTGTACAGGGCGATTCCGGACTGTTTTGGGGCGATTGTTCCATCTTTTGGGGCGATTCGTTCTCCTTTCCGGGCGATTGACTCACGACGGGCGATTTACCCATGACGAAGCATTCTCTGCGTGAGGAGGTGATCGTTCGTTTCCTTCAACTTGATTTTCTCAAAATGGCTGCAATTAACAGAGAAGCGTACGCCGACAAGGTCAGCACCTGATCTTGCCTTGGCAAGGCGTTTTCGCGTTTTAATTCCTGTAGTACACAGTTGGAGAGAAGCGGCCAAATTCCTAAGGGATCTGAGGAATACAGGCTTTACAGCCTGCTGGCGGACTTTTTATTTCACTCGGTCAGTTTAATAATGCCCGCTGCCGTCTCTTCGGTCGTCACCAGCGCATTGATATAGCCGCCCCTCAACGCGCCGGCAATTCCGGGCACTTTTTCCAGAGATTCGGCGACGCCGATGGCATAGCGGGCCCGCTTGAGTTTTTCAAGCTGTATCGTAATTGTCCGCTCCGACAGACTCGTTTGAACAGGCACACCCTTTTCATCAAAAAAGCGCGAACAGATGTCTCCCGCAGCTTTCCTGTCACCCAGTTCTTTCACCGTTTCCTCACCATAGAAAGCATGCCATGTCGATCGCCCCGTGATGTTCATCGAGCCTATTCCGAAGACAGCGACCGACAGGTGCTCCCACATCGACGCAATTTCCCGAAAGTGGCTCGAGCGAAGAATATCGTCTCTCGTTTCCTTTTTTTCTACAATGGTCGGCAGATCAATCATCAGTGACTGAGCCCCAAGCTTTAATGCCGCCTGGTAGCATATGGTGTTGGAATGAAAACGGCTTTCAAGTTTGCCTGAAGATCCGCCGACAAGAGGCACACAGACAACGCCTTTTCTACGTGAAGTCTCAAGGGCATCCACCGTCTCCGCCAGACTGCTCCCCCAGGAAAACCCGATCACATCGCCGTCCTTGATGATCTTGGCCAGCAACCTAGCGCAGGCCTGCCCGATCGCCTGAAGCTTCACCGCACCGGACTGATTGCGGTCTACGGACACGACAATCGCCTCTTTCAGTCTGAATCGTTTCTTCAACGTTTGTTCGGCAGCTATGTTGTCTCCCGCAATACCGTAATTTATCGTGATCCTGACTATGCCGTCTTCCTTCACTTTTTTCAGCAGCCTGCTGATCGTCGTGCGGTAGATCCCCAGTTCTTTGGCAATCTGGCTCTGTGTCATGTTCTGCTCATAATACATTTGGGCAATTCTGATTAACAGCATCCTGTCCGTCTTTTTTTCCACTGCATTTCCCGCTTTCCTCTTTCGGCACATTTGTTCAGCATCCGATAATTTGTGCGTTTCATTTTCTGTCCATTATACTCGCGGGGTCCCCTTCGTGTAAAACGTTCTCATTTTGAAAACTCGCTGATCATCCGCTGTATCACAATTTTTTTCAAAGAGGTAGTAAGGGCTTCCAAAAAAAGTTTGACAGGGATCGGGGGCGACGGTATACTTGAGCCAGAAAGATGCACATATTGCTTTTAATTGCACAAATGTGCAAATGTGGGGAGATGATGGAGACGAGCCAGGACACGATTAAACAAGACTGCGCCAGAGAAGCCTTAAAACTGATTCGCAGCCACATGATCATTGGTTTGGGCGGCGGAAGCACAATCGGTTACCTGATCGGGTACATTAAGCAAGCAAAAGAACTTCACGTTAAAATTGTAACCCCTTCCTTAAAAACCAAACTGCAATGCCTGGAAAACGGGCTCGACGTCCTTCATACCGAGACGATCGACCATGTTGATCTCGCTTTTGATGGATGCGATCAGGTTGATAAATGGCTCCATGCGCTGAAAAGCGGGGGCGGTATCCACACCAAAGAAAAACTGATTGCTTCGATGGCGGACGACTATATTCTGCTCGTCGACGAATCAAAAGTTGCGGACAGGCTGACCTTTGAACAGCCCGTCGTTCTGGAAATTCTGCAGGACGCGGCGGCCTACGTCAAAAGAAAAGCGGCCGCTCTGGGCGGCGAACCCATGATGCGCAAAAGTGCGGCAAAGGACGGTTTTACGGTGAGCGATAACGGCCATCTGCTGATGGATGTCTTCTTCAAACAAGTCGACGATATAGATATCCTTGAAAAGGATTTAAAAGCAATCAGCGGTGTGATCGATACTTCCCTTTTTACAAACGTTGTGACCCGGGCACTTGTTGCCGGCGACAGTGGTTTACGCTGGATCTTGAAAAATCAAAATCAATGAGGTGAAAACAATGAAAACGCTCAATTGGGCCATTCTCGGTCCCGGAGGAATCGCCGCGGAATTTGCCGAGGCGGTACATGGGGCAGGCGGAACCATTTACGCCGCAGGGTCTCGCAGTCTGGACCGGGCGAAAGATTTTGCCGAAAAACATCATATTGAAAAGGCATTCGGCGACTATGACGAGATGCTGAAGGACAACAACATCGACATCGTCTATCTCTCAACACCGCACTCCAACCACTATGAGTATTTGATCAAGTGTCTGGAAAACGGTAAACACGTACTTTGTGAGAAGGCCATCACGGTCAGCAGCAAGCAGCTGAACCGTGTCGTTCAGCTGGCGAAGGACAAACATCTTATTGTTGCTGAGGCCATGACGATTTACCACATGCCACTTTACCGGAAACTGAAAGAAATGGTGGCCGGCGGAAAAATCGGCCAACTGAAGATGGTCCAGGTCTCCTTCGGCAGCCTGAAACCGTATGATGTCAAAAGCCGTTTCTTCAACATGGATCTTGCCGGCGGCGCGCTGCTGGATATCGGTACTTATGCTTTATCCTTCACCCGTTTCTTTCTGTCGAGCCAGCCGGGCGAAATTCTGACTACGGTTAAACCGTTTGAGACTGGTGTCGACGAGCAATCCGGCATTATTTTAAAAAATCCGGATGATGAAATGGCTGTGATTACCCTGACCATGCGGGCAAAACTGCCGAAAAGGGGAATCGTCACGGGAGACAAAGCCTATATCACGGTGGATAATTTCCCGCGGGCGAGCAGTGCTACGATCACCTACCCTGACGGAACAGCCGAAGTCATTGAGGCGGGCGACACATCAAAAGCCATGGTCTATGAATTCGAAGATATGAATTCGGCGGTCTGCGGGGACGGCACCGAGAACACCCTTCCTCTATCCATCGACGTCATGTCGATTCTGAGCAATGTCAGAGAGCAATGGGGGATCCGTTATCCTTTTGAATCACTTAAATCCGATCACTGAAAAAATAAAAATTTTATAAACATCAAAAAAACAGAGCGTTTTCATTTTGTTTTCAGTTCATTGCATTATAATGAAAGCGTATCAAAAAATACATTTCTCTACAGAAAGGAGATTCATTCATGAGTGTACCAGAATCTGTATTGAACCAAACGGTTGACTCCGCATATAAACTTTACATTGGCGGAAAATGGGTTGACGGTTCAGGCAACCGGAAACTGGCAAGCTATAATCCTAGCAATGGGGAAAAACTCGCAGAATTCGTTAATGCCAGCCATGAAGATGTGGACGCTGCCGTAGAAGCAGCGACAAAAGCGTTTGAATCCTGGAAAGACGTAGGCGTTCAGGAAAAAAGCGCAATATTACTGAAAATAGCAGATCTGATTGACGCCAATGCCGACCGTCTGGCTCTTGTCGAAACTCTGGACAACGGTAAACCTTTGAGAGAAACGAAAAATGTAGACGTTCCCGCAAGTTCCGACCATTTTCGCTATTTTGCCGGTGTGATCCGTTCCGAAGAGGGTACGGCAAAGGCGCTTGATGAAAATACGCTGACCATTAATCTGAAAGAACCGATCGGCGTAGTCGGCCAGATCGTTCCGTGGAACTTCCCTCTGCTGATGGCCGCATGGAAAATTGCACCGGCTATCGCCGCAGGCAACACGGTCGTCATTCATCCTTCTTCATCGACATCGCTGAGCCTTCTGGAACTGGCCAAACTGCTCGACCAGGTTCTTCCGGCCGGTGTCGTTAACGTTGTGACCGGAAGAGGCTCTGATTCCGGCGACTACATGCTTCACCATCCGGGTTTTGCAAAACTCGCCTTCACCGGTTCAACCCAAGTCGGCTATGAAGTCGCCGACGCTGCTGCAAAAGCGCTGATTCCGGCGACTCTGGAACTTGGAGGCAAATCGGCCAATATCTTCTTCGACGACGCTCCGTGGGAAAGAGCGATCGAGGGCGCTCAGCTCGGCATCCTGTTCAACCAGGGACAGGTTTGCTGCGCGGGCTCCCGACTGTTCGTTCAAGAAGGCATTTACGACAAATTCGTCGCTGCCCTGAAAACCGCCTTTGAAAAGGTCAAAGTCGGTCTTCCTTGGGAAGACGGCGTTCAGATGGGCGCTCAGGTCAATGAACGCCAGCTGGACAAGATTCTGGACTACGTCAAGATTGGTGAAGATGAAGGGGCTAAACTGGTAACAGGCGGCTGCAAGCTGACTAACGAAGGCCTCGAAAAAGGCGTTTTCCTGGCACCAACCATTCTCGCTGATGCGACGAACGACATGCGCATTGCTCAGGAGGAAATCTTCGGACCTGTGGCAACTGTGATTAAGTTTAAAGATGCGGACGAAGCGATCAAACTGGCCAATCAGTCGGAATACGGACTTGGCGGCGCCGTGTGGACCAGCAATCTCAACACGGCGCTTCGCGTGGCTCGCGGCGTGCGGACCGGACGCATGTGGGTCAACACTTACAACCAGCTGCCGGCGGGCGCGCCATTCGGCGGCTACAAGAAATCCGGTATCGGGCGTGAAACCTACAAGAGCATTCTTGATGCTTATACGCAGACAAAGAACATCTTCATTAGCACAAAGGAAACGGCAGACGGATTGTATTAATTCAAGCATTTCAATTTAAAAGGCCCGGAATGCAGGGCATTTATCCTTTAGGAGGCAAGCATGAGACGCTTGCCTCTTTTTTCATGATTTTTCTCATTTACAATTTTTTCATATTTGAAACACCATTGAGAGGCCCGATAAAAACGTTAAAATACGAATAGTATACGTGTTTTTTTTGTTTGTGATCCCGATCAATACTTTTCACAGGCAGGGCTTAATCAGCATTTTCAGTTCTTAATAAATATGCTGAAGATGAGTAATTGTTTGCAGATACAGATTCCGTGTAAGATCGAAACGGCGTGCCACCGGTGTGATTTAAGAAAAATTTGGTGAAGCCACGTCTTTGACGACGGCCTGAGCCCTAGTTTTTCTTATACTAGACACCTCTAATCCTTTATTTTTATTTGTATAAGAAATATCTTCGGCATCCGTACGGTATGAAACCGTATTAAGTTACACGATAATAGGATAAGAACAACTTGCTGTCTCTTCGGAAAAGAAATAATCGAGAAAAGGGAGTTATTCATGAACCGTGTATTAAAATTTAATAAGCTTACTGCTGTCTATTTATTGACGATGGTGGTTCTCTTAGCTGTTGCCATTTTTAATCTGTTCTATCATCTAGGCAATTTTCCGCTCATCAGTTATGATGAGTCCCGGCACGGAGTCAGTGCCTACGAAATGCTGCAGAGCGGCAATTATCTCGTGAATACATATATGTACAACCCGGATTACTGGAATCTGAAGCCCCCGCTCAGTTTCTGGAGCATTGTGCTCGGCTATAAAATTGCGGGATATAATGCGCTGGGACTGCGGCTGGCCTCGGCTGTCTGCGGTCTCCTGACGATCATTATGGTGGCCGTCTTCATGCTGAAAAGGCACGGAAAACTTGCCTCGGTTATATCGGCACTTGTTCTCACGACATGCGTTCAATTTTTAACCAACCACAGTGCAAGAAACGGAGACCCGGATTCCCTTTATGTCTTTCTTTTTACGGCAGCTATTCTGGCTTTGCTGCTTTCAGGGAAAAATAATAAATGGATCTATGTTTCGGGACTTGGGTTTTCACTCGCTTTTTTAACAAAAAGCTGGCATTCATTTAACATCGTTGTCATTATTGGACTTTATCTGATCTTTTCAGGTAAATACAAATCGTTTTCATTTAAAAACTGGCTCCTGCTCGGTTTGAGTATGATCACGCCGATCATGGTTTGGGCGGCTTTCCGCTATCAATACGACGGCCTGACTTTTTTCAAGGAGATGATTACCTACGATCTGCTTACCAGATCCACGACGACGATTGAAGGCCATGTCGGGGGCAGGCTCTACTACGCCAGGATCATTTCCCAGTTTTTCATTTACTGGCTTGCCATCCTTTATGGGTTGATGCTCGTCTTTCTGAATCGAAAGTTCTCGTTTAAATCGATCAAAATGCTGAAACCCGAAGAAAGGGCCTATTGGATCGGGATTATCTCGTGGGTTATTGTTCCTTTGATCTTCTTCAGTTTCGCCAAAACAAAAATAAGGTGGTATATCCTTCCTGTCTATCCCGCGCTGTCCATCATTATTGGCATTCTCGCCAGCCGGCTTGTGCGAAATGGAAAATTGATGCTGAAAATTGTTCTTCTGGCCTCTGTGCTGCTTGTCTCAGCCTCGTATGAATTGAAAATTCACAGAGACTTAAGCCATATCACCCCCAACGTGCAGCTGGAGCTGATTCAGAAACTGCGCGGAGTGAACGGAATTAAGGGAGACAGCCTGTTTTATTACAATAGAAAAAAGATATGGCCGCAAAATGCGGTTTTAGCCGCGGAACTGACGAGTGACCTGCATGTGAGCAACGGGAATTTCAAAGAATTTTTACGGAAAGACAAGGCCCTGCTTTTAGTACAAAAAAAATATTATACGCAAAAATTTATGAAGGCCAATCGGTTAAAAATCCTAGTCTCCAACCCATGGGGCTTTATCGTCTATAAAAGGCTCTAACGTCCGCCCAATTCCCGAAACACGGAGGTGCCGGTCTCATCGGGAATTGCCGAGTTTCCTGATGACTGTTTCAGCATGTGCCAGGCTGGCGGCGTTATTAATTTTTATTAAATACACCAAAATACTTGTATTTAAATGTTGACAAACAGAAACCAGGGCGCTAGAATTATCTCAATTAAATAAATCTTATCAAGAGTGGCGGAGGGACTGGCCCTGCGAAGCCCGACAACCAGCACTTTGTGTGTATGGTGTTAATTCCAGCAGATTAAATTCTGGCAGATAAGAAAAGAATCGGCTAAAGGCTGCTTTCCTTTTTTCTCCAGGAAAGCAGCCTTTTCACGTGCAGCTCTTTCCAATCTGTAGCTCTTTCCAATCTAAGATTTTATTTAATTAAAAAAATTAAGGGTATAGGGAGAGATCGAAATGGCTGATGAACAAAGACACTATGGTTTCGAAACATTGCAGGTACATGCGGGACAGGTTCCCGATCCGACGACCGGAGCCCGTGCGGTTCCTATTTATCAGACAACTTCATTTGTATTTAAAGATGCCGATGAAGCGGCGGACTTTTTCCAGCTGAAAAAACCGGGCAATGTTTACGCACGGATCATGAATCCGACGGAAGATGTGTTCGAAAAGCGTGTGGCCGAACTAGAAGGCGGCGTTGCAGGTCTTGCCACATCATCAGGACTCGCAGCGATCACCTACGCTATTCTGAATGTTGCCAATAGCGGCGATAATATTGTCGCCGCCAGCACACTCTACGGCGGAACCTATGAACTCTTTTCTGTTACACTGAAGAAACTCGGCATCGATGTTAAATTTGTCGATCCGGACGACCCGGAAAACTTCCGTGCAGCCATTGATGACAAGACGAAGGCCCTTTACGGTGAAACGATTGGCAACCCGAAAATCAATGTTCTTGATATTGAAGCTGTGGCCAACATTGCCCATGAAAACAAAATTCCTTTCATCATTGACAATACATTCGGCACGCCTTACCTGGTCCGCCCGATTGAATATGGCGCAGATGTCGTTGTTCACTCGGCGACAAAATTCATCGGCGGACACGGCACAGCCATTGGCGGCATCATTGTTGACGGCGGCAAATTCGACTGGCGCGCGAGCGGCAAGTTCCCCGATTTCACGACACCGGACAAGAGTTACGGCGGACTCGTTTACGCGGATCTGGCCCCGGCATCATTTGCGGCCAAAGCACGCGTCCAGCTGCTACGCAACACCGGTGCAACCATTGCCCCTCAGAATGCCTTCCTCTTCCTTCAGGGTCTCGAATCGCTCTCGCTTCGCGTTGAACGCCATGTTCAGAACGCGCGCAAGGTAGCCGAATTCCTGAACAACCATCCGAAAGTAACATGGGTGAACTACCCTGAACTGGAAGGCAGCCCTTATCGCGAACTGGCAAAGAAATACCTGCCGAAAGGTGCGGGTTCCATCTTCACTTTCGGTGTCAAGGGCGGGCTGGAAGCAGGAAAAACATTAATCAATAACGTAAAGTTGTTCTCACTGCTCGCCAACGTTGCCGATGCAAAATCATTGATTATTCATCCGGCCAGCACGACTCACGCCGAACTGACTCCGGAAGAACAGGCAGTCGCCGGTGTAACGCCCGACCTGATCCGTGTATCGATTGGCGTTGAAAGCATTGATGATATCATTTATGATCTCGATCAGGCGCTTGCCAAAATTCCCGTTCCGGTCGGCAGCCGGTAATAAAAGAGAGAAAAAGCAGTTCTAAATCATGGGGGATCAGTTAAAACCATAAAGAAAAAAATCCTTTGGCAGATGCCGGAGGATTTTTCTCTTTTTACACTATAGGAAAGAATAAAATTTTTAAGGATTATCAGTGTAAGCGACCGAACAGATCGCCGCGTCCTGCGGCATGTTCGGCATTAGGCCGTCCTGGCCCCCGCAACTAAGGCTCAGCCTGCGCCAAAGGCCTGCCTTGCCAAGTTTTCTAATGCTCCTTTATTTGCTGAAGCCGAAGCGGCCCTTTCTCAGCATGGTTTCCACACCGCCTATTTTGACGAGCGACCGATTTTCAATGACTTTTTTCATGAAAAAAGCCGGATAACCCCTGAGATTCCGACCCATCACCTGACCCACTGCGTCATTCCCGCCAAGCGAGCAGACGGTTCCTTTTGATTTATAGACAAATGCTTTAAGGTCGCGCCCATCTACCAGCGCCTTCAGATTGTATGCCGCATAATCCGCCTGCTGCATGGCAATCTGCGCCGTCGTCGGATAAGGCCGGCCGCAGCCCGGATCAATAATTGCGGAACAATCCCCGATGATCAGAATGTCCGGGTAACCCGGAACGGTCAGATCGCCGTTTACCTGAACCCTGCCCCGCTGCTGTTCGAATCCGGAAGCCGCGATGACGGAACTTCCCCGGACGCCGCCGCCCCAGACAAATGTTCCGGCATGAATCACGTGCAGCTCTTCGCCGCTTTTATAATAGACATGATTCGGTAGCACCCGATTGACACGGCCCGGGACAAATTCAACACCGCGGGCGCGGAGCCTGCTTGTTCCATAGCCGGCCAGTTTGCGGTCAAACATCGGCAGTACAGTGGATTCTATACAGACAACACGCACTTTGCTTCCGTTTACATCATAGCGTCTGATCAGCTCCGGCAGGCGTTCTGTAACCTCACCGAGAAACTCCAGGCTTGTAAATCCCGCGCCGCCGACAACAATAGTCAGCCGCTCATCTTTATGATCTTCAGCCCACCTGGCAAATTGTGTTTCGATATGATGGCGGATTCTCTGAACGGAAGGAATATCGGAGATCGCCAGTGCATAATCTTCAATACCCTGAATGCCGAACGTCTCAGACTCGAACCCAAGACTGATCAGTAAGAAATCGTAAGCAACAGGCCCTCGCTGTTTCAGAATCACTTTTTTTTCTTCCCGGTCCACCCGGAGCACCGTGTCCTGGACGAATACCGTCTGCTTTTTGTCAATAACGCAGGAAATCGGATAGCAGATTTTTTCCGCATTTGTCGTTCCTGCGGCCACTTCGTGCAATGATGTCGTTTCACAGTGGTAATCGTTTTTATTGATAATAACAATATCAGCGTTCGGATGCGATTCCTGAAGCTTTTTCAAAGTCCTCAGGCCACCGTAGCCCGCCCCAAGAATGACAATTCTTTTTTTTCTCAAAACCGTTCATCCCTTTCGCAGTTGAAAAAGTGATTATCGACGATTTATTTATCAAAAACACTTGATTGTCACATAATGTTCACATTATATCCATCTCTATTTTAGCCTACGTTGGAAACGCTTTCAACCTGATTTATTAAAAAATTTACTGCTTTTCGATCGATTTGAACGGCTGAAGTCGCGGTTTCTTTCATATAGTTATCAACGTTGTTAATATGATAAAAGGTCTCTTTACATGATCTTTCTATCACGCAAAGAGACCTTAAGCATAAAAAAGATGATGATTCGCAACACAATTTTCCGGCAAACTGATGAAAAATCCTGATGCAATATTTAGGAGGGCGTACGGGAATTGAACCCGCGATCATGGAATGAGAATCCATTGGCTTAACCACTTGCCCAACGCCCTATAGGACATGCCTAATCGCGAATTTCTTCGCGACATGGCTCGTTCAGCACGTTTGATATTATACCATATTAAAAAGTGTTCTTTCAAGTATTTTATTAACCGATGCTGAAGCTCGTCCTTTTCTTTTGGATCAAATGACCAAGCCGATCACTTGATATTTTTCTGATAGCAGTCATAGGCCCTTCCGACGTCTTCAGCACGATGGGCATCGGATCCATACACAAAACGGATCCGCATCGACAGGGCTTCCCTGATGATCTCTTCCGTTGGATAGGTTTCTCCGCAGTACTTTTTGTAAAGACCTGCCGTATTTAAGTCCAGTTCATATCCCTTGTCGCGGATCGCGGCAAGCAATCGGCTGATCTTCTTTTTTCCCGCGGATGAAAATTCCGTCTCTTCGTTGATATAATGTTTTCTGAACTTCTGGCATAATGTGATGTGCCCGATCCGTTGTGGCTTAAAAGGCCCCAAATCTGCCTCAACCGATTTCTGAAGATAGTCCAGATAAACGGACTGCGCCTTATGAAAGCTTCCATAGAAGCCTACAATGCCGTCCTCATAATCCTCGCTGCTGTAATCGATAGAGCGCCAGCCTCCTCTGCCGGGCAGAAAATGCAGCGACAGCACACTGTCCTCAATGCGCTCGCCGTATTCATTGAGAAAATCTGTTGTCCAGCTTTCAAAACCAGGCAAATAATCCACTTCAAAACCAATTTTGATTTTTATCTCCGACCGGTACTTTTGCTTCAGATCATCCATTTTTTTAAAATAGGCTTCAATGTCGCCGGTTCGCATGCCCGCAGTTTCAATGGCCCTCTTTGCTCCGGTGCATCCGCGCGTAAATTCACGGGGCAGCGGCGGGTGCTCCGTAATGGAATAGTCAGTAAAACCTTGTTCAATCGCCCGGATAATAAACCGTTCCGTATCCTCACGGGATCCATGCGGGCAAAATTCTGTATGTGTATGTCCGTCTCTCTTCAAATGCAGTCCTCCACGTTTCTTTTCCTTATGATCAGGCCTTGCCAAGACTGATCATGTCTTCCCCGTCAACAAAAAGCGTTTTATTCTCTCCGATACCGGCATGATCCGGCGAATCGTTAATCTGCTCCACATACAAGATGACGTCCTGCGCCTTGACCGCATAGCGAACGATATTGCCGAGAATATTGACGTCCGTTACTGTTCCATTAATCTCAATACTTTTTGTTCCGGGCGCGGTACGAACGGCTTCCGGACGCAGGGCATAGGATCCGTTCCCCGCTTCAAAGTTCGTTTCTCCCAAAAGCGATCGGACCTGTTTCCCGGACAAAACATTATAGTTGCCGATAAAGCGGGCGACAAATTCATTATCCGGATGGGTGTACAACTGTTCCGGTTCTCCGAATTGCGAGATGGTGCCCTGATTCATCACGTAAATCCGGTCGGATATATACATGGCCTCCGCCTGATCGTGGGTGACGAAAATCATCGTCATGCCAAGCTTTTTCTGCAGCGCACGCAGTTCTGTTCTGAGCTGCTGGCGGATCTGCGCATCCAGCGCGCTCAGCGGTTCATCCAGCAGCATGACTTTCGGCTCCACAACCAATGAACGGGCCAAAGCCACACGCTGCTGCTGTCCTCCGGAAAGTTCATACGGATAGGCATCCGCTTTCTCTTTCATGCCCATCATGTCCAGGGAGCGGATGACTTTCTCCTGAATCATCGATTTCCCAAGCTTTTTCATTTTCAAACCAAACGCGACATTATCGAATACCGACAGATTCGGAAACAGGGCATAGGACTGAAAAACCATACCGATTTCGCGTTTTTTCGGACTGACACGTGTGACATCGTGTCCATCGATCACGATCCGACCGTTTTCCACCGGTATCAGACCGGTGATCGCCCTCAAAAGTGTGGATTTCCCGCAGCCGCTTGGACCCAGCAGAGTAACCAGTTCGCCTTTTTCGATGTTCAGATTGAGATGATGCAGTATCTTTCTGCCCCCAAGGGCCAAGGAAAGATCGTTAATCGTTAAGTAGCTCATTTGAAGCACTTCCTTTCATTTCCGAGATAGACAGCGTCGTCTCTTCCTGACCGGCCATTAATTTATAGCTTTTGCGTGAAGTGGCTTTCACGATGACGGCGCTGATCATAAGAAGAAGCAAAAAGTAGGTCACGACAACCGCGCTGGACAGGTGCCCATTGATTTTCATCACTCTGAGCATGTAGATGCGGATGGTTTCAAAATCGCCTCCAAGCAGCATATTGGTGATCTGGAACTCGCCAAGGAAGGTTGAAAAAGTCAGCAGGCTGCCGACCATGATGCCGATTTTAATATTCGGGAGCAATAATCTGACGAACGCCTGCAGCTTTGAAGCGCCCAGTATTTCCGAAGCCTCCATTAATGTTTTCGCATCCACTTCCCTTAAGTTATTGTGAATGCTCTGATACATAAATGGCAGAGCATAAATAAAGATGCCCCCGGACAGGACGGCGGTAAGCGGGACAGGACTGCCGGAATAGGTTCTGAGAAGCCCCGTGGCCAGCACGACGCCCGGAATCGCATAAGGCATCAGAACCGTCGGTTTCATGAATTTTTCAGCTTTCGGAAGATAGATGCTGATCATGACGATGCTCGGCACGACAATAATCAGCACGGCAATCAGCGTTCCGAATGTTAACAGGCACGAGCGGACGACCGACTGGATAAAGCGCGGATCTGCGTACAACTGTTCATACCACTGGAGGGTCAAGCCAGTCGGAAGAATCGATTTTCCCCATTCCGTTGAAATTGAATAGACAAACGTCAGTAAAAAGGGCACACACATGAGCAGAACGAAAAGCGACAGGATCAAGCTGGACGAGAAACTTTTCCTCATTTCATATCCCTCCGAACGAGGCGCAAAAAGTACTCATCGATGATCACAATAGCAATCATCATGACCGCAAACAAAACAGCCATCGCGCTGCCGAGCTGCGGCTGAGCGAATATATCTCCGGAGACAAGCGCTGCAATTCGTGTCGTCACAAGATTGATATTGCTTCCGACCAGAGCATAGGCCGTTTCATAAGTCCCCATAGCGTTGGCAAAAAGAATGATAAACGTGCCGAACACGCTCGGCAGGATATGGGGCAGCCCGACACGCAGCCAGAAAGCGGCCGGTCCCGCCCCCAATAGTAAAGCGGCTTCCTTCCATCTCTTATCAATGCCTCTGAAAGCGGGGTAGAGAAACAGGACGCCGAGCGGAACCTGAAAATAGACATAAGTCACCGCGAGACCCTGCCAAGAGTATAAGTTGAATCCGTTTAATAATGGAATGCCGATTTTTGAGAGCATCAGGGTCAGTATGCCGGCATTCCCGACAAGAATAATGAAGGCGAACGCCAGCGGCACGCCGGCAAAGTTGGCCGTCATGTTGATAAACAGCATCATCCGGTCCTGAACCCTCTGTTTCGACCGCACAAGTGCCTGAGCCACCAACATCGCAAGAATGATGCCGGCAAGGCTTGAAGCGAGAGAAATAAGAAAACTGTTCTTAAAGGCTTCATAATAAAATGGCTGCGTCATGATCGTCAGATAGTTTTGGACGGTCCATCCCGTATCGTCCGCATCGGCAAAACTTGCCCGAATCATGATCACGAGCGGCACCACAAGAAACATCAGCAAGACAGCAATAAATGGAAAAAGGCAAGCACCTGCCTGCCTTTGTATTTTTTTGTTCAATTCAACACTTCCTTGCTTTTTCATTCTTTTCATTCGCGCAACCCAGGGAATTCCAGCGGCTTCATATCGACCGAAGGCGCAATCCCAAGCAGCCGGCAAATAAGCGGCGCAATCATCAGCTGCGGCACATCCTCGTCATTCACCCTGGCCTCCACCTGATCGGAGATCGTATACAGGGGCACGCGCCGGACGCCTTCCCGTGTGCCGCCATGGTGGCCGTATTCATCCATCCCGTGATCGGCAGTCACGACAATCTGGTACCCGGCTTTCACCCAGACCGGCAGTATTTCTGCAAGAATCAGATCCGCTTTATCGACACTTTGCCGGTATTCTTTTGAATCCGATGTGAATTTGTGCCCGGTATCGTCGATATTCATTGAATGAACATAGAGAAAATCCGGCTGATAAGTTTTAAGCAGATAATGAGCGTCGAGAAACAGGTGGGAATCCGGATACTGATCTTCAAAATAAAACATGCCGTGCTGGATCGCTTTCCGTTCATCGTTCTGCACGCGGTCTTCATGAAAAACGAACGGCGCGCGGTTGTACAGTTCGCTGACCCAGTGATAGGCGGCGGCAGCTGTCGTCAATCCGCGGCCGCGGGCCAAATGAAAGATACTCTCTTTTTCTGACAGCCTGACGCTTAAATTCGTTACAATGCCGTTTTCACACGGAGACGTCCCCGTCAGAAGCACTTCATAAAGCGGACGCGAGTTGCTCGGCAGCTCGGACATAACCGGATAGCGCGCGGCAAGCCCTTTTTCCGTCAGATGCTCAAGATAGCCCAGTTCCTCTACTGCCGTATCATAGCGGCAGCCGTCCAGTGTAATCATCACAAGCTTACTGCTTGGCATTTGCCAGTACCTCTTGCTGCCAGAGCTGCGGGAGTGTTTGCGCCGTTTTATCCCAAACGCTGATATCCTTTAAAGGAACGACGTTTTTGTATTCCGATTCTGGAAGAAGCTTCGCCTTGATGTTTGCCGGTATTTTCACATCGCTGCGAATCGGGCGTGCATAGCCCTTGGCCAGATTGATTTGCCCTTTGTCCGACAGAATGTATTCGCGGGCTAGTTTCGCCGCGTTCGGATGAGCCGCGTTTTTGTTGATCACAGTCGAATAACCGAACATCAGCGATTTGTCTGTAGGAATCGATACAGCAAAACGGTTCTTATCAATCTGATCACGATAGCCGAGGCCGAGGAAATCCCAGATAATCGCGACATCGATCTCTCCCTTTTCCAGGTTCGGAATCGACGCATCGGTCATTGAAAGCCGGCCCTGCTGTGCAATTTTCTTAAAGAAATCAAGCCCCGGCTGGATATTGCCCGGATTGCCTCCGTTTGCTTCAGCGGCTGCCAGAACAATCATCTGCGACATAGCGGCTTTGGTCACGTCGCCAATGGAAATTTTATAATTTCCGTTCAGCAGATCTGCCCATGTCTTCGGCGGATTTTTCACATTTTTTGTATCCGTCATGAAAGCAATCGACCCGGTGTAGCTGACTGCGTAGTAACCGTCTTTATCTTTTGCCCAGCTTGGTATGCTGTTCCAGTAAGACGTTTTATATGGAGCGGTCAGGCCTTTCTGTTTTGCCAGACTCGCAAAGTTCAGTCCGACGTCACCGATATCCGCAGAGCCGCTGGACTTCCCAGCCTGGAACTTGGCCAGCTCTTCAGCACTCGACATATCCGTATCCGTATGTTTCATGCCGTATTCACTCGTGATGCCTTTCCAGGTATCTGCCCAGTCGGCCCAGGAATCCGGCATGCCGACGCTGGTTACCGCTCCTTCTTTCTTAGCGGCTTTCGTAATTTCGGAAATCGATTGATTACTTGATCCGGAAGCGCTGCTGCCTGATCCGCAGGCTGATAAAACGCCGAGGATCATAATACCGGTCAGAATGATTGCGACAAAACGATTCATTTTCATTGTCGTTCTCCCTTTTTTGTTTTATATTTGTTTTGTTGGTTTGACAATATAAATGATACATATAAATTGTAAACAGACAAATAAACGAACATTAAGATGTTGTAAATCAGTGGACAATCATTTCACGGATGTTAATGGAAGGGGTTCATGATGATGAATCAAACATCAGAACAAAGACGTGACAAAATTCTATTCGAATTAAGAAATAACGGGAAAGTCTATGTCGTCCGGCTCGCTGAATTTCTCGAAGTGACACCCGAGACGATCAGACGGGACTTATCCGATATGGAAAAAAAACAACTACTGACACGCACTCACGGAGGAGCGGTCCCTTTCACGGGCAACTTACTGGAACCCATATTCGATAAAAAAAGGCGCATGGAAAAGAAGGAAAAACAAAAAATTGGAAAAAAAGCTGCTGAGACCATTAAAAAAGGCGACACAATCGTGATTGACACAGGCACGACGACACTGGAACTATGCGCTGGCATTGAGGGCGTCGCGAATATCACGATTCTTACCAATTCACTGGCGGGTGCGGCACTTCTGACAAGACGTCTGGAACAAAAATATTTTTCCGGAAAGATCATTGTGCTCGGAGGTGTCGTCAATACGGCTCAGCACTCGATTAAAGGCAGTCTGACGGCTGAGATGCTGGCTCCATTTAAGGTGAACAAAGCGTATCTGTCGTGCGGGGGAATTTCAGAACAAAGCGTCAGCGATTATGATATTGAGGAAATCAATATTTCAAAAATCATGATGTCCATTGCCGACGAGAATTTCGTACTGGCCGATCACACAAAACTGGACAGGCAGGCCTTTTATACCATCAATAAACTGGACTGTTTTGACAATATCATCTGTGATGCCGAACCGGACGGCAAATGGGGTAAGCTATGCCAGCAAAATCAGATTACCTGGATCAAAGCATAATGCTGCGGTGCCGTAAAATAAATTTTACTATTCAGCGGCGGCAGATTTTATTCACTAAGGGATCTTTTCTTGATTTGGAATGCCATGGCCAATATATTTCCGTGAAGGGCGATTTTTTCTCAGGACGGGCGATATAATGCTCTGAAGATTGATCAATATTCAGGTTCGGGCCCCCTGAGCGTTCTTCAGGTCGATTAACGGACAGTTAGCCACAATCGAGATTTTGTACTTTCTTGAACAACGAAAAAAGAACGGAAGCGCCCCGTTCTTTTTTTGTATCCTGTCTTTCATGTTGATTGCTTCCTGATTATTCCGCTTCAGAGACAATTTTTACGCCCGAGCTAGCGCCGATTCTCGTCGCGCCTGCAGCAATCATCGCTTCAGCCTCCGCTTTTGAGTGAATGCCGCCGGCCGCTTTGACGCCGATTCCTTCGCCGACAGTTTCCCGCATCAGCGCAACGTCTTCCGGAGTCGCACCGCCGGTCGAAAAACCAGTCGATGTTTTTACGTAGTCTGCACCCGCATGGACCGCTAGCCTGCAGGCCAGTATTTTTTCTTCATCTGTCAGGAGACAGGCTTCAATGATCACCTTGACAAGTGCCCTTCCTTCCGCCGCCTGAACAACAGCGCGGATGTCTTTTTCCAAAGCATCCGTATTTCCGCCTTTCAATGCACCGACGTTGATGACCATGTCCACTTCTTCCGCACCCTTTTCAATCGCATCACGCGTCTCAAACGCTTTCGTTTCGGAAGTTTCTGCACCAAGCGGGAACCCAATCACTGTGCATACTTTTACGTCTGAACCTTTAAGCTGCCCGGCAGCGAGCGTTACCCAGCATGGGTTGACGCAGACGGAAGCGAATCCGAATTTCTTTGCTTCATCCGTCAGTTTCAAAATATCCGCCTTTGTTGTATCTGCCTTAAGTGCCGTATGATCAATATATTTTGCCAGATTTGTCATCGTTGTCCTTCCTCTTTCCTTTTATCTATTCGGTAATGATTCTGCGAATCAGCTTTGGACGCTCGGCATGATCCGATATTTTAATAGTCCTGTAGAGTTTGTCGATCACGTCGTTAATCTTTTCCCGGTCAGAATGAATCGTTGCCAGCGATTCTCCGGAAGCAACCGGATCGCCTACTTTTTTATGCAGAACGATGCCTGCCGCAAAATCGATGCGCTCTTCTTTCGTCGCCCGGCCCGCCCCAAGCAGCATGGCGGCAAGTCCGATTTCGTCCGCGGCCATCTCCGAGACAACGCCTGAATTTTTTGCCGTCAGCTCCATTTGAAATTTAGCCTGCGGCAGTTTTTCAGGATGGTCGGCCACACTCGGATCGCCGCCTTGATTGGCAATAAACTGCTTGAACTTGTCAAACGCGCCGCCGCTGTCGAGCGCGTTCACCAGCTGCCGATGCGCCTCTTCCAGAGTCTCCGCTTTTTTCGCAAGCAGCACCATCCGGCTGCCGAGGGCCAGCACAAGCGCCCTCAGATCATCCGGACCCTGCCCTTTCAGCGTATCAATCGCTTCCCTGACTTCAAGCGCGTTGCCGATCGCCCGGCCAAGCGGCTGCGACATATCCGTGATCACCGCCTGTGTTTCTCTGCCGACACGTTTCCCGATCCGCACCATCGTTTCCGCCAGGCGCATGGCATCTTTTTCATTTTTCATAAACGCACCGCGGCCGGTGGTGACCTCCAATACGATAGCGTCCGCCCCGGCGGCAATTTTCTTGCTCATGATTGAACTCGCAATCAGAGGAATGGATTCGACCGAACCGGTGACATCACGCAGAGCATATAACTTTTTATCGGCGGGTACGAGGTCGCTGCTCTGCCCGATGACCGCGATCTTGTCCCGGTTGACAAGATCGATAAACCGTTCGGTCGTCTGTTCTACCTGGAATCCGGCGATCGACTCCAGCTTGTCGAGTGTCCCGCCCGTAAATCCAAGCCCGCGTCCGGACATTTTGGCGACCGGAACACCGAGCGATGCGACAAGCGGCGCGAGCACGAGTGTTGTCGTGTCGCCAACACCGCCTGTTGAATGCTTATCCACTTTTATTCCGCGGATGGCAGACAGATCGACCGTCTCGCCCGAAGCCACCATGGCTCGGGTCAGCTCGGCAATCTCGGCATCGGTCATATCGCGGAAATAGATGGCCATCGCCAGAGCGCTCGCCTGATAGTCGGGAATAGCACCCTGCACATAGCCGTCGATGAAAAAGCGGATTTCCTCAGGAGAAAGCGCACCGCCGTCCCGTTTTTTCGCTATAATGTCAACCATTCTCATAAGGCTCACCCTCCGTTCTCAGGTTAATGCGGTTAGAAAACTTGTCCCCGTCTTTGGCATCGCGATACCGAAATTAGCCGCGGTCGTGGCGCCGATATCGGCGAATGTTTGCCGAACCGGTAAAGAGCGGCCTTCCGGAAATCTCGGAGAATACACGAGCAGCGGGACATATTCACGCGTATGGTCCGTTCCCCGGAACCCGGGATCATTCCCATGATCAGCCGTAATCATCAGAAGATCCTCTGTACCGAGTTTTTGCAGCGCCAGTCCCAGCTGGCGGTCAAAGGCTTCGAGTGCCCGGCCGAAAAGCACCGGTTCGCGCCGGTGCCCGTATTTCGCATCAAAATCAACCAGATTGGTAAAGGAAAGCCCATGAAAATCACGTTCAAGCACCTGAATGAATTTTTCCATGCCGTCGTCGTTGCTGACCGTATGCCAGCCTTCCGAAATGCCGTGTCCGCTGAAAATATCATTGATCTTCCCGATCGCAAGCGAAGCAAAACCTGCGTTAACCAGACGGTCCATGACCGTTTCTTCCGGCGGCTCCAGCGTCAGGTCGCGGCGATTGGCCGTCCGTTCAAAATTGCCGGCACGGTCGCCAATATACGGCCGCGCGATGACACGCCCAAGATGATAAGGCTCGGCGATCGTCAGCTTGCGGCTGTATTCGCAAATAGCATAGAGTTCTTTGAGAGGAATGACCTGCTCATGTGCGGCGATCTGCAGGACCGAGTCGCCCGATGTGTACACAATCAGTTCCCCGGTTTTCATCTGCCGCTCGCCGAACTTTTTGATGATTTCCGTCCCGCTCGCTGGCTTGTTCCAGAGCACTTTCCGTCCGCTGTACGATTCGATCTTTCCGATCAGTTCGTCGGGAAATCCATTTGGGAAGGTGCGCAGGGGGGTCATAACCGGCAAGCCCATCATTTCCCAGTGTCCGTCCATGCTGTCTTTTCCGGCAGACATCTCGTGCATTTTTGTATAATAGGCCGCCGGGTGCTCCTGAATCTGCACCCCCTCAAGCGGTTTTTCCGGCCGGATGTTTGAAAGTCCCAACTTCTCCAGGTTCGGCACGCGCAGCCCGCCCATCGCCTCCGCGGTATGCCCGAGCGTGTCGCATCCTTCATCGCCGTATTTTGCAGCATCGGACGCTTCGCCGATGCCTACCGAATCCAACACGATGATGTGAATTCGCTTGAATTTTTCTGTCATGCCCCATCCTCCTGTTTAATAATAAAGAAAAACTTGGCGAAGCCAAGTCTCAGATGCCGGCTGAGCCTCTTAGTTTTTCTCATACTAAATTCCGCTAATCTTTTTATACTTTCTAATTTGCAGAACAAATATAGATCCGATCGATTTTCTGCTGCATCTTCAGTGTAAAAGGCGTGATCCAATGTTATTTTACCATATTCGGACGTGAAGGCCCTCCTACTCTACGTGAGGGCATTCAAGACATCGGAAAAAGCCGCAAAAAAAACTCCGGGATTTCATGGACGGTATTTGTCCTGGCCATGAAGTGTCCCGGAGATTCTTGAACGGAATGCATCTATTTTAGTTTTGTTCGTACTGCCTTGAAGCTTCCTTGAGGTGTACCAGATCAACAAGCATGGAATGGTAAGGAGCCTGTAATCCATGTTTCTCAGCCAGGCGGACGATCGCCCCGTTAATATAGTCCACTTCTGTCGGCCGGTTCGTCGTCATGTCCTGATGCATGGACGGGTAATGGAGCGGGTTGGAAACTTCAGATACGTACATGATCTGTTCGACCAGTTCATCACGGCCGACCTCCATCTTAATTCCTTCTGCATCAAAGGCGTCATAGGCTTCATAGATCAGCTTCCTGGACAGTTCTTTCGCATTCTTATAAGCAGCAAACTCGCCCATCCGGATATTCATTAAAGTACACAGCGTGTTGACAACGGAGTTGAATACGAGTTTGGTCCACACCGTCCCCATATAATCCGTACAAACGGTCGGGTGCATCAGCGCTTTTTCCATTTCTTCGGCTACTTTATAGATAAACGGATCAGGCTCCCCTTCCACTTTAACAATGTGGACATGCCCAGCGCCGCGTTTTCCAATAAAATCCACTTTCCCCGGGCCTCTCATAACAGTCGCAATCATCGCTGTGCCGGCAATGATTTTCTTCCTGTCAACAAACTTGGCGATGTCTTCCGCTCCCCCGTACCCGTTCTGATTGGTCAGAACATAGGTGTTCTTACCGATAAAGTGTTTGCAGCGCTCCATAATTTCAACCGTATGCATGTCTTTGATGAAGAAAATAACAAGTTCCGGTTCATCATGGTACTCCTCCGGATAACAAACATTAATTTCCACCAGGTGCGGATTTTCCCCGTCGCGGGTGACCTCCACGCCATGATTTTTCCGAATCGCCGCAACGTTCGGTTCCCAAGTGTCAACAAACTGTACGTCGTTCCCTACTTCCTGCAGCAGAACGCCATACCTCAGTCCCATTGCTCCTGCGCCAATGACTACGATTTTCATCCTTTTTCGTCTCCTCTTTGTTTTATATGTGTTTTGTGAAACCAAATTAGCATAGAAGCCAAAAGTCGCCGCTTCCCTCTTGAAGTAAAAGCCCCATCCAGATGATTCTGAATGGGGCTTTCTCTCAAGTCCCGTACCGAAACGAACAGGACTCAGACAAACATTGATCCGGTCAACGTCTGCCGAGTCCTAACTAATCAAAATAATGACCAATACTTCGCTTCTCCAGGCACGGAACATCATAAAGATCCTCTCTATCAAAAGCAAAAGATTTTGACAAGTGTAGTTATCTTACATGATTCGTTTCTTAATGTCAATAAAATATTATGAATATTGATGAATATTGAATAAAATCTACGCTGTTTCGACAATAAAATGGATGTGAATAAATTAAAGCGTAAAATTTGACGAAAATGTGAACAAGTTATACATTATATTTGTGAAGGCGTTTTCATAAAGAGTATCCTAAACGAAACGTTCTATCAATATAGCAATTAAATTGGAGAGTGAGTGGCGTGAGATTTAAAGACAAAGTCGCAATCGTAACAGGCGGTGCGGGCGGTATCGGTGCTGCAACAGTTCGTGCTTTCGTGAACGAAGGGGCGAAGGTGGTCATCGCTGATTTTTCAGAGCGAGGCAAAGAACTGTCCGACGAATTGAATGCGGATGGATTTGATACTTTTTTTATTAAGACCGATGTAACCGATGAGGATCAAGTGAAAAATCTGGTCGATAATACAGTCAGGAAGTATGGAAAATTGGACATTATGTTCGCTAACGCCGGAATCGCTGTTGACGGCAGCAAGAGTATTCACGAACTGAGTTATGACAAGTGGAAAAAAACGATCGATATCAATCTGAATGGTGTTTTTCTGTCCGACAAATACGCAATAACACAAATGAGAAAACAAGGAACAGGCGGAGTGGTGGTTAACACTGGGTCTATCCACAGCCTTGCAGGACGAGAAGGCTGGACCGCCTATACATCATCCAAAGGCGGCGTCAAATTGCTGACACAGACATTGGGTGCAACTTATGCACGGGAAGGAATACGTGTCAATGCGGTCGGACCCGGCTATATTGATACACCGCTGATCGCCAGTGAGACCGAAGGGGAAGCAAAAAAACAGCTGACTGCCCTGCACCCGATGGGCCGATTGGGCAAGCCTGAAGAAGTCGCCAAAGCCGTTCTCTTTCTTGCGAGCGACGATGCTTCTTTTGTAGCGGGATCCATTCTTATTACTGATGGCGGATATACAGCGGTATGATGTCATTTTATCCGGCACAAAATCAAGTCTCCTAACCATTAATATAAAGAACAAACAAAAAGCAGCCCTGCCTGATTGAACAAGCAAGACTGCTTTTCGTTTTGAATCAAACAAATGATTTATTTTACAGCCGGTTCAGGCAGCTGAACTTCTGCTCTGCCCAAATCTTCGCCATTAATAGCTGTATTGAAGTTATCGAAGCTTGTTGAAATCATGTTGGAAACCGCTTCGTCTGTCATCGCCGCAACGTGAGGCGTGATCAGTACCTTCGGATAAAGTTCAACAAGTTCCTTGATCGTTGCGTCAGGGAATGCACTGCCGTCTGAGAAATCCTTGCCGAAGAAGCGTGCTTCATCGGTGAGCACGTCTGCACCGAAGCCGTCGAGCTTGCCGCTCTTTATAGCCTTAATGACAGCAGCTTCATCAACCAGTTCACCGCGGGCAGTGTTGATAAGGATCGCTCCGTCCTTCATTTTGCTGATAAACTCTTCACCGACAAAGTTTTCGTTCTTGCCGGGGAAGTAAGGGAGGTGCAGGCTGACAATATCGGATTCAGCAAGCAATTCATCCAGTTCCTTGAATTCAACCAGTTTCTTGGCGAATTCACTCTGGAAAATATCATAGCCGAGAAGCTTGGCGCCGAGACCTTTGTAAAGTTCAGCTTCCACACAGCCGATGTGGCCTGTGCCGACAATGCCGACTGTGCTCTTGCGAATTTCATGGCTGAACATCGTTTCCGTAACCTGAAAATTCAAGGTTGCCGTTCTGCCTGTAGTATAAACCGTGTGGCGCGACAGAGACGTACCGAGTGAAACAGCGAGTTCCGCGATCGCATTCGGTGAATAAGCAGGTACGCGGGCAACTTTCATGCCGAAGTCCGAGGCAGCCTGCAGATCGATGTGATTGAAACCGGCCGTACGCGTGAACACGTATTTGATGCCGAATTCATTAAACTTTTCCAGATTTGCACGATCAGCCAGACAGTTGACGAACAGAAGCACACCATCGAAACCTTTCGCCAGATCACCGTTGTCTGCCGTCAGCAGATCATTGACCAAAGTCAGTTCATAACCATACTTGTTCAGTTCGCCATACAAGTGTTCCTCATAAGGTTCAACGCCATACGCAATGATTTTAAAAGCCATGCTGAAACATCCTCCTAAAAATTTATTCTTCGCCTGATGTTTCTGACCATCAGGCTGCCAACCCGCTTATCTCATCCGTGAAAATCTGTGAAAAAATAAATTTCGTGATTGCTTTCACAAGAAAAGCAGAAGCGCTGAATTTCAATGCCTTGCCACCGATTCGCCTTCAACCATTCCTAGTTTCCCCTTGCCAGAGAAAAATATCATGAAATCTTTTTTCACGTTAAGATTATACCATCGCTTCAAATGAACTACAATCGACCTGAGCACCCAAAAAATGATTTTTTTGTGAATACCAATCTGCCGCCCGCCTGTAACCCCCGCTTTAAGAATCTTATTGGTATACCTATACCCATATTTCAACACCTGAAAACCCAATTGTAGAAGCACTCCTTTTGTTTAGCAGGAAAATGAACTTTATTCAGAACGCCGGTTGAGAAAACTCGAGGCAGCAGTCCTCGGTGCCATAACTCAGCTGGGGTCTTGCGGAATGATTAGACGTGAGACTATTCACTTGAAGCTCGGTATTTTAATGCGGCTTGGTTCAGAGGGGGTAGTCTTGAAAAAGAAGAGCGGATCCTTTTATGTTCTAGGAATCCGCTCGCATAATTGGTTAAAGGTTATCAACTGTGAACCACAACTTTGGTCTTTTTCTGGCATTTGGAAGGGGAAAAACGGCTGTGATTTCAGAATTTATGCCGCCAAAGGCTAGAGAAACATAGGACAAAGCTGCTCCGCACATAGCGATAACAAAAGACAAAAACTATATTTAAACTTTATATAACTGGAAAGATTTGATGAAAATTCTTTTTCTATTCTTTCTCAGTTTTTAATAAAGGATCGTAATTGATCACTTCCAAAATAATTGAGATATCTGGCGGAATTTCAGAGCCTTCCGGGACAATAATCATTAAATTACCGATACCCTTTCCTCCTGATGTATAAGCGAAATTGTCCTCCATTTGTAATACTCCATTTATAAATACGTTAAAATAGCTGTTATTTAGGTTTAACTTCGGGAACTCGGCAGCATCCTCGCCTGTATCATCCAAAAATTCAGATACATCGATTTGTAAAGTCGCTCCTCCTGCCGTATTTTCTTTTGTTTCATAAAAAAACCTGCTTATTGTTGGCACAACGGAAATTGCTGTTTCAGCCGGAAATAACTTGATTATCTTTAATGGCATACAGTATTCCTCCTTCTTTTTTTAACAAACTTAGCTTATCAAAAGGATTTTTCATGATTTTTTGATGCTGAAGTTTTTTATAACACTAATAGCATTTTATGTAAAAGATGATAAATGTGTATAAACGAATGACTATAAGGACAGGGATCATTAAACTTTTCTAACGGTTTTTTCACGTGTAAAGAGCATATCGAATAATATAAATAATAATTTTCGGGGGATTAGTAATGAAAAAAAAAGATATTCCTAAACCTTACTTGAATTATCCTGCAGTTTTTAGCACTGAGATCCGAACTTTTATTCCTGCTCCGGTTAAATGTTTTGAGTTCTATACTATCTCGGATGGGTTAAAGAGAGAATATTCAAACAATGACGCTTTAAAAGGATATGGGAACCAAAAAATTTTAGATCCCAGTAAAACTTCCTTTAATAATCTCTTTGTTAATGGAATTCTGCAACCAAAAGTCAGTTACAAAGTAAAGGAGGGCAGCCTTTTTTTCATTACAGAAGACCTTCCTCCAGCCGGAGTTCCAATTATTTTACAAATGATCGTGGTTTAGGGTAAGCATCAGCGAAACAGCACCACAGTTTCTTGCCATCCTAACCATTTGGGAAAGCTCTTATTTTATATGAACATCTTTCAAAATCCGGTCCCATAGAGCGTTATTCCCTTCCCACTTCTCGATATTAGGAAACTCTAGAGAACAGACCTTTTCAAGCGGCCAGTTTTTGACCACTATGTCATTAACATTCGAATGGTTGATAACGAGTATGCGGAAATCACCTTTTACCAACTCAGACAATGTCTCCTCCAATGCCAATACCTCATCAAATGCCCCTTCAGTCCGGACAAAAAGTATCCGCTTACTTGTTTCCAGCTTATTTAGAAACCTGTTAATTCGGCGATCAAATTTTGTTTTTACTTCTGGGTAAGTGGCTAAATGAGTGAGTGTATTTTTGCTTGAATCAAAATCATGATTAGACATAATATTGTATTGCGTATCTGCTACCAACAGATTATGCTCGTTTGCATAGCCTATAATCGACAGATTTGATAACTCCATAAACCCATGAAATTTATTTTTAAGAAGTCGATTCACATCATGCAAAGATGGTGACCCCATCCAATCAATCACACCAGCAAAAGGGCGTAAATTATGCTTTCTTAATTGTATACTTCCCAGGCACAAATCGCCTAAGCTAAAAATCGAATCATACTTCCCATTTATTTCCTCAAAATCCATGGTAATCCTCCTTTTTTTAAATTTTAATTTACAATATAATAAATGCCATTGTAATGAAATTTGGAAAGGCTGCATGGTAATAAATTTGAAGCACAGGCTGAAACAACTCGCAATATGCGAGTTGTTCCTACTCTAATTCTTGTGAACTTAGAACTTCTCATTTAATGGGATTGGCAATGTGTAATTTTCAGGTAGTTCCTTCTCGATCACGTCCCACACCGAATGATCAATGGTTACTAAGTCATTACTAGACCCTGGTTCTAAAAAAAGATGTTTATAATGACGACCATCAAACCGGTCTAAAATCTCTGCTCCCCTTACATCCGGTATTCTATATTCTTTAGGGAATCTATTTATCATTGGATTCCAAATTTCATGCTGGATAAATACATTAGGCGTATTGTTGGGCGTTAAAAAAACCGAGTTTAAGTTATCACTGTTCATTTGTTTAAATATACCAATTGTCTCGGGGGCAGGCAGAGAGAACGTCCGGGGCAATACGCTCTCTATAGACTTCCATGTACCATTAACAAAAATCTGAGGGGCATCAAGAGGATTATTGAACAATTGATTATAATGAGTACTGCTCATGGTTTCAAATACCTTAAGTAGTTCTTTATATGGAATCTGATAATTTTCTGGGATTTGTTTTAAAGTTTTAGTCCACAAATTGTGATCAACAAATAGATCCGGTGTATGATTTATTTTAGAAAATAACCAATTATAATGATCCCCGTTCATGCTTTTTAATAAGTTCAACGTTTCCGAGTGAGGCAAATTGTACCCATTGTTTACCCTTTTGCATATTGGATCCCATATCAAACTGTTTACAAGTATTTTGGGGGATGAAGAAAGCAGTGGGAATAAATGATCATATTTATCGCTGTAACCGGGTTTATAAGCCAAGACGCGTTCTTCATTTAATTGCTCTTGGGCAGGCTGACCTTTTTTAACTTTCCAAAATCGCTTTATCCAGGAAAATTTTCTGGAGAACCAACTTAATAACGTGTATTTAATGATTAACAGAGTAGTCCGTATCATTGGTTGCATCCTTTCCTGCTTCAAATTTTGCCTGTTCATAGATTTTTAGTAAATTTCTTACAGCCCTTTCTTGAGACCAATAACTGATTCCCCATATTTTTGCATTAGACCCTAGTTTTTTTCTTAACTTGTCGCTATCTAATAAAATATCAAGGTTTTCATAGAGAGCCTGAGGGTTACCTACAGGTACAACTATTCCCGTTACACCATGTTCAACCATTTCAGGCAGTCCACCTGTGTCACTTACAATAACCGCTTTTCCTGCAAGCTGCGCCTCAATGACAGATAATGGCTGATTTTCAAGAAGACTCGGTAAAACATGTATATCGGATAAGGATAGTAAATACGGTATATCTTGTCGCTCACCAAAAAAGAAAACATCATCTGTTAACGTCAGACTCTTTGCCTGTGCTTTTAGTTCCTCCATCTTATCGCCATCTCCGATTATCCAGCACACCCAATCTTTCTCCGCTCGCTCTTTTTTTAATTGACTTAGTGCGGTTATCAGATGATGGACCCCTTTTAATTCCACGAGTCTGCCTGTATAAGTGATGACTTTTTTGTCCAGTGGTTTTTTTATAGTGGATTTTACTTTCATTTTTTCCAAAAAACTTCTAATATCATAACCGTAATGTTGAACTTGAATTTGCTCCAAGGGAACTTCAAATTCATTTGTTAAGATATCCTTCAGCCAATTATTAGCTACTATTGTGGTATAAGCAGAAGTGGCTCCTAAATTTTCCAGTTTTTTGAAATATTCTCTCGCCATGAATGATGTAGAAGAACGATGGATATTTTCCAGCTGATGGTAAATTGCATGGGCAACTGAGCCATGCAACGTTGCTACTAAAGGAATGTGATCCGGTTTTATGCGGCTCATGGCAACAGTTGACAAAACATCCTGTGTATGAATAACGTCATAGTCTCTTAATCCAAAATATGCGGCTGCCAATTCATACATATACCTCTGAAATTCCGTGTACTTCACCAAATCGTTTGCATAGATCTCTGGATAATTCTCAGGTGTAATCTTGGCTTCGAGCAAAGGACGTAATTGATCATTAGATAATTTTTTCCCTTTATTAACTAGGTGAACATAGGTATTATCCTCGCCATATCCTAACAAATCGACCTTGTGTCCTAATTTTTCTAAATTCTCTCGTAATTGAACCATGTATTTCCAAACACCGCCTACATGTGGAACAGCCCAATATGTGGCAAGTAGTATTTTCAATAGTTAATCATCCCCTTCGTTGTATATTTTAACTATATTGTTCAATCGTATGTTTGGTTTGGATGTTTGCCCTAAGCATTACAAATATCCCTATTTATCTTTTAGTGTTTACGGTATTGGCGACAGCCGGGCAGTGAAAATCCGTTACAGGCTTGGCAGTAGGAACTGTTAACAAAGGAGGACTTCGTTCAGCCGTTACCCGTGCTTTTAAAATAGATTTTGGGTCGTATCTTCTTTAACTTTTGCCTAGTAAAATAGGCAAAAGTTTTTTTGGGTCTAAGCTAAAGATACTGCCTATGACGGCTAAAAGAGAAATGCATACGTTATAGAAGTTGGAGGTTGATCAAAAAAGTCGTTCTGTTCATTGATACGACGACCAGGAAAAGAAACTCATATAATATTTTTTGCAAATTTTTTCAGCAAACAGTGGGATCAGGGCCGAAGTTTATTTATTCTTTTGCATTTTTATAGATGTATTCAACTTATTGTCACTTCGAATCTTAGGAGGCATTAGCGTTGTTGAATAATCAAATCATCCTTGTAACAGGCGGAACAGGATCATGGGGATACGAGTTAATTAATCAACTGTTAGATAAACAGCCAAAGGAAATTAGAATATTTTCAAGGAATGAAGCCAATCAATTCACAATGAAGCAACTATTTGATCAAAATCCTAAATTGCGTTTTATCATTGGAGATATTAGAGAAAAAGATACTTTAATTGAGGCTTGCCAGGATGTTGATTATATTTTTCACTTGGCTGCATTAAAACATGTTCCTGTTTGTGAAGAACAGCCTATAGAGGCATTAAAAACAAATGTTATAGGCACTCAAAACGTCATCGATGCTGCGATTCATTGTGGCGTGAAAAAAGTGGTCTATATTTCAACTGATAAAGCCTCCGATCCATTGAATTTTTATGGATTTTCAAAGGCAATGGGTGAGCGGTTAATTATTCATGCTAATACATTAAATACGCATACAAGGTTTGTATGCGTCCGGGGCGGAAATGTATTAGGAACAAACGGAAGTGTTATCCATGTTTTTAAAAGACAGATTCAGGAAAAACAAAAGATAGGTATTACAGACCTGAACATGACACGCTTTTTTTTGTCTGTACAGGACGCGGTTAAACTTGTTTTAAAGGCCACGTATGAAAGTATTGGGGGAGAAATTTTTGTTATGCAGATGCCCTCCTGTAAAATTGTTGATCTTGCACAGGTGTTAATAGAAGCTTACGGGGAAAATAATATTGAATTTGATATTCTTGGAACGCGCCCTGGGGAAAAAATTCATGAACTTCTCCTTTCTTTAAATGAAAGCCGGAAAACAATTATTTATGACAGAGAATATTTTGTTATCCTGCCAACCCTTCCTATAAAAGGGTTAATGGAACACTACTCCAAATACCCTGCGGCAAAAATAGGAGATTACAGCTCTGAAAAAGGATTAATGGGCAAGGATGAAATCAAAGAGATGCTAAAAAAAGGCGGGTTCATTAAATGAAGTTGTTGATTTTTGGAGGGGAAGGAATTACAGGACACATTTTAACCTCATACTTTAGTGAATTCCCAAATTTTACAGTTTTTTATACATCAAGAGACATCAACGATGATAAAAGCATCTACCTCAATTTACCAGATACGATAAAAGCAGAAGAAATCATTGAAGCCATTAGGCCCGATGTTGTCATTAATTGCATAGAAATGACAAGGAATAAAGCTGAAAAGAATCCTTTTCTAGCCTTTCAAATTAATGGTTTGTTCCCACATCAACTCGCAAAGTTAATAGAACGTCAACAGGGTAAGCTCATTCATTTAAGTACAGATTGCGTATTTTCTGGAAATAAAGGAGATTATTCCGAAAAGGATATCGCAGACGGTACTTCCGTCTACGCAAAGTCTAAGCTTTTGGGAGAAATTACCGATAACAAACATTTGACTATTCGAACATCTGTCATTGGACCCGAATTAAATCCAGACAGTCCTCGGTTATTTTCAAGGTTTATGAAGAAGCACACAGGAGAAATAAAAGGATATGAAAAATTATTATGGAACGGTATTACAACACTGGAACTGGCCAAAGCAATCAAAGTTTTAATAGACAACGAAGTAACAGGGCTCTATCATTTAGGTTCAAGTTATAAAATTTCAGAAAAAAAATTATTAGAATTAATGAAGCGTATATTTTCGAAAAACAACGTTACCATCTCCCCAGATTTTGGAGTTACTCTTGATCGATCGATTAAAAATACGAGAACAGATTTTGAATATTTTATTCCTCCTTATGACTCGATGCTGGAAGAATTAAAAAAGTGGATGGCTAATCATCCAAGCATCAGAAATAATCATTCTACAATCCTTTTTCTCGATAATAACCCGTTAGAAAAGCAAGAGGAATAGGGTCTTTTCATAGAGTGTAATTAGAGCTTGCTGCTATAAAAAAGGTTAACCGGTCTGTTACGAAAAGTGAAATTCAGCAAGCCTTATTTTGTATTTCCCTTTTAGAAAGGGAAATATTTTGTTACCCTGAATGGCCCCCTAATTTTTTTAATATTTCTACAGCTTTATTTTTTTCCTCTTGAGAATAACGGGACTCGCTCTTAACTCCTCCCAATCCATCTGCGATACCTACAACTTGAGTGGGTTTCATTACTTTATCAACGATAATATCACCCATACGGCCTATAATCCCTCCTGAAACTAGGTGATACCCTTTATCTTGATACTCTATGCGTCCCATTACATGTGTAAAAAAAGATTCTACTTCATGGCTTAGAAGGAGTAGATAATACAAAAAAGCAATCCGGACATCTAGTCTATAGCAAGTGATTCCTTTCTCCAAAGCCTCTTTAATAAATGTGGATTTAAAATTATGAATACCTCCGTCGATTACTAACGAGTGCTCATCTAATAATGGTAAATACCCCTCTCCTATAATTTCTTCAGCAGATAAAAAAGAAACAATGATATTGTACTTTTTTTCAGGTTTATTGATCGCTTGTATGGGTTTAGAGAATTTAGGAAGAATTAAATTTAAACATTCAGCAATTTGAGCTGTCTTTTGATAGCTTCTGCTGTGCAAATGCACGTTTGCCTGTCTCTCAGCGAGTCGCAAGGCTATTTTAGTACTTAAATTTCCAGACCCAATGACCAAGACAGACCTGTCTTCCAATTCGTCATTATAATGATGCCTTATTAGTAGATCACAGGATTCTATAGTCGCATCGTTGGGTTTACAAGTCATCACTTTAGATGTTTTTACGATTCGTCTTGCTTCACTAATAAGAGATATATTCTGTTTTTCCTCAATATCAATTAAAATATATTCGACTTGGCCGTCCAAGGCTAATAGACAATCTCTCGCTTGCTCTATTTCCGTTACCAAAAAATTTATTGCTGTAAAGCCCATCGCAGCTCTTCTTGGTAACGAGCGCAATCCATTTGACTTTCTAGCTGTCATGCTAATAATCCCAATTGATTTGTCTTTAATCGTCCTCAGATATTCCAATTCTTTCTTGATCAGTTGACTATAATTAATCCTGTCTATAAGAGTCATCCCCATTGCGATCTTTTTTTCTTCATACATATGTTCATCTGTTTCTTTTAAGAACCCTTTTGTTTCTCAAGCAACGGATGAGGGATGATTATGAATAATAAAATTAGTCATTTCAATCGTATTCAAGATGTGAGCTTGACTCGGCGGGGTTGAGGACGATCGCTTATGGATACCACTATCTTTAATCGATGATCAAAAAAAATCGAGCTGCAGCGCTCGATGTATGATACATTGTATCCCTGGGCCGGCGCAAAACCGGAACCGATGTCAAATGAGAATCAAATATTATTTAATATCCTTGTACTGGTTGCTGATGAGATCCAGCTGCGCGATTTTGCCGGTTGCCTTGTAATAACGGAAAAATCCGATCGCAGGTGCCGTATTGGGATCCGCCGCGCTGTCGTTTTTGTGGTTTTCGCGCAGTTCAATCGAGTAATAGGCACCATTATCCGTCGTGTCGGTATAAACCTGATCCAGTGAATAACCGGCAGCCTTCACAACTGCCATCTCCGCCTCTTTCTGAGTGGCCTGCTGAACCGTGCTGCCCGACTGGGACGAACCTGAGACCGTGCTGCTCCCGCTTGAGCCCGGCTGCCCTGAATTCCCGGCAGTCTGTCCATCGCCCTGCACACTGGAACCACTGTCCGACCCAGATGATCCGTCCGCGGCCGGCTGGCTTGCCCTATTCTGAGCCGCCTGTCCCTGTTTTTCCTTGAGCGCCTCATTTTTGATCGTCTGAGCTTTAGTTAGCACGGTTTGATCAACGTTCGTCTGATTGATCACCGTGTCGGCTGAGTAAATAGCTTTATTCCAGTTTCCCTTGTTCAGCGATTCCTCAGCCGACTTAAGAACCCGTGTCTCCTCAAGCAAGGCTGTCGCCCGTCTGTCCGCTTTTTTGTCCGCCAAAGCCTTTTCGAAAGCGGTCACCGCTTGATCATAATTGCCTGCAGTCACTGCGTCAAAACCTTCTTTCATGGCTTGATTGTAGGCTGCACTTCCTTGGCTTCCGCATGCGCTGAGCAAGAGTGTCATTAATAGTACGGCTGTAATGATTTTTTTCATAGCGGCCTCCTAATCTGCTTGCATAGTCGACAGTACTCTTCGATCATCTTAGCGCACCTGATAAAAAATACAGGTTGCCTTCCTATGTATCATCGGCTCCGATCCGTCTTTTCTGCACAAAACTGATACGGGCCGCAACATTCAGGATGAAGGGTAAATAGCATATTGTTTCGATCTTTTACTTGATCACTGCTTCAACTAAAAATCGTTTCATCACTTGTAATCTTGAGCTAACTTTCTGAACGCTTCCAGTGAGCGTTCGACCTTTTCCGTGGGGATACAATAGGCCATTCTGAAGTAGCCGGGACATCCGAAACTGTCCGCCGGAACCAGAATGAGATCATACTTTAACGCCCTGTTGCAGAATTGGACTGCGTCTTCTTCCAACGCTTTCGGGAACATATAGAACGTTCCACCAGGCTTGACACAGGAGAATCCGAGACCGGCCAATGCCTTATATAAAATATTCATATTCGTTTCATAAACGGATAGATCCGCGGTTAAATCGACAATTTCTGCCACGGCAAGCTGAATAATAGAAGGCGGACAATTATGGCCGATACCCCTTGAGATCTGCCCGCACATCTCCACAATCAGTTTTGCATCCTTGCACGCGGGATTAACCGCGATATAACCGATGCGTTCACCGGGAAGAGACAGGGACTTGCTGAAAGAGTAACAGGTTATGGTGTTGTGATAATACTTGGCCACATAAGGCGCATCCACATGCTCAAACACAATCTCTCTGTAGGGTTCATCCGAGATCAGGAAAATATCATGTCCGAATTCACGTTCTTTTTCTGTTAAAAACGCCGCGAGTTTCTTAATCGTTTCCGTTGAATAAACGATTCCTGACGGATTGTTCGGTGTATTGATTAAGACGGCCATGACCTTTGATGAAAACATCTTTTCAAATTCAGGAAAATTGATTTGAAAATTGGCGGTATCCGCCGGAACAATTTTCAAAACAGCACCTGTTTTATTGACATAAGGATTGTACTCCGGAAAATACGGGGCGAACGTGATCACTTCGTCCCCTTTTCCAGTTACGGACCGCAGCGCGTGAGCAATTGCGCCCGCGGCTCCCGACGTCATAAAAATATGTTCTTTTTCATAGCCTATTCCGAAACGTCTGTTTAAAGATGCCGCAATCTTTTCACGGACCGAATCAATGCCGAGGCTTGGGCTGTATCCGTGAACCGACGCCGGATTTTTGCTCGTCGCCAGTTCAACGAGTTTATCGGTAAACGCCTGCGGTACCGGAACTGACGGGTTGCCCAGACTGTAATCAAAAACATTTTCAAAGCCGATCTCTTTTGCCCTTTCCGTACCATATTCGGAAAGTTCCCTGATAACCGACTTCTTTCCCAGCATCTGTTTATATTCTTCAGCGATCATGTTCTTCTTCCTCTCCTGTCACCCGTTATCACGGTTCTTCAGCCTTTTTATTCATCCGATTTTTCATCATTTGCCCAGTAAAGATTCCGCAAGACCAATCGGTAAAAGATGGCATGTCATTTTTATTATAACGTTCTTCCCGCAACTGAAAAAGACGGTTTTTCACTTCATTATGTTTCAAAAAACGGAAATTTGAATTTTGTTCTCAGTGATCCATTACAAAACGGTCGTTTAAAAACACAAAAGCCCCTTGGTACTTAGGACAAGTTCTCCATAAGGTACTAAAGGCGCTTTGAAAAAACTTGAAGTTATCTATCTTTCACCTGTTGAGAAAAACATCCTACTTCCACGCATCGTTATATCCACGCTCTGTACATGTCGTTTGATACAATTTTTCGTAAAATTTTATCGTCTTATCCATAGCGTCGCGTTCAATAAAAACACGGATCAATGTACCGAGCACTTTCATCGCCACGACCACCTTTTCGTATGTTTTAAACAATGCAACAGGCAGCATTTTCATGAGATAAACTAGTTGCGGAGCTGGCGTGCCTGTTGATAAACAAAATCCAGCCATCCTTCTCTCTTGTTGGCACTGCTTCCCTTCACTCCGGCCAGCATCATCCTCTTCACCGAACGAACGCCGCAAAACTGAAGGATGTATTTACTTACAATTTTCCACTCGACATCTCTGCGAATCAGCCGATCAAACCAACCCGGTGTGTCCATTGAGTAAATGGCCCACGCTGATTTCCCGGTCAGGAGGCCCTTCGGCATCAATCCTTCATAGACGTAAGCAAAACCAGCGACAAATACCCTGTCAAAGAAACCTTTCAAAATGGCCGGAAAACCGTTCCACCAGACTGGATAGATAAAAATGTAATGATCCGCCTTCTTTACCAAAACACGATAGCGTTCCATCTCAGGATCAATTTTCAAATCTCTTCTTCGATGCTCCTCATCAAAGGTTAATATGGGATCGAAGTGTTCTTGATATAAATCGATCGTTGTCACATTGTGATTGGCTTCCTGAAGTCCCTTTTGGACCTGTTCAAGTACAGCGTGATTAAAACTTTTCGGATTGGGATGCGCATAGATGATGAGTACATTCATTTGGGCAATCTCCTTCAATGGGTTCATTTTATTTCGAAACCGCGTTCTTTCAAGGCCTCTGAAATAGGCTGCCCTTCCAGGAAGCGGGATAACAGCGTGCACATAAACTCAAGCTCTTTGTCCGAATAGATGTGATTCAACCGGTTATACATCTGTTGTTCCATACTCTCTACAAGCTGTTCTTTTTCTTCACCGATTTGCGTGAGCTGAAGCGTGACATACCTGGAATCTTTCGTATGTACGATTTTCTCAGCCAAACCGTCCCGAACAATGCGTTCGACAAGTCTTGACGGACTTCCGGATTCACAGATCAATAACTTCCCAAGTTCTTTAAGAGAGATCCCCCTCCTTTCATGTAAAACGCGCAGTACCTCCGCCTGCGATGCGGTCAGGCCGATACCCTTTAGCATGTCATTGAGCCATCGGTTTCCTTGCCGCTGCGCCGCCAGAATGAGATATCGCAACGCCTCCGCCTTAAAATACTGATTCTTTTCCATTTAAATCCCTTCACCTTCAAAGATTTCATTGAGATACGTCGCAAAATAGATGACTCGTCATTTATTAATTATATAATAAGTGACGAGTCATCTATTGTCAAGAAAAAATGGCCCGAAATGGGCCACAACAACATTACGCGTGTTCTGTTTTGTCCTTGTTTTTAAAAACAATCATCAGCATAATGGGTAGCGCGACAAACAGAGGATACAGATATCTTATGAGTGCAATAGGTCCGAACAATATGGAGATCCATAAAGCCAAAAGCATAAATAGAGGCAGCAGAATCTTATACCTCTTTTGATAGAGACAGATCAGCATAGTTATGCCTAACAGCCAAAACATAAATCCCTGACTGAAAATCATAGACAAAACAGGAATCTTTTGATAGGAATCATACCCAAAAATATTGTCATATAAGGCATCCAAAGCAGGAAGTTTACTATTTTTGACTACATGAGTGCCTCCCGCTATTGCCTGTAGAGTAAGCGGTCTGTCTTGATACAGGATATAGCCATATTTATCTTTGTAGACAAAATCAGGATAATAATCAGGAAATGTTAATTCTAGAAAGGCATAAATATACGTACGCGGATACTTAAGTCCTATGGACACATAACTTTTTACATAATACATCAAATTGGAATTAAGTGTTTTTGTGTCAAAGTTTGATTTTTCCGGGTCAGAAACCCATGGAAGATACATTCTCTTTATTTGATCTTCTTTTCCCAACAAATCGGTAACAGCAGATTTTTCTTCATCAGTAAATCCGCCATAATGGTAAACGACAGCCCGTGAAATCTGTTGAATCGGGACGGACAGCGCCTCCCGGCTGTCACCCCTCTCTATATTCAAAGCAGCGTAAATCGGACCCGTTATGATATTCCAAGAAATGACGCAGACTAAGCAAATCAAAAAAACCTTTAAAAAATATTTTCTGAATACAATCAAGAGAAACGGAATGCAGAGTAAAAAGGCGTAATATCCATTATTCCTCAAACTGAACATTAAAAGCAGCGCTAAAATATATCTGGCCTGCAGCAGATACGACGAAAAAAACTTCTTGCTGTCCATGACCATATCTATAGTAAATAGCACAACGATCAGGAATGCTGCAGAAAAAAGAACATCTTTTGTTGTACAAATCGCAAAAATTTGATTGACAGGGAAAAAGGCAAAAAATACAATTGAGAAAACCTGAACAATCACAGGTGTTTTCTTTTTCGCCAGAAAGTAACAGCAATACGAAAACACCGCCGACATCATTAACATCTGAGTTAGTGAGTAGATAAGCATCCCTGCAGAATCAGAACCAAAAAGATTTTTGCCTACACTGAAGCAGATGCCCATATACAAGGTGTGCAATGGCGGTATCAAACTGTTAAACTTACCGCTATTGTATTGCTGTAACTGAAATGGGGCGTCATATGAATAGAGACCGGGATAGGCAGCAAGAAGCGCGGGAATATAGCAAATAAATATAATGGCCCACACAATAAGAAAATAGCTTAAAGAACTGGTAAAATATTTGGAACCGCTATTTTGAATACGGCTATTATATAAATAATTTATAGCGGCAGGGATATAGTATAGGATCATTGCAAGCAGTGCCGCAAGCAAAACCGCGAAACCAAAAACAGAGAAAAATAACTTAGTATAAGAGACATCCAATCTATTTAAAGTCAGATCAGACCCTATGACCATAGCTGCAGAAAAAAAGATACCCCCGATTGACGATATGATCAACAGCCTTAGATTCATTATGGATATTGCTTTAAAGAGAATAAATGTGAAAACTGAAAATAAAATGAGCGTCATAATACCATAGTGCATAGAATGCCCGGCATCCGTAATTGTGGTTGCATAAGGAATCGATAAGATGACACAGATCGACATAATCATTGAGGCGATCACACGATAACCAAGTGGAATTAGCCCGTTTTTATATTTCATGCTTTACAAGATCCACCTTTATGTACAACAATTTTATTTTAGCTATCCGGCGGTAACCATTTTCACGTTCCCTACTTGTTTCGATCTATTGGAGAAGGAGATTGGTCATCCCCTTCTCCCCACAATATGACTTCATTCCTTGCGGGTTTATTGTATTTTGAGGAGATTTTTGAAACTGATAGGGGTGCTTTCAGAAACAAGATAAACACGGGTACACTCCAACCTTTCACAATATTCTATTCTAATTAAATTTTTACCTTAATGCTACAGGGAACATAAAATAAGGGTCAAAAAATTAACTTATGGTACTACTTAATTTGCCAAATAGCAATAAAGGATCCACCCTTTAAGTCGATATACTCATTTCTATCTGTTTTACGCGATGCAAAAAACCTCACTGACTTTTGATGTAGTTATCCGTAATGGGTCTAAGTGAGGTTTTTAGATTTTTTATTTTTATTTCCGATTGTCTGTCTTTTGTCTCAATTACTTTAATAAATAAACTCTTGCCTCAAACGGTTTTAGAGCGATTTTACGAATATCATGATCTTCACCTTTATCATAGTTGCCTATAAGTAAATGAGAGGATTTTTCTGATAAACTTTTCGGGAGACAAAATTCTTCATTTTGATCTGAGAAACTGCAAATCACTACTAACGTTTCCCCATCGCCTTTTCTTATATAAGAAAAGACGTCAGGATCGTCTTCACAAATAAGCTGATAGTCTCCATTAACGATGACGTGATACTCTTTCCGCAATGCAATCAGCTTCTTGTAATAATAAAAGACAGAATCCGGATCTTTCAATGCTTCTTCAACATTGATTTCTTTATAATTCGGATTAACTTTCAGCCATGGCGTTCCGTCCGAAAAGCCGGCGTTCAGCGAATTATCCCACTGCATCGGCTTTTTCTTTTTTTTGCAATGTTAAAAAACAGCGCAGATTAAAAGATTTTTTGGATCCAATAAAATCTCTGTACCGTTCAATTATTTGATGATCAGTCCGTATAGCATTGGGAATCGGGACCGGACCAATCTCAAAATCTGTCGCTAGACTTTCCGCCCGGCACCCGTTCTCCGTGCATATAACGGTATTCCAGCAGATGATTCAAAACGGATATTTGCTGCAATAATTTCTTGCCGATGTTCGTTTCCATTACCTTTTTTCTTTCCAGTTCCCGATCAACCAGCCGTTTCACGGATAAAACATCCGTCCCATGAAGGAGAATATCCTCTTTTGAAGTAAATCGCTTGTGAGCGACCAGCTGCATGCCGTAGGAATTATATAATAAAGTATAGCCCGCGATTCCCGTTTTCGATTGGTAAGCCTTAGAAAATCCGCCATCGATGACAATCATTTTGCCGTGCGCTTTGATCGGATTTTCTCCGTTAATCTCCTCAACCGGCGTATGTCCGTTAATAATATGGCCCTGATCAGGGTTGAGATGGAATTCCTTTAAAATTTTCCGGCAGATTTCCTCATCCTCGCGCAGCTCGTAATAAGGGTTCTTTTGTTCAATATGCGCTGCCTTATCCGCTATGAAATATCTCTCAAACGTGGTCATCTCTTTTTTCCCGAAAAGCGAGGAATTTTCTCCTGTCCATAAATACCACATCATATCTGTTGCCAGATCATCCGTCACTTCAGGATGCGCGAAGCCGTATCGTAAATAGTGTTCAAAAATATCGAGCAGGCCTTTCCCGGCGTACGGCTTATCGTTGATCACCATTTTCTTCATGGAACCGTCTTCATTTAAAGGAATACAGCCATGAATTAATAAATTGCCATTATATTTTAAATAGAGGCTGCCTTTCCTCATGAGAAAATTCATATGCCTGGCCAGTTTTTCGGAATGCTGAACGGAGAACAGCAGTTTATCCATGACCTGCGCTTCTTCCTCCAGCAACTGATCCGGCTGATCCGGATTAACGGTCGCGAAACAGGTGTTTCTCAAAGCGTACGTCTTCCCGTTGAGTCTCATGGTCTCTCTGTCGTAATCGATTTTCTCAAGCAGCAGTCTGCCGGACATATTGAAGTCCGGACGCCGTTTGATGATGGGAATCTCAAGTTTGAACTGAATCATCGCGATTGCCTGATGGATTTTCGTAATCTGCAGCTGTTCAGCATCAGAAATATCTTTTTTGCCGGCATCCCGTTTTGGCCGGAAGGCGCGGTTATCATCATAATATTTTTCTGCCAGATTCAGAAGCGGTCTTAGATTTATGCCGTACACATCTTCAATAATATCCAGATTGTCGTATCTGGCGCAGATCCGAATGAGATTAGCCAAACATACCTTTGACCCGGAAAAAGCGCCAAGCCACAGTACATCATGATTCCCCCACTGAATATCGACGGAATGGTAATTGATGAGGGTATCCATTATCTTATCCGGTTCAGGCCCGCGATCATAGATATCTCCGACAACATGAAGATGGTCCACAACCAGTCTCTGAATGGTATAGGCAAGACCAATGATGAGCTTGTCAGCCTGACCGAGAGAGATGATTCGCTGAACGATTTTCGTATAGTATTGTTTCTTGTTCGTCAGTTCATCCGTCTTATACAGCAGCTCTTCAATAATATAAACAAACTGTTCGGGCAGCGCTTTGCGCACCTTTGAGCGCGTATACTTGGATGAAGCGAAAGAAACGAGTTTGATCATCCGTTCAATAGTTTCTGTATACCATTGGTACAAACTCTGAACATTCTCCGCGGCGTTTTTAATCAGCTGTAGCTTTTCTTCAGGATAATAAACCAGAGTCGCGAATTCATTCATTTCCTTTTCAGACCATTCGCCTTCAAAAAGATCCCGGATTTTCACTTTAACATTTCCAGAGCCGTTTCTGAGCACATGCTGAAACGCCTGATACTCTCCATGCAAGTCGCTGACAAAGTGTTCCGTCCCTTTCGGTAAATTCAGGATGGCCTCAAGATTAATGATTTCGGTGACAACTTTTTCCTCACTGTCATATTTCTCAGCCAGCAAATCTAAATATTTCGTATCCACGGTCCGGCATCTCCTGTACAGATTCAGTCAATTCTTTAATCATGCGGAGAAAAGGCTGTCCTAGCCGGAAAAACGACTAATGTGACAGCCTCTTCAAATGAGTGTTGAATCGAGTTCTATTTGAGTGAACACTTTTCATTAGAATTGATGTTTCTGTTATAACTATACCACTTTTTCTCCTGTTTCTCATATACTCTTTCCTTTACGTATGTGTCAAGCTTTTCTCGGAACCTCTGATCTGAGAAGAACAATCTTATTCTAAAGTGTACACCTTAGGCATATACTGGCATCACACAACTTCGTTCTTTTGTTAGTTGAAATGAAGCATTTTGTTCAGTTGACCCACGGCGCTGGATGAGGAAGAGTGACACCCTATCCGGCCGTGATACG